>NZ_JBQRUO010000001.1:0-1549067 GCF_053485855.1 Thalassotalea montiporae
TTGTTTCGCCAGAAGCATTGCCGGGTAGCTACGTTCGGAACTGATAACCGCTGAAAGCATCTAAGCGGGAAGCAGGCTTTGAGATGAGTTCTCACTGGGCCTTTAAGGTCCCTAAAGGGTCGTTGGAGACTACGACGTTGATAGGTCAGGTGTGTAAGGGTTGTGAGGCCTTGAGCTAACTGATACTAATTGCCCGTGAGGCTTAACCATACAACACCCAAATGGTTTTGTAAGACTGACAAGTCATAAAATATGAGTCACGTACTCAGTATGCTGAATAACGATATATATTGATTTCCAAATTGTAACTTTTTTCGCCTAGCGACAATAGCGTTGTAGAACCACCTGACCCCATGCCGAACTCAGAAGTGAAATGCAACTGCGCCGATGGTAGTGTGGGAGGTCCCATGTGAGAGTAGGTCATCGCTAGGCACTTAATTAAGAGAAACCCGTAGCTAACGCTGCGGGTTTTTTGCATCTATAGTCTTTAAAATTTCACTGCAGCATCGCTCAGTGATATTAACCTTTTAGCTCCACCACAGCACTCTTCGAACATCTATATAAAGTATGTTCTCATGAATTAGAAAAGACCGAAATGACAGATATTGAGATCTCTTGTCTACTATAGGCCAGCTTATCCATGCCGTTTTGGGCCTTTTAGCTAAGAGCACAGCGAACTTAGATATTTAGCCTCTGAGCAAAGAGTAAACAGAGTAATTGGTACATAAGTATAATTGACTAGGAGGAGCTAAATACGGATTAGAAAAGCATTTCATTTAACAAGCCATTAACGCATAATGAAAATAAAAAATAAATTATGCAGTACTTATATTCATTTTTAGCTATATCTTTACTAGCTTCTTTTCCTGCTTCTGCAGAGAGCGTCAAACGCACAGATTCTAATTTTAACTTTCCCTTCGTAGAGGGTAATCAATTAGATATCGAGCTTGAGCTTGAAACTGATCATATCGATAACTTCCTTAATCAAAAACAAGATAAGCAATCGACGACAGCATATGCGTTAAGTGCCCATGGTTTTGCTCAATTTCATGATGATAACCATTTGCTGCAAAGCTATGCCAATATCGATGCCAAGGTTTTTGATAATTTTGACGAAGACGATCACACTGACGTGGCATTGCTAGGCAAATATTTTTATCGCCTGATGCCAGCACATCGACTGTTTATTTCCTCATCGTTTGATAAGCGTTATGAATATCGAGGAACAGGTCTTTCGAGAGGTATAGCAAATACTTTCAGCAAAGGGGATAGTAAAGAAAATACGTTAGTTAATCTTGGCTATCAAATTGGTAATCTAAATAGCATTAGTCGTTTGAACGCGACTATTGGCTCAGAGCAAAGTGAATATTCAACGAGAAGAGCTGTGACTAATATTTATGATTATCAGCGACTATTTACTCAACTAGATCTTGACTACCTTATCACTGGTAAATCGTATTTGGCCTTTGATTTAGGCTTCAATGACTTTGCTTATGATAATAGTAGAGCTTCAGATAGAACTGAGGCTAGAGCTTTACTAGGCGTAAAATGGACACCAAACCAAGCTAGTAGCTTAGCTATTTTGCTTGGCTACCAAGCCGTAGATTTTGAGAACCTTGATAGAAAAGAACAGGATTTTGCTTGGCAAGGTAGTTATCACTGGAGGCCGACTGAGCGTTTTCGTTTATCTTTAATAACAGCTAGGAAGTCAGAGGTAGAAAACGAGCAAGAAAGTGAAGCAAAGATAACTGACACATACCAAGCTAGCTTAACCTACTTATTTAATGAGCGTTGGCAATTTAATACGTTAGTTCAATTTGAGCGTAAAGATACTTTGCTACGCGACGCAAGCAGATTAGATAAAGAGCTACAGCTTAGTTCAAGTGTGAGCTATCAACTCAATTCAAGTTTTACAATAGTTGGTCGATATCAATATATAGAAAGTAATAGCGACTTTTCTCCTTTTGATTACGATCGTCAACAATTCGGTGTAAGTTTGAAATACGATCTTTAATACTTATGCGACTAAAAAATATACTGATTTTGTTGTTGAGTACGGTTTTTATGTATACTGCGGTTGCTAGCTCATTTAATTATGAGTTAGGAGCCGGAGATAAAATTCTTATTACCGTATATGATGAGCCTGACCTGCGTACTGAGGTTAAGGTGAATAAATCTGGGCTTGTATCATTTCCATTTTTGGATGATATTAACGTGTTGGGTATAACGCCTGAAGCGCTCGAAAAAAGAATAACGGACGGCTTAAAGGGGGATTACTTAATTCACCCGCAGGTATCAGTATCGATAGTTGAATATCGCCCCTTCTTTATTCACGGAGAAGTTAAGCGCCCTGGTGGGTATGCATATCAAGACGATTTAAGATTGGATAAAGCGTTGGCACTTGCTGGAGGCTTAAGTGCTAGAGCATCAAAATCTGCATGGCAGATTACGCGAGAAGTTGACGGAAAAACAATAACAATAACCGCTGATATCGCGACCATAGTGTTGCCTGATGATATCATTAAAATAGAGCAGAGTTTCTTTTGAGCAATATAGACAGTACTGCCCAAACATATGCTTTTAGTGATGATGACGTATCGCTTAAAGAGTTGCTAAGTCCACTTTGGAATCGCCGTTGGCAAATACTGTCGCTTACCTTATTAATCACACTGATTGTTGCTTTTTACGCCAGTATATTAAAGCCTAAATATCAAAGCAGTGCTATTTTACAAATAGGTAGTAGTTTAGCTGCGAATACGTTATCCATTAACGAAGCCTTTAATAGTACTAATGCGTCTGACGAGCTCATTAAGACTCAATATGAAATACTGCGTTCTCGAAAGTTTGCGGAACGTGTTGTCTCAGAACTCAACTTAATGCAGCACCCCGAATTTAGGGTGAATAAATTTAATGAGAAGCTGCCATTTCTTAAGCAAGATATTAGCAAGTTACCTATACCAGCCCTGCCTGATGTGGTTGATCGTTTTCGAACGCAACTGACAATTAGCCCAATCGCATCGACAGAGTTAGTGAAAATAACCTTCAAGTCCTATTACCCCGAGCTGTCCATGCAGGTGGCGAATCAGGTCGGCCAAACATATTTAGAGTATCAAGACGAGATACACAGCTCGACTAAAGAAAATACCTCGCAATGGCTTGTTGACCAACTTGAAGAGCTAGGGAAAAAGCTAGAATCTTCTGAGCTTGCTTTACAGAACTTTATAGAAGCAGAAGGTTTGGTCGATGTTAATGGTATTTCAGGCCTAGTAAGTGATGAAATTGGCGCCTTAACCGCGGAGAGTATAGCGGCTGAGAAAGCACTTGATGATTTGAAGGTGACGCACCTATTCATTGAAAAGCATATCAATGAACCAGAAAAGCTAGCTGGTCTTAAAGAGATTAATACTAATAGCACCTACTTGCAGCTCAAAAGCAATGAAGAGCGTGTTAGTCGAAAATTGTCTGAGTTGTCGCGCCGCTATGGTCCTAAGCATCCTAAACGCATTGCGGTAGATACCGAATTAACAACACTACAATTAAGAATTCGTGAGCAGATTAATACACGAGTACAGTCAATAGAAAAAGATTATCTAACGACTATTGAAAAGGTTAAGGCGACTAAGCAGCGTTTAGCGAAAGCCAAGTCTGACTTTCTTCGTTTGAGCCGACTAAAAAATCAATTCTCTCAACTCCAGCGTGAAGTAGAAACGAATAAAGAATTGTATAGTAGTTACCTTGTGCGTTTAAAAGAAACAGACGCAATGGGCAACTACACAGCAACGTTTTACGTGCGTTTTCTGGATAAAGCCATTATTCCAAAGTCACCATTCTCACCACGCAAGTCGTTATTTGTCGCGATCAGCTTTGTGCTCTCGTTTATTGCTATTTCTATTTACATTGTGATGAGAGAGTTATTGGTTGATACCCTAAATTCTAGGCGCAAGCTTGAAAGCTTTAATGAAGCACCTGTGTTGGCTGTACTGCCTCGGTTTAAGCAACGCACAACTAAAGGTGAGGATAAGTACATTACTGACAACCGCTTTGTCGAGGCGGTTCGTACTTTGCGCACCTCGTTATTGTTTAACAGCGAGAAAAAACCACCTAAGGTGATTGCCGTTACATCTTCTGTGCCGAATGAAGGGAAGTCCACCGTGGCATTACATCTTGCGCGTTCTTACAGCGAAATGGAAAAAGTGTTACTGATAGAAGCGGACATGCGTCACCCAACGGTAGCTAAAAACCTTAACTTAGATCCGTTCCGCCCCGGCTTATCAAACTTATTGGCGAAAACGCACCAGATAAATGAGTGTATTGTCAGAGACAAACATGCCAAATTAGATATTCTAACCTCAGGTATCTCACCTGCTAACCCATTAGCATTTTTATCGATGAAGCGCTTTGATATGCTGATCAAAGTGTTTGGTAATTTCTACGATCGCATTATTATCGAGACACCACCGGTTAATGCAGTGAGCGATGCGGTGATTATCTCTCGTTTGGTGGAAAGTGTGCTTTATGTGGTGCATGGTACTAAAACTAAACGAGAACAAATTACTTCTGGGTTAAGAATGCTTAACCAAGTGAAAGCACCCATTGAGGGGATAGTGATCAACCAAAGTGAGAGCATAGACACTTCCCGCTATCAGAATAAGTATTACAATGAGCGTGCTAACATAATAAAATTACCGGTACGTAAACAGGCATAACCTGTTCTTAATATTTAACCGAGCTTGCATAGTATTTCGCACACTAGTTTGGATAGGCATCAAAATCGGTTCAAAACACGACATTACGAAGCTTTCACTTTATGCAAAACCTGCTTGCTGGCAGTGTCCGGCACCTCAACAGTATGGCAATAGATAGCCATTGCTCTAAATTAATCGAAATTAGCTCGCTGGCTGAGCTAGCTGAATTGACTATCCCTGATGAACCCTTTTATATTTTGGGCGAGGGCAGTAATACTTTATTTGTCGAATCAAACACGCCAACCCTGTTAAAACCAATGCTAAAAGGTATTGAGGTGACTGAGCAGCAAGACAAGTTTGTGCTAAACATTGGTGCGGGTGAAAACTGGCATGAGTTGGTCGAATACACAGTAATCCAAGGTATGCCAGGGTTAGAAAACTTAGCGCTTATTCCTGGCAGTATCGGTGCAGCACCTGTACAAAATATTGGTGCTTATGGGGTTGAGTTAGCTAATTTCTGCCATAGTGTAACTTGGTTTGATTTTGCAACGAAACAGCTTCAAACACTATCGGCAGCCGAGTGCCTATTTGGTTACCGAGACAGTGTTTTCAAACATGCGCTTAAAGGAAAGGGTATTATAGCGTCAGTCACGCTAGCATTACCGAAAAACTGGCAACCAGTGCTCTCTTACGCCGGATTAAATACATTACCTGAAAATGTCGACGCTAAGACGGTTATGGCTAAGGTAATTGACATTCGAAATAGCAAGCTGCCTAACCCTATTGAATTACCAAACACCGGTAGCTTCTTTAAGAATCCCATAGTTGATACCGAGCATTTTGAACAGTTACGGCAAGATTACCCTGGTATGCCTTTTTATCCGCAGCCTAATCATCGAGTAAAGCTCGCGGCTGGCTGGCTGATAGAAAAGGTTGGCTTAAAAGGTTACCGAGCAGGTGATGCAGGGGTACATGAAAAACAAGCTTTGGTACTCGTTAATTTTGGTCAAGCATCAGGTGAAGATATAGCGCAGCTAGCGCAACTGGTGATTGCTAAAGTCTTCGCAAAATTTGCTGTGCAACTAGAGCCTGAAGTTAGACTGATCGGTAAAGGCGGTGAGTGTTCACTTACTGATAGTGTCAGCTAATGTCTAAATCTGTTCGAGAAAAACTAATCAAAGCACTTGCCAGCGGTAAATTTGTCTCTGGTCAAGACATTGCCGATGAGCTTAGCGTCTCACGCGCGGCTATTTCTAAGCAAGTGACTGTGCTGCAACAAATGGGGTTAGATATTTTTAAAGTGCGTGGCAAAGGTTATCAGTTAGCGAAACCACTCGTCTTATTGGATAAGGTATCAATTAGCGATGCGCTTGGGCAGCTTTCAGCAACCAATAGTGTAGAAGTTCATACCCTTATAGACTCGACCAATGATTATTTGCTGCGTAAGTTACCCAACCAAGTAGAGCCCGGGCAGGTTTGTATTGCCGAATACCAAAGTCAGGGGCGTGGTCGTCGTGGTCGTCAATGGATTTCACCGTTTGGCTCACACTTATACCTGTCTTACTATCGTTATTTAGCGGATGGTATGTCGTCTGCTATGGGCCTAAGTTTACTCACTGCGCTTGCTATTAGTGACGCAATTAGCACGCTTTACGATGTCCAAGTGCAATTAAAGTGGCCAAATGATGTTTATCTAGATGGTGTGAAACTCGCTGGTATTTTAATTGATCTAGAAGGGCAGGCGAGTGGTGCTTGTCATAGCGTGATAGGCATTGGCTTAAATCTCAATATGCCAGAGCAAGCCGCAAATGAAATTAACCAGCCTTGGACAGATCTGCAGCGTCATTTACCTCAATCAACTGAATCGCAAATCGACCGAAACCAATTAGCGGTTGCCATAATTGTTGCGTTAAACCAACGATTGGCTCAACAAGAGACGCAAGGCATAGATGCTATGTTGGCTGACTGGCATCGACAGGATTTATTTTTAAATCAGCCTGTGCGTTTGATCACAGGTGATAAAGAGCAACAGGGTATTTGCCGTGGTGTGAATGCTCAAGGGGCACTGTTGTTTGAACAAAATGGCCAAGTAAAACCTGTGTATGGTGGTGAAGTGAGTTTGCGAGGCAATAGCTTTGAGTCATAAATCTATTGCTAAGCAGGCTAATGCTCAGCAGCTTCTAATTGATATCGGTAATACCCGTACCAAGTACTGCTTTGTCATTAATGGAGAATTGCAACCTGTAAGTTACTGCGATAATCAAGGCTTATCAGCGCAGTGGTTTAGCCAACATTGGCTTGATGTAAAGCAAATCGTCTTTGCCAGTGTGGCTCAGGAAGGCTTCTCAAGCCTGTTAACTCGGTGGGCAGAGCAAAATCGTATTCCTTGTTTGCAAGTTACTTCACCAGTACAAGCTTTTGGTGTCGTTAATGGTTATGACAATCATCGGCAACTGGGTGTAGATCGCTGGCTAGCAGTACTTGGCGCCCATAAACGCTTTCCTAATCAAAATTGCATTATTGCTGATGCTGGTACAGCAACCACTATTGATTACTTAGATAAGGCAGGGCAGCACCAAGGGGGCTGGATTCTGGCAGGTATCGAGACTTTGTTTACCAGTATTCAAGCTAATACTGCGAATGTACAAGGTGAACAATTAAATACTGAAAAGCTAGCGTTTGGCCAAAATACCAATGACAATTTGGCGCAAGCAGCATGGGCATCAACATTGGGATTGATTCAACAGGCAATCCTGCTTGCTGAGCAGCAAGATGCTGTCATTGAACAAGTCATTATGACAGGTGGTAATGGTCGGCGATTAGCTGAAATGTTAGCAGCACAGCATATTCCGACTAGCTACCTGCCTTTGTTAGTCTTTGAAGGTTTAAGTTGCTATTTAACAGATAGTGAATAACAGGCAAAGCGATTAAACTTTACACTGTTATCGCTGGTTTAGTGTAGCTAGATGTTTATTAGTAAGAGCTTTCGCGTAAAAAAGCAGCAAACAAACCAAAATCGTAAGTTTTTTAAAAACAGCTATTGCAAGCACAAAAACATTACACTAGAATGCGCACCACTTAATGTAGTGCCGACTTAGCTCAGTTGGTAGAGCAACTGACTTGTAATCAGTAGGTCGCCAGTTCGACTCCGGCAGTCGGCACCATTAATTTTCTTCTTGCCAGCAAGAAGAAAGTAAAAGATTATTGGAGGGGTTCCCGAGTGGCCAAAGGGATCAGACTGTAAATCTGACGGCTCCGCCTTCGGTGGTTCGAATCCACCTCCCTCCACCATTTTTTGCAGAGATAGTCTGGTTATAGTAAGCGGGTGTCGTATACTGGCTATTACCTTAGCCTTCCAAGCTAATGAAGCGGGTTCGATTCCCGCCACCCGCTCCATCTTTGTAAGTATGTGTGTGCTGATATAGCTCAGTTGGTAGAGCGCACCCTTGGTAAGGGTGAGGTCGGCAGTTCGAATCTGCCTATTAGCACCAGTTCTTAGATCCTCTATTCCCTCGCTATCTTTTAAATTCATTTATAACTTAATTTACCTTGAGGTATTTAAAAGTGGCTAAAGAAAAATTTGAACGTTCGAAACCGCACGTAAACGTTGGTACTATCGGACACGTTGACCACGGTAAAACTACTTTAACAGCTGCTATCTCTGCAGTATTAACAAAAACTCACGGTGGTGAAGTTCGTGATTTCGCTCAAATCGATAACGCTCCAGAAGAGCGTGAGCGTGGTATTACAATCAATACTTCTCACATCGAGTACGATACAGAAACACGTCACTATGCACACGTAGACTGTCCAGGTCACGCCGATTATGTTAAAAACATGATCACTGGTGCTGCACAAATGGACGGCGCAATCTTAGTATGTGCTGCGACTGATGGTCCTATGCCACAAACACGTGAGCACATCCTTCTTTCTCGCCAAGTAGGTGTACCTTACATCATCGTATTCTTAAACAAGTGTGACATGGTAGACGACGAAGAGTTACTTGAGCTTGTAGAGATGGAAGTTCGTGAACTTCTTTCAGAATACGACTTCCCAGGTGACGACTTACCAGTAATCCAAGGTTCTGCATTAGGCGCACTTAACGGTGAAGCACAATGGGAAGAGAAAATCCTTGAGCTTGCTAACCAGTTAGACACTTACATTCCAGAGCCAGAGCGTGCAATCGACGGTGACTTCATCTTACCAATCGAAGACGTATTCTCAATCCAAGGTCGTGGTACTGTAGTAACAGGTCGTGTTGAGCGTGGTATCATCACAGTAGGTGACGACGTAGAAATCGTAGGTATCAAAGAAACTACAACAACTACTTGTACTGGTGTTGAAATGTTCCGTAAGCTTCTAGACGAAGGTCGTGCGGGTGAGAACTGTGGTGTTCTTCTTCGTGGTACTAAGCGTGACGAAGTACAACGTGGTCAAGTACTAGCTAAGCCTGGTTCAATCACTCCACACACTAAGTTCGAGTCTGAAGTATACGTTCTTACTAAAGACGAAGGTGGCCGTCACACGCCATTCTTCAAAGGCTACCGTCCACAGTTCTACTTCCGTACAACTGACATCACTGGTGCTGTAGAGCTTCCAGAAGGTGTAGAAATGGTAATGCCTGGCGACAACCTTAAGTTTGTTGTTGAGCTAATCAACCCAATCGCGATGGACGAAGGTTTACGCTTCGCTATCCGTGAAGGTGGCCGCACAGTAGGTGCTGGTGTTGTATCTAAAATCATCGACTAATATCGATAGATTCTAGAATACACAACGAAGAAGGTCGCGAAAGCGGCCTTTTTTGCGTTTGGGGTTTAGTAAATTGTGGTGCTATTTAAAGCGGCTGAAATAATACGCTGATGCTAGGTGCTGGCGTTGTATCGCTACACCTAAGAGACGCATCGACTAAACTCGATAGATGCTAGAATACACGTTGAGAAAGTCGTGAGAGCGGCCTTTTTTGCGTTTAGGGTTTAGTAAATTGTGGTGCTATTGAAAGCGGCTGAAATAATACGCTGATGCTAGGTGCTGGCGTTGTATCGCTACACCTAAGAGACGCATCGACTAATATCGATAGATGCTAGAATACACGTTGAGAAGGTCGCGATAGCGGCCTTTTTTACGTTTAGGGTTTAGTAAATTGTGGTGCTATTTAAAGCGGCTGAAATAATACGCTGATGCTAGGTGCCGGTGTTGTATCGCTATATCTAAGAGACGCATCGACTAATATCGATAGATTCTAGAATACACAACTAAGAAGGTCGCGAAAGCGACCTTCTTTGCGTTTGGGAGTGTGGTAAAGTTGTGCCGACAATATTTGGCAGAGGTGATATGACTTTGTCGGTTTGAGAATATGGTGGTAGCGACAGCTTGAGCTTAATCATCTAAGTATCATCTTTAGGTGTTTATCTTGCTGAAATTCCTTTAAGCTTGCCAGCTATGCGCTTATTAGAATGTTTAGAAGAAAAGAATGCCGGTTACTTGCAAAAGAAAACCGTGCTCGCTATCGCCAATCGCGATCAGCAATTTTCCTTAGAATGGTTTGTTCATACCGTTAGAAGTCCTGCATTATTTGAAGAGCAAGTGTTGGCTTGTGCATTCGCACTTAAGTGGCAGCTGATCTCCCTTGAGCAGCTTGCTAGTTTGTTTGGTGATAATGCTCCTGAATCTGTTGACCCAAAATCTGTAGACGATGTATTACTCGACAACTCAGTATCAACTGAATCAATAGACCTTAATATACTTTATCGAACGCTGGGCTATGTCAGCGCAATTGTGAACTGGCAGGGGGAAAAGAGCTGTCACGATAATATTGCGGCTACTGCGATATCAAAGCTCCCTGAGAGTTTGTTTAACAATGTTCGTCAGCAAGTCACGCCACAGTTAAAAGATGTTACTTTATTTGGTGCTCAGGGCGCTGGTAGCAAAGATGCGTCTATTCGCAATAACAGTAATTTTTATACACCATTACCTAATGTATCGCTTGAGTTAGCGATCATGGAGCGCCTAACTGCGAACATGGTTGGTACAGACATTCGTTATGCCGAGCCGCCAGTTATCTTACGTTATTTACCGGGCCAATATTATCATTGGCATTATGATCATATTTACCCTCATAACAATAACATCCAGCAGCAAATTACCCAGTTTGGCCAACGTGTAACAACGGGCATATTAAACATGAATGAAGATTTCGCTGGCGGTCAAACTGAGTTTAAAGTTCCTCAACTGTCGTTATCACCCATAACAGGACAAATCATTGCTTTTAGTAATGTTGATGATAACGGTGAACGAGCGGTACAAAGCATTCATCGCGGTGCTCCTGTTGAGTCGGGTGAAAAATGGGTGATGACGCTTTGGTTTAGAGATAAACCTTTTTGGCTTCGCAATTGCTTGCTAGATGGCTAGCAAGTGCTAACCTTGTTTTCCGATTAGTGAATGTAGAGCGTAAATACAATTTAGCTTTCGTTATTTTCTTACGATTAGGTATTTAAAACATCATCAATTAGGGATTCAGTAAGGCCTTCGTATTTTGCTTGCATATTAGTGAGCATTTTATGCCATTTACGTCTGATTTTTCTTATGGTTAATGCGGTTGTTAGTTCTGAAACTTTAACCCATTCCGAGTTACCTATGTCGTCGATTATGGTTAATTTAAAGTTGTCTGGCGCTCCGGTAAGCACAATGTTTCGGGGCAATAGTGATGTTGTCACTATTCTGTTGTCTACCATGTAAGCGAATAATGCTCTTAGTGCGATTATTAGCTGATTTTGATAGCGGTAAATAAAGTTTTTCTGCTGTAGGTAGTGTTCTAAGTTACTTGCAATTTCACCATCGGTATCACGAATCACTTGGTAAATACTACCTGTGCCTAAATTGGTTTGAACATCACCGTGGTACTGGCATAAATGCGACCATGAGATGTTATTTTTGATTAATTTTTTGTAGTAAGTATTTTCACGTTCAATACTGCGCAATATTCCTCGTTGCCTTTTTAGTTGATTTTGCAATGGAATTTTCACACATAGATCAGGGTTGCGAGGATGCAAATAGCACTTTCGAGTGGTACCTTGAGCGAAATATAAGGTGTTATCTAATATGAGCACGGTATATCAATAGAATTAGTCATTATGGTCTTGAAAGTGTGGGCAATTAACGGATTATCAAGATCTCGATGTTATTGAAGCGATATTTTATTCTCAAATTAAGCATTGGCATTGGGCAAATATCACTTGAGTAAAATACTTGACTCAGTATAATGTCGCTTCACTTCTCGTGTTAGTCTTAATTTTTCCCAAACAAACTAAGAATCACCCGACAAGTGTAACCAAATTTTGGTTGAGAACTTCTAGATGAGGTTCGTTAAAAGACGAAGGGGTATAGTTCCAATTGGTAGAACAGCGGTCTCCAAAACCGACGGTTGGGAGTTCGAATCTCTCTACCCCTGCCAAATTTAAGTACAACGGTTGTACTGTAGCCTTTGCTTTTGCAAAGGTTGGTTTGTCTAGCTAGACGGAAAATACAGGTCGAATTTATGAATGCAAGTGCAGAAAACCAAGAAACTGGTTCTCTTGATGGAGTAAAGTGGGGCGTAATCTTCCTGCTATTAGGTGGTGCCGTTGTCGGTAACTTTTACTTTGCTGAGCAGTCAGTTCTGTTCCGCGCAATTGGCGTTGTTGCAGCGATTATTGTTGCCGGTCTAGTTGCCATGCAAACCGAAAAAGGTCGCACTTTTGTTGCCTTTGCCAAAGAGTCTCGTACGGAAGTACGCAAAGTTGTTTGGCCAACACGTCAAGAAGCCGTGCAAACAACAGGCATCGTATTAGTTGCTACCCTTATTATGTCATTATTGTTATGGGGTCTAGACTCAGTATTGTTCTGGGTAGTAGGTTTCATCACTGGTTTACAGGTATAGAGAATGTCTGAAGAAACGTTAACTGAAAGCGTAACTGGCGAAAACAAACCAAAACTACGTTGGTATGTTGTACAAGCGTTTTCAGGCTATGAAGCGCGTGTTCAAAAAACACTTTTAGAGCACATTGAAATTCACGGCTTAGAAGATAAATTCGGTCAAGTATTAGTACCTACCGAAGAAGTTGTGGAAATGCGCGCTGGTCAAAAGCGTAAGTCAGCACGTAAATTCTTCCCTGGCTATGTTCTAGTTGAAATGGCGATGGATGAAGAAGCGTGGCACTTAGTGAAATCTGTACCACGTGTACTGGGTTTTATCGGCGGTACTTCAGATCGCCCAATGCCAATCACCAAAAAAGAAGCAGATCGCATTTTACAGCGTCTTGAAGAAACAGATGCACCTAAGCCGAAAACATTGTTTGAAGTGGGTGAAGTGGTTCGTGTTATCGATGGTCCATTTGCTGACTTTAACGGTGTGGTTGAAGAGCTTGACTACGAGAAGAACCGCATCAAGGTATCGGTACTTATCTTTGGTCGTTCAACACCAGTTGATTTGGAATTCGGCCAAGTTGAGAAGAGCGAATAATCATATTTTATAGCTCTTTGCGATAAGCATAGAAAAAGATCTTGAAACGGCAGCGTTGATTAATTTATAATCCGCTGCCGTTTTTATTTGAGCGAATGAAAATTTGTTCTAAAAACGCGAATTTATTAACCGGGGAGCTAACACATTTCCTATGTGTTGTGTTCGAAAGAACTAGCGATAACCACCCATAACAAAGGTATTTTTAAAGATGGCTAAAAAAGTCCAAGCTTTAATCAAGCTACAAGTAGCTGCTGGTGCAGCTAACCCGTCACCACCAGTTGGTCCAGCTCTTGGTCAACACGGTGTGAACATCATGGAATTCTGTAAAGCGTTCAACGCAAAAACAGATTCTTTAGACAAAGGCGCTCCAGTTCCAGTAGTAATTACTGTATACAATGACCGTTCTTTCACGTTCGAAACTAAGACTCCACCTGCATCTTACTTACTTAAGAAAGCTGCTGGTATCAAGTCAGGTTCAGGTCGTCCTAACACTGAAAAAGTGGGTACTGTTACACGTGCTCAACTTGAAGAAATCGTTAAGATGAAAGAACCAGATCTTACAGCAGGCGACATGGACGCAGCTGTACGTACTATCGCGGGTTCTGCTCGTGCAATGGGCTTAGTGGTAGAGGGTTAATCGAATGGCTAAATTATCAAAGCGCGCTCGTCTTATCCGTGAAAAAGTAGACGTATTAAAAGATTACGAAATCAACGAAGCTATCACTCTTCTTAAAGAACTTGCTACTGCTAAGTTCAACGAAAGTGTAGACGTTGCTGTAAACCTTGGCATCGATGCTCGTAAGTCAGACCAAAACGTTCGTGGTGCTACAGTATTACCACACGGTACTGGTCGTTCTGTTCGCGTTGCTGTTTTCACTCAAGGTGCAAACGCAGACAAAGCGAAAGAAGCTGGTGCTGACGTAGTTGGTATGGAAGACCTTGCTGAGCAAGTTAAAGCAGGTCAAATGGACTTCGACGTAGTAATTGCAACTCCTGATGCAATGCGCGTAGTTGGCCAGTTAGGTCAAATCTTAGGTCCACGTGGCCTTATGCCTAACCCGAAAGTTGGTACTGTAACTCCTGACGTAGTTGCTGCGGTTAACAACGCAAAAGCTGGTCAAATCCGTTACCGTAACGACAAAAACGGCATCATCCATACAACTATCGGTAAGGTTGATTTCGAAGATGCTAAGTTACAAGAGAACTTAGAAGCATTGTTGGAAGCGCTTAAGAAAGCTAAGCCAGCAAACGCTAAAGGTCAATTCATCAAGAAGATTTCAGTATCTACTACTATGGGTGCTGGCGTTTCAGTTGAACAAGGTTCACTAAACTTCTAATCTTCTCGAGTAGAAACTTTACAGGGGTGAATTATTGAACTATAATTTTGCCCCTTTATTTTGGTAGGAGCTGGGCGACTTATCCAAATTAACTCGTTTAAACGGGTTGAGTCGGTTAAATCAAACAGTCCCGTCAAAGACCGTAGGTGAGTAGTAAAACGGTTAAATACTGAGTATTAAACTGGCTTACGTATTCTTAATTAATGCCTGCGTAGATGGTGATTACCGTGAAATTTCCTTAAATTTCTGGTCCTCGCCGTAATGGCCTAGACGGATTGGTCTGTGTAATAGCATGACTAATTGGTTTAGGGGATATGAATTACCGGTTTAACCGGTGAACCAGGAGTAAAGCCAATGGCTATCAATCTTGATGACAAAAAAGCAATTGTTGCTGAAGTTCAAGAAGCTGCCGCTGGCGCTCAGTCAGCTGTTGTTGCCGATTCTCGCGGTGTAACAGTTGAAGCGATTACTGCATTGCGTAAGCAAGCACGTGAAAACGGTGTATGGATGAAAGTTGTTCGTAACACCCTAGCACGTCGCGCAGTAGAAGGTACTCCATTCGAGTGTTTGAAAGATTCATTCGTTGGTCCTTCACTAATCGCATTCTCTAGCGAGCACCCAGGTGCTGCTGCACGTATTTTCTCTGATTTCGCCAAAGAAAACGAAATCTTTGAATTAAAAACTGCAGCGTACGAAGGTGATGTAGTAGACGTAGCTATGTTAGCTAAGTTACCTACATACGACGAAGCTATCGCTAAGTTAATGAGCGCAATGAAAGAAGCATCTGCAGGCAAACTTGTTCGTACAATTGCAGCAGTTCGCGATCAGAAAGAGTCAGAAGCTGCGTAATTTTACATTACACATACGCGGTTTTTGTTTTAATAGTTATTTATCAAACAGTTTTAAACTGTTTTATTTGTAGGAAATTGAATTATGTCTATTTCTAAAGACGATATCCTAAACGCTATTGCTGAAATGTCAGTAATGGAAGTTGTTGAATTAGTAGAAGCAATGGAAGAGAAGTTCGGCGTAACTGCTGCAGCTGCTGTTGTTGCTGCTGGTGGTGATGCAGGCGCTGCTGCTGCTGAGCAAACTGAATTCGACGTAATCCTAGAAAGCTTCGGTGGCAACAAAGTTGCTGTAATCAAAGCTGTTCGTGGTGCTACAGGTCTTGGCCTTAAAGAAGCGAAAGAAGTTGTTGAATCAGCTCCTAAAGCTCTTAAAGAAGGTGTTGAGAAGGCAGAAGCTGAAGCTCTTAAAGCTGAACTTGAAGAAGCAGGCGCTACTGTTGTTATCAAGTAATCTGTCATCTGACAGATTAGCTGCCTAATCAGGCAATGGCTGGTGATTTAAACGTCACCGGCCTTTTTGCGCTAAATAACGCTAAAATTTGAAAAGCCTTATCACAAAGGTTTTTTTTCTAAGCGAAACAGTGCAGTATTGTAGGTTAGCTTAATTTATAACCTACACTACAACTAAAAATTTAGACTTAAGCCAAGTTGATTGAGTATTTGCCATAAACCTCAGGCAAGTGCCTAATCAACTTGGCATTTAATGTCATAGCAAAAAGCCCGCTTTAGCTTTTGTCGACAAAGTTAAAGTGGATTCGGTACAACCCAGCTAGCTGAGGAACCCCATGGGATACTCCTACTCTGAAAAGAAACGAATTAGAAAGGACTTTGGTAAAAGTGCACAGGTTATGGATTATCCATTCCTGTTGTCCATCCAACTCGAATCTTTCCGTAAGTTCATTGATATTGACCCTACTGGCGAAACCGGCTTAGAAGCCGCATTTCGTTCAATTTTCCCGATCAAAGCATATTCTGGTAGTTCAGAATTACAATACGTTAGCTACCGTTTAGGTGAGCCATTATTTGACGTTAAAGAATGTCAAATCCGTGGTGTTACTTACTCAGCGCCGCTACGCGTAAAATTACGTTTGGTAATTTACGATAAAGAAGCACCAGCTGGCACCGTAAAAGATATCAAAGAGCAAGAAGTTTACATGGGCGAAATCCCATTAATGACAGAGAACGGTACGTTCGTTATTAATGGTACAGAGCGTGTAATCGTGTCTCAGTTACACCGTTCACCTGGTGTATTCTTCGATCACGATAAAGGTAAAACTCACTCTTCAGGTAAAGTGTTATACAACGCACGTGTAATCCCTTACCGTGGTTCTTGGTTAGACTTTGAGTTCGATCCGAAAGACAACTTATTCGTTCGTATTGACCGTCGTCGTAAGTTACCTGCATCGATTATTTTACGTGCATTAGAATACTCGACAGAAGAAATTCTAGCGATGTTCTACGACACAACGTCTTACGAAATCAAAGGCGACAAGTTAATCATGGAACTTGTGCCTGAGCGTTTACGTGGTGAAACTGCAACATTTGACGTGAAATTACCAAACGGTGATGTACTTGTTGAACAAGGTCGTCGCATTACTGCGCGTCACATCCGTACCTTAAGCAAAGAAAATGTCACTGAGCTTGAAGTACCAGCAGAATACATTGTTGGTAAAGTGTTATCACAAGGCTATGTTGACGAGTCAACTGGCGAAGTGATCGCAGAAGCAAATGCTGAGATCACGCTAGAGCTATTAGCAGCGCTTAGCCAAGCAGGCCACAAGCAACTTAATACACTTTACATGAATGAATTCGATGTGGGTTCGTACATGTCAGATACTGTGCGTATTGATAGCACAACTAACCGTTTAGAAGCGTTAGTTGAAATCTACCGCATGATGCGTCCTGGTGAGCCACCAACAAAAGATGCGGCTGAAGGCCTATTCGCAAACTTATTCTTCTCATTAGAGCGTTACGACTTATCAACTGTTGGTCGTATGAAGTTCAACCGTCGTGTTGGTCTAGAAGAGTCGACTGGTGAAGGCACGTTATCAAACGACGACATTATCCGTGTAATGAAAACCTTAATCGCGATTCGCGATGGTAAAGGTGAAGTGGATGATATCGATCACTTAGGTAACCGTCGTATCCGTTCAGTAGGTGAAATGGCAGAGAACCAATTCCGTGTTGGTCTAGTACGTGTTGAGCGTGCAGTACGTGAGCGTTTATCACTAGGTGATTTAGACGCGGTAATGCCACAAGACTTAATCAACGCTAAGCCTATTTCTGCTGCGGTTAAAGAATTCTTCGGTTCATCACAACTTTCACAGTTCATGGACCAAAATAACCCGTTATCAGAAGTTACGCACAAGCGTCGTATTTCTGCATTAGGCCCAGGTGGTTTAACACGTGAGCGTGCAGGCTTCGAAGTACGTGACGTTCATCCAACGCACTACGGTCGTGTTTGTCCTATCGAAACGCCGGAAGGTCCAAACATCGGTCTAATTAACTCATTATCATGTTACGCGCGCACTAACGATTATGGTTTCCTAGAAACACCATACCGTAAGATTGTCGATGGCGTAGTAACTGATGAAGTAGATTACCTATCAGCGATTGAAGAAGGTAACTATGTAATCGCACAGGCAAATGCTGAGCGTGATGAAGAAGGTCGTTTAACCAGTGACTTAGTACCGTGTCGCCACAAAAACGAATTCACGCTAATGTCGAAAGATACTGTTCAGTACATGGACGTATCGCCACAGCAAATCGTTTCTGTTGCTGCATCGCTTATTCCATTCCTAGAGCACGATGATGCTAACCGTGCCTTGATGGGCTCGAACATGCAACGTCAAGCTGTACCTACCTTAAAAGTGGACAAGCCACTAGTTGGTACGGGTATGGAGAAGATCGTAGCGGTTGACTCTGGTGTAACAGCCGTTGCTAAACGTGGTGGTGTTATCGATTACGTTGACGCTTCTCGTATCGTTGTAAAAGTTAACGAAGATGAAATGATCCCAGGTGAAGCGGGAATCGACATCTACAACTTAACTAAGTACACACGTTCTAACCAAAACACCTGTATTAACCAACGTCCTAATGTTCATATGGGCGACCCAGTAGTACGTGGTGACGTGTTAGCTGATGGCCCGTCAACAGACATGGGTGAATTAGCACTTGGTCAAAACATGCGTTTGGCATTCATGCCTTGGAATGGTTACAACTTCGAGGATTCGATGTTGCTTTCTGAGCGCGTTGCGCAAGAAGACCGTTTCACGACAATTCACATTCAAGAATTAAGCTGTATCGCTCGTGATACTAAGCTTGGCTCTGAAGAAATTACTTCTGATATTCCAAACGTTGGTGAATCAGCATTAAGCAAGCTAGACGAGTCTGGTGTTGTTTACATTGGTGCGGAAGTAAAAGGCGGCGACATCTTAGTAGGTAAAGTAACCCCTAAAGGTGAAACGCAATTAACGCCAGAAGAAAAACTTCTACGTGCGATTTTTGGTGAGAAAGCAGCTGACGTTAAAGACAGCTCTTTACGTGTACCTAACTCAGTATCAGGTACTATCATCGACGTACAAATCTTCACTCGTGACGGTGTAGAAAAAGACAAGCGTGCATTAGAAATTGAAGAAATGCAGCTGAAAGAAGTTAAGAAAGACTTAGGTGACGAGTTCTCTATTTTAGAAGACGGCATCTACGCACGTGCTAAGAAGCTATTACTAGCTGCTGGCATGAACGAGTCTGAGCTTAACGGCATGTCTCGTGACAAGTGGTTAGTACAAAACCTTAGCGACGAAGGTCAGCAATCTGAGCTTGAGCAAATCGCTGAGCAACACGAAACCATCAAAGCGGAATTCGACAAGAAGTACGAAACTAAGCGCCGTAAAATCACTCAAGGTGATGACCTAGCGCCGGGCGTACTTAAGATTGTTAAGGTTTACTTAGCCGTTAAACGTCGCATCCAGCCAGGAGATAAGATGGCGGGTCGTCACGGTAACAAGGGTGTTATCTCAAACGTTGTACCGGTAGAAGATATGCCATACGACGAGAACGGTGTACCAGTTGATATCGTGCTTAACCCACTAGGTGTACCATCGCGTATGAACATCGGTCAGATCCTAGAAACTCACTTAGGTATGGCGGCACGCGGTATTGGTGAAAAGATTGATCGCATGATCAAGGCGCAACAAAAAGTTGAGAAACTACGTAGCTTCTTAAAAGAAGTGTACAACTTAGGTGAATCTCGCCAAGACGTAGATATCGACAACTTCTCTGATGATGAAGTCATGCGTCTAGCGCAAAACCTTCGTGAAGGTTTACCAATCGCAACACCAGTATTCGATGGTGCGAGCGAGCGCGAAATTAAAGACTTATTCAAGTTAGCAGACATGCCAGAAAGCGGCCAATTCACGCTAACTGACGGTCGTACTGGTCGTAAGTTTGAGCGTCCTGTAACCGTAGGTTACATGTACATGCTGAAACTAAACCACTTAGTGGATGACAAGATGCACGCCCGTTCTACTGGTTCTTACTCACTAGTAACTCAGCAACCACTAGGTGGTAAAGCTCAGTTCGGTGGTCAGCGTTTCGGTGAGATGGAGGTATGGGCACTTGAAGCATACGGTGCTGCCTACACGCTACAAGAAATGCTTACGGTTAAATCGGATGACGTTAACGGTCGTACTAAGATGTACAAAAACCTTGTTGACGGCGATCACCGTATGGAACCAGGTATGCCTGAATCGTTCAATGTACTACTTAAAGAGATCCGCTCTTTAGGTATCAACATTGAGTTGGACGCAGAATAACTGGCCAAGCGCTACTAGCGGACTGAAATAACCATTGCAGTCTGCATACGAGGAGGGGAGTCACTCCCCTCTAAAAAGGTTAACTCCGACAGGAGATAGAGTGTGAAAGATTTACTTAAGTTTCTTAAGCAACAAAATCAAACTGAAGAATTCGATGGTATTCGCATCGGATTGGCATCACCAGACTTGATCCGTTCTTGGTCATTCGGTGAAGTAAAAAAGCCTGAAACAATTAACTACCGTACGTTCAAGCCAGAGCGTGACGGTTTATTCTGTGCCCGTATTTTCGGCCCAGTAAAAGATTACGAATGTCTTTGTGGTAAGTACAAGCGCCTTAAGCACCGCGGTGTAATTTGTGAAAAATGTGGCGTTGAAGTTACATTAACAAAAGTTCGTCGTGAGCGTATGGGTCATATCGAACTAGCAAGCCCAGTAGCGCATATCTGGTTCTTAAAATCATTACCATCACGTATCGGTCTTCTTTTAGACATGACATTACGTGACATCGAGCGTGTTCTTTACTTCGAATCATACGTTGTAACAGAACCTGGTATGACAACGCTTGAAAAGAGCCAAATCTTAACAGAAGAAGAGTACCTAGACGCATTAGAAGAGCACGGTGACGAGTTCGACGCGAAAATGGGTGCTGAAGCGGTATTAGCGCTTCTTCAACAAATCGATTTAGAAGGTGAAATTTCACAAATGCGTGAAGAGTTACCTGAGATCGGTTCAGAAACTAAGCGTAAGAAAATCACTAAGCGCTTGAAGTTAATGGAAGCATTCGCTCAGTCTGGCAACAAGCCAGAGTGGATGATCATGTCTGTTCTTCCAATTCTTCCGCCAGATTTACGCCCACTAGTACCACTAGATGGCGGCCGTTTTGCAACGTCTGATTTGAACGACCTTTACCGTCGT
Source organism: Thalassotalea montiporae (assembly GCF_053485855.1). Lineage (NCBI taxonomy): Bacteria > Pseudomonadati > Pseudomonadota > Gammaproteobacteria > Alteromonadales > Colwelliaceae > Thalassotalea > Thalassotalea montiporae. The sequence goes on from NZ_JBQRUO010000001.1 coordinate 21,100, forward strand.
GTGATCAACCGTAACAACCGTTTGAAGCGTCTTCTTGACCTAGTAGCACCAGACATCATCGTACGTAACGAGAAGCGTATGCTGCAAGAGTCTGTTGATGCGTTATTAGATAACGGTCGTCGTGGTCGTGCAATCACAGGCTCCAACAAGCGTCCATTGAAATCACTTGCTGACATGATCAAAGGTAAGCAAGGTCGTTTCCGTCAAAACCTTCTTGGTAAGCGTGTTGACTACTCAGGTCGTTCTGTAATCACTGTAGGTCCAACGTTACGTTTACACCAATGTGGTCTTCCGAAGAAAATGGCACTTGAGTTATTCAAGCCATTTATCTACGGCAAGTTAGAAGCACGTGGTTTAGCAACAACGATTAAAGCGGCTAAGAAATTAGTAGAGCGCGAAGGCGCAGAAGTATGGGATGTACTAGACGAAGTTATTCGTGAACATCCAGTAATGCTTAACCGTGCACCAACACTTCACAGACTTGGTATCCAAGCGTTTGAACCAGTACTTATCGAAGGTAAGGCAATCCATTTACACCCATTAGTTTGTGCGGCATACAACGCTGACTTCGATGGTGACCAAATGGCGGTTCACGTACCGTTAACGTTAGAAGCGCAATTAGAAGCGCGTGCGTTAATGATGTCTACGAACAATGTATTATCACCAGCGAATGGTGACCCAATCATCGTTCCTTCACAGGACGTTGTATTAGGTCTTTACTACCTAACGCGTGACCGTGTTAACGGTTTAGGTGAAGGTATGGTATTCGCGTCTGCTGCGGAAGCAGAAAAAGCGTACCGTACAGGTGTTGCTGAGCTTCACGCTCGCGTCAAAGTGCGTATCACTGAGCACGTTCGTAACGAAGCGGGTGAGTTAGTTGCCCAAACTACGTTAAAAGACACAACTGTTGGTCGTACTATTTTATGGCAAATCTGTCCTGAAGGTTTACCGTTCGAGTTAATTGACCAGCCTTTAGGTAAAAAGCCAATTTCGCGCTTAATTAACCATGCATACCGTAACCTAGGTCTGAAAGAGACAGTTATCTTTGCTGACCACATCATGTACACAGGTTTCCATTACGCGATGATCGCGGGTGCGTCTGTTGGTATCGACGACATGGTTATCCCAGATGAGAAGTACACTATCATCGACGGTGCGGAAGAAGAAGTTGCTGAAATCCAAGAGCAGTTCGACCAAGGTCTTGTAACTGCGGGTGAGAAATACAACAAAGTAATCGATATCTGGTCATCAGCTAACGAGAAAGTTTCGAAAGCAATGATGGACAACTTATCGAAAGAAAGCGTTGAAAACCGTGACGGTGAGATGGAAGAGCAAGACTCATTCAACTCAATCTTCATGATGGCTGACTCGGGTGCTCGTGGTAGTGCTGCTCAGATCCGTCAGCTAGCGGGTATGCGTGGTCTAATGGCAAAACCAGATGGTTCAATCATCGAAACGCCAATCACTGCGAACTTCCGTGAAGGTCTAAACGTACTTCAGTACTTCATCTCAACTCACGGTGCTCGTAAAGGTCTTGCCGATACCGCACTTAAGACAGCGAACTCTGGTTACTTAACCCGTCGTCTAGTAGATGTTGCACAAGATTTAGTTGTAACTGAGCATGACTGTGGCACACACGAAGGTCTAACCATGACACCGCTAATCGAAGGTGGTGACGTTGTTGAACCATTACGTGAGCGTGTACTAGGTCGTGTTGTTTGTGAAGACGTATTAATTCCAGGTACTGAAGATGTATTACTACCACGTAACACACTAATTGATGAAAAATTATGTGACGTGTTAGAAGAGCACTCAGTTGACCAAGTTAAAGTACGCTCAATTATTACGTGTGCGACTGACTTTGGTATTTGTGCCCACTGTTACGGTCGTGACCTAGCACGTGGTCATATGATCAACCAAGGTGAAGCGGTTGGTGTTGTGGCTGCACAGTCAATCGGTGAGCCAGGTACACAGCTAACCATGCGTACCTTCCACATCGGTGGTGCGGCATCACGAGCGTCGGCAGAAAACTCAGTACAAGTGAAGAACACTGGTACGCTTAAACTGCAAAATGCTAAGTTCGTTAACAACTCTGAAGGTCACGTAGTTATTACTTCACGTTCTTCTGAGCTGACAGTTATTGACGAGTTAGGTCGTGAGAAAGAGCGTTATAAAGTGCCTTACGGTGCAGTACTAGCGAAGAAAGACGGTGAAGCGATTGAAGCAGGTGAAACAGTAGCAAACTGGGATCCACATACGCATCCAATCATCACTGAGGTAGCAGGTAAGATCAAATTTGTTGACCTAATCGAAGGTTTAACAATGACGCGTCAAACGGACGAGTTAACGGGTCTATCTAGCACTGTTGTTACTGATCCAAACCAACGTAGCTCTGCGGGTAAAGAAATGCGCCCAATGGTTAAGCTAGTTGATGCAGCGGGTAACGATGTGATGATCGCGGGTACTGATATTCCAGCACAATACTTCTTACCAGGTAACGCAATCGTTAACCTAGAAGATGGTGCAGAGGTTGGTATCGGTGACGCATTAGCACGTATTCCACAAGAGTCTTCGAAGACTCGTGATATTACCGGTGGTCTACCGCGTGTTGCTGACTTATTCGAAGCGCGTAAGCCGAAAGAGCCTGCAATTCTTGCTGAGAAGACTGGTATCATTGGTTTCGGTAAAGAAACTAAAGGTAAGCGTCGTCTATTGATCACGCAACCTGACGGTACAGTATACGAAGAGATGATTCCTAAGTGGCGTCAACTTAACGTGTTCGAAGGTGAATCTGTACAAAAAGGTGAAGTTATTGCCGATGGTCCAGAGTCGCCGCACGATATCTTACGTCTACGTGGCGTAGCAGATGTTGCGAACTACATCGTGAACGAAGTTCAAGACGTTTATCGTCTACAAGGTGTAAAAATCAATGATAAGCACATCGAAGTTATCGTTCGTCAGATGATTCGTAAGTGTGAAATCGTTGACGGTGGTGATTCAGAATTCCTGAAAGGTGAACAAGTAGAAGTGGCACGCGTGAACATCGCAAACCGTGAACTTGAAGCCGCAGGTAAGCAACCAGCTGAATACGAGATGCAAATGATGGGTATTACCAAAGCATCACTTGCCACTGAATCATTTATCTCGGCGGCATCGTTCCAAGAGACAACGCGTGTACTTACTGAAGCTGCTGTAGCAGGTAAGAAAGACGGCTTACGTGGTCTAAAAGAGAACGTTATCGTTGGTCGCTTAATCCCAGCAGGTACAGGTTACGCTTACCACCAAGACCGTATGCGCAAGCGCAACGCGGCGATGGAAGAAGAAGTAACAGTATCAGCTGACGAAGCAGCGCAAGCACTAAGCGACGCACTAAATGCTGACTTAGACGCTGAGTCAAACGATCAAAACGATCCAGTGTTATAAGCCATAGCACTGAATGATGACTGAAAAGGCCGCTCAACTGAGCGGCCTTTTTTATATGTGAATATCTCTTTTGCACCACAGCTTGGTAATTTAAGTATTACAAGTATTTCAAATGGGCTTTCTCGTCTGAATAAATAAATGCTCGATATTGCCTAAGTCGTAACTAATTCAAGCACCGTCTATCATCCTTAATTCACCATTCGTTTCCCCAAAGATCCTTAAATATCCTCAAAAAGGATCCTTAATCGCTTTTTGCTTGACAGTTCAAAGCTTGACCATTAGAATTCTGCGACCTTTTAATCTGTGCCTAGTTGCGTAGTTTTTAAAAGGTTTGATTTTTACACGTTTAAGAGGGTGTGAAGTTGGTAGGTACTACTGATGTTCGCACATGTTTTAACTTAATCAGGAGCTATAATGGCAACTATTAACCAATTGGTACGTAAACCACGTGTCAGACAAGTACAAAAAAGTAACGTACCTGCGTTACAAGCTTGTCCACAGCGTCGTGGTGTATGTACTCGTGTATATACTACTACACCTAAAAAACCTAACTCAGCACTACGTAAAGTAGCTCGTGTACGTTTAACTAACGGTTACGAAGTTACTTCTTACATCGGTGGTGAAGGTCACAACTTACAAGAGCATAGCGTTATCTTAATCCGTGGTGGTCGTGTTAAAGACTTACCTGGTGTTCGCTATCACACTGTTCGTGGCGCACTTGACTGTTCAGGTGTTAACGATCGTAGACAAGGCCGTTCTAAGTACGGTGCTAAGCGCCCTAAATCTTAACGGTTCTCCGTCAAGTAAGGCCAAACTAACTTTTAATTTTTAATTGTTTTGGGAATATCCTGAAGCTATATCGGAGAATTTAAAATGCCAAGAAGACGCGTCGTAGGGCAACGTAAAATATTGCCAGACCCGAAGTTCGGTAACGAATTATTAGCAAAATTCATCAACATCCTTATGGTTGATGGTAAAAAAGCTGTTGCAGAAAAAATCGTTTATGGTGCACTAGACATCTTAGCGGAAAAAAACAACGAGAAAGAACATCTAGACCTTTTCGAAGAAGCGCTAGAAAACATCCGCCCAGCGGTTGAAGTTAAGTCTCGTCGTGTTGGTGGTTCTACTTACCAAGTTCCAGTTGAAGTTCGTCCAGTACGTCGTAACGCACTAGCCATGCGTTGGTTAGTTGAAGCAGCTCGTAAACGTGGTGAAAAATCAATGGCTCAGCGTCTAGCTAACGAAATGTTAGATGCAGCTGAGAACAAAGGTTCAGCGGTTAAGAAACGTGAAGACGTTCACCGTATGGCCGAAGCGAACAAAGCGTTCGCACATTACCGTTGGTAATATAAAGGCAAGCGTAGTGACATCTTATTGTCACTACGCTTTTCTATACTCCCCATAGGGAAGGTATTGACGTCTTTACCAACGACTAATTTTCAAAAGTGTTTATCTGCATTGAGTACTTTTTAAAGTTAGTTTAAGGCAACAAGTTAACGATAATCATTAGTCGTATAAATGTTGCCCTAGCACAGAGGATACATAAGTGGCTCGTACAACACCTATTGAGCGTTACCGTAATATCGGTATTTGTGCTCACGTTGACGCAGGTAAAACAACAACAACAGAACGTGTACTTTTCTACACGGGTCTATCTCACAAAATCGGTGAAGTGCACGATGGTGCCGCAACCATGGACTGGATGGAACAAGAGCAAGAGCGTGGTATTACTATTACTTCGGCGGCAACAACTTGTTTCTGGAAAGGTATGGACGCGCAATTTGAAGATCACCGCGTAAACATCATTGATACTCCGGGTCACGTTGATTTCACTATCGAAGTAGAGCGTTCATTACGTGTGCTTGATGGTGCAGTACTAGTACTATGTGCCTCTTCAGGTGTACAACCACAAACCGAAACGGTTTGGCGCCAAATGGAAAAATACTCTGTACCACGTATGGTATTCGTCAACAAGATGGACCGTATGGGCGCAAACTTCCTTAACGTTGTTGACCAAATTAAGAACCGCTTAGGTGCTAATGCTGTACCTATGCAGTTAGCGATTGGTAGCGAGGAAGATTTCACTGGTGTTGTTGACTTAGTGAAAATGAAAGCCATTAACTGGAATGAAGCCGATCAAGGCATGACCTTCACTTACGAAGACATTCCAGCGGATATGGTTGAGCTTGCCGAAGAATGGCGTGAAAACCTAGTATCAGAAGCGGCTGAAGCCAATGATGACTTGATGGAAAAATACCTAGAAGAAGGTGATCTGTCAGAAGAAGAAATCAAAGCCGGTCTTCGCCAACGTACACTTGCTAACGAAATTGTATTATGTGCTTGTGGCTCTGCCTTTAAGAACAAAGGCGTGCAAGCGGTGCTTGATGCCGTAATTGAGTACTTACCAGCACCAACTGAAGTTGAAGCCATTAAAGGTATCAACGAAGACGAGTCTGAAGGTGTTCGCGAAGCTGATGACAATGCGCCATTTGCCGCATTGGCATTTAAGATTGCCACTGACCCATTTGTGGGTACGTTAACTTTCTTCCGTACTTACTCAGGTGTTGTTCAAACTGGCGACAGTGTATACAACCCAGTGAAAGGCAAGAAAGAGCGCTTTGGTCGTATCGTGCAAATGCACTCAAACGATCGCCAAGAAATTAAAGAAGTTCGCGCTGGTGATATCGCGGCGGCGATCGGCTTAAAAGATGTCACTACCGGTGACACGCTTTGTGATAACAACAATATTATCACGCTAGAGCGTATGGAATTCCCAGAGCCGGTGATCTCAGTTGCCGTAGAGCCAAAAACTAAAGCTGACCAAGAGAAAATGGGTATCGCTTTAGGTAAGCTGGCGGCAGAAGATCCATCATTCCGCGTAGAGACAGATGAAGAGTCAGGCCAAACCATCATTTCTGGTATGGGTGAGCTACACTTAGATATCATTGTCGACCGCATGATGCGTGAATTTAAAGTTGACTGTAACGTTGGTAAGCCACAGGTTGCTTACCGTGAAAGCATTCGTTCAACAGTTGAAGCGGAAGGTAAATTTGTTCGTCAATCAGGTGGTCGTGGTCAATTCGGTCATGTTTGGTTGAAAATGGAACCTATCGAAGGCGATGGTTTCGAATTCGTTAATGAAATTGTTGGTGGTGTGGTTCCAAAAGAATACATCCCAGCGGTTGAAAAAGGTTGTAAAGAGCAGATGGAATCTGGCGTATTAGCCGGCTACCCGCTGCTTGGTGTTAAAGTCACGTTATACGATGGTTCTTTCCATGACGTTGACTCTAATGAAATGGCGTTTAAAATCGCTGCGTCAATGGGCTTTAAAAAAGGTGCGATGGAAGCTAACCCAGCACTACTAGAGCCAATGATGAAAGTAGAAGTGACAACGCCAGAAGAGAACATGGGTGATGTGGTAGGCGATTTAAACCGTCGTCGCGGCATGATCGATGGGATGGACGAAGGCCCTGCTGGTATGAAGCTCGTTAACGCGCTAGTGCCATTGGCAGAGATGTTTGGCTACGCAACTGATTTACGTAGTGCAACTCAAGGTCGCGCCTCTTATTCTATGGAGTTTTCTAAGTATGCAGAGGCTCCAAAAGCAGTAGCTGACTCAGTTATTGAATCCCGAGGGGGCTAGCCTTTTTTAAAGGTGAACTTTCTCGCACTTTAGTGGTGGTGCACAAGGCACTGGCATTGCTTTGACAAGAGAATTCGCATTCTCTACAATCAGTGCCTTGCTGCTCAGTGGTCAACAGTCGCTAAGTGCTAAAAATTAAATTTAATTGGTAATCTTTAAGGTACATGTAAAATGGCTAAAGAAAAATTTGAACGTTCGAAACCGCACGTAAACGTTGGTACTATCGGCCACGTTGACCACGGTAAAACTACTTTAACAGCTGCTATCTCTGCAGTATTAACAAAAACTCACGGTGGTGAAGTTCGTGATTTCGCTCAAATCGATAACGCTCCAGAAGAGCGTGAGCGTGGTATTACAATCAATACTTCTCACATCGAGTACGATACAGAAACACGTCACTACGCACACGTAGACTGTCCAGGTCACGCCGATTATGTTAAAAACATGATCACTGGTGCTGCTCAAATGGACGGCGCAATCTTAGTATGTGCTGCTACTGACGGTCCTATGCCACAAACACGTGAGCACATCCTTCTTTCTCGCCAAGTAGGTGTACCTTACATCATCGTATTCTTAAACAAGTGTGACATGGTAGACGACGAAGAGCTACTTGAGCTTGTAGAGATGGAAGTTCGTGAACTTCTTTCAGAATACGACTTCCCAGGTGACGACTTACCAGTAATCCAAGGTTCTGCATTAGGCGCACTTAACGGTGAAGCACAATGGGAAGAGAAAATTCTTGAGCTTGCTAACCAGTTAGACACATACATTCCAGAGCCAGAGCGTGCAATCGACGGTGACTTCATCTTACCAATCGAAGACGTGTTCTCAATCCAAGGTCGTGGTACTGTAGTAACAGGTCGTGTTGAGCGTGGTATCATCACAGTAGGTGACGACGTAGAAATCGTAGGTATCAAAGAAACTACGACAACTACTTGTACTGGTGTTGAAATGTTCCGTAAGCTTCTTGACGAAGGTCGTGCGGGTGAGAACTGTGGTGTTCTTCTTCGTGGTACTAAGCGTGACGAAGTACAACGTGGTCAAGTACTAGCTAAGCCTGGTTCAATCACTCCACACACTAAGTTCGAGTCTGAAGTATACGTTCTTACTAAAGACGAAGGTGGCCGTCACACGCCATTCTTCAAAGGCTACCGTCCACAGTTCTACTTCCGTACAACTGACATCACTGGTGCTGTAGAGCTTCCAGAAGGTGTAGAAATGGTAATGCCTGGCGACAACCTTAAGTTTGTTGTTGAGCTAATCAACCCAATCGCGATGGACGAAGGTTTACGCTTCGCTATCCGTGAAGGTGGCCGCACAGTAGGTGCTGGTGTTGTATCTAAAATCATCGACTAATATCGATAGATTCTAGAATACACAACGAAGAAGGTCGCGAAAGCGGCCTTTTTTGCGTTTAGGGTTTAGTAAAGTTGTGGTGCTATTGAAAGCGGCTGAAATAATGCGCTGATGCTAGGTGCTGGCGTTGTATCGCTGCACCTGAGACATGCATCAACCAATATCGATAGATTCTAGAATAGACAACGAAGAAGGTCGCGCGAGCGGCCTTTTTTGTGTTTGGGGTTTAGTAAAGTTGTGGTGCTATTTAAAGCAGCTGAAATAAGGTGCTGATGCTAGTTGCCGGTGTTGTATCGCTATACCTAAGAGAAGCATCAACTAATCTCGATAGATTCTAGAATACAAAACGGTAAAGGTCGTAAGAGCAGCCTTTTGCGTTTGGGGTTGTAAAGGTGTACGCCAATTATTAGGGCGTAATCTTGAAAAACGCAGGTTCTAGTGTTGGAATAATACCAATATTGGCTCAATCACCTAGGCTTGAAGAATAAAAACTGATTTTAGCTAGTTTTTATCTGGTGTTAGGATACCTGTAAAGTAAGTTATTGTTTTACTTGTCGCACCTCTTACTCATGGATGATGATTAATGCGCTATATTCTTTGTTTATTGTTCTTTTCTTTTGCTTGCTCCTCGCAAGTCTTTATCCCTGCCAAGTTATTGGATAATGCCAATAAAAAGTATCGTGAAGATAGCTTTGCGTCTCGGGTTGAATCGTATGCTTACATCAGTTTTGTTATCAATAAAGAAGGCAAAGCAACTGACATAGTTGTTTTAGACAAAAGCGACTTTAGAGATATTTCGGGGGTGGCAAAGCAATGGCTTAAAAACCTAACTTATCAGCCAGCGAGAATTTCTGATAAGCCTATCAATAGTGAGAAAAGACTACTATGGCGTTATGATAAAGCGCTAAGTAGTGGCTCTAACGATGGTATATCACCTCGCTTTGCTCAGTCATATGAGAAAACTAAGTCATTAGTCAAAGACAATGCCGTTAAGGCAGAACATGAGCTGATCAATGTAAAGCAAGCAACGAAGAATTTAACTGAACAGGCATTTTACGCATTTATAAGTAGTTTTGTTTATGCACAGACAAAGGATTGGCTTAGCTATGGCGAGCACGTGTTTGATGCTTGGATGCTAAAAGACTTTTTAGATAATCACTCGGCTTACATGGCAACAAAAAACTTATTCGATTATGCACTTTACAAGCAAGATTATAGGCTTGCACTGGAAGTAGCTAACTCCTTTAAAACCTTATCAGGAATAGAGATATCAGCTCAGGTTTACCAGTCTTATTATGATAGCGTGCAGCAGAGTATCGAGCAGCGCAAGGAAATAACCAAGCGTTATTCTATCAGTCAAGAACTTCCTGTTTATCACGCTATCACTAGGCGAAAAGTTCAACTAGAAACCGCTAGTGATAATGTGGAAGCCCAACTTCGCTGTAAAAACCATGTCGAAAATGTTTCCATAACAGAAATGCTATTAATTCCTTCAACAGCAATTGATTGTCGCTTGCTCGTCCGTGCAACGGAAGACACCGAGCTAACTATAGTTGAAAGCGGGGCTGTGCATATTAAGTTAGGCGAGATATTGGATTAGGGTGATCGCTAAGTGCGATCAGCTTTCAGGGGAGTACTTGTGATGAAAATCTTGGATTTGTCCGCTTAGGTATACTATTCGCTCTGCCATTCCCTCAATAACAGCATCTTTAAATTTGTCCTTCAAAGCATGTGGCAGGCCATGCAAGGTGTCTTGATCCATACAAAGCACAATGACCTCGTTTAAGGCTTTAGCAGTAGCACTTTTAGGCCTTTTCTTAATAAAGCTACCTTCACCTATAAACTGACCTGCTTTGATAACACCAAGCGCTTGAGAGCCTCCTTGTTTAAGTATTTCTACTTCACCGGATAGCACAATATAAAAATGACTATTGTGGTCTAACTCAGATTGCACAAATTGATTTGGCTTACAGTTATAGACTTTACTTTTTTGCAGCAGTAACTCGCGCTGCGCTATGGTAAACCCTTTAAAGAAATTTATGCGGCCAATAATCTCAAGTAGTTTTAGTTTGGAAATTTTATTAAGCGGTAACATAGCGTTAAATCATTACGTCCGTTAGAGGCTTATTTTGCCGAGCTAAATAGATTAGTCAATGCGCTGTGCTTTATCTCTCATATTTAGTTACAGTTACTAATAGGCTAATGGTTTTTCATTTCGAATTACAATTAGGCTGTCTAGTATTTTTGACCAGTCAGCTCTATGAATTTCATTATATTGAATTGGCTGAGCTTCTATTTCCCCCAAAGTCGCTAGGTTATGGTGATCAATGTATCGAATTGTGTACGTGTTACCTTCTAAAGCCCACCTTGCTAATGGTGCCGGTTTTAGTTCTTTAAGTTTGTCGAGGGAGCGACCAAACTTCCCGCTTAGTGCAGTAAAGCCGACACTCTCCATAGTATCTTTGAAAACCTGTTTCAAATGAGCAGCCATAGGAACTTTTTGTGTGTAAATAGGTGTTAAAGTTTTAGCCATGTGAACTGTAGCTCCCCATACAACTACTTTACTATTGTCTGGTAGTTGGTTTATCTGCCACAAAACATTTTTGGCCATTTGCTCATCTCGTAAATTAAAGTAATTACCAGAGCTGAACTGTAGAAACTTAATAAAGTTATTAGCCATAAACAGATCGTAACTACTTTGGCTATTCACTACTGAAATCTCACCTATCTTTATGCGTATATCCGAAACACATGAAATAATTCGGTTTTTTGTATTTTTATCAAATGGCGTTTTTTCATCGTATTGCCAATTTAGATATCGATAAAGCTCATCCTCGCACGTATTGGCTTTGGAGTGTTCGAGATAACTTGAAAGTCTTTTAGGCAACTGTTTTTGAGAGTACGGCTGATTTGCTCCGAATTGTGCGTCAATACCTGCTAATTTAATTTTTCCACTTTTCGCTTTATTGTGAAGGAATAATGAAAATGAATGCATCATGTTAGCGCGTGACCAAAGGCCTCCAATGGACTGAGTTACCTGCGTATTAGATGCATTGTTCTGCTTAACTGACTCGGCATAGTGTATAAATTCATAAACTGGGCTTTCAAAAAAGACGCCTGAGAATCCGCACTTTTCGATTAAATGTTTAACTAGTTCAGCTTTTAACCTTATAGTCTCACCGCTTCCATGGTTTGCATCTTCACCAAGTAAGACTAACTTCTTGTCACAGATTTTTGATATTGCTTGATCTAGTTGACTGTATTGATTGTCGAGAACTGTCGAGAATGTTGGTTCAGAAATGAAATAAAACAGGAAAGTGAGTAATAGAAGAACTTGAGACCTCATAGCATATCCTTTGCCTAAATTATTTAATAGAGAGCTATTCATGCAAGCTACCACCAACAGTTGTTAGGTGCGGCTAGACCTTCAATAAGTAAAGAAATTTAGACGTTCCAATCGTTCTCTTTAACTTCTTTAAATAGCTTGATAATGCCGTAACTTATTATGTTTAATTAATAAAATCAATAAGCTAAAAATAGTAGAAAACTCTATTTGTTTTATTATAGGGAGAAGTGAACAGTTTAGTTTTACAGTAGATGTCAAACTCTAGCTGTTATGAGTTGTGGGCATAAAAAAGCCTCGCCTTTCAGTAAGAAGAGACACGGCCTCACAAGCTAGTTTAGAAAACTAATTCAATCGTGAGATTGCTTAGCATTTTTTCTTGTATCTACTGCTTTAACTTTAGCAATAACTTCTTCTGCTACAATGTTTGGAGCAGCGTGGGCTTATGTGAACTGGTGGAATTTCAATTGCCTTTGAACAGTAAACAGATATAAAAAAGCCCCGCATTAGCGAGGCTTTTTGCAACACTTTAAAAACTAAATTACTTAGCTTCTTTACGTGCTTTAACTTCAGCAATAACTTCTTCTGCTACGTTGTTTGGAGCAGCTGAGTAGTGGCTGAATTCCATTGAGAATTGACCGCGACCTGAAGTGATTGTACGTAAGTGACCGATGTAACCAAACATTTCTGATAATGGAACGTCTGCTTTGATGCGAACGCCAGTAGTACCAGCTTCTTGGTCTTTGATCATACCACGACGACGGTTAAGGTCACCGATTACGTCACCAACGTTGTCTTCTGGCGTGAACACGTCAACTTTCATCACTGGCTCTAATAATTGAGCACCAGCTTTAGGCATTGATTGACGGAATGCACCTTTTGCTGCGATTTCGAAAGCTACTGCTGACGAGTCAACTGCGTGGTAGCCACCGTCGTATAATTCAACTTCAACGTCAAGTACAGGGAAGCCAGCAACTGGACCTTCTTCCATCATGCTTGCGAAACCTTTTTCGATCGCTGGGAAGAATTCTTTAGGAACGTTACCACCAACAACTGTTGAAGTGAACTTGAAGCCAGTGTTTGGCTCGCCTGGCTTGATGCGGTAGTCGATCTTACCGAACTGACCAGAACCACCAGATTGTTTCTTATGCGTGTAAGAATCTTCAATCGCTTGCGTGATCGTTTCACGGTACGCTACTTGTGGCTTACCAACTTCTAGTTCAACACCGTAAGTACGCTTAAGGATGTCTACTTTGATGTCTAAGTGAAGTTCACCCATACCTTTAAGGATGGTTTCACCTGAATCTTCGTCAGTTTCAACTTGGAACGTTGGATCTTCAGCAACCATCTTACCGATCGCGATACCCATCTTCTCAGCACCACCTTTCTCTTTTGGAGAAACAGCGATTGAGATTACTGGCTCTGGGAATACCATAGCTTCAAGTGTACAAGGTTGTTTCACGTCACATAATGTGTGACCAGTTTGAACGTTCTTCATACCTACGATTGCAAGAATGTCACCCGCTTGTGCTTCAGTAAGCTCAGTACGGTCTTCAGCTTGCATCTCTACCATACGGCCGATACGCTCAGTCTTACCCGTGAACGAGTTAAGAACTGTGTCACCTTTCTTAAGACGACCAGAGTAAATACGTACGAACGTAAGTGCACCGAAACGGTCATCCATAATTTTGAATGCTAACGCACGGAACGGCTCTTCAGCGTCAACTAGTGCGAATTCACCAGTAGGCTCACCTTCTTCGTCAGTTAGTGGCTGTGGTGGTACTTCAGTTGGAGACGGTAAGTAGTCAACAACAGCGTCAAGAAGAAGCTGCATACCTTTGTTCTTGAATGCAGAACCACAGTATGTAGGGAAGAACAATAGTTCGTTAGTACCTTTACGGATACAAGCTTTGATTTGCTCTTCAGTCGGCTCAACACCTTCCATGTATTCCATTAATAGGTCATCGTCTGCTTCTAGTGCAGTTTCGATTAACATTTCACGGTATTCAGCAGCTTGGTCTACCATGTCTGCTGGAATGTCTTGAACTTCGTAGTTTTCTGGTTGACCTGAGTCATCCCATACGTAAGCTTTTTGAGATAATACGTCAACAACACCAACGAAGTTGTCTTCTTCACCAATTGGTAAAGTCATAACTAGTGGGTTAGCGCCAAGTACGTTTTTCACTTGGTCTTTAACGCGGAAGAAGTTTGCACCTAAACGGTCTAACTTGTTAACGAAGATCAAACGAGCAACTTTTGACTCGTTCGCGTAACGCCAGTTAGTTTCTGATTGCGGCTCAACACCACCAGAACCACAGAATACACCAATACCACCATCAAGAACTTTAAGAGAACGGTAAACTTCAACTGTGAAGTCAACGTGACCCGGGGTGTCGATTACGTTAAAACGGTGCTTTTTCCACTCACAAGTTACAGCAGCAGACTGGATAGTAATACCACGCTCAGCTTCTTGCTCCATGAAGTCAGTAGTAGATTCACCATCGTGAACTTCACCGATCTTGTGGATCATACCTGTAAGTTTCAAAATTCGTTCAGTTGTTGTGGTTTTACCAGCATCAACGTGAGCGAAAATACCAATATTTCTGTATTTTGATAAATCTGCCATTTTCTTGCTCTGCTTGTACCTAATTAAAATCAATTAGGGGTTAGTGATTAAAAACCGCGCGAGTATACCAGAACTTAACGAAAACCAACATAGAAAAAGTTGAAATTAATCGTTTCGTCACTGAACTGTGTCAATTTAGCGGATTCTTGCAGGTAAATAAGTGCTAACCACGTTTCAGCTAATGCTTAGTAATCAGCTAACTATGAATGCTATGGGCTGGGTAAAACGGAGAACACTGTGGCTCAGTACTAACGCTAGAATACTTGCCTATAGTGAATATAGGTATGGTTGATCGGATGATCATTTACCAATGCACTCTAACGGTATCCACAATGATAAAGCTCAATGGCACAGGTATTAACTAATCAAAATAAGCATGGTGCACTTAAGCACAGCCACAAAATTGAACATAACAATAGCAAAGGGAACTTGTGATGAATTTAATCCCGTCACTACAACAATATTTCGGCTTTGACCAGTTTAGGGTAGGGCAAGAGCAAGTCGTTCAGCAACTTTTGGCTGGCAATTCTTCACTGGCGATATTTCCAACCGGCTCGGGTAAGTCCTTATGCTATCAATTAGCGGCGCTGCATTTACCAAACCTAACCTTAGTAGTCTCACCTTTATTAGCCTTAATGAAAGACCAATTAGCATTTTTACGCAATAAAGGTATTAATGCTGCCAGTATCGATTCAACGCTCAGCTATGAAGAACATCAAGGTGTAGTGCAGGGGCTTAATAATGGCGAAATTAAAATACTGATGGTATCCGTTGAGCGCTTCAAGAATGAACGCTTTCGGCAACTGATTAATCGTTTACCTATTTCTATGCTTGTCGTTGATGAAGCGCATTGTGTGTCGGAATGGGGGCATAACTTTCGACCGGACTACCTCAAACTTCCTACGTACGCCAAAGAGTTGAATATTCCGTTAACGCTGCTGTTGACGGCAACCGCGACTAAACAAGTGAAACAAGATATGGCAGAGCGCTTTGCTATCGCACCTGAGCATATCGTGCAAACGGGCTTTTATCGTCAAAACTTAGATTTATCTGTACTTGCTTGTGTAGAAGAGCAAAAGCAGGCGCAGTTATTAAACGTAGTGGCAGATCAACAACAGCAATTTAGCGGGCAAAACCCATGTGGTGTAATTTATGTCACCTTACAGCAGTCTGCTGAGCAGGTAGCGAGTTTTTTAGTTCAGCAAGGGGTAAATGCCAAAGCTTACCATGCGGGGTTAGATAATGAAGTGCGCAGTGATATTCAGCAACGGTTTATGGCAGGGGAAGTTCATGTGGTTGTGGCCACCATTGCTTTTGGTATGGGGGTAGATAAAAGTGACATTCGCTTTGTGATTCATTACGACCTGCCCAAGTCGATTGAAAACTATAGCCAAGAAATTGGTCGTGCGGGGCGAGATGGTCAGCCTAGCAATTGCATTGTGTTAGCGAATCTTGATGGCTTAACCGTATTAGAGAATTTCGTATATGGCGATACGCCAGAGCAAACAGGTATCGAGCATGTACTTAATGATATTCGCCAAGAGCAGGAACATGGTAATTGGTCTTTACAATTACATCGCTTATCGACTGCCAGTAATATTAAACAGTTGCCACTAAAAACCTTATTAGTGCAACTTGAGCTGGCGGGGGCTCTGCAGGCAAGTTATAGCTATTTTGCGGAAGTTAAGTTTAAGTTTGTTAGCACCGCGCAAGATATTATTGCCATGTTTGAGGGCGAGCGACAACAGTTTTTACAAACCGTTTTCGATTATTCCGCGGGTAAAAAAGTTTGGTATCAGCCTGATTTTGATGCCATCAGCCACCATAGCGGTAGTGATCGCAAACGTATTTTAACTGCACTGGAATACTTAGCCGATAAAGGGCTGATTGTAATCGAAACCAAGCAGGTAACCGATGTTTATCGGGTTAATCAGCAGGCGCTTAATAATGAAGAGTTAGCTGAGTACTTAGCTGATTACTTTGCCAGTAATGAAAGTAAAGAGATTGAGCGTTTAAGTCGGTTAGTGGCTTTTTTCAACTCTTCTGGTTGTTTAACCGCGCAACTCGCCAATTACTTTGATGATAACCAAGCACCTGAACAGTGTGGCCATTGCAGTGTCTGTCGAGGTCAGGTGGCAAACCTTACCCTATCTACACAAACCGTGTGGCCAGAAGATAACGTAATTAAAGCTGCTGCTGATGAATTGGTAGCGCATTTATCCCCTAAAATCGACCAACCAATTTCAATCACCACCATGAGTCGATTCCTTGCTGGCATGACAGTGCCCATCTTCGGTCGCCATAAAGTGAAATCTCTCAGTGGTTTTGGCTTATGTCAGCAGTTGCCTTATGCCGAGGTTAAACAAAAACTGAATCATTTACTTAGTACGTAATTTTATTCGCCCACCGGAAACTGGCATTCAAATTAAGTGTTGCACTTTTAAGCAGTTTAAGTATAATGCGCGTCCACGTTGGCGATTGCCTTCGTGAGATGTAAAGATTACTTAGTTTCTGGTTTCGGCCAAAGCCAAGTAATTCTTGCTATACAGCGACTCCGATTGGGAGTCGAATGAAATAATCGGTACACCCCCCTTCAATCACTATGAAGGCGATGGGCTGTACTTTGTTCGTTCTTTTATTAGGGGATTTGATAAATGTCAAATCAAAGAATTCGCATTCGTTTGAAAGCGTTCGATCATCGTTTGATTGATCAATCTACAGCAGAGATCGTTGACACTGCTAAACGCACTGGTGCACAGGTTCGTGGTCCTATTCCATTACCAACGCGCAAAGAGCGTTTCACTGTTTTGATTTCTCCACACGTTAACAAAGATGCGCGTGACCAGTACGAAATTCGTACTCACAAGCGTTTAATTGATATCGTAGAACCAACTGAAAAGACTGTTGATGCATTAATGCGTTTAGACTTAGCAGCTGGTGTCGACGTTCAAATTAGCTTGGGTTAATAGGGGGTTTTAACATGACTATAGGTCTAGTTGGACGTAAAGTTGGTATGACTCGCATCTTCTCTGAAGATGGCGTTTCAACTCCAGTAACTGTCCTAGAAGTTGAAGCTAACCGTGTTGCTCAGGTAAAAACTGTAGACAACGATGGTTACTCAGCGATTCAAGTTACTACTGGTGCTAAAAAAGCTAACCGTGTAAACAAGCCAGCAGCTGGTCACTTTGCGAAAGCAGGTATCGAAGCAGGTCGTGGTTTATGGGAATTCCGTTTAGCGGAAGGCGAAGGTGCAGAATTAGCAACTGGTAGCGAAATCACTGTTGAGCTATTCAACGATACTAAATTAGTAGACGTGACAGGCACTTCAAAGGGTAAAGGTTTCCAAGGCGGTATCAAGCGTTGGAATTTCCGTACTCAAGATATGTCACACGGTAACTCATTGTCTCACCGTTCAAACGGTTCAATCGGTCAATGTCAAACACCAGGTCGCGTATTTAAAGGCAAAAAAATGTCTGGTCACATGGGTGCTGCGAAAGTTACTACGCAAAACCTTGAGTTAGTTCGCGTAGATGCTGAACGTAACTTGCTTCTTATTAAAGGTGCAGTTCCGGGTCACGTAAACGCTGACGTAATCATCAAGCCAGCTGTTAAAGCCTAACGTCTGAGGAGAATTTTGATGGAATTAGCATTAAAAGACGCGTCAGGCGCTGTTGAAGTTTCAGAAGCAACGTTCGGTCGTGAATTCAACGAAGCTTTAGTACACCAAGTAGTTGTTGCTTACGCAGCAGGTGCTCGTCAAGGTACTGTTAAGCAAAAGAACCGTTCTGAAGTTAGCGGCGGTGGTAAAAAGCCATGGCGTCAAAAAGGTACTGGCCGTGCACGTGCTGGTACAACTCGTGGTCCAATCTGGAGAACTGGTGGCGTAACTTTCGCTGCACGTCCTCAAGACCACAGCCAAAAAGTAAACCGTAAGATGTATCGTGGTGCGATCCAAAGCATCCTTTCTGAGTTAGTTCGTCAAGACCGTTTAGTGGTTGTTAACGACTTCGCAGTAGATACACCTAAAACTAAAGAATTAGTTGCTAAGCTTAAAGGTTTAGAACTTAAAGATGTATTAATCGTTACACCAGAAGTAGACGAGAACTTATTCTTATCTGCTCGCAACTTATACAAAGTTGACGTTCGTGACGTTCAAGGCATCGACCCAGTTTCTTTAGTTGGTTTCGAAAAAGTATTAATGACTGCTGGTGCGGTTAAGCAAATTGAGGAGATGTTAGCATGATAAGCGAAGAACGTTTGTTGAAAGTGCTATTGGCACCAAACATTTCTGAAAAAGCAACAATGGCTGCTGAAGCAAACAACACGGTTGTTTTCAAAGTTGCTACTACTGCTACAAAAGCTGAAATCAAAGCCGCTGTTGAGCAACTTTTCGAAGTAAAAGTTGATGGTGTTCGTACTCTAAATGTTAAGGGTAAAACAAAGCGTACAGGTGCTCGTTTTGGTCGTCGTAGCGACTGGAAAAAAGCGTACGTTACTCTTGCTGAAGGTAGCGACATCGACTTCGTTGGCGCAGAAGCATAGGAGAAGTACAAATGGCTGTAGTTAAATGTAAACCAACTTCTCCGGGTCGTCGCCACGTCGTTAAAGTGGTTAACCCGGACTTGTACAAAGGTAAGCCTTACGCACCACTTTTAGAGAAAAACTCTAAGTCTGGCGGTCGTAACAATACTGGTCGTATTACAGTTCGTCACGTTGGTGGTGGTCACAAGCATCACTATCGCGTAATTGACTTTAAGCGTACTAAAGACGGTATCCCTGCAAAAGTTGAGCGTTTGGAATATGATCCAAACCGCAGCGCAAACATCGCTTTAGTATTATACGCAGACGGTGAGCGTCGTTACATCTTAGCACCTAAAGGTGTTCAAGCTGGCGATTCAATCCAGTCTGGTGTAGATGCACCTATCAAAGCAGGTAACACGTTGCCACTTCGCAACATGCCGCTAGGTAGTGTAATCCACGCAATCGAATTGAAGCCTGGTAAAGGTGCTCAAATCGCGCGTGCTGCTGGTACTTATGCACAATTAGTTGCTAAAGACGGCGCTTACGTAACTCTACGTCTTCGTTCAGGCGAAATGCGTAAAGTTGAAGCGGAATGTCGTGCAACTTTAGGTGAAATCGGTAACGCAGAACACATGTTACGTTCTCTTGGTAAAGCTGGTGCTTCGCGCTGGCGTGGTGTTCGTCCTACCGTACGTGGTGTGGCGATGAACCCGGTTGATCACCCGCACGGTGGTGGTGAAGGTCGTACTTCAGGTGGTCGTCACCCAGTATCACCTTGGGGTGTACCTACTAAGGGTTACAAGACTCGTAAGAACAAGCGTACTGATAAGTTCATCGTACGTCGTCGTACTAAGTAATAGTACTAGTTATTAAATAAGAGGAAATACCATGCCACGTTCTCTCAAGAAAGGTCCATTTATTGACCTACACTTGTTGACGAAGGTAGAGAAAGCTCTGGAAAGCGGGAACAAGAAACCTATTAAGACTTGGTCTCGTCGTTCAATGATCATCCCTAACATGATCGGATTGACCATTGCTGTCCATAATGGCCGTCAACACGTACCTGTATTTGTAACTGATGAAATGATCGGTCACAAATTAGGTGAATTTGCACCAACTCGCACTTACCGCGGTCACGCTGCGGACAAGAAAGCGAAGAAGAAGTAAGGGGAAGTTAAATGGAAGCAATTGCTAAACATAAATTTGCCCGCGGTTCTGCGCAAAAAGCACGTTTAGTGGTAGACCAAATCCGTGGTCTTCACGTTGAAAAAGCGTTAGAAATCTTAGAATACAGCAACAAATCAGCTGCTGTTTTAGTTAAGAAAGTTCTAAACTCAGCGATCGCTAATGCAGAGCACAACGAAGGTGCAGACATCGATGAATTATTCGTTAAAACTATTATGGTTGACGATGGTCCTACGATGAAACGTATCAAGCCACGTGCGAAAGGTCGCGCGGATCGTATCCTTAAGCGTACTAGTCACATTACTGTGATTGTTGCTGATAGCTAGGAGATATTAGTATGGGTCAAAAAGTACATCCTACCGGTATTCGCTTAGGTATCACCAAGCCTTTCGCGTCTACATGGTTTGCAAGCACTAAAGAGTTTGCAGATAACATTCATGGCGATCACTTAGTACGTCAATACTTAACTGAAAAGTTAAAGCGTGCTTCGTTATCAAAAATCGTAATCGAGCGTCCAGCTAAGTCTATCCGCGTAACAATTCACACGGCTCGTCCGGGTGTTGTTATCGGTAAGAAAGGTGAAGACGTAGAAAAGTTACGTTTACACGTATCTAAAATCGCTGGTGTACCTGCGCAAATCAACATTGCTGAAGTACGTAAGCCAGAGATGGATGCACAACTAGTTGCTGACAGCATTGCTAGCCAACTAGAGCGTCGTGTTATGTTCCGTCGCGCGATGAAGCGTGCCGTACAAAACGCTATGCGTTTAGGTGCTAAAGGTATCAAAGTTGAAGTTAGTGGTCGTTTAGGCGGCGCGGACATCGCTCGTTCAGAGTGGTACCGTGAAGGCCGTGTACCATTACACACTTTACGTGCTGATATCGATTACGCAACTGCACGTGGTGAAACTACTTACGGTACTATCGGTATCAAAGTGTGGATCTTCAAAGGTGAAGTTATCGGTGGTATGCCTGCACAGGTTGAAGCACCAGCTAAGCCTAAGAAGCGCAACAACCGCAAGAGCAAGTAGGAGTTAAGTAATGTTACAACCAAAACGTACTAAATTCCGTAAGCAAATGAAACTGCGTAACCGTGGTCTTGCACACACTGGTAGCACAGTTAGCTTCGGTACTTACGGTTTGAAATCTGTTGAGCGTGGTCGTATGACAGCTCGTCAAATCGAAGCAGCTCGTCGTGCAATGACACGTCACGTTAAGCGTCAAGGTAAAATCTGGATCCGTGTATTCCCAGACAAGCCAATTACCAAGAAGCCTCTTGAGGTTCGTATGGGTAAAGGTAAAGGTTCTGTAGAATACTGGGTATGTCAAATTCTACCTGGTCGTGTTCTTTATGAAATGGAAGGTGTTCCAGAGGAATTAGCACGCGAAGCTTTTGAGCTTGCAGCAGCTAAACTTCCGTTCAAAACAACCTTCGTAACTAGAACGGTGATGTAATGAAAGCTAACGAACTTAAAGAAAAAAGCATTGAAGAGCTTAATGCTGAACTACTTAACTTACTACGTGAGCAATTTAACTTACGTATGCAAGCAAGTACTGGCCAGTTAGCTCAAACACACATGCTACGTACAGTGCGTCGCAACATTGCACGCGTTAAAACCATCATCACTGAGAAGGCAGGTGCGTAATGACTGATAAAATCCGTACATTACAAGGTCGCGTAGTTAGCGACAAGATGGACAAGTCGATCACAGTATTGATTGAGCGTCGTGTAAAACACCCTATCTACGGTAAATTCATTACGCGTTCAACTAAGTTGAAAGCACACGATGAAGCTAACGTATGTAACGCGGGCGACGTAGTAACTATTCGTGAATGTGCACCAATCTCTAAGACTAAGTCTTGGACTTTGGTTGACGTAGTAGAGAAAGCTTAATCGCTTAACTACTAAATCACTTTAGTTATACTAAAAAGGCTCTGCTGTTAATTCAGCGGAGCCTTTTTGTTTTTTAGGCATTTTGATAGCTGTAAACTGAGTTAGAAGCCTCGAGCGTCAATTGCCTGTGTCGAAAATAAAAAAACTAAAGAAGAGATAAGCCTCACATATGTGACTATTGAAGCGCTTTTAATATGTTAATGGGGTTTAGACATAGTGGCTAATGTAGCGCTCTCGATGGGGCTTGTAATTGCAACAAGCAGAAGCCAATAGATAGTCTATAGTTAACAATTAGCAAACGTGTTACTGGTTGATCTACAAACGATTCTTGTCATGAAAAGGTACACCCTCTGGATCTTAATTATATCCTTCTTACTTTGTAGCCCTGTAGCTGCAGCGCAAGATCTTGCAAAAGATTTTAAAGTTGTATTCATCAACCCAGGCCATGCTCAAGGAGATGCAACCGGACACTTTTGGTCGAATGTCAGTAAAATCATGCAAGCTGCTGCCGATGATTTGAATGTTGAATTAATTACTCTTTTTGCTAACAGAAATCATATTCAAATGAAGGCATTAGCGAATGAAGCATTGGAGCACAATCCTGATTACGCCATTATCGTTAATGAAAAGGGCAGCGGGCTCGCGCAACTTAAACTATTCGCTGAACATGAAATTCCCGTTTTTGCGCTATTAAATGGGTTTAACGATAAAGAACGTGAGAGCTTATCTGAATCAGAGCAAAAATCTCTCATTGGCAGTGTTGTGCCGGACAACAGGAAAGCAGGTGAATACTTATTGAGTGAGTTGATTTCTTTGCATGATAAAAACTCAGGCTCTATTAACTTGCTTGCGTTGATAGGAGACTTTGCTTCTGCCGCGGCTATTGAAAGAGCACAGGGTCTACAGCAGGTCTTATCAGCGCATAAGCAGGTCAGGTTAATAGATTATCCTGTGGCAAATTGGTCAAAAGCCGAAGCATATATAAAGGTAAAGGGCATTCTTCAACGCGCCCGTGTCGATATAATTTGGTCGGCTAATGACCCTATGGCACTTGGAGCATTGGAAGCAGTTCAAGACGCGAACCTATCTTATCCTGTAACGGTAGGAGGAATGAACTGGGATGAAACCAACCTAAATTCTGCGCTCGACGTTTCATTAGGGGGGCATGTCGTTTTGGGTGCTAAAGCACTTGCCATGCTGGCTGATTATCAGCAACAAGATATAAAACCCTGCGAGATGAATGTTG
Source organism: Thalassotalea montiporae (assembly GCF_053485855.1). Classification (NCBI taxonomy): domain Bacteria; kingdom Pseudomonadati; phylum Pseudomonadota; class Gammaproteobacteria; order Alteromonadales; family Colwelliaceae; genus Thalassotalea; species Thalassotalea montiporae. Next base: position 44,336 of record NZ_JBQRUO010000001.1, read on the forward strand.
TTATCGACATTTTTCAATCGAGTTTAGAAGGGAATATGAGTCGCTTTTTGAAAAACCTTGTTGACGATAGTCTACATAAAATAGACTTCTCGCGCTTTTCTCAAAGGCATCCCGAAACTGCTCTTTTTAGTCTAGAAACATTTATCTCACAAACTTATCTACCTTTACCTTCAAACCCGTCAACTGATAAGGCTTTGCTCAAAAGTAACTGCGTTTGAATAAAATAGCGAGTTTATCTGTGAAGCTCACTAGCAAGGTTTTATTATGCCTTGCTAGTTTTGTCAGATTAAAATCGCCTCGTTGCTGAGATGTATACCGCGCAACAAAGCAATGTCAGTATTTGCAGTAGGCTATATCGATTGTTCTTCTGCGGACTCTTGTTGTTCAATTACTGTCGCTACGTGTGATGAAACAGCAATATTATCCCTAACATTTTTCTGTACAGTTATCGCAGCGAATCCACTGAGGAAATAAGCCATGGCATAAAAGCCTTTTTCACTTAGCAATAAGTCAGCATTTATTAAACCTATAGTTAGCATAGCAATTGCGGCCGCTGCCGCTACCCAGCACATCAGCACATAGGGTTTTGAAATGGTTTGACCTTCTAATTTATCTCTCACCGTTTTTTGTAGCGAGACAAAGGAAAACAGGCCAAAAACAAGAATAGCGAAGTAGTAGCCTTTTTCATTAAGTTCCATTTGAGCGTTTAGTAAGCCGATACAAAAACTTGCTATACCTGAAATTAACATTGCGATAGATACTAAAACAAATGCTTTGGTGGGTTTTCCGTTCATGTTCTTTTCTCCATATTTATTCTTAATTGGCTAAAACCATGTGTGTTGACGGCAATGAGTATTGGTTGCCAGTGAACAAAAGTAAATCTGCATTTCCAAAGGCTAGGCTGATAAGACTGCAAGTAGCAATAAGCTAGACTTAGTCCCTTTATGAACTGCTCGGGCATTGCTAAATGCTAAGGTATAGCGATTATGGCATGCTATGGTTTGAGTTTGGCTTCCTGAACTGTTCAAATAGCGATGGCTCCCATGGGCGCATGGCGAAGAGCATCCCCATATGTTTACGCTTGTTGAGTGGCAGGTTACTGTCTTCGATATTGAGTTCGGCAGCTTCTTTGGTTAATTGGTTTAGTTTCCGTTGAATAATATCAATCGACGTTTGCGAATATCGTCCTCGCAGATAAAAGCGAAAGCTGTCTTCACTATCAAACTTGCTGGCCATAAAGCGATTAAGCACTTCTTTTTCCATAAATCTTTCTAACGGCCCGTTACTAATCCAACGAAAATCTTGAGCGATAAGCAGCTTGTAGTTGTTATTAGGTAATAGCTGAATCAGTTTGATTTTGTCCAACTTTATCATTAACCGAATGGCTTCATGCAGTTCGATATCATAGTGCTCAATAATTTCCTCAAACTTCCAGTAGTCTCTCACTAGTACAGCCATTAAGAGGAGTTTGGGGTTGTCGATAAGTTCTTGTTCTTGTTCAAGGGTGAGCTCTGTGATTTTTTCTTGTTGTTGCTTTGCTGAGAGAGCGAAAAGGTCTGACAGGGTTAGGTTGATGATATTGCAAATTTGCTCTAGCCGTTCGAGCGAAAAACTGTGATTTGCAAATACGCGTTTGATATTTGCCTCGCTCATATCTAACACGTCAGCTATATGACGATAGGTAATACTGTGCTGCTTGAGTAGCAGCTTAAGTGTATCCGTTACCTGTTTTATCTGGCTCATTCCTTGTCCCATATCACGCTGAAGTATAAGAATTTAATACTTTAAGTTGTTTTAAGTAATACATCAAACAGCTTGATTTACAGGTCGCTCGCCTCTGACTAAGTTATATAGCAATTCAACTGTTAAGGAAAAACTGATGAACACATTTATCGATTCAATGCCTAAATTCGCTACTTGCGCTCTTTTAATTAGCGCTATGTTTACTTCTTCTGCGGCTTTCGCAGAGCCATCAACTAATCATGGTAGTAAAGCAAGCAAACACTCTGCTTTAGCCCTTTCTCATGGCGCGGCTGGCAGTGCTCAAGTTGCAAGTGCGGTAGTTGCTGTGCCATTACTCGTAGGGGGGAGTGTTGCGGTGAGCGCGGGCGTTGCGAGTGTTGAGCTGGCAGAGGGAATGTCAGATGCGGCAACTAGCAGTGCTCGTAGCGTTAAACATCATCACCCTGTTGAGTTAGAAGTTACAGAACTCACGATCACCGTTGATCGTTCTCCCGCTGAAGTAATGAAAAAGCAATAACGCCTTTGTTTAGTAGAGTGTAACTAACGAAACCATAGTGAAAGATAGTCGCCAATTATTTATGAGTAGCAGGAAGCAGATATGAAAAACTTATTTTTAGTCGTGTTAACTTTCGTAGCGTTTAACGCGTTTGCTGGCAGCAACCAAGTCGCCGAAGCGAGATTTAAACCTGAGCAAATCGCTAAGTTTGCCAAAAACGTTGAAAAGTATGCTGCCAAACAAGGTGCTAGAGCCTTTATTATTGCTAGAGTTGGGCAGCCACAATCAAAACTACCAAAAGGCATTGAGTTTACTCATACAGCAATTGCCGTGTACTCTCAAATCACTTTAGGTCATGGTGATAGGGTCAATGGCTATGCGATTCACAACCTTTATCAAGACTCTGAAGATGGAGGAAAAAGCGCATTGGTAACAGATTACCCTGTTGATTTTTTCTGGGGTGCTTACGACCTAAAAGCTGGCATTATAATTCCTACACCTGAGCTGCAAACCAAGATTATTGAAGTTATTACCAGTGGTAAGAATCAGTTACTACATAATCCTAAATATTCGTTAATCGCAAATCCGTTTAACAGTCAGTATCAAAATTGTACCGAGCATACACTTGATATTATTAATGCAGCGATTTATCAAACGACTGACAAGCGCCAGTTAAAAGCGAACGCGCGTGAATATTTTGAACCTCAGCGGGTTAGGGTCAGTGGCTTTAAATTAGCTTTGGGTGGTTTGTTTGCCGATGGTGTAACGACTCGGGATCACAAAGGAAAAGTAAAAACAACGTCGTTTGGCTCTATTGGGCGATATCTAGAAAAATATGAACTGGCAGGTGATACCCATATCTTCAGAGGGTAAAGCCGTATAGCTAGAAGAAAAAGCGCTACTAAAAAAGCAGTAGCGCTACTTCCAAATACTAAACGCTATGAGGCTTTTTTCGCCCTTGCTTGATGCAACTTCTTATAGCTTTCAATCAAACGTAGGTGCGGCTCAATTCCTTCTAGTGCCATGCTGGTTTCAGTCAAGCCATGGAAGTTATCAGTACCATTAATAAGTCCGATCACTTCGCTCATACGATCTTCACCATACATACGATTGAATGCTGTTTGGTAATGTTCGAATTCAAGCGCTTCATTTAATGCAACTTCCAGTGTGTTGTGTACTGCGCGGAAGAACATAGTGCGTTCAACGGTATTGTCGTTGTATTGAAGGAAGTCGCCAATGAGTTCAAAAGCTTGCTCTAAGCCACCAACCGCTAAGTAGATCAAAATTTTAAGTTCGATAATGGTGAGTTGTCCCCATACCGTATTCTCGTCAAACTCAATGCCAATTAGCGTGCGAATATCAATGTAGTTATCCAACTGACTTTCTTCTAAGCGCTCTACTAAATCGATTAGCTCGTCTTCTGATAAGCGATGAAGGTTAAGAATATCTTCACGGTAGTGTAGGGCTTTGTTGGTATTGTCCCAAATCAAATCTTCGACTGGATAAACTTCCGAATAATCAGGTACTAAAATACGACATGCCGTAGCGCCTAAATCATCATAAGTAGCGATATACACCTCTTTACCAAGTGACTCCAAAATGGCGAGTAACTGCTGGTTTTCTTCTTCATTTGTGCCAGAGAAATCCCACTCCACAAACTCGTAATCTTCCTTGCTACTAAAGAAGCGCCATGAAATGACACCGGTTGAATCTATAAAGTGTTCAACAAAGTTTTCAGGCTCTTGTACCGCCATACTATTGAACGTTGGTTTTGGTACATCGTTTAAGCCTTCAAAGCTTCTGCCTTGGAGTAACTCGGTTAAACTGCGCTCTAATGCGACTTCAAAACTAGGGTGTGCACCGAATGATGCAAATACGCCCCCCGTTCTTGGGTTCATAAGCGTGACACACATTACTGGGAATTGGCCGCCAAGCGACGCATCTTTAACAACGACAGGGAAACCTTGCTCTTCTAACCCTTGAATACCCGCAAGAATGCCTGGGTATTTTTCCAATACTGCTAGCGGGACATCAGGTAGTACAATTTCTTGTTCAATGATCTGACGTTTAACGGCGCGTTCAAAAATTTCTGATAAACACTGTACTTGTGCTTCGAAAATGTTGTTGCCGGCGCTCATACCGTTACTGAGGAATAAGTTCTCAATTAGGTTCGATGGGAAATATACGGTTTCACCGTCTGAATGACGCTGATAGGGGAGGGCAACAATACCACGCTCAATATTACCTGAGTTAGTATCAATTAAATGCGAGCCACATAATTCATCATCTGGGTTGTAAATTTCCAGTGTATAGTCGTCCAAAAGGCCAGTCGGTAAGCTGTCATCTTCGGTTAGCTGGAACCACTTCTCATTTGGGTAGTGAACAAAATCTGCGTTCGCCATTTCCTCACCGAAGAACTGGTCATTGTAAAAGAAGTTGCAGTTTAGGCGTTCAATAAATTCGCCAAGTGCGGAACATAACGCACTTTCTTTGGTTGCCCCTTTACCATTAGTAAAGCACATGGGGGAGGCGGCATCGCGAATATTCAGTGACCACACATTAGGAACAATATTACGCCATGAGGTGACTTCAATTTTCATGCCCAAGTTTTCGAGAATGCCTGTCATGTTCTCGATGGTCTTTTCTAGTGGTAAGTCTTTACCCAGAATGTAAGTGGAAGCAGCTTCGTCCGGCGATACCATGATCATGGCTTGGTTGTCGGCGTCTAGGTTATCGACGGTTTCAATTTTAAACTCTGGGCCGGTTTGGACCACTTTTTTAACGGTACAACGTTCAATTGAACGTAGAATTCCCTTCTTGTCTTTTTCCGAAATATCGTCTGGCAGCTCAACGTTAATCTGGAAAATTTGATTGTAGCGATCTTCAGGATCGACAATATTGTTTTGTGATAGGCGAATGTTATCGGTAGAGATATCTCTGGCCTTACAGTACACCTTAATAAAGTAAGCTGCACACAATGCGGAAGATGCTAAAAAGTAATCAAATGGGCTAGGTGCTGAACCATCACCTTTATAGCGGATGGGTTGGTCAGCGATAACGGTAAAGTCATCAAACTTCGCTTCTAAGCGAAGGTTGTCAAGAAAGTTAACCTTGATTTCCATAGAGGATCCTAATAACACGCGAGTAACTTACGTCGATAAAGTTACTGCTTTGCTGAGCAGCTAACAGACTGCGTTCAAGCGATAATAAGTATTCCTGTAATTATCGGTGTTTTTAGCCTAATAGTCTTGGAAAAATTGTTACTTTGTAAATAGTAAAGATGACAATAGTAGTAGGGCTTGCAAACAATGAAACTAGCAAGAAGCCTGAGCAAGTAGATACCTCGCAATCCATACTGAAAAATGTTGCGGAATTCTCAGCAGGTGACAGCAAGAAAGACAAAGTATTAGCCATTAAAAATCGCCTCAATGCGCTGTCTCTGGAGCAAACCCCCGAAAAAAAGCAAATAGTGACGGAACACGAATTAGAGATTGAAGGCTCTGCGGCAAAGAAGTTCTTGTTAAGTATGATTAAAACCTAGCCAATAAAAATAGCTTTTGGGTAACCAATTGATACAGTTGTCTGTTAACTCATCAATGTAAAATGGCATAGCTAGCGGTAGTTAATTATCCATTTTCAGTCTTTAATTTCGCCAATTAATTTAATTGTTCAAATAAAGTACCATTTTAAAATGGGTGGTGTTATAATCTCGCGCCCGCCGAATTCCGGTTGGGTTTTAAAGGCAGTGACGGGTCAAATTTCTGGCCTTGAATTTATTAACAGCGGAGCACATATAAATGATCCAAATGCAATCACAGCTTGATGTTGCTGATAACAGTGGCGCAAAGCGTGTACAGTGTATAAAGGTCCTTGGTGGCTCGCACCGTCGCTACGCACGCATTGGCGATATCATCAAAGTTGCAGTGAAGGAAGCAATTCCTCGCGGCAAAGTTAAAAAAGGTGATGTTTTAAACGCGGTAGTGGTGCGCACTAAAAAGGGCGTACGTCGTTCAGATGGTTCTACCATTCGTTTCGACGGCAACTCGGCAGTAATGTTAAATGCTAACTTACAGCCAATTGGTACTCGTATTTTCGGGCCAGTAACACGTGAACTAAGAACTGAAAAGTTCATGAAAATCGTGTCACTAGCACCAGAAGTACTATAAGGAGTCACGATAATGGCATCTAAGATTCGTCGTGATGATGAAGTAATTGTACTTGCAGGTAAAGACAAGGGCAAAACTGGTAAAGTTACCAAAGTTCTTGTTGAAGACAGCAAAGTATTTGTGGAAGGCGTTAACTTAGTTAAGAAGCACCAGAAGCCTGTACCTCAGTTACAGCAAGCTGGTGGCATCATTGAAAAAGAAGCACCAATCCACGTTTCAAACGTAGCGATCGTTAACCCTGCGACGGGCAAAGCGGATCGTGTTGGTTTTAGAATTGAAGACGGCAAAAAAGTTCGTTTCTTCAAGTCTAATAACGAATTAGTTTAATATTGGAGTAAACGATGGCGAAACTGCATGATTTTTACAAAGATACAGTTGTAGCTGAGCTTCAAAAGAAGTTCGAATACAAAAGTGTCATGCAAGTCCCTCGGATTGAAAAGATCACCCTAAACATGGGTGTTGGTGAAGCTATTACTGATAAAAAAGTATTAGAAAACGCCACAAATGATCTTACTGCAATCTCAGGTCAAAAGCCTTTAATCACGAAAGCACGCAAATCAGTTGCTGGCTTCAAAATTCGTGAAGGCTACCCTATTGGCGCAAAAGTAACTCTGCGCGGTGAGCGCATGTGGGAATTCTTAGAGCGTTTAATCTCTATTTCAGTTCCTCGTATCCGTGACTTCCGTGGCTTGAACCCGAAATCGTTCGATGGCCGTGGTAACTACAGCATGGGCGTGCGTGAGCAAATCATTTTCCCTGAAATCGACTACGATAAAGTCGATAAGATCCGTGGTATGGATATTACTATCACTACTACTGCGGCATCTGACGAGGAAGGTCGTGCTTTGCTGACTGCCTTTAACTTCCCGTTCAAGAAATAAGGTGTAGAGTTATGGCTAAATCATCTATGAAAGCACGCGAAGCTAAGCGCACTAAATTAGTCGCTAAGTACGCAGAAAAGCGCCGTGCACTTAAAGAAATTATCTCAAACGTAAACTCTTCTGAAGAAGAGCGTTGGGATGCAGTATTAAAACTTCAATCTTTACCACGTGATTCAAGTTCTTCACGTCAACGTAACCGTTGTAACGTAACTGGCCGTCCACACGGTTACCTACGTAAGTTCGGTTTAAGCCGTATCAAGTTGCGTGAGCACATGATGCGCGGTGAAGTACCTGGTCTTAAGAAAGCTAGTTGGTAATAAGGAGAAAGCAATTATGATGACTGATCCTATCGCGGACATGTTTACACGCATCCGCAACGGTCAAGCTGCAACTAAAACTGCAGTAACTATGCCTTCTTCAAAGCTAAAAGTAGCTATTGCTAACTTGCTTAAAGAAGAAGGTTACATTTCAGATTTCGCAGTAGCGGGCGACGTTAAGCCTGAGCTAACTGTTGAGCTGAAATACTTCGAAGGTAAAGAAGTAATCGAAACAATCAAACGTGTTTCTCGTCCAGGTCTACGTGTATACAAAGGTCGTGACGAATTACCACAAGTATTAGCAGGCTTAGGTATTGCTATTGTTTCTACTTCTAAAGGTTTAATGACTGATCGCGCTGCTCGCAATGCGGGCCTAGGTGGCGAGATCATCGGTTTCGTAGCGTAAGGAGCAAGAATATGTCTCGTGTTGCAAAAGCACCTGTGTCAATTCCTGCTGGCGTTACTGTTACGTTATCAGGTCAAGACATTACTGTTAAAGGTCCACAAGGCGAACTTTCTCGCACTATCAACAGCTTAGTAAATGTTGCTCAAGAAGGCGACACTCTTACTACAACTGTTGCTGAAGAAAGCAAAGCTGCGTGGATGCAAGCTGGTACAGCGCGCGCTAACATCAACAACATGGTGGAAGGCGTAAGCAAAGGCTTCACTAAGAAATTAATTCTTAATGGTGTTGGTTACCGTGCAAAAGCTGCTGGTAAAGTGTTAAACCTTTCTTTAGGTTTCTCTCACCCAGTTGATCACGCTATTCCTGAAGGAATCAAGTGTGAAACTCCTAGCCAAACTGAAGTTGTACTTACTGGTGCAGACAAGCAGTTGGTTGGTCAAGTTGCTGCAAACATTCGTTCATACCGTGAGCCAGAGCCTTACAAAGGTAAAGGTATCCGTTACGATGACGAACACGTTCGCCGTAAAGAAGCTAAGAAGAAGTAGGGTAATACGATGGATAAGAAAACATCTCGTTTACGCCGTGCAAAACGTGCACGTGCAAAAATCAGCGAGTTGGGTGCGAATCGTTTAGTCGTATTCCGTACTCCTCGTCACATTTACGCACAACTTATCGCTCCAACTGGTTCTGAAGTAGTTGCTTCTGCATCTACTCTAGACAAAGAAGTGAAAGCACAAGTTGAAAAAACTGGTAACATCGCTGCAGCAACTGCTGTAGGTAAAGCAATCGCAGAACGCGCAAAAGCTAAAGGCATTGAGTCTGTAGCATTTGACCGCTCTGGTTTCCGTTACCACGGTCGCGTAAAAGCGTTAGCAGAAGCAGCTCGTGAAGCTGGCCTTCAGTTCTAGGAGTTGATCATGGCTAATGTAGAAAACACACAACAACAAACAGATATGGCTGAAAAGCTAATCGCTGTTAACCGCGTATCAAAAGTGGTTAAAGGTGGTCGTATTTTCAGTTTCACAGCATTAACTGTAGTTGGTGACGGTAATGGCCGCGTTGGTTTTGGTTACGGTAAGGCACGTGAAGTTCCTGCTGCAATCCAAAAAGCAATGGAAAAGGCTCGTCGTAACTTAGTAACTGTTGACTTGAAGGGTACTACTCTTCAGCACCCAGTTAAGGGTCGTCACTCAGGTTCTAAAGTTTACATGCAACCTGCTTCTGAAGGTACAGGTATCATCGCCGGTGGTGCGATGCGTGCAGTACTAGAAGTTGCTGGCGTTCAGAACGTACTATCTAAAGCGTACGGTTCTACTAACCCAATCAACGTTGTACGCGCAACTATCGGTGCTCTAGCGAACATGAAGTCGCCTGAGTCTGTAGCTGCTAAGCGTGGTAAAAACGTTGCTGACATCTTGGGGTAATCAAGCATGGCTAAAACAGTTAAAGTAACTCAAGTTAAAAGTTCAATCGGTCGCTTACCTAAGCACCGTGCGACATTACGTGGCCTTGGTTTACGTCGTATCAACCACACAGTAGAGTTAGAAGATACTCCTTCTGTACGCGGTATGATTAATCAAGTACATTACATGATTAAGGTGGAGGACTAATTATGCGTTTAAATACATTATCTCCTGCACCAGGCGCTAAATCAGCCAAGAAACGTGTAGGTCGCGGTATCGGTTCTGGTTTAGGTAAAACAGGTGGTCGCGGTCACAAAGGTCAGAAGTCTCGTTCTGGCGGTGGCGTACGTCCTGGTTTCGAAGGCGGTCAAATGCCTTTAAAACAACGTTTACCTAAGTTCGGTTTCACTTCTCGTAAGTCTTTAGTTCACGCTGAAGTTCGTTTACACGAGTTGAACAAAATCGAAGGCGATGTTGTTGACATTCACACGTTAAAAGACGCTAACCTTATCACGCGTAACATTGAAACAGTTAAGATCATGCTTTCTGGCGAGATCACTAAGCCTGTAACAATTCGTGGTATTGGTGTTACTAAAGGCGCACGTGCAGCCATTGAAGCTGCTGGCGGTAAAATCGAGGAATAATACAGACTATGGCTAAACCAGGTACGGATAAAGCTCAAGGTGGACTAACCGAGCTTAAGCAAAGATTATGGTTCGTGGTACTTGCACTTATCGTGTTCAGACTTGGATCATTTGTGCCAATCCCTGGTATTGACGCCGCTGTATTAGCTCAGTTGTTTGAACAACAAAAGGGCACCATCGTAGAAATGTTTAACATGTTCTCTGGTGGTGCACTTGAGCGTGCCTCTGTACTGGCACTCGGTATTATGCCGTACATTTCAGCTTCGATTATCATGCAGTTATTAACTGTAGTTCACCCAGCAATGGCTGAACTGAAAAAAGAAGGTGAAGCTGGACGTCGTAAGATCAGCCAGTACACTCGCTACGGTACTTTAGTATTAGCAACAGTTCAGTCAATCGCGATTGCTCGTGGTTTACCGGCTATGATGCCTGGCCTCGTGATTAACGAAGGTATGGGCTTCTACTTCACTGCGGTCGTTTCTTTGGTTACCGGCACCATGTTCTTAATGTGGTTAGGTGAACAAATTACCGAACGTGGTATTGGTAATGGTATCTCGATTTTAATTTTCGCTGGTATTGTTGCTGGTATGCCATCCGCTGTTGGTCAAACAGCAGAGATGGCGCGTCAAGGTGAATTGCACTTATTAGTATTATTGCTAATTGCAGTGATAGTGTTTGCAGTAACCTTCTTTGTTGTATTTGTTGAACGTGGTCAACGTCGTATCGTTGTTAACTACGCGAAACGTCAACAAGGCCGTAAGGTGTTTGCTGCACAAAGTACGCATTTACCATTGAAAGTGAATATGGCTGGTGTTATTCCACCAATTTTCGCTTCAAGCATTATCTTGTTCCCTGGAACATTGGCTAACTGGTTTGGTCAAGGTGATGGTGCGGTAGCTGATTTCTTCCAGAACTTGTCAATGGCAATTTCTCCGGGTCAGCCTCTGTATGTAATGCTACTAGCTGCTGCGATAATCTTTTTCTGCTTCTTCTACACGGCGTTGGTTTTCAACCCGCGTGAAACAGCAGATAACCTGAAAAAGTCTGGTGCGTTTATTCCAGGTATTCGCCCTGGTGAGCAGACTTCGAAATATATCGATAAAGTAATGACGCGTTTAACCTTAGCGGGTGCGTTATACATTACTTTTATATGTTTGGTTCCTGAGTTTATGATGATTGCGTGGGACGTTCAGTTCTACTTTGGTGGTACATCGCTACTTATCATTGTTGTAGTAATCATGGACTTTATGGCACAAGTACAAACTCATTTGATGTCTCATCAATATGACAGCGTGCTTAAAAAAGCTAATCTTAAAGGCTACGGCCGATAAGGTTTAACGGAGTAGTAAGATGAAAGTTCGTGCATCCGTAAAAAAGATTTGCCGCAACTGTAAAGTTGTTAAGCGTGCAGGTGTTGTTCGTGTAATTTGCAAGACCGACCCTAAGCACAAGCAACGCCAAGGTTAATTTACCCTTAGCTAGCTAAATCTTTTAGAAGTGGCATTATGGAGATATTTCTGTATAATGCCGCTTCGCTTTGCAAAAAGGTTCAGGTTGAGTATCCTAACGGGCTTTTCAACCTGTGGTTATTAATTTTTAAATATAGGAGATGTGTTAGTGGCCCGTATCGCTGGCATTAACATCCCTGATCGTAAGCATGCAGTAATTGCCCTTACTGCGATTTACGGTATCGGTTTAACTCGCTCAAAAGCAATTTTGGCGGCAACTGGTATCGCAGAATCTACTAAGATCAGCGAATTAGACGAAGCTCAAATTGATTTGCTTCGTGCAGAAGTGGATAAGTACACCGTTGAAGGTGACTTACGCCGTGAAGTTTCTATGAACATCAAGCGTCTGATGGACCTTGGCTGTTTCCGTGGTATTCGCCATCGTCGCAGTCTTCCTCTACGTGGTCAACGCACTAAAACTAATGCGCGTACCCGTAAAGGTCCTCGTAAGCCTATTAAAAAGTAGCGAGGTAATTAGACATGGCTAAAACTCCAGTTCGTACGCGTAAGCGCGTAAAAAAACAAGTTGCTGATGGCATGGCTCATATCCATGCTTCTTTCAACAACACAATCGTAACTCTTACAGACCGTCAAGGTAATGCATTATCTTGGGCAACTGCTGGTGGTTCAGGTTTCCGTGGTTCACGTAAATCTACTCCATTTGCTGCTCAGGTAGCTGCAGATCGCGCTGGTAAAGCTGCGCAAGAGTTTGGTTTGAAGAATATTGAAGTATTCGTTAAAGGTCCAGGTCCAGGTCGTGAATCTGCAATCCGTGCCTTAAATGCTGCTGGTTTTAAAATCACCAACATTACTGACGTTACTCCTATTCCTCATAATGGTTGTCGTCCTCCTAAGAAACGTCGCGTTTAATTAGGATAGTTGGAGAAAGAAAATGGCAAGATATTTAGGTCCTAAGCTAAAACTTAGCCGTCGTGAAGGTACTGACTTATTCCTTAAGTCTGGTGTTCGCGCGATCGATACTAAATGTAAAATCGAAACTATCCCAGGTCAGCACGGCGCGCGTCGCGGTCGTTTATCTGACTATGGTGTTCAGCTTCGTGAAAAACAAAAAGTACGTCGTATCTACGGTGTATTAGAGAAGCAATTCCGTAACTACTACAAAGAAGCGGCTCGTCTAAAAGGCAACACAGGTGAAAACTTGTTACAACTTTTAGAAACTCGTTTAGACAACGTAGTTTACCGCATGGGTTACGCAAGCACACGTGCTGAAGCACGTCAGCTAGTGAGCCACAAAGCAATCGTAGTAAACGGTGTTGTTGTAAACATTCCATCTTTCACTGTTAAAGCAGAAGATGTGGTTTCAATCCGTGAAAAAGCTAAAACTCAAGCGCGTATCGTTGCTGCTTTAGAATTAGCTGAACAACGCGAGAAGCCAGTCTGGGTTGAAGTAGACAACAAGAAAATGGAAGGCGTGTTCAAGCGTGTTCCTGAGCGTTCAGACTTGTCTGCTGAAATTAATGAACAGTTGATTGTCGAGCTTTACTCGAAGTAAAGCTGAACTTTAAGAGAGGACACAATGCAGGGTTCTGTAACCGAATTCTTAAGACCACGTTTAGTAGATGTTGAAACTATCAGCCCTACTCGCTCTAAAGTTACACTAGAGCCATTAGAGCGTGGTTTTGGTCACACTTTAGGTAACGCTTTACGTCGTATTTTACTATCTTCAATGCCAGGTTGTGCTGTCACTGAAGTAGAAATTGATGGCGTATTACACGAGTACAGCAGTAAAGAAGGTGTTCAAGAGGACATCATCGAAATTTTGCTGAACCTTAAAGGACTAGCCGTTCGCTTAGAAGGCAAAAACGAAGCTGTTCTAACGATCACAAAGTCTGGTGAAGGCCCTGTTACGGCTGCTGATATTCAGCATGATGGTGATGTAGAAATTGCAAATCCAGAGCACGTTATTTGTCACTTAACAGGTGACGGCTCTATCAGCATGCGTATCAAAGTAGAGTTAGGTCGTGGTTACGTTCCAGCTTCTACTCGTCGCGAAGCCGAAGAAGAAGAGCGAGCAATTGGCCGTTTATTGGTTGATGCTTCATTCAGTCCTGTAGAAAGAATTGCTTATGACGTAGATTCTGCACGTGTTGAACAACGTACAGATCTAGATAAGCTAATTATCGACATGGAAACTAACGGTACGTTGGATCCAGAAGAAGCTATCCGTCGCGCTTCAACTATTTTAGCTGAACAGCTAGATGCGTTTGTTGAGTTACGTGATGTGACAGAAGTGGAGCAAAAAGAAGAGAAACCTCTATTTGACCCAATTCTTCTTCGTCCTGTTGATGACTTAGAGTTAACTGTTCGTTCAGCGAACTGTTTAAAAGCAGAAGCAATTCAGTATATCGGTGATTTAGTACAGCGTGCAGAAGTAGAACTTCTTAAAACACCTAACTTAGGTAAGAAGTCACTTACTGAAATCAAAGACGTGTTAGCGTCTCGTGGTTTATCTTTAGGTATGCGCCTAGAGAACTGGCCACCAGAAAGCATTGCTGATAACGACTAAATCGATATCGTAACCTAATAGTAGAGAAGGATTAACTTATGCGCCATCGTAAAAGCGGTCGCCAGTTAAACCGTAATAGCAGTCATCGCCAAGCGATGTTCCGCAATATGGCAAGCTCTTTAGTTAAGCACGGTGTGATCAAAACTACTGTTGCTAAAGCTAAAGAATTACGTCGCGTAGTTGAGCCACTAATTACATTGGCAAAAACTGACAGCGTTGCAAACCGTCGTTTAGCATTCGCTCGTACACGTGACCAAGAAGTAGTAGGTCTTTTATTCAGCGAACTTGGTCCTCGTTACCAAGAGCGTCCAGGTGGTTACACTCGCATTCTTAAATGCGGTTACCGTACTGGTGATAAAGCGCCTATGGCTTATGTTGAGTTAGTAGATCGTCCAGTTGTTGAAGAAGCAGCTGAAACAGAAGAAGCTAACACTGAAGCATAAACCACGCTTTAAGTGAAAGACTAAAAAACGGAGCTTAGGCTCCGTTTTTTTATCGCTGAAATTTGAACCCAATCAACGAGATGCCTTAGTTTTTCATTGCGAATGTGCTTCTTACAGCTATTCCCTTTATTTCTGCTTTATATCTAGCTAAAACTAATTAATAGACAAACCTCATTGTCAGCCCTAGAACAAATCGCTTGTTCACACTTCTCTGTATGAGCCTGAGATTAGCAAGGCTAGTTTTGGCAATGAGGATAGGCTTTTAATTCTATAGGTTGCGAGGTTTATTACTCTTCCGTAATTAAGTGGTAATCATGTAGCAAGGCTTTAATTTTGTCCTTTTCATAAGGCTTGCTTAGATGGGCATTCATGCCTAATGCCAAATATTGTGAAACTTCCTGCTCAGTCACGTTAGCGGTTAAGGCGACAATGGGTAGGGTTTGCTTATCATAGTTCTTTCTGAGCGCTCTAGTGGCATCCATACCATCCATTACGGGCATTTGTATGTCCATCAGTACTAGTGGATACTTTGTCGCGGCAACAGCGTTGATTGCATCCTCACCATTTTCAGCTAAATCAACATTAACGCCAAATTCAGTTAGCAAGTTTTTCGCAACCAGTTGGTTGATCCGATTATCTTCAACCAAAAGAACGGTGTTTTTGCGCTGGTTTTCCGGCTGCGCTTTACGAGTTATCTTTGCATCATCATCTGCCTCCTTCTTCGGCATTGTCATAGACGGAGGAAGGTTAGGCGTTATTTGCTTCGCAGCTATATGCTCATCGCATTTCTCAGTAAGTGCACGCTCTAGGCTAGCTATGGTCACAGGCTTTGCTAAATACTTAAAACTGCCGCTATCTTGTGTCTGAGCTCTAATATACTCGGGGCTAAATGCACTACAAATGATGACACAACCAACAGCATCGGCCTGGTTATTCAGGTGGTTGATTAGGTTCAAGCCGTTTTGCTTCGGCAAGTGCCAATCCAATAGCACAATGTTGAAGTAAGATTCTCGTATCTTGGTTATCGCATCGTTTACCGTGGCGGCAATTGTGACACTAGCCCCTAATCGTTTACACATCTGAGCAATAACTTGTTGCGTCACTTTGTTGTCTTCAACTAGTAGCAGTTTACTTCCCTTAAGGGGGGGCGCGCTTTTATTAGGAGAATCCGTTTGAACGGAATCTTGGTTACTATTAGGTGTGCGTTTTGGGGAGTCTACCCTAACTAGGGGATCGGCATTTTTGGTATTAACTAGCTCTACGGGTAACGTTAAGGTAAAGGTCGACCCCTTACCTAGCTCGCTAATAACATGGATATCACCATTCATTAATTTAGCTAACTTTTTACTGATGGCTAAACCTAATCCTGTTCCGCCATATTTTCGAGTCGTCGAGTTGTCTGCTTGAGTGAATCGCTCAAATAGACTTGCTAGCTGTTTATCCGATAAGCCAATTCCCGTATCTTCTACTTCGAAGGCTATGGTGTTATCAGCGCTAAGTTTTACCGAAATTAATACATGGCCTTGGTCGGTAAATTTAATTGCATTGGAAGTGAGGTTTAGTAGGATTTGGCTGATCCTAACGGGATCACTGATGATTTTTGCTGGTATCTGTTCATCGATATCAAAAATTAATTCAATACCTTTTTCTTCCGCTGGCCGGCCAACTAATACACTTAAATTGTCAAATACATCAATAAAATCAAACGTCACATGTTCAATATTCAGCTTGCCTGATTCGATCTTAGAAAAGTCGAGAATGTCGTTAATCACAGTTAGCAATGAATTAGCTGAAAATAATAACTTGTCTAGGTAGTCTTTTTGCTCTCTGTCCAGTGGTGTGCTTAAACACAACTCCGCTAAGCCAATAATTCCCGTCATTGGCGTTCTAATTTCGTGCGACATATTGGCTAAGAATTTACTTTTAACCTCAGCGCTTTCTTTGTATTTTTCATTTTTAAGGGTGAGTTCTTTTTGCAAGCGTAATAACACCGTAATTACCAGTGTTAGGGCGGCAATAAGCATGGCTAAAAGGCTAATAAAGGCATTTTGTTCAGCTTGCTTAATCGCAACTGTTTGCTTATCTAGTGCTGCTTGAAGTGCGCTATTTACATCAAGCGCTTCCATGGCGAGCTTTAGCTCATCAGACTTAATAGTGTTTTCGAGAATAAAGACAACATGCTGCATAAACAATGCCCAGCTATTGTCAGATGCTGTTTTAATGGCAACATCTTTGTCAATCGTTTGTAGGAGTTCTAATAATTCAGATTGCAATGCTTGATTCGGGGCAATAATAAATAGGAAAAGCCGTTTGGTTAATAAGCTCAGCTTGTTTAATTGGGGAGTTGAAAGCTCAGTTAACTTGGTACTGGCAACTAGTTGTCTCGAGGTTTTTAGCATAGTGACGAGTTGCATATAGCTACTTGAAAGTTCGTTGTACCTTTTAACTAAAAACCTAACATCATTATCAGCGGGCAACTTAATTAACAGTTGATCAATTTCGAACTGAAGTTGCGCATATATGTCGTAGTGCCTTTGAGCAGCAAAGTTTGTATTCACCACCTCATTAGTGTGTTTAGGAACAAGCTGCGCAAGCTTGGAAAGGTAGTTTAAGGATTCACGCTCTTGAGATTTCGTATGATGCAGATTTACGCCAATAACTGAGCCGATACAAAATATCGCCAAGCAAACTATTTCAGGTAGGTACTTAAAAATATTCAT
The DNA here is from genome assembly GCF_053485855.1 of Thalassotalea montiporae. Lineage (NCBI taxonomy): Bacteria > Pseudomonadati > Pseudomonadota > Gammaproteobacteria > Alteromonadales > Colwelliaceae > Thalassotalea > Thalassotalea montiporae. The sequence goes on from NZ_JBQRUO010000001.1 coordinate 61,590, forward strand.
GACTAGCTAGTGACTCATTGGCGCGGTAAAACTTTCTAATAAGGCAACCAAGTCGTTAATATCTTCGCTTGATAACTCTCTGCCTAGCTGTGTTTTGGCCATTATCTGTATTGCGTCTGGTAAGGTTTTAACCGCACCATTGTGAAAGTAAGGGGCGGTTAAGGCGACATTTCTTAGGCTAGGTACTTTAAATACATACAAATCGAGTGGATCGCTAGTAAGGTGAAACTTACCTTTGTCTGCCGCTAGCTCAGCAGGGATATCACCCACTTGCCCTAGTTTTTGAAATAGATTGCCACCAATATTACGACCCTGGTGGCAGGCACTACAGCCAAATTGTGTAAATTTTTCTAGACCACGAAGCTGCTGGGGAGTCAGTGCGTTTTCATCACCCAGTAAGTACTGATCAATAGGGGCATTAGGGGTTATCAAAGATTGCTCGAAAATAGTCAGCGCTTGAACAATATGTTCACTCTCAATATGACTCACGCCTAGGGTTTTAAAGGCGGTTGAGAAGTAGCTATCTTGGCTTAGTTTACTGATCACCTCAGGCCAAGATGTCGCCATTTCAACGGGATTGTGAATAGGGCCATCAATTTGTTGCGCTAGGGTATTGGCTCTGCCATCCCAAAATTGTTTAAAGTTAAAAACTGCATTAAGAACAGTGGGGGAGTTACGGGAACCGGATTGACTGCCGACGCCAGTAGAAACACTAAAACCGTCATCACCACCAAAATCCAGCATATGGCAGGAAGCGCAAGAAATTGTATTGTCTTTGGAGAGTAGTGGACTGTTAAATAAGGCTTTGCCTAACGCGGCCCATTGCTGATCGATAACATAGCTAGTCGGTAAAGGCTGAATTGCATGATCAACATTGACAAAGTCGTACTGCGTTTTGTTGAGCAAAGTTTCTCTTTTATCGTAGCTTATTGTTAAAAAAACAAAATAACTAAAAGGAATGGAGATAGCTAAAGCAATTCCAACGATAAGTGACTGATAATACCGCTTAACCATTAATCCGTTCTATGCCATTCAAATACCTCCTTAGTTTAGCTGAATAATAAACAATTAGAATGGCTTGACCTGAAAATTGATTGCCCGTATAACAAAACTCCTTGGCCTCAAAAGTGAATTAAGTGACTTTCAATGTCTTCACGTAATCCCATCATTGCTGTAACCGGTTCGTCAGGTGCAGGTACATCAACAACGACTGAGTCGTTCGAGCATATTTTTCGCACGTTAGATATTACCTCTGCCAATGTTGAGGGAGACAGCTTTCACCGTTATTCGCGCCAAGAAATGGATTTAGAAAAGCGTAAAGCTCGTGATGAAGGACGCAATATTAGTTACTTTGGTGATCAAGCCAATGACTTTGATGCACTAGAAAAGCTCTTTAAAGATTACAGTGAAACGGGTAAAGGCCAAATGCGCCGTTATTTGCATACCTTTGACGAAGCTGTGCCCTATAACCAAATGCCAGGAACGTTTACGCCATGGGAAGATTTAGGTGAAGGAACAGATTTACTGTTTTACGAGGGCTTGCATGGCGGTGTGGTAACCGACAAAAACGATGTTGCTCAGCATGTTGATTTACTGATCGGCATGGTACCGATTGTCAACTTAGAGTGGATACAAAAAATTATCCGCGATACTAATAAGCGCGGCCACAGCCGTGAAGCGGTAACTCATAGCATTGTTCGTTCGATGGACGACTATATTAACTTTATTACACCGCAATTTTCTCGCACTCATGTTAACTTTCAGCGCGTGCCAACGGTTGATACTTCAAACCCATTTAGCGCTAAAGCCATTCCGTCGTTAGATGAAAGTTTTGTGGTGATCCGTTTTCGTGACTCCACCCATATTGATTTTCCGTATTATCTATCGATGATTGACGGTGCTTTTATGTCACGCGTTAATACCTTGGTGGTGCCGGGTGGAAAAATGGGCTTTGCCATGGAGTTAATTCTAACCCCGCTGATCAAAGAGTTGATGGACAAAAAAGCCGAAGCGAACAAACAGCTTGATTGGATGTCAGATCTATAAATGTTGGCGTTAGCAGTTCGTGTTGTTCTTTGGATAGCACTGCTTTCCTCTAGCTTTACGCTGAGTGCCAATAACATCCTAATTACTGACTTACAGAAATCGGAAGATAATCAGTGGTCGGTCACCTATCGCAGTAAAACGCCAATCCAAAGCATCCAGTTCCATCATTCACCAGATAACTCGCGCTTTGACCGTTGGCAACTATTAGATAAAGGTTACTCCTTGCGTAAGGTCAACGGTAAGGATACTGTTTTTCGAAAAGATAATACTCGCTTTACTTCGGTTTCATTCGCATTAACGCCAACCTACACACATCTGCCTAAGTCATATGCGCCATTTGCGGTATTTTCAGATGGCTCCATATTGCTGCATAGCGGGCGTTTTTTTGCGTGCGCGGTTATGTGCAGGGGTAATGAGCATACTTGGTATTTAACGCTGTCTGCGCCGCCTAGCGAGCGCATTATCCTCAATGGGCAATCAGCTTATGGCAAAGTTAGTTGGTATGATGATAATGACGGTCGAAAAGTATTTGTTGGTAACACAGAAGTCAACGATACTCGCTATTACATCTCTGTGATAGACAAAGCCCTACCTGAACAGGTTACTTCTGCACTTCATCAATTCTTGCCGAAAGCAATCACCGCAATGGCGGAGCGCTTTCCTAAACTGCCGCGTAAACCTATGCTTTTTGCCTCGTTTGAGCAAACCTATGGTGAGCGCTATGGCCGTCAAGGTGGGGTATTACCCGATCAGATCTTTATGCACTGGTACGGTCAGCTAAAGCAAACTAACCCTTATGATCTAATCTGGTTTTACGCCCATGAAGTGGTGCACCTTTATCAAGGTAGCTATGTACAGCACATCAGCGCTCAAAACGCATGGATACATGAAGGTCACGCTGAGTTTGTGGCGGGCGAGTTACTTATGAGCTTCTACCCTGAGGCGAAAGCTTTTGTTGAACACAAGCGTCAACAGGCGAAAACTAGCTGTGCAGGAAAGTTAGCCGAAACTCCGGTGGATGAATTTGCTGAGCAGCAAGCCTATCAAGCACTCTACCACTGTGGCGCTTACTTTTATCAATTGTTAGCACAATACAGCGGTGCGCCAGATAAAATCAGTTACGACTATTGGTTGGGGCTAGGCTTCAAAGCACAAGCAGGTGGTCAAGTGAACAAGGCAACGGCATTAGCGGTTGCCAATCTTTTCTTGTCAGATGATGATTACCAGCAAGTGCTAGATACATTTGGCTGGTAGTTTAGCTAAGCTCTGCCCAGTTTGACTCGGCTTAGCCCAGCTCGGCTCAGCTCAGCCCAGTTCAGTTTGGATTAGTTTCGTAAAACTAAGCTTCTACAATTTCAAAGTCGTGAGTAATCTTGACGGTTTTATTTAGCATTAGTGCAACTGAGCAGTATTTGTCGGCTGATAAGCTGACAGCACGCTCAACATGCTTGGCGGCAACGTCTGTCCCAGTGATCACAAAATGTAGGTGAATATCAGAGAATAAACGTGGCACAGAATCAACACGTGTAGCGTCAATTTCGACACGACAGTCGGTGATCTTTTGACGTGCTTTTTGCAGAATACTGACTACATCAACTGATGAGCAGCTGCCAAGCGAGAGGAGAACATTTTCAAGTGGGCTTGGTGCGGTTTTACCGCCATTTGCGTCAAGTACCAATGAATGGCCACTTTCAGACTGTGCTAAAAACAGTTCTTCGCCAGCCCAAGTAACGGTTGCTTTCATAATTGCCTCTGTCGTTGTTATATCAGATTTAAATTCGTATTGAGGAGCCTGTTTGCCCCTCTAACGAGTTTAGTGAGGAAGGTGGTGAATTTCGGTATCAAATAGGTTTTTGATCAAGGTCGCAAATTCTTTAAGAAATACGCGCTGTTTATCAGAGACGGCATTGTTAACAACGGCTGATAAAATCTCTTCTAAATCATAAACAATAGAATCAACCTCGCGAATAATCATATTGCGTTGGTTAAAGGTTAAATCTTCGTTTTGGCTGCACACCAAAATGATCTGTTCGCTGAGCTCTTGCTCAATCACTTCCATTACGGTTTCACCGCTATTGCTGTTATTGGCGTTTTCAAACAGGCTTAAGTGTTCAGTGAGGTATTCAATGATATGAACATAACCTTCAGTATCGGTAACCATAATTCATCAAAGTTAATGTTAAATTGGCAGATACTTTACTCTTAATCGCTTGTCTGACGCAAGTTTGCCGGTAGCGTCGTAGGAAATTTATCGAAGGAAAATGTCGCTTGGTTAACACAGTGTAAATAACGCGTTTAGCTAAGGTAATCGAAGGATTTGAGTGGTTTGGTAGTTATACCAATTGACTTTAAAACGCATCAAATGATTAGCGTAGAATTTGGTCGAGCAGAGGGAAATTTAAGGAGTAAAGGTCGCGCCACTACTGCATAAATTAATACAGTAACAGCGCGTATCGTTCGCTTATTGCTGAGCTAGTGGTTAGCTTTAAGGCTAAGCGACTGGAGAGTTGAGCAACTAGGCAGCAACGTTAGTGCTGGCGAAAATCTTGTCCGCAGATGCCGCAACAAAGCCTGTGTATAACTCACCATTTTCTAGTGGGTAGCGTTTCGCAAATTCGTAAAAACAGCTAGGAATGCTAACGGTTTTATCAGTGAACGCTACTTCAGCGTGATCTGCCATGGTTGAAGACTGCTCTAGCTTCACCGTTTCGTCACCTTTAATTTCGCCACCAACACTGTTTAGCGTAAAACCAGCGTCTTTTAGTGAATCATTTACTGAAACGATAGTTTCATGGTTTTCTAGGTGGTTAATGCTTACCGTAAAGTGGTTTGCACGGTAACCCCATGCCGCAACCCAAGCTGCGTACTCACTTTCTGCTAATAGTGTTTGGTAGTCTTCATGGCTTACTTGCCACTGACGACCTGAGTATAAGAAGTTTTCTGCAGTAACTGCTTCTTCTGGCAATTGCTCAACTAACTTGTGGATAATCGCTTGTGCTTCAGGTGAGAATTCTTCAACTAATAATTCGCTGATAAATACTTTTGGCTGCGTGCTGTCAGCGTGCTCAAAATGCTTAGCGTAAAGCTTTTTCGCTTCAAAGTTGTACTCACCACACTCTTTGTAACCAAGCGCTAATAAGTGAGCTGCTAGCTTGTCTAAGCCAACCTTTTCAATGTTAAAAGTGCGGTAAGCAACGTGATCGTTAATCACATCGTTGCCCGAGCCTAATAACTGGTGAATTTTTTCCGCAGACGGAGTCACGGTTAAGTAGTGTTGCCAAATGTTGTTAAATAATTGTGTAACTTGCGCAGTCATAACAGTTCCTAATAAGAGGCGAATTAAACGCTAATAAATCATTAGTTAGGGTTAAGATCCCGTTATTAAATTCGTTGATAAAATGAATTCAAATAACGTGAATAAGAGGGCGTCAGGTCAGCGAGCGCTTAGGTGTAAAAGTTGAGCATGACGAAAGCAAACGCTAACTTGTCGTCAGTGATTTAGATTTGATCAATACTTTTGAAAAATGCTGGGCGAAAGCCTGCAGTTTGTAGTTGATACGTCAGCTTCATGGTCGATATTTTAATCAATCGTATGCCTGTTTACTATACCATTGCCATGCTAAAAGAAGGCATGATAAAGAAAGCGGGCATACGAAAGATTAATCAAGATCAATTAAATGCTTAATCCTGGGCTTAATGTTGCAGGCATCGCCACCTTGTCAGCTTCAACAGAGGCCACAGGGTACGCACAGTAGTCTGCTGCGTAGTATGCCGATGCACGGTGGTTACCGCTATCACCAATACCACCGAAAGGTGCCGCGCCGCTGGCGCCGGTGATTTGCTTATTCCAGTTCACAATACCGGCACGAATGCGAGCGAAGAAGTAATCGTAGTCGTCTTTGCTGTCGGCAAGTAGACCCGCTGACAAACCAAAGCTCGTGTTGTTAGCTTCTACAATCGCTGCATCAAAATCTGAGTAGCGGAACACTTTCAATAGTGGGCCAAAGTGCTCTTCATCTGGTAATGCATCAATCGCAGTAACGTCAATAATACCCGGTGAAACAAAACCTGTGTCAGCTTCTAAGTGCTTCAATTCAACTAGGCTGTTACCGCCCAATTCAACTAATTGTGCTTGCGCTGCCACTAAACCTTGTGCCGCTTTGGCTGAAATCATTGAACCAATAAATGGTTGTTCTTCGGCATCGAAATGACCAATTTTGATATTCTTTGTCACTTCAACTAATTTGGCAATAATAGCATCGCCTCGAGCATCGTTTTTAATGAATAAACGACGGGCACAAGTACAGCGTTGACCTGTGGTGATAAAGGCTGACTGAATAATCTCGTGCACTGCACCATCAACATCAGCAACGTCTTTAACGATAAGCGGGTTATTACCACCCATCTCTAACGCTAAGATTTTACCCGGCTGGCCACCAAATTGTTCGTGTAGCAATTTACCTGTGGTTGAAGAGCCAGTGAAGAATAGGCCGTCAATTTGTGGGTGACTTGCTAGCGCTTTACCGGTCTCTAATTCACCTTGTATTAGGTTAATCACACCCGCTGGTAAGCCTGCTTTTTCCCAAAGTTTTAACGTGAACTCTGCTACTTTCGGGGTTAATTCACTTGGCTTAAATACCACAGTGTTACCTGCGATTAGCGCTGGCACAATGTGGCCATTTGGCAAGTGGCCTGGGAAGTTGTATGGGCCAAATACCGCAACAACGCCGTGTGGCTTATGGCGAATAAACGCTTTTGCGCCTGGCATTGGGTTTTCAACGGTACCTGTGCGCTCGTGGTAAGACTTTAATGATAGGCCAATTTTACCCATCATTGCCGCTGCTTCTGTGCGGGTTTCCCACAATGGCTTGCCAGTTTCTTCAGCAATAGTACGCGCCATTGCTTCTTTGTTTTCTTCTAGCTGCTTGCCGTACGCTTCAATTACCGCGATACGGTCTTCTAAGCTTTGCATTGACCAGCTAGTAAATGCGGTGCGAGCGGCTTTGATCGCTTCATCTACTTGTGTTGCAGTAGCTGTGTTACCTTGCCAAATCACTTCGTTTTTCGCAGGGTTAAGCGAGGTAACTTCATGGCCTTGGCCTGCTTGCCATTGACCATTGATAAATTGAATTGCTTGCGTCATATGTATTTCTCTATGTTCTTGCTATTGGTATCACTCTGCAATGTCGTAAGCGGAGCAACCTTAAAGCAATAAGCTTAGTTAGCGACGATACGTACCCAGTCGCCTTCACCGATATTTAAGGCATCAGCAACTGCGTGGTTGATCACTACTTGATTAGCCGTTTCTCTAACCGAAGCATGCGCTTGTGTGGCACGAAAATCTTTCACCTTGGTATTACAGATAATGTAGTTCGTAGTTTCATCAACATCGCCAAAGATCACTTGATACTTTCGGCTTTCGTTGACGGTACGAATGCTACCTTTGGTCGCTTCAACCGTTGGGCCAGCATCAAAGATGTCAACGTAGCCACGACGAGCAAAACCTTCGGCTTCCAGTAAGCGTAACGCTGGAACAGTTTTGTCATGTACCTTGTTAATCACTTGCTGAGCGTCTTTGCTCAGTAGGTTGACGTAAATTGGATATTTCGGCATTAACTCGGCAATAAACACTTTCTTGCCAATGCCCGTTAGATAATCTGCGGTTGGAAAATCCATCGAGAAGAAGTGTTCTTCTAACCATGCCCAAAATGGCGAGCGGCCATCATCGTCAGACACGCCGCGCATTTCGGCAATTACCGTGTCAGAGAAGCGTTCGCTGTGCTCTGCCATGAACAAGAAGCGGAAGCGTGATAGGAAGCGACCATTGTTATTCTTGCGGTGCGACTCACTTAAAAACAAGGTGCAAATTTCTGAAGCACCTGTGTAGTCGTTACACAAAGACAAGGTTTCGACGGTATTGTAAATGCCGAGCTCACGTGAGTTGTGAACCACTTTGCCTAAATGATAGTGATAAAATGCATCTTCTAAGCCGACTGCCGCTTCGATGCCGCTAGTACCGACAACTTGACCTGTTTCGGTATCTTCCATGACGAACAAATAGCCTTCATTACCCGGCTGAGTAACCTGACTATCAAATGAACTTACCGAATGGTTAATACGATTGGTGAGCAGTTCTTCGTTAACAGGGAGTGATGTAAAACCGTGTCCTGATTCGACGGCGATGCGATGCAAAGCATCATAATCGCTAGTTTGAATAGGGCGTATAATAATCATAAATCTGTCTCTGTAGAGAAATAACGCTTGCTGCTTTATTAAAATTAAGCATCGGCAAGCGTTATTTAGTTGGCTTATTTTACTGGTTAAGTTTAACTATTTGATTTAGCGCCTAAGCCTATGCACTTGGCTTATGTGCTTGGCTTAGCCGCTTAGCTTAATAGCTTAGTTCAGCTCGGCTGATTACTGAGCTAATTTTGCTACTGCTTTTTCAAAACGTGCTAAACCTTCAGCAATATCGGCATCAGGAATAATTAGCGACGGTGCAAAACGAACAATGCTAGCGCCAGCTACTAAGGTCATTACACCTTCTTCCATCGCAGCAACTAAGAAGTCTTTTGCACGGCCTTGGTATGCTTCAGTTAGCACGGCACCCAATAATAAACCTTTACCACGGATTTCTTGGAAAACATTGTACTTTTCGTTGATTGCTTTTAAGCCATCAAAGTAAAGTTTTTCTTTTGCTTTTACGCCGTCTAATACTGCTTGGTCGTTAACCGTATCAAATGCTGCTTCACCAACTGCACATGCTAGTGGGTTACCGCCGTATGTGCTGCCGTGGGTACCAATTTTAAGGTGCTTAGCAATCTCAGTTGTCGTTAGCATAGCGCCGATTGGGAAACCGCCACCTAGCGCTTTGGCTGACGTTAAAATGTCAGGTGTTACACCTAAGCCCATGTATGCATATAGTTCACCAGTACGGCCAACACCTGTTTGTACTTCATCGAAAATTAATAGTGCATTGTGCTGGTCACAAAGCTCACGTACACCTTCAACAAATTCTTGTGTTGGTGAAACAATACCGCCTTCACCTTGCAGTGGCTCCATCATTACTGCACAAGTCTTGTCAGAGATTAGCTCTTTGAATGACTCTAGGTTGTTGTACTCAGCGTGTACTACATCACCTGGTTTAGGACCAAAGCCGTCAGAGTATGCTGCTTGACCACCAACTGTTACCGTGAAGAAAGTACGGCCGTGGAAACCTTGTTTGAATGAGATAATTTGTGACTTTTCTGCGCCAAAGTTATCTAGTGCCCAACGACGTGCAAGTTTTAATGCCGCTTCGTTAGATTCTGCACCTGAGTTCGCGAAGTAAATTTTCTCAGCGAATGTGCTGTCTACCATTTTTTTCGCTAAACGCAGTGCCGGTTCGTTGGTCATTACGTTTGATAAGTGCCAGATTTTCTCGCCTTGCTCTTTTAATGCACCAACAAGTGCAGGGTGGCAATGGCCTAAACAGTTCACTGCGATACCGCCAGCGAAATCGATAAATTCTTTACCTTCTTGATCCCAAACTCGAGAGCCTTCACCGCGTACTGGAATTACTGCTGATGGTGAGTAGTTTGGCACCATAACATCGTCAAATAACGCGCGGTCGACAGGAAAATGGTTCGACATTTTAATCTCCTCTACTTGTGGGCTTGTCTAATTAGTTTTTGCTCAGCTTTTTACGCTGAAAGGGCAAAATTAAGACCGACAGTATGGCAGAAAAATCCATCAATGTCTTGTTTGAGAAGGTTGCAAAGCCAGTAAATTCAAGGCTTGTAGGGATTTATGCATCAAGAGTGCATAACTATTTTAGTCGCCTAAAGGCGGTGATTCCTAGGCGTTCAAGGGAGGCAAAACGCTGTTGGCTAGAATTGCCTTATGAGCTGAGTTCATAACTAATCAAAAAAAAATCTGTGCAATTATCGTCAAAACGAGTGAAACCTTGATGGTAAATTCACCAATAAAGGGTGGAATGATTATCACTTAGCACTTTTCACTTTAAAAGGAAGTAGCAAGCAAACGTTGGGGAGAAGCATTTACCCATAAGTGTAATCGGAGAAGTTGATTAAGGCCGTTAGGCGTTAGCTTAACTGAAGTTAAGTTTAAGGTGATTGATATCGGTTTTCTTAAGCAACGCAATATCTGCCGGCGTTATTTTCGCAACAGACAATAATTGTTTTGCTTCGTCATTATTGATCAGTTCATCTTTCGCTAAGGTGCGAAACATTACGTAAGCCTTTGCTTTCGTTACCAACTGTGCCAGTTCACTCATTGCCGAGGTGGTACGAGCGAAAGCTAGGTCGAATAATGGTTCGGTAATCGGCAGGCGGTCAAACTTCATTTGTTCAATTAGATCTGCACCCACCATATAACTGCGCGTGCACAGCTGCTCTAGTAATAGCTCAGGTGATTGCTCTAGACTGACCAGCGCGTCATGCAATCGCTTATCGCGATTATCGTAAGCATCTTTAATTTCTCGGTTATACGAGTCACTAAATTTTTCAAGAAAACAGCGGGTAACAGCGAGTGTGCCAACATTGGATAGCATGCCCGCAGTAAAGGCGCGATACCAATCTACCCCTTGCGCTTCGCCTAATGCTCTAGTCGCTAAGGCAACTGATAAACTATCGTTCCACAATTTGCGCTTCATCAGCGGGTAAGGCGCTGTGCTAAGCGGTAACCAGTGTTTTAAAATAAAGGTTGGCATCACTAACTTTAAGTTTTCTAAACCAATATAGCTAACGGCCAAATTGGCTTGTGTAACTTTTACGTCTGCATTTTTGCGATACTGAGGTTTATTGACTAGGTTAATTGCTTCTTCAGCCAACCAATGCAAGCTGCTAACCAGCGGGGTAACGCGATTAAGTGAGGCTGCGCGCAATGAGAGAATTTCCAGAATGGCTGGCGCGGCATCTTCAATGGCCAGAAAACTCTGGTAAAAATTTTCTTTTTGTTCGAACTCAGTGTTAATTTCGCCAGCAACTTTGGTGAAGAACTTATTCATTACTTGATTGCGAAAATGTTGCTCACCGTGCTCTTTTATCGCCTTTTCTTGTTTTGCTTGCTCTTCAACTTCGAGTAACTCACGACGACGATGTGCTTGTTCACTGTCTTGGTGATTAAAAGTCACTAGGGTACCAGTTTGCTGCTGGGCAAATTCTTTCTTGATACACAGGCTAATATAGCGCTGATACAGTACCCAAGTGGTGTCGTGTTGTTCAAAAAGCTGCATGAAGAGTAATTATTATTTTGGCTTACTGGCGATTATAGTTGTTTTTTATATCGACTAAGGCAATAAATTCATGAGGAATTTATGTTAGTCGCGTCATTCTCTGCGGTATTTTGCCAAGAAATTATTCAGGAGTATATGGCCTTGCTCGGTCAATATTGACTCGGGATGAAATTGCACGCTAGCAATTGGTAAGGTTTGATGCTCTAACGCCATGATCTCGTCAAACTCGCCGTTGGCGTGTGTAGTCCATGCTGTGACTTGCAGTTCACTAGGCAGTGATTGGCGATTAACAATCAGAGAATGGTAGCGAGTAACTTCCAGCGGCTGATTGAGATCCTCAAATAAGCCTGAACCCAAATGGCTAATATTACTCGTTTTACCATGCATAACTTGTCGTGCGCGTTCAACTTTAGCGCCAAAATGTTGTGCAATACATTGATGCCCTAAACATACGCCCAGAATGGGGATAATTCCGGCAAAATGGGCGATAGCCGCCAGTGAAATACCCGCTTTGTCGGGATCACAAGGGCCAGGGGAAACCACTAAATATTGAGGGACTAATGCTTCGATGTCGGCAATAGTAACTTCGTCATTACGAACCACTTTTACCTCTTGCCCGAGCGATTGAAAATAATGCACGAGGTTAAAGGTAAAAGAATCATAATTGTCGATCATTAACAGCACAGAAAAACCTCGTTATAACGCCCAATGGTAAAAGCTGCGCTATTTTAAACGTAATTCAGCGTTTGATGCGAGTGCCTATGATACTTCGCATAAATATTAGAATGCTCAGTTTGTGATAAATGGCTTTACTGTAATGCGCTATTCAGCGCCTTATTTTGTGCTGGATTGGTAGTAGACAGTCTGCTGTCGATTCGTTGCTACTTTGCTGTTTGGCAGAAAAGTAGTGGGGCAACCTAAAGATAACCTTAGCGACATGAATGATTAGTACGCTGAAGCAGCGCACCAATCATTGGGATCTTATCTCACAAAGCGAATAATGCTTTTGGGGAAGTAAATAGCGTTAGTAAGCCACGCTGTAACTTAGGGTAAACGTTGTTCCTTGGGCGTTATAGCTGTCTCTAAAAGCAAAATCACGTACTAAGCTTTCGATCTGATCAAGTGCTGGATTTGGTGGCAGATCAATTTGCCCATAAACACTGCCACTTCCTTGCTGGGCATAAGTTGGCAAGTAAACGCGATCAAATAGGTTTTTAATGCCGAGCTTAAAATCCCCCATGTCAGTGTTGTAATACATCGACAGATCAACCGTTGTATAGCCCTCTACTCCTGCACCATAGTATTGGTAGCCTTCAAACGTGCCAAAAGCGCCATTTTGTGGGATGGCTAAATTAATTCGCTCGCCAGCACCGCGTGAACCAATGTGATTAATTTGAATATTAGCGCCTAGCTTGTCGGTTAGCTCTAAGTTAGCGTAAAGGGTCGCTTTAAACGGGCTTAAACGCGAGTGGTTGAGATCAATCCAGCCGCTTGTTGGATGACGATACTTTCCTTCGCTGTGACTTAAGGTGCCACCGATATCTAAGGAGTCGGTGAAACTGTAGGCGTAGCTAAATTCTGCACCATATGTGCGCTCATCGCGGGTCACTAAGGCATCAATAGCATCAGGATTAAACGTTTGGCTTAAATCATAAGTGAGTCTTGGGTCGACTTGCTGAAGCGATGCGTAAATCACTTGGTCGGTAATATCAACATAGCTTTGTGCATGTTCAGCATCGGTGTAGTAAAGGCTTAAATCAAAGCTAAAAGCGTTAATTTGTCCACGTAAACCAAGTTCATAGTTGTCGGCTTCCACGGGTTGAAGTGCTTGGCGGTAGTTATCCACATCGTTAACGTTAATTGATCTTAATCGGCGCAGATCACCTAGGCCGTAGCCTTGTGAAAATGAGCCATAAACTTCGGTTTCTGTGAAGCGGTAAACAGCACCGACATTGAATACAGTTTTGTTGTAGCTTAATTCACCGCCATTAATTTGCTGACCAAAGAAAGGGGCATCGCCGTAGCGGCCTGTCGCGACATAGCTTGGAACATCCAAGTCAAAATTTTCATAACGTGCACCGACTTGCACCATAAAGTTGTCAAAATTGAATTGGTACTCTGCAAAGGGGGCTAAGTTGGTTTGTTCAACATCGCATATTTCACAAATACCACGACTGCTGTGCTGAGTTGTTTCATCTATTTGATAATCGATACCGTAAGTAAACACATCTTGCGAGCGTGGCAGCGATAGAGGTTGAGCAGCGAAGCGCAAGGCGAATTTGTCAGACTCAACTTTGACTGTGTTCGCCTGTGTATTCTCACTGTTGGCGACACTAAGCTCAATATTGACTTTGTGGTTGGATAATCTTTGATGATTAAACTCAAGTTGCAGATACTGGTTTTCGCTATAAGGCGCATCGCCAGTAAATGGCTTGGTTGGATCTACCACGACAACATTGTCAAAGATAGTTTTGCGGCCAAAGCTCAATTCATTTTCCAGTTTACGATAATGAGCATTGAGGGCTAAATCGGCGTCTTGGTTGAGTTGGTAAGTGAATTTCAAGAGACCATCAATATCTTTTAGTTCGCCTAAACCACCTCTGCCTGCGGGGTCGGAAGGGATTTGGTTACCATTGCCATCAAAAATTTCACCACTTTCACGCCAATTCAACTGGCCAAGATATGAGAACTGATCGACAGTGCCAGAGATACGTTGGTTAAATTGATAACCATGTGAATCTGAATCATGAATTGAACCGTCAAACTTAACTTGGCTCCAAAATTCAACGTTTAGATCACTGGCTTGGTGAGTGACTAAGTTGATAACACCTGCCGATTCACCATTGCCATATACTGCGCTGGCGCCATGAATCACTTCAATACGAGCAATGTTTTCAACTGATATTGAGGCTAGTACGCGGCTGGTTTCACGCAAAGAATTAGACACGACAATGCCATCGATCATGACGATTGATTTGCGACCACGAAAACCCTGATAAGTACTTGATAGCATTTGTGTTTCGGGGCTGTAGCTGGGCACTAAGTTAGCGAGTAGTGACGAAACATCGGCACTAACCGCTGCTTGTGCCTGAATTTCTGCTTGGCTGATTAGTTGCACGGTACCTGGTAAAGATGAAACGGGCACTTCAAAAGGTTTAGCGGTAATTTCTATCACTTCGATGTCTGAAGGCTGGGTTGCCGCTATGCTGGTTGCTGAGAAAAGAGAGACCATTGCTAGTGAAATGGCATTGAGATTAAGTGTTTTCACAATATTCCTTGTAATGCTTATTATCCGGGAGGAAAGTGAGGATTAATTCAGTTCACTAACTGGTGCAGTAATCCGTCACGTGCTTATCACGAAATGATAATCAGTATCATTCGCGAAAGATAATACTCAATTCCACCTAAATTAATGTAAATAAATGTAAATACGATGTTAATGTGGGGGCGTAAAGCTTGACGCTCAAGCGTTGGTTAACTTCCTTTAATACCAAGCGAATCCAATAGTTAGACTATGAATTGTCGGTGTAAGACGCTTTTTAACGGGAGACTAAATAGCGGATTTGAGAAGGGGAGATTACAGAAACGGTTAAAGCAGGCGGTTAACTAAGCTCAAGCAATTAGTTTTCTGACAAGTTACCAAAACGCTGATAAAAGGCGGTGAGCTGCACTTGTGCTTGCGCCAGCGAAATTGGCTGAAAACGCACAGGGTGGTTTGGCTTTAATTGGGCGAGACGAAACAGATCGGTTTTCATCACACTGCCGATACTTGGGTAGCCGCCGATGGTCTGCCTATCTTTCATTAACACAATCCATTGTTCTGCGCTTGGTAGCTGAATTTGACCATAAGTGACTGGTTTGGAAATTGTGCCTGCGCTGTCACCCAAAGCTTGGTATGCAGATTGGCTGTTAGTTGATGAGTTCACAAATCCATGGCCATTAAGGCGATAACCCATTTTGTTTGAGCTGATATCAATCGTGAAGATTTGGTTGAGCAATTCGCCTTGCTGGTCATGCGATAAACTTTGCCATGCTTTATTTGCAATAAACCTAGCAATAAAAGGTGATGCTTGTTCGCATGCCAATTCTTGCGCCGGATAAAAGGTTGAATAGCTACGCAGATTTTTGACAGGTTGGACCGCTACCTGAGAAGTCACTTGAGAATCAACTTGTTGAGCAAGGTCAGCTTCAGCTTTGGCTAACGGCTGATTGGCAAAGTATTCATTTACGATTGGTGCATTAAGCTTAGGTATCGCACTTTCAAACCATGAGCTAGTGGCAAAACCCCCTTTGATACTTAGATAGGCGTAATTGCCTTGCTTTAATGGCGCAATAGTCAAGGTATCACCTGCTTGAATGCAGAGCGTTTGCCACATTGGCTTGGCTTCATTATTTAAAATGAGAGGTTGTTCATCACCAACAGCTGCGACCACTAGCTCGCATACTTGATGGAATACGATTTCAACATCACCGAGCAGTATTTCTAGTGCCGCTTCAAAGCAGGTATTACCCAGTAATTGATTGGCTGTCATCAACGCATATTCATCAGCAGCGCCAGATGGGCTAACACCGTACTGGCTGCAATGTTTACGCCCTGAGTCTTGCAAACTAACGCGAGCTTCGCCTTTGTTGATTGTCAGTAATGGCTTGTCTAGTAATTGCGAGTGCAGTAGTGGCGTGTGCTGTTGACGGCTATTCGCGCTTAGGTTCTTTCCTGGTGGTGAAGTATTTGATATTGAGTTGTTGAGATCCTCGCATAATGGACTAGCTATTGACTCTTGTTCTTTTGCTAGCTTACCGCCAAGTGCGATAAATTCAGCGCGGTCAATTGGTGTGAAGCGCACACTATCTCCCACTTTGATAACACTTTCGATGCCAGTATCCGTCACTTGATAAAGCGATACGGGACATTGCCCGATAATATGCCAGCCTCCTGGAGTTGCATCTGGGTATACCGCGGTTTGTTCACCAGCAATGGCAACTGCACCTGCTGGCATTTGTTTGCGAGGGATCGCTTTTCTGGGCAATTGCAGTTGCGAGTTTAGGCTGGCGAGATAGGCAAAGCCCGGCGTAAACCCTAGAGCGTAGGAATAATAGTCAGGTTCACTGTGTTTGGCGATTATCGCCTGTTGGCTTAATCCCGTGGTTTGCATCACCCCGGTTAAGTCCCAACCGGCTTGCTCGTCATAGTAAGTGGGAATACTAATTTGCTTACCCGCTAGTGGTTTATCATCGGCACTTGATGGATTTGCATGCTCCGGTGCAGTGGCGCAGCCTTCTGCATGGTTAGCCAATGCTTGTTCGATCAGTGTTTGAAGTTGATTAGCAGAGAGCAGTGGATAGCGGTAGTAAATCAGCAGTGAGTTAAAGCTTACTAACGTGTCGGTAATAAACTGACTTAGTTCATTGATTAAATGTTGCTGAGCTTTGATAATTTGTCGGTGTTGCTGACGACACACTTGTTCGGGCCAACGCAATAGCAAAGTGTCTTCACTGATAAAATCGAATTCGATTGCGCTGATATCCATTAATTCAATCCTATAAAGTGATTTTATACTTGGCTAACATTAGTCTAATCAAGGTGGGTTAGTTAATGCTCGCTAACTTGCTGGCGATTTCCAATGCATTGTCTGTGTCTGAATGCACACAAATGGTGTCAACTTGCAGTGTTAACGGTTTGCCATTAATACTGAGTAGTTGACCTGTTGCCGCTAACTGGCTAATTCTTTTGTAAACTTGCTCAGGATCTGTAATTACCGCATTAGCGTCACTACGTGGCACCAACAAGCCATTGTCTTGATAATGGCGGTCGGCAAACGCTTCAAAACGTAATGTGAGCTGGAATTGCTCAGCGATTGCTTGCCATTGTGACGTATCAGGTAAGGCTTGTATCACCAGCACTAAGTTTAGGTCGAACTGGCTAATCGCTTGGCAGATAGTTGCGAATAGGCTGATATCGCGCATCATATCGTTGTAGAGCGCGCCATGGGGTTTAACAAATGCTAATGTTGCATTATTGACTTGGCAGATGCCTTGTAACGCCCCCAATTGATACTGCAAGTTAGCAATAAGCTCTTCACTTGTCATCGCCATTGAGCGGCGGCCAAAGCCTTGTAAGTCTGGATAGCTAGGGTGGGCACCAATACTCACTTGATGTTTCACCGCCAAGGCGACCGTTTTTTGCATGACCAGAGGGTCGCCAGCGTGATAGCCGCAGGCGATGTTGGCTTCGTCAATTAATGGCATAACTGCCTCGTCGCGGCCCATTGTCCACTGTCCGAAACTTTCACCTAAATCACAGTTAAGCTTAATTTTTTTCACGCTGAGCCTACATCGCGTTTACTGATTTGTTCATGTCTTGGTTATACCGCATTTCGTCATCTGGTGCGACAATTTGTCACATCCTCATATCAACCTACGATCATTAAAATAAGGCCAATAAAGCGATCGACTAGCCAGTGTTATGTTTGGCACAGCTAACACTCCGTCAACACTTGGCCGGTGATGGTATGCAAACTTGCAATGCGCCTATGGCTTGATTAGCCTTTGGCTTTAGTTGATAGATTACCTAGTTGAAGGCACAAGTGATTTCTGCACTTTTTTCACGGAACACTCCGCACAATGTTCCGAACTATGTTCCAAACAAAGTTCCGCAAAAAACCTCGTGGTTTTTTCTACCTTGGCTACTTTGGTTGACCTGCCTAGTAGCCATTTTTTTCTTTGGCGATGCGACTAATCCTATGGTTTGGGGAATCTGTGCTGGCTATGCACTGTTATTGGCGTTAATGACTCGCTATTTAGATGTTCGCGAGCTAGCAGCGCAAAGCCAATCTAACCTTATTAATCACCTATGGTCATTGTTCCCTTTTGTGCTCGATTTATGTTTTTACGGCGTGTTGCTGCAAATGCATGGCGGTGCCAGTAACGCAGGCGTTTTTGTACTTTATTTGCCAGTAATTGTTGCTGCCATGGAGATGAAGCGTCGCATTGCTTGGCTGGTCGCTATCTTGGCAATTGCCATATATACCGGCTTAATGCTGCAAGGGCATGCTGCTCATTTTGAACACCTATCGGAAAGTTTTACCAATCATTTATCCGGTATGTGGCTGACTTTTGTTATCTCCACCTTGCTGATGACTTGGTTTGTTACTCAGCAGCGCCAAGCGATTATCAGCCAGCAAAAACAAATTCGAAAATTGCGTGAACGCCAGCTAAGAGATGAGCAAATATTATCAGTGGCAACCATGGGGGCAAATACCACGCACCGTTTGGCAACACCGTTATCGACGGCGCGCTTGCTTGTTGATGAACTCAAGGAACATCAAGCGTATGAGCAGGAGTTAGTGGACGAACTCAGTGCCCAAATTCATGTTTGTCACCAAACTGTGCATACCATCGCCCAACAAGTGCGTAGTCATCAATCAGCCAATATGAAACTGGTCGCAATTGATGACTTTATTGAGCAGACTTTGCAATATTGGTGGATTAGCCGCAACGATATTCGCTATCAACTCTATGTTGCGCCTGAGTGCGTGAACTATGTGATATCCACCGACTTTAATCTGCAAATGTCACTGACCAACTTATTGGAAAATGCCGCCTATGCTAGCCTTGCTAATCAGCAGGATGAAATCACCATTGATGTGAGCGTCAGCGCTCAGCAAGTAGTGATAAATATTGATGATCAAGGACAAGGCATAGATCCCAAACTCCTGTCACAATTAGGGCAAGTCAAGGTTGCCAGTAAATCACAAGGTATGGGCATGGGGCTGGCGTTAGCCAATGCCACCATTGAACGATTTGCTGGACAATTACAGTTATTTAATTTACCTAGCGGCTCACGTAGCCAAGTGACTTTACCTTGTCAGGCGTTGGCCCTTGGCCATTGAGCATTAGTCCTTGATGATGGTCACTGATGATGTTTTATTTTTTCAATCATGAACATAGCAGGGTAACGAAAAAGGCAAGTGTTTGAAATTATTGCTATTAGAAGATGATATTGCCTTTGCGGGAGTACTAGCACGCCAACTCACGCGCAAAGGATTTGAGGTCGAGCATATCGACCAGCTTGATGCCTTACTACCTACCTGCCAGCGTTGGCAGCCAGATGCTGTGGTTTTGGATATGAACTTAGGCAGTGAGTCATCATTGCCAATGATCACTCAAGTACGGGCTGCTTTGCCGAATAGTAAAATCATTTTGGTAACAGGCTACGCCAGTATTGCCACCACAGTTACCGCGATAAAGTCAGGCGCAGATGATTATCTGCCTAAACCGATTGAATTAAGCTCTTTATTGGCGGTGTTAGGTCAGGTGAACGACCAGCTTTGTTTGGATAATCTGCCTAACCCTGCGCAAACCTTAACCTCACCTGAGCGCATTGAGTGGGAGTATATTCAACGTGTGCTACAAGAAAACCAAGGTAATGTTTCGGCGACTGCGCGGCAACTAAATATGCATCGTCGAACCTTGCAGCGTAAGCTGGCAAAAAAGCCGGTAAATATTTGATAAATTTCTACGCGATTAACGCGCCAAACCCTGCATTTAATGATTTCTCTAAATCTTGTGGCGCTATGCCAATTTCCAAACCACGACGACCGGCACTCACGTAGATTTTTGCTTGTTGCTCAGCACTGCTATCAATAAAGGTTGGTAGGCGTTTTTTCTGTCCAAGTGGGCTAACACCTCCAAGTACATAACCTGTGGTGCGCTGCACTTTATCAGGATCTGCCATCACGGCTTTTTTGGCTTTTGCTGCTTTGGCGATGAGCTTTAGGCTAAGTTTCTCGCTCACGGGGATAATGGCAACGACTAGCTGCCCTTGGTCGGTTTCCACCACTAAGGTTTTAAATACGCTTTGTGCGGGCAGTTGCAGTTTTTCAACTGCTTCCATCCCGTACGAGCTGGCATTGGCATCGTGTTGATATTCTAAAAGCTCAAACGCCAGTTTTTGGCGTTTGGCAAAGGTAACTGCTGGGGTCATATGTTAATTACTATACTTTTTACGTTATAAATGGGTTGCTAACTACTTTCTTGGTGCTTTACTGATGACAATATCGGTTTTTGGTACGGAGCTACAGGCAAGAATATAGCCTTGCTCTTGCTCGCCCGGCATTAAGCCATCGGTGGCGAGCTGGCGCACTTCGCCGCTGTCTAGTTTTACTTTGCAGCTACCACACATACCGCCGCGACAAGAATAAGGCATAATTAGCCCTGCCGCTTCGCCCTGATCTAATACGGATTCCTTGGTATTACCTAAGACAGCTTTATCCCATGACTCGAATCGAATATTGACCTGTGCTGGCAGTGACTCCGTTGCTGGCTTTTTATCGGTCGGGCGTGTGCCAAAGCTTTCAAAGTGAAATTGCGATTCTGGCAAGCCTGCGGCCATTAGCAGGTCCTTGGCACTGTCTCTAAACCCTTGCGGGCCACAGACCATAGCATCAAGGCTCCCAATATCTGGAATTACAGCCAGCATGCTAGCGCTTAGGTGCCCTTGAAAGTCTTGCCATTGGGGCAGAGCTGACTGCGTTAGGGTAAAGTGTAATTTGCAGTTGCCATGTTGCTTGGCTAACGCCGTGATTTCATCCAGGGCAATTAAGTCTTTTTCACTGCGGGCGCTATGGAAAAATATCACTTCACGGTTATCGCATTGGTCGGTTAGCGCTTTTAGCATCGACAACATTGGGGTAATACCAGAGCCTGCACTGAGCAATAAAATCCGTTGCTGGCTGATATTGCCTAAGTGGAACTTGCCATTCGGTGCTTTGGCCAGAATTTCATCGCCAACGTTAAAGTGATCGTGCAAAAAGTTGGAGACTTTGCCATTAGGCACACGCTTAACGGTAATGGTTAAGCTCTGGTTGCGCGTTGGTGACGAGCTCAAGGTATAAACGGCATTAACGGTTTTACCGTCGATAGTCAGTTTAAACGGTAAGTGCTGACCGGCTTGATAATGCTGAAAATTCTCAGGCAAGTTGCCGCTTTTTGCTTTGAACACGAAGGTTTTAACATCATGGGTTTCGTCGTAAATATGCTGACAAACAAGGCTTGCTTGTTCCACACTTGGTGCTTGACCTGCTGTATCAGCTGCTTGTTGGTTAGTGCTTTGCTTCTTGTTTACGTTACTCTTTTTGTTGGCGTTGCTAAGACTAACCGCTTTAACGTTAACAAACTCCGGGACAAATTGGCGCTCTAGCACGCTAACCTGATCACCAAAACGTATTTGCCCTTGATTAAGCGGAATTAAGTTTTGGCCAAATAACACATCACCTTTGGCTATTTGACGGTAGCTTTTTAATGTCGCTAATGGCTCTAACTGGCCGTGTTTTTCGCCAGTGTCGGGATCTACGGTAGTAAACACACAGCGAGTGCAGGGTTTGGTTAGCTCAAATTCTACTTCACCAATGCGGATATGACGCCAAGTATCTTCCGCAAATGGCTCACAGTCTTGTACTACAATGTTCGGGCGAAATTGGCGCATCGAAATTGGCTGCTTTAAGCGACTGTTTAAGTCATCAAGCGAGGCTTGCGAGATTAATAGCAAGGGGTAACCATCGGCAAAGGCGACCGGGTTGGTGGTGTTTTTTACCTGACGATTAGATTGCTCACCGAAGAACAATAAGTGACAAGGTTGCCCTAAAAACTGACTAAACCAATGGTCAACACTTTCATGACTGCGCTGGCCTAAAATGGTATCGCCCCAGACAGTAACATGTTGGTATTCGTCTAGGCACTGGCTATATCGCACTGCTAACAAGGGCATATCTGGCGCGGTTAGCATCAAGCCGTCTGGTGTTAAGTTGGCTTGCACTAAACATAATTTTGGCTGGGTGCGGGCGGTAATAAATTGGCCATTTTGATCGCAAATTACAAAGCGACGGTCGTAAGGTAAACCAATTGGGTCAACCCAACTGGATGATAACTGAATGCCAGCCGTTGATTTTATCGGATAAACGCTTATCTCTTGCAAGTGTGCCATTGCGCTTGTCTGCTCCTATTTCTTGTTCGCGCGCTTGCTTGCCAATTCGAAACCGAAAGAATGAACCCGAAAGCCTACGCGCTATTATTTCCATAAATCTTGGTCAATTAGCGTTAATAAAGCAATGACAAATCTATGAAATTCTTTATGAATACTAGATTGAACTCGCCTAAGCGGATTAGCGGATAACAGGGCGAAGTATTCAATTGCTTGCCAGTCAGGTATATTGTCGGCTAATTGCAGTTAGATGAAAATTATCAACAAACAAATGAAGCACGTACATATTCTTGGCATTTGCGGCACTTTTATGGGCGGTATCGCCGCCATTGCAAAGCAACTGGGCTTTCGCGTATCCGGTTGTGATGCCAACGTTTACCCACCAATGAGCACTCAATTGGAAGCTCTAGGTATCGAGTTGATGCAAGGGTATGACATCGCTCACTTGAGTGATGAGCCGGATATGGTAATTGTTGGTAACGCGATGGCGCGCGGCAATCCTATGGTGGAATATGTGCTTGATCGCAATATCCCGTATACCTCGGGCCCACAATGGTTATTAGAAAATGTACTAAAAGATCGTTGGGTGCTAGCGGTATCAGGTACGCACGGTAAAACCACCACCAGCAGTATGCTGACTTGGATTTTAGAATATGCCCATATGAAACCGGGCTATTTAATTGGCGGTGTGCCGCAAAATTTTGAGGTGTCAGCACGCCTGGGTGATGCGCCATTTTTTGTGATTGAAGCTGACGAATACGATACTGCCTTTTTCGACAAGCGCTCTAAGTTTGTTCACTATCGCCCAAGAACGCTAGTGATCAACAATATGGAATTTGATCACGCCGATATTTTTAATGATATCAGTGATATTCAGCGTCAATTCCATCATTTAATTCGTATGGTGCCAAGCAATGGCTTAGTGTTATCGCCAGCGAATGAAACTTACATTAACGAAACCCTTGAACAAGGCTGCTGGACGCCAACTGAACAAGCTCATAGTTGTGCACAATCAAAAGAGAAAAGCGCTGGTTGGCAAGCAATAAAGTTAACGGATGATGGTAGTGAATTTGAAGTCTACTTTGCTGGCGAGCTGCAAGGTACTGTGCGATGGTCACTGATTGGCGATTTCAACATCGACAATGCGCTGATGGCAATTGGCGCTGCACGCCATGCGGGGGTACCAAGTCATATCGCGATTGAAGCGCTGGCGGAATATATTAATACCAAGCGGCGTTTAGAGCTGCGTGGCACTATCAATAACATCAAGGTTTATGACGATTTTGCCCATCACCCAACGGCAATAGCAAAAACACTCAGTGCTATGCGCGCTCACGTTACCAGTCATGACAATAAGAGTAGAGTGCTAGCGGTACTGGAGCCAAGATCCAACACCATGAAAAGTGGTGTACACAAAGGTACTTTGGGTAAATCACTTGCCCAAGCAGATGAAGTCTATATTTTCCAAGGGGAAAAGGTGCAGTGGTCAGTGGCAGATATCGCCGAGCAGTGTCAGCAAACTTGTATTGCTGAGGCTGATATTGATGCGCTGGTGGCAAAAGTTGCGGCAGCGGCACAGCCAGCAGATCATGTGGTGGTGATGAGCAATGGTGGCTTTGGCGGTTTTCATAACAAACTCCTTGCAGCATTAAGCCAAAAGCACGAACACAACGTAGAGCTAGCAGCAAAGAAAACGAATGAAAGGTTGAAACAGGTTTAATGACAGAGCAACTTAATACCATCGCAAAAGCTCAACATAAGGGCTTTGATAGCGCCGTTACCGTTGCCATTACTGGTGCATCCGGTGCTTGCTATGCATTACGTTTAATTGAATGTTTAGTGGCTGCCAATAAGCAAGTGTATGTTTTAATGTCGAGCGCGGCACGAGTCGTATTTGATACCGAAGTCGGCTTAAAACTGCCGGGTTCACCCGAAGCGCAAAGTGCATTTTGGTGCCAGCACTTTAATGCTAAGCCTGAGCAAGTAATCGCCTTTGGTAAAGAACAGTGGTTTTCGCCAGTCGCCTCTGGCTCTGCCGCACCCAAACAAATGGTGGTTTGTCCTTGCTCAACCGGTACGCTGGCGGCAATCAGTCAAGGGATGAGTGATAACTTAATTGAGCGCGCTGCCGATGTGGTGATTAAAGAGCGCGGCCAGTTGATTTTAGTGCCAAGAGAAACGCCGTTTTCTACCATACATCTGCGCAATATGCTGAGCCTGTCTGAGCTTGGCGCAACGGTAATGCCTGCTGCCCCTGGCTTTTACCATCAGCCGGAATCTATTAATGATTTGGTGGATTTTATGGTTGGCAGAATATTGGATCATTTAGGTATCGACCAAAAAATTATGCCGCGCTGGGGTTATCAGCACTAGTTCATTCCCAGTGCTATCAGTAAAACTTAGTTTACTTTTGAATAAAGAATACAACCGCAAAAATATTCCTATTTATCGCAAAAACCTTATCTTTTTGCAGCCACTGTGCTTTAGTTAGTGGCTGTAAAAACAAAACATACTTCAAACTAATAACGTTTATAAAAACAGGTTACTCCAACATGTCTAAACGATTTTCTAGCCGCTTGATGGGTCAATCAAGTGCGTATAGCGCAAATAAACTTTCGGCGATTGCCTTAGCCGTTGGTATGGCGTTCTCGTCAACCACCTTTGCTGCTGATGCAAAAGCAGACGAAGCTAATGCCACTGAGAAAAAGTGGTCAGTTAATGATCCACAAGGCCAGTTCACTTCCACCAAAATTAGTGTTGATCAAGGTACTTGGATGAATATTGATATCAGCCCTGATGGTAAAACCCTTGCCTTCGATTTGTTGGGTGATATCTACACCATGCCAATCTCAGGCGGTAAAGCAACGCCATTGATGACAGATATTGCGTGGCAAATGCAGCCGCGTTTTAGCCCAGACGGCAAGCATATCGCTTACACCTCAGATGAAGACGGTGGCGATAATTTATGGATCATGAATGCCGATGGCTCTGGCGGTAAAGCAATCACCACAGAGACTTTCCGCTTATTAAACAGCCCAGCATGGTCGCCAGATGGTAACTATTTAGTCGGCCGTAAGCACTACACTGGCGCACGTTCATTGGGCGCAGGTGAAGTATGGCTTTACCACAAAACCGGTGGCCAAGGGGTGATGCTAACCAAGCGTCCAAACCAGCAAAAAGATTTAGGCGAGCCGGCATTTTCACCTGACGGCAAATACGTTTACTTCTCACAAGATGAAACACCGGGCAAAACCTTCCACTACTCGAAAGATTCAGAAAAAGGCATTTATAAAATTAAGCGCCTAGAGCTGGAAACTGGTGAGATTGAAGTCATTCTTTCTGGTCGCGGCGGCGCCATTCGCCCAACGCCGTCACCAGATGGTCGTTACCTAGCGTTTATCAGCCGAGATGATTTCCAATCTAAGCTGTACTTGTACGATCTACAAAGTGGTGAGCAAACGCTGGTTTATGACGACTTAGAGCGTGATATGCAGGAAACTTGGGCAATTCATGGTGTTTACCCAACCATGGCGTGGACACCAGATAACAAGCACATTGTATTCTGGGCAAACGGTAAAATTAACAAGCTAGATATCGCGAAAAAATCAGCCAGCATTATTCCATTTAAAGTGGAAACAGAGAAAAAGCTGCAAACCGCGGTGCGCTTTGAACAAACCATTGAGCAAGATGAATTCGACGTAAAAATGCTGCGTGATGTGGAAATTTCACCAGATGGCCGCCGCGCGGTTTTTGAAGCTATGGGGCATATTTATACGCGCAGCCTGCCAAACGGTAAGCCGAAGCGTTTAACCAAGCAAAGCGAGCATTTTGAATACAACCCAAGCTTCTCACGCGACGGTAAGAAAATTGTGTACGTGACTTGGGATGATAACGACTTAGGCCAAATTCGCGTCGCGTCAAGCCGTGGCGGCAAAGGTAAAGTGATCACCAAAGAGCCGGGTAAATATGTTGAGCCTAGCTTCTCACCTGACGGTAAAACTGTGGTTTATCGAAAACTTTCAGGTGGTTTTATCACTAATCCGGTTTGGGGCTTAAATCCGGGTATTTACGCCGTATCAAGTAAAGGTGGCGAGTCTAAGCTAGTGACTGAAAACGGTTTACAACCGCACTTTGGTAAGCGCAATGATCGCGTTTACGTGGTGCGTAACGGCGAGAAAACCCAGCTGGCGCGCATCGACTTAGATGGTCAACACGATACCACACTCTACCAAGGCAAGTTTGCCACTGAATACAAGGTGTCACCTGATGGCGAACACGTGGCGTTTGCTGAGCGCTTTAAAGTGTTTGTAACGCCTTACATCGAACGTGGTGATGTCATTGATACTGGGCCAAAAGCTAGCAATCTACCTGTGAAAAAGCTATCCATGCGTGCTGGTGAAGGTATTAGCTGGGGTGCAAAATCAAACGAGCTGTACTGGAGCTTAGGTGCTGATTTATACCAAACCAATGTGAGTGGTTTATTTGATATTGCTGATTCGTCAGAAGAAGCAAAAGAAGTAGACGCCGATAATAAAATTGAACCTAAACAAACTTATTTAGGTTTCAAACACAAAGTCGATAAGCCATCCGGTACCCTTGCTTTTGTAGGGGGTAAAGTAGTGACGATGGAAGGCGAGCAAGTGATTGACAATGGTGTGGTTATCGTTGTAGGCAACACCATTAAAGCAGTAGGCACTCAAGCAGATGTTGCGATTCCAAGTGGTGCAAAAGTGGTTGATATTACTGGCAAGTCCATTATGCCGGGCTTAATTGATGCTCATGCCCATGGCCCGCAAGGCTTGGAAGAAATTATTCCACAGCAAAACTGGAAGAACTACGCTGGCCTTGCCTTGGGTGTGACGACAATTCACGATCCTTCAAACGATACCACTGAGTTCTTTGCGGCGAGTGAAATGCAAAAAGCGGGTGATATTGTCGCCGCTCGTTTGTATTCAACCGGTACGATTTTATACGGGGCAACCGTTGCGGGTTACACCTCGCATGTTGATAGCTTAGATGATGCTAAATTCCACGTTGAGCGCTTGAAAAAAGCTGGTGCCTTTAGCGTGAAAAGCTATAACCAGCCACGTCGTAACCAACGTCAGCAGTTTATTCAAGCGGCGCGTGAGTTAGAGGTGATGGTAATGCCAGAAGGCGGCTCGTTATTGCAGCATAACTTAACCATGTTGGTTGATGGTCACACTACGCTAGAGCACTCGATACCAACTGAACATGTTTACGATGATATTAAACAATTATGGTCGGCCTCAGGCATGGCGTACACGCCTACTATGGGTGTCGCTTACGGTGGTATTTGGGGTGAAAACTTCTGGTACGATAAAACTGAGGTGTGGAAGCATCCGCGCTTAAGCCAATATGTGCCGTCTGAGTTTTTAGACCCACGTTCTATGCGTCGTCCAACTGCGCCGCATCACCACTATAACCATATGAATGTCGCGCGCGTTGCTAAAGAAATGCAAGATCTTGGCGTTGAGGTTAACTCAGGTGGTCATGGTCAACGTGAAGGCTTAGCCATGCACTGGGAAATGTGGATGATGGCGCAAGGTGGTATGTCGCCGCTGCAAGCGCTACGCACCGCTACTATGTCGCCAGCGATTACCTTAGGCTTAGATAAGCAGCTAGGCTCGATAAAAGCAGGAAAACTGGCTGACTTAATGATTGTTGATGGCGATATCACCCAAGATATTCGCATTAGTGATCGGGTTTCTCATACCATGATCAATGGCCGTTTATATGATGCGGAAACCATGAATGAAATTGGTAACTACGACAATAAACGTGAGAAGTTCTACTTTGAGTAGTAAAGTGCAACCAAAGTAAATCTGTACCCGTTAGCCTTAACCTTAATTTAAGTTAAGGCAATCTATAAAAACCCGAGCTTGTCTCGGGTTTTTTACGTACTTTCAGTGTGCTTTTTATGCGATTGTTACGTGCTGAAGCCAATCCTTATCTAGAATGAATTATACCAATTGAAATAGAGAATTAGTTATTCAGCGAGAATTAAAAGGCTTAGAGGCAAGGCATTGATTGCAAAGAATGGTTATTCCCTTGTTAAAATCAATAACGCAGCATATAAGTCTTTTAAACTCGCCCTTGGGAGCGTGATAGCGCTCTGAATTGATCAATTCATTAATTCAATTGGTATTAATACTTGTTAACACAATAGTTTGTTAGTTACTGCCTTACCTGCTAGACAGACTATTGTTTTTAAAAGTAAATTATTCATTAAGAAAAACTACACTCTGTTGATTTGAGTTGCGATAAAAAGAGGTCACTTATTAACTTGCCGCATTCTTTACCTGCATTATTAGCAGGGCCGATATTACGTGATTGTCACCAGCATCAATTTACCTTGTGGTTGGCCACTAAGGATGCTTATCGATTTCATCTCGAATTAACTTATGATCAAGGTGAGGATACACAAGTGCTATTCTCACAGCAGTTAACAGCAGAGCAATATCACCAGATACCTTTGGGTCAGCAATGTTTTATCAATGTGATTGATATTAAGCTGGCGCAGCCGCTGCCTACCGATGCGCTTATCCATTACGACTTAAAGTTGATTGCAGATGATGGCGAGGTCGCTTTCTCATTAGGAAAAGATCTGCCTGAGCTTTGCTATGCTGCTCCAAAAGTGCAGGATGAGGGAAGTGCCAATCAGCACAAGCCAAGCTTTGCCATTAAACCAGATATTCGCCGTTTATATCATGGCTCATGTCGCAAGCCGCATTTTGCAGGTAAAGACAGCTTAGTCGAGCTGGATAACCAACTCGCAACTAGCGAATTTTCTGCCGAGCAGCGACCGTCGCTACTAATGCTCAGTGGCGACCAAGTGTATATCGATGATGTGGCGGGCCCCATGTTAATTGCCATTCATCAGCTGATCGATAAATTAGGTTTATTTGATGAATCATGGCAGCTTGCGAGTGACCATTGCCAAGCAAGTCGTTTTAGCAGAGTTAAGAATAACGATAGAGTTAAGAGTAGCGATAAAGAAGAGCACAGTATTCATAACAGCGAGCAGCTTTTTCATCATCCGCTTGGTTATTATCAACGTGAACAATTGCTGCCACACAGCAAAGCCAGTACAGGGTGGAAGCGACGTTTATTCGGGGCGCGCCGGTTACCCATTTTTAGTTCAGTTAATGCTAAAAACCACCTAGTCACGTTAAGTGAAATGATCGCCATGTATTTGCTCACGTGGTCGCCAACGCTTTGGGCATTAGTGGATATTCCTAAGCAGCCGCCCGCCAATGTTCCCCCTGAAAGCCATCAACTTTATCTTGATGAATTACAGGCGATTGAAGATTTTATCGCCGGCTTAGGCCAAGTTCGACGAGCAATGGCACATGTGCCTGTGTATATGATCTTCGACGATCACGATATTACCGACGATTGGAACCTAACCCGTGGCTGGGAAGAAGCAGCCTATGGAAATCCGTTTTCCAAACGCATTATTGGCAATGCCTTAGTGGCGTATTATTTATGCCAAGGGCTAGGTAATCAAACCCATCGTCATAGTGAATTAATAGCTCAGCATGCCACGTGGTTTACGGGGCAAGGGCTACAGCAGCATGATCAGCTGGTTGACACTATGCTGGCATTTGACCAGTGGCATTATCATTTGCCGACTAGCCCGAAAATGCTGGTACTCGATACCCGCACTCAACGTTGGCGCAGTGAAAGTAATGCAGGGAAACCATCGGGGTTAATGGATTGGGAGTCGCTAACGGAATTACAGCAACAGCTCATTCACGAGCCGAGTGTAATTTTAGTTTCGGCCGCGCCTATTTATGGTGTGAAACTTATTGAAACCGTGCAGCGAGTATTTACCTTCTTTGGCAATCCGCTGGCGGTTGATGCTGAGAACTGGATGGCACATCGCGGCACCGCGAATGTAATGCTCAATATCTTCCGTAATCGCAAAACTCCGCCACAATTTATTATTCTATCTGGCGATGTTCATTACTCGTTTGTATACGATGTTAGCCACCGCTTTATTCGCTCTAGCTCATCGATTGTGCAAATTACCTGTAGCGGCATTAAAAATGCGTTTCCGCCGAAATTACTGCACACTCTTGAGCGGTTAAATTACTACCTGTATGGCCGATATTCACCGCTTAATTGGTTTACTAAACGGCGGCGTATGCGTATTAGGGTTAGAAGACCAAGCATTGCGGTTGATAAAACTTTGTATAACGGCTGTGGCATTGGTGTGCTTGAGCTTAATGCTGATGCCAGTGAAGTTACCACACGTTTATTAATCGAAGGTGGTCAGCAGGTGAGTTTCAAGTCGCCAGCTCGCTCAAGCAACGAATAAAACAATTCTCATAACACTTAAAAATTAATAAGAAAAAGAACATACCAATGAAGCATTACCAACAATTAATTAGCATGTATGCGGCGGCGCCAATCAATGAGTTTTATCAGCCAACACTGACTATCGACGAAGGGGTTAGTGAAGTGGTTATCGAATTGCAGCCTAAACACTTGCATTCTGCTGGCAGCGCCCATGGTTCGGTATATTTTAAACTGCTTGATGATGCCGCTTTCTTTGCCGCTAACTCGCTAGAAACCGAAGTGTTTGTGGTTACCACCTCGTTTACCACTTATATCACTAGGCCAATCTCGCAAGGCAAAATGCGGGCGGTTGGCAAGGTGGTGAACGCTAACAAGTCACAGTTTATTGTTGAAGCAGTGGTTTTTGATGATCAAGATAGGGAAGTCGGGCGTGGTAATGGCCTGTTTGTTCGCAGCAAAAACCGACTTGTTGATGCTAAAGGCTATAGCAACTAATGAAAGCATTGATAAATATAAAGCTGCCCAGCACGTTAGCTGCACTTTTTATGGTCATCGCTTCTGGCGCAACGTCCGCAGATTCAATTATTGCTGAGCAACGAGCTTGGCTAGACAAGGTTAATCAATACCCTTGGTATGCAGGTAGCCAAGACTGCGCTAACGACACTCAACCTGCGATTGAAACTCTTAAAGTTAACGAGCGCACCTATATTTTTCGGCAGAACAAATGCCAGCACTTTGAAGCGCCGTTTATTTATTTACTGCTCGGTGACAATAAAGCCTTGTTGCAAGATACTGGCGCGACAGAAAGTGCCAAAGACTTCCCGCTTTATCAAACCGTTAAAGATATCTTGAATGATTTTAAACAAGCGAACCAGTTAGATAGCTATCCGCTGATTGTCAGCCACTCGCATTCTCATAGCGATCATCGCGCTGGTGATAGCCAATTTATCAATAAACCAGAGGTAGTTTTTATCGCGCCAGAGGCTGAAGCCGTCAGTGCGTTTTTTAAATTTACTCAGCCTCACAAACCATCAGATATTGTGGCGGATAACAACCCTAACTATGTTGAACAAGGTGCCATTCAGCAAAGCTACTTGCAGTTAGGTAGCCGTCGATTGATTGTAATGCCGATACCCGGGCATCAAGCCGAAAGCATCGCGATTTACGACCCACAAACCGGTTGGCTGTTAACTGGCGATACCATCTACCCAGGTCGCTTATACATTCGCGATTGGCCAGCCTTTAAAACCAGTATTCGCTTGCTGTACTTATTTGCTCAATCAAAACCGATTTCGGCACTGATGGGCACCCATATTGAAATGTCGATCACCAAGGGCAAAGACTTCCCGATGGGCAGCACATATCAGCCAAATGAATTGCCACTGCCGCTTGCACCAAGTTTACTTAACGAGCTTAATCGCGAGCTGATCAATCTAGGTGATGTGGCCGAACGTAAAGTATTGGATAAAGTCATTATTTATCCTCTTGGTGAGCCGAGTTGGTGGCAAAAAACACTGGCATGGTTTATTAAGTAATATCAGGATGCGCTAATAATCAGTAAGTTGTCATGGATTTTTTTAACCTAAAAGTCAGAGAAGTCATTAAGGAAACCAAACACGCTAAGTCGTTTTTGCTTGATGTACCCACCAACCTAGCTGGCAGTTTTAGCTGGCAACCAGGCCAACACGTTAATATCAGAGTCAAGCTTGGCGATAAAAGCTATATCCGTAGTTATTCGTTGTCGAACTGCCCGCAAACCCTTGGTTTACGGTTAACGATAAAATCGGTTGAACTGGGCGCGGTTTCAAATTTTCTATTGAAGAACGTTAGAGCTGGCCAATATTTGGAGGTTAGTAAGCCTGGTGGTTTATTCAATTTGCCAAAATCGTCCATCAATCACGCTACGACTCAGCAGGACTTAAACGCTCCACAACACCATATTTTCTTTGCCGCAGGAAGCGGAATTACGCCAATTTTTAGCATGGTCACGGCGCTATTAATGGCAAAACAAACACCGCGTAGCAAAGTGTATTTGATTTACAGTAACCGTAATCAGCGAAATACGATTTTTGCTGATAAGTTACAGGTATTAGTTGAACGATTTCCCGAACGCTTCACTTTAATGCTCTGTCATTCAAAACCTAGTTGGTTCGGGCGTAAGCATTTATGGCACAAGGGACGCGTGACCAACACGTTAGTGAAATTGGTGTTGAGCGAGCTTGCGCAAGTCAAGCAAGCGGTTTACTACTTATGTGGCCCCAACGGTTTTATGGAAACAGTTAATCAGACATTGCAACAAGCGGGGATCGACAAACAGTTTATTTTGCAGGAAAGCTTTGGTGCTGGCAGCAAAAATAACACGACTAAAGCGTCAGCTAGCCAAGCTGCTGAGCTTAGTGTTGAACTCAGTGGCCAGCAACAAACCGTCAATGTTGAGGCGAATGAATCGCTACTTGATGCAATGTTGCGTGCGAATATCGATGCGCCGTTTAGCTGTGAAGAGGGGGTGTGTGGGAGTTGCCAATGTCAGCTCATCAGCGGTGAAGTCGCAATGGTTGAAAACTTGTTCTTAAGCGACGAAGAACAAGCAGAGGGTAGTATTCTTAGTTGCCAAGCAATTGCCCAGTCAACTCAAGTAAAAATTCGCCTCTAACTCTTTCATATATTTGTAATTGTCAAGCGCGACTGGACACTGTTAAGATAACTATAGCCAGGCGATATTAAGCCTAGTGCTGAATATTTTATCAAACCCATTAGGGGGCTAACGGGATTTGATAAGGTGTTTCATTACCTGGCTTTCTTCTTTTTGCTTCCCTGCATTTTACTCACTTAACGCAATCACAAAGACTATTTCAATACCGATAATAGATTGCTGTAATCGTCGCGCCAAAGCACGTCCGCTTG
Source organism: Thalassotalea montiporae (assembly GCF_053485855.1). NCBI lineage: Bacteria > Pseudomonadati > Pseudomonadota > Gammaproteobacteria > Alteromonadales > Colwelliaceae > Thalassotalea > Thalassotalea montiporae. Next base: position 95,075 of record NZ_JBQRUO010000001.1, read on the forward strand.
ATGCTCGCTTGGCCATTGGGAAATGTATTTTTTAACTTGGTAGCGCTTTATCAACTCAGTGTTGTTGGAAATTAATACCCATTGCGCGGCATTAGGTTCGCTGGTGGTAGGGGCGGTATAAAAATAATGTGCTTGCATGCCAATGGAGTTAGCTAAGTTTCGGATTAGCGACGTTAAATCTAAATGACTATTAGAGATGTGAACTGCGAGTACGCCATTTTTCTCTAGGTGCGCTTGGTATAACTGCATCGCCTCAACAGTAAGTAAGTGCGCAGGAATGGCGTCACCAGAAAAGGCATCGAGCACTAGCACATCAAAATTTTCACTTCCGCTTGTTTGTAGCGCGTGTTGCAGCAATAGGCGACCATCACCTTGGTGCAAGCTAATGTCAGCTTGGCTATTGGCTAAATAACTAAAATACTGCTGAGCGTAATCGATAACCGCTGGGTTTAACTCGTAAAAATGGTATTGCTCACCGCGTTTGCCATAGGCTGCAAGTGTGCCTGCGCCTAGCCCTACTAAACCAACTTTAATGGGCGTTATAGCGCGTTTTAGTGGCATGTAGTTTTCAAGTGCTAATGCCACACCGGTATTTGCGCGATAATAGCTTTTTGGTTGTTGTGCCAATGCCGGTTCAATGGCTTGGGTACCGTGTGAGGTTGTGCCATCAATTAAGCGGCGCTCTGCTTGACCATTCACCGACGTTTCAACCACTGATAATAATCCATAGAAGTTACGTTCACTGGCAATTTGATGTTGTGTTAGCTGTTTATCTAGCGACAGTTGAACACCGGATAAAGCGATTACCGTAAGCCCTAAAAAGCTCAACACTAAAGTACGAGGTATGGTGCCAAATGCTGTGCTAATGCCAGCTACTCCTTGTGTTGCCTTTGCTAAGCTCACCATAAGCGCGAATACAATGGCAATAACGGTGATTGGATATTCGTAGAATTGATCAAAGGCTTGTGGCGCCGCTAGTGAGACTAAGGCACTGCCCAACACTCCACCTAAAGCGATAATCAAATAAAACAGCGTCAGGTGCTCAGCGTTCGGTGCTTGTTTGATCAACTCACCATGACAAATCATGCAGCCGGCAAACAAAATGAAACTGAACATCAGCACTTGTGAGATAAAATCAAATTGCGAGCCAACCACTGGCAGCATGATGGCCATTAACGCACAAATCAAATAAAAAGCTAGCCAGTACCAGCGCACATATAGGCGCGGGCTGTGAAAAGCGATAATAAAGGTTAGCAAGTAAAGTGCGAGCGGCAATACCCACAGAAATGGCATAGGTGCAACGTTCTGCGTCATCGCGTTGGTGGTAGAAACCAGTAACATCACCCCTAGTGCAGAAAGCCCTAACCACAATGCAAGTGTGTATTTAGTTACGGCACGACTGGTATTTTTCTGCTGTTCGCTGGTGTCATTCTGATTATCCAGTTGAGTTTGGTTAGTCCCACTAACCCCTGATTTTTCAAGCTTAAGTGCCAATGCCATCATCGCGATAGCAAATGCAATAAAGCCGCCTGACCAAACAAGGGTTTGTTGTGGTAAATCGAATACGGGTTCGAAGACAAATGGGTAGCTAAGGAGCGCCAACAATGAACCTATATTTGACAACGAATACAAGCGATACGGCACCTTAGTTTCATCGCTAAAGGTTAACCAACGCTGGACTAAAGGGCCTGTGGCTGACAAGGCAAAATAGGGGAGGCCAATGGCAACGGCTAAGGTGAGTAAAATATTAGTGATTGGCTCATTTATGCCAAACTCAAGGCTAGCTGCTGGTGTCGTAAAGGGTAAGCTTAATGCCGATAAAATCAATACTGCGCCATGGGTTTGCCACTGTCGCGTAAACGATAGTCGCTGCAAGACATGTGCATAGCTATAGCCAGCCAGCAGCAATAACTGGAAGAACAGCATACACGTTGTCCATACAGTCGCGCTGCCACCGTAGGCGGGTAAAATTACCTTGGCAATAAAAGGTTGCACTTGAAATAGCAAAAAAGCGCTTAGAAAAACGGTGAGCAAAAACAGCATGGTATTGGATTAGTGACAGAAGAATAATGGCGCAATTATCTCGGTTAGTGTTGGGAAAAGCTAGCGAGTTAGGTAAACGTGAAAAACTGCGCTTTTAATCTTGGTTGGTTTGCTCGCATATTAACTGACAATAAAAAAGCCAAGCGTTTGGCTTGGCTAATATTTTAAACAGTGGCTAACGCACGCCCTAATAAACGGCTTTAGGCAGCTCACCATCGAGTGCTCTGATTAGGGAGTTGGTAAATTCTTGAGAGGGTAGCTCCAGTTGCGCTTTTTTAACAATAAGCTCTGCTTCTTCAGCACGATTATTAATAGCTAATATCGCGACTAGTCTCGATACGTCATAAATAAATCTATTTTTATGGAACAGTCGAATTTTATCTATTTTGTCTTGCGCTTGTAACCCTTTTGATTCTATTGCGTTATTTGAATGAAGATAACCAGAAACTAAGTCGGCGTAGTCAATTTGGGGCTTTGTATATTTGCTATAGAGATGGAAAGCTTGTCGTTCCGTCAAGGCCTCTCTAAACAGATGAAAGTTAGCCGATGCGACATCTGGGTGGTTTTCATCTAACCAGAGAAACAGCTCGTATGTATTATCAGCTCGATGCAAAGCGTTATTGAGACTCCTGTATTCCAGCATTTCTTCAAGCTTATTTTTAGGATTTTCTAGCAAGGTTTGTTTGAGATGATTAGTGGCATAACGCATTAGGGTTTTGGCGGGTGGATAAAAATCACCAATAACACCCCAAGCCCCTACATTGAAAGACGAACCTACATAGCTAATTGAAGGGTCAATACTAACAGCGTTTTGGTGAAACCAAATACGTTTTGCCAGAGCCAACGAATAATGTTCTGAATTTATATCCTCAGCATCATTATTTGCTAGCTGACGCAAGTTTATCGGCGCTGTTGGCGCAAACTTGGGTAAACTAGCTAAAATTGTTTCTGCCTCATTGCCCTTATTTACCCACTCACCAGCAACATTAACCAACTGACAGGGAAAGGTGCTTGCAAACTTTTTATTGTGCTGTTCACAAAGCGCTAGGGCATCTGAGTTGGCGATAGTTTGAGTGTCGCGCTTGGTCACATAACCCCATGCCCCACTAGGTGCTTGAGCAAAGCTTTTTGCACCAGCCGCTGATTGGTATTTGTCGCGATAGGCGGTATACGCGTCATAAGAGATTAATAAATCTGTGCCTTTTGGCGGCACAGAAAAGATCGCTGGGATTTCTGGCGTATTTTCGCTTGGGTTTTCAAGATTAACTGTTTCACCAAGTTTATTTGATTGCGGAGCGGCACAAGAGCACAGCAGTAGCACTGCGCTAAAAGCAATAAAACATTTCATAAAAAGTCCTTTTCGAGTCACTATCCATTGTTTCTACTAATATTGTCGTGAACTTTAAGCAGGCTCAACCCAGAGTTCGCCGACTTCGGTGTCGATAACTACCACTTTAGCGCCAGCAGGAATCGTTCGCTTAGATTTCACTTGCCAGTCGATACCTGACAATTTGTGGGTCGTAGAAGATGTTGCGTCAATTTCTTTATCTAGCACAAATTCCATACCGATAAAGTCGTTTTTCACCTTGTGGGTATCTTGGCGGTTTTGGAAACGCTTTAATGGTTTCCACAATATCGCCGCGAAAATCGTAGTAAAGATCGCGACGGTCAACACTATCGGCATCAATTGCACAGGGACAAGGCTAGTCAACACTAAGCTACCAGCAATCACTAAAGCAAGGCCGACAAAGGTCAGAATAAAAGTAGAAAAACCCAGTACAGCTACTTCAATAATAAGCAGCAAAAGGCCGAGCGTCACTAATGACTCACCGGCATTATTAGCAATAAGTTCCATTTGATTTCCTTATCTTTGATTAAGGTTTCTGCTTCATCACATTGAGAATGCTAGTTGCTTGAGCAACGAGTGAGCCCGCTTCAGTTGAGCCATCAGGTAGCAGAACAACAGTTGAGTCTTTGGCGATGGCTTCTTTAGCGCCAATGGCTTTTGTGGCGAGCTCTAGTTCAACCGCTTTTTGACCTTCTTGGGTTGCTGCCTTTTCACCAATTTTCTCAATCGCTTCTGCCTGTGCATTTGCCACTTTAATTATCGCTTCCGCCTCACCTTCCGCTTTTAATACCTGTTCACGCTTATCTGCTTCTGCGGCTAGAATTTTGGCTTGCTTTTCACCTTCGGCTTTATTGATTTCAGCTTGTTTTAAGCCTTCAGATTCAAGAACGGTAGCGCGTTTCTCCCGCTCCGCTTTCATCTGTTGCTCCATCGCATTCATTACCGAATTTGGAGGCATAATGTCTTTAATCTCGTAACGTAATACCTGCACGCCCCAAGTACCCGCAGCTTCATTAATGGCATTCACAATGGCAGCGTTTATGGCGTCACGCTCTTCAAAGGTTTTATCCAGCTCCATTTTACCGATTTCAGAACGCATGGTGGTTTGTGCCAGCTGAGTCACAGCAAAGTTGTAGTCATCAACCCCGTAAGTCGCTTTTTGTGGGTCTAGTACGCGGAAATACAAAACACCGTCAACAGTAAGGGTGATGTTGTCTTTAGTAATGGCACTTTGGCTGGGAACATCGACCGCTTGCTCTTTCAACGAGCGATCAGCGCTGATTTGTTCGATAAAAGGCACTAAAAAGTTTAGGCCTGACTCTAAGGTGCGGGTGTATTTACCAAAGCGCTCAATTACATAGGCACGATTTTGCGGTACAAATTTAATCCCACTTTTTAGTACTACCAGTACAAAAACAAGCAGGGCAAACTGCACGGTAAATACGTAATTTAAGATGATGTCCATCGAGTATCCTTTTTGTTAATAAATTCAAATTCCGTCTGTATTTCTCGCGCTATATTAGGTGACTAATCGCACTAAGAAAATTTAATAATTACCATAAGCGAATAGTAAAGATATTGAAACGATTAGTTTTTATTTGTTGGCTGACAAAGGCAGGTATTGTTGCTGGCACTCTTATATCGATGGTTGTGAAAAGTTAAATTTTTCTTTGAAGATAAAACTCTTACGCCTTTATACTGGCTGGAAGTGATAGGACGTTACTAAGGAATAGTAAGTGAAATGGATTTTATGGTTGCTGACACTCATGTCGGCACCGCTATACGCGACTCAGCAGGCCTCAATCCAACAATATCAGATTCAGCAATATACTGAAGCTGAATGCATTCTTATTAAGCAGCAAGTGGCTGACTATAAGCGTAGGCTTGGCAGCAATTCAGGGTTATATCTGCAATCAAAAACAAGTTTTGATAAGCACTGCCAACACCCTGTTCAAAAGACTGTCCGCTTGTCTCAACCTTCGGCCAACCAAATAACTAAAGCTGATATCGTTGCTAAAGAAAATCATGTAGCTAGCGCCTTTCTGCCAACTAAAGATACTGATACAGCTGAAAAGTTTAGAGAGCCACCATCATCGTTTAGCTTGATGTTTAAACCCTTGCTAGCAATGTTATTTTTGGCCTTTTTAGGTTCACTAGCGCTGGCGTACTTCAAGAAAAAACTACCGCAGATTAAAGGTCGTATCGGTGAAAATTTAGTAATTAAAGGCTTAGAAAAGCACCTAGACTCTGGTGAATATACCATCATCAATGATGTCACCTTGCCGCTTGAAGATGGTGGAACCACGCAAGTAGACCATGTTGTTGTTTCTCGATTTGGCATTTTTGTCATTGAAACTAAGAACATGAGCGGCTGGATCTTTGGTAGTGAAAAACAAGCTAGTTGGACGCAAACGATTCATCGCTCAAAACACCAGTTTCAAAACCCGCTAAGACAAAATTATAAACACACTAAAACGCTTTCTGCTTTGCTGGACTTGCCGCACGAGCTTTTCCATTCGGTTGTTGTGTTTACCCGCAATGCAGAACTGAAAACAAAGCTTCCAGATAATGTTGGTCATTTGGACGAAATGGTGAGTTATATCAAAGCGTTTAATGAAGAAGTCATTAACTATAAGTTGAAAATAAAAGTGGTAAAGCATGTAGATGTTGTGAGGTTGAAACAAGGTAGAAAGACCAACAAGCATCATATTGATTACTTAAACGAAAATTAGTTTGCACCACAAGGAATTGGCGATATGGCAAGAAATAACAACCAACTTAAGCTAGCTGAAGCTCTGCGGGAATTTGAAGTAAACGGTACTATTTTTACTGCCGATATGATTGTAGAGCAGACAACATACAACAAAAACTCGGTTAATAAATATATTAATGAAAAGCTTTTAGATAAGTATGTTTTTCACGCTGGCTCTCGCACCAAATACAGGTGTGAAGGAGTTGCCGCACTTTCAAATGAAGAGTTTCTGGCTGTTATGAGTCAGTCAGCAAAAGCGAAAAAGAAGACCCCCGAAGAACAGTTTTACCAGAAATTGATTGGTCGAAGTCTGGATGCATTCACGTTAGCGTTGGAAGTTTATAATCGCCCAAGCATGAAAAACAGAGTTGAAGCCTTCACGATAATGATGGTTAATGCTTGGGAATTGTTGCTGAAGGCGGAGGTGTTGAAAGTCGATGGCTATGAGAAAATATTTTATGAAGATGATCGAAGTATTTCTGTTACTGATGCTGTAAAACGTAGACTTCAAGAAAAAGATCCTGTTCGTATTAACTTGGAAACCCTTATTGATTTGAGAGATCAGGCCGTTCACCTGTTAATTCCTGAGTTGCAATCTCAATTATCAAGGCTTTTTCAAGCTACCGTACTGAATTATCAAACAAGATATAAGAATGAGATGGGTAATGCACCACTATCTGGACAGAGTGTTGGGATGCTGAGCCTTGTGCTCGATGGACCGAAACCAGAGATTGCATTGATTCAAAAACAGTATGGCAAACATACTGCAAACTCTGTATCTAGGTTTATTAATCAATTTGATAAAACTGCTAAAGAAGTTGATTCAACAGAGTTCACTATACCTATTGATTATCGCCTTGCTTTAGTCAAGCGAGAGGATGAAAGCGATCTTTCGTTAAGTGTTGGGGATGAAGGCGAAGGTGCAATTATTATTACTAAAACCAAAGATCCTGAATTAACGCACCCGTACCGAATGAAAAAAGCTTTGGCAGAAATTAACAAACGACAGAACATTGAATTCATAAAAAGTGGTGCATTTCAGGCTGTATTGAATAAACATAAAGTAAATAAACAGAAGAAATCTGAATATCGATATGAAATAGATGGAATTCCCCGCTATTCAGAGAAATTTATTGTGTGGTTTGTCGATAACTTAAAGCAGCCAAATTGGTTGGAGTCGGCTAAAGAGTTTCGCAGGCGGCAACTAAGTAAGAAGAAAAAGTAGTGTCCAATTTAATTGATTTTGATGGCAATTTTGATAGCGGTTTATGCATTTATTTAACAAAAAAGCCTGATAAATATATCGAGTATACATATGAAGGTGCTGTAATTAAGGCAGATCCCGCTCACCAACTTATCTTTTGTGAATTTAACGGGGCATCTAATAGAGATGAGACCCACTCAAAAGGGTATAAAATAATACAAGAAGTATTAGATATCTTATGCCTAAACGCTGTGACAACTTTGATAACAGAGAAGTCTGATGAAGAATATTTATCGTGGTGGAATGATGAGGGGAAAAGAAAACTATATCACCATATAACAATTTCGCAGCCGATGAAAATTGGCCCTATTCAGATAACCTCTTATGACAAAGATGGCAATGTCGTACCGCCAGTTAAAGTAAAACAGAAATATCATCATGCTTTTCGATACTTCAGGTTATCTCAAGCATCAGATGACATTTATGATGCATACCGAAATATGTACTTAGCGTTGGAATTGCTTGTATCAAGTGAGCTACCGTTTGATAAGAAGAAGTACACTGAACGAAATTGGTTGAAAGCTTTTCTCTTTGAGCACTATAAGCGCCTTCAATTGACCTATTGGGTCGGAGAGCAAGAAGAAAAAGGGGCAGGAATCTTAGCTGACGAAATATATCGCTTGGGCAGGTTACCCCTTTTTCATGCCAAAGAAGGAAGAGATGTTTATATACCAGCGGACAACTTTGCTGAAAAAATTCAAATTAGTAAAACATTAGAAAAGTTAAGCTTTATAATAAAGCGCATTACTGACAGCAGGTTTAATGTAGGTCGTTCAGGTGCATCAATAAGTCATAGTTTGATGAATAAAGTTTCTTATGACTTACTTCATGAAAAAGTATTAGTAATTACGGATGAAAAATTTGATAAAAATATAGGTAAAGTAAGCAGTTTTATCGCTGAATCGAAAATTGAAGTTGAATCATTAGATGACGATGAAATGGAAGTAGTTCTGCATGCAGAGTGTTCGCTAGAATCGGTTAAATCCATAGAAACTTTTCATGTTTTATCTGATGAAGGCGAGGCTTTAATTAGCTGGTCCTTTGATATCGGATTCGATGTATCAACATTCGATAATATCGAGATTTGCGGAGTTTGTCGTCAGTTTTTGTTAAATAATCCGAAGAGGTTCTACTCAAGGTAAAGCCTTTGCTCTCAAAGCCAGCGGAAGCTGGTTTTTACTCAAATAAAGTTAATCTAGAAAAATACCTTATCAACATTAGACATGAGAATTTCAGCGAAAAATGAGAATTTAAAGAAAATTCTCATTTCCGATAAGATTCTCCAACGTCACCAGCTATTCCAACTTATCCTCCACGCTATTCACTTTTGGAATAAAAAAGCGTTTTCTATTCTTTTTCTTTTAAGCCGCATTTGTCTATCCTTTGCCCATCTTTTTAAATGGGCGAAGTATTTCATGCTTACTAATCAGCAAAACTCGAATCCTACTTCTGGTGCGCCAGCTTCAGGTACTAGTGCATTAGATGCTAATCAGCTAGCGCAGCTGCAACAACTTACGCAAGGCTATTCGCCATTGCAACTTGCTTGGGCAAGTGGCTACTTAGCCGCGAAAAGCGAAATGTCTCCAGTGGCAACTGCGGTTGCAGCGGCAACACAAACTGCTGTTAGCCAAACGTTAACTGTGCTTTACGCATCGCAAACAGGTAACGCGAAAGGCGTGGCAACTCAAGTGGCTGATGCTGCCAAAGCCGCAGGTATTGAAGTTGTTCTGAAAAATGTAGCGGATTACAAAGCGAAAGGCTTAAAAACCGAAACCCATCTATTAATTGTCGCCAGTACCAATGGCGAGGGTGAGCCACCTGATGATGCCATTGAGTTCCACGAATTCTTAAACAGCAAGAAAGCGCCTAAGTTAGATAACCTGAAATACAGCGTATTAGCGCTGGGTGATTCTAGCTATGAGTTCTTCTGTCAAACAGGTAAAGACTTCGATTTACGCTTAGCTGAGCTAGGTGCAACACGTGTTGCTGATCGTGTTGATTGTGATGTTGATTACGATGCCGATGCCGATGCATGGCGTGTATCAATTGTTGAATCACTTAAAGATGAGTTGACTGCGCCAGCAGCTGGTCTTGCACCAGTCGTACAACTACCAGGTACTGAAGCGCCTGCGTCGGTTTACACTAAACAAAACCCATATGCAGCTGAGCTATTAGTTAGCCAGAAAATTACCGGTCGCGATTCAGCGAAAGACGTTCGCCATATCGAAATTGATTTAGGTGAGTCAGGGCTTACTTACCGTGTGGGTGATGCACTGGGTGTTTACTTTGATAACGACCAAGCCTTAGTTGAAGAGTTATTAGCAGCGGTATCACTGACCGGTGATGAAACTGTTGAGCTACAAAAATCAGGTAAAACCTTATCGCTACCAATCAAGCAAGCTTTAGTTGAGCAGCTTGAAATTACTCAAACACCACTCGCGTTTGTTGAGTTCTGGGTACAGCACAGTGGCGACGAGCAACTGGCTGAGAAGATTGTTGATAAGAACACATTACGTGAGTTTGCTGCCAATCACCAAGTTGTTGATGTGATTAAAGCGGCGCCAACAGCAATTGAAGCGCAATTGTTAGCAGACAACTTACGCAAAATTACGCCGCGTTTATATTCAATCGCGTCAAGCCAAGCGGAAGTGGATGAAGAAGTACACTTAACCGTTGGTGTAGTGAATTACGCATTTAACGACAATGAGCGTGTTGGCGGTGCCTCTGGTTTCTTAGGTCGTCGTTTGGAAGAGGGCGGTCAAGTACGTGTGTTTGTTGAGCACAACGACAACTTCCGTTTACCAGAAAATCCAGAAACGCCAGTAATTATGATCGGCCCAGGTACAGGTGTTGCGCCGTTTAGAGCCTTTATGCAAGAGCGTGAAGCAAACGATGCCAGCGGTGATAACTGGATGTTCTTTGGTGACCAAACCTTTACGCAAGACTTCCTATACCAAGTGGAATGGCAGAATTACTTAAAATCTGGCCTGTTAACTAAGATGGATGTGGCTTTCTCGCGTGACCAAGCAGAAAAAGTGTATGTACAACATCGCTTGAAAGAAAATGCCGCTGAGGTATTTGCATGGTTAGAGCGTGGCGCGCACTTATACGTATGTGGCGACGCTAACCGTATGGCGAAAGACGTGCACAACGCCTTAGTTAAAATTGTTGCTGAGCAGTCAGGTAAAACTGCTGAGCAAGCTGAAGAATATTTAACAACCTTGCGTAAGGGCAAGCGTTATCAGAAGGATGTTTACTAATGAGTGATGTAAAAACATTTGAGCCACTACCAGCACAAGGCCCGCTTGAAGGTGAAGGCCCAATCAAGGTAGAAGGTAACTTAGCTGATAACGAACGTTTAAAGCGCGAAAGTAACTTTTTACGCGGTACCATTGCTGAAGATCTGCAAGACCGCATTACCGGTGGCTTTACCGCGGATAACTTCCAGTTAATTCGCTTCCACGGTATGTACCAACAAGATGACCGTGATATTCGTGCCGAGCGCCAAAAGCAAAAGCTAGAGCCAATGCACAACGTGATGTTACGTGCGCGTATGCCGGGCGGTATTATCAAGCCTGAGCAATGGTTAGCGATTGACAAGTTCGCAGAAGAAAGCACCACTTACGGCAGTATTCGTTTAACCACGCGTCAAACATTCCAGTTCCACGGTGTGTTAAAGCCGAACATTAAGTTAATGCACCAAACGCTGAACAGCATTGGTATTGACTCAATTGCCACCGCAGGTGATGTAAACCGTAACGTACTGTGTACTTCAAATCCAGTTGAGTCTGAACTGCACCAAGAAGCATACGAGTGGGCAACTAAAATCAGTGAGCACCTACTACCAAAAACTAAAGCGTATGCAGAAATTTGGTTAGACGGTGAAAAAGTAGAAACGACTGAAGAGCCTATTTTAGGAAGCACTTACTTACCGCGTAAGTTCAAAACTACGGTTGTAATTCCGCCACAAAACGATGTTGACGTGCATGCGAACGACTTAAACTTTGTTGCTATCAGCGACAACGGTAAGCTTATTGGTTTTAACGTGTTAGTTGGTGGTGGCCTTGCGATGACGCACGGTGACAAATCAACCTACCCGCGCCGCGCTGATGATTTCGGTTTTGTGCCATTAGAGAAAACGTTAGACGTAGCCGCTGCTGTGGTTACTACACAACGCGATTGGGGTAACCGTGTTAACCGTAAGAATGCAAAAACTAAGTACACGCTAGATCGCGTTGGTGTTGATGTATTTAAAGCGGAAGTAGAAAAACGTGCTGGTGTTGAATTTGCGCCAAGTCGCCCGTACGAGTTCACTGAGCGTGGTGATCGTTTCGGTTGGGCGGAAGGTATTGATGGCAAACATCACTTAACCCTATTTATCGAAAACGGTCGTTTATTAGATTACCCAGGTAAGCCATTAAAAACCGGTGTACGTGAGATTGCGAAAGTTCACCAAGGTGACTTCCGTATGACCGCTAACCAAAACCTGATCATTGCTGGTGTCGCCGAAGCTGATAAAGCGCAAATCGAAACCTTAGCCATTGAGCATGGTTTATTAGACGCATCAACGTCAGAGCAACGTCAAAACTCAATGGCATGTGTGGCATTCCCTACTTGTCCATTAGCGATGGCAGAAGCAGAGCGTTACTTGCCGGGCTTAGTTGACGATGTTGAAGGCTTACTTGCTAAGCACGATGTTGCCGACGAGCACATTATTTTGCGTGTTACGGGTTGTCCGAACGGCTGTGGCCGCGCCATGTTGGCCGAAGTTGGCTTAGTGGGTAAAGGCCCAGGTAAATACCAAATGTACTTAGGTGGTAACACCGGCGGTACGCGTATTCCTAAGCTTTACAAAGACAATATTGACGAGCAAACGGTATTGGCAGAACTAGACGGTTTAATTGGCCGTTGGGTCGCTGAGCGCAAAACAGATGAGCAAGGCCAAGTAGAGCGCTTTGGTGACTTCGTTATCCGCGCAGGCGTTGTTGAAGAAGTGATCATTAGTGTGAGAGATTTTCATGCCTAATATTCAGTCAGAAGCTGCTGCCTCTGTCGCTGAATTGCCCGTCGCTGGTGCGCCGGTTAGCGAGCTGTCGCCCGCTACTGTGCCAGCCGCTTGGCTCAGCCAGTGGAACGAGCAGCTAGAAAAGCAAACACCAATAGAGCGTGTTGCGTGGGCAATGGAAAACTTGCCAGGTAACTTTGTGCTGTCATCAAGCTTTGGTATTCAGTCAGCAGTAATGCTGCACTTGTTAACGCAAGTGGATCCAAACATTCCGGTGTTGGTGACAGACACAGGCCACTTGTTCCCAGAAACCTATCGCTTTATTGACGAGCTAACCACTAAGCTCAACCTGAATTTGCAGGTGTACAGCGCTAAAGAAAGTGCGGCTTGGCAGTTAGCAAAATATGGTGAGCAATGGGCGCAAGGCCCAGATGAGCTAAAACGCTATAACCAAATGAACAAGGTAGAGCCTCTTGAACGTGGTTTAACTGACTTAGGTGCAGGCACTTGGTTCTCTGGTATTCGTCGTCAGCAATCGGATCACCGTGCGGGTTTGTCGGTATTAAGCACCTTGCGTGGTCGCTTTAAAGTGCACCCAATTATTGATTGGTCAAACCGCGATGTGCATCAGTATTTAACGAAGCACGGTTTACCGTATCACCCGCTTTGGGACCAAGGCTATGTATCGGTTGGCGATACTCATAGCACGCGCCCATTGACGGCGGATATGGATGAAAGTGATACGCGCTTTAATGGTATGCAACGTGAATGTGGTTTGCATACGGATGGTGATGGTATCTAAGTTCGTAAACAGAAACGCTCGCGCACTCTGTTTAACTGAGATTTGATTAAGGCTCTTTATTAAGAGCCTTTTTTGTGCGCATTAGTTTTTGTTTTCTGAGCGTATAGCTTGGGATTTTATATATTGCGACGGTGAGCAGCTAAACCAGCGATGGAAGGCTTTATTGAAGGAGCTTTGTTCATTAAAACCACATTCGGCGGCAATATCACCAATAGACAGCTTACTCATATTTTGCTTATCTATCGGCTGAATATTATTGGCTGTTTGTTGGTTGTCCGCCTGGTTGTTTTTGAAAAGTTTATTTTCGATAGGCTTCTGGCCGATAAACTGATTAAGCAAGGCTTCAGCTCTTGTTTTTCGCTCTCTATCAAAGAGCTCAGCATAACTTGTCTCTTCTGCTTTTAACTTTCGCTGTAGCTGCCTTGTCGATATTGCAAACTGCTGCGCAACTGTTGTGATTGAACAGTCGGTTAGATTTGGCAGCTCTGCCAGTAGCGACGTTACTTGAGAGCTAAATGTTTGGCTAATACCTTGTTTGGTATCTTGGTTATCGTTAAGGGCGGTGATTTGTGCCAGCTGCTGCTTCGAAAGCTCGGCAAGTGATGTAAACAAGGACGGGTTAGCACTTTGAAACCGAAGTTTTAAGTATGCCGTTGGAAATTCAACAGAATTGCTATCGCAATTTACTAAGACAGGGCAGCCAAACCAATTCACTAAGCATTGCTGCTCCGCACTTGACCAGCTGTCTTGAAAACAGACCCGAGTTGGGCTGAGTTCGCGGCCAAGGATCTGCCTTGTTGAAGCTAGCCAGGCAGTAAAATTTCGCAAAACTACTTGCCGACTGCAAGGCTCAAACGGTTGCCAACTGATGCGTGCTAGCTTGTGTTGCTGGCTAAAGCTTGCTTGCCCAATATTGGCGACCAGTTGATCGTATTTTAATAACACATCAACCGCATCAGCGAGGGTGGTTGCCGATTCGATCAAATAGCCAAGTAAACCAAAATCGGCACTTTTAATATCTTTACCTAACTCAAAGCCAATTAACGGATGCGCTAACTCCTGCTCGGCAAATGCCAGCAAGTCACTGTATTGCTTAAGGGCAATGCGCTGTTCGTTATCGTTAAGGTCAAAACCTACCAAATCAACCTGCTCAAGCGCGTGCTTGGGCGGAATTCCTTGGCGCTCAAGAAAGTGCAGTATGCTTAAAAAGTAATGGGTTGAACTGGTAAATTCCATAATGACGTGGTGGTAGTTGCAATTCCTTGTTGTCGCCTTAGGACAAAAAGTTGGCGTGATGGCGCAAGTTTCCCATAGAAATTTTTATTATGCTAGTACACGTGTTGATAATTTAAGCGTCGATAATTTATGTCTCGTAGTTGAGGCGTTAAAAATTTACTCTGCAACAGTAAGCTTAATAAATAAGCCGACTTAACGAATAGTGGTGCAAAGCAATATGGTAAAAGTGAGTGTTCAACATCAAGTTCAGGCAAGTCGTCAGCAAGTGCTGGCTGAGCTCTTGGATCATGTGAATTTGTCTCGTTTTTTTGATGCCAAATTTAGCCTAGTGCGTGCTCAGCAAAATGGTGCTGTGGCTGGCGGTATCGGTAGCCAGCGACAAATAAAAATGCTGGGCACTCGCTTTGTCGAAGAAATATTGGCGGCAGATGAAAACGGCGTGAGCTACAAGATTATCGGTGACTGGCCTGTGAAAAATCATCGCGGTGATATTGTTTTATCTGAAACCGAGCATGGTACGACTGTGGTGGACTATCAAATTGTTTGTCTGGCGCCTTGGTTTATTCCATCGGCTTTATTGCAGTATTTATTAACCAAGGATGTTGCTAAGGCAATGCAAAGGCTCGCTGCCTTATATAACTAAGTGTGGAATGTGTTAATCATGAGTGTTGAATTAATTTTAATAGCCTTAAGCCCGATTTTTTTACTCTTTATGGTGGCGGAATATCTTAAGTATCGCCATTTCTATGAGGTCAAAGATAGCCTTTCTAATATGGCGTTGGGCGCTAGCTACCAGGTAAGTGATGCGCTGATTTTGTTCTTACTGATGCCAGCGTTTATTTGGCTGCATCAATTTAGTTTGTTTGAGATCCCGTTTACCGGCTGGACACTACTGATCGGCTTTATTATTCAAGATTTTCTGTATTACTGGTTCCACCGTGCGTCACATTTTATTCATTGGTTCTGGGTTGCTCATATCGCTCACCATAGCTCAACCAAACTGAATTTTTCGACGGCATTTCGTCAAAGCGTGCTGTACCCAATCACAGGTATGTGGCTGTTTTGGTTACCCATGATTTTAGTCGGCTTTGAGCCAACTATGGTGTTTGCGATTGTCGCCCTTAATTTAGCGTTTCAATTTTTTATTCATACGCAAGCGGTGGGTAAATTGGGCTGGATAGAAAAAGTATTCAACACGCCGTCGCACCACAGAGTTCATCATTCTACAAACAGAGAGTATATTGATAAGAATTTTGCCGGCATATTAATTATTTGGGACAAAATGTTTGGCACGTTTATCGAGGAAAAAGACGACGTGCCATGTAAATTTGGCATTGTTGGAGAACTGCCGGGCAATAATCCGATTAAAGCCAATATTGACCAAGGCTTGCATATGCTACGCAAATTAAAACAAGCCAAAGGCTGGCAACAAAAACGTGCTGTATTATTTGGCTATCCAACTCATGAGTAAGGGCGACTAAGGTCTAGCCAAAACTATAGTGATGACTCAATTGTGCTTTAAGGTGCTCGATAAACTGGCTGTCGGGTTTATCGGCAATCAGTTGTGCTAATTCAGCACCTATTGGGGTGAGTTTATAGCAGGTTAATGCGCAGCGCTTTTTCTTTGCTTTGATTGCTAGCGGCAAGCCATTGTACTTTAGGTTTAATACACCGCCTGAACTACTTGTTTCTAGTTCTGTTTCTTGGGTAAAGACTAAGTGATGCTCTGCTAGGGTTAACACGTCTCCATAATTGAAACCAAATTGACTTAAACCCACGTGCTGTTCGCGCTTACTATCAAATAAATTCAATAATCCAGGTTGTTGGTAACAGCCCGTGATAATTCGAATATTCTTTTTATTACTGTCGCTAACCGCTAGTGCGCACGCTTTGCCAAATAACTTCGCTTCGTGCAGGCTCATATTTTTAAATGCTTGTAAGGCTTTAAGGGAAAAAGAGCCAGGTTGGCTAATTTCACCGGCGAGAATTTTCGCCCAAAGCTCTTGCATAGCGGGGTTGCTCACACGTTCGGCAAGTTCGATAAAGCTATCAAACCAATCGGCGTCTGTGCGATCTGCGACTTGGTCGCCTGCGCAATAGTGGATCGACTTTTCAACAATCTTTTCCATGTTTTGTTGGCGGCGCAAATGGCTAATGCGAACGCGACGACCACTTCTGTCTTCGATTGGCATTTGCTTATCAGCAGGTTTTAAACTGCCATCGAGGGCAAATAACTTTGCTAAATTAAGCAATTGCACTTGTGCGCTCATTTGACTGCTTTTTTTGCTTTGGCTATTTGGTTGCTCTTGTGTGGTGACTGTTTTGCTCGCACTGGCTGAGTTGTCGACATCTGCATCGATTACCGCTGGCGTGTTGGAAGTTTTTTCATTATTCATGCGATAAGATCACATTCAGTTAAAATTACTATGCTATTGTTTATTCTTAGCTAGATTTATATAACTTTCAAATGCTTATTTTGTTTTACATTTAATCACTTCAGCAGCAGTCAGCAGGTAATCTAGAACTGGTCAGCCATATGTGAGCAGTTTAGCAATTGTTTAGTTGAATATTGTGGACGTGACTTTTATTATGTACTTCACGCAGATAGTGTAATCCAAGTTATTGTCAATAATAATTTCTTAGGACAGATCCTGGCCAACGCATTGTTGGTTAGCAGAGGACAGTATGCAGGCTTCAGAACATACCAATGACGACTTCTTGTTTATTGATGACAGTGAAGACGACCAAATTGTCGATGAAACATGTGGCGAGACATGGAAGGTATTAATCGTAGATGATGATCCTGAGATTCATTCTGTTACGCAATTAGCCCTGTCAGACCTCACCGTATTAGGTCGCCGATTAGAATATCTTCATGCCTATTCAGGTAAAGAAGCAAAAACCATTATTGAGCAAGACCAAGAAATTGTTTTGGTACTTCTTGATGTTGTAATGGAAACCGATGATGCCGGCTTACAAGTTGTTAAGCATATTCGAGAGCAGCTTAAGCGCGAAGATATTCGTATTGTGCTTCGTACCGGTCAGCCAGGTTACGCGCCTGAAGAAAGTGTTATCAAAGATTACGACATTAACGACTACAAAACTAAAACGGAATTAACTCGCCGTAAATTAGTTACTACCGTTTATGCCGCTATTCGCTCATACCAACAAATTACTGCGGTAAGTCAAGGTCGCGCCGGCTTAGAAAGAATTATTAACGGTGCCTCAAACCTCCTTGAAATTCACACCATTCATGAATTTGGCCTGGGTGTATTAACCCAACTGAAATCATTGATTAAAGGCTATGTTAAAGGAACGTTTTGTGCTCGTGGTCATGGCATTATCGATGGCGCAGATGATCTTGGCTTGTATATTCTGGCGCAAGAGGGCTGGGAAAAGAGCGCAATCAACGACAAAATTGAGCAAGTGGGTTGTGTGCAACTAACGGAAGCGGTCAATGCTTGTTTTCAACATAAAGAACACTTAAAAACGGACGACCATATTGCCTTGTATCTTGGTCATGGTGGTTATCGAGCCGTTATTTATCTTGAGTTGGATTGCCCAATTTCAGATATTGATTTTCAGTTAACGGAAGTGTTCCTGTCGAACGTTGCAATTGCCTACGAAAATGTTCACTTATTCCAAAAGTTGCGTAATGCCGCTTACAAAGACTGGCTAACTGAATTACCAAATCGCTTGCAGTTCTTGAACATGCTCGATCAGTTCTCAGCAGATCAGTCGCAGAATACGGTAGCCGCGCTTGTTGATATTAATCACTTTAGTGATATCAACGATGGTCTAGGCCAAGATATTGGTAATCAGCTATTACGTGCTGTTGCGCTTAGATTGCATAGCACGGATAAGTCATTGTCGGTGGCTCGCGTTGGTGCTGATGTGTTTGGTTTAGTAGGCTCAGAGGAGCTACTTACGCCTCAACTATTGGCTGATATCTTCAGTCACCCATTTGAAGCCGGTGAGCAAACTTTACCTATCAATGTTTGTATTGGTTTATGTCGCAAGCGCGATGCAGGTCAGGGCGGTGTTAAGGTATTAAACCAAATTAATATCGCGCTAAACCTTGCCAAGAAAAACCGCGAAAAGAATATTCAGTACTATCAGCAAGAAATGGAAGACCAAACGCTATGGCGTTTGGGTATGATCCGTCAATTACGTACCGATTTTTCTGAAAATCGTTTGGCACTTTGGTATCAGCCTCAACTAGATCTAGAAACAGGTAAAGTGATTGGCGCAGAAGCTTTGTTGCGCTGGCGTACTAGCGATGGCAACTTTATTTCGCCAGCGGTGTTTATTCCGTTAGCTGAATACTCAGGTTTGATTTTAGACATCGGCGACTGGGTTGTGCACCAGGCCTGTAAACATATTAAAGCCATTGAAGCTCATGGCTTTAATGATGTTGGTATTTCTATCAATGTGTCTATTCCGCAGTTTAGGCAAGATGACTTTGTCAGCAAGGTGATTGAAGCTACGCGTACTCACCATGTAGAAGCGGCTAAACTTGAGCTGGAAATCACTGAAAATATTTTGATGGATGACCCGCAGCTGATTATCGATGCGTTGCAAAAGCTAAAATCAGAAGGGATCAGCATAGCACTTGATGACTTTGGTACTGGCTATTCATCACTGAGCTATTTGCAAAAGCTACCAATCGATCGTCTTAAAGTGGATCGTTCATTTATCAATGATGTGACGGAAGACGGCGACTCATTACTGGCTGACACCATTATTAACCTAGGCAAGCAACTTGACTTGAAAGTGATTGCCGAAGGTATTGAAAATGCGGAACAAGAAGCGCATTTAGTGGCACAAGGCTGTGATGAAGTGCAAGGTTTCTACTACGCTAAACCAATGTCCGCAGAAGATTTCTTGGCGTTCTTAAGCAAGCAAGTCTAAGCAAGCGATTTTAGTTAAATGATTGAAAACGGGCGCTAATGTAAAGCGCCCGTTTTTTCATACAATTATTTTTTCACACGATGATTTCTTCAGACAGTGAACAGACAAATAAAAAGAGCTACCTTAGGTAGCTCTTTTTGATCGCCTGTTTTTAGTCAGCTTTAAGCTTAAAAGCTTTTTACCACTTTCACAGTGTCGTTTACGTTTGCTGCGTCAACGTAACCAATTGCATTAGGCGTTGAGGCAACAAAGCTAAGTACATCAGCATCTGTGCCTAGTTCTTGTAATGGCTTACCTTTACCAGTGAACAAGCGCTTAGACCAATAGGCTTTTACTTGTGCCGCTGATTTCTTCAATACCAGTTTTTCAAACTCAACACGTGCAGCGCTATTTGCTTTGCTGTTCACCGCTTTGATTGATTGGCCGTCAGCGAATGTTTTCAACTTGCCTAAGAATGCACGAGAAATATCATTATCAGAGATGCTATTTGCATTGGCTGGGTTAACGATAACCGCAACTTCAGCTGAGGCTACCATGCTGGTAGCAAGTGCTACGGCAAGGGTTAAAGGTCGTAATAACTTCATGACTTTTCCTTAAAAAACGGTAACTAGGGCGGTGCGAACTAAGCTTGTGTCTTGATTGATTAAATCGTCGTCGCGCTTGCTAAATTCAACTTTGAATGATGCAGAAGGGTGGAAATCCCAGCGTGCGCCTAAGGTGTAGTATGACGAGTCTTCATTACGGAACTCTAAACCTTGGCGAGTAAAGCCAATTAATTGGTCAAGCTCAGGTGATAAGCCAACTGGTAACGTGTCACCAATATCATTGATGGTGTTTTCATCAACGCCATAGGTTAAGTGCACTAACACATCATCAAAGCGGTAACCTGCTGTGACAAACATTGATTCTTCTGTGTCTAGTGGCATGTTGTCGTAGTTAATGCGCGTTACTTCAGCGACTAATAGGTAGTTGTTGTAATCAATAACAGCGCCGAATTCGAAGAATTTAGCTTTGTCTTCGTTGATAACTAAAGCTTCGGCAACACCGCCAAAACCTTCGATGTTATTCCAAGCTGCTGCCAACTCATCAAATACTGGAATTGGAATAGATAAGTCTGTGGTTAAGTAAGCGGTGCGTAGTGTTAGCCAGTCACGGTTTAAGGTAAATGTACCGCCGAAAATTTCGTCGAAGCTTGAATTAACATCAATACCTTGAACATTGATGTCGTCATTATCTGAGCCGAAGAACACTTGGGCTGTTGTGTCAAATTCGCCAAGCGTAAAGTTATGGCTTAGGCTGACACCATCAAATTTTGATAGCTCAAGGTTGTACACGCCTTCCGGTGGTGTGATCCAAGGGTACGCATAAGAGACATCTAAATAGTCTGAATACATGTAAAGAGGAGCGCGTTGACGACCTGCTAATACACGTGTGTTATCGTTGATATCGTAGGCAATGTAGGCCCACTCAAATTCCGCTTCCCAATCGTTTTCGCCGCGAGAAATAATTTGTGCCGTTGCACTTAAACCTTCGCCTAAATCCGTAGACGCTTGAAGCGCGAACAATGAGTCTTGTTTAAAATCGACATCATCGTCATAGCCCCATTGGGTATCGCCGCTAGATGCTTGTCCAGCAACAATGTTTGCAAATCCATTGAAGGTGATTTCTGCTTGCGCAGAAGCCAAGGGTAATGCTGCACATATGGCACAGCTCAGTAATGCTTTTCTCATGAGTTACCTTACTTCGTTAGTGTCTGGATTTATGTGAAATTGCTCTTGCCTAGCCTGATTGGGCTAGTTTGACGTGAAATTATTGTTGTATTAAGCAGGATCAATTGTTGTCACAATGTTAATCACCCGTCACAACTGCGTTATGACGCGCGCAAGATAGTATTTTTATTGACCTAGGTCAAAGTTTTTCTGTTATTTCAACAAACTGTAACAATTGAAATTGGGGGGATATTTTGGTTCTGAATAGTGAGAGATGTATCTCGTTCAATATGAACAAAAGCCAAAGGAGTAGTAGAAGTAAAAATGCTGAATAAAAGACAATAAAAAGCCGACAATATTGTCGGCTTTACAATCGTTTAATACTTGCTTGTTATAAGGTTTTGATAACCTTAATCGTGTCGTTTACTACACTGGCATCAACATAACCAATCGCATTGGGGGTTGAAGCAACAAAGTTCAGTACTTCAGCGTCTGAAGCCAGCTCTTGTAATGGCTTACCTTTACCGGTGAATAAACGTTTAGACCAATAAGCTTTAACTTGCGCAGGTGATTTTTTCAATACCATTTTCTCAAATGCTACACGTGTATCACTGTTGGCTTTGGTGTTGACCGCTTCAATGCTTTGACCATCTGAAAACTTCTTTAACTTACCTAAAAAGGCGCGTGAAATGTCATTGTCAGAAATGGCATTGGCATTGGCGGGGTTAACAATAATAGCGGTTTCAGCAGCGGCTAAACTGCTAACAGAGACGCATAAACAAAGGGTTAAGGACTTTAACAACTTCATAAATCTTCCTTAAAAAACGGTAACTAGGGCAGTGCGAACTAAATTAGTGTCTTGGTTAATGAGATCGTTATCTCGACGGCTGTATTCAATTTTCAGAGCCGCTGAGTCATGAAAATCCCAACGAGCACCAAGGGTGTAATATGACGAGTCTTGCTCACGGAAACGGAATGTTTGCTCGGTAACCGCTGATAAGCCGTCCAGTTCAGGGCTAACACCAAATGGTAATCTGTTTACGTTACCGTTAACTTCGTTTTCGTCTTGGCCATAAGTTAAGTGAACTAAAACAGTGTCAAAACGATAGCCCGCGGTGATAAACATTGACTCTTCTGTATCTAATGGCATTTGCTCATAGTCAATATGGGTATATTCACCAATCAACAACCAATTGTTGTAGTCAATTTGGAAACCTACTTCGGCAAATTTGGCTTGTTCTTCGTCAATGGTTGCTTCGTCGCCGATGGTTTCAAAGCCGGGGATGGTTTGCCATGCCGCGATAAGCTGATCAGCTCCCGGTGCTGGTAAGCTTAAATCGGTTGTTAAGTAAGCCGCACGAACGGTTAACCAATCACGGTTTAGGGTTAAACTACCACCGTAGATCTTGTCAAATTCTGATTCAACTTCTGTACCAAGAATCTCAATTTCGTTGGTTTCTGAACCTAGAAATAATTGGGCAGTACTGTCGAACTCACCCAAGGTAAAGTTATAGCTAGCACTTAGGCCGTCATAGGTCGAAAGTTCTAAATCATAAACACCTTCTGGTGGCGTGATCCAAGGGTAAGCATATGACACATCGAGGTAATCAGAGAACATATACATAGGCGCACGTTGGCGACCCAGTAAAATACGAGTTTGATCATTTACATCGTAGGCAAGGTAGGCCCATTCAAATTCTGTATCCCAATCATCTTCGCCACGCGAGATGATCTGCACCGTTGCACTTAGCCCCTCAGCAAGATCGGTTGATGCTTGAATAGCGAATAATGAATCTTGTTTGAAGTCAACGTCATCATCATAACCCCATTGGGTATCGCCGCTAGACGCTTTGCCGGCAACAATGTTGGCAAAGCCGTTAAAGCTAATTTCTGCATGCACGGCGGTAAGCGGTAACGCCATGCCAAGCGAGAGAGCAAGTAGTGTTTTTTTCATATCACAAAATTCCTAAGGTGATGTAATAATGCTGCAGGCCAATTGGGTTTGCTTAGTGGTAATCGGCCAACACCTAGTTAACTATAGTTTAGTTTAATTATTAGTCAGTTAATTTGACCCGCATCAAGCGACAGCATGATAACACAGGTGAAATTAAGCTTCTTTTTGTCGATGTTTGAACCGCCATTCTACCCCTTGATTTGGTTTATCTGGTATGAGCAGCGAAAGTGTTAGTGAACAAGCTGCGAAACCAGCACCAACGAAGAACACCCAACTTGGGTTGGTCAACCAAACAACCCCCAACAATGCGGGGATTACCACTGCGGCAATATGATTAATAGAAAAGCTAACGCCAGCACTGGCGGCGATATCTTGCGGCTCCGCAATTTTTTGGAAGTAAGTTTTTATTGCAATGGCTAAGGCAAACAGTAGGTGGTCAACAACATACAAGATGGCAGCAAAGTAACCTGTTTCAACGAGCCCGTAGGAAATGAAGAGTAAGATAAGTCCAACATATTCAAACAATAGAGTTTTACGCTCACCCACTTTGCCAATAATTTTGCCAATAGAAGGTGCGAATAACCAATTAAACACGTAGTTAATTAAGAATAAGGCACTAATGTCGGCAACGGAATAGCCAAACTTTTCAACCATTAAAAAGCCTGCAAAGACAACAAAGATCTGCCGACGCGCACCGCTAAAGAAGGTTAACGCATAAAATAACCAGTATTTCTTTTTCAGTACCAGTTTTTTACTTTGCTCGGTAGGCGCAGAAAATTGCTGAAAACTCATCGCCAACAGTATTGTCATGAGCAAGGCGACAATACCAAATAATGCGTAGGTAGCTTGATAAGACCAAGTAAAATATTCCATCAACAACCAAACACTACTAAACGCTACCAGTGACGCAGCGGATTTTGCAGATAACAGCTTGCCCATAAAATGAGGGGTATTGTCTTTATCTACCCATTGCAGTGTGAGCGATTGATTGACCGTTTCGAAATAATGAAAGCCGACCGACATAATCACTGTGGTGATATAAAGGCCAAACGCACTGGGGAAAAAGCCGGTAATCGCTACTCCAACTGCCGTCACGCCAAGTGACAAGAGCGCTAACTTTTGCTCTTTAATAAATAGCAGTAGGTAAACGGCGGTAAAGGCAAGAAACCCTGGGACTTCTCGCAAACTTTGCAATATACCAATTTCTTTGCCGGTAAAGGCGGCTTTTTCGACAACAAAGTTATTGAGCAAAACCATCCAAACAGAAAATACCAGCGGCATGATAAAGGCCATTGCCAGCAGTAAATTTTGAGGTTGGTGATAACGTTGGGTAAAACCTTTCATCATGCGTTGGGCACCGTATGGTAAATAGATAAGCTAGTCGGCTTCAAACATCGAAAAATAACAGCTAATGCACTGCTTATGTAAATAAACAGTTAATGAAAAATGCTAATTTTCTGAATGGCTTGACTGACTCGACGAGGTATCAGCTATACTGCCAAACATATAATACCAATCCGCATAAATAAATGTTCACTCAGCTTGAGATAAAACACTTTAATACAAGGCGCATGTTTGCCCGTCATAGCTATTCTATTTCAAAAGCATGCAACACCGCAGTAAAGTGTTTTGGCTAAGCCCTTCGGGAGCTTTTCAGCGGCCCAATTACGGCGGCAAATTTTCTAGATGTAGAATGACTATATCTAGAAAATTTTTCTTGTACTTGAACCGCTGAAATAGCTCTGAGTAGACCATATTATTATGCGGATTGGTATTAATACATTGCTAACAGTAATCATTTTATCAGCAATGAAAGTATATTAATCCATCAAAGGTCAATAAGACCTTAACATCTAACTTGTTAGGAAATTTATGAGTTCTCTGGTCAATGTGGTAAGTGCCGCCTCAAATAAATTACGCTTTAAAACCAAGTTTGCTCTGCTGGCGCTGGTCTTTTTTATTCCGCTAATCGCTGCGTTACTGTGGATTGTCGACAGCCAGCGCAATAAAATCGATATACTTGATCAAGAACTTGCTGGTCATCAATTGATTGAACAAATCGTAGGGATTGAGCAGTTAGTTTACTCAAATGCACAGCTAGGCCAAGCCAGAACACAAGTTAACCAACTCACTAAAGCAATTAGCGAATGGCCATTGTTAATGCCAGTGCGCACTAAAGCGAATCAGTTACAAGAACTGATGGCTAGCCATCAATTAAGTGACAGTGATACCAGCTTAGCCAATGTCGCTGAAATCTACGAGTTGACGTTATCGCTGCGTGAGAATATTGCCGCGATTACGGGATTGAGCCGTGAAAGCGATGCCAGCATTTTCTACCTTTCAGAGCTAGGCCGCATGCGCCTACCGGAATTGCATGAGTATTTAGCTCGCACTAGCTACCTTACGAAGAACATTATCAACAACCAAGGGTTTAACGCGCAGTCTTATACCTCTTTAGTAGCACTTAATAATCGTATAGATGAAATTCAACATCAGTTTGATAAATCACAAATGCAACTAGAGCGTGTTGATAAAGCGACAGCGCAAAGTTTAGCTACGCAGCTGTCAGCCATTGTTAGCAATATTGATAATTTCCAAAATGCGCTGCAACAACAAGTTATCGATCCTGATTCAATACAATGGTCACGCGCCGATACTGAGCGCGCAGTACAAGCAGCGCTAACTGCTATGGTGGATACCGAAAGTGAGATAAACAAGTTACTCACTGAGCGTTTAAGTGCGGCATTATCAATGCAGATGAACTCGTTAGTAGTGCTTGGTGTTTTGTTGTCTTTAGGTGTCGTGCTAATTGCTGGCTTCTTGTATGTCATTTACTGGTCAATTAAAAGCAATGCTCAGCAATTGCAACACGCCGCGCAAATTATGGGTGACGGTGATTTTTCTCAGCACATAGCGATAGACAGCAAAGATGAATTTGGTGATATCAGTGATAGCTTTTGTCATATGCAGGAAAAAGTGAACGCGCTCTTATTACTGGTGCAAGAAGACATTATTAAGCTTGAACAAGACACCGCGAATATTCGAGAAATGACCGATAGCATGGAGCATCAAGTATCGGATCAACAAACCAATACTCATGGTGTGATAGGTGCGATACACGAGCTTTCGCAGTCGGTTCAGCTAATTGCTGACAATACAGATAATGCCCGCAGTGTCACGCATGCAGCAAGCGACCACGTAAATGGCGGTCAAACGATTATTGCTGAAACGGCTGCTGTGATTGGCCAGATTTCAGCGCAAGTTAATTCAACCTCACAGGTGATTAACACACTGGCGACTAATACCTCTGAAATCGCGCAGTTTGTCAGTGTTATTCGTGAGATTGCTGATCAAACTAACTTATTAGCATTAAACGCAGCGATCGAGGCGGCGCGTGCGGGTGAACAAGGTCGAGGCTTCGCCGTGGTTGCTGATGAAGTTAGGAACTTAGCGGGTAAAACGCAAGATGCGACGGGTGAAATTCAAGACATTATCGAAAAGCTACAACAAGGCACAGAGCAATCGGTACAGGCCATGACCCAAGGTGTTGAACGCGCTGAGCAGGGGGTTAAGCAAACTGAGCTTGTTTCCGCCTCGTTTAATGATATTACCGAATCAGTGACCAATATTGTTGATGGCACAGATCAAATTTCAGCAGCAGTCACTCAGCAAAATAGCATGTTAGGCCATATCGATAGCAACACTGAGAACATTTCTAAAGGCGCGGATACCATTTTACAATCTGCCCATCGGGCGGCGCAGGCGGTTGGTAGCTTGTCTGAGCTCGCCGATGACCTTTCAAAACAACTTGCGCAATTTAAGCTGCGTTAGTCGATTCTACTTGGAGCGCGCATGGTTTGGCTATCGCTTGAATAGTAAATTATGCGCCCCATATTGATACAAGATATAGCAAATATTCATTGGTATAGTTGAAGTCAATCTGTCAGTGTGTAAGTTTGTTGTATCGCCGATTCTATCTGGGTTTGTTATTTTGGGTGTACAGGTAAACACTCAATTAAAACACCTGTTTAAAAAAGTTGCTTTTCGCATTCTTTCAGGGCAAACTCAGTCGGCTAGTATTACAATTCATAACGATTTAGTTATATCGAGTGTGTTGACCTTTCGAGGTTGAATTATGTTTAGAGCGGCCAAGCAGGAGGCATTAAAGTAGCCCTGAAAGGTCAATACACTCTAATAAGTAATTACAAAAACCAGTCTAACAAGCACCTTAATCGGGTGGAGGAGATCAGGCATGTTATTTCAAGGCAAAAGCCTTTCTGCCGAGTTACTTGCTGACGGTATTGTTGAATTTAAATTCGACGCCGAAGGTTCAGTAAACAAGTTCGATCAGGCAACATTTGAAGAATATCGCGCAGTAGTCGACGCGATCAAAAACTGCAGCGAAGCAAAAGGTATTATTGTTACCTCTGGCAAATCAGCATTCATTGCTGGCGCTGACATCACAGAATTCCTAGAAACATTCAAAAAGCCAATGGACGAGTTAATCCCTTGGGTTAAAGCGGCTACTGACTTATTTGATTCGTTTGAAGATATCGACCTACCAAAAGTTGCAGCAGTTAATGGCTTCGCACTAGGTGGCGGTTGTGAAATGATTTTAACCTGTGACTACCGTGTTGCAGACACAACAGCTTCAATCGGCCTACCAGAAGTTAAACTAGGCTTAATGCCTGGTTTTGGTGGTACTGTTCGTTTACCTCGCATTATCGGTGCCGACAACGCAGTTGAGTGGATGTCGACAGGTAAAGCTCACAAAGCTGAACAAGCATTAGCCGTTGGTGTTGTTGACGCGGTTGTTGCGCCTGAGCAACTTCGCGATGCAGCCATTGCTATGGTGAAACAAGCGATTGAAGGTAAGTTAAACTGGCAAGCAAAACGCCAAGCTAAATTAGAGCCTTTAAAGCTAACGCCAACTGAAACCATCATGACCTTCAATACTTGTAAAGGTATGATCGCAGCGAAAGCGGGTAAGCACTACCCAGCACCAATGACAATGGTTAAGTCATTAGAAGCGGCGGCAGGTTTAGACCGTGCTGGTGCAATGGCAATTGAAAACGAAGGTTTTGCTAAGCTTGCAAAAACTGACGCAGCGACATCACAAATCGGCATTTTCATGTCTGATCAAGTGATCAAAGGCAAAGCGAAGAAAGCGGCGAAAGCAGGTGCACCTGTTGAAAAAGCTGCGGTACTTGGCGCTGGTATCATGGGTGGCGGTATTGCTTACCAATCAGCGGCTAAAGGCACGCCAATTGTCATGAAAGACATTGCTGATAGCGCACTTGATTTAGGTTTAACCACAGCAGCTGGCTTATTAACTAAGCAAGTTGAACGTGGTCGCATGAACGCTAAGAAAATGGCGGGCGTGTTAAATAACATCACACCAACGCTGAGCTACGAAAGCTTAAAAGATGTTGACGTTGTCGTTGAAGCCGTTGTTGAAAACCCGAAAGTAAAAGGCATTGTATTAGCTGAAGTTGAAGACGTTACAGGTGACGACGCAATTCTTGCTTCAAACACTTCAACGATTTCTATCGACCTACTTGCCGAGAGCGTTAAGCGCAAAGACAAGTTCTGTGGTATGCACTTCTTCAACCCAGTGCACAAAATGCCACTAGTAGAAGTTATCCGTGGTAAAGAAACGTCTGACGAAACCGTTGCCGCTGTTGTTGCTTACGCAGCGAAAATGGGTAAATCACCTATCGTGGTTAACGACTGCCCAGGTTTCTACGTAAACCGTGTATTATTCCCTTACTTTGCAGGTTTCAGCCACTTAGTAAAAGAAGGTGCTGACTTCACTGCTGTTGATAAAGTGATGGAGAAGCAATTCGGTTGGCCTATGGGTCCTGCGTACTTGCTTGACGTTGTTGGTATCGACACAGCTGATCACTGTACAGGTGTTATGTCTGCTGGCTTCCCAACACGTATGCAGAAGATCGACAACGATCCAGTAAGCATTCTATTTGGTGATGATCGTTACGGTCAGAAGAATGGCAAAGGTTTCTACGACTACGGTAAAGACAAGCGCGGTCGTCCAACCAAAGTTCCAGCAGAAAAAGCATACGAGCTATTCGCTGGTAACGTTGCTGACAAGAAAGACTTCGACGCTGACGAAGTTATCGCACGCCTAATGATCCCTATGGTGAACGAAGTGGTTCGCTGTTTAGAAGAAGGTATCGTTGATACGGCTGCTGAAGCAGATATGGGCTTAATCTATGGTTTAGGTTTCCCTCCATTCCGCGGCGGTCCAATTCGTTACCTAGAAACAGTTGGTCTAGAGAAATTCATCGAAATGGCGGACAAGTTCGCCCACTTAGGTGAAATTTACCAAGTAACAGACGGTATGCGTGAGATGGCTAAATCTGGCAAGTCTTACTACACCACTGACGTGAAAACAGCTTAAGCCGAGGAAAGAAAAATGAAAGAAGTCGTAATTGTCGATTGTATTCGTACCCCTATGGGTCGCTCTAAGGCTGGTGTTTTCCGTAACGTACGTGCCGAGACCTTATCTGCGCACCTAATGCAAGCGCTATTAGATCGCAACCCTAACTTAGACCCTGCGTTAATCGAAGACATTATCTGGGGTAACGTTAAGCAAACTAAAGAGCAAGGTTTCAACATTGCTCGTAACGCTCAGCTACTTACGGATATTCCTAAGTCAGTTGGCGCTATCACCGTAAACCGTTTATGTGGCTCTTCAATGAGTGCATTACACGATGCTTCTGCCTTTATCATGGCTGGTCAAGGCGACGTGTACATGGTTGGTGGTGTTGAGCACATGGGTCACGTACCTATGATGTACGATGTGGATTTCGATCCTGCGTTAAGCAAGTACATCTCTCGTGCTGCTGGTAACATGGGCTTAACGGCTGAGTTACTCGGTATGCAACACGGCGTAACACGTGAACAGCAAGACGCATTTGGCGCGCGCTCTCACCAGCTTGCTCACAAAGCAACTGTTGAAGGTCGTTGGGCAAACGAAATCATCCCAACATTAGGTCACGACGCAAACGGCGTATTGTCACTAATCGAGCACGATGAAGTAATTCGCCCTGAAACTACGGTTGAATCATTGGCAGGCTTACGCCCAGTATTCGACCCTGTAAACGGTACAGTAACTGCAGGTACTTCATCAGCGCTTTCTGATGGTGCATCAGCGATGTTAGTGATGTCTGCTGATAAAGCTAAAGAGCTAGGCTTAACACCACGCGTTAAAATCCGTGGTTTTGCGTCAGCAGGTTGCGATCCATCAACTATGGGTTACGGTCCAGTACCAGCGACTAAGAAAGCCCTTAAGCGCGCTGGTTTATCACTAGAAGATATTCAGTTAGCAGAATTCAACGAAGCATTCGCTGCACAAGCGGTTTCGTGTGTTCGCGCACTAGGTCTTGAAGATAAGATGGACGACATGATCAACTTAAACGGTGGTGCAATTGCACTTGGTCACCCACTAGGTTGTTCAGGTACACGTATCTCAACTACGCTAGTTAACCTAATGGAAGCGCAAGACGTGAATATTGGTTTAGCGACTATGTGTGTTGGTTTAGGCCAAGGTGTAGCAACCGTTTTCGAACGCGTTTAATCACTGGTTTAATAACGTAACTTCCGCGTTGGAAGTGCTCACGTACCCTTGTACGTTCCGCGCTTCCGCCTTGAATTTACGTCATTATCCATCGTGATTTAGCTAGTAAAATAGTTAAACGCTATAGATATTTTAAAAGCACTGCTTAGGCAGTGCTTTTTTGTGCGTGATTTTTAGTCATTATTTTCAGTTAGTGTTAAGTTTTTATTGGTTAGTCTGGTCTACTCTAACAATAGATCCAAAGCACATTGAGCTAGCTTTGTCGTTTATTGGTGAAGGAAAGGGGGTAATACGAGTGAAGTATTTATTAACTTTGGTGGTTGGCACAATTGTAAGTTTGCCATTATTGGCCATGGAGCGAGATCGTAGTTCGGTTCGCTGTGATGGCGGTCATATTCGTCACGGCATGGATAAATACCAAGTGATCAGCCGCTGCGGTGACCCTAGAGCGCAAGAAACGATTAGCGGCGATGACCAGCTTAAAGTCGATAAACTGATTTATAAGTTTAAACGCTCGCCTTCCGCACCACTGATTATTTTCACCTTTCGTGGCGGTAAGCTGATCAATATTAAAGAATCTAGATAAGTGCTTTGATACGACTAGCTCATCATTTTCATACACAGCAGATAAATAACAATAAACAGTGCTATCCACACTGTTTCAGCGACCATTAAAATGATAGGTTTAACACCAACACTGGTCAGTTTTGACAGGTTGGACTTCATGCCAATCGCGGCAATAGCAATCACAAGGGCAAAACGGCTAATGGTGGTAGCTCCTTCGGTGATCACAGTCGGTAAATCGACCAGTGAGTTAATTACCATAAAGACAACAAAGGCGATTAAGAAGCTGGGGAAATGAGGTTTGTGGTCGACTTGCTGCTCGCTGCGGTACTGGTTGCTAAGTGCAAGTAGCATCATTAACACCACTGGCATTAAAAAGCTAACGCGTACTAACTTTACCAGCGTCGATAAGTCACCCGTTTGCTCTGAGACTGAATAGCCAGCGCCAACAACTTGCGCTACATCATGAATAGTTCCACCAAGAAAGATACTGGTATCGTATTCGTTTAAGCCTAGGCTAGTGGCGATAATGGGGTAGGCAATCATGGCTATGGTCGACAGTGAAGTGACGCCGATAATGGTCAGCAAGGTATCACGTTCTTTGTTTTTATCATTAGGCAGTATGGCTGAAATCGCCATGGCCGCAGAGGCGCCACATATGGCGACTGAGCCACCGGTTAACATGCCAAAGCGTCGACTCATCCCCATAGCACGACTGAGCAATACACCGAAAATAATAGTTGAGCCGATAGCGGCAATCAGCAGCAGCGCCGTTGACCAACCAAGCGATGTTAAATCATCGAAGGCTATTCGAAAGCCCAGCAAGGCAACACCGATGCGTAAGATAGTAGAAGCGGTAAATTCAATACCTGCTTTGCATTTAGTTTCTTCGTGTAAAAATGACAGGGCTATACCGAGCAGCAATGCAAACAGCATGGCGGGGGCATTGTAATGCTCAGCAAGGAATAAGGCAGCAAGGCCAGTGATTACAGCAATAAAACTTCCGGGAAAAAGCGCCTTTATTTTCATTAACATACACAGATTTTTACAACTAGGCTGGTATATTATCTGTTGCGGCGCCAAGTGCAACTAACACTTGCCGTTTTGTCTCACCGCCATATGGGCGACGGCCATGCATAGCCAGATTATTGTCAACCACAGCGACGTCACCTGCCTGCCACTCTACATCAAATGCGTATTGCTCGGCGGTTGCGATAATCTCTTCTAGCCATGCCTTGGGAATTTCACTGTCATCGCCAAAACATAAGGTATCTTGGTGATGTTCACGCACCCCTGACCAGCCTTGATAAGCCGCGACCAATTGATTAAAGAACACTTTCCGACCATCGGCTAAGGTGCGCACCGCAGGTAATCTCCCTGTTGTTGCTTTTAAGCTGCCGTCTTGTTGCCATTGCCAGCGATAACCTAAGCGCGCTAACTTTTCTTCTGCTTCGGTTTGCGTTTCAACACTGAGTGTACTTTTCCAGCTGCGTCCTTGACCTGAATTTGGATCATTCTCACCGGGCATAGTGGTGGTATATTTCACGCCTTTTTGCTCGAATGTCGCTGCCAATTCTGGATTCGCTTGTGCTAAAGCATCAAGCAGTAAATCACAGCGTAAGATTGGGCTAGCACCGCCGTGATCAGCTGGCGTTAAACAAAAGAAAAAGATTTTATCGGGGTAAATTGGCGTTTGCGCCATCTCGTTATGCAGGTAAATTTCTACCTCTTTGGGGGCTTCATTGGCGGTAAATACCCGCTCTGTAAAATTAATGCGCACAGCATTCGATAACGAATCTTTGTAATAAAAGTTGGGGTAGCCAAAGCTTGCTGTGAACTCGTCGAATGCTTCTGCGGAATCGAGCGGAAAACCACGAAACAAAATTGCGCCAGATTGTGCCAATTGCTGTTCGATTATCGCTTTATGTTGCCTAATGTAATCAGCACTTTCAGCGACACTAGCGCAATCATCGGGATTGACTACTACGGCAGGAAATACATCAGGCTTATCTGTGCAAAACTGCTTGTCGACACTGGTTAACTTCATCTTATTTAAAGGTTCTTTATTTGAAGACTCTCTGTTTGAAGACATGCCACACTCCTAGTCGTAAATTGGGTGAAGCGTATTAAAGGCTGCTTGGCAAAAATCGCCAGGATCGTTAAAGCGCTTATCAAGGTTCAATGCGCTAATGGCGGTCATCTCTTCGTCGTTGAGAGCAAAGTCGAAAATCGCAATATTTTCTTTTAAACGTTCAAGCTTGGTACTTTTGGGAATAATTGAGCAACCTCGCTGCACGTTCCAGCGCAGTACCACTTGTGCAGGTGTTTTCCCTAAGCGCTCAGCGGCGGCAACTACCGCTGGCTGGGTGAGTACAGATTCATCAGCACCTGCCATATCTAATTCTAAATACGAGAGTGCCCCAAGCGGTGAAAATGCTGTGACTTCTACGCCATAGGCTTTGGTCATGGCAATTAAACGCTCTTGGGTGTTGTAAGGGTGCGATTCAATTTGCAGGGCATAGGGTTTAATACGGGCATAGGTCATCAAATCATGCATGAGTGCTGAGTTGTAATTACAGACGCCTATATTTTTCACTAGACTGTTATCGACCAGTTCCTCCATCGCTGCCCAGGTTTTATGTAGCGGCACTTGGGCGAGCTTCATACTCGGGTTCTCTGCCTCTGGATCGAAGAACCATTCCGGTGGATAGCGCTCTTCAATCGGCACATAGGCTTGCGCAATAGGAAAGTGGATTAAATACAGATCTAAGTATTCTACGCCAAGATCTTTAAGGGTTTTCTCTAATGCGAGTTGCACATGTTCTGGTGCGTGGTAGGTATTCCATAGCTTGGAAGTGATCCAAAGCTCTTCACGGCTGCACAGCCCGTCAGCTATGGCTTTGGCAATGCCTTGGCCTACTTCAATTTCATTGCCGTAATCACAGGCACTGTCTAGGTGGCGATAACCCGCTTTAATGGCATCGTATACGGTTTGTGCACAGTCTTGTTTTGCAATCTTCCATAGGCCTAAGCCGACCTGAGGCATAGTCGTTGTTGCCATCACTTACTCGCTCTGAAGTTGAAAAGTAGTTACCGCTGTTAAAGATATTGCCTAACATTAAAGTTATATCTTATATAAGACTATAAGTTAGCGTTGGTGATTTCAGGTGTCAATTAATTGATGAAAAAATCATCAGTGGCAGTGTCCGGTTGGTTGCAAGCTATCAGCAAACAGATAGCCGATAACAACAGAGCGGTTATACGTTGAGCCTAAGTTAGTGTTGTAAGATATAGGAAAATAGGCAGGTAAATGAGTTGAACAAATTTACCTGCATAAGAAAGAGCGAGGGCGTGTTGACCTTTCAGGGTTGTTTTTGCAGCAGTCTGTTTGGGTTTTATACAAGGCGGCACTTGTGCTGTGTAGTCATTCTCCATAAATAAGTGCCAACACAGTAGAAAATTCAAACAGACGCTGCCCTGCGGGTTCATCTAAACGCTTCCTGCTCATTGTTGCTCGATTTTTACATAGAACGACTATGCTACAAAGCGAGCGCCGCGATCAGAAAGCGTTTAGATTGAACAAAATTCAATCTCGAAAGAGCAACACGCCCTAGTCAAAATTTACTAAGTAGTGGTAGTGATCTGAGCGGCAGCGGGTGATGCGATATTCTATTATTTGATCGTTTAGCGACTTAGTTGAACGAGTAAACATTAACAATGGCGAGCCGTGTTCTATGGCGAGTAAATCAGCATCAGCTTCGTCGGCCAGAATCGCTTTGATTTTATCTTCTGTTTTATGCACCGTCAGATTAAAGTTGGTTTGATAAAAGTGATAAAGGGTGTGCGGAATTTCTGGTTCGTTTTCTATGCCAGTAAATGCGGAATAGGGCAGATAAATATCTTCTAGCAAACAATATTCACCATTCAATGTACGGCGACGCTTGAGTACAACCACTTTGGTTTTAGCTTTTACATCTAGCTCTTTCGCAATGGTTTTATTTGCGGGCTCAATGGTTAACGATAACACTTCAGATATCGGTAGCTCAGGGCTGTGATTATCGGCGACCAGTGGGAAGAATCGGTACAGTGCTGGCATGCCAGTATGCTCTGCAACAAAAGTCCCTAAGCCTTGCTTGCGGGTTAGTACCTTTTCATCGGTTAGGGTATTAAGCGCTTTGCGCACTGTGCCTTGGCTGACCCCAAACTCACTAGCCAGTTGAAACTCACTAGGTAACATATCGCCGGGTTTCCAGCGTTGCTCAACAATTAACTGAGTAACGTGTTTTTCCACTTGTTTATATAGTGGCAAGAATGCTAAGCCAGAAGTGCCAAGTTTATTACCGAATTCAGTATCAGCCATCTTTATTCCTATTCAAATAAGCGAATCGACACTCTATATTTTCACTACCTAACGCTGTGCAAAAGACAATGACTATGCAGGTTAAGGCTTTCTTTTATCTTATATAAGAATTTCACTCTTTCTATCATACTGAGCCAGAGAGAAAAGTAAATTGCATAAAATAATGAGCAAACATTAGCGCCTATTCAAAAGCTATC
This sequence comes from Thalassotalea montiporae, assembly GCF_053485855.1. Classification (NCBI taxonomy): domain Bacteria; kingdom Pseudomonadati; phylum Pseudomonadota; class Gammaproteobacteria; order Alteromonadales; family Colwelliaceae; genus Thalassotalea; species Thalassotalea montiporae. Next base: position 130,817 of record NZ_JBQRUO010000001.1, read on the forward strand.
AATGCTCAAGTGGTGCTCAAACCTTAAACAAAATGATTAAAAAATAAGTTTGACAAATAACCGAACTAAGGTAGTTTATATTCTTATATAAGACCTAAGAATTAGCTTTGCTGACACTAAACTTACTATAAAATCATTTAGAGTTGTCATCGTAGCGAACATCAAAATAAGCATTACATAACGATTAAAAAACGCATTACTAAGGTCTGTATTACAAGGGGGAAGCAATGTCAGGCTTTAGTGTTGACTCGCCAAGCTGGGACACTATTGATGCCGTTAAGGTTATCGATAACATCAGAGTGCAAGATGATCATGCCGAGATCCCAACGGATCATGGCGACTTGTATTTGAGCGTAAATCAATTTGGCGTTCGCCTGCAATTGGGTCAACGTATTGATTATGACTATCAAATGTTGGTCACCAACCCTGTTGCAAAAAGCTTATCATTGAGCGCCAATCAAGATGCTAATCCCAACCAAAACGCTAACCCCAACCAAGAAGATAACCATAGCGTTAAGCTAACCAAAGGTGGCCAAAAATCGATTATTAGCGCTGGTGATACCGAAGTAGTTATCGCTCATCAACCTTTTGCCATTCAAGTAAAACGCAACACCAAAACCGTTCTGCAATCTGCTAACGATGGTCACTTTGTTCGTCGTTATCGTTTACCGCCACTTGCCCGTATTGAGCAAGGTTGGTTTATGGCATTCGAGTTGGGCAGTAGCGAGCCTGTTTATGGCTTGGGTGAAAAGTGGGGCAAGCTCGATAAGCGCGGCCAGCTGATTCGCTCGTTTAATCACGATGCGCTCGGCGTAAACGCAGAAATTTCTTATAAAAACTCCCCTTTTGCTTGGAGCCCAAACGGTTGGGGGCTGTTTGTTCACACGCCATCACCAGTGACTCATGGCGTTGGCTATGCACCTTGGTCACAGCGAAGTTATGGCGTGCTTGTTGAAGATAGCGCGCTCGACCTGTTTATATTTACTGGGTGTAATGGCGAGCAGTTAATTCAGACCTATACCGAATTAACGGGTAAGGCACCTATGCCGCCACAGTGGAGCTTGGGAGTTATTCTTTCCAAAGCCTATTACCAAGATGCAGATGAACTGTTAGCCACGGCAAAAATGGTTCGCCAGCAGCAAATGCCGTGTGATGTAATCACCCTTGATGGCCGTGCCTGGCAAGACACTGATACTCGCTTTGCCTTTGAGTGGGATAAAACTCGCTACCCTGACCCCAAACCGATAATCGACCAACTTAAAGCCATGCAATTCAAAATCTGCATCTGGGAATATCCGCTAATTTCGGTTGAAAATCCGCTATATCATCAATTGGCAGATAAAGGTTGGCTGATAAAAGACAGACGCACAGGGCAAGCTTATCAATACGAATGGGACATGAGCGCTTTTGGCGAAGTGCTTACTCCATTGCCCAAATCTGGCATTTTAGATTTCACCCACCCCGATGCGTATGCCTTTTGGCGCGATAGCCACCAAAGCTTGTTTGAGTTAGGTATTGATATGATCAAAGCAGACTTTGGCGAGCAAATTGAAGACGACAATATGCTTGCCAGCAATGGTGAGTCAGGCATGGCACTACACAATGTTTATAGTTTGCTATACAACCGCTGTGTCTATGAGGCGGCTGAGAAATTTAGCGAAAATGGCGCGTTTTTATTTAGTCGCTCAGCGTGGACGGGATCACAGCGCTACCCCGCTCAATGGGGAGGCGACCCTCAAGCCGATTGGGGTGGGTTGGCAGCAAGCTTGCGCGGTGGTCAGTCGTGGGGACTAACGGGCGCGCCTTTTTACGCCACCGACGTTGGCGGTTTTTATAAAGATACGAGAGACGCTGAGCTTTATGTTCGTTGGATTCAATCCGCGGTATTTTCTGCTCATATGCGTTTGCACGGTATCGGTCAGCGAGAGCCGTGGAGCTATGGTGAAGCAGCCGAATATGCAGCGAATAAAGTATTGAAGCTGCGCTATCAGCTGCTGCCTTATCTACACCAAACCATGGAGCAAGCTACTGAAACAGGTTTACCTATTCAGCGTGCAATGGTGCTTGCGTTTCCAAATGAGCGACAAGCATGGGCGTTTGAAGATCAGTTTATGTTTGGTGACAAGCTCTTGGTTGTCCCTTGCTTACAGGCAGGAGGCGATATTGAGTTTTATTTGCCTCACTCTTCAACACAAGTCTCAACGCAAGCCTCGGTTACTAGTACAAACAACTGGCTGCGTTTTGATCCAGACAATGAAACATTAACTCGCTATCAAGGTGGTCGTGTTTATCAAGAAAAGCTGGCGTTAGATGACTATGCAGTGTTTATTCGCGAGGGCGATGTCATTCCACTTGGCGATGCTGTTGAGCATACTGAACAGCTTAAGGCACAGGGTAAATCGGTTGCCAGCATCGCTCGCTATTGGCCTGACGCCGAAATAGCTAAGGGTGGAGAATAATTCGTGGCTGGTCAAGATATCGCTTTTACTTTGATTAGCTGCTTGTTTTTTATGGGGCTAGTGGCGTGGATTTCTTACCAAAAAACCAAAGGTGTTGCTGATTCCAAAGATGGTTATTTTCTCGCTGGACGAGGCTTAACAGGCACTTTTATTGCTGGCTCTATGTTGTTGACCAACTTATCTGCTGAGCAACTTATTGGCTTAAATGGGTCAGCATTTGGCTATAACCTCAGTGCCATGGCATGGGAAGTCACGGCTGGCATTGCCACCATTATTATGGCTTTAGTGTTTTTGCCGCGTTACCTTTCTGGTGCTTTTACCACACTCCCTGAATTTTTAAAGCAACGTTTTGACGATACCGTGCGCCGTATGACTGTGGTGCTGTTTATGGTTGGCTATGGTTTGATCACCATTCCGTCAGTCTTGTATTCCGGCTCTGTTGCTGTGCTTAAACTTTTTGATATTCCCACTTTACTGTCGATGAGTTATCAACAATCTTTGGTGTTAACCATTATTATGGTCGGCAGTGTTGGCGCCGTTTACGCGATTTTTGGCGGCCTGAAAGCGGTGGCGGTTTCCGATACTATCAACGGTGTTGGCTTGCTAATCATTGGTATTTTAGTGCCCGTTTTAGGATTTATGATGTTGGGTGGTGGTAGCTTTACAGCTGGGGTTACCACAGTATTAACTGAGCATACCGACAAACTCAATGCTATTGGCCAGCCAACAGATCCGGTACCGTTTGGCACCATATTTACCGGCATGATTTTCGCCAACTTGTTTTATTGGTGTACCAACCAGTACGTGATTCAGCGCACACTTGGCGCCAAGAATTTAGCAGAAGGGCAAAAAGGGGTGCTGCTTTCCGGCTATTTTAAATTATTAGTGCCATTTTTGATGATGATCCCTGGGGTGATCGCGTTTCACCTTTATCAAACCAGTCAGCTAGAAACCATCGATATGGCTTATCCTAGGTTAGTGAAAGATGTGTTACCTGTATCGCTCGCTGGCTTTTTCTTAGCGGTATTACTTGGCACTGTATTTAGCTCGTTTAATTCCTTACTTAACAGTGCCGCTACCTTATTCTGTTTAGATGTTTACGCGCCGCTGAAAAAAGACAAGATCAGCGATGAGCAGCTGATTAAAGTCGCCAAAATTGCCAGCGTGATTATCGCGCTGTTCTCTTTTGTAGTCGCGCCATTGCTGATGTTCGCGCCAGAAGGGTTATGGCAAATTATTCGGGTATTTACCGGTTTTTACAATATTCCTGTGATCACCATCGTTATTGTTGGTTTGTTTACTCGTCGCGTACCCGCCATCGCAGCCAAGGTAGTGATTATTTTCCATGTGCTTGCATACGCACTGCTCAAATTTATCTTGGATGTGGATATTAACTTTATTCACATCTATGCGATTTTATTTGTCACTGAAACCGCCATTATGCTGTTATTTGGTTACTTCCAGCCAACGGAAGAACAGCGCTTTTATCATCATAAAAATACCGTTGATTTAGTGCCATGGCGTTTCGCTCATCCAGTTGCTATCAGCTTAGTGTCATTGATTATTATTAGTTATGTATTCTTCTCGCCACTGGGCGTAGTGACAGGGTCTTGGTCGACGTTTTACGGCATAAGTACGGCAATTTTATTAGCAAATATTGCGCTGTGCGTGTGGAGTATTAAGCGCTGGCAGAAGAGATACCAGTGCAGTGTTAATGCGGTGCAGATCAATAAGGTCTGAGCTAGTTAGATAAACTTGAACGTTCAACTGTGGTTAGCATGTTTATCAAAGACTAGCCGCCGAACATTGCTGATTTATTGAAATAAATAGCAAACTAGCGATTGTGATCTATAGTTAGCTAAAGTCGTTTAGGTCTTATATAAGATATATATTGTATTATGGTATTTTAGCCAGTACAGTATTGTTTAAATAATGTGCAATCCAAGCAGGTGTAAGCTGGATTCAGCACAACTAAATGCGCATTTACTCAGACTGCAAAAAGGCAGTAAAAGTATAAATAAGAAAAACAAATAACAATAATTTCAGCATGAAATCCACAGCCCAGCTAATAAAGATTCAATTAGTCATGGCCGTATTTTGTGACTGAATAGACAACAAGCGTCAAGGAAGCAGTTCTCGGAAAGTTTTGTTCAGGCTTTGTTTAGGCATTGTCAGTTAACAAATGAGGTCATCCGTTATTCCCACGTAAAAATCGCCGTAGAGCGATCGCAAAGCGATATAACACTAATAAAAAATAGTGAGGGAGATGGACATGAACTTAAGCAACAGCAAGCTAAACAAGTTAGGCTTGGCGGTAGCAACTGCCTTGTCAATAACAGCCTTACCAACTCAAGCTTTCGCTGCCGAAGCGGCAGATGACGAAAGTGAAATCGAACGAATTACGGTCACATCACAAAAGCGTGTAGAGCGGCTATCGGAAATTCCGGTTGCTGTTTCGGTATTGCGCAGTGATCAAATCGACAATACCTTTACCGCTGGCTTTGAAGGGCTACAAACCTTAGTGCCTTCTGTCAGTTTTAGAAAAGGTACCACAACGCGAAATTCGGCAATCACGGTTCGCGGCATCGGTACCATTTCATTTAGTGTCGCGGCAGAACCTAGCGTTTCAACGGTGGTTGATGGCGTGGTATTGGGGCGTTCAGGCCAAGCATTTACTGATTTATACGACTTAGAGCGCATCGAAGTCTTACGTGGCCCACAAGGTACGCTGTTTGGTAAAAATGCGTCAGCAGGTGTAGTTAACATTACCACTAAACGGCCAACTGGCGAGACTGAAGGTATGGTTGAAGCGACCTTGTTGCAAGACAACGAATATCGCTTAAAGGCAAAAATTGAAGGGGCAATAACAGACAATGTTAATGCTAGTTTAGTCGCGACTAAATCGGCATTTGATGGCAACATATTTAACGTTTACAACAATGAGCAAGTAAACGGCTATGACAAAGAAGGTATGCGTCTGATGGTTGATGCTGAGATCAGCAACAACACCAATATGTTGTTTATCTTCGAGACTATGGATGCTGACGACGATTGTTGTGCCGACATTGAAGGTTTACCAAGCGGCCGCAACCCTGCGTCAGAAGCTGCACCTAACAGTGACGGGATTGTTAATGGTGTTGCCGATTTAGACCTAGATCAACGCCGAGTAGATCACGATTTTGAATCCCGCACGATTGACGAGCATACCGCCTTTTCAATGCAATTAGAGCATGACTTTGGCGACTATACCTTTACTTCGATCACCGCGTATCGCGAATGGGAAAACACCGAATTTCGAGAAGGTGACTTTACCTCTATCGCTGGTGAATCAACTGAGCCTGTCTTTGGCGTGCCATTTCAACTGCACGATATTGGTCCACAAAGCTGGGATCAGTTCTCACAAGAATTTCGTTTAACGTCGCCCGTTGGCCAGCCACTGGAATGGTTAGTTGGCGCGTTCTTCTGGCAAAAAGATTCAGAGCGTAATTTTACCCGTGATGCCAGCTGCCAAAACAATAATGGTCAACTGGCCAGTGAAATAGGCTTTTATCTTGAAAATGAGCTTGGTGTAGCGAACCCAAGTGAGCAAGATGTTGCCGACTTTATTAGCCAAGAGGGCATTACCTGTAACGCTAATGATATTGTTAGCGCCACTGCCTTTATGCGCACCGAGTTTAACAACTGGGCGGTGTTTGGTGATGGCCGTTATCATGTCAGTGAAGATTTCCGCTTGTTGTTTGGATTGCGTTATACCGATGATGAAGTGGAGTTTATGCACAACCGCATCAGTAACGACGTATATGGCCGCCGCGGTGTTGGTGTTCGTCCGGCCAGTGAAAACACTAATTTTGATGGTAAAACCACAGAAACCAATACTTCGGTTAAGTTAGGTGCACAGTATGACCTTGGCGACATGGGCATGGTGTACGCAACCTATGCGCAAGGCTACAAAGGCCCTGGCTTTAATGTCTTCTACAATATGGCAGAAAAAGATACCGCAGCCATTGGCGATGAAGTTTCTGATTCGTATGAGCTTGGTTACAAGTACGCAATGGGCAACTTAATGGTTAATGCTGCGATTTTCAGTACTGACATTGAGGGCTTTCAAGCCAATAACTTTGATAACTCATCAGGGGTGACGATTACCCGTTTGACTAACGCGGGCGATGTGAGCACTCAAGGTTTTGAAATTGATTTTCTATGGCAGGCAACTGACCAACTTAGCTTGTCTGGTGGTTTAGCGAGTGTCGATGCCGAAATTGATGAGTTTTTCTGTCCTGATGGCGCAGCCTGTACCGATCGTTCTGGCTTGGATGTGCCATTTTCACCTGACTTGAAATACAACCTAACCGCTGATTATGTCTGGGAAATGGATAGTATGGAAGTATTGCTCAATGCGTCATACATCTATACTGATGAGCAGTTTGCGACTTTGCCAAACAATAATGGAGAGTTTAATCCTGCCGTATTATTACCTGACTACGGCATTTTGAATGCAAGTGTTGCCTTGTCGTTTAATGACGATGCGTACCGCGTTACCTTTATTGGTAAAAACTTAACGGATGAAAGCTTCTTTACTACCTACAGTGGTGATAGCTTCCGTTATCAAGTACCGCGTGATGCGGATCGCCATTTTGGTGTCCAGTTTAGAGCAAACTTCTAAACGAACTATCAAGGTATTTACCTAGCAAAAACATCGCTTCGGCGGTGTTTTTTCTTTTCAAACCAAGTTCGATTTTAAATCTATTTAACAGTTTAGGTAATAAGCTGCCAAGTGAGTAAGTCCAATGTCAGTAGCTCGACAACAGCAATCAATACAGGCAGTGGGTACAATAGGTAACGCCATCTTGAGGCAAGTTGGCTGGTGAAAAAAAGGCTTAAAATCACGGTAGGAATTGGCATTAGCCCCGCCATACCTGCCGACCAAGGCAAGCCGCTGCTAACAGCTAAAATTGGCATGGTCAGCATAGTACTGATAATCAAACCAACGGTTATTTTTTTTGCGTTAGCGGCTTTATTTTGAAAGTAATTTTCTTTTATGGCCAGCGCTACTAATAAAGCAACCTGTAAAAAACAGATCAAACCGAGGTAGCTGGCGTGGTGGTTAATGGTTTGATAGTGAGTCAGGTAGAACTGCCAGCCCAACCAAAGCCAGAGTAAGGCAATAAAACACAACACTAACCTTGGATAGCGATGCTTTACGAGCAGATAAACCGCGATGCTGGTGGCGATCGCAACATCGGCACCGATCAGTTGATGTGCGTTGAGGTAGTTGGTGACTAACCGCCAATACACTTCTGGCGAAAACAGCAAAAAGTCATGAAGTGAATAACTAAATAATTGGCTGAGTAAATCGGCAAACACTAGGCTTCATCGTTATAAGGTGTTGAGATAAGTTACCATTTGCTGGCGCTGCTGTGCATTTGGTAATGGCATAATATTGGCAGCGCTCATGTTTTCCTGCATATGGTCAACTTTTGACGTAGCTGGAATGGCGCAAGTGAGTGCAGGGTGGCTGATCACAAAGCGCAGAAAATATTGTGGCCAATTATCACAACCTAATTCAGTTGCCCATGCTGGCAGTGGCTCTCGTTCAAATCGTTGCATTAAACGCCCACCTTGAAATGGTCGATTTGCGATAACGGCAATCCCTTTATCTTGTGCAAGTGGCAGTAATTCCTGCTCAACTTCGCGATCGAGAATATTGTAAGTGAGTTGGACAAAATCAATCGGCTCAGTTGCCATAATTTTGGCTAATTCACTATGCCGTCGGCCGTGTGAGGTAGTTACGCCAATGTATTTTATCAATCCTTGCTGTTTAAGCTCGCGCAGCATTGGCAAGTGTTGTTGCCACGCCACTAAGTTATGAATTTGCAGTAGTGCAAAGTGTGCTTGCTGCCACAATTCTTTCGAGTCTTTAAATTGTTGTTTACCCTCACTTTTCGAACTTGTCCATGTTTTCGTAGCGGCAAATAGCGATGATGGATAGTTACCGCTGTTAGCTTTGAGTTTTGTTAATCCATAACCTAGCACTTCTTCAGCAGAGCCATACATTGGTGATGAGTCGACCACTTCGCCGCCAAGCTGAAAGAAAGTATCGAGCACTTTAGTGCGCTCGTTGCGCAGTGCCGTATCCTTGCCAACATTAAAGGTAATCCATGTGCCCATGCCAATCGGATGAATCGTCTGCCCTGTGCTAGGGATCGTTTTTTTAAGAAATTTTGCCGCTTTTAACTGGTAAGCTATGGTGTTGGGGTTAAGGTTGTTGGGGTTAAGCGATTGGTTGTGCCGCTGCGAGGCGGTTGATAAGGGTAATAAACCAACGCCAATACCAAGCTTCGCTAATGTGGTTAACAGCGCGCGTCTGGTCAGTTGTTTATCTTTGATTGCCATAATTCACCCGAATATCTGCTTCGCTATTTGCTCACTCTATTGAGCATAGACGTTTTATCGAGTGCTGATTAAGCAGATAGACGGGGATGCGACAATTGGCAATATTTTCACGGTAAAACTAGGTATTCATATTTAGGGCGTGTTGATCTTTCAGGGTTGTTTTTGCAGCAGCCTGTTTGGGTTTTATACAAGGCGGCACTTGTGCAGTGTAGTCATTCTCCATAAATAAGTGCCAACAAAGTAAAAAATTCAAACAGACGCTGCCCTGCGGGTTCAACTAAACGCTTCCTGCTCATTGTTGCTCGATTTTTACATAGAACGACTATGCGACAAAGCGAGCGCCGCGATCAGAAAGCGTTTAGATTGAACAAAATTCAATCTCGAAAGATCAACACGCCCTAGTAAACACAAGCTAATCGATTCGTGCTTTACTTGCAAAGTAGTGCTTTTTATAACTGCTTTTCTAGTGAGTTTTAGTGGAATTATCAGCCCTTTTTAGCCCTTGGAATGTGCTGATTCATCGCAAATCATTTATCCCTTTCCAATCCATATTTTATTGGCTTATTCAGAATATGAAATCTTTTATTCTTGTTGCCCAAGGGGTAATCTAAAACAAGTTTACGTTATTGTTTTATTGTCTTTTAGCGACCTGACTAGAGACTAGAACACTAGGAATTGTCGCAATCGCTTCCATATTTTCTCCATATTTTTATCCTTTAATAGTAAAGGCTAGGGGCTAAATTTCATATGAAAACTATTTTGCTTGTCGAAGATGACGCCGATATTGTTGAGTTAATTCAGCTATTTCTGCGCAATGAAGGCTATCACGTTGTCCATGTTGACGATGGTGCTGAAGTGATCGGCGCGGTGCAATTGAATCAGCCTGACTTAATCATTATGGACATTATGCTGCCGAATGTTGATGGCTTAACCTGCACGCAAGAAATTCGTCAATCGTTTGATGTGCCAATTATTATGCTTACCGCCTTGGTTGAGCAAGGCGATAAACTCGCCGGCTTAGAAACTGGCGCCGATGATTACCTGTGCAAACCTTTTGATATTCAGGAGTTGCTGCTAAGAATCAAAGCGCTATTGCGCCGAACAGAAGGGCAAGTGCATTATCAGCCCTGGGTAATTGATGAAGAGCAGCTTACCGTAAGTTTTAACGGTGCGATGGTGGATTTTACATTAGGTGAGTTTAAATTATTTACCTTGCTCTACAACTCGCCTAATCGCGTATTTTCGCGAGATCAGATTATCGAGCTTATTTATGCCGATTATCGTGATATTACTGACCGTGCTGTTGATAGCCATATCAAGAACTTACGAAGAAAAATTAAACAAAATGGCGCAGACCCTGCTCATATTCAATCGGTCTATGGTGCCGGCTATCGTTTTAACCAAGAGCCTACTAGCTAATGCATAATGTTATTGTTGCTTTACTGCTGTTATTTACCTCAGCACAAGTATTCGCTTTCGAATCAAACTATCAAGACTTGTTAGATGAAATTGTGGCAACAGAAGTGCCATCTGCTGAAAACGAAGCGCGTTTAACCGCATTGTTTGAACATCAAGATCAAGGTGTTCGTGTTAGCGCGAAAATTCGTATTGCGGAACTTTATTGGAAAACAGGGCGATTCGAGCAAGCTGAAGCTGTGCTGCACGATGTCTCGCTAGGTTTTGATAATTACCCACCTAAATACCAAGTGGAAAGCTTGCTAACACAAGCGTCGTTTGAATCAAGACGCAATAATCACCGCGAAGTTGAGAAATATGCACGGCGCGCAGCAGCGATTGCCAAAGCTTCTCACCAACCTTTACTCGCCAATACTTACTATGTGTTGGGTAATTCGCTAATGGCGCAACGGAAAGTTCTAGCAGCAAAACAGCATTTTGAACTTGCCCTAGCCCAATATAAAGAAATGAAAGACGATACAGGGCTGTTACTTACGTTAAATAGCCTTGGTGTAGTACACAAAGATAACGGTGACTTGGCTAATGGCATTAAGTATTTATTGCAAGCCCGAGAAGCGGTAGAGCGCGGTGGTAGTAAAGGGTATCGCGCAACGGTTTACTATAATTTGGGGGATGTTTTTCGCGACTCTCACGAACCCGAAAAAGCGGCAAGTTATTATCAACAAGCGCTCGAAATCGATTTAGAATTGGGTGATTTGGGTAATGTTGCGTACGACTATACGGGCCTTGCACATGCTTATTCCGCGCTTGAACAACATACAAAGGCGTTACAAAACAACCAAAAAGCGATTCAACAACTCGTCAAAATTAAGGCACCGCAAGAACTGTCACGGGCTTACCTGCAACAGTCGAGAATTTATCGCGATCTTGCCGATCAAACAGAACAATTAAAAAGCTTAGAGCTGGCGGAAAAAAGTGCGGCACAATCGCAGTCAAAATATCAAATCATGTCAGTTGATATTGAAAAAGCAAAATATAGCTTGGAACAACAGAATTACCAGCAAGCTTTAACGCAACTGCTCAAAGCCCTTGCGATTGCTGATGAGTTGTCATTGGAGCCTGTACAATTAGAGGTGAATAAACTGCTAGCGGATGTTTACCAGCCGCTAAATGACTATCAAAAGGCAAACCAACACCTAAGCACTAGCTTTGCGCTGCAACAGAAGTTAGATAACGAAGATCTACGCGAAAAATCTGAGCGCTATAAAGGTGACTTAAATCTGTTAGAAGAACAATTAAAGGTTAGCCAATTAGAACAAAAAGAGGCTGAACAAGCACAAGCCATTGAAATGCAAGAGGCCGTTAAACAGCGCCTTGTTGTTATGATGTTGGCATCAAGCATTGTGTTTATTGTACTGGTAATTTTTCTTATCCAACGACGCAAGTTAGCGGTGCTAAAAGCCGACTTATTTGAACAAGCTCTTCAACAAAAGCAGCAGCTATTTGCTGATGTTTCCCATGAACTGCGCACGCCACTAACTGCCTTAAAATTGCAAATTCAGGCGTTGCAGTACGACCTAGTGAGTAATGTTGAAGACAGTTACGACAAATTGGCAGGTAAGGTGAATGAAATTAACCGATTGATTGCGGACATCTACCAACTGGCCCAAGCTGATACCAACGCCATTGAACTTAACCAAACAGAAGTGGAACTTGCCCCCTTATTTGAGCGCTGGCAAGCAGACTGGCAAAACACAGTGGAAAGTAGCGGTTTTGCATGGGGCTGTCAGTTGGCACTTGCTAATACGCGTAAGTCGATAGATAGCGAACGTATTAAGCAGGTAATTGATAACCTGTTGTCTAACGCCACCGTTTATACCGATAAACCCGGCAAAATTGTGCTAACTGCAACGATCGAAAACCAGCGGCTCGTGGTTAGTGTTGAAGATACAGCACCGACAGTGAGTGAAGACAAGCTAGGCAAGATATTTGCTCGTTTATATCGAGTAGAGTCTTCTCGCAGCCGTCAAACGGGTGGCTCAGGATTGGGCTTGGCGATTTGCGAAAGCTTAGTGAAAGCGCACGGTGGCAGCATTAAAGCTGAGCAAAGTGAACTTGGCGGTTTGAAAGTGAGCTTTGTTATTTGATGGATGAACGCTTTGTTAGTAGTTTGAAATAGATGGATGTTCTTTCATTTTTAGATTACTAGTCGTTGTTATACCAACGTGTAGCGTACATAAATAGCGTAACGGCAAGCGGCAATGAAATTTTGGTTAAATCGAATAAAATACCGAAGTTCTTTTGCTGTTTGAGCTTTCGTTTATAAATTTTCTTTTTTATTCGCCAGTAGTGACCAACTTTGCCAGAGCAGTTCCAAGTCATACCGAGCCCTCTCATTGATCCAACATATTTTTTGTCGAGATAAATAGCATCCTCATAGCCTTTTTTTACTATTGCTATTCGTAGAGAAGCTGAATTCAGGCAATAGCGATAAGGGTAAATTGAGCTGTTTTTTTCATATTTGTGTTTTTCGCCTAGGTATTTAAAACCCCCAAAATCATTCACAATACCGTACAGCTTATTTTTGTAATGAATGGCGTAACAACTTTCATCCTTTTTGTAGGTATACACTTTAATGTCGACAGGTAAGTCATCAGCTTTTAATTGATTACTGTAATAGCGTAACCGTCGATTTCTCGGTCGATGTTCTACTGGCACAACTGTCCAATCTGAGTGACTTAAAATGGGGTTCAGGTAGAGCATAGAGTCTATTGTGTTTTTATATTTGGCTTGGTTTTTTATGCTCTTATTTCAATGACTTAAGATTTGGGTGGGCTAATCTATTTTATGAAACTCCTTTAAAAACTGTGTTCTGCTGTTGCTCTCAAATCTAGCGTGCTCTGGGTGTTTTAATGGGCGCCGTTTTTCTTCAAAGGCAGGTGCGATATATCCCCATGTTGAGTTTCTGGCAATAAACACGACGTAATCCACATCACTATTTTCCCATCGATTTTCAACTACTTGATCTTCGCCCGACGCTTCAACGGTTTTAATTTGAATACGCCAGTAGTTAGGTCCATCAGAAATGAGAATATCGGTTTGGTGTCCATTATCCAAAATGGGTGTGAACACTTGCCAACCGTCATACATAAGCCAACTAATCACTAAACTTTCATAGCTCATATTTTTTAGCGTTTGATGGGTATGGGGTGGTGTTTGTGTTAGTCGTCTTGGCATAACATCCTCTTCATGCACTTTTTGTAAATTAATCAACAGTATGCTATTGAATAGCATAAATAAAGCAATAATAGAACGTCATAAAATCTTTAATTAGTTACTAACTAGTTACTGGTGAGTTTGCAGTGAACTTCCTTTCCTTCTCCATTCTTTTTCCATAATGTTATGTCATAGTTGAAGTACAAAAACATAACCTTGCAATCGCAGCCTGTATGAGGAGTTTTCATGTCTCGTGTCTTTACGTTTAGTTGCGTTTTCCTGTTACTCGTTGCGTGTGGCGGTGGCGATGGTGGAGAGTCGAATAACACCAACGAGCCAACACCCGTAGTTCCTGACAGTTCGGCACCCACTAACCCTGCACCAACAAACAGTGCGCCAACTGGCAGCATCACGCTAGTTGGCGAGGCAGTTGTTGGGCAAACCTTGAGTTTTAGCCAAGACCTGGCGGATGCAAATGGGCTGGGTCAGTTCAGCTATCAATGGCGTCGCTTTGCCGATAACAGCCATCAAGCGATCGCTGGCGCAACGTCAACTAGTTATCAAATAACCGAGCAGGATATCGGCGCCAGTTTATCTGTGCAGCTCCAATATACCGATGGTGACAATTTTCAAGAAACCGTTACCAGCGCCGAAAGTGATACTGTTATTGCGCCCATTCCAGATGAAAACAGTGCTGGTAAACCTAATATTTTATTGATCATTGCTGATGACCAAGGGCTTGATGCTTCTGCGCAATACAACCTCTCGATAGACTTACCCGTAACCCCTAATTTGGATGCCTTGGCTGCTCAAGGATTAGTATTCGACAATGTCTGGGCTACCCCTGCCTGCACCACAACGCGAGCAACCATAATTACTGGGCTGCACGGCATTAACAGCGGTGTTGATTTTGTTCCTGCGGTAATGGATGCCAATACTAATACCCTGCAAAGACAAATAAAAAGCATCGACAGCGATTATCAAACGGCAGTGATTGGTAAGTGGCATTTGGGCGGCGCAAATCCTGATTTAAGCCACCCCACTGACAGCGGTGTTGATTACTATGCTGGTACTATCGCCGGTACAATTGATGATTACTACCAATGGCAATTAACCGAAATGGGGCAAACCAGTGAACGCTCTGATTATCACACCTCAGGAATTACCGATCTTGCGGTTGACTGGCTGGCAGAGCAAAACCAGCAAGAACGTCCCTGGTTTTTATGGCTCGCATACGTGGCACCGCATTCGCCGTTTCATTTACCACCAGCTGAACTGCACTCGCGCTCGCATTTAACTGGCACAGCATCTGATATCCAAAGCAACAGACGGGAATATTATTTGGCCGCTATTGAAGCGATGGACAGTGAAATTGGGCGGCTATTGGCGTCGTTACCAGAGGACGAGCGAGACAACACGTTAATTATTTATTTAGGGGATAACGGTACGCCAGGCGGCGTGATTGATACCCGTGTTTTTAGCAGCAGTCACAGTAAAAATTCGCTATACGAAGGTGGGGTAAGGGTGCCGATGCTAGCGGCTGGTTTTGGCGTAGAACGCGAAAATCAGCGAGAAGATGCGCTCATTAATAGCACTGATATTTTTGCCACTATTAGCCAGTTTGTTGGCGCGGCGAGCGAGCAGAGCGCGCCTACTCAAATCAACAATAGTTATAGCTTTTACGCTTTACTGAGCAGCGCTGAGCAGCCACTGCGCCAATTTAACTACACGGAATTTATTCGCGATAACACAACGGGCTGGGCAGTAAGAAATCAAGATTACAAACTGCTTGCTTTAGATGGTCAGCCACAAGCCTTATACCAGATAAGCCAAGACATCGATGAAGCTGAAGATCTTATCAATAATGCCGCTTTGTCGAGTATTGTGGCGGAGTTAAATGCCGAAGCTGAACGCATTCGCGGTGAGTAAATTAGGTAACTGCTGTTTGCTTGATTTATCTGACAAGAGCAAAACCTGACGGCTTGCTCTTGGTTGCCTTATATCACATTTGGTTTATGTGGCCTTAGACTTTGTGTCTTTTGGCTTACATGACCTTTATCCTGCCTGACTTATACATGGCACTGTTTCCCCAAAAATTTAACATACACCCAAAAGCTATCCACTTTTCCTCCATATTTTGTTGTTAATTTTACGTTATCGGTTTTAGTAACAACTTTTTGCAAGGAAACGGCGATGGCATCTAATACATCTCAAAAGGTCGTAAACAAGAAAGGTAACGCACTTAAGCAAGGCTCATTTAAGCTAGGCTCAGCTTTAATAATTAGCATTGCTTTTAGTCTAGTTTCGTTAACCAGTTATGCTGGGCTTATCAGCGACTATTCGCTTGATAGTGACACTAATATTGTCACTGACTCTGGTAACAACCTTGAATGGCTGCAATGGTCTGAAACTCGACGCATGTCTATTGATGATGCTCTAGCGGCATATGCTAGTGATGGTTGGCAATTGGCGTCTGGTGCACAGATGGCTGATCTATTTAATGCGTTTGACCTTAGTTATGGCGAATTTGATTGGCAAGACGGAAAATCTGAATCATATACATCACCTGCCGATGGCAGTGTGGAGAGTGCCGATGACAGAGAGTTAATTCTGGTTTCGCTGTTTGGTGATACTTTTAATCGAGGTGGGTGGCAATATTCAGGCGCTTTGTTTGGTGATGAAAGTAACAATATATTTGGCTGGGCAGCTGTTTATGACGACTGGTATATCCCAACCCCTGATCCTATTCCGTCTCCTTATAACCCAGGCAGTAGCAGTTTGTTTTTTGACAACCGTCCTAATAGTGTTGTTCGAAATGGCCTCGGTGTCGCACTTGTTCGCTCGACAGAATCAACCGCAGTGCCTGAGCCAGCGCCAATTGTACTAGTTGCATTTGGGTTGATTGCTTTGGTTTGTAAGCGTCGTTCAAAACCCTTGTCATAAGCTGAGGGTAAGCGTATGACCAAGTTATTTTTTTTATGCCTCTATATATTGGCATTTGCTGTCAATGCTGGGCTAATGGTTAACACCACTGACTTTATTGATGAGTCAAATCTTACGCATTTTAACGGCTTCGAAGGCTTTAGTAATACCTTTAAAAACGGCAAAAACTATTACGTAGAAGATGGTATTCAAGTGCGCCAAATTTTCGCGCAAGCGGGAAATGATATTATCTTGAGCTCAAGCATAGAAGGCGAGCGCTCTTGGCTTCCCAATGGTGGAGACTATGGCTATACCGAAATTACCATGGCGAGCGGCGCTGAATTTACTGCCTTAGAGTTTCTTTTTCTAGGTCCTAACTTAAACAATCAGGCGGTGCATTACAGCCTTTGGAATGACGGTCAAGTCGTATTCGAAGGGGCGCTCAACATTGGCAAAAAAGAGCAAGGCGTGCTGGGCTTTGAAGGGGGCGGCTTTGATCAATTATTTGTTCGCACAGGTCATCGTAATGCCTCTATTTTTGATCGTTCAGTTAATGGCTTAAATATTGATAGTATCCAAGTGATTAGTGCGATATCAACACCAGTACCAGAGCCTAGTTCTATTGCAATTTTGGCATTGGGTTTAGTGGCAATAAGGTTATGGAAAGTAAACTCTGTTCATCAATAGGCCTAGTTACTAAGTCTAAGCCTAAGCCTTTAGGCCAGAGCTAAGCCAATGGCTGCGCCGTTAAGGTACAGCCATATCCTCTTATAAACATTTCTTCTCGAAACCATTTTTTTAAATTAAATCAGTGAGTTTATCTCCATTTTCCCTCCATATTTTGTTGTTAGCCTGTATTTGTCGGATTAGGTCTACGCTGAATCCTTGCATAGCTAGTCACATGCCTTTCTATTGATTGCAGGTCTAGTCGATAGGGCAGCTAGCCAAAAAGCGGTAGTGATTAGGCGCTTTGATCTGATTATTGGATGCAGTTATTTGGTGTAGTTATTTTATGTGGTTAGTAAATAAGGAATTTTTATGAATTTTTTGAAGTCAGTAACATTGGTCGGTACGATTTTTCTCGCTGGTCTATCAGCTAACTCGCAAGCGGCGATGATAGGCGTTGACAATAATTTTGAAGACAATGGCTTAACCGTGATTGAATACCGAGGTGATGGCAGTGTTTGGGAGTGGTTAGATCTGTCTGTTACCAATGGTATTTCCTACAACAGCCTTGTCGCCGACTTGAATGACGATGGACGATTAAACAATTCTACTAGCCTAGTCACCACAAATAGTGGCGCGCTAAATGACGTGCATAGTCTTACGCCAGATTTAAGTAGTGGTTGGTCAACAGTGGCCAGCTCAGATCTTACCAGCTTGTTTGGAACGTTTTTCGGCCTGACTTTATTGGGCAATGAGCAAGTAACGATAGGAAATGGTTCAAGTGATCTCACAGAGCAGTTTATTCTTGCCTTTGGTGACACTGTGCATGAGGCATCTCAAGACAGCGGTGCCACTATTAATGATGTAAACCCCAATTTACCCAACATAGGTGAAACGCGCGGATTTACAAATACTGCTGTAGGTAATCGTGGCAGGTATAGATCGCCTTTTGTTTTGGATGGGCAAACTAGTTTTCAGATCAGCGATAACGTTACCGATATTCTCTCATTTAATGCGACCAATACTGCGCAATTTGCTAATGCCACTGTCGGTACCTGGTTAGTTCGAGAAGTAGCAACGATCCCGACACCAAATATGATGAGTTTGTTTGCATTGGCGCTGGTAGGGCTATTTATTCGACGTAAACATGGCGTCCGCCATTAAAAAATGTATTCGCCAGCAAATATGCATTCGCTGTAAAAAATGTTTAAACAATTGATTTTCGTTTGCGATGTGATGTTTTTCTGCGCTTTTTATACGCTGGCTTTTGTGGACTTTTCAACCCTTGTAATGAGTTGGGCAATTTCTGGCTAAGCAAATTAATTAAGCCGTGCAATGAACCTTCTATAGGCTGCATAAATTGCCCATAGCTACAGGCTTTATCGGCAATCTGGTTAAGTGATAACTCCCAGCGTGCGGTTATATCTGGCTGAGTACAATCGTTAGGTAAGGCATCAATTAAGCCTTTTCCTGCATCGGTTGCATGAATTTGTTTACCTTGGCGCTGTAAAAAGCCCCGTTTAAATAGCAAGTCAATAATTCCTGCGCGGGTCGCTTCTGTGCCTAGACCGTCGGTTTCTTTTAAAATGGCTTTAAGCGATTTGTCGGTGACAAAGCGGGCAATCCCCGTCATGGCGGCAAGCAAAGATGCATCGGTAAAATGCTTCGGTGGCTCGGTTTGCTTCTCTCGTAAATGCCCTTGTTGGCAAAATAAGGTTTGCCCTTGGGTTAAGGTTGCGAGGGCAGGGTTGTTATTTTGCTGTTCACCGTCATCTGCTTTGTTACTGGTAGATTTAGCTTGCTCTGCTTTCGTGCTTCCTCCTTTGCTATTTTGGGAGGGAGTAAAGAGCGATTTCCAACCCAGTTGTGACACTATGTTAGTGCTAGCGGTAAATAACCCGCCGGCAATTGAAAAACTCGCTTTAATCTGCTGATAGCAATAAGCAGGAAAAAACTGTGCAGCATATTGGCGGCAAATCAGTTGATAAATATTTTTCTCAAAATTGTTTAAATTAAGCTTAGCTGGCGATTTGGTGGTAGGGATAATCGCGTGATGAGCGCCTACTTTACTGTCTTGCCAAGCACGGCTTTTACGCTTGGGATCGGCATCGCTTAACTGCTTTGCCAGCGGCAGTTGGCTGTCTTTGAGCACGGCAAGTATTTGCGGTGCTTGGCTAAAATGCTCGGTAGGTAAATAACGGCAATCTGATCTTGGGTAAGTGATCAGCTTGTGTTTTTCATACAGTGCCTGACAAACGTCTAGCACTAATTTAGCATTCATTGCATAGCGCTTAGCCGCATCAATTTGCAGGGCAGACAAGTTATACGGCAGTGGTGCGTTTTGTTGTTTGTCTTGCTTTATCAGCTCAGTGACTTGCGCTGCTTGCTGGTGAATGCGGCTCACCACATTTTCTGCCAGCGCTTTTACCACAACCCGTCCGTCTTCATCTTGATAAGGCTGGCAGGCTTCACTCGGTTGCCATTTGGCCATGATGTTTGGCGCAGATGTGGCTTGGCTATCTGTGTTCTGGTTAAGCGTGCTCTGGTTGAGTGATAATTCGGCTTCCACTTCATAAAAAGGCTTACTAACAAAGTTGGTAATTTCGCGATCGCGATTGACCACTAAGCCCAACACGGGGGTTTGTACTCTGCCGACCGACAATACCCCTTGATAGCCCGCCTTGCCCCCTTGAATCGTCAGTGCTCGGGTCAGGTTAATGCCATAAAGCCAATCGGCGCGGCTGCGTGCCAACGCTGAAACCGATAGCGGCATAAAAGCTTGATTAGATTTCAATTGGCTAAGGGCTTTTTTCACTGCGGCTGGGTTTAAGTCGCTAATTAATAGACGCTTTACCGCTGAGGTTTTCGTTTTATTGAGCTTTAAATAATTAAGCACTTCATCGACTAATAGCTGGCCTTCCCTGTCAGGATCGCCTGCGTGAATAACTTCATCCGCTTTTTTCAGCCAATTACGGATCACGGTTAATTGACTTTTGGTTTTGTACTTAGGTTTTAATTGCCAACTCTCTGGAATTATCGGCAGATGTTCAAGTTGCCATTTCTTATAGTGCTCACCATAAGCTTCAGGCTCAGCTTGTTCCAAAATATGGCCAATACACCAAGTGACAATATCGCCGTTGCCTACTTGAATATAACCTTGCTGTTTCTTATGCGGTTTGGGGAGCACATCAGCGATGGCTCGTCCTAGGCTAGGTTTTTCGGCGATATACAGCTTCATCAAGTGGAGTTAAACAAGTGCTAATAGAGTGATAAAGCGAGTGTAACTTGATACTGGTTAAATATCCAGTTGCTAAGGTGGTAGCAAGAATAGTTATCGGTAATCAATAAGCTATAGGTACTTGCGGAATAAATTAGGGGCGCAATAAATTAAAGGCAATGGTGTAATAAATTTTTATGCCCTGCGACTGATAAGGAACACTTATAAAAATTATTCAAGGATGAAGCGATGCGCACCCCTGTTAAAAAAAGACTGCAATTCTTATTGACCGCCCTAGTGGTATTTACCGCAGGCTTTCAGTTATTGCCAGAGCAGTTGGTGGTCAGCTCTACACTGACGGTTGAAAACCTAGTTGCCATGTCGCCGCTGCTGTTGGCGGTATTTGGCTACTTTATTTTCTTACCTGTGTTGTATTGGTTTTGGGTGATTAAGGCCGGTCAGCAAAAGCCTTGGAAAATGTTACTGATCTTTTCATTAAGCGCGTTATGCGCTCGCTACAGCTTTCCTAGCAACATTGCTGAATATTTCGAGTTTATTACGTATTTGCGCTATCCAATTATCGGTGTTTTGCTGATTATCGAATTGTATTTAATGGTGACCATAGTAAAAGGCCTATGGCAGGCCAGAAAGCTAAGTGGCGATCCGCGCGTTCATGCGTTTAATCAGTACCAAAATGATGATAAGAAATTAACCCTAGCTGTGCCATTTGCATGGGAGCCGGCTAGTTGGTATTACGCTATTCCAAAATTCTCGCGTAACCACGCAAAGGCGCTGGCGCAGTTACAGGTAAATTCCACTCAGCGTTGGCATTGGTTGTCATTGCTCACAGGCTGTGTAGTGCTTGGCACAAGCTGTTATTGGTTATTGGCAGGCTGGAGCGAGCTTGTGGCGATTATTGTTGCCAGTTTTTTCTTCTATAGCGTTATTTTTAGTACGGCAAATCATCGTATCGCAAGGCATTACTCTGTTTACCTATTAGGAGACAAACTAGTGGTTAATGCTGCCTTTTGGAGTTTTATTGTGATTGACGTTAAAGCGATTGCAGAGGTCAATTTAGGTGATTTTCAGCAAGCAGACAATAAAGAGCAATTACTGCTTGGTAAAGCGAAGGCCACAGGCACTGACACATATAAAGGTAAGGAGAAAGGCAAAGCTGCCAATATTGAGCTGGTGTTTAGCGAGCCACAAACTTATATGGCAATGATGGGACAAATGCCAGAGCCAGTTAACAAGCTTTGGCTTGCTGTCGATAAGCCAGAACAACTAAAACAGCAATTGTCTGAAGCTTTGGCTGCGCCAATACGCTTAGCAACTGCGAGCTAACCCATAAGATGCTAACGCATTAACAACGTGCGTGGCTGCGCGAGTATTGCGACTAAAGTACTCACTTAAAAACTCTAATGTAAAACCTTAGCTTAAAAAAGCGCGCTAACTTGAACTTGGTCGCGGCCCAAACGTTTTGCTTGATATAGCGCTTTGTCAGCACGTTCAAATAATGGTGACCAAGTTTTATCTGTGCTGGAAAGGGAAGCGGTACCAACACTAACCGTGATGTTTATTTGTTGTTGGTCGTTAATCACAAACGGGTGCTTAGCGCACTCTTCGACAATACGTTCGGCGATAGTTAACGCTGCATCTGTGTTGGTAAATGGCGTAATAATGGCAAATTCTTCACCGCCAATTCGGGCAAAGGTGTCTTCTTCACGTACAAATTGTTTAATTAACTGGGTTAGTTGCATTAACACTTTGTCGCCAACATCGTGACCATAGTTGTCATTCACTGCTTTAAAGTAGTCAATGTCGAAGAGGATCAAGGATAAACGTTGCTGATGACGAACCGCTTTATTGTGCTCTTCTAGCATCATATTGTTAAAGTGACGCTTATTGAAAATTTTGGTTAAAGGGTCGGATAAGGCCAAAGCGTGTAGCTTTTGGTTTTCTTCAAGTTGGTGTTGCAGCGATTGAATTAGGGCTTCTTTTTCCGAAATATCACGTATGGTCGCAAGTGCGATTTTCCCTGCTCTTGTCGGAATTAGGTTAAGCGTTACCTCAATAGTTAGTGGGCGACCAGCGTAATCGAGAATGGCCAGTGATTTTTTAAATAGGCTGTCTCCGGTATAGCAAGGATCGAAATATTTTCTGAACGCTTGTTGGTATTTTTCTAGTTTAGCAAGTGGCACTAAACTAAAAACACTTAGCTGCTCTAGTTTGTTGCGAGGGCAGGCAAATAACTCTTCTGCTTGCTGGTT
Source organism: Thalassotalea montiporae (assembly GCF_053485855.1). Lineage (NCBI taxonomy): Bacteria > Pseudomonadati > Pseudomonadota > Gammaproteobacteria > Alteromonadales > Colwelliaceae > Thalassotalea > Thalassotalea montiporae. Next base: position 153,376 of record NZ_JBQRUO010000001.1, read on the forward strand.
AGCTTTAATAATATTGCCACGGACATCCAGCTTTAAGTTTGCGTCTGGTGCCATTTCAAATAGTCGCTCACTTTCTTCCAGTGCCAATTTAACTGACGTATAGGCATGATCGATTTTCTTAAGGCTTGTTCGGTAGAGTGCTTCACTCTCTTTTAGTGCGGTGATATTGCTGTGGACACCAAGCATGCGATAGGGTTGGTTGTCGCTATTGCGAATAACGATGCCGCGACAGCGAATCCAAACGGTGGAGCCATCTTTGTGACGATAACGCACCTCTTGATCGTAAGGATGGTTTGGATCGTCGCAGTGCTTTTGAAAGTTCTCTAATGCTAGCTGCAGATCATCTTGGTTGATAATATCTTGCCACTCTGAAGCGAGATGCGATTTTTTAGTCGGATCATAGCCAAGTTCAGTCCAAAATCGATCGCTCATCCATTCATTTTCGGGTTGCTCTAGATCCCAATACCACATGCCATCTGTGGCGCCAGACTGTAAAAATTCAAAAATCTTCGCATCTTCTTTTATTAGAGAATACAGTTCCTTTTTTAAATAATTTTCACTTCTGGGCATCGAGGTAACAAGCTATTAACAAAAAATTGCGCGGATTTTAACGAATTGCCTAACACTTAACCAATGATAAATTGTAATTAATCGATATCGAACCAGCATCAAAGTCGGTTCGCCTCGCCTAAATGCGCCCACGGTATAAGTTATCGCCAGTTATGCTTGCTTTTTTAGCGCCAGCCTTGATAATTGCCGCTCAAGGTAAGTGCTTGGGAATGGGGTGAAAATCCTCAACTGTACCCGCAACTGTAAACAGAGCAGCCTATTTGCCAAAACGTCGTTCATTTTGAGCGGCTAGAATTGGTAAACCACTGAGTGTTGAAGTGCTAATGCGATGAGCTAGCGAACAAACTTGGGAAGGTGTAGGTCGAGATGCTGTTAGTCAGGATACCGGTATTTACCACTTCATATTAACAAGTCGAGCGGGTTACTCGGGCATTGTCTTTTCGGTCTTATTGGCCGGGCTTTGCTGTGCAACTGCGCCGACATTTGGCGGCTATCGTAATGGTAGCTTGTTGTTACTGGCTAAGGCGATGCAGCAAGCAGCACAAGCAAACACGACTAAAACTTCAGATCCTAGTTTAAGTGGGCAACAGCTCGCGGTCACTGATCTGGGTTGGCAAACTGGTCGCAAAGTTATTTTAAGCGAGATCAATTTTCACCTAAAACAAGGTGAGTTTGTTGGCTTACTTGGCCCCAATGGCGCGGGTAAATCTAGCTTATTGCGCTGCTTGTACCGCTATCACAGCCCTACGACTGGGCAAGTACAGTATCAAGGCCAACCGCTCGAAACATACAGCCAACAAGCCTACGCGCAACAAGTGGCTGTGGTACTACAAGAATCACCAAGTTTTTTTAACCTCTCGGTTACTGATGTGGTGGAGTTAGGTTTATTACCGCGCACCTCAATTTGGCATCGCACTAGCCGCAATGAACAATTCCAAGTGCAACAAGCCCTAACGCAAGTGGCGATGCTTGATAAAGCAAAGCAGAGTTTTGATTCTCTATCTGGCGGTGAGAAACAGCGCGTTTTAATTGCCCGTGCTATGGTGCAACAACCTAGCTTGCTAATCATGGATGAACCCACTAGCCACCTTGATGTTAAATACCAAATTCAAATTATTAACTTAGCGAAATCGCTTGGTATTACGGTACTTGCTTCTTTCCACGATTTGAATTTAGCCAGCGCCATGTGCGATCGGTTACTGGTACTTAGCAATGGCAAATTAGTGGCCGATGGCGCGCCTAGTCAGGTACTCACCCGATCGTTACTCGCCGAAGTGTTTGGCGTGAATGCCCAATTGCAGCCGCACCCCGAGCATGGCAGCCCGTTAATTACTTATCACTATCGCTCAGAAAATAAATTAGCAAGCTCGGTAGAACAAGGCGCTGCACATGAGTAGTCGTACCAACAGCTCAACACTTTGGTTTGTCGGGTTATTGAGTTTGTCATTGTTTTCGCTGGTGTCAGCCCTGTCTTTTGGCGCGGCGGAGATTAGCCTTAAGCAAGCGTTTTATGCTGTTATTGGCGATCTTCGAGCTGCTGAGCCTGTTATGCCCACTGAGCCCGCTGAGCAAGGCGTCGCAACAAGCGCTGCCTTAGCCGAGCAAATTATTTGGCAGCTGCGTATGCCGCGTACTTTATTGGCCTTTATTGCCGGTGGCGGCCTCGCACTAGCGGGACTTATGCTGCAAACCGTGACCCGCAACCCACTCGCTGATCCCTATCTGTTTGGTATATCGTCAGGGGCAACCGTAGGTGTCGTGCTTTTTATGACCTTTGCCGGCACCGCACTTGGCACAGCTCTTGGCCAAAGCGAGAGTTGGCTATCGCCGCTAGTGAATCAATTAAGCTTATCGTTTGCCGCTTTTATTGGCGCGCTGATTGCCATTGCGGTTCTGCTAGCAGTTGCAGGTTCGGCGATTGGTCGGCAGGTCGAGTCTATGCTGTTAGCGGGTGTCGCTTTGTCGTTCCTATTTAGCGCCATCACTAGCGTGACCTTATATTTTAGCGATCCACAGGCGATTAGTGCGGTGATCTTCTGGACCATGGGCAGCTTTGCTCGCGCCCAGTGGTTACAACTTATTTTGCCCTTGGCTTTATTGTTAACTACGTTAGTGGCGGTATTACTGTTTCGTCGTCAGCTTTCGGCCTTACTGTTAGGAGATGAAAGTGCGATTACTTTGGGCGTGAATGTCGCAAAGTTCCGCTTGGTTATGCTGCTGTTAAGTTCTTTGTTAACCGCAAGTTTAGTCGCCGTATGCGGTGGTATTGGCTTTGTAGGCTTAATGATCCCACACATTGTTCGGCTATTTGTTTCACAAGCGCAAGTGATTCACCCAATTGCCGTTTGTTTACTCGGTGGCGTGTTTATGGTCTGGGTCGATGTGATTGCCCGCACATTGTTATCTCACCAAGAATTACCGCTCGGTATTATCACTGGGCTACTTGGTAGTGGCTTTTTCTTATCGTTAATGGTGGTGCGCTATCGCCGCCAAAGTCAGTAAGTAGGGCGCAAGAATGACTGAAAGAACAACAGCAACAATGCAACCCCTGTCCATGCAAACCCTGATGGTACAAGGCACCACCTCTGATGCGGGTAAAAGTACGCTCGTTGCAGGTTTGTGCCGCGCTTTGGCAAATCGTCAACTTAATATCGCACCGTTTAAGCCACAAAATATGGCACTTAATAGCGCGGTTGTGGCAATCGGAGAAAGTGATGGAGTCGGCGAAATTGGCCGTGCTCAAGCACTACAAGCAATAGCCGCAAAAGTGCCTGCGCAAGTGGACTTTAATCCGATTTTGCTGAAACCAAATTCCGATACTGGTGCGCAAGTAATAGTGCACGGCAAAGCGATTAATAATATGGAAGCGGCAGCTTACCAAGACTATAAAAAAGTCGCGATGGATGCTGTGCTCGATTCTTATCAACGACTGAGTGAGCAATTCCAATATTTGTTGGTGGAAGGGGCGGGCAGCCCTGCCGAAATCAACTTACGGGCTGGTGATATAGCCAATATGGGCTTTGCCGAAGCAGTCGATTGCCCAGTAATTATTATTGCCGATATCGACAAAGGCGGTGTATTTGCTCATTTAGTGGGAACACTAGCTTTGCTGTCGCCAACGGAACAAGCAAGGGTTAAAGGCTTTGTGATTAATCGCTTTCGCGGCGATATTAGTTTGCTGCAATCTGGGCTTGATTGGCTTGAACAAGAAACCGGCCAGCCAGTACTTGGCGTTTTACCTTACCTGCATGACTTGGCACTAGACGCCGAAGATGCGTTAGCACTTGCCAATGTTAACGACGCTAAAATTGAACAGATTAACATTGCAGTATTGCTGGTGCCGCATATTTCCAATCATACCGACTTTGATAGCCTGCGGTTAAATCCGTCGGTTAATCTTCATTATGTGCGGGTCGGACAGGGGATTCCTGCCTGTGATTTGATTATTTTACCCGGCTCGAAAAACGTGATTGGTGATTACCAGTTTTTAGCCGCGCAAGGGTGGGCAAAGCAAATCAAGCAGCACTTGCGCTACGGCGGAAAAGTGCTGGGAATTTGTGGCGGTTTACAAATGCTGGGCCATAAAATTTGCGATCCTCGTGGTATTGAATCAAGTGTTGCTGAGCAAACCACCCTAGGTCTTGCTGATTTTGCTACCGAACTCACCGAAGAAAAGGCACTTGTGCAAGTGGCTGCTGAGCTATTACTTGAGAGTGAATTGCTTGAGAATAAATTGGCAGCAGAATCTATCGTCATTCAAGGCTATGAAATCCATTGTGGTATTAGCCAAGGAAGCGCGATGGCACAACCCTTTGCCCGTTATCGCAACCAGCAAGGGCAATTAATTAACGATGGCTTTATCTCAAGCGATGGGCAAGTGATCGGCACCTACTTACACGGTTTATTTGATAAACCTGCGCCAACCCAAGCAATTTTGCACTGGGTTAAGCCACAATCGGCAGTACCTGCTTTGGATTTAGATCAGCACCGCGAGCAAGAGCTTGAACGCTTGGCCGCAGTGTGTGAACAACACTTAGATATCGACAGATTATTAGACATAACACGGGAGTTTTATCGTCATGGCAATGAGTGACATGGATAAATCGACAAATCGTTCGGATAACCACCAAAAACGCCAACAACGACTGAAAGAAAAAGTTGATGAACGTATTTCGGCAGCACAAGAAGAACGCGGTATTTTGCAGGTCATCACCGGCAATGGTAAAGGTAAAACCACGGCTGGCTTTGGCACAGTAACACGCGCTGTGGGTCATGGCCTAAAAGCGGGTGTGGTGCAGTTTATCAAAGGAACTTGGGACTGTGGTGAGCGTAAGTTGTTAGAAAAGTTTGACGTACCGTTTGTCGTGATGGCAACCGGCTTTACGTGGGAAACGCAAAATCGCGAAGCCGATATTGCGGCAGCGAAAACCGCGTGGCAAGGGGCTAAAGAAATGCTTGCTAACCCTGAGCTCGACATTGTTTTGCTTGATGAGCTGACCTATATGCTGAGCTATGATTATTTGCCAGTTGATGAAGTGATTGACTGTTTAGCCAATCGCCCTAAGCATCAGTTTGTAGTTGTTACTGGACGCGCCGCCCATCGCAAATTACTGGAACTGGCTGATACCGTTAGTGAAGTGAAAAACGTCAAACATGCATTCGATGCCGGTATAAAAGCCCAAGTTGGCTTTGATTACTAAGCTATGTACTAAGTTATGATTTTGTCGAAAAGCTCAATTACTCGCTACTTTTTTCTGCTCTTTGTACTGCTGAATGGCTTGGTTGCCGAACAAGCAATGGCATTAGAAATAGCAGCAGAAAAAGTACTGGATGCCGCTAGTTTAGAAACCACGTCTGCGCCTAAACCCGCCCAGCGTATTGTTGCGCTTGCGCCGCATATTGTAGAAATGCTCTATGAAATTGGCGCCGGCGATCGCATTGTTGCAACAGTTGACTATGCCAACCACCCAGAAGCGGCCAAGGCAATTCCGCGTATTGGCGGTCACGCGGGGATTAGTATCGAAAGGTTACTTAGCTATCAGCCCGACTTAATCTTGTTTTGGCAGGGTGGTAATCAGGCGCAAGACTTAGCCAAAATGCAAGAGCTAGGTTTAAACGTGCAGCTTAGTGAGCCAAAAGCACTGGCTGATGTTGCCAAAGAGTTGGTGATGCTTGGCAAGCTTACTGGGCAAGAAGCATTAGCTCAGCAAAAAGCGGATCAGTTTATGACGCAGCTGACCAACATCGAAGCGCAATATCAAGACAAGCAAGCGCTGTCGGTGTTCTATCAGCTATGGTCAACGCCTTTAATGACCATTAATCAAGACAGTTGGATAAATCAGTTGGTGACTAGCTGCAATGCCAATAATGTCTTTGCTAATGCACCAACCAAAACGCCGCAAGTTAGTGTTGAAAATGTCTTGGTTGCAATGCCTGATGTGATTGTTATCCCAGATGCCAGCAGCGGTGAAGGCAACAAGCAGCCGGATGCAGGCTGGCAAAATTGGCCGCAAATTCCTGCGGTGAAAAAGCAGCAAATTATTCATACCAATGGCGATGTGATGCATCGCTTTAGTAGCAATATGCTGGTTGGCTTGGCTGATATGTGTCAGCAACTCGATAGCTTTCGTGAATAACATCAACATCTAGCAAGTACATTGCTGATAAAGAAATTTCGCGTTAACACTAGAAAAGTTAACGCCGTTTAGCCAACGTTATTTGGCGACATAGCAGGGTTATTTAGGGGAAGCTGATGAGAGTTCAGCGCTGCCCCCGCAACGGTAATATGGCCACAATTCATAGCTAAACGTTAGTTGTGAGTCATAAAGCCCGATTACCTAAATAGCTTTAATTTAATAAAGACTTAATAAAGTCACTAATGCAGTACTTGATGCGGTGGGCATCAATAATTGAGGACATATGAACATAAAACACTTATCCAAATTAGCAGTGGCTATCGGCGCTGCCATCACAGTAAATGCCAACGTTTACGCCCAAACTCCTTCTGTTGCTGATGAAGAAGTTATTACCGTGACGGGCAGTCGCTCGCCAGTCAATATCGATACCGCGCTTGCTAGCGTAGTTGTGATCACGCGTGAAGATATCGCCCGAATTCAGCCAAAATCACTTGATGATGTGCTTGATACCATTCCGGGTATTGATATCACTAACCAAGGTGGTCGTGGTCAAAATTCATCGCTGTTCTTGCGTGGCACAAACTCGAACCAAACGTTAGTGCTGATTGATGGCATTCGTGTCAGCTCTGCTAGCTTGGGTTCAACCAACACGCAAATTATTGCACCTGAACTGATTGACCGTATTGAAGTAGTGAAAGGGCCTCGTGCTGCTATTTGGGGTTCTGATGCCATTGGTGGCGTGATTCAAATTTTCACGCGCCAGCTTGAAGGCAGTGAATATATTGCTGGTGTTACAGTGGGTGCTGATGATTATCGCCAGTACAAAGCAGGTGCAGGCATCGCACATCCAGACGGTAAGGGCCATACTAGCATTACTTTGAACCGTGAGAAAAGCGATGGCTTTGACGTGTTAAAAACTGCTGAAGATGACAACGATGGCTACGAGTATGACTCGGTAGCGATTAAAGGTCAGCAGCAAGTTAACAGCCAATTAGCAATTGATTGGTTAGCGCGAGCCGATCAAGGTGATAATGAATACGACAATGCATTTGGTGGTGCCAACGAAGCAGAAACTCGCAACCACGCTTGGTTAGTACGTGGTACTTACAGCAAAGTTATTGGTCATGTGCAAAACCACACTACATTGTCTATTGGTCAAAATCGTGATTACTCGGAAAATTACCTTGATGGTACTGATGCTTTCACCACAGTATTTGAAACACGCCGTGATCAGTTTTCACTGGTAAACCACGCGCAAGTTTTCCCATTTTTACAGTTTAACTTAGGCTTTGATTACTACAACGAGCAACTCAACAGTACGACTGATTTTGCCGAAGATGAACGCGATGTGACAGCGTTTTACGCTCATAGCTTGTACAGTAAAAACGACTTAACGGTTGAAGCGGCGGTTCGCCATGACGATGTTGAAAATGTTGACTCAGAAACCACTTACAACGCAGGCATTGGCTATCAAATCAATGAAGATACACGCATTGCGCTAAATGCAGGCAGTGGCTTTAAAGCGCCAAGCTTTAATGATTTATACTTTCCTGCGAGCCAATTCTCTTCTGGTAACCCAGATCTGCAATCGGAAACTTCAGATACGATTGAGTTAGTGTTCGAAACGAACTACGCCAACGTTGATATGGCGTTTAACCTGTATCAAACAGATGTCGATAACCTGATTGTTTGGCTACCGGATGCAAATTTCTTCTTCCAGCCTACCAATGTGAATGAAGCGGAAATGTCAGGTATCGAGTTTACCGCGAAGTACCAAGGTTTTGGTGGTAACCACCAGATTAATGCGGGTTATGTAGATGCGGAAGACAAGGCGACGGGCGAGCAGTTAATTCGTCGTGCTAAAGATCAATTTAGCTACCAGTTCGACACTAACATTGGTGATTTATCGCTTTATGTGGAATACCAATATCGCGGTGAGCGTGAAGACAATGTGTTTGGTGTTGGTCGTGTCAAACTAGACAGCTACCACCTAGTTAATTTAACGGCAAGCTACCCTGTAACGGCAAACCTTTCAGTTGAATCGCGTATTACTAACGCATTCAACGAAAACTACGAAACTGCCGTTAACTACAACACGCAAGATCGCGCTGCGTATATTGGTATTAATTACGCAATGTAGCGAGTTAACTACCGATAAGGTATTTCGACACTAAAAAGTGAGGGCTAGCCCTCACTTTTTTATTTCTAGAAATTGCCTACTTAGTAGTAACAACTAGTAATTTAACTGACTGGTTTTACCCCAAAACACCTTATACGCAAAAATCGTGTAGCCAATAATCACAGGCAATACAATCACCGCGCCCCAGAAAATCACTAAGAGTGAAGCAGGGGCACTGGCTGCTTCAAAAATCGTCAGTTGGTTTGGCACGATATACGGATAGAAGCTATAGGCTAAGCCACAAAAACACAAAGTGAAAATAATGATGGCGCAAACAAACGGGTACCAACAGCCAAAATCATCTGCCATCGGCACTTTGCGTAAGTAAAGCTCAACGGTGACAAACATAAAGCCAAACAGCATAACCAATGGGATCAAGATAAACACTTGCGGAAAGCCCAACCATTTGTCGGCGATAACCGGATCAATAGATAGGTTGGCTATACAAACTGCGACTATCCCTACTGCCATAAAACGGTTCGACCAAATCGCCCATTTTGCCGAACGTTTTTGCAATTCACCTTCGGTTTTCATTACCAACCAAGCTGCGCCAACATAACAGTAACCTGCGGTGACACAAATCGCAGAGAGCAGGGCGAATAAGGTTGCCGCAGTACTAGCATCAAACGCGGTTACATAGCGGCCCAGCATATAACCTTGGCACAGGGTGGCGATTAACGATCCGGCTTTAAACGCCAAATCCCATTTATGCTTGTCTTTACTCGGCGCTTTGGTGCGAAAATCAAAAGATACACCGCGTAAAATTAAGCCAAACAGCATAAGTGCCGTGGGTAAATACAAAGCTTGCAGCACAATCGAATGGGCTTTGGGAAATGCGATCAGCATTAAGCCAATGGCTAACACTAACCAAGTTTCATTGGCATCCCAAAACGGGCCAATTGAATAGATCATTTTGTCGCGTGCTGCTTGATTGGCGGCCGCTTTGTCGGTGGGTAGCAATACGCCGACGCCTAAGTCATAGCCATCTAAAATGGCGTACACCAGAAACGACAAGCCCATGAGTGCAATAAACACCATAGGTAACCAGTTTACTGTTGAGCTTTCTGTAACAAACTCCATCACAAACTCCTTTACAACTTTTTGATACTAAATCGTATGGTGAATTATTGGGCACTTGCTGGCGTGCTTAGTTTTTCATTTAAAGCTTCGCTAGGGCTATCTGCTTGCTGCATATCTGCCAATTTAGGGTTTGTCGCTTCAAGCTTAACGGCGCGATCTGCCATCACAAACAAGGTCTTGATATAAGCAATTAATAAGAAACCATAAACCAGCAAATACAAGATCAGCGATAAGGCGATATTTTCTGGGGCAATGCCTGTGGCAGCTTCTTTAGTGGTCAGTACACCTGACACTAGATAAGGTTGGCGGCCAATTTCTGTGACATACCAGCCAGCAAGTGTTGCTAACCAGCCAGAAAAGGTCATGGCCACGGTGGTTTTTAGTAGCCATGTTGGGTAGCGTTTTTTATAAACAAACTGATAAGTAGCGAGCCAAGCGATGGCTAACATTAATAGCCCGATGCCAATCATTAAACGAAAGCTGTAAAACACTGGGGCGACGGGAGGATGTTCACCTTTAAATTCATCTAGGCCACGAATTTCACCGTCAATTTCATGCGTTAGAATCAGGCTAGCTAAATTTGGAATGGCGACTTCAAAATGATTAGTGCGCGCAACTTCATCTGGCACGGCAAATAACAGTAGCGGGGCACCGCGTTCAGTTTGCCATACCCCTTCCATCGCAGCGACTTTCGCTGGCTGGTGTTCAAAGGTATTCAAGCCATGTAAATCACCAACAAAAGCTTGCAGTGGCATCAATACGGCAGCCAGCAGCACAGAAAAGTTAAGTGCATATTTTACTGACGATTTTTGATCCCCTTTAATCAAGCGATAAGCGGAAATACCAGCAATCAAAAAGGCTGCGGTCAGTGCCGAAGCTAGTAGCATATGGGCAAGGCGATAAGGCATAGAAGGGTTAAATACCACTTCATACCAGCTGGTTACATGGGCTACGCCGTCGATCATTTCAAAACCTGCGGGCGTCTGCATCCAAGAATTGAGCACTAAAATCCAGAAGGCCGATAGGCTAGTGCCAACAGCGACTAGCACAGTTGCTATGGTGTGTACGCGATTCGAGACTCTGTCCATGCCAAAGAGCATGATCGACAAGAAGGAGGCTTCCAAAAAGAAGGCGGTCATTACTTCATAGCCCAATAAAGGGCCAGCGATATTGCCGACTTTTTCCATATAACCGGGCCAGTTAGTGCCAAATTGAAAAGACATGGTAATGCCGCTGACCACGCCAATGGCGAATGTTAGTGCAAAGATCCTCACCCAAAACCGATATACGCGCAGCCAAGCATCATCTTGGGTGCGGTTGTAGCGCCATTTGAAGAAAACGAGAATCCAACACAGAGCGATATTGATGGTTGGAAATAAGATATGAAAACTGATGTTGGCGGCAAATTGAATTCGCGACAACATCAGGCCAGTTTCAGCAGCCAAATCGATAAAGGCCAGATTGATATAGGCAAGTGGATTAAAAGCAAACATAAGCACCTCCTTGGGCGCATTAGCTAAACGAATTCTTTTCAACTTGACCGAGCCAACACCTAATAAGGTATGAGCATGAAGTATCTTGGCTATGCGAACTAGCTATGCGAATTAGCTATGCAAATTAGGCATGCCAAAACACATTAGCGGCACACAGCCCGACTTTGTTTGCTCATCAGCCTACAATACAGGCCTGCATACTCAGCTTGGTTGTTCGCAACGCTGAACATTACGGGCAGCTTTGCTGTGATAAGGATCATAACCCTGTCTAAACTGGGAAAAAGGGGGAGATGATCTTTATCGGAATTAGTTTGTTTGCGCTTCTTAGCTTATGTTTTGAGCCTGTGTTTTAAGCAAACGCTTTTGGTGTTAGTCGCTTGTGCGCTAGTCTTTGATGCTTTATCTACTTAGCCATTGTTTGCCCATTACGCGCTTAAGCTTTTTTATTGGGTAATAGCTTGTCTTTCATATCAATGAGTTTGCCGATACCTTCGCCGAGTTTAAGCAGTGCGGCCAGTTTGTCTGATGACATGCCCTGCAACTCATTTGACCAAAGGGTGACCATTTCCATCAGATCATGCATTTCCTGCACACGTTTTTGTACATAGCGATCGGCGTCGTTACCAGGCTCTTGCAACAAGGCATCGCGCATCATAGATAAAGTTGGGTCAAGCTCGCGTTTACGGCGTTCAACCACTAAAGTGCGAGCAATTTCCCAAACATCGCTAGGTGCAGAGAAATACTCTTTTCTATCACCGGGAATATGCTGTAACTTGATCAAGTTCCACGATTTAAGCTCTTTTAAACCCATAGAAACATTGGAGCGTGAGATTTGTAGGCACTCACTAATTTGGTCGGCATTAAGTGGTGCTTCGGTCAACACAATCAGGGCATACATTTGACCTAGGGTGCGATTTAACCCCCATTTCGAGCCCATTTCACCAAAGTGAAGAATTAACGATTGAGTCATTGATGACACTTTCATTAGCCGCTACTCCGCAGTTATCTGATTAACCATGCAACACTATTTATTGGAATCCTTTTGCATAACTGGGTTACAGTTGCCCGTATCTATGCTGCCAACATTTTTCAGTGTTTATCAGTTTCTGAATTTTCAGTAATTTCTGAAAATTGTAAAGGTAATTTGATATAAGTCAATAAAATGTTTTATCAAAAGGATTAAGATGGACTTATCGGGTGTGCTGGAAGTCTACACCAGCCACCCCGACGGGGCGTTTTTAGGCTCAGCTTTATGGCTGAGCCTTTTTTTATGTCTAAGTTTACTTATATCAGTAAACTTAAATGTGATTGGTCTATTTAGGTTAGCTTAAACACAAAACGTATTTAGTTATACCCTTACCGTAGCTCACTTTGCTTTAGCGCCTCCTTATATCGATACCTCAATATTTGGCTACCTTTCTGGGAGGGGGGGTTAGCGGCTAAGTGTATATGGTGAGTAGCCAATACCGTCAGGGCCATCACCCGTTGGCAATTCGAACAACACCTTACCGCTGGGTACTTGAATTACGTATACTTTATTTTTGTCATATGCAGACATAAACAAAGTTCGCTGATCTGGGGCGAAAATTACGCCGTTTGGTGTGGTTTTTTCTGGAAACTGTACTCGCTTGACCCGTGTTTTACTCTCAACTTCAATAATATCGAGTGTATTTTGGCGAAAATCTGGGATGACGGCATATTTCTCATCTTGGCTTAATAAAACGCGGTAAGGAAAGGTGTAGTCTTTCCATTGTTTGATTTGTTTACCTGTTTTAGTGTCAAAGATGGTAACCAATCCGTCTTGGTTACTACCCACCCAAAGCTCACTGCCACTGGCATTAATGGTGATTGCTTCTGGTGTTTTTGGCATGGGGATTTGTCTAAGTAGTTTACCGTCGGGAATGGATAACTCAGAGACCGTATTGGATTGCATATTGGTGGTGTAAACCTTATCGGTTGCGCCGTTTAGTGCCACCATGTGCGAGCCTTTTTGCTCAGTGCTGAGGGCATGTGTGATTTTGCCACTAAAAATATCGGCAATGACCACAGCATCCGCGGCTTCTGCTGATACTGCAACACGTCGTTGATCAGCAAGAAATAAAATGCCGTGCGGCCTTGGATAGTCGCTTAAATCTATTGTTCTGACTTTTTGGGCGTTTGCGATATCAAACACCGACAAGCTATTGCCACCGACATAATCTGTGACTACTGCCCATTTACCATCTTTTGTTACCGCCACTTCATGCGGACCTTTGCCTGTGGCTCTAGCTGCGACTATTTGTCGACTCGCTAGATCGATAAAGCTCATGTCATCGCCTCTTTTGTTAACGACGACCAAAGTGCCGGTAAGCATCGATGGCTTGGTATCGGCAAGAGCAGGAGTAAACGAAGTTAGTATATAAATTAGAGATAAAATAAAGAGACGCATTATTTTTTGCCTGTTGTTATTTTAATAGACGAAGATACTTTATTGAGGCACCTGAACTTATATGATCAAAACAAAACAGATCACAGTGCTAAGCAGATCAAAGTACCAAGAAAAGCACTTAAGCTATGAAAAGTTTAATATAGGAAATGAATAACAGCTATAGCTGGAAAAACTGCGTGATGTTGTAAGAGAGATTTTTAAATCTAGATATAGAAAAGCAGGAATAAAAAAGCCCTATCAGTCGACAGGGCTTTGTTGGTTATTGCTCACGGGTAATGTGAGCACTTAAATTTATGTAACGATTATTGCGCAGTGAACAATGTGTCGGTTACTTCTACCTTGCTAGATAAAGCAAGTGAAGACTCATTTAAGCTGTTAAATGCATCAACTAAGTCATTACCTGGTATTGCGCCAAATACGACTAGGTCGGTACCTGGAAATACTGAGACCACTCTCATACCTGCTTGGGCAGCTACTGCAGAGGCGTCAGCGTCTTTTGCTAACAACACAATAATATTACCTGTCAGTGTTGTTAATTCATTGGTCAATGTATTTCTGACCACTGAACCTTTACTGACAATATCGCTGCTGTTGCCAGTGACAACAGACATAGCACCTTTGGCGGCAACAACATTTTTGGTATCTGCAATTGATGCAGGTATTAGCTGTAACGCCGGCTCAACTTTGTACGCGCCAAATTCTGCTTTTGTTTGCTGTGTTAGCGTCGCTGTTTTCGAAACCGACTGTGATAATTGATCTTCAATTGAAATGTTTGCTTGTGCAGCGTTAGACACTAAAGCGACAGCACCTAGCATAATTAACTTATTTAATTTCATTATATTGTCCTTCTTATTGCGCTGCATGTCCGAATGCTCTAACCGATACGGCTTCAAGCTTACTATCTACATTGTTGTTAACAATAGCCGCAACTTCAAGGTTGTTGTCAGTACCGCCAGATAACGCGAAGTTAGTATTTCCTGTATCTAGCACTCTGATTTTCCATGTACCTTTGGCATTTTCACCATAGAAAGCATTTGACAAGAATACTGCGTCTTTAAGCACGTAACCAGGTTGGAAACCTACATCAAAAGAGAAAGCAGGGTAGAAGATAGCTTGCTTAGAAGATAATAATACGCTGCGTGTTCCTGCAGGTGAAATAACTTCAATGGCAATATCGTTACCAGCAGAAGTTTGCACTGGAGTGCCATCCTCTAGTAGGTATCCGAAACCCATCTCTTCGTTACTAATGTCAAAAGAGAACTGCATACCTTCGATGGTAATGTCCTCGATCATCTCTATCTCTTGCACAATACCAGTGGCATTGTTATCAGGGATATCTGTTGATAAATCGTTAGCTCCAACCCAATCTGTTGTAACGTAGTCGCCTAAGTTTTCAGCATAGTTTTTCGCCATTTCAACGGCTTTACCGGCATCAACACGACCAAAACCATATAGGTTGTTGAAATTGAAACCTGCTGCATTCTCAATCCAAGCATCGTGCGCCATGAATGAGCCTTCGCCAATAGCGATTTCGACCGCTTCATTTTGAGGATCGTTCATAGTGCTGGTAGACGCTAAAATGTGGCGAACATCGCGCCATGTTAATGCTGGATTCGCAGACAGAATTAATGAAATAACACCAGATGCATTTGGTGCTGCTGAAGAAGTACCATTGAAGGTTGAAGTGTAGTTACAGGTCGCATTTTCTGGATGACCTGGGTAGTTAAACGCCAGCTGGCTAGCCGCAAATGCTTCGCCAAAGAAATTACTCCACGCGGCAATAGTACCGCCGTTGAAACCTGAGTAACCATTGATACAGGTCATTTGGTCAGTGGTAACCATCGCTGGATCGTAGCGACCAAATTCACCTGCTGGTGCTGCGACCATAGTATTAGCACCTGATTGCGAATAGCTTGTGTGTAAGCCGTTGGCATTTACTGCAGCTACGCTTAAGTAGTGAATATTGGCTTGGCTTGGCTCAAACGCCGCATTGTAGCAAGGTAAACCAAGCGTTTGCGCACCATTGTCGGCACAAAATGAACCTTCGCCACGACCATCTTCAAAAGAGTTGCCGTTAGATTTAACGTTTAGCGCACCTTTACCGTTGCGCAGTGCTAAGTTTGGATACGCTTCAATTGCTTCATCAACCAATGAATAACCAATAAAGGTTGGGAAGGTAATACCATAACTACGGTTAAATGCTGAAATTTCTTCACTTGCAGAAATACCGCTACCAGGGAAACCGTGAGCAAGTAGGTCGCGTTGAGGAATCTTATCACCACCTAAGTAGTTCATGCCGATTAGGCCTGTGTCAGGAGCAACACCACGGCCACCTAAGCCATTCCAACCTTTCGCCGCAATTAAGCCTGCTACACTGGTACCGTGGTCACCACTATTGGCTTGGCTAGTAGGATCAGTGCGGTCAACTGTTGTAGCATCTAAGTTGATTGAGCGGTTTGGTAATACGTTATCAACTAAGTCTTCGTGACGAATTTCCATACCTGAGTCAACAACAACAGCAGTTACGCCAGCACCTGTAACACCTTGCGCATAGGCATTGGCAACATTCATATCTTCACCAGCGATCACAGCGGTAGCATTCTGCTCTTCAAATATATTGTCGTAACGTTCACGCGCCTCTGCTTCAGTACCACGACCTTGCTCTACGTATAATTGTACTAAGCCTTCGTACATAGCATCGCTAAGCGCATAAGCTTTTTGTCCGGTGTTGCGCAAGTGCCATTGTTGGTATGCCAATGGATCATTGCTGACATTGACAAATTCAACTGTAGATGACGCTACAATATTCTGTGCTGTCGCAGTGTAGGTAATAACGGCATCTTGACCAGATAGCGATGTATACTCGAAATCTAGCCCATTTAGTGTTAGTTGGCCGTGGCTAAATGTATAAACCCCATCAACGGCGCGAATTGTATTACCGTTTTCTAAGAAAGAGATTGTTAAAGCATCGCCGTCTGGGTCGCGGGCATCTAAAGTACCTGAAACAGGTATCCACTGCTTGGCGTCAGTTACGGTAACTTTCTGAGCACTTGGTGGATTATTGACTTCTACATTGGGAGGATTGTTGTCGCTACCGCAACCAGCTAGGGAGAGTAAAACAGCCGCATTAACTGCTGTCAGTTTAAACATCTTTTTATTCATGCATATTTCCATTGTAAGTAGTTATCCTAACTACATTTATTTTTTTAACCTTTAACACAATAAGCCATGTGTTTTTTATGCCAGTAAATAAGAAATACGTTATAGTTGTGTCGTAATTTTTTACACTGGGTCGGTTTTTCTATCACAAGAAACAGCCAAATCAAAGAGTTTATGTTTTTATTTTGTAATAAAAGTGTAAATGAAATGTAATCGTCTTATTTTAGCTAGGAAAAGGACATTGGCATTGCCCCTCTGTATTTATCCACCTGAGGTCACGAAGTTTAATTTAGGTCAATGATTCACTATGGTTAGGGGCGAACTAATTAGAGAGATTGGTTTGGCCTAGCAGATAGTGCGATTGAGCGCTAATGCGAGCATCTAAAGCACCGACTATTTAAAAATGACTAAAGGAAACTGTAAGGTTCAAAATAAATACGTTGAAATGTCATAGCAGATTACTTACATATGTTGCATCACTATCGCGTTATTAGGTTTCTTAAAGTTTATATGTCACGTCTGACGTTATATTGTTTAATAGTTTTCTTTGTTCTACCAAGAATGTCTCATGCAAGCTCCTCTATCGCTGGCATTTGGCAGCATGCAGATAAACCGGCACTCATTGAATTTGATCTCGATAAAGGCATTGGTAAGGTTAAATCGCACCAAACGCATCCTCAAAATGAAGGTCAGTTGGTGATCCGAAAGATCACAAAAGCGAGCCAGCAAGATAACTTATGGCTTGGAGAAATATACGATGCTTCACGGGGCATCTTCGTCGCGATCAGTATTAAAAAAGAACAGCGACAAGTGTTTGTTTATGATGCGTCAGGTCAGCAAATTTTGGCGTTAAAAAGAGGTCGATAGTGCTTGCTACTGACCATTCGAGATAGTGGTTTTAGTTTCCGCTATCTCACGTTCATTGGTAGTTCGAAAGTTACTCGTGTTTACTAAGCCAATCGGTTGCTAGTGGCCAAAGTTTTTGCGATTGGCGACTGAAAAACTTCATATGACCAATTTCAGAAAGATCGTGATCTTTAGGATCTAACGTGAGTGTTTGCGCAGGCATTTGGCTAAACACAGAGATCATGTCAGCAACGTTTTCATTAATGGCAATGTAATCATCCACCGCATTAACCCACATCGAGGGCATGGCTAGTTCATCATACCAGTGCTGATGAACGGTGCGCCCAAACGCCATTTTGACGTAGCCACTGCCGTTACACCAGTGTCGCCATTGTTTAGCTACCTGTTTAGGTAACGGCTCACCCATGCCGACAAGTTGTGACTTTGTGTGGCCAAACAACAAGTTATTCAAAGGAATAAAGAAGTTCATAAAAAAGTGAGCTTTGAACTTATTGATCAAGCTCATGTTTGCCAAACAGCCAGACGAGCAGGCAAAGTTAAAAACTGAACTTAGTTGGTGTGCGTTGGGCATCAAACCTATTAATTGTCCACCTGCGCTATGGCCAACGAGATGGTATTTAGCATCAGGAAATTGTGTCTTGAGATGTTCGAAAGCTGCGGTTAAGTCTTTTTCTCCCCAAGACTGCAAGGTGACTGTGTTATCGGTGAGTAAACCTTGGTTTGACTCGCCTATACCGCGGTTTTCAAAGGTTAATACACCATAACCATTGTCGCAGAGATAGCTGGCAAAGCTGGCATAGAATTGTCGCTTAATACCTGTAGCTGGGCCAATTAATACCGCCCCTTTAAGCTCGTTACTTGGCCGAAAAAGAGTCGCTGCCAAGGTTACTTGGTCTGAGCAAACGATGGTTTGCTCGTTAATCTGAGTTTGATTCATCTTCGTTTATGCTAGCTATATCGAGCTGCTTTTTAACGCATAGATATGTTAGCGCTAGATTCTTTAAATTGACTGGATAATGTAGAATTTAACTGGTCGTACCAGAAAGTCAAGTTTGAGAGTGATTCAGCCAAATAGGTCCCCAAGCTAATACGCTCTTGAGCATTGAATGATGAAAACACTATCAATAATCTTCATACTGAACTAAATTAAAGTTGTTACTCTATGGAACTACATTTGGTAACAAAATATTTTGGCTAATATGAAAGAGATTCCTGTAAAGCAGGGTCTACAAAAAAACATATATTTAATAGGGTTATTGACGTAGTGCAGCGCGATTTTGTGGCAACGGTACAACAAGGTATCGACTTTCTTTCTGGTTTAACTCAAACACAGTACACATCTGTTCCTGATGGTTTCTTAAGTGCTATTGGTGGTCACATCCGCCATGTCATTGATCACTTTGTTGCTTTGGAATTTGCACTTGAAAGTTCTGTGGTCAATTATGAGCTACGTCAACGCAATAGCCCAATTGAACGTGACTTAGCGGAAGCGCTAGCGCGCCTTGAGCAACTAAAAACATGGTTGTTGGCGTTACCTGATAGTGTTTTTACCCAAACGGTGGAAGTGCAGGCTGATGTCGGTATTGGCAGTGACAATGTTATGTCGGTTACCAGCACCTTGGGTCGCGAGCTTATGTTTGCCTGTAGTCATGCCATTCACCACTATGCAACAATGAAAGCTATTCACCTGTGTTTCGGTGGTGAAACTTCAGAGCAGTTTGGTATTGCACCATCAACAGCAACCTTCTTACGTCAGCAAAATAACGCGCAATCATAAGGTGCCAGGCAGTTGTGTACATTAACCTGGCAACTTGAGCCCAGCGGTTATCAAGTATTCTTTAATCGTGACGAGCAGCGCAGTCGCGCTATCGCTAAGCCAGTGGCTTTTAATGCGTCGCTAGATGCTGCTTACCCTATCGATCCGCAAGGTGGTGGCACTTGGATTGCACTAACACAAGCTGGCAGTACGTTTTGTTTGTTGAATAATTACCAAGCGCAAGCCATTCATCAGCCTGCTAACCCAATCAGTCGTGGCGAAGTGATTTTACGTTTGATCGCCAAACTTAATGAGGATGTTGATGGCACCAGTGAAGAGCGCGGTGATATTACTCACTTGGTAAAAACCTTACCCTTGACTCGATTTGCGCCTTTTATTGTGTGCTTCTTTCCGGCGCATTTAAATCAGCATCAAGGGCAAGTACAGCAACTACAATGGGATGGTCAGCACTTAACCCGTTTACCTGTGACTATGCCGTTAACCTCATCTGGCTTTAAGATCATTGCGGTTAGCGCTGCGCGCTATTTGCATTTTGCTGAGCTAATGCCGCAAAACACAGAAGATTTTCTGGCCTATCATGCGAGTCACCAGCCTCAGCGCAGCGCTTTTTCTGTTTGTATGCACCGAGAAGATGCGCATACGGTGAGTTTTAGTCATGTGCAAATAGGTGAGAGTGAACAAGTGTTCAATTACTATCAAGGTAGCCCTTGTCAAAGCCTGAACAATCGCGATGCGCTAACGCAGCTTAAGCTAGAGAAGCTGATGCAATTGCAATATGCTTAACGGCTTAAGTGAAAGCTTGTTAAGTCGCTAGCGCGCAACACTGGCTTGCGCGCCTTTATTATCCTTTCTTTTTTACTAGTATTCGCGCCAATCTATTTTCGGTATTCTAAATATTCTTTGTAGTCTTTGCCGAGATAAAGCTTAAGTAGCTTTTCTGGCGTATCAGGCAAATGCACACTAAGTAACAAGCCAGGAGTGTTGGCAAAGTTAGGGTCGATGGCAACACAATGAAACTTAGCTCCTAGCTGGTGGTATTGTTTAACCAGTACAGGAAGGCCTTTACCATCGGGTTCAATTTGGCTAACCAGCCAATCTAATACATCAATATCACTACCATATTTCGCTAAATACTCACTAAGTTCATAAGGTACTTGATGCTGAAACGGCTTTTTCGCAGCAACTCCTTGGCGATATTCTGGCTTAACTAAAAACTGTTCAATTAGCATGACACTGAGCGGTTGATATTGTGTGCTCAGTGATACTGTGCCGTACAGCGTACGGTATTGCGGAAATTGTTTGGCAAAAGCACCGATGCCTTTGAATAGTAACAACAAACCATGAAAACTTTTTTGCTGCTCAGCAATCAAAAATGAGCGACCCATTTCTAAACAAGGTGACTGTTGATTGATAAACTCGCTATTAAAGTTAAACATTTTGGCAAGATAAATACCGCCAGCGTCTTGCTCAGCTAGCAGCTTGTCTGATTGTCCCATACGGTAGGCACCAACCACTTGCTTGGTTTGGTGATCAAAAATAAACAGGTGCACATAGCTATCGTCAAAGTCATCACCATCTTGCGGCGCGCCGCTGCCTTCGTCGACTAAACGAAAGTTTTCTTCTCTTAAACGTCTAATTTCTTCAATAACATTGGGTACTTGCGTGCGCTTAGCATAATAAGTACTTAGGGTTTTAAAGCTTGCCAATTGCTGTGATTGTGGCAACTGAGTAACTTCTTCATTCAGTAAATCAGGTGAAATTGCTGGCGCAATTGGCTGCATTTCTGGGTTAACACGTTGTGGCCAATGCTGAACAAGCTCAGGGTCTTGCAAATACGTTAGCAGGCGAGTGAGATCCGTAATGTGTTGATCCGATTTATTGTTAAGCGCTTTATGTGTCATGTTGTTGATTACTTTACCGATAGTAATGGGAATTTTCTTACCTTGGCTGTGGATCATTTCTCTGATCAACATGAGCAGACGGAAACGAAAATATACTAAGCCAAGGCGATAAAAAATAGGTCTATTTTGTCCGCTGATATGTACTGGCAATACTGGACACTGGCATTTTTTCGCCAACATGGCGACCATTCGATGCCACTCGTGATCGCTGACTGGGCTGTGCTTATCTTTCGGGTAGCTTACCCGTCCAGCTGGGAACAGCACTACCATGCCATCATTTTTAAGATGCTTCAAACAGGCCTTTAATGATTGGCTATTGCCTTTTGCATTCGATTTTAGCGGATTTGTAAAAATGAAATAAGGCGCGAGTTCTGGAAATATCGACAACCCTCTGTTTGCCAGTATTTGAACATCGGGTCTTACTTTATTTAACAAGTGCGCCAAAGCAACGCCTTCAATTCCGCCAAACGCATGGTTAGCAACAACAATGGCTGGGCCTGTTTTGGGAAGTCGCTCCAGCGAACCGTCTGGCACTTGTAAATCAAGCTCAAAGGTGTCGATAAACTTTTCTGTAAATTCAGCCTTGTCTAGCCCTTGAAACTCATGGCGTTGATACATTTTATCAAGCTGCTTCAAGCCAACAAGTCGATCAAGCAAAGGGGCGAACCAATACACTGGCTTAAGCCAGCCTTTATTGGCGATAACATTGCGAATCGATAGATGGTAGCGACTGTCGGTTTGTTTGAGATTGTTGTTTACTAGAGTGTGCTTTGCTGACATACGTAATGCTTGGGTGAGGTTGCCCCTCAATGCTCTTTCAATTAAAACTTGCTATGGTGCAGAAGAACCTTGTTTATAGCAAAACTATTCAAACTAATCAGAATTATTATTGATGAAAGTCATATAAATCCTTTATTCACTGTGCCTAGCGATGTTGAAGCAATACGCTACGGTTGCCAGTCATCAATTAAGGTATTGATATTAAATGGTATTTAATTTTTAGCTGTCGTTAAGTGTTAGCTGATTAAACTTCTGGCATTAACTGGTATGTATCAAATCGAGATCTTAAATCAGCTGAGCTATTGCTTTTTAATATCCAGCTGGGGTTATATATGAAATAATTAATATATTGGACGTTAAGTTAACTAAGCGAAATTGAAGTGAGTCAAACTACTACATCTAACCCCAAGCAGCGTGTGTTGTTTTTATGCACTGGCAATTCAGCGCGCTCGCAAATGGCGGAAGCTATTTTACGCACAAAAGCAGGTGATTATTTTGAAGTCTTTAGCGCTGGTACGCACCCTGACGGCGTTGACGAGCGCACTTTGGTGACACTAACTAAATTTGGCTTAAGCACTGATAATTTGCAGTCAAAGTCAATCGAGGATATTGAATCGCTAGCGTTTGATTATGTGATCACCTTATGTGATCAGGCGATGCAGGAGTGCCGCTCATTTGATACCGATGGCGAGCAAATAGCTTGGGACTTCCCTGATCCTAAGTCACGCCAAGGCGTTGAGCCGTTTACTACAACCTATACCGAATTAACTAATCGTATTGAGATGTTTCTGCAGCTTAACGGCGAGCAGGACAAAGAACCGGAAGTTGATAAAGCGCAGCAAATAGCGCTTGATCCCATCGTTTTTTACAAATGCCTAACTGACGATATTCGCTTAAAAACCCTATTACTCACTAACTATTTTGGTGAAATTTGCGTGTGCGAGTTAATGGAAGCTTTAGACGAAGAAAGCCAGCCGAAAGTCTCACGTAACTTGGCTGTGCTTAAAAAAGCAGGTGTGTTGACGACGCGCAAAAATGGTCAATGGGTGTTTTATCGTATCAACCCTGAATTGCCGCTCTGGGCGAAGCAGGTGGTTAGCCAAACCTTGGAAAACAATGTTGAGCTGATTAAGCCTGATCTCACCCGTTTAGTCACCATGGATAACCGACCAGATAAAGCGAGCTTCTGCTGTTAAGCCAGCCAGACTGCTTAGCAGCTCAATTGCTTAGCTATCTGCATTTAAATAAGCGTCTATCTCTCGCTTAATAAAAGCGACGCGATTCGCCGCTTGCGCTCGTCTATGGTGGCAAATATAAACCTGCTCTGAGACAGAGTTTTCAAGGTGATGAATACGAATCGCGCTCTGCTCACTAAATGCGGATGCTGCGTGTAGCGGCAATACAGTAAAGCCTAAGCCCTGCGCAACGGGCGTTAAAATTAGGCTAATTTGGTTGGACTTACCTCGTATCGAAAACTGACTGATATGCTCAAACTCGCTAAAGTTAGCTGGCAGTAATAGCTGGGCATGATGTTGGGCGTCTGGGTGGTCAATAAAGCCCAATGTTTGTAAGACTTGCCAATCGGGAGCTTCAAACTGGCTAGGCGTCACCAACACAATCGGCTCTTGAGTTAATGGTTGCGCGATAATGTCACTGCCAACGGGCAGGGCGGTCATTAAACCAATATCTAACTGATGCTCATTCAATGTCTGTTCAATGCCACGATTTGATGAAAATTGATAATCAACACATAGTTCTTTGTGTGTTTGTTGAATCGACAAGAGGTAAGGATACAGTTTTAGCCCCAAGCTACCAGGCGACATTATCGAGACCTTACCTTGGTAAAGATTATCCTCAGTAAAGCTCGTTGATAGCGCATTGGCATCGGCTAACAGTTGCTGACCTTGTTGGTAAAGCTGCTCGCCATTTTGGGTTAGGTAAAAGCTTTTTCCTTCGCGAATAATCAGCTGAGTTTTTAACGACTGCTCCAGCTTTTTGACCTGTTGGCTAACCCCAGATTGGGTCATAAACAAACGCTCTGCGGTCTGGGTAAAATGCCCAACCTCAACAAGCGTGCAAAACGTTCTTAGCAAGTTCAGATTAATCATTACAAAATGTACTCAATATCATCAAAAATGATAATTTTTTGTCTGTGATTATAGCCTCTATACTTTTTCCTACCAGTTAATTGCTATCAGCTAGATTCTTCCAGTTAGCCTCTATCAGCTAATTGCTAGCAACGAATCACTTTAATAGAGGACAAGATCATGGCAAATGCTTACCCAAGAACGTTTTCACATATTGGTATTTCAGTGCCAGATGTCGAAGCTGCTGTTAAGTTTTACACTGAAGTACTCGGTTGGTACTTAATTATGGAACCAACCGAAATAGTTGAAGACGACAGCCCAATAGGTGAAATGTGTACTGATGTGTTCGGTGCCAACTGGAAAAAGTTCCGCATTGCTCATATGGCAACTGGCGATCGTATTGGTGTTGAGTTATTCGAGTTCGTTAATCATGAAACGCCTGACAATAACTTTGAGTACTGGAAAACTGGTGTTTTCCACTTCTGTGTTCAAGATCCTAATTTAGAAGAATTGGTCGAAAGAATTGTTGCTGCCGGTGGTAAAAAACGTATGACTGAGCCACGTTACTACTATCCAGGTGAAAAGCCTTACCGCATGATCTATATGGAAGATCCATTCGGCAATATCTTAGAAATATACAGTCATAGCTATGAGCTAACTTACTCGGCAGGAGCTTACTAAATTTATCGCTAACTAAGACGATATCGAAAGTTAGTTAAAGGCCACGTTACTGATACGCGGCCTTTTCTGGTTTTTTAAGCACAAAATGCTGTACTTTGATTAACCCGCTTCCAATTCAAACCCTTCATCAAGCCAGCCGGTAATACCGCCTGCCATAAGTTTTACGGATCTGCCTATCTGCGCGAGCCTAACTGCTGCTTTTGCGGCGCCATTACAATGTGGGCCGGCACAGTAGACAACAAACAAGGTTTCTTGCGGCCATTGTTGCATTTTACCTTCGACAATTTTGCCATAGGGCAAATGCACTGCGCCTTTAATATGACCTTGTCGAAACAGTGCCTCATTGCGCACGTCTAATAGCACAAAGCCTGGCTCTGCTTGTTGCAGGGCAAAATGCGTATCCCAACAATCGGTTTCAAAACTAAACATTGTTTGAAAATGTGCTAAGGCTTGTTCGCTGTTTGCCGCTGGTATTTGGGTAACTGGGTTGGTCATTGCTATCTCCTTTTGTTTTTAATTTTTTCAGCGCTGTTATGACGATTCTATGGTGAAATTTTATTCGACAAAATTGGCGTAATTGCCAATAATCGATTAAATACCGCCAAAGTTAATAAGTGTTGAAACGATTAACAGTGGGTCAAATCTGGAGCGCTGAAAGTAATGGAAGATTGCGAAATCACTAATTTGCACAATACTGGCGAAATGCTCAAAGCGAGCTCTAAAACTAAGCGCCAACAAAAACGTATCGCCGCTTTAGTTTACGATGGCTTATGTCTGTTTGAGTTTGGCTGTGTCACAGAAGTTTTTGGCTTAGCGCGCCCTGAGTTGGGAGAGGACTGGTTACACCATGGTTATCGTTTTGATACTTTTTCGTTTGATGGCAAAAGCGTTAATACTCAATATCACGCGCAAATTCAGCCTAGCTTGCAAGCCGATGAGTGGCACGAGTTGGATACGCTGATTATTCCCAGCTGGTGCGGCGCAGAGCAGCCTGTGCCACAAGCGCTTATTGCCACTATTCAACAGGCCCACAATGCTGGTATTCGCTTGGTTTCGATATGCTCAGGCGTATTTGTATTAGCGGCAGCAGGTGTGCTTGATGGCAAAACGGCAACGACCCACTGGCGGTATGCCAAAACTTTGCAAGCACAATACCCCAAGATTACCGTAAATACCGACGTACTTTATGTGGATAACGGCTCAGTGCTAACTTCGGCGGGCAGTGCGGCGGGTTTAGATTTATGTTTACACTTGGTTAGGCAAGATTATGGTCAGCAGATCGCCAATACTATTGCTAGACGTTTAGTGATCCCACCTGTTCGTGAAGGCAGCCAAGCGCAGTTTATTGAACAACCGCTAGCGCGCAGTGAGCGCCAAGCGATCACGCCTTTACTGACCCATTTACAGGCAAACTTAATCAAGGGGCATACCAATGCCGAACTTGCAGCGTTTATGCATATGAGCGAGCGAAGCTTACTACGTCACTTTAAAGCGGCAACGGGCACGACACCTGCAGAATGGCTTATTGAGCAACGGCTTCAATTAGCAAAAACCTTATTGGAAGAAAGCTGTTTGTCGCTTGACGCTGTTGCAGAGCAAAGCGGCTTAGGCACAGCCATGACCTTGCGTCATCATTTTCGCCATCGACTCAATATTTCACCTAGTGCCTATCGAAAACGCTTTAGTATTCAGCCAAATAAAACAATAAGTTAATAGAAGTCTTCGGCGAGTTCTTACTTGAATTTTACACGGCCCATACCAACCTCTAACGTTAAACTGTCAAGGACATACCTAATGAAGTGCCTAATGACTCGCTCAATGTGTCGGCCAATGTTTCAGCGAATGATTAACTTAGTAGGGAAGCTACTGTTAGTGCTTGCTGTGTTCTGGCAGACCTTTGTACTAGCTATTGAGCATGAAATAACCCCGTATCAACAACAGGCAGTTGTTGAAGCGTTAAGCCAAGTAATTAGCCAAAACTACCCAGATAAAGAGGCTGCGGACAAAATGGCTTTAGCGCTTAAAGGGATAACTTGGCAAGCGTCTTATCAAGCGCCGACAAACCGAGAGGAGCTGCTTGAATTACTGCGTCAAACAATAGCCTCTGCAAACCATGATAGTTATGTGGCATTAAGTGTTCAGGAGCAAAAGGGTTTAAGCATACTTTCCAATCATTCAATGCTCGTTTCAGACAATTCAACAATTAATGCTGAACAGGCAAACATAAACCAAGATGGTATTGGTTATTTCAAACTCAATAACTTTCATTCTGGTGCTCAAGCAACTTTAGCCATTGATAAAGCAATGCAAACCCTGCAAGAGAGCTGTGCATTGATACTCGATTTTAGTGCGTTAGATGATGGCGATATTAAAACGGCTGAATATCTGCTGAGTTACTTTTTCGCACCTGAGCACAGCTTTGGCAGCTTAGTGAATAACAATCGTAACGAGCAGCTAGCCTTGGCAAGCAATACAACAATCGGTGGTCAGCGATTTAGCGAGCAAGTCCCAGTGGTTTTAATGACATCGCCTTTTATGCAAGCTAGCGGTGAGTTTTTTGCCTATCAATTAAAGCAACGACCGCAAACCGCATTGATTGGTCGCTCAACCATGGGCGTCGCCACATGGTTAAAAACTTTCAACTTACCGCTTGGCCTGCAAATAGAACTGCCAGTTGCCTACTACCAAGATGGCAATGGCGAGAATTGGCAGCAGATTGGCGTAACGCCGGATATTGATATCGCGATTGAAGATAGCTTGGTTGAGGCACAGCGCTTAACAGCGCAGTGGTGTAAATCGCATTAATTTAGCGTAAGGGCTTATATTTATTACTCTGCTTGAGTGCTTTTGGCTATACGTATGCAATGAAATTCAACACCGTCATAAGCAATATTGATTATTGTAAACTTACCTTAAACGCTTCTTTGTAGCGCCTAGAAAGAGTCAGTTGTTTACCTGTTTTTAGTCGAATTTCACTATCACCACTACTGATAGGGGTGATGGATTCAATAGCATCAAGCCTTACTGCGTAAGAGCGGTGGATACGACTAAAGCCCTTATCTGCCAGCTGTTCTATTAACTTGGTGAGCGTTATGCGCAATGGATAAATTCGCTCGCCAATATGCAGGTTGACATAATTTCCAGAAGACTCTAACCATTCAACATCGCTCACTTTGATAATAAATTCTTTGCCGAGCTTTTTAACGAGCAGCCTATCAATGCTCTTTCTTTGTTGCTCATTATCTTCTTGGTGATCTTCGCCTTCATGAATTGGGTTCGCCTCACCTTGTAAACGTGCGAGCACAAAACGATAGACATGAATACCGACCACGAAAAACAAGAATGCCCATAAGTCCTTTCGGTATTCGTACAATAATTCATACCAAACATTGCCAAAATCGTAGTAGCGCTCTTGGCTAAGGTAAATCAACTTGCGAAAGCCAACCATTAGGCCGACATGAGCGAGCGAAAATAGTATCGAACCAAGCCAGTAAATGGCGACGGTCAGGTGAAATTTATGCCATTGGATAGGGAACCTATCAATAAATTTGGCGATCAGTGGGAACAATAGAAGCGTGGATATTGCACTGGTGTACTCCCACGAAAATGGTTCCCACCAATCAAAGGGTAACGCCTGGTTATTGCGGCTCGCTTCCATGATCACACTGCTGGCGAGTAAGGTCGCATTAATTAGAAAATAACTAACAAGTGCGACAACTTCATAGCGCAATTGATAACGTTGAAAATGTGCCAGTTTATTCACAATAATTACTCTTGGTTTGAGCCATTTCTAGTAAGCCAATTACTATTATAATTTTATCCCTGTCAGCCACCGCTTAGCCCTATCCATTGTTTATTAAGCACTTTTTAAATTTATTTTGATACGCCATGGCCCATCATATCAATAAATAATTGTTATGTAAGTGACTAGGTGCAAAGCTTGATTTATCGAATTTCACAACACTTGATTTTTACGCCTCCTGATAGCGGAACTTGTCCACCACGCAGAGCAGATCTTGATTGGCTACGCATCATGTTGTTTGCCCTATTGATTAGTCATCATATCGGCATGTTCTATGTTGACGCATGGAGCTGGCATGCCAAAAGCCAGTACTCGGTTGTATGGTTAGATAAGCTGTTACTTGTGGTTGAACCTTGGCGAATGCCGGCTATTTGGCTTATCTCGGGCGTTGCTATCCGCTTTGTGCTTGCTAAGGTCTCGCCTATGCGATTTGTTATGCTGCGCACTTATCGTTTACTCCTGCCACTTTTATTTGGTGTATTGGTCATTGTTCCGCCGCAACTTTATATTGAAATGACCGCAAAAGGTGAGATTGCACTCAGCTATTGGCAGTTTTTACTGGCATTCTTTAGCGATGCTGTTACGGGTAAAGAGGGAATTTTTAGCAATTATCCACACGGTATTTGGCCTCATATTGATGTGAATCACTTGTGGTATTTACGCTCTCTTTGGTATTACTCGTTAGCATTGGTTTGCTTGCTCCCCTTACTTAATAGCAATTGGCTTGAATCAATGCGTCGGCGATTCGTTTTAGGCAATGGCGCTATTGTTGTTGGCATATTAGCAATACCTGTTATTGCGATTGAATACTTGTGGGCAGAGGCTCCAAGCCGGTATCCGATAGGGCTATTGTTTTTATTCTATGGCTATATGCTCGGTTGGCAGCCACAAGCATGGCAGAAAATTACTGATCACGTTAAACACTTTTACCTCGCATACGGACTATGTTGTTTGGTATTAATTTTTTTCTATCAATACGTTTGGCTATATGCCAGAGCTGAATCCATCGTTCCTACTTGGGTTCAGTTGGTGGGAAATCTACTTTATGGAAGCTGTCGATTACTGGGCGTTTTGATGATGTTGGGTTTTGCACAAACTGTATTCATCTCAAAACGCTGTCAAAACAGCCGTTGGCTGACCTATGGTGTTGATGCTGTTTATCCATTTTACATATTGCATCAAACCATTATTTTAGTGGCGGGGTTTTATCTTACTCAATTGAATTTGGGCGCTGCCGTCGAATCTTCGTTATTAGTCTTAGTTACGATTGCAGGCTGTTTTGTTGGCTTTGAGTTGGTTAAGCGCGTCGATATCCTGAGGCCGTGTTTTGGGCTCAAGATGCAAGGCCAGTATTCAATGGTATGGCAAAAGGCTGGTTACGCCTGTTCTGCATGTTTGCTCTTGCCTTTGATTTGGCGACTTATTTAGCTTAGTGATGAAACAGCCTAAAGCGCCTTTTTTCGC
Organism: Thalassotalea montiporae; assembly: GCF_053485855.1. Classification (NCBI taxonomy): domain Bacteria; kingdom Pseudomonadati; phylum Pseudomonadota; class Gammaproteobacteria; order Alteromonadales; family Colwelliaceae; genus Thalassotalea; species Thalassotalea montiporae. Next base: position 183,280 of record NZ_JBQRUO010000001.1, read on the forward strand.
TTAAATTTTTTAATAATCACTTGTTGCTGATAGCGTTTAAGTTCGTCAAATGAGGCTTTGGTAATGTCCTCAATGGCGGTGCGGTAGCTAATATCACGCAGTAGCTCGATGTTATAGGGGCATTTATCAATCAGTGATTTGATGCTGTCGAGCGAGTCAGTTTTATTGGCGATTTGCTGATGAAATAGGGCTTCGGCAAAGGTGGTTGGGGTTACAGCAATTAAGTAATTAGCATCAGGTGTTAGCATCTCAGGAAAGTAGCTAGACAGTGCTAATATTCGCTTGGGATCGGGGAAGTGAACTTCAATTTCACCGTTTACCATTATCTTTCCCGTTTTTTGCCTAAAGCCTTGTTGATGGAAAAAGGTTTGCAGGTAGTCCCGTTGGCCGCGCGATAAAATATCGTAGTCATTACGGACAAACCAGTTGTCATCATAAATGGTCACTAGCGATAAACCCGATTGTGCGTACATATGTTTGTCTTGCAAAATCGGGTAGGTCTCGGTGATATCGACGGTGCTCATGCTAATAAGTTTAATGCGGTATAACTGACATGTTAGTTGTTTATACCAATTTGCCTCACTAAAAGATCAGCGTAACTTATACCAATCATTCAATTTGATATTAGAACTCAGGCGCCACCTCAAAGTGTAGTCGCTGCTGCGAGATCGGGTGCAAAAAGCTCAGGTGTTGGGCGTGCAGGTGCAAACGCTTGTCGACTGTGCCGTAAAGCTTATCACCAACAATGGGAGTATTTAATCCGTCTGGGTGTGCGCAGTGCACCCGCAGTTGGTGCGTTCGACCAGTGACAGGGGTCAGTTTTACTCTGGTGCGGGTATTAGTGTCATCTTCTTCATAACCTAGCACTTGCCAAAGCGTTTCAGCTCGTTTGCCATCAGTAAAGCAGACTTTCTGGCGCGGTCTGTCATCAATATCCAAAATCAGTGGCAAGTGAATTTGACCGCTTGGTTGCTTGCTTCGCTGCTTGCTTAGCTTACTGTTAACTGAATTGCCATTAACTACTTCTTTGTTTGTTAATTTCCCTTCAAGCAATGCGACGTACTGCTTTTGCACCACTTTATTAATAAACTGTTTTTGCAGATGCTTGTGGGCTCGCTCGTTTAACGCGAGTACGAGTAAGCCAGAAGTAGCCATATCCAAGCGATGTAAGACTAAACCACCAGTAGCATCGGGAAATTGTGCTTGAATACGTGTTGCCACTGAATCGGCAATAGTAACACCGGGCACCGATAGCAAGCCCGCAGGTTTGTTGACCACCACCAAATGTTCGTCTTGATAGACAATAGGCAGCGGCTTTTCTGCACCAGGGTTGACCAGTAAAGGGTTATCATCTAGCACTAGCCCTTGCAGCATAAAGGTTAAAATAGGCAGGCATTTACCTTGGCAAGCGGGGTAGTAGTGGCCGTGCTTGCGAATTTCTGAGCTAGGTTGTTGACCCCACCAAAATTCTGCCATACACACAGGCGTTAGCTGATGTTCAAAGGCGTATTGCAGCAATTTTGGCGCGGCGCAATCCCCGCTGCCCGCCGGTGGTGTTGGCGATTTAGTTTCGGCAAACAAGCTGATGAGATCCGCATACTCGCCTTTGCTGTTGAGCATCTTGTATTGCTTAAATAATCGCTTTTGCAGCATGTTTGACAGCTTGCGACGCGCTTTCTTTAACGCGGTGATTTTGTCTAGCTTCAGCTGTAAGGTGGAATTGGCGAGTTCAATGCGTTGCTGCCAATAAGCTTTTAGCGCAGCCAACGCTTTTTTATCGCTAACACTTTGGCGTGAAAGCTCAATACTCTCTTGTTTACCCTGCGCAGGCGATAATGTGCCTTGCGTTAATTGCGCTTCCATACGCTGGCGCTGTTGTTTACGTTGCTGACGATTATCTCTGTGTTGCTGCTGTAATTGACTAATTTGCCAATCAGCGGCGGCTTGTTCGGAATCTGCGGTTAGCTGCAACATCTTGACGACTTTGGTGTTACAAAGCGCCGCGATTTCAGCGTTTATTTCGTTTACTTCTCGCTGCTTATCCACAAAGAATTCATCTTGGCGTTCGGCATCAAAAACCGGTGGCACAAAGTTGAATGATTGTGAGTTTTCAGTAGCTGATTCTTTATCCGATTCCTTGTCTGACTCCTTACCTAGCTCTTTACCCGAGAAGGCAGCCAGAAAACCTAACTGATCTTGGTGATTTCTGACCACCAATACTCCGTACATTTTACCTGTTTGGTCACTGGCAAGCGGATGAATATCGCTTAGGGCGCTTTGCAGTTGCTGCGCCGCTATTATCGCTAATTCATGTGGTTGATAGCAAAATGGATAAGTGAACTTTTTCGGCGGCGATATCGTACCGAGCGAAGATTGAAAGGGAATAAAGTAGCTAGGCTTAACAGACAAAGGAAATGCTCGCTCATTGATAACACTGCAAAGCACCATTTTACCTGCATCTACCGCAGAGATCAGCCAGCTTAATTTAATGCAGGCTTAACGCTGGTGAAATAGTGGTCAGTAATTCGCTATCTTGTTAAAGTAATTGAAATTTCTGGCAGCTAGACTCGTTATTGAAAAAGTTTATGTGAATTTGATGATGCTACTCGCGATAACAATTTGCGATATTAAATGGCGATAAGCCAAGCAGCGATAAGCTTACTAGCGATAACAAGAATAATAACGCCGATAGTCTGCGGCAAAAGAACAAAAAGTGATAGGGGAATGGATATGCAACAGGCACAAGAAACAGCAGCAAGCAATTCAATGAAAGGTAAAACAGTGGTGATCACCGGTGCCTCAGCGGGCGTAGGTGCTGAAGCCGCGCGCGTGTTCGCTACGCAAGGCGCGAATTTGGTGTTAATTGCTCGTGGTCAGCAGGCCTTAGATGAGATCACACAAGAGTTAAGTGCTCAAGTGAAGGTGATGAGCCAAACATTGGACGTTAACGATTTGAGCCAATTTGAACCCTTGTTAGAAAGTGTGATGCAAGAATTTGGTTGTATCGATGTACTGGTCAACAACGCAGGCTATCACCAACGTGGCGACGCCATTGGTATTGCGCCGGAAGATATTGCGCAAATGGTTGATGTGAATTTACGTGCGCCGCTAGTGTTTTCGCGGCAAGTGATCCCTCATATGAAAGCCAATGGTGGTGGCGCGATTGTCAATATCGGCTCGCTCGCTGGTCGTATGCCTCTGCAAGGCGGTGCGGCTTATGGTGCAACTAAAGCGGGGTTACGCTCATTTACCTATGCACTGGGTGACGAGTTAAAGCCGTTCAATATTCATGTGGGCGTGGTGTCGCCAGGTCCAATTGATACCGGTTTTATTATGTCGAATATCGACCAAGTAGAAGACATTGTTTTTTCACAGGAAATGAGCAGCGCTCGACAAGTGGCTGACGCTGCACTGACCGTGGCACAAGGTAAAGAGCGCGAAGTCTGTTTACCAGCAAGCGGCGGTTTACTGACGACCATCTCGTACTTATTCCCATGGCTGCGTACTAAGTTACGACCTGCTATGTATCGCAAAGGCGCTAAACTCAAAGCAAAATATAAAGCTCGCAATTTAGCTATTAAACAAGCACTTAAGCAAGCCAATAAGCAGGCTTAATCAGATCAGCTAGCTGCCGGTTTTTTTACTAAACACAAGTTCGACAATAGCGAGGTTAATCGCCATTCCCAACAGACGATCATATTGATGATGAAGCGCTGCGGCTGTTGGGTAGAGCTGGTCAAACGAACTAAACATTAGCATCACTAATAGCCCAGTAAATAGTGGTGTGACAGCTGCTAAAATAATCGCCACAGCGCGCGCCATCCAATGTTGATGCCGCGCGATATTGCGATTAACAATATGCCAAACCGCTATCAAAAAGCATAAACAGATAGCAGCGCTCATAACTATTAATATCAGGTATCGTGCCCCTTGCTCGGTAGGTGTTAATTGTTTGTGCATCCAAATACCCGAAAGCGCCATCACACAGCCCGCAATAACGGCAATGCGCCCCGCGACTTTATGCCAACTAACATATTGCTGGCGTAACCTTGGTGAAAATTGCCAAGGCATGGTTAAGAAAAATAAAATACCTGAGCTACCGTGAACATAAACTGCTGCGGGTGCATCAAAATAGGCGCTGTTGATCATGGCGGCAAGCTCCTGATTGTTGCCTGCTCCGATGGCAACAATGAGCAAAATAAATATCGCCGGAATCGCGGGAATGGCTGTGATTAATGCTAACGTACTTACGACTGGCCAATTAAATGGAATAGTCGCTTTGTTTTTTTGGGCGATTGGGTTTTGGTTGATTGATTTACGGCTATTTGGTTTCTGGCAGCTCGCTTGCCTATTTGCTGTTAATGCTTGTCTCATTATTTTCCCGCTTTCTATCAGTGAATCGGCTAGGCTGTCTATTTACCTAACAGACATATTTCGCTAGGGTGAATTTGATTATCGAGAAAGCGATGTGTTTAGGCGTCCGACTGGGTTGGCGCGAACGGCTAAATACTTATTTTTTGCGCTTGTGACAGAGAAAACGTACTAGCCTGTAGGATTGGACGCTCACAATTCACTAACAGAATACACTATCAGAGTGACTGATTTTAAAGGAATAGTTTGAAGGAATAAGTAGAGTTTTATGGTTGCAGAATCCGGAGTGTTCGCCCTAAACCTTATCACGCTTACGGTGATTGTTTTTAGCGCTCATTTATTATTGTTGCGGGCAACAAAGTTGCAAGCCTATTTGCCATTAGCCGTCTGTTTAACCTCTGTTGGTGTGGTATTAAGTCAGCCTGTGCTCGCCAGTTTAACAATGCCTTGGCGAGTCAGTTTTTTAATCTTATCACTACCAGCGCTGATGCTCATTGCCCCGAGTTTTTGGTGCTATGTATGTGGCATTACCGCGCAGTCACCATGGCAGTTTAAGCAAGTCTCTAAGGTACATTTTCTGCCTTTTGCCATTGGCGGCGGCGTTGCATTGATTGCGCTGTTAATGCCCAGTGAAATCCAATATCAACTCTTGGTTTTGGGGGATGATAGCCTGCTTACTAGCTTATCCACACCCATGCAATGGCTAGTTGGTGGCACCTTAATTGTGACCTTTTTGCTGGTCATTGCTTGGGTGATTCAATCAGGCTACTACGTTTATCAAGTTGTTGGTCGGTTACATCAGTATCGCCGCCATCTAAAGGATTTATTTGCCAGCACCGAAGAAAAGGAAGCACGCTGGTTAACTTGGTTATTGTTGGCGATTGGCGTTGTTTGGGGTTTAACAGCAATTAGCTTGTTGATTGATAATCTGCTGTTCTCTTTTCGCTTTGATGGCTTGATAAGCGGCGCGATCACCTTAGTGATGGTGTGGAGTGTTGCCCTGTGGGGATTGCGCCAAAAGCCGGGTTTTGAAGAGCTTTACACGAGCCAAATAGCCGTTGAACAAGTATTGACAAGGGATGCGCAGCAACAAAACAAGTACCAACGTTCGGCGCTAAGTAACGAACAGGCAAATACAATTGCTACTAAAATTGAACAGGCGATGCAGCAAGACCAGCTATATTTAGATTCTTCCTTATCCCTGCAAAAGCTGGCCAGTCATATTCATACTTCGCCAAATTATATTTCCCAAACCCTTAATGAAGCGCTGGGTGCGAACTTTTTCGATTACGTAAATCGGTATCGCATAGATGCAGCCAAGCAGGCTTTACAACAATCCAATGATACTGTGGTCGATATTGCCATGGCGGTTGGTTTTAATGCCAAATCTTCCTTCTATACTGCCTTTAAAAAAGAGACTCAGCAAACTCCAAGTCAATATCGAAAATCAGTGCATGTGGAAGCCGCTAATTAGTTAAGTTTTAACTTTTAACTTTCTTTATGAACCACCACTAACTAGTAACGTTATTGATGCTTAATCTCTGACGATAGTTATCGATAACAGATGGCATATGGGTGATCAAGCCACCTAGTAAAATTAACGTCAGTGCTGCCGCCATTTCGCGTGACCAGGCTGCCATTGCAAAGGTCGCTAATAGCAGTGACGCGCAAAGCGGCGTAAAAAAGCTCAGGCTGGCCAATAGGCGATGATTACCTTTGGAAAGACCATATTCCCACAAATAAAATGAACCGCCCAGCGGACCTAAGCCAATCAGCAATAAGTAGAGCCACTTTACTGTAGTGAGCTGTTCGATATTGATGGCAGGCTCAAATAATAGGTGACAAATTGCCGCAAGCAGAGCAACCGCGAGTGACAACCAACCAATGTCTGCAGTATTACTCTTGCCTTTTGATAGATAAGCGGAATAACTTGCCCAAATAATAGCAGCGCCCAATGCCACTAAATAGCCGACAAGGTCTTGCTGTGTGAATGTCGCTTGTCCGCCAGACAGTAATACGACAATACCGATAAAAGCCGTGATACCGCCTGCCAAGGCGAATAGTCGCTGTCCACGTTGAGCTAGAAGCAATGTCAGCAATAACGGCCATAAGTAGTTAATTAACGTGACTTCTAACACCGGTGCAAACTGCAGCGCGAAAAAGTAGCAGAAGTGATAGCCAAATAAGCCTATTATGCCGAACAGCCATTGCTTAACGGTTAATTTGGGTTTAGCAAGCCAATGTTTTTCTTGTTGATAGCGCCATAGCAGTGACAGCCCAAATGAAACAAAAAAAGCACAACTTAAAATATAAAAGGCGGGAATATTGGTAGTTTTAGCTGCTAGTAATGCTAAAGATGACCACATGAACAGTGCTAAGGTGCCTAAAATGCTTGCCATAAAATGAGTTGCTCTGAAATTAGATTGTTTTTACCGATGTACTATTTGAATAAGTGCTTACTACCTGAACCTGCTAATGTGATTAGTTAATGCGAGTAACTATTGCGATTAGTTAATGCAAGTAACTAAGTGTTCAAATGAAGCGAAGTGTTAGCACAACAAAATATGCTAAGTAGTGTACAAGAAGTGCTAAATAAAAATGTGCTGAAAAGCCGATTTAATCACCTGCCAAGCTGGAATGTTAAACGTTTAGATTTAGACGCTGACGATCAGGTTAGTGTTTGCTAAATGCTTTAGGAGATTGGCCATAAACTTCTTTAAAGCGCCGACTAAACGCAGAAGCGTTTTGATAACCCACTTGCTCTGCTACTAAGCTTATTGGTAAATCAGTATAGCTGAGCAGGGCTTTTGCTTTTTCCATTCTTAGATTCGTTAAGTACTTTTGCGGGCTCGTACCAAATTGTTGGTGAAATACTGCTTTAAATTGACTCAAGCTTAAATGCGCTTGCTTGGCAAGATCGCTTAGCGTCAGCGGGTTGGCAAGTTGTTGTGCCATGGTATCAAGCACTGGCGCAAGTCGCTTATCGATTGCATGTGTGCTGGTTTGCGTAGCAAGTAGTGACCAAAATAACGGCGTTAGCGTATCGGATACGGCATCAAATTCAGGTTGAGCAAGCTGCTTTTCTACATACTGAATAAAGGCGTAAAAAGCGTCAGAAATACTAACATAGTGCTGATGCTGTGGTAGATATTGGCTGGGCAAGTCGGTGAGATCGGCAACTAAGAAACGAGCACATTCATCGGCAGCAAAACTATGTAGCTCACCTTGATAGATAATCGCACAACGCTTTGGCCCAATAGTTTGTTTGTCGTTTGCGATGTCTAATTCAATATTGCCATGCAGCGGCAGCACTAACTGATGGTGATTGTGGTGGTGCTGACTAAGCTGTCGCGTATACGAGCGTATCGATAAGGCTATGTCTAGGTTGCTGCTGGCACTTAGCTGACTTGTATTGTCTGAAGGCAAATTAATATGAATACTAATAATGTGAGTAGTTAATTGATAGCGTTAACCATAACGATTAGCGGGTTTTATCACAACCTCATGTTCTACTTAGAACGCTGCTACTAATACCGAAGCTACTAACACCTAAACCACTAGCACCGAAGCCACTAACTCCAGAGCCAAGCAGGCTATTGCAAACAAAAAACAGCAGCCAATCGACTACTGTTTTTCTAGGTTTTCTGTTTTTGCTATCTGCTTTCGCTATCAGTTTTCGCGAATGGCTAAGTAACAGCGTTATTTATACAATTCAACCTATTCGGTCAGCTGCGCTACCGCAGTTTTTAACTGATCATCTAATTCAGCATTGGTTAACTTCTGCGTTTCCATATCAAAGTTATCGTAAAAACTTGGAATAGATAACGATGCTTTTACGTCGGCAGCAAAGTACTGTGCTGAATTGGTTGCAGCTGCTAGCACGCTGGCGGCACCACCAGGACCTGGAGATGTTGCCAAATAAACGACAGGTTTATTTTGAAAAACTTTTTGGTCGATGCGTGAAGTCCAATCAAATAAGTTTTTATAGGCAGCAGTGTACGTACCATTGTGCTCTGCAAATGAGATAATAATCGCGTCTGCTTCACCGAGTTTAGCGAAGAAATCTTTTGCTGCTTGTGGCTGGCCTAATTCTTCCTCTCTGTCTTGGCTAAATAACGGCATTTCGTAATCGTTAATATCAAGCAGCTCGAACTCGGCACTTGTGACTAATGATGCGGCGTAGTTGGCTAAGGTTTTGTTGATTGACTTGGTACTGCTGCTGGCGGCAAAGGCTAAAACTTTCATATTGAATCCTCAATTTTCTGTTGCTGTTACCTGCTGCTATTCGCTAGCAGCAGCTGGATAAATTTATGGTTAGCGATTGAGTTAATCACTAACTTGAAATGCATTCTATATTGTTTATATTTGATTATTAATCATGTAAAAGTTTAAAAACTATTTCCTAATGACTTCTAATGCCGCGATAAATTCTTCATTAAATAGCACCGCAAATACCAAATTATTTGATGGTGTGGTGGTCTTTACCCAGTTAATTAACAGCGGCAGCTTTACCGCTGCAGCTGAAGCAACTGGCCATTCGACGTCTTATATCAGCAAAGAAATTAACAAGCTGGAGGCGCGGCTTGGGGTTAGATTAATTAATCGCACTACGCGTTCGCTCGGCCTAACGCCTGAGGGCAAACTCTATTACGAACAATGCGTGCAACTTGTTCAAGATGGTGAGCAAGCATTAGGCTTGATGCATCAGCATGATATGGTGCCACGCGGTACACTAAGAATTAGTTGCCCAGTTGCGCTATCGAACGATTATTTGCAGCCAATTTTGTCGCGCTTTATGGCCAAGTATCCGCAGGTAGAGTTGCTACTCGATCTCAATGATCGCAAAGTGGATGTGATTCAAGATGGCTTCGATGCGGTGATTCGCGCCACCCATCAACTGGAAGAGTCCAGTTTAATTTGCCGAAAAATTATGTCAGGTAAAGCATATACGGTTGCTTCACACGACTATGTGCAGCAACACGGCGAGCCACAGCACCCAGACGAACTCAAACATCATCGCTGCCTGTGCTACTCCAACTTAAAACAGCCCACCCGTTGGCAGTATCTAGATAAAGAGGGGCAAACCTTCTCGGTGGATGTTAACCCCAGCATGATGTGCAACAACTCAGACATGGAATTAGCGATGGCGCTAGATGGTCATGGTGTCTGTCGATTGCCAGCCTTTACCATGCAATCGGCGCTAGATGACGGCAAACTCGCGATATTGTTTCCAGACTACCCACAAGCTGATGTCGATGTTTATGTGGTCTACCCGTCACGTAAACATTTATCGCCGAAAGTGCGCGCCTTTATTGATATGCTGGTGGATTGCAGCTCAGTTCACTCGCTGCCATAAATAGCTCACTGTTTTTACTTTTACGGATTTAACCTGCTGAATAAAATTTATACTTGATAACTTACCTTGAGGTAAGTTATCGTAATTTTATGCAAACACGTTCCAAAAATCGCAAAGAGCAAATTATCTCAGTGGCTATGGATTTACTTCAAACTCATGGCTTTGAGAATTTTAGCTATTTGGATATCGCCAATCGCCTCGCCATTACCAAGGCTAGTATTCATCATCATTTTCCGAAAAAAGAAGATCTTGGTGTGGCGCTATGTCAGGCCATTCAAGATTGGCATGAAGTGGAATTTCGCAAAATTTTACTGGCCAATATTAGTGCGCAACAAAAGCTAGATACCTACATTAATGCCAACCTGCGCTACGCCTGTGGTAAGAATAAAATTTGTCCATTAAGTAGCTTGCAAGTAGATATCGCGTCCTTGCCAACGGCGATGCAGCCGGGGTTAAAGGCGCTAGACGAACACGAGCTGGATTTTATTACGCAAGTGTTGGCGCAGGGCAGGCAACAAGGCGAATTTAATTTTGCGGGTGAGACTAAAGGGCAAGCCATGGTGGTTGTCTTAGCCTGCAAGGCGGCGCTGCAATATTCACGTGTGCATGGCGATGATATTTTCGAACAAACCATGGCGCAAATTATGACGTTACTTGGTGCAACCTCGATAACGCAGCCTGGCTTACAGCAAACCGGTTAAAAAATTTTACCTTGCTAACTTACCTCTAGGTTAGTTAAGAGGTTAGTTGGCTGGTTTATGGCGCAGTTTAAGGCGCATAAGAATAATAGTGAATTACATTGGATGCTCGCAAGTTACCAATGATCTTCACTAAGTATTACTAACAGGTATATAAGTAAAAAACAAAGGAAGCAAACATAATGAGCAATGCACAACTTTTTGAACAAGTGTCATTAGGACCATTAACCCTAGCAAACCGCACCGTAATGGCACCGATGACCCGTACTTTTTCACCTGGCAATGTGCCAAATGACTTAGTGGTTGAATACTATCGTCGCCGCGCTCAAGGTGGTGTCGGTCTCATTATTACCGAAGGTACTTGTGTTGGTCACAAGGCAGCTTCTGGTTATCCGAATGTGCCGTTTATTGCCGGTGATGAAGCACTGGCAGGCTGGAAAAAAGTGGTTGATGCTGTGCATGCTGAAGGTGGCAAAATTGCCCCGCAACTATGGCATGTTGGCGCCATTCGCAAGCCGGGCGTAGAGCCGGGTGGTGATTTACCAGGTTATGGTCCGTCTGGCATGGCATTCCCAGGTAAACAAACGGGTCATGAAATGACGAAAGCGGACATTGACGAAGTGATCGAATCCTTTGTACAAGCGGCAGTCGATGCCAAAGCCATTGGTTTTGACGCAGTTGAAATTCACGGCGCACATGGCTATTTAATCGATCAATTCTTCTGGGAAGGCACCAACCAACGCACTGATGAGTACGGCGGTGACCTAGCGGCGCGCTCTAAATTTGCAATTGAATTAGTCACTAAGATGCGCGCAGCCGTGGGTGATGACTACCCCATTATCTTCCGTTGGTCGCAGTGGAAGCAACAAGATTACAGCGCACGTTTAGTGGAAACACCTGAAGCACTTGAAGCCTTCTTAAAACCGTTAGCTGATGCCGGTGTTGATATTTTCCACTGTTCTCAACGCCGTTTCTGGGAGCCAGAATTTGAAGGTAGCGACTTAAACCTTGCCGGTTGGGTGAAAAAAGTTACGGGTAAACCAACTATTACTGTCGGCAGTGTTGGCTTAAACCAAGACTTCTTACCAGAAGATGGTACCAGCAACTTTAAAGATGCAGAAACCGTTAGCTTAGACAACTTATTAGATCGCATCGGTAAGCAGGAATTTGACTTAGTTGCGGTTGGCCGTGCGTTGATCTCTAACCCAGACTGGGTAAACAAAGTGAAAGCTGGCGAATTCGACAGCCTAAAAGCTTTTGATAAAGCCCAGTTGGCAGAATTAGTCTAGCGGAGTTGGTCTAGCCCAGTTGGCTTAGCAAAACTTGTTTAGCCATAATCGTGAATTAATTTAATGAAGGGTTAAGCTATGCTTAACCCTTTTTTTAATAAACAAAATCATGTGGTTATTGATAATGAAAAGAGGCTGATAAAAGCCTGATAACTTTACTTTTTTGGGTACACAGTTTATTTTGGTTGTTTAAAGCAACATCGACGAATTAGTCGACTTTGATAGCTTAACAAGCCTTTGCAAATTACACGGAAGTACGGAATGAAAAGGGATAGTTTGTTGGTCGTCCTAATGACCATTGTATTGTTTAGCACTAGCATTTTTACGGTTAATGCTAATGTGCTTTCTGCCTGCCAAACCGATCTATGTATTGACTACTTTAAGCAATATAAAAAAGCGGCTAAGCGCGGTCATGCGCAAGCAATGGCGATGCTGGGTGAATTTTATTACCAAGGTTATGGTGTGAATCAAGATAAAGTCATGGCCTTAAAATATTATGAACTTGCTGCAAAGAAGGGGATAACTTCTGCGCAATACAAAGCAGGCTTAGTCTACCTAACCAATCAAGACTATTCGAATCATAAAAAAGCAATTCAATGGTTAACCAAGGCAGCAAAAGCTGACTATAAAGAAGCGAACTATTTATTGGGCCGAATATATTTGTCCAATGAATTTGGCCTCAAAGATTTAGACAAAGCAGATCAATTTCTTGCCCATGCTTACAAGCAGAAGCACAAGGACTTACCTAAAATATTGGCAGCACTAGCGAGCCGCTATCCAGAAGATTTTTCAACTAAATTTCCTCTGCTCGATGGAGCCTATAGCCTGCAACCTTTAGTGGCTAACGGTGAGACACTAACTTGGCCTAGCACGGCTAATGTTGAAGTGATAGAAGTGACAGGCTATGCACCGGAATCATTGTTTGAAGTGCAACTTAACAGCTACCGAAAACCAATAAAAAGCTTAGGTAGCAGGCTGAACGGTCATTCCTGTGCGGATACGGCAGGCTGTTATCAAGTTAGTAATATGCAAGAGCTAGGTGACTTTCTGTTATAGGCGGCTTTCGCTTAGTTCTCTTATTTTTTCATTTTGATTTAGTGTTTAGCGACTAAAAATCGGATGATTATAATATAAATGATTGCCTAACCACCTCCCTTGATCACTTTACTTGCGTATTCAGTGAAGAGTTTTGCTGTTTTGAGGTTAGTTTAATAACACTCGCACCCAATCGGTATCAAACTACCAACTTCAGTAACTTAGACTATACTGAAACCCGTCTTATTAGTCCTGACAGTGAAACAATTAATAATAAAGCCTCTTCGTGGGACTAATACCAAGCTAGTCCCCATGCCATAAATACATACGACCCGACTGCGGTATTGTCGCTTCCAGTATTTCAAATTGGAGAGCAAGCAGGGAAAAGGGATCGCCATGAATAACCACCTTGAGTCCGCTGTAACTAAACCAGCCATGAAACTAACAGTGTTAGTTTTTTTCTTTCTTTTATTACTCGTTAACTTGAACACCGCCCGTGCGCAAACCGTTGAGCCAGCAGATATTGTTGGTACCAATGGCGATGATGTGCTCAGCGGCGACAGCACCGACAATATTATCGACGGTTTGGCAGGAAACGATCAAATCAACGGCAATGGGGGTAATGATATTTTAATCGGTGGTTTAGGGAGTGACACGCTTAATGGTGCTGAAGGTATTGATACGGTGAGTTATCACAACGACATAGCCGCTGTAAGTGTGAACTTAGCGACAGGTGTTGGAGAAAATGCCTTTGGTCAGGATGCGTTAATTAGTATTGAAAATATTATCGGCAGTATGTTTAACGATGCTCTGGTTGGTAATAGCCAAACCAATCGAATTTATGGCTTAGCAGGCGATGACGCATTTACTTATTCAGCAGGCAGTGATTTTCTCGATGGCGGGGAGGGAATTGATACCGTTAATTATTCGTCAGCAGCTGAAAGTGTGAATGTTAACTTGTTTAACCAGCAAGCGATTGTTGGCTCAACTACAGATACCTTAGTAGCGATTGAAAATGTTATTGGCACTAGTGGCGATGATGTACTTGGCGGTGACAATGGCAACAATGTGCTGCTTGGGCTAGCGGGTAATGATGTGTTTTTCGGCTCACGTGGGCAAGATGTTATTGATGGTGGACAAGGGATTGATGCGCTGACATTTGCCACTTACTTCGAGCCGTTTCTCGTGACAGGTTTGACGATTGATCTTTTTGCCGGCACCGCGACAGGCTTTGAGGTGGATACTGCCTTTACCGGCATTGAGCAAGCTACTGGCAGTATCTATAACGACACCATAATCGGTAACTTGGGGAACAACTTGCTGAATGGCGGCGCGGGTAACGATGTCCTTGATGGGTTGGCGGGTAATAATTTCCTCGATGGTGGTAGCGGTAACGATCAACTTACTGGCGGCAGTGGTCGTGATGAGTTGCGCGGTGGTATTGGCAACGATCAGTTAAATGGTGGCGAGGGGCTAGACAGGCTGTTCGGTGGCGAGGGAAACGATATATTGTCGGGTGGTTTAGGCAATGACGTACTCGATGGGGGAGAAGGCGAAGATACGGCAAGTTTTCAGTATTCAAGAGTAGGTGTCGACATCAATCTATTGACCAATGTTACCGTTGGTGATGTTGGCGACTTTAGCGACTTTATATCGATAGAAAATATTATTGGCAGTAATTTTGATGATGTGATTTACGGCGATAACCTTCGCAACCGACTGTTTGGCGAGGGTGGCAACGATACGATTATTGGCGGGTTAGAGCGCGATGAAATTGATGGTGGTGGGGGAATTGATACCGCCAGTTATATAGATGCCTTGGCCAGTGTAACGGTAGACCTTTCAACTAGTAGGGCAAGTGGCGCAGATGGCCCAGACGTCCTGATTTCGATTGAAAATATTACGGGATCTGATTTTGCTGACACCTTAGTCGGCGACCAACACAACAATGTCTTAACGGGCGGGCGTCATGGCGATACTTTGGATGGTGGCGAGGGCGAAGATACCGCTAGTTATGCTAAAGCAAGCGGCGGGATGGATGTCAATCTGAGCACTGGTCAATCATTTGGCGCGGACGGCAGTGATACCTTAATTTCAATTGAAAACCTTGTTGGTAGCGACTTTAACGATAACTTAACGGGTGATAGCGGTAACAATAAACTGCTGGGCGGCGCCGGTAATGATGTTTTACAAGGTAACTTGGGAGATGACCTATTAATAGGCGGCACAGGCAATGACACCGCGCGCTATGCCGATGCCAGCGACAGTGTCACTGTTAACCTAGCGGCGGGCACTGCCAGTGGTGCAGATGGCAATGATACTTTAATCCAGATTGAGAATGTTATTGGTTCAAGCCACGACGATATCCTTATTGGTAACGCGAATAATAACCGGCTGTTAGGTGGGCAAGGCAATGATATCTTGGCCGGACAAGGAGGAGAAAATCTCTTAAATGGTGGTGATGGCTTTGATTTAGCGTCTTATCAAATGTCAGGTAACGCCGTGCTTGTCGATCTGCTCTTGGGTCAGGCCAATGCTGAAGGCACTAGTAACGATACCTTGGTTTCGATAGAGGGGGTATTGGGCTCACAATTTGACGATGTACTGATTGGCGACAATGGTAACAACCTACTAGAAGGGCTGGGTGGCAATGATTTATTGATTGGTCGCGCAGGCAATAATGCATTAGTTGGTGGTAGCGGCAATGATACGGTTAGTTATGTTGGCGCGACCAGCGGCGTACTCGTCAATCTAGCGATTGGCGAAGCGACTAACGGTGATGGTCGCGATTCCTTGACTAGCATCGAAAATGTCAGTGGTAGCCAATATAACGATATTTTAATTGGTGATGCGGGTCGCAACAGCTTATTTGGCGATGCTGGTGATGATTTGCTGATCGGTGGTGGTGGCAGCGATATTCTCAGTGGTGGCGATGGCTTAGATACCGTGAGTTATCACCAAACGGCTAATAGCGTGGTTGTCAATCTCGCTGATGGCACGGCACAAACTGCGACAGGAATTGATTTACTGGTCGACGTTGAAAACGTCATTGGCACGGCGCAAAACGATATTTTAATCGGCAACAACCAAGATAATGTGTTCACTGGTGGCTTAGGTGACGATGTGATTAATGGTGGCGCAGGTACAGACACGGCAAGTTACCAACAAGCCAGTGGCAGTGTGAGCGTCAATTTATCAAGCTTTAGCGCAACGGGGGCCGCTGGTAATGACAGTTTAGTGCTGATAGAGAATGTGATTGGCTCTGCTCACAATGACATCTTGATTGGTGACAGCCAAAATAATGTGCTTACTGGCGGCCAAGGCAATGATGTGATAAACGGCGGCAGCGGTACAGATACAGCAGACTATCAAGATGCTGTTAGTAGCGTGAATGTGAATTTAATGGCTGGCACTGCTTCGGGCGGTGCGGGCAATGATGCCTTAATTGCCATTGAAAATATCACAGGTTCAGATTTTGACGATAGCTTGGTTGGCAACAATCAAGACAATATCTTGCAGGGCAATCTGGGCAATGACGTGCTCAACGGCCTTGCCGGTAACGATACGGCTTCCTATATCGATGCTGTTGGTGGCGTGAATGTAAATTTAACCACAGGGCAAGCCGCTGGCGCAGATGGCAATGACACGTTAATTTCCATTGAGAATATTATTGGCAGTCAGCACAACGATACGCTGATTGGCAATGAACAACACAACACGCTAATTGCAGGCGAAGGCAGCAATTTGCTCGAAGGTGGTCGTGGCAATGATGTTTTACTGGGCGGCACAGGCATTGACACCGCAAGCTATGAGCATGCAGCTGGCGCAGTTTCGGTTAACTTAACCAGCAATACAGCAACAGGCGCTGATGGCAACGACACCTTAGTGCAAATTGACAATGTTATTGGCTCTGCGCATAACGACATCTTAATTGGTGATGCCACTAACAATGTGCTCTCTGGTGGAATGGGTAACGATATTTTAGTTGGCGGCGCAGGCATTAACACGCTTGATGGCGGTGCAGGCACTGATACCGTGAGCTATAGCAACAATGACGGGCAAGTTAGTGCAGACTTAGTGACAGGTGTGGTCACTACTGCGAACAGTATCGACTTGCTGACAAACATTGAAGGGCTGGTCGGCTCGAAAAGTAATGACACTTTATTGGGGAATGATGCTGACAACGTGCTTGAGGGCAGAGATGGCAACGATTTGTTGATGGGGCGTGGTGGCAACGATATGTTGTCAGGTGGCTTGGGTAATGATACTGCCAGCTATGAGTTTGCCAATGGCGGTGTTGTCGCGAATCTATCGACAGGGCAAGCGAGCGGCGCAGATGGTACAGACACTTTAAGCTCAATCGAAAACCTCATTGGTAGTCAACACAACGACCAGC
Organism: Thalassotalea montiporae; assembly: GCF_053485855.1. Lineage (NCBI taxonomy): Bacteria > Pseudomonadati > Pseudomonadota > Gammaproteobacteria > Alteromonadales > Colwelliaceae > Thalassotalea > Thalassotalea montiporae. Next base: position 200,425 of record NZ_JBQRUO010000001.1, read on the forward strand.
TAACGGGCAATACTGCAAACAACCTGCTAGTTGGCGGCGATGGCGATGACATGCTCACTGGTGGTCTTGGCAACGACAGTTTAATTGGTGGTACTGGCAATGACACCGCCAACTATAGTTCGGCCACAGGCAGTGTTGTTGTCGACTTGGCTAGTAACCTTGCACAAGGCGCAGATGGCACTGACTTACTGAGCAGTATTGAAAACATTGTCGGCTCAACTCATAACGATGTGTTGTTGGGAGATGATGGCGATAACCTGCTTACTGGTGGTCTCGGCAACGACAGTTTAGTTGGCGGTGCTGGCAATGACACCGCGAGCTACCAAGACAGTATCGGTGGTGTTGATGTTGATTTAGCCAATAATAACGCGACCGGCGCCGCGGGTAATGACACCTTAGTACAAATCGAAAATATTATTGGTTCAGCACATAACGACAAGCTTATTGGCGATAGCCTGGCCAATACCCTCACTGGCGGACTCGGCAACGACATTTTAGATGGTGGTGATGGTATTGATACCGCTAGCTACCTTGAGGCGGGCAGCGGTGTTACGGTTGATTTGTCCACTGGGCAATCATCAGGTGGGGCAGGTAATGATACCCTCTCGGCCATTGAAAATATTACTGGCTCGAATTTCAATGATCAGCTTAGTGGTGATGGACAAGACAATGAGCTGACTGGGGGGCTAGGCGACGATGTGCTTAATGGCCAAAGTGGCATTGATACGGCCAGTTATGCCGATGCCAAGGCAAGTGTCGTAGTGAATTTAGCGTTAGGTAATGCATCAGGTGGCGCTGGCAATGACACTCTGATAGCGATTGAAAATATTGTTGGCAGTGAACACAGCGATAGCTTGCATGGTGATAGTGGCGATAATCGACTAGACGGCGGCGCTGGCAATGATGTATTGCAAGGTGCGCAGGGTAATGATGTATTGGTAGGTGGGCTTGGCACGGACACGGCTAGCTACGCTAATGCTGACGGTGCTGTTGTCGTTAATTTAGCTAACGGCTTGGCTTCTGGCGCCGATGGCAGTGATACCTTATTTTCAATTGAAAATATCGTCGGTTCAGCCTTTGATGATCAATTGACCGGTAACAGCGCCAGCAATGTGCTGCGCGGTGGTTTAGGGTCGAATGTGTTAGACGGCGGTGTAGGCATTGATGAAGCTAATTATGACTGGAGCGCTAGCGGCGTTGAGGTTGACCTGCAAGCACAAACAGCAATGGGAACAGGCTTTTCTGATCAACTGATAAGTATTGAAACCGCACGAGGAAGTGAGCATAACGATATACTGCGTGCTGGGCTGAACAGTAATCTTGTCGGGGGAAAAGGAAATGACGAGCTTTACAGTGGTAGTGGCATTAATAGCCTCGATGGGGGCGAAGGAAATGACGTTATTAACATCCAGCTAAGTGCTGGCGATGAAAGTATCAATAAGGCTGCGGGCGATGAAGGGAATGATTGGCTCAAACTGACCAGTGATGCTGGTGCTGTTATTAATCTCACATCTGGCGAGATCACCATAGATAACTCACTTCGCTACAACGTTAATACCATTGAAAACGTCCAAGCAACGGCTTTTGCCGATGAGATTGTCGGCAATGAACAAGACAATACCTTAATGGGCATGGCAGGCAATGATCGCCTGATAGCAACAGCAGGTAACGATATATTGGATGGCGGCGTAGGAAATGACTGGCTCGATTACTCAGGAGTAAATAACAGTGCTAACAGTAATACTACTGCTAACGATCAGGGGGTATTTGTTAGCTTAGCGAGCGGCCAAGTTATAAAAAATAGTGGTGTCGACACTGTTATTAACGTTGAAAATGTTAAAGGCACAGCGCAAAACGACACTTTAATTGGCGATCAAGGCAATAATCAATTACTTGGCATGGCTGGTAATGACACGCTAATTGGTGGTGCTGGCGATGATTTACTCGAAGGTGGTGAAGGTAATAATCAATTTGATGGCGGTAGTGATCAAGATACGATCAGCTACGCGTGGTCAAACATCGGCGTGACTGCGGATCTGTCAACCAGTCAAGCGCATGCAGAACATCTAAGTGATACATATCAAAGCATTGAAAATCTTATGGGATCGCAATCAGGTGATACTTTAATTGGTGATAGCCAAGCCAACAGGCTTAGCGGTTTAGCGGGTAATGATACCTTGCAAGGTATGGCGGGTAATGATTGGTTAAGTGGTGGCAGTGGCAATGATCACTTGCAAGGAGGCACAGGAAGTGATGTGTTAATTGGCGGCAGTGGCGACAATATTCTTGACGGTGGTGAGGGAGTTGACTGGGTAAGTTATGCGAACTCGGACGAGAGCACCCATGTCGACCTGCTAAATCGTGGCGGTGGCGGCGTTAGCAGCAATGATGTGCTGATAGCTATTGAAAATATTCGTGGCTCTAGATTTGATGACACACTTATTGGCGACAATAGCGATAATCACTTAGCCGGTTTAGGCGGTGATGACATGCTTTATGGTGGGCGCGGTAACGATACTTTAAATGGTGGCTCGGGCATAAATATCATAGATGGTGGCGAGGGCAGCGATTGGGTGAACTACGTTGATGCGACCAGCGCAGCTAGCGTCACATTAAATGAGAATGAGGTCAGCTTTGGCAATGCAGGCGGTCGCTCAGATTTATTGACGGATATTGAAAATATCAGAGGCTCTGCATTTAATGATCGGCTAACAGGTAATGATCAAGATAATATTTTTGAGGGATTATCAGGTATCGATACATTAAATGGTGGCGGTGGTCGCAACATACTTTACGGCGGTGAAGGCAACGATAGGTACGTTGTTGAGCTTGGCCGCGAAGGGCAACATACCATCCGCGACAGTGCTGGAGAGGATAATCTATTGCTTTATAGCCCAACTGTTGCCCTGAGCAACCTCGCAGCAACTTACACACAGCAACAAGGATTGTTACTCGAATTTAATGACCAAGATAGTGCCTTAATAGAAAATCAATATTCAGGTACAGGTGCCGTGATTAACTCCTTGTCAATGTCTAATAACAATCAAGGAGTGATAGCATTAAATGTAAGCTTTGAGCAGTTGATTACCGCTGGCGAGTTTGATCAATATGCGATTGCAGGCGATTTTGCGACGAGTAGCCAACTTGCTAATTCCAGCCAACTGACCGTTGCAGGCAAATTGATCAATCAGCACACTCTATCCAATGTCGGGCAACTAACAGTTAACAATGGCGGCAGTATTGATAATGTCGCGGGCACTCTGAATAACCAGCAAGGCGCTACGATTGACTTTGCCAGTAGCAATACCTTATCAGGTATGTTGATCAACAACGGCGTGGTTCGTGTGAGTACCGACGATATTTTAGCGCTGACAGATACTACGCTCTCAGGATCAGGTAGCTTTATTGGCCAAACACTACTCGCTAATGCACAAATAAATGCAGGTAATAGCCCTGGATTGATGACATTTGACGGTGACACGGTTTGGGACAATGTTGATTTGACGGTGGAGCTCAGCGTCGATGGCAATGGCGGCTTGATTCACGACACCATTAATATTCTGGGTAATTTAACCCTGCTGAGCGCGCTGGATATTGACTTTCAATTTCTGGGCGGTCTTGAGTTACCTGATGTACTTGGGCAAACACTGGACTTCCTTAATATTAGCGGCGATGTACTGGACGATGCTGGCGAGCTAATCAATCTTAGCGAATTTGATGTCAACTTAGTCTCTGGCTGGGCAGGCCAGTGGGTAAACGATGTGAATGGTTGGCGTCTAGCGCTGACATTGGCACAACTGCCAACGGATGTGCCCGAGCCTAGTGTTCTGTTTTTGTTCTTGCTTGCCGGTGTTGTTTTAGCGCACAAAAGACGAGCCGGCAGATCTTATTGCCTGCTATGGTTTATCTTCAGCCGTTCGACACCTGACAAAAATTCAAGTTTAAGCACTTTTCAGTAACGCTTTGTTTAATTGATTGCAAAGCCGTTTCTCTAATTAAATGAGCAGCTTATTCGTTTAAACTGTTGGCCTATCTATAGGCTCAAATTGTTGAATTATTCAGCTTCACTTTCCCGTCATATTTACCTAGTATGGTTTCGTTAACAAGAAGTTAACATTGCCATGAGTTGGTTTTTTCACATTAAACGACACCATCAGGCAAATAATAACGATAAAAATTAGCAGTAATTATGAGGGAAGCAATGAGTAAATTTACGCGTCGCGCGTTTATCAAAGCGTCAATGGCAGGCTTTGGTACAGCAGTAATTTCTACAGGGTTAATGGGGTGTTCGGATGACGACGATGAGGTGCCTGTCTCACCGATCATACCAGTAGCTTTCAACCACGGTGTTGCTTCAGGTGACCCACTAGATAACGCCGTTATTATTTGGACGCGCGTAACGCCTTTATCAGCAGTCGATAGCGTAAGTGTTAGCTGGCAAGTAGCCACTGATGCAGAGTTTAATGACTTAGTTCACAACGGTACAACCGAAGCAGAAGCTGGCTCTGACTTCACCGTAAAAATCGATCTTCAACAACTAGCCGCCAATACAAGGTACTATTACCGCTTTGTTTCTGGTGAAACTTTCTCTCCTGTTGGTATGACGAAAACCTTACCAGTGGGCTCAGTAGCACAAGTTAAATTAGCGGTATTTTCTTGCGCAAACTATCCAGCAGGTCAATTCAATGCCTACCACAGCGCTGCACAGCTTGATGACTTAGATGCCGTCGTACATTTGGGTGATTACATTTATGAATATGGCGATGGTGGTTTTGCCACAGAAAATGCAGAGGCGATTGGTCGTTCATTACCTGCCGACAATAATACCGAATGTATTACCTTAGAAGATTATCGCAAGCGTTACGCGCTTTATCGTAGCGATACGAGCTTGCAGCAATTACACCAGCAAGTACCTTTTATCACGGTTTGGGATGATCACGAGGTTACTAACGATGCATGGCGTGATGGGGCAGAAAATCACAATGAAGGGGAGGGCGATTACCAAGTACGCAAAGCAGCAGGTTTGCAGGCCTATTTTGAGTGGTTACCTATTCGCCCTATCGCGACCAGTGACTACGAGCGTATTTTCCGTAGCTTCCAGTTTGGCGATTTAGTTAACTTACATATGTTAGATACACGTTTGCTTGCTCGCGATGAACAGCTTGCTTATCAAAATTTTATTGACCCAACAACGGGGCAGTTAGATGCGATTGGTTTTACTACGGCAATGAGCGCGAATCGAAGCTTGCTGGGGGCTGAGCAAATTGGCTGGTTGCAATCGGGGTTAGTGGCGTCTTCTGCAACTTGGCAGGTGCTAGGTCAGCAGATATTGATGGGACGCATGAATGTTCCTGCTGAACTATTAGCAGGCTTTGCCAATCCATCACCCGCATTATTACAAACCTTTGGCGAACTGGCACAAATTAAAGGGCGTATAGCCGCTGGCGATCCGACGGTAACAGAGCAAGAGCGCGCGCGTGTTGCGATTGAAATTCCGTACAACCTAGATGCGTGGGATGGCTATGCGGTTGAGCGTGAAGTCGTTTTAGGGACCGCAAAATCCCTAAATCACAACTTAGTAGTACTAGCTGGAGACACCCACAATGCATGGGCCAACAACCTAACTGACCAATCAGGAAGCAATGTTGGGGTTGAATTCGCCACCGCAGGTGTTAGCTCACCAGGTTTAGAGACCTTTTTGAGCGTGCCAGAAAGCTTTGTACCGCAGGCAGAGCAAGCGCTGCAAGTTCTAGTCAATGATTTGCAATATACTAATATCGCGAACCGCGGCTATATGGTAGTCACATTTACTGAACAAGCGGCAACGGCGCAGTGGGTACATTTAGATACGGTAGCCAGCACGAATTATCAGACACTTGAGGCGCGCAGCAATACCTTAACTGTGGCTGCGGGCGCTAACGTTATTCAAAGCTAGCTATTTAGCGTTACGGTTATCGATGAAATGCCAGTCGTTGACTGGCATTTTTGTTTGATGGTGAATAATCAGGGGATTATTCAAGACAACGTTACTAACGCTAACCTTGATTAGCGCTCTCCTTGAATTTCAAACGAATCACTTTTTAATCTCGCTTTTCCATCGCTTTCAACTACCCAATGCTCGCGATGCACTACGCCATATGCTTTATTCATTTGCCAGCTTGAAGTCAGAATATAGCCACCATCTTCAGCTACTTCCCATTTTACATTTGAGTAAACAACCTCAGCAAAACCTTGATCAATGATATTTTGCCAGCACTCTTGGATCGCTTCACGCCCTGTAAAAGTGCCAATCGGCTTAGCTTCCATTACGCAATCTTGCGTGTATTGCGCCGCACAGCCAGCAGCGTTTTGGTTGTTAAATGCTGTTTGCCAAGCGCTAATACCAGCTTTGCACAATGTTAATGTTTCTTCATTTGTCATCGTATTTCCCCGTTGTTCTTGGGTTGAATCAGTTGGGGATATCATAAAGGTATCAATTGTTATGAAAAACAAGGTTAATAGAATTGTTAGTTTGAAAAAATGAAACAATAATAAATAGTAAAGTACAGAAAGGTTGCAGTTAAGGGGATAGCAAAATGCGTGAGAGGTTGCTAACAAGTGAATAAATTACGGCATATGTCGATATTTGCACAAATAGTTGAATCGGGATCTATCACCGAAGCAGCGGCTTTACTGCAGCTGTCGAAATCAGTGGTTAGCCAGCACCTTAGCGCGTTAGAAAACGACTTAGGTGTTCTCTTGATCAAACGGACAACACGTAAGCATACATTAACTGATGCGGGGCGCGCTTTTTATCACTCCTGTCAAGAAATCAACAAGCTAACTGAGCACGCTTGGCAGCAAGCGCAGGAATCATTAATTTCTCCCCAAGGAAAAATCAGGATCACCGCCCCCAATGCGTTAATGGATATCATCATAGCGCCAGCAATTGGCGAGCTAATTCGCAAGCATCCGTTATTGGAACCAGAGTTGATTAGTTGTGATACCCCAGTTGATTTGTTGGCTGAGAACATTGATATCGCGATTAGAGTTGGTGGCTCTTCAGCGAGCAACATTAAGCAGCGAAGAATTGGCCAGTTTCGCGATGTGCTTTGTGGTAGCACAGAACTGCTACGTAAAAGTGATGCATCGCAAGCAAAGTACATTGCAAATCATTGGCAAGGTCAGCAAATTGAGCATCGTTTTATCGATGAAAATGGTAAAACAGTATGCTTTGAAGCGACTGCTCATTGTCGTGCAAATTCTTTTTATACCTGCCTTACCCTGCTCAAACAGGGAACAGGCATAGGGTTAATCCCCGATTTTCATTTTTACCAATCAGCCTCTCAGTTACAGAAAGTTTTTCCACACTTGCAGCTTGAAGCAAATCCGGTTTATGCCTTGCATACCTATGACCGCTATTTACCAGCTGGTATCAAAGCCTGCATTAAAGCGATAGAGCAACAGCTTACCAACTGTTACACAGTATAAGGCTACTAAGGGCTAGCGAAAGCTAAATCTTAAATCACGGGTTTATTTGCTAGGTCTGAATTACGTATAATAAGCAACCGCATCGGCGCGGGTATGGTGCCGGTGTTTGTTTTGACTAAAAAGGCTCGCAATTAACTTGATGATTTCTCATAAACTTTCTGTAGCACCTATGTTGGATTGGACAGATCGCCACTGTCGTTATTTCTATCGTTTACTCTCCGCCAACACTGTACTTTACACAGAAATGGTGACCACGGGAGCCATTATCTTTGGTAAAGGTGATTACCTTGGCTTTAATGAAGAAGAGCATCCTGTGGTATTGCAATTAGGTGGCAGTGACCCACAAGCAATGGCTGAGTGTGCTAAACGTGCAGCCGCTTTGGGCTATGACGAAATTAATATTAATGTTGGCTGTCCGTCTGATCGCGTACAAAACGGTCGCTTCGGTGCATGTTTAATGGCAGAGCCAGCGTTAGTCGCTGAATGCGTTAAGCAGATGAAAGACGCTGCCGATATTCCGATCACGGTAAAATCTCGCATCGGTATTGACGATCAAGACAGTTATGAGTTCCTACACGAATTTATTTCGACAATTGAAACCTCAGGCTGTAATCACTTTATTATTCATGCCCGCAAAGCTTGGCTATCTGGCCTTAGTCCAAAACAAAATCGCGATATTCCACCGCTTGACTACAGTCGTGTTTACCAAATTAAGCAAGACTTTAATCACTTAGAAATTTCGATTAACGGTGGTATTAAAACCTTTGATGAATCACTTGAGCATTTAAATCATATTGATGGTGTGATGATTGGTCGTGAAATTTATCAAAACCCTTACCTGCTGGCTCAGGCAGACCAAGTGATTTACGGTCAAGATAAACCAATAGTGTCACGGGCAGAGGTCATTGAGAAAATGGCCTTGTATATTGATAAACATGTTGCTGGCGGCAATAAGGCTAAAGCCTCACACGTGACTCGTCATATGCTAGGGCTATGCAACGGTTTGCCGGGCGCTAAGCAATTTCGTCGCTATTTAAGTGAAAATGCGATGTTAGCTGGCGAAACGGGTGAAGTATTACGTCGCGCATTCGATCTCGTTAATGAAGATGCGGTCGGCATTGCTTCTTAAAAAAGATTAATGAGAGCCATTTAGCTAAGGCGAAAGTGGCTCAAAGCTCACCGAATCTCGAGTTTATTGTGAATTGTTAAATTAGCTAAATTTTGCACTAATAATTGGTGAATTTTACTAACCTACATAGCAAATGTTAATGAGTCCACCTTAGCTTGTAACTAAGTTTAAAATTAAATTTCCTTAATTTACAATGATATAATATTTTTTTCATTGTCTGGCACAACCTTTGTAAAGGTAAATGCAACTTAACTAATAACGCAGTCGTTAGTTAACTTTTTACTTAAACAAATGGATATATTGGAGCCGAACATGAAATCACTAACCACTACCTTAGCAGCCGTCAGTTTATTATTTGGTGCGAGCGCATTTGCGACCGAGAACAACAACGCCGAGCAACTAGCTGCTGAGCTGATTAAGCAACAAAATGCACAAGTCAGTGAAACGGTAGCTAAGCAAGTAAACCAAGACATTCAGTTTACGCTACGAGCAATGCAATTACCTGTAGTTGAATTAAACGACAGCATGCTGGCAAAGGCTGAGCAGGGCAAAGTGCCAAGCACAACAGCTAGCAACGCTAAATTCGCTGAATAGTCACGCAGGTAATTGCCTATGTTTAGTTTAGCTACACTGTTTGCAATCATGATGGCACCAGCCATTGCAGCCTTGATGACATCATTAGTTGTAAGACTATTTGAACAACGCACATTTGAGCAAAAGTTTGATACCGAACGCAGTTTGTTTCGGTCAGACTTGGCAAAATCTGAAGTCAGCTAGAATAAGGTATGTTTGTTATCTATTGGCAGCCTACCTTATTTAGCGCTTTTTATATTGATTTTGCTTAATGTCATTAGCTCACATTTTTCCATTTGCTATCGTTCATCGCCTCCTTGGCAAACCCTCTATAAAACTCATTAGTTAATTTCTAACCAGCTTAGACACGTTATTACAGCACATTCGCCTGTACACTTTGGAATAATTCGACTAATTTGAAGTCAGTATTTTCCTATCTTCTGTTTATCATGCATAGCAACACGCCATTGATCAGTGTTCACCAATTAAAATCAAAATTAACCCAACAAAATCTGCTTATTCTTGATGCCAGTATGCCGCCTGTCGTGGCGCAAGAAAGACCTCAAAATTGCTGGCCTAACACCATCATTCCCAACGCTAAACGTATGGATATTGAGCAAGACTTTTGTGACCTTTCAGCGAGCTTTCCGCATACCTTACCTTCTCCACAAGCAATTGAGGCGGCGATTCGCCAGCTTGGAATAAATGGTGATGAGCATATCGTTGTTTATGATGATTTAGGGTTATTCTCTGCCGCACGTGCATGGTGGATGTTAACGTCGATGGGACATGAAAATGTGAGTGTGCTTGATGGTGGCTTGCCGGCATGGTTAGCTGCGGGTTTGCCCAGTGAAAAAGCGAATAAAAATGGCATCGCCAAAGGTGTGTTTACAAGCTGCTTTCATGCATCGATGTATGTTAATTATCAACAGGTAGCGACCTACTTGGTGGATAAAAGCCATGTGATACTTGATGCGAGAGCGAGTGCTCGCTTTTTGGGACAAGCTCCAGAACCTAGAGCAGGTGTTCGAAGCGGTCATATGCCAGGGGCGGTTTCGCTGCCCTATGCTCAGTTGATGCGCGGTGGATTGCTATTGTCACCAGAAGAGCTAGCAAGGGAATTCAAAGCGTTAAACCCAGATAATTTACCTATGGTAACAACGTGTGGTTCGGGCATTACTGCCTGCATTTTGGCGTTAGCTGCAACGCTCGCTGGCTATCACGATATTGCTGTTTATGATGGTTCTTGGGCAGAATGGGGCTCATTAACGGAGCTGCCGGTTACACTGGGTTAATCGGTTTATGTTAGAGCCAAAAGAAAACAACAGGATAAAGCCCATTTAATGCTGGGCAAAGTACAGTGCTGTTTTTAACGGAACTTAAGTTTCACATCATCCAACGCGTAACCGCTTCAATTCTTGCCCAATTAACTGTTGCATGCGCCTTTGCGCTAAAACTTCATCAAGAGTTAATCGCTCATTCCAAGTGTTGAATTAGCTTCTACTAACTGCGTTGTTATAGCTATCACACTGTTATACGTATCACACGCGCCGATAACGAATTCGCTTTTTAAAAATAAGGGCACCCAGCAAAAGCGGCGGAATAATCTGTTTTGGTGGTTACTTTGGGGTTGTTACTTTTTGGTGATGGTGAATTTCACCAAGCTGGTGGTTAAATAAACTAAAATATCGTATGACATATTATGTCTTGGTTGTGGTGCTTTCTGTAGCGATCGAATAAAAACCTTAATAATCAATTGGATAAAAAATTTTTAAGGGTTGGCATATCACTTGTAATAACTAATACAAACGCAGCATGGGCTGCTGATTAAATTAGCTTAAAAAGGAAAGTGAGATGAACAAGTTTAAAACAATTTTAGTTGGTTCAGTAATGTCGATGTCTTTACTGGCGGTAACCGCAAATACAGCACAAGCCGCTGAAGTATCAACTGAACAAGCCATTACTCAGTTTGTTGTAGCACAAGGAAAGCAAGTGGTTGCTAGTTTAGGAGAGCAGTTACAAGCGTCTATCGCTGACTCAATTGCTGAAAGTATCGCTGAGTTTTCAATTGATGAAAGCTTTACTTGGTCAACCGATGAAGCGGAGGTTGCAGACGCAACTGATGAAGCTGACAGTGAGCCAAAAACAGAATCTAGTGAAGAAGAATAGGAGATTACCTCATGGGAATGTTTACACGATTTACAGACATCATTAATGCCAACATTAACAGTATGTTAGACAAGGCCGAACAGCCTGAGAAAATGATCCGTTTGATCATTCAAGAAATGGAAGAGACCTTGGTTGAGGTGAGATCTACTGCGGCGAAACATATTGCTGAGCAGAAAACCATTAACCGCCAGGTGGCATCATTGGAAAAGAGCGCAGCAAGCTGGCAAGAAAAAGCAGAGCTAGCGATTAGCAAAGGCCGCGATGATCTTGCCAAAAGTGCCTTAGCTGAGAAGCACAAAGTGAAACAGCAAATGGTGACTTTGCACGAAGAAGCCGACAAGTTGGAAGAGTTCTTAGCCAGTGTGCAAGAAGATGGTCAACGATTACAAACCAAGCTTGCAGAGGCTAAGCGCCGCCAAGAAGCTTTGTTGTTACGCCAAGAGTCAGCTGAAGTTCGATTAAAAGTGCGTGAAAAGTCAACGCAATACAATATTGACGAAGCGATTAACCGATTTGAGCGCTATCAACAAAAAATTGAGCGTGTAGAAGCTGAAGTAGAAGCCTACGACATGACCCAAAATCAAGATTTGGACAGTCAATTTAGAGCTCTAGAAAATGACGATAACATTGACCAAGAACTCGCGACATTGAAGCAAAAAGTGAGTAATGCCGCTTGAACTAAATCAAGTGAAAAGGATACGGGAACATGGACGTTGACTTGATGTTTATATTGATGTGTTTAATGCCAGTTATCGCTTTTGCTATTGCTGGCCTGATCATCAACATCACCCGTAAATACCGTTATCGCAAGTTTATTAATAAGTGAGAAAGACCATGAGTTACAAGCCAAGTTATTTAACCCGAAAGCAGCTAACGAAGGATGTTCTTCATAAAAAAGTGTCAGGGGTTTGTGCAGGCATTGCCCGCTATTATCAATGGCCGCGCTGGGGTATTCGCGTTGCAGCCATTCTAGCACTACTCACTTTTCCTGTGGCAACGGGCGTTGCTTACTTAGTGGCTGCAATGTTACTGCCGACCAGAGCATAAGCTAGTTTAAATAGCTTATGAATAAGGGAATATTAAAAGGTTAAGCTAATACGCACTAGAAAACTCGCTAAACAAGGACGTTGAGCTTAATAAATGCATAGTTAAAAAAACACATAGCCAAAAGGCCATTTACACCAGAGCGCAAGGGGATATAAGGAAACCATCATGTCATTTTTCAAATCGTTATTACTCGCTATTCTTGCCACTTTATTTTTAACTTACGTGTTGGGCATCAGTATTCTCGATTTGTTTGATGTCGATGTTTATATGGGTGATGAACTCATTGAACCGTTAAAAGCGATCAGCTTTGCTGCTTTAGTTGCGGTTGTCTTAGTAATTGTTGCCATGGCAATCGTGTTGACGGTATTTGGCTCGATCTTATTTGTTGGTTTACTTGTTGTTGGTGCATTGGGGTTAGCGGCGATTGGCGTGTTTTGGCCGGTATTAGTCGTTGCCTTTATTTTGTGGTTAGTACTAAGGGAGCCAAAGAAGGCACCAGTGAACTAACCTACAGATGCTCACTGATTCGCAGGTAATTGAAGCTTTTAAGTCTGCTCAAGTAAATTCAAGTCAAACACAAACAAATCAAGCGGCTTATTAAGCCGCTTTAATGCAAAGTAAGAACTATTTTTTTAAGAAGCCGTTGAGAATTGTTTTGCAGTCATCGGTTTGCATTAATCGAGCAAAAGTTGGAAATTCGCGCTCAAGTGTTTCTTTAAGTAATGATTGGTTCGCTTGTTTGAGCAATCTTCGAGCGCTCATCACTGCATCATTAGGCAAACTAGCGATATGTTGTGCATAGTGGTTTGCGCTAGAAAGCAACTCTGCTTGGCTGACCTTCTTATTAATGAGTTGCAAAGAAAGTGCGGTGTCAGCGTCAAAGGTGTCACCTAATACCATTAACTCGAATGCTTTTGCATGACCAACAAGCTGCGTGAGTAACATGCTAGAGCCTGCTTCAGGAGACAATCCTAGCTTGGCAAAAGGCATTGCAAATTTGGCATTGTCTGCGGCGATAACTAGGTCTGCGTGCAGTAACAGGGTACAGGCAACACCAATGGCGGGGCCCGCTACTGCCATTACAATGGGTTTTTCAAAACTGGCGATAGCACGAACAAAATCGAATGCGTCTGGCTCTTGGTCTGGCGGGCAGGCGAGAAAGTCATTTAAATCGTTGCCTGCGCAAAAGCAATGCTCATTACCTTGTATTAATAAACAGCGAATATCATTATCGCTATTGGCTTGATTCACATAATCACTTAAGGTGTTGTACATTGACGTCGTCAACGCATTTTTTTTATCTAAATTATTCAAGGTGATAGTTAACACACCTTGAGCTTGCTCGGCGAGAATTAAGTTATCCATTTTAAATTGGCTTAGTTACAATAGCGTCACAAAACACTAATCGTTATATCAAAGGATGTATAGCTAAGATGAAATTTTTTGTTCAACTTATTACCGCAGTAACGCTGTTCACAGCCAGCTTTCACAGTGTTGCGAAAAGCGCTGAAATTGTGGTTGAAGATGCTTACGTACGTGAAGTGATTCCCGGAAATTCAGTTACCTCAGCTTATATGACGATCACCAACCAAGGCGGGCAGGCAATAAAACTCGTTGCCGCTAAAAGCGATGATATTCCTCTCATCGAGATTCACGAACATACAATGCATGACGGCATGATGAAAATGGGGCAGGTAGCCTTTGTTGAGATTGATGCTAATGCGCAAGTTAAATTACAACCGATGGGGCTGCATCTAATGATGTTTGACCTAGAACAGCCGTTAGTTGCAGGCCAACAAATTGCTGTCACATTAGTGTTTGATAATAATACGAGCCTTGATGTGAACTTGCCTGTGCGCAGTATTAAAACAATGAAAAAACAAGCAAAACACCATCACCACTAGAGGGTACTATGAACGTAAATATCTCCACCAAAACCGTATTGGGCACTGTTGCTGGTGTCTTTTTTCTATTTTATTTAATCGGCGTGTTTTGGAGCTTCGAGCCAGATAGCTTTGATATCAAAGAGCGTGTCACTAAAGATGCAAGCGCAGAAAATGTTGCGCCAGTTATTGGCTACACTACAACGACAGCATTAATTAATGTGACAGAAACCTTGTTGGACAAACCCGGTGGTTATTTAAGTAATGACGTTCTGCCGCCATCGGTATTTCTGGATAACATTCCATCATGGGAGTTTGGCGTATTGGAAATGGTGCGCGATATGGCCCTTGTTATGCGACAAGAGCTAAGTCGCTCGCAATCACAGTCATTGGAAAATCAGCACCTTAAAAATGCTCAGCCACAGCTGAATATCGACCACACTAGCTGGGCAGTGCCATCAGCTGAAAGTGAATACAGCAAAGCGGTTGCCGAACTATACGCTTACCGCTCAGCATTGGCAGATCCTGCTACGCAAACCGCACAATTTTATGCGCGTGCTGACAACCTGCGTGCGTGGTTAAGTGAGGTAGAAAAACGTTTAGGTAGTTACTCGCAGCGCCTAAGTGCCAGTGTTGGTCGTGAAGTAGTGAACACTGATTTAGCTGGCGACAGCGTGGCACAACAATCTACTTACTCAGCACCAAACATTGCGATTAAAACCAGTTGGTGGCAAATCGATAACGAATTTTACGAAGCGCGCGGTGCTTGCTGGGCGTTATTACATTTCTTAAAAGCGGTTGAGATAGATTTTAACGACGTGCTTGAGAAGAAAAACGCGAAAGTCAGCCTACAGCAAATTATTCGTGAGCTAGAAGCAAGCCAACAAAGCGTTTGGAGCCCAATGATCTTAAATGGTGATGGTTTTGGTTTCTTAGCAAATCACTCGCTAGTGATGGCGAACTATATTTCACGCGCAAACGCTGCGTTAATCGATTTAAATGAATTATTGAGTCAAGGGTAAATCATGAGAAAAACACTAATCGCCGCTGGATTAGCAAGCTTAATGTCGACAGCTGCGCATGCTGATGTCGTCGGCCTTTATATCGGTGCTCAAATATGGGACAACGAGGCTGAAGGTATTTTTGGTGAAAGTGGCCAGCAGCGAGATTTCAATTTAGGTGACGAGCAACAGGGCAGTTACTTTATTGCGGTAGAGCACCCGATCCCTTTGATCCCTAATGTACGAATTGCCAGTACGACACTTGATACAACAGGTTCAACACAAATCACTGAGCCGTTAGAATTTGACGATCAAAATTTTGCTGCTGGTGCTCAAGTTGCCGCTAGTTTTGATGTAAGTTACATCGACTACACGCTTTATTATGAATTGTTCGACAATGGTTTATTCAGCTTTGACTTCGGTTTAACCGCGCGCGATTTTGATGGCGATGTTACGCTTAGCTCGCAAGTGACCAGCAATGATTCAAGTGGTAATCCAGTAAGCAATACCGTCGAGGGCAAAATCAATACCTCTGAAATTGTACCTATGCTGTATGCATCGACGGAAGTTGGTTTAATGTTTACTGGCCTAAGCTTATTTGCCAATGGCAACTTCTTATCGATTGATGACCATACCTTGTACGACTACCAGTTAGGTGTGAACTACGCTGTGGTGGATAACATCGCTATCGATGTTAACTTGCAAGCAGGCTATCGTTCAGTCAAATTAGAGCTTGATGATTTAGACGACCTTTATTCAGATCTAGAGTTTGATGGGGTGTTCGCAGGAGTGACCGTTCACTTCTAGTCTATTGACTAACCGATAACGTCACTTAGTTAACAAGCTAAAAAGCCTTACTCAGTAAGGCTTTTTTTGTGTCTGAATGACAGCTATTCAGCTATTTGGGCAAGTGACTTTTAATTGCAGCGTTTCAATGAGCTAGTGTAGCTCTAGCCGCTGTCGTTCACCGTTTAATTGCGCCTGCCAGAGCATTAAATTCTTTTCAAATAGCTGAGCAATTGTCTCGGTTTTTACTAGGCTGCCTAAGTCTTGGTTAAAACGAGCTAGTAGCTTGTCGCAACCTGAGTCTTTCACAAAACCAAAATGTATATAGCCGTCAACGGCAAATGGCGTTAGGGCGACGATTTCATCCTTTAAACCGCTGTTGGAAAGGTATGATATACCAGGGTAATAGCCGGTAACAAAATAGTCGGCACGGCCACGCAATACCATCTGAAAATTCTGCGCTAATCCTTTTACTTGCTGAATATTAAGGTACTGACTGGCAAAACTATCAAAGGCCTCACCATGGCTATCGCCTAAGTTGATATTACCGACTTTTCCAATCAGGCTGCGCCAGTTGGTAAATGAAAACTCTTCACCTTTTTTAACAAATACGGCAACGGGATTATTTAGTACAGGTGCGCTAGTAAAGTTCAAAAATTCACGGCGCGCCGGGGTATCTTTTAGCCCTAACAGTAAATCAGTTCGACCATGTTTTGCCATTTCCAACAAGCGCTTCCATGGTACGGGTGAGCTAACTTGATAATCGACCTGATAACGCTCTAGTAGTTGCTTTGTGATATCTATGGTAACGCCATAGAACTGACCATCATAATACCAATGGAAAGGAGGGTAGTTTTCATGGGCACTAACCGTGATTGATTGGCATGGCTCAGCTTGTGTTGTTGGCAACACCATAATACACAGCAGCAAAGCAAAAAATAATCTTACCAAATTCAATCAAAACACCTTTTACGTCTAATGTTGATGAAAAAGAGTACGGTTCGGGCACTCATGTTGTCAGGGGAGCGCATCCTAACGTATGCTGAACAAAAATTACACTGTTTTGATGTTTTTTAGAACCAGCGGTTACATATTAATACAGTCTGTTAGTGAATACCTTAATAGCCTTAAGTTATAGCCTGTGGTCGTGATTAACACAGCCACATAGTTGAATTGGTGTAAGACACAGTTAGTTGATCTTGAAGTCGTAGACTTTGGTTTTGTCTATTAGGCAATAGATGAATAATGGTTATGTTGGTTATATGAACAGCAAGTTGACGAAGTGGTTGACCTTTTCTACTTTCACCCCCTAGTATAGAAGAGCTGTTAGGATCGGCTACAGGCTAAGGACAGTAACGCTTATTCGATTTTTTGGTATAGCCTACAAAGTATTTTCACTTACTACTCGCTGGCTCCTCAATTACTGTCCGGTGTTACCTTTTCTAATTATGAAAGCTCGTGATAAGTTTTTACCGCTTAAGGAAGTAATATAGAAATGACTATTATAAATATAAAGACACTAAATGATGTCGAGTCGTTAGAGCAAGCAAATCCGGGGGCGAGTCATAGTGAATTTAATAACACTTATGACGCGATTAAACACAGTGCCGCTCAGCGTCCTGAAAAAACGGCCATTTCGTTCTTTTTACAGGGTGATGCCTACAACAATGCCCACGATATTTCTTACCAAACACTACTCAGTAAAATTACCCAATCTGCCAACTTCTTTGATTCAATTGGTCTGACTGAAAATGACGTAGTTGCGTTCTTTTTACCGAATACGCCAGAAGCGCATTATGTGATTTGGGGTGGTGAAGCAAGATGCCAAATTTTAGCCATTAACCCGCTGCTTGAGCCTAAGCAAATTGGTGATTTAATTAACTCAGTGCAAGCGAAAGCTGTGGTTACCATGAACCCAATGCACCAAATTGAATTGTGGCCTAAGCTAGAACAGCTATTGCCTGAGCTTGTTCATACTGAACATGTCATTGGTATTGATATCGCACACCACGTGACGGGGCCAATGGCGGAACCTGCACAAGCAATGCAAGCGCAAATGCGCGGCGGAATCAACCTACCAGACGGTAAAACGTACCATAACTTTACTGCGGCAATCGCTGAGCAAAATGGTGAAGCGTTAAACTTTACTCGCGAATACACTGATGAAACTATTTCATCGCTTTACTGTACAGGTGGTACTACAGGGCTACCTAAAATTGCGCGTCGTACCCATGTTAATGAATTAAGCAATGTAAAAGCGGTTCAGCAATCTAACTCGCAGATGCTTAACGAGGAAATGGTCGTACTTGGTGGTTTACCTTTATTCCACGTAAATGGCGCCTTGGTAACTGGTTTGTTACCATTTACCGTGGGTGGTACTGTGGTCATTGCAACCCCGCAAGGTTACCGCGAACCGAATGTTATTCCAAATTTCTGGGACATCGTTGAACATCACAAAGTAACAACCTTTAGTGCAGTACCAACGGTTTACTCTGCCTTGATGAACTTCCCAATTGAAGGTAAAGATTTATCGTCGTTGAAGTTCGGTATTTGTGGCGCAGCGCCAATGCCTGTTGAAACCTTCAAGTCTTTCCAAGAAACCACAGGTATTAAAATTTTGGAAGGTTACGGCTTAACCGAAGGTACTTGTGTTAGTAGTTTGAACCCATTCCACGGTGAGCAAAAAGTGGGTTCAATTGGTCTTCGTCTACCTTACCAGCAAATGAAAGCGGTAAACATTGATGGTGACAAAATCACGCGTTACTGCGATACCGACGAAATTGGTGTGTTAGCTGTTCGCGGCCCGAACGTATTTTTGGGTTATCAACTTGAGCACCAAAATAAAGGTTTATGGCTTTATGATGAAGACGGCAATCGTTGGTTAAACACCGGTGATTTAGCGCGCCAAGATGAAGAAGGTTACTTCTGGCTAACAGGTCGTAAGAAAGAGCTTATTGTTCGTGCGGGTCACAATATTGAGCCGAAATTGATCGAAGAAGCAATGTGTAAGCACCCTGCGATTAACTTAGCCGCTGCAGTTGGTAAGCCTGACTTACACGCAGGTGAAGTACCTGTTTGTTATGTTCAGGTGGAAGATCCAAGCAGTCTCGATCCAGAGGAACTGCTGAGCTTTGCTGCTGCTGAGATTTCCGAGCGAGCGGCGATTCCTAAAGCAATTCACATCGTTGAACAATTACCAGTGACTGCGGTAGGTAAAGTATTTAAGCCTCAGCTGGAAATGCAAGAAATTGACAAGTGTATTAATGCACTGGCAAGTGAGATGCTTCCGCAAACTCAGGCAAGTGTTTCAGTTGCGCAAGATCCTAAACACGGTATTTTAGCGAGTATCGAGTTAGGTGAGTGTGATGGTGAAGCGAAAGCTGCGTTTGTTAAGAAACTTGGTGAATACACCTTCAAATCATCGTGTAACTAGTACCGGTAACTAATACCGCCTGTTACGCCAAGCGGCAATATGTAGTTTGGCGTGATTTAGTTTAGCCTAGCTTGAATTAGTTTAGCTTAGCGTTACACGATAGATTACAGAGTTAAGCCCAACTGAAATCAGTTGGGCTTTTTTTTATGGCTGCCTCAATCCAATTGGTGTTAGTTCAATTGGTGCTAGTTCAATAGTAATTAGGCTTGTGGGTAAAATAGTGGCTTTAAGCCATCGAGCTTATCAAACAAGTGCCAAATGTAGTTTTTAGTGCCTTGCTCTCGGTGCGGGTGCAAATCGGCTAAGTCAGGATCATTGCAATAATGATCAAAGGCACCTTTCGACTCCCATTCTACTAAAATCATCACGGTTCTAGGCTCCATGTCGCCGACCAATGCACTGTCATATTTGCCCAGTGCTAATACTTTACCACCGTGCTTTTCTACTTCTGCTGCCGAGCGCCTTGCATATTTGAGGTATTCGTCATTATCAGCTAAATCAAATAGGTTTAGTGCATATACCGCCATGGTTAATTCCCTCTTTGTACTTATTGTTAGTCAGTTTTCTTAGTTAGTTGTTATTTAATCTAAGCCCGTAATTACTTGCTTAGAGTGCAGCTTGATGGTTTTTTATGCAAGCCTTGTATTTAATGCTATGCAAAATATTAACAACCCTTAGACAATCAAATAATTATTCACACTATGCACTTTTTAATAGTCTAAACGCGTACAACTTTATCGTTAGTGCGTATTTAATAATAAAAACAAGAACAGAATGCGCCCACTAAATACAAAATTATAACAGGGGGAACTATGGGGACTGTTGAAAACATTAATACCAACACTGAATTTGGTTATTTAGAAGAGCAGTTAGTGGCGCAAAAAGCCTCTTTTCTTCACCAGCCAATGCCTAGTGCGCAAGAGCGTATCGATAACCTAAATAAATTAAAGTCTGTGTTAATTGAGCACACTGATGAAATTGTATCAGCCATTAGCATGGATTTTAGCAATCGACCAGAGGCAGAAACTTTACTTGCCGAGATCTTTCCTTTACTTGATGCGATTGAATACAGCAAAGGGCGCGTTAAGCGCTGGATGAAGCCAAGTAAAAGAAAAACGCCATTAACCTTGCAGCCAGCTAAGGTTGAAGTGCTTTACCAACCAGTTGGTGTGGTGGGCATTGTTGTCCCGTGGAATTTCCCTGTATTCCTTGGTTTATCGCCACTTGTCTCGGCACTCGCTGCTGGTAACCGCGCGATGATTAAAATGTCAGAGTTTGCGCCGCGCACTGCCGATTTAGTGCAACGTATGCTTGAGTCAGTATTTAGCAAAGACCAAGTAGCGGTATTTACTGGTGAGGTTGATGTAAGCTCAGCTTTTACCAAGCTACCTTTTGATCATCTTGTGTTCACTGGTGCAACATCGGTTGGCAAAATCGTGATGCGCGCTGCGGCTGAGCATCTAACACCAGTCACACTTGAACTAGGTGGTAAGTCTCCGACCATTATCCACGATTCATTCCCTATTGAAGAAGCGGCACAGCGTATCGCGTTTGGTAAGGGGATGAATGCTGGTCAAATTTGTGTATCACCGGATTATATTTTTGTTCCGAGACACAAGGTTAACGCCTTCGCACAAGCGTTTGTGAAAGCAATGAGCAAGGCCTACCCAAGTATTCGCGCTAACGATGATTACACCGCCATTATTAGTGACCGCCAGCTGGTACGCTTAAAATCTTATTTAGATGATGCGAAAGAAAAAGGCGCTGAGTTAATCACGATTAACCCTGAAGATGAGACCTTCGAAGATACCCGCAAAATGCCAATGACCTTGGTACTTAATACCAATGAGTCTATGTTGGTTGAGCAGGAAGAGATCTTCGGACCAATTTTACCGATCAAAGCGTACGACGATATAGAAGAAGCCATTACCTATGTTAACGATCGTGCTCGTCCGCTAGCGCTTTACTATTTTGATTGGGATAAAGAACGTGCGGCGAAAATTCTCGCGCGCACTCATTCTGGTGGCGTTTGTTTAAATGACACCCTGAGCCATGTGATGGCAGACGATGCGCCATTTGGTGGTATTGGCCCATCTGGTATGGGTCATTATCACGGTAAAGAAGGCTTTGTGAATTTCAGTAAAGCTAAAACTGTGGTAACCAAAGGCCGCTTCGACAGCATTAAATTTATTGCTCCACCGTGGAACAACCCTGTCCACAAATTACTTACGAAAATGTTATGGTTTAAATTTAAACACTTAACTCGTTAGTCAGGAGCGATACATGAAAAAGCATACAACAAAGGCGACGGATTACGATTACGTAATCGTCGGCAGTGGCTTTGGTGGCTCAGTTAGTGCTCTAAGGTTGAGTCAAAAAGGCTACAAGGTTCTAGTGATTGAAAAAGGTCGCTGGTACAAAGATAGCACCTACGCCCATAGCGCTTGGGATTTAAAACGCTGGCTGTGGATGCCACTATTAGGCTTGCGCGGCATTATGAAAATGACCGTGCTCAAGCATATCACCGTTTACTCTGGTGTTGGCGTTGGGGGTGGTTCTCATACCTATGGCGCGACACTACCGACCCCGAAAAAAGCGTTTTTTAATACTGGCTCTTGGGCAAATTTACAAAATTGGGAAGAAGTACTTAAACCTTATTACAAAGAAGCACTGCGTATGTTGGGCGCACAAGACAACCCCAACTTCACGCAAGCTGATTTAGTGATCAAAGAACTCGCCCAAGACTTAGGCAAAGAAGATGAGTTTCACCCATCGCGTGTTGCCATATTCTTTTCCGACAAAAAAGATCATGGTTCTTTCGTCAAAGATCCTTATTTTGATGGCGAAGGGCCAGAGCGCAGAGGCTGTATAGAATGCGGAAGCTGCTTTACCGGCTGTCGGTTTAATGCCAAAAATACGCTCGACAAAAACTACCTTTACCTTGCGCAAAAGTTAGGTGCTGAGATTGTTGCCGAGCAAGAAGTGCATGATATATACCCTGCGGGTAAGAAAGATGGTAGTGAGGGCTATTTTGTCTCGTTTAAGAGCTCAAAACCCTATAGTTTTAAGAAAAATCATGTGGTACGCGCCAAAGGTGTAATTTTCTCTGGCGGCGTGCTTGGTACCGTGCCGTTGCTATTAAAACTGAAAGAAAAAGGCTCACTGGCTGGCTTGTCTGATAAAGTCGGTGACGATATTCGTACCAATAACGAGACGATCAGCACAGTAACCTCGTTCAAAGAAGATATTAACTTTGCCCAAGGGGTGTCGATTGGTTCGGTGTTACATACGGATGATCACAGTCATTTAGAGCCGATTAATTACAACGCGCAATCAACCGTAGTTAAATTCTTGCACGCCCCAAATGTTGTTGGGCGAACCATTTTAAGTCGTGCCGCCTCTTTTGTTAAGTTGATGATGACTGAGCCGAAAGAAAACTTGAAAGTCTTATTCACCAAAGACTGGAGCAAGAAGTCAATTATCTTGTTGTTTATGCAACACTTGGACAGCACCTTGTCGTTAAAGCGTGGCCTAGGTGGACGACTCACCAGTAACTTAGGTCAAGGCCCAGCGCCATCGCGTTACATCAAAGAATCAACAGCTATCACTGAAAAGATAGAAAAGATTGTTGATGGTAAATCCAGCACCGGTATTACTGAAGCGGTTTTTGGCACACCATCGACAGCCCATATTCTGGGTGGCTCTGTGATGGCGGCAAGTGCAGATGAAGGTGTTATCAATGACAAGGCAGAAGTGTTTGGCTACCACAATATGTACGTTTGTGACGGCTCGGCGATTTCTGCAAACCCTGGTGTCAATCCATCACTTAGCATCACGGCGTTAAGTGAGTGGGCAATGAGCCATGTTCCTGATAAAAACTCAGAAAAAAAAGATAGCGCTTAGCCCACCAGCAGGCGCTGATCATTAATTAATATAAAAAGAAGTAAATTACTATGGAATCAGCAATTACCTTTGCATTACTTGTTGCCCAAGGGATTATTATGTTTTCGCTTGGCATTGGCCTTGAAGTTAAAGATTTTAAGCGCGTTATCGAGCGACCCTATGTTTTCTTTGTCGCCATGCTTAGCCAAGTGGTGCTCTTACCCATACTGGCGTTTGGCACCGCGTACTTGTTTGACTTCCCACCCGTGTTTGCGGCGGGCTTAATGCTATTAAGCTTTTGCCCAGGCGGTGTGACGAGTAACATTATTTCTAAGTTATCAAAAGCCGATGTTGCTTTGTCGGTTTCGCTAACCGCTGTGGTCAGCGTCTTGGCGTTTATGACTGTGCCTGTGCTTGTTGCCATGTCGATGAAGCACTTTCTAGGTGAAGAAGCGGTGACTTTCTCACTATTTGATTTAGCGTTTGTCACCTTTCTTATCACCACAACCCCAGTGCTACTGGGCGTGCTAATTCGTCACTATAAAGAAAACATTGCCAATGCGATTCAAGGGGGCTTAGAGAAAACCGCCATCGTGCTTTGGGTGATTATTGTTGTCTTAGCGATTGCTAACTCGTTTGAGCGTTTAGTTGATAGTTTCGCGGTGATTGGCGGAGGCCTATTGTTCCTGCCATTTATCATGATGGTAATTGGTATCGTTGTCAGCCGACTGTTTGCGCTGAACAAGAAAGAAAGCAAAACCTTAGGCATTGAAACGAGTATTCAAAATGGCCCGTTAGCCATTGCTATTGCTGCGACCATTAACGATGCAGATTTAGCGATTACTGAGTTGGCGCTGCCAGCAGCGGTTTACTCGATTACCATGTACTTTGTTGCCTTGCCGTTTATCTTCATTTTTAGAAACTGGGGTGAAGAAAATAGTGTTACTGGTGCAAGTGCGGTGGCCTCGAAATAGCCAAATAAATACGAGAATATCTAATCACAAATATTCAATAAAAAACGGCGTTACTTGCTAAAAGTAACGCCGTTTTTCTATTGAATTCCTTATCCTAATTCTCACCCTAAGTGATAGCTTATAAACTCAATTTACATTGCTGGTGGCGGGAATAAGGCTTTTAAATGGCGCGTATCGTCAGGGTGCATTGCAACCATAGTACCGTCTTGCCACATACTATTGATGGCTTTATTGATGGTCTCGATAAAGGCTTCGGTTTTGTCGCTGCGATGACAAGAAACGACTAAGTAGTCGGTCGATAACACATGATCTGCGTCAAAGCTTACGCGCTCGCTATTACGTGCTGTTGCTAGCATATTTACGACCGGATACCAGCCGACAATAAGCTCAGTGCGACCAAAATGCAGCATATCAAATAGGTGTCTGTGATGGCTGGCAACAATATGGGTTGCGTTATCAAATGGCGGCATGTTCAGTGCGTTAAACATCTTAATATTGCGTACATAGCCAATATTAACATCAGCCAAGTCTTGAGCTGCTAACAGCGCCTGATTGCGCTCAAAAGTAAATTTGAATAGCAGTAAGGCAGATATGGCCTGCGAACGCACAATATCGTGTTGTTTGGTTCGATCAAAATAACGGTTAGAAGAGCCGGGCAGTATACAGTCAACCTTTTTATGATCGAACAAACTCATGGTTCTCGCCATCGGCATAACGTCATAATTTATTGTTAGGCTCGTGCGTCTAGCAATCTCTTGATAAATCTTATCCAAATAACCTTGTTTGTCGTGTTGCTGAATCTTCTCAGCGAGCACACCAGCAAATGTGATAGGCGTTTCGGCTTGGCAATATGAAGTAAATAAGCCTATTGCAAGAATTAGGGGATAAACAGCTCGTTTCATTCTACTCCTACAACATGTTAAAGGCTAAATAGCTTGAAAATTACGGGTTAACTGCCTAATTCCGTTGGCTATTTATTCTTAAATAATTTGTATGAGAGAAATTATAGCTGCAATTTGTCGCCTTACTTTGATCAAGGCAGGCTAATGAGCAGAAATTTCTAATAACAACATTAGGATTGAAACAAAAAGCTTTTCAATACAGGTACTAATGTTTAAAAAATAGTGTTTTCCAGCTGTACTAATATTGCACAAAGTATCACAGCATTGCCATAAAGCAAAGCTGGAAAATCTTAGTATTATGCGCTGCTTCGTTCTAAATTAACGGCTAAACATAATAAATTAGAGAAGTGTTAGTTGTGGCTAAGCGTGCTCTTTTTGCAGCCACTCACAAAGTGCTTCTTCACCTGGCTCTGGTAAAATTTCACCACCTTCCATTACCCATTGGGCAGGTACTTCGTGCAATGAAAGATCAATTTCATAAGGCGTTAATTCAAGTAAATTAGCAATGCGCTGTGTCATATCTGCTGATAGCGTATCGTTCATGTCCGGCGTTCGACCTTTTCGTACAGCACCTAAGACGTTAACGGTCGCGCGCGGCTGTAAAACAGCGTTGTGTGCAAATGTTACATTCACAAAGGTTTCTGGCGCACCGGTAATACCACAATGAACATCCATAATTAACACGGCTAGCTTTTCTCTAGTCGCTTCCGGTAGCGGGTTTTTCGTTGACACGGTATAAAGTGGCATAGTGTTATCCCTCAAATATTTAGTATTACTATTAAAATTGTAGATGGATTAAAGGTCTGTGCTAGTGGTCAGATAACCTTTTTTGAAATAACCAACAATTAAGCGCAACATCATTTTCAGCTTAGTTTTCTTACGTACCTTTTCATCAACACGTGCATCAAAGGCTTCGTGCATTCGTTCGTACTCTGACATGTCTGGCGATACTAGGATGATTTCATTCTTGCTACAGCCAGTAATATGTTGCCACTTCGCGCAAATCTCGCTCATAAATGGATGACGTTTGTCAGCTGGCATACCATCTTCTACTGGTAACTGTACGGTTGATGCACAAGACAGCTTACCTGCTATGTATGATTGACGATAAGGCAAGTCTAACCAAGCAAATACTAGGCGATAGTCAGCACCAAAATGGGCTTTATAAGTACTCGAGATTACTGCCTCAAGCTGCTTAATATTGTTATAGCCAAGTGAACCTTCTTGTATTGAGCAAATTACTCGAACCGTTTTCATTTACAAATCCACCTAAAACAAATCAATGTCTAAATTACTGTTTGATTACATCATAGGTAAGGAAGCTTAATTTCGAACAGTGAAAAAATTTACTCACCCTTAATAATTTATCGAATATAAGCTTTTGATATATGGATATTTCATAGAGTAATAACTCTAAAAATAACTCCAAAAATAATGAAAAACTTAGCCATTCAAAATTTTCATAACGTAGCAAAAATAAGTTCATTACCTTGACTAAATTTTATTAAGTACTATCGTGGCACGTTAAACCCCAAGATAAGATGGATTTAAGATGTCAAACACTCCACTATCAGAAGAGCTTAAACTACGTTCAGGTTCTGTTCTTAAAAACCGAATTTGTAAGTCTGCAATGAATGAAGCCATGGCAACTGGCGATGGCCGAGTAGTAAGACAGTTTGAAGTCTTATACCGTACTTGGGCAGAAGGTGGTTCAGGTTTATTAGTAACTGGTAACGTTATGGTTGATAAGCGCCATGCTAACGAACCATTAGCGGTTGCTGTTGAAGATGAGCGAGACATGCATTTATTAGAGCTTTGGGCTCGTGGTGCAAAATCAAAAGGCGGCCAAATTTGGGCACAGCTAAACCACCCAGGTAAGCAATCACCTAAATTCTTAAACGGTCACCCTGTAGCACCATCTGCTGTGCCACTAGCTAGCGATATGTTCTTCCCACCGCGTGAGCTAACAGAAGAAGAAATCTTAGATATTATCGAGCGTTTTGCTAACACAGCGAGCATTTTAGAAAAAGCTGGTTTCGATGGTGTTCAGCTACACGGTGCACACGGTTACCTTATTAGCCAATTCTTATCACCAAATCACAACAAACGTGAAGATAAGTGGGGCGGTAGCTTAGAAAACAGAATGCGTTTCGTTACTGAAGTGTACAAAGCCATTCGCGCTAAGCTAGGTCAAAACTTTGCTGTTGGTATCAAACTAAACTCTTCAGACTTCCAAAAAGGTGGTTTTACGCAAGAAGAGTCAATTGAAGTATGTAAATGCTTAGATGAGCTTGGTATCGACATGATTGAAATTTCAGGTGGTAGCTGGGAGAACCCAGTAAACCGTAAAGGTAACCTGAAAGAGAGCACGAAAAAGCGTGAAGCTTACTTCTTAGAGTTTGCTGAGCAATTAAAAGAAAACGTTTCTGCGCCAATTATGGTAACGGGTGGTTTCAGAAGCCAGACAGCTATGGAAGAAGCGGTTAATTCTGGTGCGGTTGACGTAGTAGGTATTGCACGCCCATTAGCAGTTGACCCTGATTTAGCCAACAAAGTACTTAACGGCCAAGGTTTTGTTTCAACGGTTCAGCCAATCACCACGGGTATCAAGAAAATTGATCAAATGGCGATTATGGAAATTAGCTGGTACACCGATAACATTCGCCGTATGGGCGATGGCAAAAGTCCAAAGACCAAAGTACGCGGAATTTGGTCAGTGATCGCGGTATTGTTTAACTTCTGGAAACGTGGTCAAACCGTTAAGCGCGTTCGCGCTTAGTAGGAATAAAGCGAATAAAGCGCCTACTAAACCTTTAAAAAAGCAGTCAGAAAATGGGCAAAAGGTATTAAACCTTTTGCCCATTTTGCTATTTACAACATTTAATTTTTTAAATTTTCGGCAGTTTACCTGCTCCAACCTAGTGATCACTCGCCATTGATGTAGCGCAAACATTACTCGCTATAGCGCAAGCTTATATACGTTATTCCTATACATTCTATTAACCACATACTATGCTAGCGGGCACAAAAAATTATATACAACAGGCATTTGATGTGATCGATATTTCAGATATCCACATGATCAAGGTGATCAGTGAGGTTGGTAGTATCAATAAAGCTGCTGAATTATTGAGTGTTTCACAACCCACGTTAAGCAAAAAAGTTAGCCGCCTAGAGCAAAAAATTAATATGGAATTGTTCTTCCGCGACAGCGCTGGCATGATCCCAACAGAAACGGCTCGCCTACTGTTAAGAAAGGGCGATGAGCTGAAAAGTCAGCTTGATATTATCGAGCGTCAGCTGGAACTAATGGCCAATTTAGTCGGCGGCACCGTGCGCGTTGGTGTTGGCCCAATCATTGAACAAGATATTTTACCTAAAGCACTATTAGACTTTGCCGAACAAGACTATAAATTTAAGATCTCAGTCGTCACCATGTCGTCTGAAGGTTTACTCGACGCGTTAAAGAAAAGCCAAATTGATATTGCGATTGGGCCGTTTGCTGCAAACGATGTACCGAACGAATTCATTACGCCGTTTATGAATTACGACAAGCTAGTTGCTGCTGTTCGCAAAGATCATGAGCTCGCGAAAGAGAAGAATGTCAGCCTAGAAGTGCTGATGAAATACAAATCCATCACGCCAAATATCCCGAAAAGCCTAGGCAGCCAAGTGACGGATCTACTGCGTGGTCGTCCGCTAGATCCGATGATCATTTGCGACAATTACAACATGGCTAAAACCATAGTCGCTAATTCTGATTACGTCACGGCTGGCCCAGAGACCTTATTCCATAAAGAGTTTGCTAGCGGTGAGTTAGTGAAACTCGACTTTCAAACAGAAGTCTTTTGGCAATGTCGCTGCCTATTAAAACCAGAGAATTTATTAATTCCTGTCGTGAAAGAAGTGGTCGAATTATTCTCGCAATATATGTTAGCCGAAGGTGGTGATGACAGCTAGCTGTTGCCTGTAAACGCTCTAGCCGAGTGAGTTTTGCTTGGCTAGTTCACTCCATACTTATCAAAAAATTTTATAGCTGTTGTGAAATAAATTTATTATTCAGAGTCATGAATTTCGCATAGCATCCCCGCGTGGAATTTATGGCAAGGATCGGTCTTTTCTTCGCCATCTTTATCAGAATTTACCCAATACCCAACTGGTATGGCTTCATTACTCAGTGAAGCTGGGGTAGAATGCTCCGCTTTTTGGCGTCGTATGTTGAAGTTTTTTAGTTGTATCGCATACTTTTTCTCTCAGTGAAAGCTAGGATTTTTCTGGCTTGCAGTACACATATCTCTTCTTTTCAAGCATTTCGCTAAATCAATCGTTAAGCAAGGTGAGCCGCTAGTTATCTAGCGTGTGAATGGACTGTTTGCGACTCTAACGAGTACTTTGCTTTTCAATGAGGTTGCCGCCTATAGGTTTACGCAACCATTAGAAAACACGAAAGAGTTATTATTAAATAAATGAAAACCAAATCTTTTAAATTAAATCTTATTGCAGCGGGCTTACAAGTTGGAGCCGTTTTATTATCTACTTCTGCAACAGCAGCAGGTTTCTACCTGCACGAGCACAGTGCTAACGGCTTAGGCCGTGCATTCGCTGGTCAAGCAGCACTTGCTGAAAATGCGACAGTGTTATACTCAAACGCTGCCGCGATTACTGAATTCGACAAGGCTCAATTAAGTGCCTTTGCTAGCTACATTGACCCAGGTATTGATATTGACGGCACAGTAACTGTAGGTACTGCCGCGGGTACAGTGACTCACGACGCATCACATGATGACGTTAGCCCAAGTGCAGTGGTTCCTGCATTTTTCTACGTTCAGCCACTAAACGACAAATGGTCTGCGGGTTTAGGTGTATTTGCTAACTTCGGTTTATCAACTGACTTTGATTCAGATTTCAACGCGTTACACTTCGGTGACAGAGCTGAAATCACGAGCTTAGGCATCAACCCAACTATCGCTTATCAAGTGTCAGAAGAGTTAAGCTTAGGCTTAGGTGTTACAGCAAGCTTTGTTGAAGCGGAATTAGGCTCTGCTGTTTCTAACGTTATTTCTGACGCGGTTGGCGGTTTAGTACCAGCTGGTGCTCAAATTGCGCAAATGGAAGGTGATGACTGGGGCTACAGCTGGAATGTTGGTGTACTTTGGAAGCCAACAAGCTCAACTAACATTGGTTTAAGCTACCGCTCAGAAACTAAGTTAGAAGTTTCAGGTGACTTATCATCACAAGTGATTGCAAGTGCAAACCAGTCGGGTACGGTTGACCTAGATTTACCAGCAATTGCTGAATTTGCAATTAGCCAACAGATTACTGACGCGCTATCAATTCAAGCAAGTGCTAACTGGTTTGGTTGGAGCAGCTTTGATGTATTAGAAGCGGATTTAGCTGACGGTACTATTTTCCCAATTGCTGAAGAGCACTTTGAAAATAACTGGAAACTAAGCTTAGGTGCAACTTACGAATTATCTGACGCATGGACAGTTCGTGCAGGTTACGCGTACGACGAAGGTGCAGCGACAACTGAGCATCGCACACTAAACATTCCAGATACTGATCGTCAATGGTTCAGTGCTGGTGCGACTTACACAATGGATGAGTCAACGACAATCGATTTCTCTTTATTGAAGGTTTACGGTCGTGAAGTTAGCCTTTCAGAATCTCGTGCCGTTGGCCCGATCAGTTCAGAACTGAATGCTACGCAAAGCTCAAATGCAACTATCCTAAGTGCGCAAGTTAACTACTCGTTTTAATTAGCACTTTGAAAATAGGCTAAAGTACTAGTCGATCAAAAGTCGAGTGCTATTGTAGCGATAGAAGCTAGAAAGCAGACAAATTACTATGTCGGTTTTCTAGCTTTTTTATTGCGTTTTTATCGGTTTATGCGAACTACTCGCAACGATAAGTCAGACTAATTTATCCCAAAAACCGACAGCTTCGCTGACTTGTTGATGAGCGCTTGTCAGTTAGAATCTGCCACCAATAGTGTCAGCTTCTTGATCCAGTAAGTCTACTACCATCTCTTGGCAATCTTGCTTTGTTAACAATCCACCGTGACTAATCCACTCTAAATCAATGACTTCAGTGCCAGGCAAATGACTGAAGGTATATGGGTAAACGATTAAGTCTTGTTTCGAGGCGATTGTGAACACTTTTGTATTGGGAATAAGCGCTTCAAAACTCGGTAAACTCTTAATAAAATTACCTTTGCTATAAAACATTTTTCTCGTCCATTTAAGCGCAAAACGGGTAACACTAGCGGTGCCTAGATGTGGGCTACCTAAGGTGATGATTAGGCCAATGTGAGGGGCAAGCTCAGGGTGGCGTTGCAGTACTAAACGGGTGATCAAACCTCCCATGGAATGGGCGACCACAACTATCTTGCGATTAGGGTCAATTCGAATGATTTCTTGAATGGCTTGGGCATAACGTTCGACATAAACCTGCGGAGCAATGTAGGGCTTGCCCATATCAATCGCCCAAGAATCAAAGCCTTGTGCTGACAGCGTTTGGCGCAAGCCATAAAAACAGCTGCCATTCATGTAAAAACCATGCACACATAAAATATAAGGGCGGTGATCTTTACTGATTTTGATCGGATCTTTTTTGTCGCGCTTGGATATTGCCCACCATACAATCTTGGCAGAGCTGGTAATCGCTTCGAGATGAATTCGCCAAAAGCCTTGCAGTGTTAATTTCGGATAACTGATGCCTAATCGCTGATGAGCGTATGCTGAGCGAAAGCACAAGGCCAGAATAATAATGCAGGCTAGCAGGTAAATACTGAGTAGATAAAATAACACACTGCTCATCAGTGGCTGACTTCCTTCTTAGTTAAGGTAATATTTAATCAATGCGATAGCGTGACTGCTGCGCCAAGGCGATATTGTCACGCTAGTGATTTGATTATACTCGTAAACTAGAAAGTCAGCCGCACCACGTGTGTAATTAGTTTGTTTAGTGGGTAACTTATTTTACAGTTACGACAAACGCTCAGCTATTTCTGCTACGGTTTCTTTACCAAAGAACAATTCGTCTCCAATATAAAAACTCGGCGCGCCAAAGCTGCCTTTGTCTACTGAATATTGCGTATTTGCTGCCAGCTTTTGCTTAATTTCATCGCTTTGGCACAGCGTCATAATCTCATCGGCTGGCAAATCGGCGGCAGACAGTACCTCTATCAATACTTGTGCGTCGTCCATTTTTAAGCCTTGTCGCCACATACCATCGAACATGGTATTAACGTACTTCTCAAATACCTGCTCGCCAAGGCTTTGCGCAGCAATTGCACCACGCATAATCATCAGTGTATTAACTGGAAAATGCGGGTTCAGTTTAAACTTATCGGCTAGCTGATAACGGGTTAAAAATCGACGTAACTCGGCTTGCATATAGGCAAACTTGTTCTTTATTTTCTGGTTCGCCAGAAACGGTGACGTATTGCCTGTTGTTTTAAAAATGCCGCCAAGTAGTACAGGTACGTAATCAAAATTAACTGCTTTTTTCTGTGTTAATTCTTGCACTAAAAGGTGGGCTAAGTAGGCATTAGGGCTACCAAAATCAAAGTGAAACTCGACGTTTGTGGTCATAAGTTGCTCCTTGCTTACCATTTTTCTGCATATGGGCGAATATCAAGCTCGAAGGTCCATGCATCGCGAGATTGCTGATGCAACTGCCAGTATGCTTGTGCGACTGATTCGGGCTTCATTAAACCGTCTTCTGGCAGTGAACTCTCGTCAATACCGCGCTCTTTCATCAACTGATGCACCCATTCTGTATCTACACCGGCATCAATGACCAAGTGAGCAACGTGAATATTTTGTGGACCCAACTCACGTGCCATGGCTTGTGCAAGCGAGCGCAGACCTGCCTTAGCACTAGAAAACGCGCCAAACCCTGCATTGCCTTTTACACTGGCAGTCGCTCCTGTGAAAAAGATTGACCCGCGTTTTCTTGGCACCATATATTTAGCCGCTTCACGCCCATTTAAAAAACCAGCAAAGCAGGCCATTTCCCAAACTTTGTGGAATACACGTGAAGTGGTTTCTAGAATGGGGAACTGAACATTGGCGCCAACGTTAAAGATCATCACGTCAATTTCGCCCACGGTATTTTCGATGTCAGCAAATACTTGCTCAACATTGGCTTCGTCGCGAGCATCTAACGCAAAGGCTTTTGCTTTGCCTCCGAGTTCACTTATTTCATCGACGAGTGGCTGTAGTTTTTCTACTTTTCTGCGCCCTAAACTTACGAGGTAACCTTCTTGGGCGAATCGTTTCGCAATCGCACTACCAATATAGTCGCCGGCCCCGACAATTAGCGCGACTTTTTCTGCTGTTGATGACATTACACCTTACTCCTGTTGTTGCCTTTTCTTGTTGTTACTTTTTCATCGTTCCTTGCCGTGCCAGCACCTGCTTAGAAAAATTTTTTTAACGATAATTTTAGCTCTTAAAAAGTGAGCAAGTCATTGGCACGGTTTAAGTATTACTTGTTTGTTTGAAAAATAGCTATTCCATTTTTTGATCGGGGTTAATAAATTTCACTTGCGTTTTTTTTGTTCACAGGTTTAGATAGAGAAAACTGAGTAATTACTCAAATTTCTAGTGTAAGCGCTTAGCTCTCAATATAGAACTAACACATAAAGTGCTGACATTTGGTTCATACGAAAAGCGTGTAGAGAACCCATTAGTGCAAAAGTCAAAGCAATAACATACTGAGCTTTGACAATTTCACTTATAAAAATACCTGATTTGTAATGGAAAATTTAGGTGAGTTAGCGAGTACACCAAGCTGTGCACGTTAAGGCATCGAAACAGAGTTGTTAATAATTCAAATACCGACTTGATACAATGGAGAATAGGTGTGCGTTCAACAATTAATAAATATGCGATTAAGTGTCTTTCGACATTTTTCCCAACGAAAAAGCCAACGCTATTTCAAGGGCTGGGAGCAACGGCTAAGTTAACGGAATTAATGGTGGTCAATGGTCACAAAAGGCCACTCATAATTGTTGATGGTTTTCTTAATGCCAATGGCGCGATAAAAAGTACCGTTGAAAGCTTCACGCAGGCGGGCTGCGAAGTCTCTGTATTTGACGAAGTTGCGGCAAATCCAACCTTTAAAATTGTTGAAGATTGCCTCAGTTTAGCGATAGCCAATAAATGTGACAGCGTGTTGGTTGTCGGCGGTGGTTCGGCGATTGATACGGCGAAAGTGGTGAGTGCGGCGCTAACCAATGGCGCGGTGTCGAGCAAGCTGATTGGCATGCTAAAAGTCAAAAATCCTCCGTTACCACTTTATGCGGTGCCAAGTACATCAGGTACGGGCTCTGAAGTTACTGCAATCGCAGTTATCTCTGATACCAGCACTCATAAAAAACAGTTTTTTATTGACCCTAAATACGTGCCTGTGTCGGCTGCGTTAGACCCTAAGTTAATCGCGAGCTTGCCGCCAGAAATGACGTCTACAACGGGTATGGACGCTTTAACACATGCCATTGAGGCTTATACTTCAACGGTAAAATTTAGCGATGCGGAGCGCGATGCGGTTTCTGCGATTCGATTGTTGGTGAAGTATTTACCTATTGCTTACCAAGACGGTAGCGACTTACATGCCAGAGAAATGGTGGCACTAGGTTCATTTCTAGCAG
Organism: Thalassotalea montiporae; assembly: GCF_053485855.1. Classification (NCBI taxonomy): domain Bacteria; kingdom Pseudomonadati; phylum Pseudomonadota; class Gammaproteobacteria; order Alteromonadales; family Colwelliaceae; genus Thalassotalea; species Thalassotalea montiporae. The sequence goes on from NZ_JBQRUO010000001.1 coordinate 235,332, forward strand.
GCTATGCCTTTAGTAAAACCGGTCTTGGCTATGTGCATGCTATCTCTCATCAAATTAGCGCGCATTACAATACCCCGCATGGCCTAGCCAATGCCGTGATATTGCCGAAAGTACTGCGTTACAACCAAAGTGTTTGCCAATCTCGCTTTGCTGAATTAGAACGCGCTTTAGCAACACAGCCAAAGTCTTTAGATGAAAAAGTGCTTGCTGCAGATTTTATCAAGCGTATTGATCAACTATCAGAAGAAGTGCAAATTCCGGCAACATTGGAAGGCTTAAAAGATAGTGATTTTGATGCAATTGCGCGCGATGCGTTATCTGAGGCAAAAGAGTCTTATGCTGTGCCGAAAGTGATGAAAGCATCAAACGTGAAAACGATTCTGCAAGCCATTGTGAATGGCGAGCGAAATGTTGTTTTTGCCTAGCGTTTAGCTCAATAGCGCAACATGCTGCACCAATGCATTTGCGTAAACAAAAGATAAGCCCGTGAATCAAAGTCGGTTGATTCACGGGCTTTTTTATATCAAGTCTACTTATGCAGATTCGTTAAGCGCTAGTGGTAGCGAACGAAGGCGCTTGCCGGTCGCGGCATAAATTGCATTGCCAATCGCTGCTGCGATAGGAGGCACGCCTGGTTCACCCACACCTGTTGGCGGCTTGGTTGACGGCACAATATAAACGTTAATTTGTGGTGCTTGCGGGTAACGCATGATCGGATAGTCATGAAAGTTCGTTTGCGTTATTTGGCCTTGCGTAATCTTAACTTGGCTGTTCAATGCGGCCGACATGCCGAAAATAATGCTGCCTTCCATTTGCGCTTTGATAACGTCGGGGTTGATCGCGACACCGCAATCAATAACGCAGGTCACCGAGTGGACAATAATCTTATCGGCCTCGACTGAAACATCAGCAATTTGTGCCACTGCGGTTTTTAATGAACGATGCACGGCAACACCTAAGGCGCGCTTGCCTCTGCTTGTTGGTTCTGGGCTTGTCGATGCTGGTTTAGCTGGCCAATTAGCTTGTTTGGCAGCAATGCTTAGCACTTGCTTTAGCCCTTCATCTTTTAGGTTTTTCAAGCGAAACTCGACAGGATCATGTGCGGCTTGGTAGGCGAGCTCATCAATAAAAGTTTCTTTAAAAAAACCACTAAGTGAATGACCTACGCCGCGCCAGTAGCCTGTGCGGATGCCCGGATCGTATGTGACATTGCGAATTTCACAATGCTCAGGCAAGTAGTCTTCAAATAGCCCTTCAACGCTCGACGTTTCATTCTTCCAGTTGTTGATCACATCGCCGCCGCGTTTCGCCAGCCATGCAGAAACGCCCGACGGCACAAAGGCTGGCAGCACAGCAGGCAAGGCTTCTGGCAGCACATAGGGGAAAATATTAGGGCCAGCTCGTCGGCCACTAAGTACTTTTAAATAGCCATTATCGTCAACTTTCGCTTGGTATTGAATAAGTGCTGGAGGTCGATAATAGTCATTGTGCAAGTCTTCGGTGCGCGACCAAATAAGTTGAATCGGCTTATTGGTTTGACGGGCAATGTGAGCGGCTTCCAAAATATAGTCTACGCCAACACGTCGACCAAAACCGCCGCCCATAAATTGGTTGCGCAAGGTAACTTTGTCGCGATTAAGATCCAGCAGATCAGCGACACCGTTACGGGCAAATTCTGGCGCTTGCGTACCAACCCAAATATCACACTGCTCATCATTGATATGAACAATGCAGTTCATTGGCTCCATGGTCATATGGGCCAGATAAGGTGCGAAATAAGTCGCGCTATGATGATTTAGCGCTTGGTATTCATCGTCGTTTAGGGCATCAGCACCATCACCTTGTATAAACGCTTTAACACCGGATTCTTGTGATAGCTTTTGCGTTAGGTGTTGTGGTAACTCATTACTATTGAATGTCGCTAAATCCCCTTGTGACCAATTGATATCGATCAGAGGAATCGCTTGTTGTACTTGCCAGTAATGTTTAGCAACAATGGCAAGACCTGTAGGCACCGCGACAACATCGGTTACCCCCTCTAGCGCAAGCGCTCTGCTGGCATCAAAATCGACAAGTGTTGCATCTATACTTGGCCCATGGATAACGGTTGCACGATGTAAATTAGGCACATTTTCGCCCAAATCAATACCATAGTTTGCTTGCCCTGTGACTTTGGCTGTAATGTCGATTCGCTTGCTGTGTTTGCCAATGTGCTGAAATTCACTGGCGGCTTTAAGCGGGGCATTGTCAACGGGAGTTAGCTGAGCTGCCGCTGGAATAAAATCTCCCATTGGGTATTTATTGTCTTGGAATACAACAAAACCATTGTTAAGGGTTAGCTCATTTCGCTGGATACTGGAGTTTGTATTAAGGAGAGTACTGAGCTGAGTGCTGGCAGCCTTGAGTATCGTTTCTCGCGCATTCGCGGCAGCTTGGCGAAGCGGTCGGTAGTGTTCGCGAATACTGCTGCTGCCCCAGGTGCCTTGCATTTTGTAACCGGTATTGGTGTAGGTTTTATCAACCGGAGCAAAATGCACCTTGATGCGCTCAGGGGCAATCGCCAGTTCTTCGGCGATGAGTGTGGTTAGCCCGTGGTAAATACCTTGGCCCATTTCATCTCGTGGCAACACAAAGTGCACTTCACCTGTGGCGAGTATTTGAATAAAGCCTTCATCTTGATAACTTGCGCTACTTGTTTGCGCAAAGGCATTGGGTTTCGCCGCACAGCCTGAAACGGGAACAATTAAACTGGCACCAGATGCCGCTGCAAGCTTAGTACTTAACTTGAGAAAGCCACGACGAGTAATAGTCATTACATTGCCTCCCTTGTAGCTTTTACTGCTGGGCCAGCTTCGTTAGGCACTTCTCGCTTAGCGGGTTCATATATTTCGACGCCATTGGCAGTATTGCTAGATGAAGCGCTAGTGTTTATCGGTGACTCTTTTAGTGAACTTTGCTGCAATGATTGCTTGTTGTTGATCACTCGCTTAATCGCTTTTTCAATTCGTGGGTATGTGCCGCAGCGACAGATATTGCCTGCCATCGCCGCTTGAATATCTTTGTCACTCGGATTGGTATTCTTCTCTAATAATGCCAACGCCGACATGATTTGCCCTGACTGGCAATAACCGCACTGTGGTACATTTTCATCGACCCAAGCTTGTTGCACCGGGTGCAATGTTTCGCCATCCGCAATGCCTTCAATTGTCGTTACCCTTTGACCATTAGCTGCACTGACAGGCAGTACACATGTGCGAACAGGCTCACCATTTAAATGCATAGTACATGCACCGCATAAGCCCATACCGCAGCCAAATTTGCTTCCTGTTAGGCCAATGACTTCGCGCACTACCCAAAGTAAAGGTGCGTTAGGATCAACATCTAGTGCTGTAGGTTTACCGTTAATTTCAAACTTGATCATCGTGTTTTCTAGCCGGTTCGAGGCAATTCGTTCGATTTTCTTCGATTATAGAGATATTTAATTCGTGCGTGTTATTCCTTTTTTTGTTTAGTGATAGCAAAGTTGGCTTGAAGTTTTCGCTTGCGGCTAGCGTATTGTCTTAATTTGGTTAATATAAGCGTTTTGCAATAACCATGAGATGCCAATGTTTACGGAATCTTTTACGCCACATTTTAGTGATACCGACGCGCTTGGTCACATTAACAATACAAAAGTTCCCATTTGGTTTGAAGGCGCTAGAACCCCAGTTTTCAGGCTGTTTACGCCAAGCTTAGATACCGCAAACTGGCCACTTATTTTGGCCAAAATTGATGTCTCCTTTGAAGCGCAAATGTATTATGGCGAGACCATGGAAGTGCGTACCGCAATTAGCCGAATTGGTGGCTCTTCATTTGATGTTTACCAAGAGCTTTGGCAAAACGGCCAGCGGGTTGCCAGTGGCACTGCGGTCATGGTGCACTTTGATTTCAAACAGCAAAAATCAGCAGTTATTCCAGAAAATATTCGTCAGCTATTAACCGAACATTTAGTCGAGTCGTCATCTGACGCTAGCTAGCTCTGGCTTGGCAGTAATGATCAATATTTGGGGACGAGATTTTTAGATCAGATAAAGATCTTTTACTGTTGCATCGAGCCACACAGTGGTAGAATCGATCAGCTAAGATGATCAATTTTCTATCGTGCGCCTGTGAGCGAATAACGATGGTTTTATAGTCAGTACGTGTTGCTTACTGTCAGATATTGAATAGGAAATATACATGGCCAGTCGTGGTATTAATAAAGTAATTATTGTAGGTAATTTGGGCCAAGACCCAGAAGTTCGTTTTATGCCAAACGGCGGCGCTGTGGCTAACTTTACCGTTGCAACCAGTGAAACTTGGAAAGACAAGCAAACAGGTGAGCAAAAAGAGAAAACTGAGTGGCACCGTATTGTCATGTATCAGCGTCTTGCTGAAATTGCTGGCGAATACCTGAAAAAGGGTTCTAAGGTCTACTTAGAAGGTCGTTTACAAACGCGTAAGTGGCAAAACCAGCAAGGCCAAGATCAATACACGACTGAAATTATCGTTAACGACATGCAAATGTTAGATTCTCGTGGCCAAGGTCAAGGTGGTTTCCAACAGCAAGGCGGTTACAACCAAGCACCTCAGCAGCAGGGCGGTTTTAAACCGGCAGCGCAACAAGGTGGCTTTAATCAGGCACCTCAACAGCAGGGTGGCTTTAACCAAGCACCTCAGCAGCAAGGTGGTTTTAATCAAGCGCCAGCGCAGCAACCAAGCCAACCACAAGGCGGCTTTAATCAAGCACCACAGCAGCAAGGTGGTTTCAATCAAGCACCTGCTCAGCAGCCAAGCCAAGCACAAGGTGGCTTTAACCAAGCGCCTCAGCAGCCAGCAGCACCTAAGGTAAACCCACAAGAACCAACTATCGACTTTGACGACGATATTCCGTTCTAACGAGTGTGTTTTTACACGCTATTAGATAGCTAAATGGTGATTTAAGTGTATAGTCGCCAATAAAACAAAACCCAGCAACTAGGCTGGGTTTTTTAATTTTTGCTTAGCAAGCATTGTTAGTTTTACATTTGCGACTGTAAGTAGTTACTTAGCCCAATCTTATCAATTAAACCTAGTTGCTGTTCTAGCCAGAATGCGTGGTCTGACTCGGTATCGTTAATAAGCGTTTGCAGCATGTCGCGGCTAACGTAGTCTTGCTTGCTTTCACAAAGTGCCATCACTTCTTTAAGTTTCGCATCAACTGCGTATTCAACTCGTAAGTCACTGGCGAGCATTTCTGGTACGTCTTTACCTATTTTCAGGCCTTCACGTTTGACCATATCTGGTGTGCCTTCTAGAAACAAAATGCGTTCGATAAGCAGTGAGGCGTGGCCCTTCTCATCATCGAATTCATGGTCTATGCGTTCGAATAATTTATGTAGGCCCCAGTCATGATACATTCTGGAGTGGATAAAATACTGATCCATCGCTGCAAGCTCATAGGCAAGCAGGTCATTTAAGCTGTCGATTATTGCTTTATCACCTTTCATTGTTGTCTCCTAAAGCTGTGCTTGTAGGTATTTCTCAATACCCATGTTTGCTATTTGATACTCTTGTGTTTCGATCCAATCAATATGCTCTTCTTCACCTTCGAGGATCTCGGTCAACATGTCACGGCTCACAAAATCTTGCTCGGTTTCACACAAGGCAATAGCCTCTTGCAATACGGTGCGTTGGCCTAGTTCAAACGTGTAGTCGCATTTGAGCATTTCCGTGGTTTCTTCGCCAATGGCTAGTTGGCCAAGCTGTTGTAAATTAGGTAGGCCCTCTAGAAAGAGGATACGTTCAATGAGTTTGTCAGCCTGCTTCATATCGAGAATCGATTTTTTGTAGCACTTTTCGTTAAGTTGGCTGAACCCCCAGTTTTTGAAAATTCTAGCGTGCAGAAAATATTGATTGATCGACGTTAGCTCGGTTGTTAATACCTTGTTTAACATCGCGATAATGTCGGTTTGCGATTTCATGATATTGTCCGTAATGAGTAAAGGGCAATATCAGTATAGTGGGGATATAGGGGAATGCAAAAAATACAACAAAGTCAATGACTTGTTAAAAATAATGATTATCAATTAGGTTATTGATAGCAGCTTGTTTTAGTTAGCCAACATCTTTAAATAGGCTTTCATCAACGATGGTATTGTCGATAATTTGTTGGGTAAGTTTCACACAGGTACCGCATTGCGAGGCAATATCAAGCTGCTGTTTAAGTTCGCGAATTGAACCTACACCTTGCTCGATAACCATTTGTTTGATTTGCTTATCTGTAATGCCTTTGCAGATACAAACGTACATCGGTACCTCTTAAATGATCTGGAATATAAAAACGCAAGTGATAATAGTTATTATTTGATTTGTGATCAAGCAGTAATTTAAGCGGAATTTCTAAGCTATTAGCATTAAAGGATTTTTAATTTCTGAAGCTTTTAGCAGCTAGCTCAACTGGTATGAAAAACTGAGGTAACAAAAAAGCCTAGCTAACATTGCGTTAACTAGGCTTCTCTAGTGAAAACGGACAATCGAGGTTGATTACGCTAATAATAAATATCCTGTTTGTTGTGGACTTGAGGGTCTTCAACTAACTCCTCAAAATTAACTTCAAAACTGCTGTTATTGTCGGTGTCAGCTATGTATACGGTACGTGTAGAGCTGTCTATCCATGTTACGGTGCCACTTCCTTTCTTACTGCCGCACTTCATGCCTATATGAATATCGTTAAACTCCATTGTTCCTCCTAAAAAGAAAAGTTGAGATATACCGCAGATGTTTAGATTAAACGTTCTGCTGATAGTTCCCAGATCACAATTCATGTTCAGTTTTGTATAAAAAACAAACAGGCGAATTACCAGTATAGAAGTAAATCAGTAGCTTGCTAGTTTTTCGGAGTGTTTTTAAAAAGTGCTTAAAAATTAGTGGCTAAGGTAAGAATAGTGCACCTAGTGTGGTTGCTTTTTCAGCGCCAGTCACGGCCGGCATGTTACTAGGCAGCTGGTTGATATAAGCAAAGGCAAGCCAAGCAAATGCCATTGCTTCGAGTTGGTCGCCATCAATTTCCAGTAGTTCTATTGCAGCAACAGAAACGCTATCAAGCTCTTTTGCTAACGCCTGTTGAAGTGTTGGATTTAAACGACCACCGCCACAAAGCCAAACTGCGCAAGTTTGTGTTGAACCCGCGATAAGTTTCTTTATTTGATCAGCGATAGTTCGCGCCGTCAATTTAAGTAGGGTTGCTTGTACGTCTTCTGGTTTGTGCGCTTGGTTGTCCAAATGCTTATTTAACCATGCGAGGTTATATACTTCGCGCCCCGTACTTTTCGGTGCGGGTTGTTTGAAGAAGTCGTCACTTAGCAGGGTGTTTAGTAATTTTTGATTGTAAGCGCCTGAAGCTGCCCATTCGCCATTTTTATCAAAATAACTGTCTTGATGATGCTGTTGGTACCAATCATCGAGTAAGCAATTGCCGGGGCCTGTATCATAGCCCTGAACATCTTGGTTATTGCTCGGTAAGTAAGTTAGGTTGGCGATTCCGCCAATATTAACAATAACATTGTGATTATTTGCCGCTGGTGTGCCTGCTAAAAGAAATTGATGAAATGGCGGTACGAGCGGCGCGCCTTGGCCACCAAGTGCAATATCTTTTAAGCGAAATTGACCAACCACCGGTATCCCAGTTAAACAGGCTAATGTTTGGCTACAGCCAATTTGTAAGGTAAAAGGGTGTGTTTCTGCTTGGCTCGCTAGTGACGGACGATGGCGAATGGTTTGGCCATGGTTACCTATTGCTATGATCTGCTCTGCATCAAGGCTTGCGTTGGCAAGCAGCGTTTTTACCGCACTGCTAAATTGTTTAGCAAGCGCTTTATCCAGGCGTCCCATTCGCTCTATTTCATTATCACTGCTGAGATAAAGCGAAGTGATTTGCGACTGGGTTATGTTGTCATAGGCTTGATAATGGCTAGCGACAAGTACTGGTTTACCGTGGCTGAAATCGACAAGGGCAACATCAATGCCGTCGGCGCTAGTACCCGACATTAAACCAATGTAATAACGTGTCATTGTCAGCCAGTTAGCCGTTGTTGCTGTTGGTGCCTTGCATGGCTAATAACGCTTGCTTTGAGCCATTAAGCTCTTGAATGCGCTTTTGTGCAACGGCAGCAAATGCTTGTTTGTACTTTTTCGCGATCGGTTTTGCATCTGGCAGTTTAACCGTACGCGGATTACGGTGCGTACCGTTAACTAAGAATTCATAGTGCAAGTGTGGTGCTTGTGACATTCCGGTTGAACCAACGTATCCAATGACTTCACCTTGCTTAACGCGTTGGCCTTTTTTCACCGCTCGCTTAGAGAAATGTAGATATTTAGTAACGATACCGTCGCCATGTTGAATAAATACATAGTTGCCATTGTACTTGTTGTAAGTCGAGTGGGTGACTTTACCATTGCCTGCCGCAACTACCGGTGTGCCCGTTGAAGCTCGGTAATCTACGCCATTGTGCGCTTTCCAACGTTTTTGGATCGGGTGGAAACGGCGTGGCTTAAAGTTAGAGCTGATATAGCGGAAATTAACTGGCGCTCGCAAAAATGCCTTGCGCATACTTTTGCCTTCCGGCGTGTAGTATTCGTCGTCAGTGAAGCGAATAGCCTTAAATTCTTCGTTTTGGTTAACAAATTCTGCCGCCAGAATTTTACCAGGGCCTATGTATTCACCGTCAACATAGCGGTTTTCATAAACAACGTGAAAGCTGTCGCCTTTGCGAATATCTAGCGCAAAATCGATATCCCAACCAAAAATATTGGCGAGCGAGATAATTTGGTTATCGTCTAAGCCAGCGCTGATACCAGCATTCCAAAAACTTGAATTAATGATGCCATGCGCAAAGGTTTCACGTACTTCAACTGCTTTTTCTTCAGTACGAGTTTGGTAGCTATCGTCAATACGCTCAACGTACAAGGTTTTGATTTTCGACAGAGGATAAGCCAATGACACTAATTCGCCTTGCTCGTTTTTACCTAAGCGTAGGGTATCACCAACGTTAATTTTCTTGAGCTGTTTGGCTGCTTTATCAATTTCATAAGTGGTGCGCGCACTTAGGCCAGCACGCTTGAAAATCTTAGCCAGTGAATCACCTTTTTTAACTCTTGCTGTCTGCCATTTTAATTCCGGCGTTTTAGGCTCTGGTGCTTCAATTTCTTGCTTAACAGTGGTTTGGTGTAAATTGTTAGCAAGTGTTTCAGTAGGTGAGGTTTGAGTGTTTTTTGAACTCTTTTCAGTGCTTTGTTGATGATTTTCTTGAGTAATGCCCTGTGTTTTTTCACTCGCTGTGACTTCTGCAACACCTAGCGCGGTAACTTGATAACGTTTGCCAACTTCCAATGCAGGTGTTTGTTTGCTGGCGGTTGCTTTCTCTGATGGCAACAGCAACGACAGTACAAGTAGCGAGGACACTACGCTGATCACTACCTTGTGCTGTTTAGGCAGTGATAAATATAAATTTTTTATATTTTTCAATTGGCTACTACTCAAGTGATCAACTAGGAACAAAAACAATTGTGCCACTATAACAAAAAAATACAGCTTAAACAGTAACAGGGTTTTATCCAGCCCCTAATTTACAGTAGAATCGGCGACCTATTGATGAATAATATTGACCGATGTGGAGCGAGTTACATGACTGATGTCAGCCAAGCGTTTGCTGAAATTAAACGTGGTGCCGAAGAAATTTTGCTAGAAGATGAGCTGTTAGAAAAGCTTAAGCAAGGTAAACCATTAAAAATTAAAGCAGGCTTTGATCCAACAGCTCCAGATTTGCACCTAGGTCATACGGTTCTGATCAACAAATTACGTCAGTTCCAACAGTTAGGTCACGAAGTCATTTTCCTTATTGGTGATTTCACTGGCATGATCGGTGACCCAACGGGTAAAAACGTTACTCGTAAGCCGTTAACGCAAGAAGATGTACTTGCCAACGCTGAAACCTACAAAGAGCAAGTTTTTAAGATTCTTGATCCTGCAAAAACACGTGTGGAATTTAACTCAACATGGATGGAAAAGTTAGGTGCTGCGGGCATGCTAAAACTGGCTTCACGCCAAACCGTCGCACGTATGATGGAGCGCGATGACTTTAAAAAGCGCTATGCAGGCGGCCAAGCAATTGCCATTCACGAATTTATGTACCCACTTGTTCAAGGTTGGGATTCTGTAGCACTTGAAGCTGATGTTGAGCTTGGTGGTACCGATCAAAAGTTCAACTTATTGATGGGTCGTGAACTACAAAAAGTGGAAGGTCAACGCCCGCAAACGGTATTGATGATGCCATTACTTGAAGGCTTAGACGGCGTTCAGAAGATGTCTAAGTCGTTAGGTAACTACATTGGTATTACCGACACGCCAACGGAAATGTTCGGCAAGATCATGTCAATTTCTGATGATTTGATGTGGCGCTACTACGACTTACTAAGCTTTAAGCCGATTGAAGAAATCGACGCATTCAAACAGCAAATCGCAGATGGCGCGAACCCGCGTGACGTAAAAATTGAATTAGCGAAAGAAATTATCGCACGTTTCCACGATCAAGCGGCGGCAGATGCTGCTCACCAAGAGTTCATTAACCGTTTCCAAAAAGGTGCGATGCCAGACGAAATGCCAGAGCTAACCGTTGCCACTACCGACGGTGTAATCGCCATCGCCAACTTACTTAAAGAAGCGGGCTTAGTGGCTAGTACCTCTGAAGCGATGCGGATGATTAAGCAAGGCGCTGCGAAAATTGATGGCGAGAAAGTAGCAGACAATAAAGTACAAGTTGCAAGCGGTACCACGGCTGTTTACCAAGTCGGTAAACGCAAATTTGCACGTGTGACTACTGCGTAGTAAATCAGCCTTACTGATATTTAAAAAAACCAGCAAGTTTGCTGGTTTTTTTATGCTTGTATTTTCTTGGTCACTCGGTAGGCTAACTGACAAGAGTCGTTAAATAATAAACACTAATCTATGCGAATCAGCTCGCTTAAACGCTTTTTTCACTTCACTAAGTTTACTCGCCGCTTGTGCTGGTTTAGCGCTTTTTTATTGTTAACTGCTTGCAGTTCACAACCTAAAATTGCCATTGTGAAATATCAGCCGATTTTTGATTTTAGCCAAGTGCAAAGCTATGGCTTGTACCAGCGTAATGACGAATTTAACGACTGGCAGCTAATCAGCGATAGTCTGCGTAATGGTATTGAGCTGGCAATAGAGCAAGCAATGGATAGCCAAGGTTTCGCGTTTAAAGACAGCAGCGAAGCAGATGTGATCTTAACCTACTATGTTGTGCGTCGCAGTGCTCGTAGTTTTAAAACCTACAACCGTGGTGTTAACTATTGTTCATACTGTTTAACAAATAGCAAAACAGGTACGCGTGCCGAGCGACTCGATATCAAAGCGGGAAGTTTAGTGATTGATGTGATTCAGCCTAAACATCGACGCTCTATTTGGCGAACGAACTACCCACTTGGCCTGAACGAGAAAGACACCAGTATTGAGGTGAATGCAAAAATTAGCTTTGCGGTCGCGGCAATGCTCAAGCAATTTAGCCAAACTCAACAATGGATTACCTCGCATGCCACTTAGATCTTCTGGTGATCGGATGGGACAAAACACCTTACAACAGGCAATTTTTAGATGGTTAATTATTGCTTGTGTGGTGCTAGCCTTGCTGACTAGCGTGTTATTGGCGTTAGGCTACATGCTCAAAGAAAATGAACGTAAAACCAGAGCATTGATAGAAGCATCTCAACATGATCAACAATCCACACGCCCGCGCGCCCAGCAGGTAGTGACAGCACCACCACATGCTGAGTCTACAACGCCTTTAATTGAATTGACTAATGAGATTTCGCCTACCACTGAGCTTTTGCCTGAACCTGAACAGTCGCAACTAACGCTGGCCACTCAAGGTGGTGAGGAGAGCGCAGAAAGCGAGGTTGAAGCAAAGGTGAAAGCACAGCTATTAAAAGATCTAGCGCGCTTGCGCCAGTTAGAACAAGCGAAACAGACCATATTGAATAATTTAGTTTGCCAAGATGTTAGTCAATGCCGTTTTGTTGATACAAGCTCTATCGAGCTCGGTTGCGTTGTCGCCGTGAATACCATAGGTAAAAGTATGTTAAGTAAAGCGCAATTTGTGCAAACGTTCAGCCAAAATGACAGTGAATGTGAAGAGCGAATTAGCGAGCTTTCACTTACTTGCCATCACAATATGTGTTCCATTGAATAGAACACTTACGACCCCGACTAAACACATTATTGAACTCACTAAGCCACTACCGCTAAGCTATTTTCAATAAACTATTGTCACCAAGTGATGCTCGCATCTTCTTTTGGCTTGGGTATAATGCCGAACATCTTCCGATAACAGTGTAATGACTATGTCTTTCCCCAATGATGAAACGGGTAATGTCCTGCAGGAAATGCAGCAAGCAGGCATTGAGTTAAATGAAATGCATGATGTTGTGTTTTTTCAATTATTCGAGCAAAAAGCGCAAGCGGAGCAGTTGGTTGCTCACCTACAAGCAGTAGCGCCAGATATGGTAGTAAAGCTTCATCCTGATGAAACGCCGAATGTTTGGGACGTTGACTGTACGGTGCGTATGGTACCAAGCTATGAAGGGATCGTCGCCCAAGAAGCCGAATTTGAGCAACTTGCGGCCAAGTTCAGTGGTTACAACGACGGCTGGGGTATTGAAGCCTAGCTGTTTTTCGTTAATACGTCGTGTGTGATTAGCAGCACTCACGACGTTTAGGCCAAATCCTATCGCTAATCAGCTATCGTTATCTTTGTCACGAATATGGAAGGCTGGCAAAGATACTCGCCAATAAATAGCAGCTAGGCGCAATAAGAGTGTTGTCAGAATCGCGGCAATCAACGTCAGAGTGTGATCTTGGCCATACCAAGAGAGCAGGGCAAACAAGCTACTTCCTAACATGGCAGCAGTTGCGTATATCTCTTGTCGTAAAATTAGTGGAATAACATTACACAAGACATCACGGATCATACCACCCGCTACCCCGGTAATTGTGCCTAAAACAACTGCCGCAGGAATTGGTGCCCCCAGCGATAAAGCTTTTTCCGTGCCAACCACAGCAAAGAGCGCCAAGCCAAAGGCGTCGGCTATTAATAAAAATCGTGTCGGTATACGTTTGGGGCGGCGAATAAATAAAATGGTTAACAGCGCCGTTAAGCAGATCACCCATAGGTAGTAACTGTTAGCCAGCCAAAACACGGGCGCATCAAGAATGATGTCGCGAATGGTGCCTCCGCCTATCGCTGTTACGGCAGCAAGCACAATGACGCCGAATGGGTCGAGTTTAAAGCGTCCTGCCATCAGTGCGCCGGAAAGGGCAAAAACAACCGTACCAAATATATCTAGCCAGAATAACAACTCGGTCATTTAATCCTGTTACTCCACAGTTTTCAGCGGTAAACCGTTAGCCTGCCACGCAATAATGTCGCCAGTTAAATGCCAAATATCGGTATAACCTTGTTTGCGAAGTAATTGCTCAGCAACTGCCGCCCGTCTACCAGAGCGGCAATAAACAATAATGTTGGCTGCCTTATCACTTGGCAGTAAAGCGAGAGTATTGGCCAGTTCCGTATGGCTAATATTGATTGCCGATTGAATATGGCCAGTTTTAAATTCTTCTGCGGTGCGCACATCTAGCAGCGTATAGCCACTGGTAAGCGGTGCATTGACTAAGCTTAGTACGTGTGCCTGTGACACGCTTGGCCGCTCAGATGCCCAGACAAAACTGCTAACGGTAACAAGTAGCAATTGCAGGCTAGCTGCTAACTTATTCATTTGAACCCCTAGTAACAGATAAAAGTATTTTCTAGTTTTTAAAGCTTAGGTTATGACGCTCAAGTTTTACGTATGACGCTATGTCGCATAACTTTACTCAGCTTAATTATAGCGATGATACGTTCACGAACAGTATATGGCATGCAGGTAATAGCAAATTAGCTCAGGCTTTGACTCGCTGCCCAAGCAAACACATAATAACTAACGACTAAGATAACCAGTAGGGTATTGATACGGCCAATAAATTGGTAAGCCTGACTAATCGTATTGATATCTGGCGCGCGGCCTTTAGGATTAAACTCGACGCGTCTTAATTTTTTACCTTCATACATAGCCACACCCGCTAACTTGGTATTTAGTGCAATGGCAAAAAACTGCAGTAAAGCATCATTATTTAATTGGAATATTTTCGGTAAGGTTAATCGCCACAATAGGGTTGATTGTTGGCCAAGAGATAACAACAAACCGGCGAGCAGGAAAAGTCGACTCGGCAACCACGTAATCAACTGTGATAGCGCATTTACAAAGCCGCCAAAGTGCATCATGTTGCTGCGTTTAGGGTTCCAAGCGTAGTGCATTTCCAACAGTAAGCGATAACTGATAGCCGCCAGTGCGCCGCCCACAAGATAAATCGCAATGACGCTGACCGTAAGTTGCATGTGTTTGATAATCAGCGCTTCAATGGTCGCCTTGGACAACCCCATGGCAGAAAGCTGACTGGTGTCTCGCAGTACAAGCCGTTTAAGGGTTTGTTTGGCCTTATAATTATCGCCAGTGCGCAGTGCTTTAGAAATCGTTTTCGCATTGGGTACAAGCGTTAATGAACCAAGCGCAAAATACAGCAATAGGCCTTGCCAGAGCTCTGGAATCGCAACGAAATCGGCAAATAACCATAGGATTACCCACAATGGCGTGAAGGTAACGATAACTGCGACAAAGCCTGAAATGCTTTGCTGACTTTGGCCGTTTTCAGCTTTGTTGACTTTGTTAGCCAGTTGCAAACAAAAGAATTGAAAAAATTGCCAAGGGTTATGTGCTGCAATGGTTTGCAGCACACGCTTAACCAGTAATACCGCCAACAGTAAAACAATACTTTCAAATTGTGGTGGTATTGCGGCTAACCAGTCCATTAGTTAAGAGTCACGCCCTCTAGTGAGTTGATCATATTGATCACTAACTCAGATGAGTTAACAGACGCGGTTTCCAAGTAGGCTTCAAATGAGGTTGGAGATTCTTTGCCTGCAATATCAGACATCGAGCGAATAACCACAAATGGCACATTAAATTTGTGACAAGTTTGTGCAATCGCTGCACCTTCCATTTCAACTGCTGCCATAGTTGGGAAATTGGCACGTGCTTTAGCGATATCTTCATCGGCAGTCATAAAGGTATCACCCGTTGTGATCAAGCCAACTAGCGCATTAATATTATCCAGTTTTTTAATCCCAGCTTTTGCTGCTTCAACCAATGCAGGGTGCGGAATAAAAGCGGCTGGGTTAGCTGGCAATTGGCCAATTTCGTAACCAAAAGCTATAAGATTAACATCGTGATAGCGCACTTCAGAGCTAACAACAATATCACCCACTTTAAGTGATTGTTCAAAACCACCCGCAGAGCCCGTATTGACCACATAATCAGGCGAAAATTTGTCGATCAATAAAACGGTAGCTAGTGCTGCGGCAACTTTACCTATACCAGATTGAACAATAACTACATCGTGCCCGTTTAGCTGTCCTTCGTGAAATTCGAAGCCGCCGTGTTGGGTTGTTGTTGGGTTAGTTAAGGCTGCTTTTAAAATGGCAACCTCTGGCTCCATTGCGCCAATAATACCTGCTTTCATCGGAAATCTCGGTTAAAAATAGTTAGCGCGATTATACGCCATTACACATTAACAGCCACTGGTAACTGTGCCAATACGTGGTTCAGCACCCGTTTTAGGGTTGAAATAATAAGCGTAGCAGGCGTCAGCTAATCGGTAGCCTTGTGGCCAAACCAACATCAAGCCGTTGCTACTGGCTGGGCTTGGTGTGAAATCTAAGTTGGGGGCTGTGTTTTGGTTACCAACACCACACAAGTCATTAATGGTGCACTCTGCAGTAGGGTTGGTAAAAGTAATGTTTTGACCAACATTAAGTAAGAATTGCCATGCGTTAGCCCAGTGACCACTGGCATAACCTTGCTCGATCGCAACGTTGCTACCGTTTACCGTAATATTACCGTCTTCTATATTGTCAACGCGTGCTTTGGCTGCAACCAATGATGAACTTGAAGCGATGGCTCCGGCTACCCCTTCGATAACGGCTTCGCGGCTGTCAGAGGCAAGATCAATAAAACGCGGCGCAGCAACGGCGGCTAAAATGCCAAGAATAACAATAACAACAACAAGTTCGATAAGGGTAAAACCCTGATGGCGTGATTTCATAATTACAACTTTTTAACAACGATAAGTGGGCGCAAGATTATCAAGTTTGAAGGGGCAAAGCAAAGCTAGCCCGCTGTTGAGGTAGAGTTGGGCTAGCTAGAAAAAGTGAAATTTTAAGGGCTAGTTTAAAAGCTAGTTTAAGTGAACTAACTAAAGCCAATTTAGTGGGGCATCGCCGCCATTGATGGTGTGGCTAGAGATGGTGTTTGAGCAGCCATTTCTTTGGCAGCATTGGCTGTAATAACCCCAGCATTTCTTGGACGTGCTTTCACCATTGGCGCAGGAATAACGCGACCTTTGACTTTCGGCATTGTTTTTACACTGCGACCAAGCACTTTACTGCCTAAACAAGCGCGAATTTCTTCAACCGTGTAATTAGGCTTAACTTTGATACGCACATGTGGAATGGAAGCCGCTTCTAACGCGCCGCTAACAAACCAATCTTTTTTCACTTTATAACCGCGTCCGTTAGTGTCTACTAGGTCAACAGCGCCTAGTAGTTTCATTGTGCTACGTTGGCAAATAACAAAGTCTAAATATTTATTGTTGGCGCTTTTCAGCGCAGCTTGTGTGGCTTTTTTCGAGACACCGCGACGAATATTGACAATGTCAGCTAGGGCTACACGGTTAAGCACACGGTATTCAGGGCCAAGGGCACTTTCGACAAGCGTCAGAAAGTTTTTCTCAGCGGCTGTGTATACAGCTGGCTTGCTATCAAATGGGAATGGAAAGCTGTTATCCGTTAATCGGCTAGCCAATACGGCAACAATTGCAATTAAACTGATTAGGGCAAAAAGGATAAGCTCCATAAACATCTCCAAGTATTCAAATTCTTGACGGGGTTCTTTATAAACCTGTTAAAGCAGAATACGTGCCAGAGATCTTTGGTGGAGCTTATTTTATTCGTTTAATACTACTTAGCTCTTGAATAAGGCAAACTAACTTGGATAGTTTGCTGCTAGTGCATCATAAACCTGTTGTTGGAAGTCGTTCGCGCTGCTATCAAGCTTGCTCACAACGTCAGCTAATACTTCGTTGTCTTCCTTACCGTGCCACACTTTGATGTAAGTGCCTTCTTTATAGCCATAATCTTGGCGGAAGAAGTTCAGGGTGTTTTTACCGACATACTGACGGAATAACTCGTCTAAGTTCATGTCCATTAAACGCATGCAGTCGGCAAACGCTTGGGCGTTAAATTCACGTTGGCTTACAGCTGCTGAAGCAAGCTGTTCTAGCGCGAGTTTAAAGTCTGTTTCTTCGCTAGCTGTTGCTAATTCATTGGTAAGCGATGATGCAATGTCATCAACGCTAGCACCTGTCATCAAACGCAAACTTAAACCAAAATGAAAAATATCAACGAGCTCTAGTTGTACTTGTGGAACGTCAATTTCTTGGTGCTTCCACCACTTCCAGCCATGATGATCAAGCATTTCTGCGCACTCAACCCAAATGGCACGGTACCATTCGTAGCCATTTTCGCGCCAAGTCTCGCTTACTCGGCTATTCATCGCATCTTGCATGGCCAGCATTTGGCTTATTTGAGTGGTCGCGACTGTTTGTGTGCTCATTACTATCTCTTTTATGAAGTCTTTAAAATCAAAGGCTATAGTGTGCCTAAGCCGTGTATTGCATGCAACTTTTTGAAGGTTTTGTCTGGCGGAAAGCTCAGCTTTATCTAGCACGTTTGCACTTCCATTAAGCAATATTATCTTGCCAATGGGAATCTGGGCAACAGTCGTTACAACAGGCTAATAGCGAGTATTGTTGGTGTGACTAATGCCACGATAACGTTACACGCTAAATAGGCTGGCCGCTTGCCAATTTCAAAGCCATAAATAAATGCACCAATACAACTAACAATTGCCAATGGCATTGTAACAAGCGCCCAATAGGCATTTAAGGGCAATATTTTGAATTGGATTAATACTGCAATGAGCGCGAACGAAGAAAGTGTAGAAACAAGCAATATCACGGTTGCTATGGTGGCACCATAGTGAATGGGCAGGGTATTGCGGCCATGAGCTGCGTCTGCTTCTGTGTCAGGGAATTGATTCAGTAATAAAAGGTTGTTGATTTGAAAAAAAGTGATGCCTGCAATTAACAGCGCATCTAATGTTATTGTGTAGGTCAGTGCTAAAAAACTTCCCAGCGTAATGATCAAACTAAAGCCAACACCCGGTGAGATAAAACATAGCCAAGGCAAGGTGTTGAGGGTACGTGTGTATTGAATTACCACAGCTAAGCCAATCAGGCCAAGCGGCAGTAATAGCCAAGTGCGAGTAACACATAAGTAACCGCCTATGAGCACAATAAGCACTATACAGGTAATGGCAATGTTACGAGCCCAGTTGGCCGCGCTGGGAGTTGCGACGAGCGCGCCGCTGCCACCACTAAAGGGTGTGCGTTTCGTTGCTAGGTCTAAACCACTTTGAAAATCTAGGTATTCATTCAGGGTGTTGACGGCAATATGTGCTAACAGTGCACAACTGAAAATTAGAGAAAGGACAAGAATATTGATGCCATAACCATGATCCATTGCCATACTTGCTGCCAACCCAATACAGATTGGTGTTAACAACAGAAAAGGTGGGCGCATGGTCATGAACGCCGCTTTGACTTGCTCCATCACAGTGCTCTCACGTTCGGTTAGTCAGGTTATGGAAAAATAAAGGGCATCCAATGATGCCCTAGCCTTTAATCAAAAACTTATCTGAGGATTAAAGTGTTAAGTGCTCTCAATATATTGTTGTACCAGACGCTCTAAAATATCCAGTGGCACCGCACCATTTTTCAATACAACGTCATGGAAATCGCGCAAATCAAAGCGGTCGCCCAATACTTCTTTCGCTTGTTCGCGAAGTTCTAGGATTTTCATCATCCCTACTTTATAAGCGGTTGCTTGGCCTGGCATAACGATGTAACGCTCAATTTCTGAGACAACGTCAGACTGCGCCATACCAGTATTCGCTTTCATATAATCAATGGCTTGTTCGCGGGTCCAGCGCTTGGCATGAATGCCAGTATCAACTACTAAGCGAACGGCTCTAAATAGCTCTGCTTGCAAGCGACCAATATTATCAAACGGATTTTCCTGGAAACCTAATTCCCATGCGAGCTGTTCAGTGTAAAGCGCCCAACCTTCAGTGTAGGCTGTAAATGGCGAGATTTTGCGGATAAAGGGTAAACCTTCTAGTTCCATTGAAATCGCAATCTGGAAATGGTGTCCTGGAATGCCCTCGTGGTAGGCCAAAGTACGCATACTGTAAGTTGGCGTTGCTTTGATGTCGTATAGGTTGGCAAAGAATCGGCCGGGGCGAGAGCCATCGATCGCCGGTTGCTGGTAGTAAGCGCCTGGCGAAGTTTTTTCTTTAAACTCAGGAATACGAACAACTTCCATCCCAGCTTTTGGACGAATGCGGAACGCGCTATCTATGCCAACTTCAATTTCATCAAGAATTTTTTGATAGTCTTTCAGGATTTGTGCGCGACCTTCGTCACTATCTTCATAATAAAAGCGCTCATCTGCTGCGAGTGCTTCAATTGCTTGACTAAATCCTTGGCTGGTATCGAAGCCTTCACTCGCTAAAATTGCGAGAATTTCAGCTTGAATGCGCGCTACTTCCGATAAACCAATCTGATGAATTTCGTCGGCAGTGTAGTCTGTGGTGGTGAAAAACTTTAATGCGGCTTGGTAAGCCTTGTCGCCGTCAGGTAATCGCCAGAATCCCGCGTCTTCACCTGTACGCGGCTTAATGCGCTCAAAATACTCTATAAACAAATCATAGGCAGGGTAAACATAATCGACAATATTGCGCTCTGCACTGGCTAGAAGTCGGCTCTTATCTTGCTCGCTAACATCTGCAGCGTCATCAAGCTTGGTTCTTAACGAAGTGTAAAGGATATTTTCTTGTGCTGGTGTCGCGACAAAGGTGGTCATTTCATCGAGTACGCGGTCGACAACAAAGCGTGGCGGTAATATGCCTTTTTCTTCACGAAGCTGAATACCCGCTAATGTTTGTGCAAATTTAACACGTACGGCTTCAAGTCGTGAGAGATAATTTTCTGCATCTTCAACGCTATGCACTTGGTGTTGTGCTTCCATAAAGCTTGGGTAGCCATTTTGCACACCAAACAATTGATTAACAGGGTAGTTGTGGTAGCGGAATGGCTCAGATTGCTCGCCAAACTCGAGTAAATACAAGGTGATTTCTTTTGACAACTGATCGCTTTCTGACAAGCTGTCGTCATCGTAACTTAAAAGTACTTCTTTGATCTTTGGCAGCTTTTCATATAGTTCATCAGTGCTTTGAGGGCTGTTGTCATCGAGTTTGGCATTGTGTCCTTTGATGCCAAGTGATTCTAAAAAGCCAAGTGAAGTTAGCGTTTCAGGGCTTTCAAAAGCAAATTGGATCAGCGTACGGTCCAGAAAAGCGCGAAACATAAATGGTTTTTCTGCTTTCCATTCATGTGTGGCAAAGGCTGCTGCGGCGATCAGTATCACCAGCAGGCCTAGCAATAGGCGTTTAAAGAATGTTTTTATCATGGTTTTACTCTTTATTGGTTTTTTATACTTCTTTTGAGTCTAGCCAACTTAGCCTAGCATTTTGCATTGCCTTGAGTACATAAATATCAGCGAGTTAGCCCTCGCATGACAGAATAAATTCAACGGTATAGTCATGCATCAAACTTATAAACTCCTATTCATTTATATCATTGGTATTTGTCTGACGAATAACTAGTATTTTAACAATACACTAGCAGCCTAGCTGCTTTAGGCAAAAACTCCTGGGGGCGAGAAATGAGTGAATTAGTAAAGCCAGAAGCGAATATCGAAAATATGACGCGTGGTAGCCAGCAATTTGGTGTACCTAAACCACCAGTGTTTGAAGATAAAATGGCGCAGCGTCAATATGATAAGCAGCGTTTAGCATCAGCATTTCGCGTATTTGCAATGAAGGGGTTTGATGAAGGGTTGGCAGGGCATATTACCGTACGTGATGCCGTTGAGCCTGATACCTTTTGGGTCAACCCATTGGCTGTGCACTTTTCGCAAATTAAAGCGTCAGATTTAGTTCGTGTTGATCACAAGGGAAATATTGTTGAAGGGAACTACGCCATCAACAACGCGGCATTTGCTATTCATTCACGCATCCATGAAGCGCGCCCAGACGTGAATGCTGTTGCTCATGCCCATACCACATACGGGCGAGCTTTTGCTTCATTGGGCATTAAGTTGGCGCCAATTTCCCAAGACGCTTGTATGTTTTATAACAATCATGGCGTATTTACAGAGTTTACTGGCGTTGTAGCGGTTACTGAAGAGGGTGATTTAATCGCTGAGGCGCTAGGGCAAGGAGCCGGTGTGATATTGCAAAACCATGGCCTGCTTACTGTTGGCAAGTCGGTTGATGCTGCAACGGCGAACTTCGTGATTATGGATAGCTGTTGCCACAGCCAATTATTAGCACAAGGGGCGGGTGAGTTAACCTTGATCCCAGAGCAAGTAGCAGCACAAACGCAAAAAGTGAATGGCTCCGATTATGTGACTTGGGGCAATTATCAACCAATGTACGCACAAGCGCTTGCGTTAGATGATAGCTTTTTAAATTAGAGCTTATAGCTTTGGCGAATGCTAAAACTATTGCTAAAGCTTGTTAGCGGCGACTGGCAATGCGTTGGTCGTCGTGATATTCCACGACTTGATTTCGTCCTGCATCTTTAGCGCTGTAAAGGGCAATGTCAGCGCGGCTGACTAGCTGATTTGGCCTTAATGATTCCAAATTATCACAAATGATAAACCCGACGCTAACGGTCACCACTTGTGATGACTTACCTGTATATTCATGAGGAATGGCTAAATCACGTATTTTTTGGCAGATTGCATTTGCGGCTTGAGTACAATAGTCGCGATCTGTATTGCTCAGCATGACAATAAACTCTTCTCCGCCGTAACGCGCAATAATATCACTTGGACGCTTGGTAATATCAGAAACATTCAGCAAACTACCGATATTTTTCAAGCACATATCACCCATTAAATGGCCGTAATGATCGTTGTATTGTTTAAAATGATCGACGTCGAACAAAATAATTGCCAACGATTTATTGTCACGTAAACACCGTTGCCATTCTAAGCTCAACTGATTGTCGAAGTGGCGGCGATTGTATAGCCCCGTTAAACTATCGGTGATCGCTAGCATCGCCAGCTCCTCATTGGCTTCCGACAGCTCTTTTTGCATTTTTTCTAAATCTGCGGTGCGCTCTTGCACCCGCTGTTCAAGCTCAGCATTGGTTTGTTCGATCCGATTGCGATGTTGTCGCTGTAAATGAAAAATCAATTTGAGCAGCAAGAGCACCATGACCAGAGATATGCTCAATACTTGAATAAAAGTGTTGCGGGTTTTGTAGTAGGGCTCTAACGCCTCTTCTACGTTAATTTCCGTTGCAATCCCAAATTGAAACTTATGATCCCAAATCCAAGCGCCCATTACAGGTACGCCGCGATAGTCTCGATAGCCTTCGGTATTCGTGCCGCTTTTACCTTGTGTCGCTTGCGCTGCCATCAGCGTAAGGGGGCGTTGTTTGTAATGTAGCTTAGCTTTATAGCCTTGTGTTAAGTCGCCGCCGGGATCTTTAATAAGTACGTTAAAGCTGCTGCTTTGATTATTGCCAATAATGTTTAGGTCGCGCAGTTGCTGATCAAAGCGGCTTTCGGTGAGTAAAGTGCCTGACTTGTCAAAGGCATAGGTTTCCCCCGTTTCACCAATGCGACCAATGGTGGTAACGCTAGAAAAATAACTTCTCGGATTGATGCGCAGCGCCAGAGCGGCAATAACCTGTTGTTGACTGTCGAGCATAGGGGCAACGATAAACATTGTCGCTGCTTCTTTATCGGCTTTAATCGGTGGAATAAAAGTGGTTTCACCATTAAAAACTTTAGCAAGCAGCTCTGGCTTATGGCGTGCAATAAGGTTTTCACGCCCTAAGCTATTGTTATCCATTGCTGCGATATTGGCGTAATCAGGAGCAATGATGAAGAAGCCCTGATCGCCAAACTTGCGAATAATAGGCAGAATAAATTGCCTAAACGCTCGCAGATTTTCGCTATCTGCAAGTGGAAAGCCGCTGTGGTATTCGTTTAGGATTCGCTTGGATACGGCTACGATCGCGGCTGTTTCTGCAATGCTAGAGACGGCAAAACGACGTTGCTCAACGAGTATGTGATGGGCCTCTTGTACCGTCAGTAATAGGGTTTGCAAGTTGTCTCTGATCTGCTCTGTGGTACTTGCTTTAATTTGTTTTAGGGCAAAAACAGACAATAGAATCACTGCACCCATGAAGGTGGTGATAAGGGTAATAGCGCGGATATTTTGTTGCTTAGGTTGCTGCACGCATTACATCTCTTGCCTCGATACGCCGCTCTACTATAGCACTTTTAGTTGTTGATAATACCAACTTGAATAATTATTTGATCACTCAGCGAGAATTTTAAGGCTCATAGACAAGGCTTGTCATGCAGAGAATGGTTATTCCCTTGTTAAATGACATAACGCAGTATATGAGCCTTTAAAACTCGCCCTTGGGAATGCATAAGCAGCATGATAACTGCACAAAATTCACTTGATGTAGAACGACTATATCGTCATAAATTTCGTTTGTTCTAATACTGCTTATGTCATTCTGAGAGACTAAATAATTAATCAAATTGGTATACATGTTCAAAACGCATAAAAAAAGGGCACGCTAGACTCATTAAGTAATAAGTCGCGTACCCTTAGTTTTTCGCTTTGCTGGTGAAGCGTTTTGGTCTTCTTGTTAAATCGCGATAACTTGCTCGCTGTAAACAAAATCCAAAATGCCCATAGCGGCTTTTCGGCCTTGGTCGATAGCGGTTACAACAAGGTCAGAGCCAAGTACCATATCGCCCCCAGCAAAGATATTATTTGCACTCGTTTGCAGGGCAAATTCGCTATTGTCTGTGGCGACTACACGGCCTCGTGCATCTACTTCGACACCCGCGTCTTTCATCCACTGCGGCGGGCTAGGTAAGAAACCAAATGCGATAACAACGGCATCAGCCTCCATCACAAACTCTGAGCCTTCAATGGGCTCTGGGCTGCGGCGGCCGTTTGCATCTGGCTGACCCAGTTGGGTTTTAACAAAGCGCACGCCAATTGCATTGCCTTGTTCGTCGACCGCAATATCAAGTGGTTGCAAGTTGAAGGCAAAGTTAACGCCTTCTTCTTTCGCGTTCTGCACTTCTCGTGGTGAGCCAGGCATATTCGCTTCGTCACGACGGTAGGCACAGGTAACTTCACTTGCCCCTTGACGCACTGAACTGCGGACACAGTCCATGGCGGTATCACCACCACCAAGCACAACAACTTTTTTACCTTCGAAATTCACATAAGGTTTTACGTTCTCAGTAATACCCATAATGTGCTGGGTATTGCCAATGAGGAAGTCGAGCGCATTGTAAACGCCACTGGCTTGCTCGTTTTCGAAGCCACCTTCCATATCGGTATAAGTACCCATAGCTAGGAATACCGCATCGAATTCTTGGCATAACGTATCGAATTCAATATCAACACCAATATTAGTGTTTAGTTTGAATTCAATGCCCATACCTTCGAATATTTTGCGACGGCGAATAACAACGTCTTTTTCCAGTTTAAACGCTGGAATACCAAAAGTTAGCAGGCCACCAATTTCTGAATGCTTGTCGTAAACTACACAGTCGACACCGTGGCGTGTTAATACATCAGCACAGGCAAGACCAGCAGGGCCAGCACCAACAATGGCAACGCGTTTGCCGGTTTTAACGACATGTGACAAGTCAGGTGTCCAACCTTGCTCAAAGGCCGTATCGGTAATGTATTTTTCAATATTACCGATAGTGACCGCACCAAATTCATCATTTAGCGTACAGGCAGATTCACAAAGCCTATCTTGTGGACAAACTCGGCCACACATTTCAGGCAAGCTGTTGGTCTGATGACAAAGCTCAGCAGCTTCGAAGATCTTGCCTTCGGTGACTAGCTCTAACCATTGTGGAATGTAGTTATGAACTGGACATTTCCACTCACAATAAGGGTTGCCGCAGTCTAAACAACGATCTGCTTGGCCTTTACTTTGGTCGCTACTGAGTGGTTGATAAATCTCCACAAAGTCAATTTTTCGCTGTTCAATAGCTTTTTTTGGCGGATCGATACGTTTTACATCGATAAATTGATAAACATTTTTGCTCATAATTCTTTACTCCACCCTTATTGCGCTTGCACGCGAAGCTCTGCCGATGAACGCGTTTGGTGACCTAGCAGGGCTTTAACATCAGTTGCTTTTGGCTTGATTAGCTTAAATTTAGGCGCGTAATTATCGAAATCGTTCAATATAGCTTGCGCGCGTAAGCTGCCGGTTTCCTCAAAGTGTTGATTAATAATGCCACGTAAGTGCTCTTGGTGGATCACTAGCTCTTCAATTGGCAACATTTCAATTGACTCTGTGTTTAGACGAATTGCCAAGTCATCCGCTTCATCAAGCACATAAGCAAAGCCACCTGTCATCCCGGCACCAAAGTTCAAACCAACTTGACCTAAGATAGTAACAATACCGCCAGTCATGTATTCACAGCCGTGATCGCCTGTGCCTTCGATAACTGCATGAGCACCAGAGTTACGCACACCAAAACGCTCACCCGCACGGCCACAGCCAAATAAGCGACCGCCTGTTGCACCGTACAAACAGGTGTTACCCATGATCATGGTTTCATGACTTGCATACTCAACGCCTTTAGGTGGCTTGATAGTTAACTTACCACCGGTCATGCCTTTACCAACATAGTCGTTAGCGTCACCAGTTAAGGTCATCTCTAACCCGCCAGCGTTCCAGACGCCGAAACTTTGACCTGCGGTACCTTTAAGGTGAAGTTTAATAGGATTACTTGCCATACCTTGATCGCCATGATGTTTAGCAATTTCACCCGAAAGTGCTGCACCGACTGAGCGATCAGTATTGTTGATGTTAAATCTAAACTCCGCGCCTGTTTTATGGGCAACAGCATCACGAGCAGCTTCCACCAATTGTTGATTAAGCTTGCCTTCATCGAATGGAATGTTAGCTTCCGTTTGGTGAAGTGCCGTGTGCTTACCTGCAACGACAGGGGCAATAATTGGCGACAAGTCGAGTTTTTGCTGCTTGGCACTAATACCTTGTAGCGGCACGAGTAAATCAGTACGGCCAATGATGGCAGTTAAGCTTTCAACACCAAGCTTAGCTAAAATTTCACGTACGTCTTGTGCCACGAACTTGAAGTAATTCATCACTTGCTCTGGTAAGCCTTTGAAGAATTCTTCGCGTAATACTTCATCTTGTGTTGCAACACCAGTAGCACAATTGTTTAGATGACAAATACGTAAGAACTTACAACCTAATGTGACCATAGGCGCAGTACCAAAGCCAAAGCTTTCAGCACCTAAAATAGCTGCTTTAACAATGTCTAAACCTGTTTTCAAACCGCCATCGACTTGTAAGCGCACTTTATGGCGAAGACCATTCGCCACTAGTGATTGGTGCGCTTCCGCTAAACCAATCTCCCATGGACAGCCAGCGTACTTCACTGAAGTTAATGGGCTAGCACCTGTACCACCGTCATAACCTGAAATGGTGATAAAGTCTGCATATGCCTTAGCAACACCTGATGCGATCGTACCAACACCTGGGCCTGATACTAATTTAACCGAGATTACCGCTTTTGGATTTACTTGCTTCAAGTCGAAAATTAGCTGAGCTAAATCTTCGATTGAGTAAATGTCGTGATGTGGTGGTGGTGAAATTAGCGTTACACCAGGCACAGAAAAACGCAATTTAGCAATTAGTGGCGTAACTTTGTCACCCGGTAGTTGACCGCCTTCACCCGGTTTTGCACCTTGTGCCACTTTGATTTGTAGCACGTCAGCATTGACTAGGTAATGCGGTGTAACACCAAAACGGCCTGAGGCGATTTGCTTGATACGTGAGTTTTTCACGGTACCAAAACGGCGTTCATCTTCACCGCCTTCACCAGAGTTAGAGAAACCACCTAAGCGGTTCATGGCAATCGCTAACGCTTCATGTGCTTCAGGGCTTAATGCACCAATAGACATTGCGGCACTGTCAAAACGTTTGAATAAGTCTGCGTCTGATTCAACTTTTGAAAGTTCAATCGCTTGCGTGTCATCTTTTAGTGCTAATAAGTCGCGCAACGCTGCGGTAGGGCGATTATTCACTTCGTCTGCAAACTGACGGTAATCGCTATAGTCACCGCTTTTAACCGCATTTTGTAGGTAACTTACTACATTTGGGTTAAACGCGTGGTATTCGCCGCCGTGCACATATTTAAGTAAACCACCGTGGTCAACTTTTTGGTGTGGTAAAAAGGCACGACGCGCTAAGTTGATATTGTCTTGCTCGATATCGCTAAAATCGGCACCTTGCAATCTGCTCGGAATATCCGGGAAGCAGGTTTTCATAATGTTATCGTTAAGCCCAATAACTTCAAACAAACCAGCGCAACGATAACTGGCAATGGTCGAAATCCCCATCTTAGATAAGATTTTTAATAAGCCTTTATTGATACCGTTTCGGTAATTTTCAATGGCTTGACGTGCAGGGATTCCAAGTTGACCTTTGTCGACCATTTGTTCAATGGTTTCAAATGCTAGGAATGGGTAAACCGCTGTGGCACCTAGGCCAAGTAGCACCGCAAATTGATGTGAATCACGAACCGATGCTGTTTCAACAATAATATTGGAATCACAACGAAGCTGCTCTTCAACCAAACGTTTTTGTACAGCACCTACCGCCATTGCCGCTGGAATAGGTAATAAACCAGGGTAAATTTGGCGATCTGACAACACCAAGATAACGGTGTTTTTGTTGCGCACAAGATCAGTTGCTTCGTCACATAAGCGCTGCACTGCCGCTTCTAACCCTTCTGCTGGGTCGTAGTTCAAGGTCAAGGTATCTGAACGATAGTGCTCTTGATCTAATTCGCGCAGTTGTTTTAACCCTGTGTACATTAATACTGGGGTGTCGAAAATAATGCGATCGGCATGGCCAGTGGTTTCATTGAAAACGTTGTGCTCGCGGCCAATACACGTTGCCAATGACATCACATAGCGCTCGCGCAATGGGTCAATTGGTGGGTTGGTTACCTGCGCGAACTGCTGGCGGAAGTAATCATAAAGTGTTCTAGGCTTACTTGATAATACTGCCATCGGCGTATCATCACCCATTGAACCAGTCGCTTCTTGACCATTCTCGGCAAGCACTTTAACTACTTGATTGATTTCTTCATAGCTATAGTTAAATAGCTTGTGATATTGCGCCATCTCGCTGTCGTCAAACATACGAGTGCCAATTAGGTTGGCTTCCAGTTGATCAAACGGTACTAAGCGGCGAATGTTTTTATTTAACCATTCACGGTATGGATGGCGAACTTTTAATTCATCATCAATCTTGTTTGAGTCGAAAATGGTACCGGTATAGGTATCAATCGCCAGCATTTCACCTGGGCCAACTCGGCCTTTTTCAAGCACCTCATCTTCGCCGTAATCCCAAATGCCCACTTCTGACGCTAGGGTTATAAAGCCATTACGGGTAATCACGTAACGGGCTGGGCGAAGGCCATTGCGGTCGAGGTTACAGGCAACATGACGACCATTGGTCATTACGATACCAGCTGGACCATCCCACGGCTCCATGTGCATGGAGTTGAATTCGTAGAAGGCTTTTAAGTCGTCGTCCATGGTTGGATTATTCTGCCAAGCAGGTGGCATTAATAATCGCATCGCACGGAAGAAGTCCATGCCGCCAGCTAAAAATAGCTCTAGCATATTGTCTAGTGACGAGGAATCCGAACCACTTTCGTTAACAAACGGCGCTGCGTCTTGTAAGTCTGGCAATAATGGTGAATTAAAGCGGTATGTGCGTGCTCGCGCCCACTGGCGGTTACCTTTAATGGTGTTGATTTCACCGTTGTGTGCTAAGAAGCGGAAAGGTTGTGCTAGGTGCCATTGTGGTGAGGTGTTCGTAGAGAAGCGCTGATGGAAAACACAAATAGCGCTTTGCATGCGAATGTCAGCCAAATCTAAATAAAAGTTTGGCAGGTCAACAGGCATCATTAAGCCTTTATAGATAGTAACCTGACAAGATAGGCTGGCAATGTAGAATTTCTCGTCGCTAATGCGTTTTTCGGCACGGCGTCTTGCCATATATAAGCGGCGCTCTAAATCACGGTTACGCCAGCCTGGTGGTGCATCAACGAAAATTTGTTCAATAGCTGGTAAATTACTAGCGGCGATAGGGCCAAGAATTGATTTGTCAGTAGGGACAACGCGCCAACCAACAATAGTCAGTGTTTCGCGGCTTAATTCTTCTTCAAATATTTTTTTCGACGCTGCGGCAAGCTCTGGGTCAGTGTTAAGAAACACCATACCAACCCCATATTTTCGGCCTAGCTGCCAACCGTTTTCTTCAGCAATGGCACGGAAAAATGTGTCTGGTTTTTGTAGTAATAGACCACAACCATCACCCGTTTTTCCATCGGCTGCAATACCCCCCCGGTGCTGCATACGATCTAAGGCGCTAATCGCAGTTTTTATTAATTTGTGACTTGCTTCACCTTTTTGATGAGCAATTAAACCGAAACCACAATTATCCTTTTGTGTGTTGGGATCATATAGCTGCATTATTGTTCTCCAAGCATTTTACAATTCGCAGATACGAGGCTTCAGGCACGAATAATTAGGTAATAATTGTGAATAAATATACCTGAATGCATTATGAGCGAACCATAGACACTAACGACAAATATACATTCCGTCAACATTTATAGAGTATTTGCTCGTAATTAATTTTCATAATAATCGGTATTTTTATGGCTTATTTATCGCTTGTTGCGCCATTTTAAAACAATGGTTGCACAAAAGTTGAATAAATGGTCAAAGATGGGGCGTATACAGGTGAGCGCTTACATATTCTGTAATTTTATTACACTAAAGGCGCATTGCCAGTTAAGTTAGGGGCGCTAGCTTGATGAGGTGATGAAAATTAATTTTATTCATATTTATAACGAATAATTATATTGAAATTTGTCGATGCTAAGAAACAAAAAAGCCTGCATCAGCAGGCTTTTCATAGAAACTATTTTTGGCCAGCTAGTGGCTTTATTTAGCTTTATGCTTGATAGCCGCCTTCAACGCCCTTCGTTGTGATACTAACTGCGTTGTGTGCGTGTAGGGATTCAAGGTGATTTACTTTAACCCAGAAGTCATCATACTGCGTAGTTTGGTTCATCGTATGCTGCAGTTTGCGCGCCGCATCTTCACAGAACATCAGGTTCTGACCATTTAAGCGGGCAAACTCTTGCTCGTCTTCTCGTTTAACTGCGGCTTGTACAGGTGTTTGTAATGTGTCTTCAATCGCATCAACTAGATCACTGATTGGAAACTCTGTGACCGATGAGTTCAGTTTAACTTTTACTTTGGCAATAGAGCGCTGGCTGTGTGGTGTGGCGACAACGCCTTCGGTTGTGCCGAGCCATTCATGTATTGTTTGCTTGTCGATACTGTCTTGTTCATCAAACTTATTTAAGAAAGCTTGCTGTATAAGCTGGCGAGCTAACGCAGCAGAGCAAGGACAAGTGGACGAGTACCTAACGTCGATTGCTAGTTCAACTGACAATTGCCCTTTGTTTAACTGGCCTGTTAATACAACCGGGTAGGCTTTCCAACCTTGCTTACCACTGATTAGTGATTTACGGCGTAGATGATAATCAAAGTGAATGGCGACTTTTGCTTGGTCGCTTAGTTCTTGATGAGAGCTAATAAAGCCATCGAGCAAGGCCGCAAAGCTTTGGTAATTCAAGGTATTATTATTGGATAATTCGTCGAGCAATAAATATAGGCGCGACATGTGAATACCTTTTGCCTGTGCCTCTTTCAAATTCACAAACGCATCAATGTGAGCTGACACCATTCGCTCTGGCTGGTCTTTAGAAGCCACCATTAAAGGCATTTCAATATTGCTCATTCCAACCCAATCTAACGTCCCTTCGGTTTGGGCTGTGGTGTGATTGGCGATGTCTGGCATTGATGTTGGCATTAGTTCTCCGCAATCTTAGTAGTAAAACTTAATAAGCTACTTAGTCAGCGTAACCAGCCTAGAACCAAAAACCACATAAAAAGTATTGATTTGAGGGCTGTTTTCGCTAATAAAATGGGCGGCTATTCTGAACGAAAATCCGGCTAAAATCAATATCTGTAGCGGCATTCTCATGAGTAAAGGTGTAGCATTTAATGAATTTAGATTTACATTAAATACGCTTGCGATTAGGCTGTGTGGTGATACGAAATAAGAGGAACAAAAAGCACTATGAACCAGCCTGCAACTATTGATAAATCGCTAATTCAAGGATATTTAGACAATTTAGGGGGCACGGTGGTAGCGCAGATGCTTGCGCTTTATCAGAAGCAATCTGGTGTTTACATTGGTGAGATTGAAGCTGCGATCAGCGAGCAAAGTCAATCTAACTGGCAAGAACGTTGTCACAAAATGAAAGGTGCAGCGGCAAGTGTCGGCTTACTGAGTGTTCATCAGTTCTTAGTGGCTATTGAAAAATCGACAGAAACTTGGCCACAAAAAAGCGAGCACCTTGCTCGCTTAAAAATTGATAATAACGCAGCTATTGCTGATTTTAAACAGTGGCTTGAAAGCTTGTAAGAAGCTTTTTTACAGCCTAAATCCAAACCTAAGCCCCGAATAAGCTTAGCTAAAGCCAATCTAAACTTTAGCTAGGCGTCGATGCTACCAACGAAACGGTAGCCTTCACCATGGATGGTATTGATTAGCTCTGGCGTTTCTGGAATAGATTCAAAGTGTTTACGCAAACGACGAATGGTAACGTCAACCGTACGGTCATTTGAGCGTAAGTCACGACCCGTCATTTCTTTGATTAATTGCTGGCGAGAAACAATTTGCCCAGCATTTTCAATCAACAATTTAAGCGCACGATATTCACCACGAGGAATTGGAATAATATCGCCAACGGGTGTTGTCATCTTGCGTGAGTTACCGTCAAGTGACCATCCGTTAAAGTTGATAATTGCACCGTCAGTGTCAGGTTTTACATGAGTAATACGGCTGAGGATATTACGTGCACGAATGGTTAACTCTCTTGGGTTAAACGGCTTAGTCAAGTAATCGTCTGCGCCAATTTCTAGACCCAAAATTTTATCAATATCACTATCACGACCAGTTAGGAAAATGAGCCCCATATCGCGATTGTTAGTCAACTCTCTAGCTAGCAACAAGCCGTTCTTACCAGGCAAATTAATATCCATGATAACTAAGTGTACTTTTTGTTCTCTTAGCTGAGCGTCCATCGAATCGCCATCTACAGCTTCAGAGACTTGATAGCCTTCTGCTTCGAATAGGTTTCGGAGGTTAAAGCGTGTGACGTCTTCGTCTTCAACGATAAGGATATGGGCTTTTTGCATTTTTTGTCCGTTTACTAACTGGTATCTATGCTTAGTATTGTTTAGTTAGCCTTATATAGTAACTTAACAGCTAAAATTAAAGGCTATTGTTCGTACTTTTTACTTTAGTCTTTAACATTTTAGCAAACAATATAGGTGACTTCATCCGTCACATGGTTACAGAAAGTAATCAATTAGTTAAATTTCGGCATTTCGCTTAATTGTGCAGGGAAAGCAATCTCAAACTGTACGCCTTGCGTTGGTTCAATATCGAATTGAATATGGCCGCCAAGCGCTTGGGTGACAAGGTTATAGACTAAGTGTAAGCCTAAACCACTGCCACCTTCTCCGCGTCTAGTTGTGATGAAAGGATCGAAGATCTTGGTTTTGATCGATGGTTCAACGCCTTTGCCATCGTCTTGGTAATTAATGTGCAGTTGGCCACTTAAATACATCACATTGATTGTGACTATGCCACCATCACTATCTGCAAAACCATGAATAATGGAGTTCACAATAAGGTTGATCAATATTTGATTAATCGGTCCAGGCTTACTAATAACCGCTAAGTTTTCACTGCACTCGATTTGAAAATTTACACTTTTCTGTTTGAGTTGTGGCCCCAATGACAAGATCACCTCGTCAATCAATTGCTTAACGATAAATGCGCTATCTGCTTCATTGCTTTGGTTTACTGCCACTTGTTTGAAGCTAGAAATTAAGTCTGCAGCACGATGTAAGTTTCGTATGACAATTGCCAGATTCTCTTCACTTTCTGTCAGAAAACGGCGCAGTTGACTCGCTTTTAAGGTTTTATCGTTAAAGGCGGTATGAACTTCATTTAAGCGATCAGATAGCAAACTCGATGCGGTAACGCCTAAACCTATTGGGGTATTTACCTCATGAGCAACACCAGCCACCATATCACCTAGCGAGGCCATTTTTTCACTTTCAACCAGTTGTCCTTGGAATTGGTGCAGCTTTTCTAGGGTAGATAATAATTCTTGGTTTGAATCTTTTAGTGCGTCAGTGCGTTGGCTAACTTTGTCTTCCAACTCGTGGTTAAGTTTTAAAATCTGTTGCTCTGCATTTGCTTGTTTTTCTATATGTCGCTCAATGCGATTGAGCATGACATTCAAGTCATCGGCAAGTAATTCAAACTCTTGGTTTTCCATGCCGCTAACACGAACACTGAAATCTTTTTTCTGCGATACATTGCGTATCGCCGTAAGTAATCGATTAATCGGCGTAATCACCGAACTATACATACTGTTGGTGATAAGAGCACCGATAATCAGCACTAAAATATAGCCAATAGATAAGGTGAACCAAGTCGTTGTTTGCAGTTCGTGATAGCTATTTGTATCAAGCTGCAAGTAGGCATAACCAATTAGCTTGTTATCGACTTTGATTGGGTTGATATATTCAATAATGCTATCGGTAATGATAGGCACTTGATATTTTTCGATACTCGCAGTCTTCTCTGGGATAGCAGGGAAGCCTTGCTTATTGTAGCTGGCAAAAAAGCTCAGCTCTTGATTTTCAAAGCGATAAATGTGCACATAGTTAAACCGAGGTAGGTTTGAAAGTCGCTTCAATACCTCTTGATATTCACTATAGTTGTCAGTTTCAATAAATGAGATTGAGCGACCACTAATAATAGCTGCGCGCTCTTTAATATCTTGTTTTAGCTCAGCGCCAAGGTGATCAAAGACAAAATAGGAGACAACCAAGTGTGCGAGAAAAAATGAGCCGGTTACAAAAGCCAGCATTAACAGATTCAACTTACGACGAATTGACTTGGTTTGCACAACTTGGTTGGAATGCATAGTTTGGTTCGAATGCATAGATTGGTTGGAGTGCATAGTTTGGTTCATTACTAGATTTTAACTACCTATCTTAGTGCTTATTCGTCGTTTTTAGTGCTCAAT
This sequence comes from Thalassotalea montiporae, assembly GCF_053485855.1. Taxonomy (NCBI): domain Bacteria; kingdom Pseudomonadati; phylum Pseudomonadota; class Gammaproteobacteria; order Alteromonadales; family Colwelliaceae; genus Thalassotalea; species Thalassotalea montiporae. Next base: position 270,047 of record NZ_JBQRUO010000001.1, read on the forward strand.
TTTTAACTTGAGCATGTGTCTTAGGCGCAAAGTAGCATGGGTTTATATCTACGATGCTTTTTCAGTGAATATCAAAAGGTCAGCACTCGTCAATGTTTTATTCTTTATTAAGGCTAATTTATACCAATTTAGTTAACGACTGACGCACTGTTTTTTTATTTCACGCTTGCCAGTAATAACTACATTGAAGCGAAGTAGACAGCAAAGCCACGTTGATTAACGATGGTTTGTAATTGTTTAAAACCTTCAGCCAAAATAGGCTGGTATTTTAAAAAGCTATTTGCCACCACAGTTAAGTTACCACCTCTAACCAATCGTTTCGGACACTCACGTAAAAACGTTTCAGTCGCCGCATAATGCGTTTTCAACCCTTGATGAAACGGCGGGTTAGTGACGATATGCGAAAATGAACCGTTAACTTCGATTAGACCATCTGAAGCAAATACTTCACCTGTTAAGTTATTTACTTTTAACGTCTCTTGCGTGGAGGCAACTGCCAACGCACTAATATCGAGGGCGGTAATTTCGGTTTCAGGGTATTGCTTGGCTAAGAAGGCGCTGATCACACCGGCACCACAACCAAAATCAAGCAGTTTGCCTTGATAGCTTTTTTTCGGCAGTTGCTCGGTAGGTAAGTTTTCTAGCAAAACTTGAGTGCCCTTATCGAGTTGTTTTTGGCTAAATACGCCCGGCAGAGCGGCAATGTTAAGTTCTATACCGGCAACCGAAAGCGGGTAGTAGTGGAACCAATCAGCAAGGTTAAAACTGTAGTCACCACGAATAAACTGGCCAGCGAATAAACTGCAATGGCGAGCAGAGTCCAGCTTATGGCAATGGCTAATATAGCCTTGGCTTAATTTTGCTGCTGATTTGATGCCGCCTTTGTTTTCACCGACAAACAACACACGTGCATCTTCAGCTAAATGAGGGGCAAGCATGGCCAGCGAGTAGGCAAGCTCAGCTTTGCTTTTCGGGAAGGCAATCACCGCTAAGTCATATGCGATATCTTCTTTGTTTTGCTTAGCTTCTTTGTTTTGTTTAGTTTCTTGGCTCTGCTCAGCGGTTAAGTGCGTACCAAAGCTGTAGCTCAACTTTGAACTTGGTTGGGCAGCCGTTATTTGCGCCAATTGATCCGCAGCTAGCTTGTTATTAGTGAAATAATGCAATTGGCACTCAGGATATTCATCAAGCCATTCTTGATATAGCCCGTCGACGGGGAAGTTAACTAACACTGCCCGCGTGCATGCTAACTCGCCGATATTGCGAACCAGTACTTGAGATAAATTCGATAATGCCATGTGATGTCCAACTTGCCTCGCGTTAGACGCTAATCGTCAGCGTTAATACGTTGCTTACCTAGGTTGATGATAGCCAGCTTAAGTCTATTGTGAAACTGCTTTTTGCCGACACAAATTGCCAAAATTCGCGGACTACAAACTTCACTAAAATCGCGCGAGGCCGCATTTTACGTGATTGATAAAGCAAGGTATAGCGGTGTGTTGACATTAGAGCAAATATTCGATGTAATGAGCCCGTCCTTATTCCTGCGCGGTGGTGTGGCTCGTCAAGCTCATACCATCGTGATGAAAAGGGCCAGAAGAGGAGCGTTAACCAGGTAGTTAATGTCAGGAGATCAAACTCCAGTGACCATTAATGAGGGGGATTAACGCCGAGACGAATACATTTTTGATTGATGTATTGGTCGGTTGCTCAGGCTGAATCCTGACAACTGTCACCCATTAGGTGGAGAGCTTCTGGCCTTTGTTGAACTGTCTGCGCTTTTTGCCGTGGGCAGGGAACAAATGCCGATAAGTTCTCCGAACGAAGTGAGTTCGAGAGACATGAATCCTGAAACTTCTAATTCATTAGCTAACGCAACCTTACCCAAATTCCCGTTGTGGACTGCGTTGGTTACCCCTTTTGCCGAAAGTGGCGCTATCGACTTTGCCTGTTTATCGCGAATTGCTCGCGAACAAGCAGCCGTCGGCAATGGTTTATTGCTACTTGGTAGCACAGGCGAAGCATTGGCGCTCAATGCTGAGCAACAGTTTGGTATCGTCAAATACGTGGCTGAACTTGGCCTTGATGTGCCGATCATGGTCGGTGTTGGCGGCTTTCAATTAATGCAACAGCTAGAATGGATTGAGCGCTGCAATCAGCTAAATATCGACGCCTATTTACTTGGTGCGCCCTTGTACGCTAAGCCTGGGCCTGTTGGCCAAGAGCAATGGTTTACCGCTTTGCTTAATGCTGCCAACAAGCCTTGTATGCTCTATAACGTACCGTCGCGAAGTGCGGTTACTTTATCGGTTGAAACGCTCGCGAAACTGCAAAACCATCCAAATTGTTGGGCGCTAAAAGAAGCCAGTGGAGATATCGCGCAATTTAATCGCTACCGTCAAGCGTGTCCTAAGCTTGCGCTGTTTAGTGGTGAAGATGCCATGATGCCAGCGCTGGCCAAACTTGGTGCTGCTGGCTTAGTGTCGGTTGCTAGTAATGTTTGGCCATCAGCGACAAAGCTCTATGTTCAACAGTGTTTAGCGCATACCGAACTTGATAACGCGCTTTGGCAGCAAGCCGTTGATGCGCTATTTACCGTGGCAAACCCAATCCCAGTGAAAGTGCTAATGCATGAGAATGGCGAGTTAGACTCCGCCGCCTTGCAACCCCCACTTACCCATTTCGAATTGTTAGATAAACAGCCCTTGATTGAGGCTAACGATGCTATTGATGCTTGGTATCGCGAGCAGACGCAAGTAACTCAGCCTATACAAGTTACTCAACAGACGCGTGAAATTTCATTAGAGCAAAATGAGCCGCTAGCCAAGCAAAGTGCTTAGTTTTAGCACCAAGTATCGCTACTAAAGGCGCGATCAGCAAACTAACGATTAACCCCAAACAGAATTCAGAATTAAAGGTAGAAAAATGACTAATTGGCAAGAAGTTTTACAACAAATGGAGCGCGGTGAAGTACGCGCGGCAACCCAAGACGAGCAAGGTAACTGGCACGCTAATGTTGAAGCCAAACAAGCAATATTGGCGGCGTTTAAAGCGGGCGAAAACACCGAATTTGGTGGTATTTATGAGGGCTTTGTTGATAAACACAATTTACCGGCACGTCAGTTCACCCGCGATGATGCGGTACGCTTAGTACCAGGTGGCTCATCGGTGCGCGCTGGCGCCTATGTTGCTCCGGGGGTAATTGTTATGCCACCTGCTTATATTAATGTTGGTGCTTATGTTGGCAAAGGCACGATGGTTGATAGCCATGCATTAGTGGGCTCGTGTGCGCAAATTGGTGAAAACGTGCATTTGTCGGCCGCAGTGCAAATCGGTGGTGTGCTTGAACCTGTGGGTGCTAGCCCTGTGATTGTTGAAGATGGCGCCTTTTTAGGGGCTGGTGTGGTTGTCGTAGAAGGTGTAGTGATTAAAAAAGGCGCGGTGTTAGCGCCAGGTGTTTCACTGTCTGCTTCTATTCCTGTGTTTGATTTAGTCAATAATCGCCGTTTGGAAAAAGGTGAGCCAATTCCAGAGCGCGCGGTGGTGATTCCGGGTACGCGTCCGGTCGGCGGTGAATGGGCACAATCTCAAGGCCTAAACATGGCGTGTGCCTTGATTGTTAAGTATCGCGATGAGCAAAGTGATGCTTCACTTGAGCTTGAAGATGCATTGCGCTAGTCAGCGTTATTAAGGAAATTAGGATGACGACATCAAGCCTACTCTCTGACGATTTATCGCAAACACTGCGCGCTCATCAAGGCAGTAGTCATGAAAATGGCTATTTTGTTTATGATATTGGCGCGCTCAAACAGCACTTAAATGAGCTACAGCAGCAAGATGTGGTCAAGCTTTGGTACGCGGTCAAAGCCAATCCATTATCAAGCGTTATTCAAGCGGTGGCGAAAAGCGGTATTCAGTTTGATGTCGCCAGTAAAGGCGAGCTAACGCAAGTATTATTGCAAGGAGTCGACGCCGAGAAAATCTTAAATACTGGGCCAGCCAAGTCTTACCAGCAAATTTCTTATTTTCTTCAGCAAGGGGTCAATACCTTTGTTGTCGAAAGTTACAATCAGTTGCAATGGCTAGCGCTGGCCGCGAAAGAGCAGGGTAAAAAGCCTGATGCCTTATTACGCGTTCAGCTGCGCTGGCCAGAAGGTGAAAAAAATCCACTAGGTGGCAATAGCTTAACGCCATTTGGTTTAGGTACGGAAGAATGGGCAGGAATTCGCGCCAGTGACTTCCCAACCATGAATATTTGTGGCTTACATATCTTCCAATGGGGCAATATGCTCAGCAACAACCAAATGTTTTCCCTTTGGTCACAAATGGTTGAGCCGCTTGTTAGCCTAGCAGAGCGCATTGGTTTTGAGCTTAAAGTGTTAGATTTAGGTGGCGGTTTAGGAGTCGATTACCTTGAAACAGGTCAAGGGATTGATTGGCAACAAGCCATGGCTGATTTAGCGCAAATTAAGGCACAAGCAGGCGTAGAAGAGCTGTGGCTAGAGCTTGGCCGCTATGCGGTTGCGCCGTTTGGTTACTATGTTACTGATGTCGTTGATCGTAAAACGAATTTTGGTGAAGAGCAGTTGGTGTTGGCAGCAGGTATTAATCATTTGCTGCGCCCGGCGATCACCGATCAACCTTTCCCTGCCAAGCTGCTGAGACCATCAAGCGAGCAAGTGCAAGATTTTCATTTGCACGGCCCGTTATGCACGAGTATGGATTGCCTTGGTAAATTACCTTTGCCGGGCGATACCAAAGTTGGCGATCAGCTGGTGTTTAGTCTTGCGGGGGCTTACGGCTTTACCGAAAGTATGCCACTGTTTTTATGTCATGAAGTGGCTGCGGAATATGTTTATGATAATCAACAGCTAACTGAAGTTCGCGCAGCACAACCTGCCACTTGGTATATGAGATAGGAAGCGGATATGACAACAACAATTAATCAAGTCACCAAGTCAGTACTGAATGTCGGCGAGATGGCCAGCGGTGCCAAGTTGACGGTGCCGGTTTATCGCTTTGCTGGCCAAAGTGATGCGCCAAGTGTTTATATTCAGGCCAATATGCATGGCGCAGAAGTGCAAGGCAATGCGGTAATTTACCAGTTGCTTGAACAACTTCGTAATCTGCATGTTTTAGGTGATATCACCTTAGTGCCATATGCCAATCCAGTTGGTTGTAATCACAAAAATGGTGAATATACGCTTGGTCGTTTTGATCCGATTACTGGCGTGAATTGGAATCGAATGTACCACCACAACCCTGACTTGGTGGTGCCATTTGTGCAAGACAACTTTGACGCTAGTGAGCAAGAGATAAAAGCCAAATTCAAACAAGTGCTACTTGATGATATCGATCAACAGCTTGATCACAATATGTATGGCTTAACCACAGGTCAGCGTATTGCTTATCAATTGCAGAAAATGGCGCATCAAGCTGACTTAGTGCTGGACTTACATACCGGCCCTATCTCCAGTAAGCATTTGTATTGCCCTGAATATGCCAGAGCCAGTGCTAGTTATTTTAATATTGAACACACCTTGTTGATCCCCAATGAGTTCGACGGCGCATTAGATGAAGCAACCTTTTGCCCATGGTGGTCGCTTGCCCAAGCCTATGCAGCGAAAGGTCGCCCATTGGTGCTAAATAAAGAAAGCTTTACTGTTGAACTGGGCTCACAAGAGCAAATTGATTTAGATGTAGCACTAGATGATGCCAATAGTGTACTGACTTATTTAAGCTACAAAGGCGTAATTAAAGGTGAGGACAACGGGAGCGAGCAGCTTGTACCAGCCCAAATGACACGTTATGCCTGTTATTTAAAAGACTACAAAGCCTTCTACTCACCAATGGGCGGCATGGTCGACTACCTTGCAGAATTTGGTGTACCCTTGCCAGCAGGCGAGCCACTAGCGCGTATTTTACGTATGGATAACTACGGGGATGGCGATGCGCTGCACTATATTAGCTTAGATAAAGAAGTGATCCCGATCTTGCACTTTGCCTCGGCAAGCGTAAATCAGGGGACTGAGCTCTATAAAGTGTTTACGGAGTTTTTTACGCTTTAAGGACGATGCTAACGGTTACCTTAGTCGGATATAAATCCAGTTAGAAATAAAGAAAGGGCTGATACGATAAGTATCAGCCCTTTTTTGATGTGCTCTGATGTTATTTGAGTTGACTAACTTAACACCTGCCAAAACACATTGATTGCCATTGCGATCAACGCGATGCTGGATAACGCATAGCAAATAAAGCGCGCCATTACTGGACCATTTAAACAATGAATCATGGAGTGGGGGACGCGCAACAACACGAAAATCCATGCACTGATGTAAGTTAAGCTGCTCTGATCTTGTGATTGAATCGCAACCAGCGCCACTGCATAAAAGAGTACTGGCATCTCAAATAAGTTTTTCAAATTATTTGATGCAGCATTGATTTCAGCAGGAATAATTTGGCTAACATTTTCCGGCGCTTTTAAGCGATCGGCATCAATTTGATTACCAATTAAAAAAGTTAATCGGCGAGCATACATATATATCCATACCAGAATGGTGAGTCCGATCATCACGGCCAGTGGCAGGTAGAGCAGGTGATTAGTCATTTTTGTATTTCCTTGCGGTTAGCTATTTTGTTATCTGAAATTTTTTCTGTACCGAACTGTACTATTTATAGCCGATTAATCAACTAGCTAGGCGTTAGTTTTTAATATGAGCACAATTGTTAAGTTAACTTTGTGTTAAACATTCAGGCTATGTTATTGAATTGCAATGACTGATGTTATAACATCACATCGCTATGAAGACGTGCCCAAATAATAACAATGACAATTTAAAGAAATACAGCGCTATTATGCTTGCTGTATGGCTTTTCGCATTGTTTATACATACCAACCACGTTCAACAAGATTATATTGAAACACTATCTCAGGCAGAGCTCCAAACCGACTGCCATTTTTGTCAAAATTCACTGGATAAACCGCAAGATAGCATTGCGAAAGTTACTGCTTTCCAAGGCGTATATCGTCTTAAAGTGCTCGCTACTACACCGTTTGCTCAGCAAACAGGAACACATTTCAACCCCCCTCTAAGAGCACCACCAGCTTCTTTAATTAGTTAGTTCTATCGCCAGTTGCGTTTATTGCATCGCCTGCAATGCGCTGTGGCACACAAGTTTTATACATTAAGGGTTTATTCATGCAAACAAGAAAAGCGTTGGTCGCGTTAGCGGTCGCTGCTACTTTTTCTAACAGCGCATTGGCGCAAAACGTAAGTGGTCAAATTATTGATGCAGCAGGCAAGCCTGTTGCGAATGCAGAAGTTCACGTCGAAAATTCAAAGGCGCGTGCATTTACTAATGACCAAGGGCAATTTGTGCTTGAAGGTGTTAATAAAGGTGAAGTTGAACTTCACGTACGTGCTGACAACTTCAATCACTACCACCGCGAAATTCAAGTAACCGACCAAAACCTTGCCGGTTTGTCGATTACACTATCACCAACGGTAATGGAAATTATCGACATTCAAGCAACACCGTTGCACTCATCATCAATTGAATCTGCGCTACCGATTAGCGTACTAGCGGGTGATGATTTACGTATGAAGCAAGCGTCAACGCTTGGTGAAACGTTAAAAAATGAAGTGGGTGTGCATTCAAGCTACTACGGCCCTGTGGCAAGTACCCCAATTATCCGTGGTTTTGACGGCCCGCGTGTATTGATTACCCAAAATGGTTTAGATGTTGGTGATGCATCACGTGTTGGTGGTGATCACGTGGTTGCTACCGAAACGGCAACGGCAACACAAATTGAAGTATTACGCGGCCCTGCAACCTTATTTTACGGTAGCGGTGCAGTTGGTGGTGTGGTCAATGTGGTTGACGAACGTGTACCAACCAGCACTGACACAAAACTTGAGTACTTATTGCAACACGGCACGGTGGCTGATGAAGACGAAGCTTCATTTAGCTTAAATACTGGCAGTGGTGATTTTGCCCTTCATTTAGATGGTTTCTGGCGTGATTCAAACGATTACGACATTCCAGGCTTTGCGGAAAATGAAGCAGCTCATGATGATGAACATGAAGAAGAACACGAAGACGAGCATGAAGGTGAAGAGCACGGTGAAGAAGAAGTAGAAGGCACATTAGCCAATAGTGCTTCTGAATCGTCTGGCTTTACCATTGGTGCCAGTTACTTATTAGATAATGGCTTTGTTGGTTTCTCTTATGGCCGCTTAGATCGTGAATACGGTATTCCGGGTCATGGCCACGGACACGGTGAGGAAGAAGAGCACGAAGGTGAAGAGGAAGAAGAGGAAGAAAATGTTTTTGCTGACCTAGAGCAAGATCGCTTCCAAATTCTGAGCGACCTTTACTTTAAAGATCAATTTATCTCACGTGTTGCTTCAAAACTTGCGTACACAGATTACCAACATCAAGAAATTGAAGGTGGTGAAATTGGTACTACGTTTAAAAACGATAGCTTAGAAGTGCGTTCAGATGTGTACCACAAAGAAGTTAATGGTTGGAACGGTGCATTTACTTTGCATTACAAAGATAGCGACTTTGAAGCCTTAGGCGAAGAAGCTTTCACTCCGCCGTCTGAGTCTACCACTTTAGCGTTCGCTTGGTTAGAAGAGAAACATTACGGTGATCTATTGGTAGAACTTGGTGCTCGTATTGAGCATGTCGAGTTAACACCCAATGGTGGTGCAATGGAACATCATGACGACGAGCATGAGGAGGAAGAAGAGCACGAAGAAGAACACGGCATGCTGGAAGAGCAATCGTTCACACCTGTTAGTGCTTCTGTCGGTTTAGTTTGGGATTATCAGCCTGGCTATAACTTAGGTTTCTCTGTGTCTTATTCAGAGCGTGCGCCGTCAGCACAGGAATTGTTCTCAAATGGCCCGCATATTGGTACCAATACCTTTGAAGTTGGTGCGCTGTACGATGTGGTAGAGCATGACGATCACGTTGACATTGAGCTTGGTGAGCAGGATGTTGATATTGAGAAATCGTTCAACATCGACCTAACGTGGCGTAAGTTTGAAGGTGACTTCGGTTTTATTGTGAGTGCCTTCTATAACCAAATCGATGACTACTACTACCAGCAAGACACTGGCTTCTTTATGGAAGACGGTCACGAGCATGGTGAAGAAGAGCACGAAGAAGAAGGTCATGAAGAAGAGCATCACGACGAAGCTGATGAGCACCATGATGAAGAAGGAGGCTTACCAGTCTTTGTTTACCGTCAAGATGATGTTGACCTATACGGTGTTGAAGCGGAATTCATCTACCAAGTGAGTGCGCCACTGAAAGTGTCAGTATTTACCGATTACATCCGTGCAGAGCTTTCTGACGGTGGTGACTTACCACGTATTCCACCAATGCGTATTGGTTCTCAGTTCAACTACCAAACTAATAGCTTTGCAGCTGAATTAGCCGTAACTCACTACTTTAAGCAAGATGATGTTGCTGAATTTGAGACGGAAACAGACAGCTATACCATGGTAGATGCTAACTTCAACTACTACCTAGATGGCTTTGGCACTGATACGGCGTTGTTTATCAAAGGTAATAATTTAACGGATGAGGAAGCACGTGTGCATTCGTCATTCTTAAAAGATGATGCACCGCTACCTGGTCGCAATATTACCGTTGGTATTCGCGGTAGCTTCTAATCGAGTTATTGATTTTTAAAAGTAAAAAGCCCTGATATTTCAGGGCTTTTTTGTATTTGAATGCTGAGCTTTTAGTTAGCTTGAATTAGCCGAGTAGGTCTAAAGAGAAAAGTTGAATTAACCTAAATTCTTCTGAAACAGATCTTCCAATTTTACAATTGTTTCTGGAATCAATTTCACATCGGTTGGCGCAATAAAAATAGTATCGTCGCCGGCAATGGTGCCCAATACGCCGTCACTTTTACTGACACTATCAAGCAAACGGGCAATCAATTGCGCAGCGCCGGGGCTAGTGCGAATAATGATCATCACATTATTATGCTCAATGTCTAGCACCAACTGCTTAAGCGGGCTTTTTGCTGTTGGCACACCAAGCTCAGCAGGTAAACAATACACCATTTCCTGACGGGCATTACGAGTGCGTACCGCGCCAAATTTACTGAGCATACGCGATACTTTTGATTGGCTGATATTGTCGAAGCCTTGTGCTTTTAAGGCATCAACTATTTCACCTTGAGAGCCAAATTGCTCTTGCTTGAGTAAGTCTTTAAATGCTTGAACTAGGGCTTCTTGTTTTTGTTGTGCTGTCATCATACTGCCATACTACCTGTTGCGTTATCGCTTGCGCTTTTGGGGTTAAGCATAGCGCAATTAAGTGCATCCATTCGTTGAAATCGCCTGATTCTAGACCAATTTCATTCATTTGTTTTTCTACTATGCTCTACTATACCAAGTAATCGTGGGAATAGGGTAGCACCGTGCTTCTTGCCTCATTATAAATAACGTTATTTGGTGAATAAGTGTCTTTTGGTGCCCAAACATAATTAACATTCAGGGAAGTTATCAATGTAACTGTAAAGGAAAATTGCTTATTGGCGTGAAAAGGGCAAACTTCCTAAGGATTCTCTAATTGTTTTTTATGGACTAATGCTATATCTTTTGGGCGACAAAAATTAAGTAAATACTCAAATCGGGAGAGAATTCCAATGAAAGTTGCTGTATTAGGCGCAGCTGGTGGTATCGGCCAAGCGTTATCTTTACTATTAAAAACTCAATTACCTGCAGGTTCTGATTTAGCATTATACGATGTTGCACCTGTTGTTCCTGGTGTTGCTGTTGATTTAAGCCACATCCCTACTGCGGTAAATGTTAAAGGTTACGGTGCTGACGACTTAGCACCTGCATTAGCCGGTGCAGACATTGTAATCATCCCAGCGGGTATGCCTCGTAAGCCTGGTATGGACCGTGCTGACTTGTTCAATGTTAATGCTGGTATCGTTAAAACGCTTGCAGAAGGCATCGTTGCTAACTGTCCTAAAGCACTAGTAGGTGTTATCACTAACCCTGTTAACGGCACTGTGCCAATTGTTGCTGAAGTATTCAAAAAAGCAGGTACTTACGAAGCTGGCCGTGTATTCGGTGTAACAACGCTTGACGTTATTCGCTCTGAAGCTTTCATTGCTGAGCTTAAAGGTGTTGATGTTGCAACGGTTAAAGTGCCAGTAATTGGTGGTCACTCAGGTACAACCATTCTACCACTACTTTCTCAAGTAGAAGGTGTTGAATTTACTGAAGAAGAAGTAGCAAGCCTAACTCCTCGCATTCAAAACGCAGGTACAGAAGTTGTTAACGCTAAAGCTGGCGGCGGCTCTGCAACGCTTTCTATGGGCGCTGCGGCAGCACGTTTCACTATGTCATTAATCAAAGGCTTACAGGGTGAAGAAGTTGTTGATTACGCTTACGTTGCAGTTGAAGATGGCGACGCAGAATACTTTGCACACCCAGTACGTTTAGGTAAAAACGGTGTTGAAGAAATTCTTCCATACGGTGAATTAAGTGCATTCGAGCAAAAAGCGAAAGAAGACATGCTTGAAACCTTAAACAAAGACATCAAAGAAGGTATCGACTTTATCAACGGCTAATAAGCTTGCTGATAAAATAGCTTTCATACTTTCAATAAAAACGGCAGGCCCAAGGCTTGCCGTTTTTTTTATGCCTAGGTTTTAGCTGATGCCAATCGGTATAATCAAGTGCCTATTCCATTCTTTGCGTACCATTTTAAACTTTGATAAATGGTCGGTTAATTAATCTCCAAACAGTCGCTAACACCCTCTAATAAATTGACTAATTGGTCAGTTTGGCCATATTGTATCGTCCCATTTTTGGTTAATGTCTAGACATAAAGCTATCTATACCCATGCTACTTCAAGATGCTTGAGTTCAGCGCTGTCACAGGGACTCAATATCAAGGCGCAGCTTGCCGGAATGGTCACTCCCTTTCAATAAGCTGCAACGTAGAGAGTGGGTTCCTGTGACGCGCCTTCTCTACATTAAAAAGTGGGTTGGTTTAAAAGCGATTTATGCTGCGTTATTGATTGTGACAAGGGAACGACCATTCTCTGTAATCAATGCCTTGCCTAAACCGCTTTTAACTCCAACTGAAACAAGCACTTTGAAGTAGCATGGGTATAACTAAAATAGCTTGATTGTATGCGCAATCAAATGTGGGTCTATTGCCAGAAGGCATAAAAAGATAGAAGGAGCACAATAGAGGAAGTTACTCAACACTGCCCTTATTTAGCAGTCTACTCAATTACATAATAATGACGGTCGAGTTTAGGCCGATGTAACGGATTAATAATTAAAGACATGGATATGTTTATTTATAGGAAATAAATTTTTGCCTTGGCAAAAAAGAAAAACAGAGAAAAAATTTTGAAAAAGCAGTTTAATTTCAAAACCCGCATAGTCATGGTTGCGATTAGCTTATTAGCCATTTCCATGATCATCTTAGCCACTTCCGCTTACTATCAACTGTCTGGATTAGTGAAAGCAAACGTTGATGAATATGCCAGGCTACAAATGTCGAGTAATGGCGCGAAAGTTCAAAACTACATGTCGAGCATCAAGCAAGGTGTTGAGCAATCTGCTGAACTATTTGCAGGCGCTACCGACAAAGCACAAATTCAAGGTTACTTAAACAGCCTTGGTCGTTCTATTTCTGCTGCCGATATTATTGTTGGCTATGAAGACGGCATGGGTCTAAGCCACAAGCACGGTGAGTTCAATGCTGGTAACGCAGACCCGCGCTCGCGCACTTGGTATCAGCAAGCTAAGCGACAAGCGTCGACAACGGTAACTAAGATTTACAACGACAAGTCTTCTAACCAGTTAATGGTGACCTTAGCTACACCGCTATATCAAAGTGGCCAATTTAAAGGGGTACTAGCTGCTGATATCGCGATTAACGCACTAGACCCATTTATTGAGCGTGCTACCTTCCCTGGCTCTATCGCTGCGCTATACGATGATACCGGCTTAACAATTTCGTCTACTGGTGAGGTTGATGTACCGGGTGAATCACGATTGTCAGATTTTGAGCCGCTAGTTGAACTTGAACAAATCATGTTGTCAAAGCAGCAAAACATGCATGAGTTCGAGTTATTAGGTATTGATAAAATCGCTTACTTTGAGACGGTAACCATTACCCAAGACACCACTTGGTTTATGTTGGTCGCAATCGATAAGTCAGTTATGTATAGCGCTTTGGGTGACTCTTTAGTTTCATCTAGCCTGACTACCTTTGTGTTAATTGTATTATCGACTATCGCGATATACGTATTGCTTTCTTACGCCTACCGCCCAGTTGAAGCGTTGAAGAAAACGGTAAATGAGCTTTCAAATGGTAACGGTGATTTAACCAAGCGTTTGAAAGTAGAACGTGAAGATGACTTGGGTGAAATTTCAAGAGACATCAATACCTTTATCGAAAACTTACAAACAATGATGCGTGATATCGCTGAATCTAGTCAGTACATTGCTACCAGTGTCGATGACCTACAGGCATTGCGTCAAAGCAACAATGAAGTGTTGGAAGCGCACCGTCTTGAGACTAGCCAAGTGGCAACTGCACTAAATGAAATGAGTGCAAGTTCAACCGACGTTGCCAATAACACCGAAAACGCAGTGAATGTGACTACGAGTACTAACGAACAAGCGTTACATTCAAAACAAGTGGTTTCAGGTGCGACCCAAAATGTCAGCGATTTGGTGGAGAAAGTTGAAGAGTCTTCAAGCCAAATTAATCAAATGGGACAAGAAATTGATAATATTTCGGCTGTCTTGAAAGTGATTGGTGATATAGCGGAGCAAACCAACTTACTTGCCTTGAATGCGGCAATTGAAGCAGCACGTGCTGGCGAACAAGGCCGAGGTTTCGCGGTAGTTGCTGATGAAGTACGAGCACTAGCGTCAAGAACACAAGACAGCACCACTGAAATTCACAATACAATTAACCGCTTAAATGCAAGTTCGCAAAGTGTTATCAATGGTATTGAGTCGACGAAAGCAAGCTGTGTTGAAGCTTCTGAACAAACCCACTTAGTGGTTGAGAACCTTGATCAGATCGTCAACTCTGTTGGCGGCATTAATGACTTAAATATTCAAATTGCCGCTGCAGCTAAGCAGCAGTCTTCGGTTTCTGAAGAAATTAATCGCAATATGGTGACCATTAGTGACATGGTTGAGCAGGTTGCGGCCAGCAGCGATGAAGTGAACGGCGCAACAACGGTATTGGCAAGTGCTAATAGCAACTTAACCAAGGTGGTGAGTCAGTTTAAGCTTTAGTTACTTATCCCTTCGGGGCGTTAATCAAAGAATTCAGCTATCGCCCTAGCTGCATGTTCGGCAATTTACCACAGCAAATAGCCGAACTAACGCACTATCAAGTCAGTTGTTTATCTAAATTTTTTGTTGAGCAAACGACTGACTTTATTTGTTTCTCTTGCCTGTCAGTTTTATTTACATTCGTTAGTCCTAACCGGGTTTATTTTATATTGTATATTTTTAGCTTGTTGATTATGAGTAATATTAATATCTTGACCCGTAAATTGCATAGCTCAGCCCTCACCACATAATTGCTCTTATGCTAAGCCTTGCAACGGCTAGGTTTAGGTGGTCATAAATAGCCTAACTCAAGGAGCTATGTATGGTTCAGTTTTTGCGCGTTTGTTGCCAACTGGCTGTGCTTATTTCAACAGGGATTTCCTGTTCTGTGCAGGCAAATCTGCTGCAATATGACCTTAGTTTTACCACATCTGGCCAAAGTATCTGGGATACGGGTGATTCGTTTATGTTAGATCAGCGAAGTTTTCTGGGTGCTCAGTGGCAAGATCAACAGGTAGATATTGATCTGATTGCTGGTCGAGAAGATGTTAACGTGATTAACCCATTGCGGACGGCTTACGATATTGCTTTTGCTGGTTGTCGAGCCTTGGGGAATTCTTCAAGCACTTGTATCAATGGCCAAAGTGGGCGCATATTTGTTCCTAAATTGGGAAGCAGGCCATCGGTGCGCAGTTGCAGTCGGTTTGCTGTGGCTTGCAAAATTGCCCGTGCGGCAGATTTAACAAGACGGGCGGCTTATGATGCGGCTTTCTCTCTATGTCGAAAAAGCTTCTCGTCGAGTGTTTGTCGTAATGGCCAATCGGCACGTTTGCCTGTAGCACCACTAGGCACTGCGCCACCTTCATTTCTGGAAGTGGATACTCGTACCGGCGTGGCCGTTCAAGGCTCTACTGATGGTAGAGTTGGTATTGAACTTGGTATTGAGATTGACAGTGGCTCAGTAGATGCCACAGTGTCTTATCAAGCCACGTTAGATCTTCCTGATACGCTTAATTTAGATAAAACTAACCCAATCAATTTTAATGCTAACAGCCTATTGGCTGGCGCCAATACGCTCGATACGTCTTTTGCCAACCTAGCGCTTAATATTGATGCAATTATGGAACTCAGTGGAACTGTGGGGGGAGAAGCCTGCATTATACCGGCGGGCTGTAGCACAGGTTCAACACCATTTAACATTAATGAAAGAGCATCAATACTATCCTTTAATCAAGATGGCGAAGGTGGTGTCTCGCTGCTTGGCCAGCAACCATCAGTATTCGGCTTTCCCGATCAAGCCAATGGCTTTCCATTTAGCGTAGATGCTCTAGGTATAGTGGAAGCGACTTTACATCTTCCGCAGCCTAATGCTAGCGGTGGTTTGAATGTAAACACCAACACCCTTATCGCTAGTGGCCAAGATGATTTAGTGGATTTGTTTATTGATATTGATAACATCGTCGCTACTGCGGCAGGCGTGCCAGGCCTGTTTGGCTCTAGCGCCCCAATCGGAAGTATCGGTAGCATCGGCTACGATATTATTGATGTGCAAATGGGGCCAACCATCGACTTAAAACAAGACTTTGAATTAGAGCCAACACTGTTTGTGTCTATGGTCTTTGATAAAGCGGTAATGGTGGGCGGAGAAATGGTAACCGAATTGATCTCTGCATGGGATTTATTACCTGACATCACTTTTCTTGATGACGTTACCACAGTCACACCAACCTTTTTCCTTGATGCTAATTTGACCAATGAAACATTATTAGATTTTGATTTAGAATTGATGATCGACTTATTACAAATTAACTTCGACATCCTTGGTTTTGATCGTCAAATAGGTATTGGCAATGTTTTAGCAGCTGGCGCAGATTTATTTCAATCGCCTAACTTGTTCGTCAATATGTTCCCGTTAGGAGGATTTGACTTGCAAGTAGGGGAGAGTTTCGTGGTTGACTTTAATAATAATACACCACCCCCGCCAACGACTTTAGCGGTAAGAAGTGCAATTAATCCGATTGAAGCATTCGCGGTGTCTGTACCTACACCCAGTAGTGTGTTGCTAATGCTAATCGCCTTATCCGCACTGGTGTTATCCTTTTCTGCTAACGGTAATCATGTGCGTAAAAGAAATACCGCATAGAGTTTTAAATAATAATCTTGTTTTGGCTTGCCAGTTGATAGTTAATTATTGGATGTCAGCTGGCAAATCACGCTAACCACCTATAATTACTTAAATAACTCCTAGGTATAATCACTCATGAAATCACTGTTGTTAAGCGTCTTGCTCTTATCGATCAATCTACCTGTAATGGCCGCCGATATTAACGGCAAATTTGCCATGAAAGGAGCAGGCTTTTTAACCTGTCAGGCATTTCTATTAGAGAGACAAAAACGCTCTAATATTTACTATATGATTGGCGGTTGGTTGGAAGGCTATATCTCTGCTCACAATCGATATGTTACAGATACCTATGACATTACCGCCTATCAATCACTGGAGTTACTGTTGAATGTAATGGATAACCACTGTCAAAGTAACCCAAGCAATCAACTTTACCAAGTGGTAAGCGGTATTATTGAGAAGTTGGAACCAGCAAGGATTAAACAGGAGTCTCCTCGTATCGCTGTCACTATTGGCGAGCGAAAAGTTGTCTTGTACAGGGCGACCATTCGCAAACTTCAGCAAAAGCTGAGCGAGCTTGAGTTATATCAAGGTCAAATTGATGGCCAATATACCGATGCGACTAAATCTGCATTAATGGCATATCAATCTGATATAGGCTTTGAAATGACTGGCGTGCCGGACCAAGGAACACTATGGCGCTTATTAAAATAACAAGATTGAAGAACTAACTATTAGTTGCTTTGAGTATTTGCGTTGAAGCTGCTTTACGCAGCAAGATTGGGAACTGAGGGATGTTATCCACTGCCAAGCGCACTTAGCTTAGCAGTAGACTTAGCGAAGACTAGCAACCAGTAGTTACGGTAATTACTTCCGGCGGTACTGCATTTACAACAGCACTTTTGTAGCTTACATAACAGTTAGTTGCGATAATTTCTGCTGCAGTTGGCGAGTTATTTGGCGCTTTATTCGTTAAATACAGGCCGCGGGCAACTTGGTTATCAGCATTAATGTCGTTAAAAATTGTATTGAAAAGGAAGTCATCACTAATATTCATGGCTTCAAGAATTTCTGGCACATTGTCGCTGTCGTTGAAAGAGATGCCAATTGGGTATCCTTGATCGAAGAAAATACCTTCAAATTCAAAACCATTATCAGTGCGGCTTTCAACTAAAGCCTTACTGTTATAGAGGTTAGCTGTTGATTCTAAACTACCAGCTAGTGCTTCA
Source organism: Thalassotalea montiporae (assembly GCF_053485855.1). NCBI lineage: Bacteria > Pseudomonadati > Pseudomonadota > Gammaproteobacteria > Alteromonadales > Colwelliaceae > Thalassotalea > Thalassotalea montiporae. Next base: position 287,752 of record NZ_JBQRUO010000001.1, read on the forward strand.
AGTGCTGCTTCGTTAGCATCAGAAGATAGGTTGATAAAACGTGGCACAGCCACAGCTGATAAAATACCTAAGATGACAATCACGACAACAAGTTCGATCAGGGTAAAGCCACTGGCCTTAGTTATCAGGGTATTAGTTTTCTGGGTACTCGTTAATTGACCGCTAGGCAACTGGGATTTCGACGATATGTGATACATGTTACTTCTCCTGGGACAACAATTCCTTAGACAATTAATAAAGCGCTGATGCTTTCTCTTATGAAACATTATTGCCTCACCCTATCACTAATATTCGAAGCAATATTCAAATTAATTACGAGCTATAAGCGGCATCGCATTTATTAACAATAGTTTAACACAATATTTCTTGCTCTATCGCTAATAATACAGCTCGAGTGCGATCTCTTACACCAAGCTTGGTTAAAATGCTGGAAACATGATTTTTAATGGTACCTTCAGATTTAAACAAGGCACCTGATATTTCTTTGTTGGAATAGCCGCTCGCCATCAGTCTCAGTACTTCTATCTCTTTTGGAGTCAGCGGCTCTAACGGAGCAGGAGCAGTAAAATCACCACTAACACCGTTAACTTTAGTAATGCCTTTTAACAGCCGTTCTGTAACTGCGGGCTGCACCATAGTTTGCCCATTATGAACCGCTTCAATGGCACTAATAAGTGACTCCAGTGATACGTCTTTAAGTAAGTAGCCTTTTGCACCCGCTTGCATCCCTTTGAGAACCAGCTCTGAATCGTCGAAAGTGGTCAGAATAATAACGGGCGTAGTAATTCCCGCTTGCGTTAACTGCACTAAAGTTTCAATACCGTCCATTTTCGGCATTGAGATATCGAGCAAAATCACATCAGGCTTATGTGTTGCTACTTGCGCTAATACTTGTGTGCCATCGCTAGCCTCAGCGCTCACGATAACTTTTTCTGATAGCGCAAGTAAGCTTTTAATTCCTTGCCTAACTAAGGTTTGGTCGTCTACGAGTAGTAGTTTAATTGTCACTTATCAAGTCTCGCTCTTTTCTTGGTGTTACATGCTAAATTTATTGGCGTATGTGATTAGGCAAATTAACCGCAATTGTTAACCCACCATTTTGACGTTCAAAGTTTGCCGTGCCGCCAAGAAGCTCTGCGCGCTCAGTAATACCTGACAGTCCATTGCCCGCGATTAGCTTCGCGGGAGCCTTGCCATTGTCATAAATTTTTAGCTGAATTTCGTCTTGTTGCAGGGTAATTGATAGCCAAAATTCACTAGCACCGCTATGACGCAGCGTATTGGTAATCGCCTCTTGGCTGATGCGAACTAAGGTATTTGCCAATTCAAATGAATCAAGTTGGATATCTGTTTGAATCGACTGATGAATCTTGAGTGCAGGTACGCCAGCGACAAGCGCCTCGATTGCTGCCTGCACGTCAATAGCTTGATTCGCCTTAATTGTGCTGACCGCCTCGCGTACATCGCTTAACAAAAGTTTGGCGAGCGCATAGCTTTCATCAACTTTTTCTTTCGCAGCTGAGTTGCCATCACGTTCACATAAATGAGATGACACTTGCAGGTTTATGGTTAACGCGGTGAGGTGATGACCAAGCAAGTCGTGAAGCTCACGCGCAATACGTGTGCGTTCATGTTGCTTCGTCGATTGCGTTAACAATTGCTGAGTGGCTAGTAGCTGGCGATTAAGTTCATTCGCTTGTTCGCTCGCTTGTTTAGCTTTTTGCGTTTGTTGGCTCATTAGTAAGCTAAAAATATGAAACGTGCCATACAGAGAGCCCGTCAATAACACATGGTCTTTTTGCCAACGCCAACCATAGACGCTAAACCATACGAAGACTAGCGCAATAATAATGAGTAAGGCAGTTTCAAATCGGCAGAAATTAATCAGCATGCCAGCCCAAATAATGGTAAGGATTGGAATAAAGTCGAGTGGCAGCATTAACATAATGGCAAATGCACTCGCTAGTTGTAATCCAAAAAATACTTGATGGGCACGGCCAAAGAGTGACGCTTTATTAAGTTTGGTCGCACCAAAAAAACAGACAATATAAGCGGCGAAACAAATGGCAATCCCCAATGTATTTGCTTGCACGTTGGCGGTTTGTGAAGGTAAGGCGTAGAGTGAAATGGCAAGTACTAAGCCCCAAGTCACAACAGCTAAAACATCAAGTCGCTCAAAGTGTTGGCTAATTTTAGCGATGGCTTTATACATATCTTATTATTGGTAACCTGTTGACGATTATAGCTTTTAAGGATTATTTCAGATTAAGTCGTAAAAACCTATAGGCCAAAAGTCATGTTTTTAAATCGTGACCTTTGGCACTGATGTCGCCAAATAGCAGTGCGTAGACTACTCCCAACAACTTAGGGAGAGAAAATATGTACTATTCAATTTATTCCGTTTTACTGTTTTTACACATTGTGGTTGGCAGTGTGTCATTAATCACTTTTTGGTTGCCTGTTATTGCCAAAAAAGGCGGGCATTTTCACAAACGGTCAGGTAAGTGGTTTGAATTTGGCATGCTCGCTGTCAGTTTATCTGGAATTGCTATCACTTTAATGGTGTTATTCGATCCGTTAGCCATTAAAGATCCTTCGTCTTCATTATCTGGTGCAGAAGCCGATAAGTTGGTGTGGTGGAGCGAAATGTTTGCTTGGTTTTTACTGATGTTGTCGTTACTAGTGCTTAACAGTACACGTCACTCGGTGCTTGTTTTGAAATGTCGAGAGAACCGACAGGCCCTGCGTCAATGGCCACACCTGTTGCCAATTCTAACTATGGCGGTAATTTCGCCCTATGTCGGCTATTTAGGTACTAAGTATTCTTTTGTTTTGTTACAGGTATTTAGCGTTTTGTGTTTAGTGAATAGCTACCAATTACTACATTATATTTTTAAACCGTCTATTCAACCAAGAGAATGGCTAATTCAGCATTTACGTCATATTATTGGTGCAGGCATTGGGGCTTACACCGCGTTTTTTGCTTTTGGTGGTCGCCAACTACTCGCCAATATTGTAAGTGATCAGTGGCAGATTATGTTTTGGGTGCTGCCGGGTGTCATTGGTGGTGTTTGCACCCATAAATTAGTCAAAAAATATCGTCAGCAGTACAAGGTGCAATAGGCGATAAGTACAACGCTTGAAAGGGACTTTTATGAAGCAAATATTTCTTGAAGATTTTGTCGTTGGTCAAGTGTTCACAACAGAACAACATCAAGTCACTGCTGAGCAAATTATCGAATTTGCTCAGCAATTTGATCCGCAGCCATTTCATACCAATGAAGAACAAGCCAAAAGTAGTTTTTTTAAAGGGCTAGTGGCCAGTGGTTGGCATACGGCAGCTCTTACCATGAAATTAATTGTGGCAAGTGATGCTAAACCCGCCGGTGGTTTGATTGGCGCAGGTGTTGATAAGCTTCGCTTCAATCAAGCTGTTCGCCCTGGTGATAGCTTGCAAGCTAAGGTCATGGTTATTGAAGCAAAAGCGTCTAGTTCAAAGCCCGAACAAGGATTAGTTACTATTGCTGTGTCAGCGACAAACCAAGATCAGCAAGAGGTATGCAGCTATGTATCAAATGTTGTGGTGCCTACAAGGCCTAACCCCTGACTCTTGACGGTTAAGGAGTGATGATCTGATGTGCGACGAGCTTAGATATTACTTGCTCCTTATTTTTTGCCCCCAGCTTAAGCTTTAAATTTTCTAAATGAAATCTCGCTGTTCGTTCAGAAATATTGAGCTTTTTACCGACCTCGTTATATGTGCAGCCATTACTCAACCATTTACCGCACTCTATTTCTCGATGGGTTAATTTTAGCTGCTGAATGGTAGCATCTGGGCGACTTTTTAAGGCACAAAGCTGTTGATGAAATACGGTCGCGAGGATCTCAAGTTGCTTGCCATACTGTTCAAGCCATTTTGTTTCTGCTTCATTGTCTATAGCGCAACCTAACCCTGCGATTAATAATTTATTATTGCTAAGTGGTATTGAAGTGCCAGCATTGAGCTTGTGGGCTTTGACCTGCTGCCAATAGTCTATTTGTGCTTTGCCTTTGCAGCATTGTTTCGCGTATGACCAAGCCACTGGAGAATTGCTCATTACACATAGTGGAATGGTAGTGTCTAGTTGTAGGTAGTTCTTGGCAATATATTCATCGACCCATTGTTGAGGGTAGGTACTGATCACGTTTAATTCACTGGGGTGTTGTGCGTTAAACTGAAAGTAACCAAAGCTTTTAATGCCAATTTTAATGAGCTGTTGCTCAAACAAATTGACGAGTTCGGCTTCTCGCTGACATTTTATCAGCTGATAAATATCGTCCCATTCCATCTCACATCTACATCCTGTAAATACCTGTCAGAACTGACAGTGCAATTTTGTTGTTTATTGATTAATACTAAAAAGGTCTATGTTTTAAAGGATAGTCGGCGATTCGTTCTAATAGGTGAAATTAATTTAACTATTGAGTTAAGACGTTGAAACATATGCGTAAGGAGGCGTTATGTTACTTGTCAAATTAATGGTATTAATAGGAATGCTGATTGCTTCACAACTTGTATCGATAGGTAAAAGTCATGCCGCTTGGAAACTGTTTTTGGCTTTGTTTCCGATTGTTGGCGCAATTGCCATTGCCTTATTGAATATTAAGTACTCAGATTTTTACTAATTTTTATAAATGCTCGCAGAAAGAAAAAATCCACCTTATTTGGTGGATTTTTTTATGCCGACAAATGCTAGTCAAACTAAACGTAAAACTTACTTCTCGTTTGGCAGTAATAGATTAAGTGTTATTGCCGAGATTGCAGCCAACGCGATACCTTGTAGTTGGAATAAGCCCAAATCGAATTGCATACCGCCAAGGCCAAATACTAGGGCTACAGCGACAATCGCCATATTTTTACCTTTGCCAAGGTCGACTTGTGCAGTAATTAACGTTTTTAAACCAACAACAGCAATAGCGCCAAATAGTAATACCATAATGCCACCCATCACAGGTACAGGAATGGTTGCTAGTAGGGCGCCTGTTTTTCCTAGGAAAGATAAACCGATGGCAAAAACAGCCGCCCAAGTCATGATAACTGGGTTAAATGATTTGGTTAAAGCAACTGCGCCAGTGACTTCTGAGTAGGTCGTATTTGGTGGGCCACCGAAAAGTGCTGCAGCAGAAGTGGCTAAGCCATCGCCCATAAGTGTGCGTTTTAAGCCAGGCTTTTCGAGAAAATCTTTACCAGCCACATTAGAAATTGCCGTGATATCACCAATATGCTCAACTGCTGGCGCAATGGCTATTGGCAAAATAAACAGAATCGCTTCCCAGTGAAACTCTGGTGCAGTGAAATTTGGTAAAGCAAACCATGCAGCTTCACTTACGGAATCAAAATTAATGATGCCGAAGTATAACGAAAGCAAGTAGCCAACAGTTAAACCAATTAAAATCGGTACTAACTTAAATAACCCTTTACCTAATAGCGAAACCAATACTGTAACGGCTAGCGCCGTTAGCGAGATGGTTAATGCTGTACTTGCTTCAACCAACTGAACCGCGCCATCACCTGTTTTACCAAGTGCCATGTTCACACCAACAGGGGCTAAATTTAGGCCAATCACAATGATCACCGGCGCCACCACAACGGCAGGTAAAACGCGATGAATGATTTGGTTGCCTTGCCATGCCACAAGTAACCCCAGTGCCATATACAACACACCAGCGGCGGCTAGGCCAGACATGGTGGCGGCGATGCCCCAAGTGGCGACGCCGTAGCTAATAGGGGCGATAAAGGCAAAAGAAGAAGCAAGGAAAATAGGGACTTGGCGTTTCGTCACTAACTGAAACACCAAAGTACCAATACCCGCAGTAAACAGGGCAACGTTGGGATCTAATCCCGTTAAGATAGGCACTAAAACAAGCGCCCCAAAGGCTACAAACAGCATTTGTAACCCAAGTAATGGGGTTTTCAATTGCTGCATGTTACTTAGTACCGAAAATCTTATCGCCTGCGTCGCCTAGGCCAGGAATAATATAGCCTTTGTCATTTAAGTGATCGTCAACCGATGCGACATAAATATCCACATCAGGGTGCGCTGCTTCGAGCTTTTCGATACCTTCAGGAGAAGCTACCAAGAATAGGCCCATAATGTCTTTACAGCCTTTTTTCTTAAGCAAATCGATGGTGGCAATTAAGGTACCGCCAGTTGCCAGCATAGGGTCGACAATCAGTGCCGTGCGTTCGTCAATATCAGCAACCACCTTGTCAAAATATGGTACGGCTTCTAACGTTTCTTCATCACGATATAAGCCAACGACACTGACTTTGGCACTTGGTAGTAGCGACATAACGCCGTCTAGCATGCCTAAACCTGCACGTAAAATAGGCACTAGCGTGATTTTTTTACCCTTAATGTGCTCAACGTCAATTGGCGTACCTTGCCAGCCGTCAATGGTTTTTGTTTCTGTTGGTAACTGTCGTGTTGCTTCATAGGTCAGCAAAGTACCAATTTCAGAGCAAAACTCGCGAAAGCTTTTTGTACTAATGCCGTTAGCGCGCATTAAGCCAAGTTTGTGTTGAACAAGCGGGTGAGTAATTTCGTGAACAGCCATGGTTTTCCTTAATCAAAAATTTGTAATAATTATAACAATTTGTAGGTCAACTATGGCAGTAATAAAACGTAATGAATGACCTAGTGTTGATCTAAACAGCAAATTGAAGACTAAGTGCGCGAGCACGAGCGACTAGAGCTTATACTTTATTATCTAAAATCAAGAGCATAGATAGTTTGTTACATATTGTAACTTTAGTGCGACTTGGTTAGATTATGCTCTATTCCGATTAATCATATTTAATGTTTGTTGAAGTAGCAGTTACCCGCAGTTATTGGTAAAAGATAGCGCCGTAAGTTGCTTTAGAAATGAGGAAGTAATGAAAGCATTTCAGTCAATTTATCGAGCGTCTGCTTGGTCAACACCACTTGTCCAACATTCACCTGCACAGTTGGTTATGGCGTATGGCAATCGTGACTTTGCCTTAGACAAAACGCTTTATTCAGAACTTCAAGAATCTTTCCCTGATGCACAAATTGTCGGCTGCACCACCAGTGGTGAGATACAAAGTGCGCAGTTACACGATGACACCTTGTGTTTAACAGCGATTGAATTTGACCGTGTAAATGTCGAAGTTTTTAGCCAACTAGTATGTGATTTTGATAATAGTTTTCAACTTGGCCAAGCGTTAGCGCGTGGTATTCCAGCACAAGGTCTTAAGCACGCCTTTGTTATTTCTGACGGTCAGGCAATTAACGGCTCTGAGCTTATTGCTGGGATTAGTGGCGTGCTGCCAGAAAATGTTGTTGTTACCGGTGGGTTAGCGGGGGATGCCGCTAAGTTTCAAGAAACCATTGTTTGGCATAATGACCGAAAAGCCAGTGGCTTAGTTGTGATCGTTGGTTTATACGGCGATGCGTTAGTGGTTGGGCATGGTCACCTTGGTGGTTGGCGAGAGTTTGGCCCCATGCGCGAAATTACTCGTTCAGAAGACAATGAATTATTTGAAATTGACGGTAAACCAGCGCTTGAATTGTATAAAGAGTTTTTAGGTGAACATGCCGAAAACTTGCCAGCCTCTGCGCTACGTTTTCCGCTTGCTATGAAAACTGAGCAGCAAGAGCAACCTGTGGTGCGCACTATTTTAAATATTGATGAACAACGTCAAAGTATGATTTTTGCGGGCAATATGCCAGAGGGGGCAAGTTGCCAACTCATGCGCGCAAATTACGACCACCTTGTTGATGGCGCACAAGATTCAGCTGAGCAAGCACTCACTTTTTTTGACCAAATAGAACCTCAATTGGCAATATTAATTAGCTGTGTTGGCCGCAGATTAGTGCTGGCACAGCGCGTAGAAGAAGAACTCGAAATTGTTGAAGAAACCTTGCCAGCAAATTGTGCCATGACAGGTTTTTACTCCTATGGCGAAATTTCCCCCATTGTGCCTGCTGGTCGTTGTGGTTTGCATAACCAAACCATGACCATCACTTTGCTATCAGAGCTATCAGAGCTATCAGAGCTATCAAAGCTATCAGAGCTGTCGAGTGACTGAGTTACACAAGCTAGCCAAGCGCCAACTTAAACGCTTTGGCATTGACGATTCATTAAAAACAGAGCACCGAGATTATTTTGCTGCGGTGTCTGAAGCTTATGTCGGTTACGAGCAAGACGTTAGCACCCTTGAACGCTCTTTGTTTTTAATTTCGGAAGAGCTCAATGAGCGCAACACGCTGCTAAAAAATCAACTTGGTGAACTCAGCGAAACAAAAAACCAATTGCAATCATCGTTGAGTGTACTCAACGCTACCTTTGATGCGACGGGCGAAAACATTGTGGTTTACGATGTTGATGGCAATGTCGTGAGCATCAATTGCATGGGTCAAACATTTTTCCTGCAAAATGGTGTTACTGAATATCAACGTTGGTCGGCGCTACTATCACTATTTAAATATCCAAACCAAGCGGTTCAAGTTAAGCAAAAATTAGAAGAAGACCCAACGCGCCACATTAATGGGGTTATCGAGCTGAGCAGTAACCGCTTTTTTGAATATCGCTCTTTGCCACAAATAGCTGAGGGTAAACTCATCGGTCGTGTCTGGTGTTTTCGTGACATTACGCAGCAAAAAGAAAGTGAAGATTTAATTCAACACCAAGCCTACCACGATGCTTTGACGGGCCTGCCCAATCGCAACTTGCTATTAGATCGCGTTGAACACGCACTTGCATTAGCAAAGCGCTCAGAGCAGCTGTTAGCGGTTTTGTTTATTGATTTGGATAACTTTAAGCGCGTTAATGACACCGAAGGCCACAAAGCAGGGGACGAATTACTGATTGAATTAGTGCAACGAGTTAAATCTCGTTTGCGCGAGCAAGATACACTTGCTCGTCTGGGTGGTGATGAATTTGTCTTGTTGTTAGAGTCGGTCGCAAGTAAGCAGGACATTCGCGCACTGTGTGAGGAATTGCTGGCGATTTTAACCGAGCCATTTTGTCTTTCCGGTCGTCAGCACTTTGTCAGTTGTAGTATCGGTGTGGCGTGCTTTCCACAAGACGACAACAGCGCTGAACACTTAATTTTGAAAGCCGATATGGCGATGTACCAAGCAAAGGCACAAGGCAAAAATAACTACCAGTTTTATGATCAAAGCCTAGAGCAGCAAGCGATGTTGCAAGTAAAAGTTGAACGTGAATTGCGCAAAGCTTTGCAGGCAGATGAACTTGAGCCTTATTTCCAACCAAAAATTGATTTAAGCACAGGTGAGATCATCGGCGCAGAAATATTGATGCGCTGGTTTAAGCCAGATGGAAGCTCTATTCCTCCCGATATTTTTATTCCGGTCGCAGAAACTACTGGGCTTATCAGCCAAGTCGGTAAGAAGGCTATCGACTCTGCGTTTGAATGCATCAGTCAGTGGCAAAGCCAAGGGCTTAGTCATTTAAAACTCGCGATTAATTTATCGATTATTGAATTTCAAGATGCCGAGCTTATTCGCTATCTACTGAGTAAATGTGACGAAAGCAACGAGTGCGGAAGCCAATTGATTATTGAGCTAACTGAATCTATTTTCATGGAAAACAAAGAAGTCATCAGCCGTACGATGGAGCAACTTCGAACCCGTGGCATTGCGTTTGCACTTGATGATTTCGGCAAAGGTTATTCGTCATTTAGTTATCTGCAAATTCTGCCCATTGATTATTTGAAAATTGATAAGGCGTTTTTACAGGGAGTTACCACCAATAAACAAAGCGCAGCGATCACGCGTACCATTATTGATATTGGTCATAACTTGGAATTGTCGGTAATTGCTGAGGGGGTAGAAGATCAGGCAACGCTCGACTATGTGATGCGTGAACGTTGCCAAAGTGCACAAGGCTATTTCTTATACAAACCCATGCCGAAAAACGACTTTAACACGCTTATAAACCAAGAGTGTCAACAATCAGCTGCCGGCAGCCAATAGGCGATAATTGCCTATAGGCGAACGGCCTTTAAACCTCATTTCTCACTTAAAGCCCAGTTGCGAGTGCGAGTAAACCTGAAGTTAGTTAAGCTGAGGTATTAAAGCGACGAATCAAGGAGCTGACATTCGCGATGGTATCTTTTAGCTGCTGGCTGGCGCCAAACGACTCTTCTGCTGCCTGTTTAGCGACTGATGCACCTTGTGCGATATCACCCACTTGTTGGTTAATATGCTCAGCCACTGCGCTTTGTTCTTCAACTGCAGACGACATTTGAATTGTCATATCCGCAATATTGTCGACCGCCTTATTAATTTCGCCCAAAGCAATGCGCGTACCATCGACAATTTGCATGCCTTTTTCCGCTTCTTCTAAGCCTTGTTCAGACACTTCAGCAGCTTTTTGCGAGCGAGTGATCAACTTGTTAACAATACTATGAATTTCTTCGGTTGATTCGCGTGTACGCATTGCCAAGCTGCGTACTTCATCCGCTACCACAGCAAAGCCGCGACCTTGCTCACCCGCGCGGGCAGCCTCAATAGCGGCGTTTAAGGCGAGTAAATTAGTTTGCTCGGCTATGGATGAAATCATGGTTGCCGCTTGGTTAATCTCTTCTGTCGATTCGGCTAAGTCTTTTACTGTGCTGGCGATGGAAGTCACTGAGTTTTTCAGTTCCTCAATGGATTTTGCGGCTTGCTTAGCCTGCTGGTTACCATTGTTCACACTTGCCGCAGCTTCTTTAGCGCTACTTGCGTTACCTTCAACACGCTCGGTAACTTCTTGAATGGCACTCGACATTTCACTAATGGCGGAAGCAATGACTTGAACTGCTGTTTCTTGCTGTTCAATAACTTGGCTGGTTTTTTCTGCTTGATAGTGGGTTGTTTCGGCAACTTCAGCAAGCACCACAGAGGCGTCATCAATTCTTGTTAGGCCGGTTCTGCCGCGGGCTATTTCGCAAATTAGCGCTAGCTTAGCACGTGCCTGTGCTTGGTTAGCATTAAAGTAAGTTTGCGCTACGGTAGTATCTTTGTAGGCATCGGGCGCAATATTTAAAAACAATGACCATGACTTTTGCTGACTCTTAATGCTCCAATATCCACACAGCACCATCACCGCCGGGCCAATGAGCATTAACTCAGTAGAGTTGGTGAGCCAGCCAGCGCCAACACAGGCAAGGCCGCCGACGATAAAAGGTCTTATTTGCCGAGTAAAGTGGCGAATTGTGTCGCTAATTGGCAGTGCGGACTTATTTTGTTGCAACCTTTGATACGCTTGACTAGCTCGCTGTTTTTCTGGGTCAGTGGCGTTAACTCTGACTGATTCGTAACCAACGATATCATCGCCTTCAAAGATCGGGGTGACGAAGGCTGATACCCAGTAATGATCGCCGTTTTTGCGTCGATTTTTAACAATCCCCATCCAAATTTTGCCAGCGCGTAAGGTTTCCCACATTTCTTTGAACACGACACTTGGCATATCAGGATGGCGAACAATGTTGTGATTACTGCCGATAAGTTCGTCGCAGGTAAAACCACTAACTTCAACAAAAGCATCGTTACAGTGAGTAATTACGCCGCGCTTGTCGGTTGATGAGATAAGTCGTTGGCTAGTTGGGAATTGATACTCTTTCTGGCTGATATGACGGTCTTTATTCACGCTGTCTTCCTTTAATGCGAGTTAAGCAAAGGCTTAATTCATTGGACGTCTGATGATATTGCTTGTAGCTACCTGCTAGCGATATCTAGTTGCTAAATGATCAGGTGTAAACAAAATGGGTATTAAAAATGGAGTAAATCTAATGCCTTAATAGAGTGAGGTTTAATTAAACTATAGATGCAATTAGACTATTTGCACTTTATTTTGCTCTCCAAAAGGGCGGAGGATTATATTGTTACAGTGCTTATTGTTTCAACATCGAATTTGGTGGTCAGAGCTCTCTTTATAAGTGCTTATAGCTAAGTCTATATGAGCAGGTTTTTACCCTAGGAATACTCAACTTTTTGCTCATCGACTATGCTTATCTTTTGTTCGATTAAAATTTTTTTACAATTTGTGTCAATTTTTTTGACGGTGTCGGGTCTTATGCCCTGACTCATGAAAAACAAGCGGTATTTGAACAATTTTCAATACTGCGTTTAAGCCCCGGAGAAATTATGAAGAAAGCAACAAAGACTCATTTATCAGGCGCAGCAATGGCATTAGCGGCAGCTACTTTAGTTGGTTGTGGTGCAACTGCTTCTAACTCAGGTTCTGCTGGCAGCACAGTAGCAGCAACAAACACTAACACAGTTGAAATGGTTCACTGTTACGACGTTAACGTATGTAAAGGTCACAACGACTGTAAAACAGCAGAGCACGCATGTGCAGGTCAAGCATCTTGTAAAGGTACTGGCTTTGTTGGCATGCCAACTAAAGCGTGTAAAGATGTTGGCGGTACCGTTTCTGATGAATGGACTGGCCAAATTTCAACGGCTAACTTAGTACACTGCTACGGTGTTAACGTTTGTAAAGGTCACAACGACTGTAAAACTGCTGAAAACGCATGTGCAGGCCATGCAACTTGTAAAGGTACAGGCTTTGTTTCTACTACTGCGAAATCATGTGGCGATATCGGCGGTACTGTAGGCAAATAATATTAACTAAAAAGTATTAGTTAGTATGATTGGACAAGGTTGTTTAGTTACTTACGCTAAACAGCCTTGCGATAAAGTAAAGTAGTCAGTTGAATCTAGCGACAAACTCAATTGCTGCTTTACGTTACTTGACCTTACATAAACTTTGCGAGCAATTCGCATAGATCAACAAACTGACAATTTTCCTGTCATCATTAGCCTTTGAGTTTTTATCTACTCCCAAGCTCATTTACACTATCTCTATTACTAGACACGAGTGACTATTTTGAAAAAATTTCTAGGATTTGGCCTTGGCCTGCGAACGAATCATTACAATGATGTGATTGAACAAAAACCTGATGTTGATTGGTTTGAGATCATTTCAGAAAACTATATGGTTGCTGGTGGTAAGCCAAGATATTACCTTGACCAAATCAGAGAAAATTACCCTATTGTGATGCATGGGGTGTCGATGTCGATTGGTTCAACTGATCCATTGAATATGGAGTATTTGACCAAGTTAAAAACCTTAATTGCTGATGTGCAGCCAGAGTGGTTCTCTGATCATCTTTGTTTCACGTCGGTTGGTGGTGTTAACAGTCATGATCTACTGCCACTGCCATACACAGAAGAGTCATTAACTCACGTTGTTGAGCGCATTAAGCAAGTACAAGATTTTATGGGCCGCCAAATGCTGATGGAAAATGTATCCAGCTATTTAACGTATAAAACTGACGAGATGAATGAATGGCAGTTTTATCGTGAAGTTTGTGAGCAAGCTGACTGCCGCATGTTATTAGATATCAATAATATCTACGTAAGTGCGCGCAACCATGATTTTAATGCCATGGAATATTTACGCTCGTTAAACCCTCAGCGCGTGCAACAGTTCCATTTAGCAGGGCATTCTGACTTTGGAGATTATGTGGTTGATACCCATGATCACGATGTGCCAGATCCTGTCTGGCAACTATACAAAGAAGCATTAAAATTGTTTGGCCCGGTAAGCACTATGATCGAGCGCGATGCGAATATTCCCAGTTTTGCTGACTTAACGGCAGAGCTAAACATCGCACGAAATATTGCTGAGCAGCATATTCCCAATATTCGCAGCCAGATTGAAGTCTAGTCTGAGGTTGGTTAAATGAGTTCTCTTAAACAAATTCAACAAGACTTCCTGCACTTTTTACTGCATGGCAATGGCCCATTCGCCGAGCATGTTGTAAATGATCAAGGCTATATCAGCGCTGAGCAACGCGTGTCTATTTATGGCAACGCGTATCGTATTCGATTACAAGAAGTGGTTGAAACCGACCACGAGATTCTTGGCTTGTATTTAGGCGATGAGCTATTTGATAAAATGTTTGCGGGTTATCTTGATGCCTATCCATCAAAATTTGATTCATTGCGCCATTATTGCCAGTTTATTCCAGAGTATCTCGCCAATAATGCGCCTTTTAGTGAGCACCCGATATTAGCCGAATTAGCGCGTTTCGAGCGCTTACTATTGGCTGCCTTTGATGCCGCAGATATTGCGCGTGCTCAGCCGCAAGACTTAGCAGTAATTGCGCCTGAGTTATGGCCGACGATTCAAGTGCGTTTCCACCCAAGCATGCAACTCTTTAATGAGCGTTATAATGCAGTACGCAGTTGGCAGGCAATTAAAGGTAATCAAGCACCAGCGCCAGCAGCTGAACATACTCAAGAGCAGCATTGGTTGTTATGGCGTAATCACGATCGTTTAACCGAATTTAGGTCATTAGAAGCTGACGAGCGCTTTATGATTGAGCAGTACTTGCAAGGTGCAGACTTTGCTGACGTTTGTGAAGGCTTGCTAACATGGCATGAGCCTGAGCAAGTGCCTGTGTTTGCGGTGCAAAGCATCCAAACCTGGTTGCAACAAGGGCTGATCTATCAATTTAGAACGGCGAGTTAGATTGCCGTTGATATTAATTAAAACGCCGCAATAAATATTTAAATAACAAAAAAGGCCAGCAGTTTTGCTGGCCTTTTATTTTTGTTATTAGCTTTTTTTATTTGAGTTTAAAGTAACCCACATCGGATTTTAGTTGTTCAGACAATTCATGTAGTGAGTTTGTTGCACTATTGTTCGCTTGTAGCGAAGTGATTGAGTTTTCTGACATTTGGGCAATTTGCTCCATGGTATGAGCGATATCACCTATGGTTGTTACTTGATCGCTTGCAGCACTGGCTAATTCTTGAATGCGTGCCAGTGAATCAGTCGCTTGTTGTTCAATATTTTCCAATAAATCGGTTGCCTGCAAGGTCAGTGAACGGCCATTTTCAACTTGTGGCTGAGTTGTTTCCATTGCTGCTACGGAAGCCGCTGTTTCAGCTTGTACTTGGCCGATCATATTTTCAATCTCAGCGGTGGCTTCACCGGTGCGCTTAGCTAGCTGACGAACTTCATCGGCTACTACAGCAAAGCCTCGACCTGATTCACCTGCTCGCGCCGCCTCAATAGCGGCGTTTAATGCCAACAAGTTGGTTTGCTCTGAAATACCGCTAATCACATTGGCAATACCACCAATTTCTTTTGTACGTTCTTCAAGACGTCTAATTTGCTCTACTGTGCCGTTTACGGTATCAGAAATTCGCTCCATTTCTTTGGCGCTGGCATTGATTGCTTCACGCCCCTGCTTGGCATAGCTAGCGGTTGAACTTGAGTTCTCTTCAGTGCGAGATGCCGTTTGCGATACTTGGTCTATGTTGTCGCGCATAGTTTCTAGGCGAGCTGCGGTATCAGTGGTTAATGACGCTTGGTTTTGCGCGGCTTCATAGGCTTGTTCGGAGCCTGAAGATACCGTCATAGTCTGATGGCTTAGTTGGTCGGCGGCGTTAACAATATTGGCAACAATGCCACTTAGGGTGCTTTGCATGCTGTTCAGTGAGGCAAGCAAACTGTTGGCATCATGTGTTGTTACCTGACTAGTTAAATCGCCTTGTGCTATTTTTGCTAGCGCACCTGCGGCCTCATATGGCTCACCACCAAGTGAGCGGCGCATGCTTTTCTCAATCAGGTAACCAACGAATAGGCTAATCACTAAGGCGACGGCAGTAAGCGCGAGCATTAATTCTTGGAAGCCACTGGCAACCTCGCGTGCGGCTGGCGTTGCCTTTTGATTAGCGGTTTCTTGGTAATCGATAAATTCGTTGATCGCTGCTAACCAATCGATAAATGCAGGTCTAGCTTGTTCAAGCACTAAGTTGTTAATTTCACTCAGTTGATTACTCTTTTTCAATTGAATAATGTTTTCAACAATCGGTAACGTACGGGCTTGAATACGTTTAATTTTTTCTAAAATACTGCGTTCTTGGCTACTAAAATTGCTGGGGGCATCTATAAGCATTTGCTGCATCAAGCGTTCAGATTCTCGATAAAATCCAGCTAATTGGTTGATTTCACGTTCAAATGATTGAACTTCGGCGTTGTTTCTTGCGTTGGCTACATCTCTGATAGCAATCGCGCGGTCATGCACACTGCCACGATAGTTAATTGCGTATCGCTGTTTGACTGAGTTGATATCGGTAATCTCAGTCAGTGTGTGATCGATCACATTCACTTTCTGGATGCCAAGTGTGGTTAACACCAACATTAGTAGTAAGATAACGCCAAAGCCAATTGTCAGGCGGGTTTTAACTGGAAGTAGAGTTAAGTAATTTAACATTGAACGCTCGTCTTTTTATTTAATGTATTCACTTTACAGTGCTTTTGTCTTACTAAAGTTACTGTGATGATTGCCGTGATTTTTTGTTACAACCTAATGTTAGTTTAGTGTTGTTTTTATGTAATCGTTATTGCTGGGTTATGATTGTTTTGCCCTTATTTTCTTTTATTTTACATTGTTACTCAGATTACTCATTAAATTGGTTACTAAGTATTGCCAGTGTAGAGCTGAATAGCAGCCAATAAATTTCATTTTAATTTTAGATACTTATCTGTTTGTCAGCCAGTTGGGGCGTGTTGAAAATTAATATTTGTTAGCCTCAATTATCCTAATCCAATTAGAGCTAGACCTCACATGTCCAGTTGCTGAGTAAATAGCGGTAGATGTTCATCTTCCCGATGACTGACATATAAAATTGTGGTTTGCTGCATGGTGGCAAGCTGCTCAAGAAAGCCGAGCAGCATATGCCGGCTGGTTTCGTCTAACCCTTGTGTCGGTTCATCGAGCAATAGCATTAAGGGTGATTTTACTAAAGCGCGGGCAATCAATACGAGTCTTTGCTGACCATGACTTAAATCGTGAAATAGCGACTGGCTATGGTCTGCCAAGCCAATAATGGCAAGCCATTGTTTAGCATTGTCAATATGTTGCTGGCCAACCGCTTGATAGACACCAATGGAATCAAAGAAGCCAGAAATCACCACCGTCAGCACGTTACAACGTACGCGATAGGAGCGATGTAAATCTGAGCTTACCATGCCAATATGTTTTTTAATGTCCCAAATGGTTTCGCCGCTACCGCGCCGATAGCCAAACACCGTAACATCATTGGCAAAACACTGTGGGCAATCGCCGGAAATAAGCTGCAATGCAGTAGACTTGCCCGAGCCATTCTTACCTTGAATTAAGGTATGTTGCAGTGGTTTTATGGTTAAATTAAACCGTTCAAATACCGCTTTATCGCCATAGCGAACAGTGCAATCGACCAGCTTGGCTAAATACGGATGGGAGTAACTATCAAGCGGAAAGCGTTGATTGGGCCAGTTTACTTCAGCTCGTTGGCTGGCAAAGTAATGGTTAATTTGCTGGTCAATTGTGTGAGTTGTCTGACTTAGCTGATCGGTTAACACCTCCAATTGACCATGTGACATGGTGGCAAAGTGTTGGCAATCAGTGGGGATATCTTCACGGTTATTGATCAGGTAGATAACTTGAATCTCTTGCGCCATCAGCTGGTTAAACAGCAAGGCTAATTTATGGCGAGATTCTTTATCTAAGCTGTCATTCGGATTTTCGCAAATCAGCAACTTAGCGCCATCTGAGATTGCTTTAATGATCATCAGTTTGCGACTTTCACCTGTGCTGAGCTGGCGAAAGCCGGTGTCGAGTTTATGGCTCAAACCGATTAACTCTAACAACTTGAGGTTAGGTTCACTAAGCGGAACAAAATCACGGACGCGTCGGCCGATATCGAGTTTATTAAGCTCATCTGAGCGATCCCTTTTCAGTTCAACTTCATAGAGATTTTGCAACGCCTGAAAAGAAAGGACCGCGATCTTACCTTGTGTTGGCAAGGTTAAGTTGCTGGCTTGGTAACCGACTAAGTCACCATTAAACAGATCAAGTAAATATTGTTCTCCGCAGCCAAGCTGAGTTAACACACACCAGTGCTGGTTTGGTGATAATTGCCAATGGTCTATGGTTAGATTTGGGTGGCTGAGTTTATCAATGGTGAACATCTTGGCGCTTGAACCTTAGTTTTGCTATCACTGGTGACTATAGCCATTGAATATCAGTTTTTTCCAAAATAAGTCAAGCAGCTAGGATATTAATAACTGAATAAACACATCAATAACCACATAGATGCACAAGTCGAATTAGCCGTAGGCATTAACTAAGGAAGTAGTTATAGTATTTGCACTGTTTGCTATGTAGTTACTGGTTTGAATCTCGTCGTTTTACTTCCTTGTTATCTTGCTTTTTTACTGGTTAGCCTCAGTTTTTTTAGCATTGCCAATGCAACTGATTTTGCTGATTGCCAATCTTGTCATCGTCAGCAATATCAGGATTGGCTTAGTTCAGATCATCGACAAGCGATGCAGCCAGCCAACCGTAACACGGTAAAAGGAGATTTTAACAATGCACATGCAACGCACTATCAGCTGTCCGCACGCTTTTACCAAAAAGGCGGGGAATATTGGGCAGAATTAACTAAACAAGAGCAAGCGGAAGAACACAGCCAAATAAATCAGGCTGAGCAAGCGCAGCATTATCAATTTGCCTATACCTTTGGTCATTATCCGTTGCAGCAATACTTAGTGAAAACCGCTAACGGTAAAATGCAGGTATTTCCTTTTGCGTGGGATAGTAGAGCCGCAGAACAAGGTGGGCAGCGCTGGTTTCATATCTATCAAGAAGCTAATACCGAGCAAAGTGCCGAGCAAATTACCGAGCATGATCGCTTACATTGGTTACAGCCGCTACAAAACTGGAATGGCATGTGTGCCGACTGTCATTCTGATGGCTTTCAGCGAAACTATAATGCGCAAAAAGATAGTTTTGACAGCAAGTGGCAAGCAGATAATGTTGGCTGCCAATCGTGTCATGCTGGCTATCAACAAGCACATCCTAAAGTAAACCCGCAAGTGCAAGCAAAAGTTCAATCGAATGACAGCATAAATAGTAAAGATGTCGGTAGTTGGCAACGAAACCAGTTGCCAACAGCGCACTGGCAAGGTACGGCAAGGGAGGCAAGCGATATGTGGAATTGCTTTGCTTGTCATTCGCTGCGTACCCCACTAACCGATGGCTTTAGCGCTAATGAGCACTATCTCAACCAGTTTTCCCCTAGTTTATTAAATGCGCCGCTTTATCACGCCGATGGCCAAATTAAAGAAGAAGTCTATGTGATGGGATCATTTTTACAGAGCAAAATGTATCACCAAGGGGTGCAATGTGTGGATTGTCATAACCCGCATTCCGGCAAAGTGAAAATTAACGGTAACGGCCTGTGCCTACAATGTCACTCACCACAAGTGTTTAACGATAAAACGCATCATGGCCACAGTGATAATTCACAAGGCTCGCAATGTGTTAATTGTCATATGCCAACGACTACGTATATGGGGGTTGATGCCCGTCGTGATCATAGTTTTAAAGTGCCTAATCCTGAGCTCGCCAAACAGTTTGATACACCACTTGCTTGTTTAACCTGT
This sequence comes from Thalassotalea montiporae, assembly GCF_053485855.1. Lineage (NCBI taxonomy): Bacteria > Pseudomonadati > Pseudomonadota > Gammaproteobacteria > Alteromonadales > Colwelliaceae > Thalassotalea > Thalassotalea montiporae. The sequence continues at coordinate 307,270 of NZ_JBQRUO010000001.1, forward strand.
CATCCAGCGCAGAATGCTGACTGGGCACAGATTAAAATAGCAAGCTGGCAAGCAGACTCAGTAAAAAGCTCCCAAAAAGCCGCTAAACATCAGCTAACCTTTGATTATGCTAGTTTTATCGCTGGCAAAGCGTCTCACCCAGAGCGGCTAGCGCGCTTGCTAGATGATCCGCAATTATCGGCTATTCAAAAAGCGAGTTTGCTGGCGCAACTACCTTTATTAACCCAGTCGTTACCAGGCAATTGGTTGGCGGGATATTTACAGCACGAGTCACCATTAATTCGCATGGCAGCAGCAAACCTTGGCGCCTTATTATCTGCATCAGATAAACAGCGCTATATGCTGCCGGTGTTAGCCGATCAATTTAAGGCAGTGCGCATTGCTGCGCTATCCAGTTTATTGGGCACTCATATTCCAGCAGCTTATGCTAAGCAATATGCGCAAGTCTTTAATGAGCTCAGCACAGCACAGGCACAAGTAGCATGGCGTGGGGAAGGGCGTGTTAATATTGCTCTGCGACAGTTAGCACTAGGACAGACCGAACAAGCAATCAACCAGTTAACACAGGCCATCGCGATAGATCCTTATTTCGAAGCCAGCTATATCAATTTGGCGGATATTTATCGCAATCTCGCTAAGGTAAATGAGGAAGTTGAAATCTATCAGCAAGGTTTAGCTGTGCTGCCAAAATCCGCGACGTTACACTACGCCATGGCATTGTCTTGGGTACGCCAGCAGCAATATCGTCAGGCGTTAACCAGTTTGGCACAAGCAACGCAGTTGGCACCGAATGAAGATCAGTATCATTACACTTATGCGTTGGCGCTAGAAAAAGTAGCAGGTAGGCCTGAAGCATTAAGCTATGTGCAGCAGGCATTGGTGAGCTTGCCACAATCGGTACTGCTAAGAAATCTTGAGCAGTACTTTATCTCGACTACCGATGCCGATGTTGAAAACCAAGGCTGATATTGGCAATTAACATCGGCAGTCGAATTTAGCCTTAGAGACTAGCTGAAAAGTGCAGCGCTTATGCAGGCTCTGTTAGTGATAGGGTAGGTGCGCCGTAAACTAGTTGGCCATCAATCACGGTTGCTTGCACATCATAATTGTCGTCAACAATGGCAAAACAGGCGCGTTTACCTACTTTAATGCTGCCTAACTGATCGTCGATGCCAAGAAATTCGGCAGGTCGTAAGCTGGCGGTATGGACGGCATCAAGCGCTGGAATATCTGCAAGCTTGATCAAATTAGCGACTGCTTGCTCTAAGGTTAAAGTGCTGCCGGCAAGGGAACCTGTGTCTGTGCGAGCAATACCTTCGTTAACAAATACATCCAACATCCCAAGGCGATATTGACCATCGTTAAGCCCACCAGCAACAATACAATCACTGATCAAGCCCATTTTCTCTGCGCCTTTTAAGCGATAGATCAGTTGCAAAATCGCAGGGTGCAGATGAATGCCATCGGCGATCACTTCGACATAGGCATCTTGTTCAAGTAGCACTGCACCAGCACAACCGGGGTCGCGATGATGAATACCTTTCATGCCATTAAACACATGTACCCCACCACAGGCACCCGCATGCAAGGCATCGCAGGTTTGCTGATAGTTCGCCGAGGTATGGCCAAGCATAGTGCGAATCCCTTTGCTTTTTAGGTAGGGAATAATGTGTTCAGAATTTTCTAATTCCGGTGCTAGTGCTACAACTTTTAATGAGCCTTGTGCGGCATCGATAATGGCATCGATATTGTCTTTGGTAAGTGGCAAAAAGTATTGCTCGTCGTGGGCGCCTTTATGATCTTTGGTAAAGAACAAACCTTCGTTGTAGGCTCCTAACACTTGTGCACCGCTGGGCTGTTGATGATAAGCCTCGCCAACACAACGAAATGCGTCGAGCGTATTTTGCCACGTAGAGGTCACTGTGGTACCTAAAAAGCCGACGACACCATGCTTAGCCAATGAGCGTGAAATGGTTTCAATTGACTCGAGTTTAGCGTCCATAATGTCACAACCTTCACGGCCGTGAATATGGAGATCAAGAAAGCCGGGTAAGACACTATTATCGCCTAAATCGAGAACCGGTAAATCTGCACTTGGGCTTTGCTCGATAGCGACGATTTGCCCTTGCTCGATTAACACATAGGCATGTTCAAGTACTTGCTGCTCAGTAAAAATTTGCTTAGCGGTAAGGTAGAAGCGAGCCGGTAGTGGCTGATTTTTTTGTGTATCTAGCGGTAAGTTCACAAACGCTCTCCATTTACGTCATTCTTAGTCAATTGTGTTCCCAGAATTGCGGCGCCGCGCACGCCACTGGAATCACCGAATTTCGCTGCTTGTACTGGTGGCACTTCAACACCGGCAAACAGGTGTTTGGCAATAGCGGCTGGTAGCGCTTCAATAATCGCGGTAATTTTTGATAAGCCTCCACCAACAACAATAACATCGGGATCATAACTTAACACTAGGCTTGCAAAGGCAGCGCCGAGTAGATCCATATAACAGTCAAAGGTTTGTTTGGCGACGGGGTCACCAGCCTTCAGCTGTTCAACAAAGACCTTGGTATCGGCTTGGTCGGCACCAAAATGCTGGTAAAGCTTAGCTAAACCAGGGCCGGCAATATAAGTTTCGTAGCAGCCTTTTAGGCCACAACCACAGGCGTTGATTGGTAATTGATATTGATTAATCACGCTGGCCGACGCGGCAATATGGCCATATTCACCAATAATATTTTGGCGACTTTTAGCCAGTTGACCATTAATACAGAATCCGCCCGCAGCACCCGTACCGATTATGGCACCGTAAACATTCATTTTGCCATCGCCCGCACCACCGTTGGCTTCAGAGAGCGCAAATAAATGGCAATCATTAGCAATGTGTATTGGTTGCGCCAATGCTTGTTGTAAGTCTTGCGCAAGTTGTTGACCCGTTGCGCAAGGGATATTGGCGGATTTTACCCGTCCTTGTGAATCGATAATGCCCGGCATACCAATGCCAATAGTGTTAGTGGCACCAAATTTTTGCTCAGCTTGCTGCACTAGGCCAGCAACTGTGGCAATAAATGCTTGGTAGTTGTCTGTTGGGGTTGGTGTACGCCAGCTGTCGACTAAATTCAGCTGGTTATCGAATACGGCAATTTCTATTTTTGTGCCACCAATATCCAGCCCGTAGCAGTATTGCGCTGGGCTGGATTGTGCTGAGCTGGATTGTGCTAAGCTAGATTGTGATCTGGCTGCCGTAGTGACAGCTGCATTAACTGCAGGCTTCATGGCTTACTGCTCTAACGAATAAATGGTTACCCCTTGAACCACGCGGTTGACTTCACCAGTTGGGCAAGGGTTATCTGGCGTTAGTTTAGCATTAATTGATTTGAAAAAGGCCAGTATCTGGCAATAGACAATATAAGGTAAACCCGCCCAAACATCCTGCAATTTGTCATTGCTGCCAAAGCTGGTATTGTCCAGTGCGGTAATGGCTAAAGCTTGATCGTCGCGAATCAGCTCTGCCAATAAATCTTCATCGTATTGCTGGGTATAAGCATCGCTTGAAGTGAGTAAGATCACTTCGGTGGTTGCGTCCATTAACGATTTTGGTCCGTGACGAAAACCCATTGGACTCTCGCAATAACTTAGGGTTTGACCTGCCGTCAATTCTAAACATTTTAATGCGGCTTCGCGGGCGATCCCTTGTAAGCCACCTGAGCCGAGGAAGACTAAGCGTTGGCACGAACGCTCGGCGGCTTGCTTTAAACTACTAATGCCGTGTTCTAGTAAGGTTTCGCTCCATTTTGCTGCGGCTTCCAACTGTAATTGATCGGGTGTGAAAATCGCTAAGGTACTAACCAACATAGAAGTAAAACTACTGGTCATGGCAAAACTTTGATCTAAGGTACCTGCTGGCATCAACAGCGAAAATGCATTTGAATTTTGCTCGGCATTTACCGCTAATGCGCCTTCTGGATTACAGGTGAGTACCAAGTGATAACATTGGTCGACCACTTGGTTGGCAAGCTCTATCGCGGCAACGCTTTCTGGGCTATTGCCAGAGCGACCATATGAGATCACTAACGTGGGGGATTGCTTGAGTAAATACTGAGTCGGGCAGGCAACCAAATCTGTGGTGCTGATTGCTTCAAATACTTGGCCGGTATGCTGCGTTAAATGTGGTGCTATGCTTTCGCCAACATAAGCTGAGGTACCAGCACCAGTTAAAATAATGCGCAGTTTCGGCTGGGCTAATATCGGCTCAAGCCAGTTATTTAATTGCTCGCGCTGAAGGTTGACATTGGCTGCAGCTTGACGCCAAATTGCTGGCTGTTGCTCAATTTCTTTTGCTGTCCAATAACCATTGTTGGCTTTAAGAAATTCTTCACTGTAGGTTAAGTAAGTGCTCATTGGCTTTCCTAAATTTAATTCGTTGGTACTTTTTCGTCTGCGATTAGCTGGCAACTTGGCCATAACAGGCATTGGCGTAGCTATTGGTTACTTGCTTGATCTTAGCTTTGACTAAAGCATGAGGGTCAGCGGTTAATTGGCCATTGCGAATTGCGCGGTATTGCTCTGGCAGAAACTGGCTGATCAGCGGCAGTGGAATATCGATTTTCGCTAAGTTGCTTAGCAAGGTTTCGGTTGCCGCTTGAATGCGCTCGTTAGGCCAATAGTAGCGAATACGATCACTGTAACTATAGCGACGATACAATTCTCCTTTACTCGCAGGTACTGGGTAGAAGCGTTGCCAGTTGGTGGGCATTTCTAGCATTTCCTGCTCACAAATATCGCGCAGATAGGAGCGCTGCTCATTGGCGACAAGCTGCTCTTCTATATAACTAAGCGCAAATAAGGCTTCGCGCAGCGCAAAAGTTAATTGCGGGCCTACTTTTAAAATAGCGAAATGATCTTTCACAAGATCGATATAGGCTTGATCGTTTTGATAGTCGGTGGAATGCGCTTCATAGACCACTTGCGGTAGCTCTTGTACGCAGGCTTTAAGCGCCTGCGCTTTATCGGATTGATAGTCAATTAAACTGGTGTGATCAAACTCAACCCCCGGCTGCACTACTAAGCCAACGACACGCTGCCACGCTTGGCTAAGTCCCGCTTGTTCAAATGCTTGCTGATGTAGCTGATAGGTTTGTTTAACCCGGCTTACTGGGGTTAGCGCTAATTCATCAATTTCTTCAGTGGCGCCACCCGGCGGAGGTACTTCAGTGCCGACAATATAGACTAAATCTGTGTCGCCAAACGTTTTAATTGCGGTTTGCTCGGCAATGGCACAGAGGCGGGCGGCGCGCAGTGCGACGGTTACATCGGGTAGGTTAGTAGGGTCATCTGCGCATGGCATACTGGTATCTAAGTGAATTTTCTTAAAACCAGCAGCGACATAGCTGGCAATTAACGCATCTGCTTTGTTCATCGCCTGTTCGGCGGGTTCATTAACCCAACAAACAGGGCCAAGATGATCGCCACCTAAAATTAACTGCTCACGTGGATAATCAAGCTTATCGGCAATGGCACCAACAAATGCCATAAAGTCAGCGGGTAACATACCTGTGTAACCACCAAATTGATTTACCTGATTAGCGGTTGCTTCAATCAGCAGCGGTGTATTGTCTTGCTTGGCTTGTTCGATTGCAGCTTCAATGACCATAGGATGGGCAGAGCAAACAGAGTAAATACCGCAGGCTTGGCCATTGCGGTTAGCGGAAACTATATCGCGGATATCAGGCATCTTTTTTCTCGATTGGCAGTGAGTGTTGATTACATTTTGATCTTATCTTAACAGTGAAAATGAAACTTTCAATATCTTTCATTTGTATTTTTTGTGACTTTCTTAATGTTTCTTTGATAAGCGTTCATTAAGGTTTTGCATCATAAATGGCAAGTGAAAGGAATTTTTAATGGATGCTTGCAATTATTTCGAGATATGAATACAGTTTATGAAAGCAAATGAAAGTTAGCTGTTCATTATTGTTCAAAAACGACTGTTAATGAACGATTGTTAATAAATGGAAGAGGGAGACGAAAATAATGCCAACAAAAGTGTCTAATACCTTACCGATCGCCATCATTGGCGGGTTATTTTTTATATTTGGTTTTGTGACTTGGTTAAATGGCTCGTTAATTCCCTTCTTGCAAATCGCCTGTGAATTAAACCATATGGAAGCCTACTTGGTGACCATGGCCTTCTATATTGCCTATACCGTGTTTGCCTTACCCATGGCGGCTATTCTCAAGCGAACTGGCTATAAAAATGGCATGATGCTGGGATTATTATTAATGGCGGTCGGCGCGCTTATTTTTATTCCTGCAGCAGAGTTTCGTACTTACAGTATCTTCTTAGTTGCCCTATTTGTGCTCGCTTCTGGCTTAACCATTTTGCAAACCGCAGCTAACCCTTACATTGTTTTATTGGGGGATAAAGACAAAGCGGCGATGCGCATCAGTATTATGGGCTTTCTCAATAAAGGCGCAGGCTTTCTAGCACCACTGGTATTCACGGCACTAGTACTTAGCGATATGTCACAATTTAGTGAAGCGTATTTAGCCACCTTAAGCCCAGAGGCGAAAGCGCGAGCATTATCTGAGTTATCGTCACGTCTGGTCATGCCATATATCATTATGGCGATTGTCTTGTCAGCATTGGCGGCGTTGATCAAGTTTTCGCCGTTACCTGAACTGGAAGCAGAAAGCGATAGTGATGATGAAGCACAGGATAGCTGGGCGATTCTGGGTCATCCAAAACTGATTTTTGGCGTCTTCGCGCTATTTTTCTATGTCGGTGTTGAAGTGGTTGCTGGTGACACCATTGGCTTGTTTGGTAAAGAAATGGGCGTAGCGAATTTTGGCCAACTGACCGCCTATACTATGGCCTTTATGATGCTAGGCTATGTGCTGGGTATGATTTGTATCCCGCGAGTTATTTCGCAGGAAAATGCCTTGGTGGCTTCCGCGTTACTTGGTTTAGTGTTAACGACTTTACTATTAAGTGCCGACACAACTAGCTATAGCGTATGGAACAGCTTATTGGCGTGGACGGGAATAACGGCATTGCCTAATGTGGTGCTTTATGTTGCGGCACTTGGCTTAGCCAATGCTCTAGTTTGGCCAGCGATTTGGCCGATGGCGCTTGATGGCTTAGGTAAACTGACAAGCATAGGTTCAGCGCTATTGATCATGAGTATCTCGGGTGGTGCCATTATGCCGATGGTGTATGGCGCTTTGGTGGAGTCGAGTGGTAACTCACAAAGTTCGTATTGGATCATGTTACCTTGTTATCTGGTGATACTCTGGTATGCGGTTTATGGTCATAAAATTGCGCGCTGGTCAAAATCAAAAGCGATTGCAAAACATGTATAATCGTCGCCAGTTAGCAATATCTGAGAGCTGTAATGTCAACTCTAGAGCGTAGACAAAGTATTTTAAGCCTGTTGCAAGCAGATGGCCGAGTCGAAGTACCGGCCTTAGCTGCGCAATTTGCGGTGTCGACCGTTACCATTCGCACCGATCTCAATTATTTGGATAAGAAAGGGCTATTGGTGCGTTCGCACGGCGGTGCTGTGGCCAGTGAGCGGATCACGAAAGCACTTTCACAAGAATTATCAATTGGTGAGAAAAAGCAGCAAAATCATGCCATTAAAGAGGCGATTGGGGAACGTGCTGCGCAGTTTGTTGAACATGGTGATAACCTAATTATTGATTCCGGTACCACCACTTTGGAAGTTGCCAAAGCACTGTTTGCCAAGGAAAACTTAGTGGTGATGACCAATGGCCTCAATATCGCCTCTGAGTTAGCTAAGCATCCGTCGTCAGAGGTTATGGTAACGGGCGGGCAACTTAGAAAGAAATCTCTGTCGTTTTATGGACGTCAAGCGGAAGCTAGTTTAAGCAGTTATCGCTTTAATAAGTTATTTCTCGGTGTTGATGGCTTTGATGTTGCGACTGGCATTACCACACATTTTGAACCAGAAGCCCATTTAAATCGCGTGATGTGCCAAGCTAATGTGGAAATTATTGCGGTTGCTGACTCGTCTAAGTTTAGTAAGCAGGGGCTGCATATTATTTGTGATGTTGCGGATATTGATGTGCTAATTACCGATAGCAAGTTACCACAAGCGTATCAGCAAGCATTGATTGATGCCGGTATTCGACTTGAATTAGTGGAAGCCGACTAAGTTACTTACTGATTTCTTTAATGTTCGCGCTAGCTTTAGCGAATACTTGGTAGTGAAAGCTTGGTCTTGAAAGCTTAGTGGCTCAGTGTAAACCCTTTTGGTTTTTAGCACTGTTATTTTTCACCTTGTATGATAAGCTGAATTCATACCTTTGGTTTTATATGCGACGCCGTTTGTTTGCCAGCTGACAATAGTCAGTCAATGAACGGCGGATAAGCATCACTAGCGTTAGGAATGGGATAATAATGATAAAAACACATAGAGTTACTCACGCTAAGCGTTTCACTGTCAGCAGATTAACTGCTGCTTTCGCCAGCCTCGCCATTGGCTTGCTAGCTGGTCAAACGCAAGCTTTGGCAACCACGTCAGATAGCCAGCAATCGCAGCCAAACTCTCAGCTAGTAAAGCAGGCAAGCGAGCAACCTAATATCGTACTGTTTTTAGTGGATGATATGGGCTGGCAAGATACGTCATTGGCTTTTACTGCCCAGCCAACGCCTGCGAACCAGCATTTTCGAACACCCAATATGGAAGCGCTGGCGGCAAAAGGGGTGAAGTTTACTCAAGCCTATTCGCATGCTGTGTGCTCACCCAGTCGCGTGTCATTAATGACCGGGCAAAATCCGACCCGTCACCATGTTAGTAACTGGACGAAATTACCAGATATTGATCATTCCGGCAGTTGGGGGCCAAACGCTGCGCCTCGCGATTGGCGCACCGAAGGTTTACAGCCAAACGATGTGACACTAGCGAAAACACTACAGCAGGCGGGTTATCACACGATTCATGTCGGCAAAGCACATTTTGGCGCTTACGGTACTCAAGGAGCCGAACCAAAAAATTTAGGCTTTGATGTAAATATTGCTGGCCATGCCGCAGGTGCGCCTGCCTCCTATTGGGGCGAGAAGAATTTTGGCAATGGCATGGAAGGGGCAGAAGGCTTGCCACAAGGGGTACCGGGCCTAGCAGAGTACCATCAACAAAAAGTGCATCTCACTGATGTACTAACTGAGAAAGCCAAGCAAGAAATTTCCAAAGCGCAACAAACGGGCAAACCTTTCTTCTTAAATATGGCCTACTACGCGGTCCATACACCGATTGAAGCACACCAGCGTCTGGTCAAGCACTATCAAAATAGAACCTATGAAGGTACTGATATTGATATCCCTGAAGTGGAAGAGAATTATGCGTCATTAGTAGAAGGTATGGATGACAGTGTTGGTGGCGTGCTTCAGCATTTAGAGACGTTAGGTATCGCTGAAAATACCTTAGTGGTGTTTACCTCAGATAATGGTGGTTTATCTGGCCATAGCCGCCAAACAACACCGCGTGGCACTGAGCTTAATAGTCATAACTGGCCACTACATTCAGGGAAAGGCTCTGCTTATGAAGGGGGAACTCGCGTACCTTATATAGTTGCTTGGGCCAAGCCAGATCAACAAGCTGCGATGCAACAAGCGCTGCCAATTGCGGTTAATAAAATGTCGTATCAGCAAGTAATGATTGAAGATTTATTTCCGACCTTAGTTGCGGTTGCCGATGCAAAACAACATTTACCGCAAGGCTATCCGTTAGATGGCATGGACACCCGCCAATTCTGGCAAGCCACCGATAAACAAGTGATGCGCCCGGTTGTTTTCCACTACCCACATGTGTGGGGGCCGCATGGTCCCGGTTACGAGCCACACAGTGCGATGCGTTTAGGCGATTGGAAAGTGATTTATCTGTATAACAGCCGCACTTGGTTATTGTATGACCTGGCAACCGATCTGACCGAGCAGCACAATTTAGCTCAGCGTTATCCAGTTAAACTTGCGCAACTTGCGAGTCGCTTAAAACAAGAGTTGGAAAGTATGGATGTGCAGTGGCCAGTGAATCGCGTTACCGATAAAGATGAAGAGATGAAGCTGCCGCAAGGCACCGTGACTTTGTTTGCACAACACTAGATCGTGCTCTAGTAAAAGATTTTAATTTATCGCTTTTATGTAGTTATACCAAGTGAATTAAATAATTGATCAATTCAGAGCGATGTCAGCGGCGGGAGAACAAGCCAAATTTTTGTTGATATAGTTATTCTACATCTCATCAATTTGGCGCAGTTATCGCGACGCTGACACGCTCCCGTAGGGCGAGTTTAAAAGTCTCATATGCAGCGTTATTGATTTTGACAAGGGAATAACCATTCTCTGCAATCAATGCCTTGCCTCTGAGCCTTTTAACTCTCGCTGAATGATTAAGTATTTATTTCAATTGGTATTAGTCATGCAGTTGCCCAGCATTTATCGGCAACCTATTGTCTGATAACTGATGTCATAAAAACAAAGTGTAGATAATCAAACTACCAATAGTAACAACATGATAAGCAGGAAACGACGATGATAAAAAATATAGTGAATAAATCTTGGTTGCTAGGAATATGCTTGGCACTACCGCTATCGGTGCAGGCAACGCTGATTGATTTTGATGCGCTGCCAGATGGCAACTATGCCACGGTGGGGGACACCAGCTTTTCGCTAGTTGGCGAGGGTGTTACAGGCGACCCTATTAAAAGTAGTTTGTTAGGGCCCGGCTATTTGTTTAATTCGTCGCAACCTTTTTTGCTTCCCACTAACTCGATTTTACGAGTCGACTTTAATGGCTTAGTCGATAACTTAATGTTTGATTTTAACGGCTTTGGTCCAGAAGCAAGTTTAATGACGTGGCGTATTTTTGATGAAAATCTCACAGAGCTTGCTACCGGCAACGATCTTACGGCTAGTCTAGCGAGCTTTGATCTCTCGGCATTTTCAGGTATCAGCCGAATCGAATTTTTTAATGGTGGCGGTAACGTTAATCGCTTCTTTGGTTTACAGCAAATTAGTTTTGATAGTCAAGTTGCCAGTGTGCCACTGCCACATGCTATTTGGCTATTAGTGAGTGCCTTGCTGAGTTTCGCTTTAGTTCGAAAACACCGATCGCAAATATAGCTCAGAACGATCAAGCGCGGGAAATAATTTAATAGCAACTGGCCGCTATAGTTAATTAACAACAGCTACGTGCGCCTAAAACAGTTCTCCCTTAAAAGGCATATCGCTTATGGTGATATGTCTTTTTCTTTTGGTCTTATTTGAAACAACGTCTTGCGCCTAGACAAGGCTTTTAGATAAGTACTTTCGGTATATGCGCAAGAAATTTTACTTAAACAATGAGCTGATGCTCATTAAGCGTATCACTGGGAAATCAGCATATTTTAAGCAAGGTTTAAGTCGCGGCTGTCAGGTGTATTGGATTATTTATTGGAGTTGTTTACTGGAGCTATTTACTGGGCTAATTATTGGCTTAATTGATGCTGAATAACATACCTAAATGCCTATCCATGATACTTGATAATTACATACTATCTGTCTCTGGCAGCTAACACTTCAATCAACGTTAGCCAAACTTGCTCTCAACCAAAACCTGCTATCGGTCTAGCCTGTTACATATACCGTGGCAGCTTTATGCGGATAAGCTAAGTTTTTGCGAAGAGCGAATATAGGTGATAGAAATAAATAAAAAACGCCCGATATTAATGAAACTATCGGGCGTTAACTTTGAGCCTGATTAAAAGCTCAATAAGCTCTGGCGAATAGTGCCAACACTACTCGACTTGGCTAAGGCTTAGATCATAGGCTTTACCATCAGTTGTGGTAATGGTGAACTCTGTATTTTCGCCGACAATGCCAAAGCTAGTGACCTCAGTCACTGGCTGGTTAAGTGACCATTTCCCCTTCAGTGTCACCGTGACCGACATTGGCTGATTATCGCCCCAGCGCGGAGCTTTACCAGTAAAGTTGTGATCTGGGTTACTCAAGCTGAGCGCCATTTGTGTACCTTGTTGCTCAGCCATGACCAGCACAGGGGTATCACTTCCCGCAACATAGCGGCCTGCGAGGCTATTGCTTGGGTTAAATATGACGTAACCTTCTTTGGTGCTGCGTCCAAAACTGACGATATGCGCATCGCTGTCTTGCTGTAATACGCGATATGAAAGCTGCATTTGCATTTCCATGGCAAAGCGGAACATGTCCATTTTGCTGCTATTTGGCAAAATAGCGTATTCGTATTTGCCATTGAGCGGTGCTTCACCGTGATTAATCCACGCAGAAGCAAAGTCACCAAAACTTAGGTTATTAATATCATTATACTTTTGGCTAGGTGAACCTTGGTTTTGAATTCTAACTTCGAGGTCGCCACCATATTTCACATAGTAACCTGTGCCATACATATCGATTAACCAGTTCCGCTCTGCTGTCAGTGTTTTACTGTAGTTATTGCCACTGATATCCGCACCGTTTTCCACTAAGTTTTGTGGTGATTCAAGCAAACTTTGCTGGAATAGGTTAGTAGCAATGATGTTCTGGCTGTCATCACTGTTAATGTCAGAGCCTAACGCGATAATCATACCTTCACAGGCAAACATTGATTTTTTAAAAGTGAAGCTACCATCGTGAGTTGGCGACCAATCAGCACGTTGCTGGAAATCTAAGCCGTATATGCCACACTGGCCTTCGATATCATGGTCGACATACAATAACGCATTATTTTGCTGGCCAAAACGCAATGCACCAGCAAATGCTTTATCGTTCCACTCATCTTGTCGATCTTTGGCGGCGACGAGATCTGCCCACGCTAAGTGTTTAGTCGTTGTCCCTGGTATTTTATTCCAATCCCAGCCAGCCTCTGTATAGCCAGTTGAACCTTTTACGGTGACTGTGCCACTGTGTTCATCGTCAGGTAGCTGGTAGTTAAGAATGATGCTGCCGTAACTTTGATAACGACCAAAACGGTTGGCATCTTTATAAATTTCGCTACCCCAAAAGTACTTGCTTAAGCCTTTAAAGTTGGCTACCCAGTTTTTATCGCGATAAACCCCCATAGGTCGGTAGTTGAACTGCCAGAAGCCCCAAGGGTTAGGCTCTTTACCTGCATCTTGTGTAGTTTCATTTTCGAGGAATAAGCGATTGTAAGTTTGATAAAAGCTTGTGTCACCAGTGGTATTGGCTAAGTTAAGCAAGCTACCTGCTAGTGATGGCACAGAGAATGGGTTACGTCCAGATAATGAAATTGGCATGTCTCGATTGGCATGTTGAACATTGTAGCTTTTTACCACTTTTATCAGAAAATCGAGCTTATCTTGGCTGATTGCAAAGCTAGAACTGGCAATGTTGTCGACCGCCTTGGTGATTGAATTAATAGCGCCATAGACATAGCCGGGGTAATGCGTATTGTGATGGAAGCCTGAATAATCCGGTTTAAAGCCGTTCTGGCCGCGACTGTAATAGGTTAACCAAGTTTCTAGATGCTGTTTATAGCCGTTCAGGTACTGAATACGTTTATCTGGATCATCAATATGTAAGATAACACCCAGAATAAAGCCGACACGCGTGCGCGCGTGGTCAACGTTACTGTCGTTATCGGACACTGGCTGCCATATTTGCTCTAAGGTGTTATACCAAGCAACCGCATCAAAAGCTTGCTGCCACAAACCAGCTTCTTTTAGCGGTGTTTCCATTAGCAATATGGCATTGTTAATACCGCGCGCGTGGTAACCAATATGACTCATGTTTTCAAGCATAGAGCCTGCTGCGAAACCTTGATCTAACATATAGCGAACAAGGTTGAGGAAGTACTCTTTGCTAAGCTCGTCGTTGTTATCTAGATATTCTCGCGCAAATACCATGATGTAGCTGTCGACCACGTCACTTTTTATACCAAAGTCTTTGTGGATATGGCGAGGCCCAAATAAAGGTACTTGTGCAGTGACTTTGTCGCCATCAACGATAATACCAAGCTCGTCATACTTAGCAATTGCATCGGCTAACGAGGTAATACCGGATGTTCGGCTACGTTCAGACTCCAGCGCTTTCTCGCGGTAGGTGGCTTTCATTTGCACTGATTCTGCGATTTGAGCATCGCTTGCGGTAACACTAGGCCCTTTCTGGTAAGTTTCATACACCAGCATATCGGTCCAATGATTTCTGTAACCTGTTGTTGCCATTGGTACTTGATAGTCGCCCCCTTGGATTAAGGTTTTAGGAGCCGTGAAGTCCACTAAATCGATAAGTAATTTACCGCGACAAGTTGATGCAGGTGCCTTGATCTTCATGGTGGTTAGATCTTGGCTATTTTTGTTGCCTGACATATCAGTACGATATTTTACGCTTGCTGGACGCCAACCAGTGAAGTTTAAATTGATTGGATAAAAGTATTGTAGCTCGTCATTCGCATCATAAAATTCGATGCGCATCGTATCGTTTTCAAGTGGTGTTTCATTGTATAGCCAAAGGCGGAAAGTGGATTGATAGAAGTTAGTGCGATCAATGGCGTAAGGGTCTAAACCTTGGTTTTGAATATCGCTAACATCAATACTGTCACCAGCAACCCAATGCCACTCCAGAGCATTGCTGCCATGCTTGGCGCGCTCAGAATTCATTGCCAATTTTCCTTTGTTAATTTGCCATTCATAAGGCACATCATTTTGCTCAAATGAAACAAAGTCATTATTGCTCAGCAGCGCTGTTGAATTGCCCGTGCCAGTGCCGGCTTCATCGCCTAAGGTGCAGTACTCTAGCTGTTTTTGCCAGAGGCCAAGAGCTTCGGTGCTTGATGCTGCGCCTTGGAAAAACTGTACTTCGTCAAGTACACCAGCAAAGTTCTCGCGCGCTGCTGGCGTGCTGGCATCAATATTCTTAACCCCTAAGCGCCATGGTCGGAAAAAGCCTTGGGTAGAATGATCGCCAGGATCATAGTCGCGGCTGCCTGCCAAACGACCGTTGACATAGATGCTTAAGTTTCCTTCATTACCATTAACCGCGACGGTAATGTGGTAGAACTGCCCCGGCTCAAAACTTTCATTTGTGGTGACTTGTTTTGTTCCCGTCGCGGTTCGATGCTTAAAGTTGAAGGTTTTATCTGCGTTGTAAAATAGTCCTTGGTGAACTCCCCAGCGGGTGAGCACACCGCTGCGGTGTCCCAAAGCTGCAGTTGGCTGTACCCAAGCTGAGATGGTGTAGTTGTCTTCATGGAGTAGGTCAAGCGCTGAGTTATCAACATTATTGATATCAACATAGCTATTAACACCGTCAAAGCTTAAGCCTGCATCGTTACGTCCCGACACCCATGTGGCATCATATAAGTCGGCGTGGTTGTCATTGCCTGAACTATCTGTCGCAGTTAAACCTGTATTGTCATTGAGCTTTAAGTAGACTAGGGGCTTTAACTCGCCCAGTTGTCGCCACAATTCATTGGCTTCTGTGGAGCTTAGGACGTCATCGTAAAAATAAACTTCATCTATTAAGCCAGCAAAGTTTTCACGTGCGGCTGGACTGCTGGCGTTGGGATCTTTTACACCTAAACGCCATGGTCGGAAAAAGTTCTGTGTTGATTGAGCTGGTGCGTAAGTTAACTTGCTGTCTTCTTGACCGTTAATGTATAGCGTTAACTCGCCATTGGTACCGTCAATTGTGACTAGGATATGGTAGAACTCACCTGCCGGATAAGCTTGGCTAGAATTTAAATTTAGCGTTTTACTACCAATTCTATGTTTAAAGGTGAAGGTTTGATCAGCGTTGTAAAATAACCCTTGATGCACGCCCCAACGGGTAATAATACCACTGCGATGAGCGAGAGTAGCGGTTGGCTTAACCCAAGCGGCAATCGAATGATCTTGTTTGTGTAAATTGTATAGTTGGCCATTAGGGTCATTGGCTAGATCTGCATGACTATCATCACCATCGAATAATAGTGCACTACCATTTTTTCCCGCAAACCAAGTTGCGTTGCCTTGCAGTGTGGCATCATTACTATTGCCACTCGTGTCAGTCGCTTGTATGCCTGTGTTTTCATCTAGCGGCAGTTGCACTACTTCATTGGCAAGAATGTCGGCATAACTGATGGATGGGGTTAGCAGTAGCAGTGAGATCACTGTTGCCACTTTTGTTTTTTGAATTCTTTTCATGGCTAACTCTTAGTTGTCGTTATATGTGTGGTGTTCCTGTTGTTTACTGCTCCTTAGTATCAGTTATAAGATAACTGATTAGATCACAAGTTATACTAGGATTAAGGAATGATCAAACTTGCGACGCTTCATTCAGATACTGGATGCTCGAAATGAACATGTGATTTTCTTATAAATTATTTAAAAACCAGTTGTTTAGTGGTTGTTGTGAATTTCTTATAAATATATAAAAAAATTTACTTATTTTATGCCATCTACTTTAGCCGCGCCTTAGTGCGAATTAAAAATTGCTTGTTTTTTGTTCTGGTGATATTGTTATCATACAACTTGGTTTGCGTTAGCTATTATAACTTCATTTGTTATCAATGGATTAGTTGTAATGTGGCAAGCACATATAACAATAATAAAGGTAGGGTATGGAATATAAAAAGAACTTATTGGCAGCATCAATACTAAGCGCTTTTGCTAGTGTGCCTGTGTTTGCCCAAGAGTCTGGCCAAAGCGCCGAGGAAACGGAAGTGATTGAAGTTAGAGGGATTCGCAGTTCAATCATTAACGCACTCAATGTTAAGCGTGCCGACATTAAGATTGTTGACGGTATTTCGGCTGATGATATTGGTAAATTACCGAACGATAATATTGCCGAAGCGATTCAGCGTATTCCCGGTGTGCAAATTACCCGCTCGCAAGGTCGTGGTGGTCAAATCGCGGTACGTGGTTTAGACCCGCGTTTAGCGCGTACTACTGTTAATGGCCAAACTTTCGCGGCGGCAGGCTTTGACGGCTTTAATTTTGGCTTTGTCGAATCGGAAGTGGCATCAAGTATCAATGTTTATAAATCGCCAACAGCTGATTTAGATGAAGGTGGTTTAGCTGGTGTGGTGAATATTGAAACCGCGTCAGCATTAGATTTTGATGAGCGCCGCGCAATTATCTCTGTTGATGGTATTTATGGCGATTTAGACAAAGAAGTGGATCCGCGGTTAAGCGCGACATTCGCGGATAAGTTTCTCGATGACAAGCTAGGTGTCTTGTTCAATGTTGTTTCAGAAGACGTTAACACGCGCTTTGATGCGATTTGGATCCAAAGCCCACGCTTGGTTGATACCAATGGTGATGGCGAAGACAATGCCGTGCGCTTGAGTAAAACACGTTCGCGTATTGAGCGCTACGAAGCGGATGGTTTAACCTTTAACTTAGCGCTTGATTATAAAGTGAATGATCAGCTTACCCTTGGCCTTAAGGGCATTAAAGCAGAAAACGTTGGTGTGAATTCAATTGCCAACTTACGCCCAGACTTTAATACCGGCGACAACATTGTTGATTCTAAAATTGAACCAGCCAGTGTTGATGGCGCTAAAGATACTATCTTTGCCACTGAAGCTGACAATGTACAACTTTGGAACCTACCGGTTTATCGTACCGACGATATGAAAACCTACGCCTATACCGCAGATATAGAATGGACTGACGGTACATGGACGGTGAGCAGTGCCCTGCATACTTCTAAAGGTGAATCTTTCCAGAATAACCAGTTCTTTATCTTTAATTTCAATGTTGATCACTTAGCGGCTGATATGACTTCATCGGGTGCGGGTGATACTAATGATTTAAGCTTTGTTTCTTCGCAGGCGGTGAACGACCCGAATACTTGGTCAGCCAATGCCCGCCCTGACGCAGTTAACTCAATTTCATTGGGGGCGAACCAGCCAAAAGGTACTGAGCTGGAAGAAAATGCCTTTCAAATTGATGTTGATCGCATGTTCGACAACGGCATCTTGAGCTCGGTTGAATTTGGTGTCAAATACCGCAATGAGAAAAGTGAGCGTACTCGTACTCGGGTAACTCATGACGCTGCACTGGTGGCACAGGTGATGCCTGACTTTACCGAAGTGTCACAAAATGCCGCCACTAACTTCTTAGGTGGTAACCGCCCGAATGGTTGGCCAGCACATTGGTTAACTGTCGATTTACCACGTTTGTTAGATATGGTGTTAACACCTGAAGTGCGAGCGACTCGTCAGGAAACGGAATTTAGAGGTGATATCTTCTCTGCTGAACGTGATATCTATGCCGCTTATGCGATGGCGAATTTTGAAGGTGAAATTGGTGAAATGCCATTTAGAGCGAACCTTGGCGTTCGCCATATTCGGACCGAGCAAACCAGTAATGCACCAGTGGTGCAAGGTGATCAAGACGTAAACTTTGATAGCGACTACAACAATACCTTGCCAAGTTTCTCGTTCTCGTTAGATATTAACGATGATTGGGTAACGCGCTTTAGCGCCTCGCAAGTGCTGATTCGTCCGAAATTGGCGGCTAGTAACTTTAATCGCACGGTACGCCAAGTGGAAGATCCTTCTGCAGGTACCACTGACTATACGATTGTTGAAGGTAACCCTAACCTAGAGCCACAATTAGCCGATGCTTTTGATGCGACGCTAGAGTACTACTACGGCGATGGTAATGCGGTTTATACCTCGATTTTCTATAAAGATGTGACTGATGCCGTGGGTACACGCTCTGTTTGTCCAAGCACTTTTGATTTAGCGACAGGCGCGCTAAGTGAAGCCTCTGGTGTGTGTAAGGATAGCGCTGGCAATACGTTTGATATCAGCCAAACCTACAACTCACCTGAAGGTAATACCTACAAAGGTATTGAGTTTGGTGTCACCCATAACTTTGAAAATGGCTTTGGTGTGGTATTCAATACAACTTATTTAGAAGCTGATTCTGGTGAGCAAGATCCAATCACAGGTGAAGACTTACCGCCAATTAACTTGTCGAAGAATACTTACAACTTTATTGGTTACTATGAAACGGATGATTTCGCGATTCGTGCCGCTTACAACTATCGGAGCTCGTTCCTTGCGAGCTTAGGCGGCTTCTTAGGTGTGCAGCAGCGTGATTCACGTGGTCAGTTAGATATCTCGTCTAGCTACAACGTTAACGACAACCTAACCCTATCGTTACGTGCGCTAAATGTGACGGGTGAGCCTGATGTGGATTACTCAGGTGTACCTGAGCGCTTCCAACAGCTTGGTTACGGTGGCCGTACTTATTACTTTGGTGCCCGTTACGAGTTCTAATGGCAAGATGGCACCTAGTTAACAGGTGCCAGTAAAACAAAAAAACGATAGCAATAGCTATCGTTTTTTTATGTCTGTTCTTTACGGTTGAACTTACGTTATTGAGCTTATTAGCTTAACCACTTTTAGCTTAGCCAGTCGGGCACACCATTTGCCTGCTGCCATTGATTAATTCGTTGCTCTAAAAAGTCGCCTGTAAAATCGCTCATCCCCGGTGGCAATTGGTTGTGCTTCGGTAACCAAATTTGCAGGGTATTTTTAACCGCTTGGTGCTCAGGCATTTCGGCTAAATTGTAATGCTGATTAGGATCATCGATATTGTGGTAAAGCTCTTCGCTGCCATCGCGATATTGAATATAGCGCCATGTCAATGTGATCACCGCATGGTTTTTATAACCCCAAGTGCTGACTGCCGGTTGCGCACGCTCCAAGCTCGGTTCAGCACACAAACTGGCTAATGATAAGCCTTCATTGGTATCGACTGCAGGTAGCTGACACAGGGCAGTTAAGGTTGGGTAAATATCTAATAGGCTAACCGCTTGTGGACAAACTTTGCCTTGCGTTTGGCCGGGCAGGCGGATAACAAAAGGCACATGGGTAGACTCTTGCCATAAGGTCATTTTTCGCCAATTTCTGTGCTCACCAAAGTTTTGACCATGATCTGACCACAGCATCACTAAGGTATTCGCGCTGTTTGGCCCAGCTTCTAGCGCATCTAACAACTTACCCACTTGATCATCAACAAAGGCAATACAGGCGAGGTTTGCTCTAACCAGTTCGCGCCAAAAGCTATCACTGACTTGCGTAACCGCTGCATGATCGCCACCGTCAATAATGCCCAATGCCATGGCTTTGCCATACAGCGGAATATCTGCCATTTCATCGTCAATAATTTCTGGCATTTGCACTTGTTCTAATGGGAACAAATCAAAATATTCTTTTGGCGCGGTAAAAGGCGAGTGCGGCCGAATAAAACCTGCTGCAAGGAAAAACGGCTGTTGATGTGTCTGCTGCAACTGCTTTATTGCCCAGTTGGCAATATATTCATCGGGCATCACACCATTGTGAGGAATGTCTTTACGATCTAACGCGCCCCAGCATAGCGACTTACCACGGGTATCTGGCCCTAAGGTTTGGACAATTTGACCGCCATCTTTAGGGAAGGGGTAATACTTGTGATCTTTGTTGCCATAGCGGCCATAACCATAGCCGCGGCCTAACAAATACTCATTGGTGATCACATATTCAGGTAAAGTCTCATGCCATTGGTGGTGACGGTAATCTGAAACCCCGGTATGAAATACTTTGCCGCCTGCCATGGTTTTATAGCCATTATTTTTAAAGTGCTCTGGCAAGGTCGGAATATCTTTTAAAATATCATCGACTGAATGCTCAAATTTAGCATTGGTATACCAGCCAGTGGTACTGGGTTTTAAACCAGTGAGTAGCGAATTGCGCGAGGCCGAGCAAATTGGGGCAGAGCAGTGGGCGTTGGTAAAGTTGACGCCGGAACTCATTAAGCGATCGATATTTGGGGTTTTCGCTTGTGGATGCCCCCGTAAGCTGCCAATCCAATCATTAAGATCATCAATACAAATAAATAGTACATTGGGTTTATTAACGGTTGGATTAACTGATGAGCCAGCGACTGTTTGCTCTGGTGTGGGCTTACTGCAACTTGCGGTAGCAAGTAGCGGCGATAATCCGGTTAATTGCAAAAACTGTCGTCGGGAAACCATCACCTTACCTTCTCTATCTTTGCTAAATCTTTATGTTGGTTAAATTTGGGTTAGCTGAATTTGCACTGGCGTAGCCGCAATCGAGGTAACCGCCAGTACCGTTTGATTATTGTCATGGCTAAGCACTTGGTAATGTTCCCCTTGGCCTTGCCATAGCCCATTTAGGGTCAGCTGGTTGGTTTTGGCTTGTGGCTGGTTATGTCGCCACTTGGTGGAATAAATACTGACTTCTTTTTGTTTACCATCAACTCCTACTTGATTGGCATCAACCCCTTGGTACAAGTTTAAGTCGGGATCGGTAACCGCGAGTTTTAGCACCGAGGCCTGCTTGCCCTGTTTAGCTGGCGAAGCAGCTGAAGTCTTGACTTGCGCCATAACCATAATCGGGGTGTCGTTGGCGGCAATTAAGCTATCAGCCAATTGCTGGTTGCTGCTAAATAACGCATAGCCAGTAATATCCGTCGCCTTATCGTGAACGATATGAGCATGCTTATCTTGCTGTAATACCTGATATGGTGGTGTTTTACTGTCTAGCTGCTGATGAAAGTTTTGTGCTTCTGTCGGCGTACTGCCAATTAATACGGCGTACTGATAACTGGCATTTTGTGGCGCTTTACCGTGGCTTAACACTAGGCTGGCAAAGTCCCCTTCGGTTGGCTGTTTGCGCTCATTTTCCAGTGATTGCTGATGCTGGCGGGCAAATAATACAGTTTGGTCTTTAGGTATAAAGTAAGCGTTATTTAGGGTATCTAGATAGAAACTATCGGTATTGAGCTGTGTGGGCTTGTTAGTGTTGTTCCCAGTGATCGCTTGTGTGCCAATAAAGCTTGGTTGATCTTCACTGATACTTTGTTGGAATAGGGTGGTTTCCGTTGGATAGTGGCGATTGGAGTTACTGATATTGGAGCCTAGCGCCACCATGCGATTATCAAAGAAAAAGACGGATTTATTCGCGGTTAAATCATCGTTGTATTTGGCGTGCCCCTCCAACTTCATGGCGAACATGGCATTTTGCTGATCAAGATGATTTGCCCCCGCATAGCTTTGCGTTGACAATAACATCTCTTCAACACCCGAGTATTGATCCACTTGATAAATATTCGCAGCGAGTAAATCTAACGGTAAGTGAACTGTGGTGGTGCCGGGCCAGCGGTTCCAGTTCCAACCCGCTTCTTGATAACCGCCGTCTTGAGTTGCTGATGGCAGAATTTCGACATGACCATAATTCATATAGCGGCCAAAATGGTTAGCGTCGGCATAGCTTTCATTACCTACCAAGTAGCGGCTAAAGCCACGAGCGGTGGCCAGCCAGTCGTTACGTCGTTGTATGGCTAAGCTAGAGTAGTTCATGACCCAAGCGCCATTGGGTGTTGCTTCTGGGGTTATTGAAATGGCTTTGTTTTTGAGTTTATTGGTGTCGATGTTGGCTAAACGTAAGTAAGCACTAGCGACTTTTTTATCCCCCATTAAAGTGAGGTACTTAAACGGGGCTAGTGTGATCTCTTCGTATTTTTCAGGGTGCCGTCCAGCTAAACTTATCGGCGCCTTTAAACCATTAGAGAAAAGGCGTGTCATCATCACACCGTGGCGCAACCTCAGGTACGCATCATCTGACAGTGCAAATGGTGTATGGCTAAGGTAGTACACCACTGGGGTTAGGCCATTGAGACCACCATTGCCATAAGCGACATAATGCTGGGCGTGATGGTAAAAAGAGCCATCTGGCTGAATGCCGCCACTGAGCCCTTTTATTGCCAGCATAGAGTAGGACATCCATTGCGACAGCGCGCGTAAATAAGCAACCTGCAGATCTTGCTCAGTTTGCATTACGATCGACATTAACATACCGGGTAAAAAGGTATTCATGACATCGACATTAAAGCCATTGTTTTCTTGCTCAGGGCGGAAGATTCGGCCTAGGCCAGTTAGCCAAGCAATGGCTTGCTGGCTGTCTTTTAAAAGTTCAGGGTTAAGCATTTCACGGCCAAGAAACAGCGCTTTTGACCATTCACGCATCGAGTAGCCCTGGTGGTGCATTATACCGACCGCACTACCGCGCACATAACCTTGCTGATACATATGAGCAACCAGACTCGTAAATTGTTTTTTTACTTTCGCTTTCATATGTGCAGGTTTAGTTAGTCGATACGCTCTAGCGAGTTGAAGGAGATGCCTAGCGACTTGTCTAAATTTTACCGTTTCTTTATTTAGTGATTGCCACTGTTGCTTATTTATTGGCGCTTTTTTGTAAACCTCTAATTGACGCCCCATTTGTATTGGCTTTAATTGGCCATTGTCGGTGAAGTAGCGTTCTTCGCCTCGATTGAGAGTATTTTCTGCGTACTTGCCTGAAACTAAGTTTTGTTGTTGGCTTCTCAACGCCTTACGGGTTTTGTGTTTAGCGCGCTCTTTCACTTTGCCGCTCTTGTTGAGTGAACTGTTAAAGCTATTGAGAATATCTTGATCGATGCGGGCGGTAATTTGTGCGATAGCGCTTTGCTCGGCGGAGGTTGTTGGTGTATGCGGTAATTGCTCGTACTGCTGTTGCCATTCGTCATAGGTCAGCAGTGCACCCCAATGTGCATTGGCCCTTGCCATGATCGCTTTATTAACATGCGGAACTTGAAAGTCTGGTGTTGGCCAACGAGGGTCAACAGGAATGCTTAGCGCCATTAAGTCGAAGTAAATGGTAGCCGTGGTGCTAGGAGAAAGAGCAGCTGGCGCCTTAACAATGAGCTGGTTCATCGCCTCATGTGGTTGCCCCTGCATATCTGTTTCAAAGGGGACTGCGACCGCTCGCCAGCCTTGGAAGTCAAGGTTAACATCAAAACTGACCGCTACCTGCTGGTTCTCAGCAAATTGAAAAGTTAGCTTATCTTTGATTGGTGTTTCATTGTATAGCCATGTCATAAAAGTATGGCGTGCTTGCTTTTTAGCGTTTGGGTTAAACGTCTTAAAGCCTATATGCTGATTTAACGTTAATTCACTGCCTGCGCTAAACTGCCACTTTAGTGAGTGTTGGCCGAATTTTGCTTGCTGGTCAGTAATCGTAAGCCGACTATTGGTTGCGTTAATCTGTTGCGAGTCGATGGTCTGTTCAAACGACAGTAATTGAGTTGTCTGCTCCGCTTGTGTTGTATGGCTTGTTGTTGTCAGTAATAGGACAATAGCGAAGATAAAGAATTGTGGATATGCGGGCAGTTTCATTTGTTCTTCCTTAATTCAGCTATTGCTCGTTAGTAATTAGTGGCGGTTCATTTAATAATGAATTATTTATCTTGTAAGATATCATATAACTAAGTTTGCTATTTGCAAGCAATACTTACACTTGCTAGCCTAGTTTCGTTTGTGCCTGCTTTTTCAACAAAAACTATTTAACTTTTCGACAAGTTTATTCTTGAGGTTCTATTTAATGTATGCTTATATGAAAACATATAACGTGCTAGGTGAGTCATTCACTAAGTTCAAGCATAGATAAAGTGTATTCACAGGAATAGATGCAATGACGCTGATAAATAAGAAAAAACTTTCCGGACTTTATTTGGGGGCAATTAGTGCTGCAGTGCTGGCATTTAGTGCTTGCAGTGAGCAGCCTAGTGCGGTGCAAGCAAGCAGCCAGGCGGCTAGCCCAGTATCTGATGAGCTAAGTAAAGCGGCCGTTTACCAAACTATGAAATACGTGTCTGACTGGCAGATGAGTAAGTTTAATCAGCAAACGAATCTGTTTGAAGGTTATGAAGAAGGCGCTTTTATGTCGGCAGATCAAGCTGATAGTCATCCGCAAGGCTGGGTGTATGCAGCGTTTCATGTTGGCATGGCGAAGTGGGCAAAATTAGCGGCAGAGCAGGGCGATGAAAGCTACTTCAAGCAATTGGCAGACATTGCCAAACGCAACCAATACCTATTTGCGCCTCGTATTTACAATGCTGATGACTATGCAATAGGTCAGCTGTATCTCGACTTATACGATCAATACCAAGACCCAAGTGTACTTGAACCACTAAAAACCATTTTCGACATTATTTTGTTATCGCCGTCGACCACAGATTTGTACTTCAAGAAAATTAAGGTTGACCCCAAGGCGGATCAAGATAACAACGAGCTGCCGTTTGATGAATTTGAAGGCCGACAGTTTAGTATCGTACCTTGTAAGAGTCGCTGGTGCTGGGCAGATGCGTTGTTTATGGGCCCACCTGTATGGATGCACTTAGCTAAGGTAACAGGCGAACAAAAGTACTTTGATTTTGCCAATAAAGAATTCTGGGAAACGGCAAATTTGTTATGGGATAAAGAAGACCACTTATTTTTCCGTGATACCCGTTTCTTTGACCGCCGAGAAGCCAATGGTGAAAAGATTATCTGGGCCCGCGGTGTTGGCTGGGTCGTTGCTGGCTTAGCGCGTATTTTAGAAAATGTTCCAGCAGAACATCCACAACGAGCTGACTATGAAGATATTTTCAAAAAAGTCATGGCACGCTTAGTCACCGCTCAGCAAGACGATGGCTTATGGCGACCTTCGGTGTTGGCACCTGAGTCACAGCCATATAAAGAAACCAGTGGCACGGCATTAATTGCTTATGCGTATGCGTCAGGCATCAATCAGGGATTGCTGGATAAGCAAACTTACTTGCCAACAGTGCAAAAGGCGTGGTCAGGCTTAGTTAATGCAGTACAGCCGGATGGCAAATTAGGCTGGGTACAGCAGATTGGTCATGCACCAGATACTGTTTCTGCAGATGACACACAAATATATGGTGTTGGCGGTTTTCTGTTAACGGGTGTTGAACTTTATAAGTTGGCAAATTAGCCAAGTTAGCTATGGCGAGATAGGTCTCCACTATTTTACACCCGATAAATACTCAACTAGCTCCTGAATAGTAGGCACCAGCAGAGTGCCCCTTCCAAGTTGCCCAGTAATAATATTACTGGGCTTTTTTTATCTTCCAAATCAACCTACTCACATATTTGTAACTATCTATCTGATTTTTAATGATTTAGTTTCGAACGAAAAATAATCAAAAAAGCGTTTGCTTATATTCTGGTCAGGTAGTATTGTTATCATATAAGCTGTAAACAACACTAAAACAAACGAGCTTTATCATTAACTGGCGTATCCAACCAAGTTAATGAAAAAATAATAAGTAGGGGATAAGTATGAATTACCAAAGATCACTGATCAGCAAAGCTATTGCTACCCACCTATTAGGTGCGGCTGTCGCCAGCGTGTCGCTTACTGCGTTTGCTGAGGACGATAAAGAAATTGAAGTTATTGAAGTTACCGCGCAAAAACGCGTTCAAAACATTCAAGACGTTCCGGTATCGGTTTCTGCGATTAGTGGCGATTTCATTGCCAATTCAGAGCTTTCAACATTTGCGGATATTGTTTCGCTGGCACCTGGTATTACGTTAGACCAAGGTGCTGAAACGCGTACTACATCGATTAGTATTCGCGGTGTTGGTTCAAGCCAAAACAATATGGGCATTGAACCAAGTACCACTATGATGATTGATGGCGAAGTATTGCCGCGCTCTTCTGCGCTCAATGGCGACTTAATGGATACTGAGCGAGTGGAGGTTCTGCGCGGCCCACAAGGTACGTTGTTTGGTAAGAATACGTCATCAGGTATTGTTCATTACATTTCAAAGCGCCCAGAGCTGGGTGAAAACTACGGAAAGGTAAAGTTTGCTACTGACGAGTACAGCCTAAAGCAAACACAGTTGACGACAAACTTTGGTGTGACTGACGATGTTGCGCTTCGCTTAAACCTGCTTTATAGCGACACTGATGGTTTTATGGAAAACCTTAAACCTGGTCAAGATGATATTGGTGCCCGTGATAGTCAAGGTGCACGATTGCAAGCCTTATATAAGCCAAGCGATATCTTCGACTTGCTTGTGCGTGCAGAATACAAAGAGAGTAGCAGTAATTGTTGTGGTTCAACCATTATTGAAACTGACCCAACACGCCAATTTAATGCTCACTTAAACCACCCAGCGATACGCGACTTTGTTCAGAATAATACTGGCTGGGGGGAGTTTGCCACCTATATGAGCGATGACCAAATTAGCGACATTGAAAACACAGGGTTCTCCGTTGAAGCTAACTACGATTTTGGTGATTACTTATTGACTTATACTGGCCATTATCGCGACTGGAGTTTGTTTAACAATACTGAATTTGGTGGTGCAACGTTAGATAATACCGAATTCTACTTTGGTGGTGAAAACGCCTTCCAATCACGCCAACATGAGTTAAGAATTTCGGCAGACAATGAGAAAGTGTCGTTTGTTGCTGGTCTATTTTATCAAAACGTTGATCAATCTCGTGAGGCCAAGGAAGCGTTCTGTAACCAAACCGCACGGGATACTTTCTGGAGTTTAGAAAACTGGGAACCAGGTAATGAAGCCAATGACGGCAACCCGACCGACTTTGATGTTGATGGCAACTTGCTAGCGTGTCGCAATGGTTGGCAAGAAACCGGTGGTATCGCCACAGGTGGCGGGCTTTACAACCAAATTGCTCAATATCGTACTACCGTGGAATCAACCAATAAGGCAGTATTTGGTCAGTTTGATTTCCACCTTTCTGAAGCGTTAACCGCTTTTGTTGGTGCTCGCTACTTAGATGAAGATTCGGAGCTTTATTATGAAGGTGGTCGTAACGCGACTCGTGCTTTATTAAAGCAATTAAATGGCCGAACGTTGAATGCTGCAGATCAAGAAGCACTGGGTTTTACTCATGAAGCAGACAGCAATGATACAGAATTTATTTACCGCTTAGGTGCGCAATATCGCGTAAATAAAGATCTAATGTTTTACGGCTCATACGGTACAGGTTACAAAGGTGTCGGTTGGTATAATGCGATCTCAAATGCTCCGGCAGATATTGCTAATGATGAACTAAACCCAGTTAAACCTGAAAAGTCAAAGTCGGTTGAATTAGGGATGCGCTCAGATTGGTTTGACAATGATTTGCGCTTGAATGTCACTGTGTTCCGCACTGAATACGAGGACTTCCAAGAGCGCGTGCGCGTTGAAGATGAAGATGAAGAAGCAGAAGACGGTACAGTTGGTCGCCCACTATTCGTTAATGCGGGTAAAGTGATATCTCAAGGTTTAGAAGTTGAGTGGAAAGCGATTTTATCTGAAAACATCACCCTAGATGGTACTTATGCCTTTATTGATGCGACGTATGATGAATTTGATGGATTCTTCCAGAACTGTCCTGCTGGGCTAAAGGGTACAGACGAATGTATGTTTGTGAATGACGGCGCTCTAGAAGTATTGATTCTTGAAGGTCGTGAATTAGCTCAAGCACCAGAGCATCAGTTCCGTATTGATGCTCGTTATGACTTTGACTTTATGGGGCAGGAGTCACATGTTCGTCTAGGTTATCGTTGGAAAGATGAAATTCAATACCGTTTCGACCATAACCCAGACACTATTCATCCATCTTTTGGCTTACTAGACCTTTACGTGGGTACCGAAGGAACAATTGGTGAGTACGATTACAACGTTAACCTATTCGTTAAGAACTTAACGGATGAAGAATACTACACTCGATTAGTTACGCGCTCTAATCAAGTGGGTGGTGGCTTACGAGGTGTTATCGGTAAAGATTCACAGCGATACTGGGGCGCATCAGTTACTTTCCACTTCTAAACCGAAAGCTTTGGTATCGTGGTTAATATCGCGATAAATTTTGCGAAGCAGCAGAAAACTGACGTAGTAAAAAAACCAGCCAATAGGCTGGTTTTTTATTGCGCTTTTTACCACCTTAAGATGCTCTTTATTTATTGTGATATGCCGAGAGTTTTGTCACAAGTAACTGGTTTGACAAGATCAAATACTTAGTTAAGTGGTTGATTGAGTAATGTTGGCTAATGTGCTTTCAGAAGTGGTGCTAAAACATATGATTTATATAGTGTTTAACAATTATTTTACTTTACATCGACAGATATAACTTTAATAATTGCAGCCAATATTAGTCGTAATCTAACCAAAATTTAGTCATGGCAGTGCAAAAGAAAAATCAGGGTTTTACATTAATTGAATTAGTGGTCGTTATTGTTATTCTTGGTATCTTAGCCGCGGTAGCCTTACCTCGCTTTATCAATTTAAATCAAGATGCAGAGCGCGCTGTGTTCAATGGTTTTGTCGGCGCATTTCGTTCAGGAGTTAACCTTTACCACCTAAGTTGGCAGGCAAAAGGGCAACCTGATCAAGCTTTTGCTGGTGTTACTAGCGTACCTTCGGCTACTGGCTTTCCTGCCGGTGGAAATGATATTACATCAGCGTTCGAAGGTGATTGTCGGATTATTTGGCAAGATGTGATTGACGATCAACCAATACCGAGCTTTATTACCGCTAATCACGGGTGGTCGTCTAGTGTCAACAGTAATAATGCACAATGGTCGAGCAATGCTGGTCAGCTAGCACTATTAAATGAGACCACTGATGTATTTTGTCATTTTGTCTACACTGGCGGATTTCTAAGTGGTGGATTTAGTGGTCAAGACGGTTCTCGCTTGCCAGTGATTCAATACAATATGCAAACAGGTGAAGTGCGCGCACTAGAGTGGCCGTATAATCCTTAGCAGACCTTAGCGCTGCTAGCGGAACTTTCTGTGCTAAAAAGGGCGTGTTTTACGCCCTTTTTTGTAGGTATTGTTACAGATTCTCTGTGAATAATTTGCTGGTTGGATTAGTCGGCGGTAGCCATAATTCGCATATAGGCAGCTTTCATCGCCTTTGTTTTTTCTGGGTATTTCTCCGCTAAATTGGTTTGTTGTCCGGGGTCATTAGCGAGATCATAAAGCTGATAGCAAGAACAGGCACCGGTTTCGATGTCTTCTTTTGCCAGTTTCTCATCACCCCAATAGGCAGGAATAAATAACCAGTTTTGCTCGCGATAGGCAGTTCGCCCACCCAATGCTTGCACAACTAACGCTTTTCTCCCCTTAGCTGACTTACCTAACAGCGTTGATAGGTGGTTTTCGCTATCGAGCGTATCGTTATTGCTAACTGGCTGCTGAGTAAGAGCTGATAAAGACGCTAACAAATCGAGCTGAGAAAATAGCTGCTCTGATTCGCTATTGGCTTCGATTGTCCCCGGCCAGCTGGCAAGCAGTGGCACATGCGCGCCAGCATCAAATAAGCTATATTTGCCACCACGGTAGATACCCCAAGGAGTATGCTCGCCGTTTTTGCTAACGGCCTGATCTTGATAACCATCATCTAGAACTGGGCCGTTATCAGATGAGAAAATCACCAGTGTATTGCGCGCTAAGCCTTGTTGAGCTAAGTGTTCGATTAACTGACCAATCGCCCAATCTGCTTCTAAAATCGCATCACCCCTTGGCCCTAGCCCTGAACTGCCGGCAAATCGCTGATGCGGCACTCGTGGTACATGAGGCTGATGTAAGCTGTAGAATAGAAAAAATGGTTGGTTTTGGTCTTGGTTTTTTAGGGTCACAGTTGGTACTACTTGGGCATCGATAAACTCTGTTGCTTTTGCCAAGAATAGATCTGACATATCTTCATCTCGCCACTGTGCCTTTTTCCCTCCTGTTTGATAGCCAATACGCGGTATGCCATTGTTAATACTATGGAAGTGACCGTTGCTAAACTTCATCTTGGTCATTAACTCTGGGTTGTCGAGACCAGTTGGCTGGTTTGCAAAGTTCTTTTGGTAGCTAACATATAAAGGATCGTCTGGCTCAAGGCCAATAACCGCACCATTTTCTAAATAGACATTTGGCACTCTATCATTCGTCGCCGCCATTATATAAGAGTAATCAAAACCCACTTGGTTTGGTCCAAGCGCTATGGTTTGGTTCCAATCGACCTGACCATGGCCAAGGCCCAAATGCCATTTACCAACAATGCCGGTGCGATAGCCAGCACGCTTGAGCATTTTAGGGAGCGTCTCTTGTGCCGGATCAATCAGTAATGGCGCATCACCGGGCAAGATCTTAGCGTTTTTACGCCACGGGTATTGGCCAGTCAACAAGGAGTAACGACTTGGAGTGCAGGTTGCGGCAGTAGCATAGCCTTGATTGAATTTCAGCCCCTGCTTGGCGATTTCATCAATATTTGGGGTTTGTAGCTTGCCCATTTGATAAGCGCTAACATCACCAACTCCCAAGTCATCGGCATAAATAATGACAATATTGGGCTTTTGTGTGTCTGCCTGTGAATAGCTGGAGACTAACAGAGCTAGTGCCACTAGCAGCATAGTGTTTACCTTAGTCATCATACCGCGCGCCTATAAATTAATGGTAAGCGGTTGATTTAGTCCCGCTAAGGTTTGCTCTAAATAGTCCACAAAGCCTTGTTTAGTGGCAATACCGTCGACATCTTGCGCCCAAGTACCAGCAAAGTAATAGTCCAGCTTACCTTGTGTTGGCTTCATCACCACTAAGTGGTTATGGCTATCTTCACTGACTTCAAGTAATGTCGATTTTTTATAGAAAATCGCCATGCCCATTTCATCGCCGACATAACTTTGTTTGCCAAAGGTTGCTATGTAAGCCCAGTCTCCTAGACTAGTGTCAGAGGTGATTAATTCACTCGGTTGGTGTTTAACAATACCTGTCACTAAATTATCTGGCGAGCCATCTATGGTTAATTGGTTGTGAGTCAAACGCGAGCCCGCGCTTAGGGTTAGATCACTAGTTAACTGAAATTTTTGCTCGGCGATTGCCCAGTCAGTATGCTTTACCTGTAAATGAGCGCGGATTGGTCCCTGCTCAATAATGTTGACACTCATATCGCTGGCGGTGGCAACCCGGCTTAACTTGCCATTTACCAACATACCTAAACCGCCGATGCCTAATGAGGGGCCAACCTTTAATATATCCATGCCCCACGGCGCTGGTTCATGGTAGCTAACGCCGATATGACCCACTTCCGGCAAGACTATATCAGGCACTCTTTTACCGAAAATATCGTTAACGTTTCGCTCGTCAAAGTAGAGGCGATAGGCAATTTTATCTGACTCCCAGCCTGGCCCTTCATAACGAAATTGAAAGTCACCGGGGATATGATCTTCTGGGATCTGTTGAAACTTAACAGGAATAAATTCACCACCTTGCAACTTGCCATCGGCGCCGCGAATACCACCTTGATTAATCGATAACTCAGCATGCGCGCGCGACGGGTATTGATGTGTCACTTGTCCTTTAGCTTGATAACTTAAGGTAAAGGTTTTATTTTGCTCGGCGTCAAGCTGGCTGATAAAGAGCAGGGCATCTGCTTGCCCATCACCATCATTATCAATCGTTTGACTAGCAACTTCTTGCTCACCTTGATACAGGGTTGCCGCGTTTAGGTTAACTTCTGACGCTAACGTTAATAGTTGCGCTTTAGCTATGGTGACTAGCTCTTCACTGCGATTTTGCTTTGTTGGGTTAGCGACTGAAAAGGAAATGCTCGACTCAGCCGGTGCAGTGGTCGATACTGTGTTATTCGAACCATTGTCGGTCGCGGTTAGTTTCGGCTGTGGCGAACAACCTAGCAGTGTGGTGGCTGCCGTCGCAGCCAGAAGATAGGTGAATTTACTTGGCTTATTATGCATGTCTTGCTTACCTGTTGTTTATTCCTGTCGCCATCGTTATCTAAATGGGTTCAACTTAGCACATTAGTGTTAAGTTGAACTTGGTGGGTACAGGTTATTGTCATCTTGTATGATTACATATAAGTAACGAATAGATGTCAACGTTTAATAAGTAACCAAAGGCGGAAGTTTGAGCTTACTTTAGCTTATTGGGCGAATAACCAGCGCTGTTCTTTATCCTTAATGGGAACATTGGCTAACACTAAGCAACTCGATACCTGATATTCATCTCCTGACAATCACTTCAGTGCTTTAAGTTAAGCGTTTGTTTACCATTGTATTTATTATGGCGAAAACAAATAGCGAAGTGATAATCACTCGATAGTTCCCCTGTATATCTGCAAATTATCTTTTTATTTTTACTTGTATGATAACATGAGGACTGATATCTTAATTAGTAAGTCAAGGTAATTAGCTTAGGGCGTATGATAATGAGTTCACAGCAAGCACTATTCTCGCTGCACGGTAAAGTCGCTTTGGTCACAGGAGCGAGTAGAGGTTTAGGCCGTGCGTTGGCGATTGGGTTAGCACAAGCGGGCGCGGAAGTGATTTGCAGCAGCTCTCGCCCTGGCGGTAGCGCTGATACGGAAGCTGCGATTACTGCAATGGGCGGTAAAGCTTATGGTTTAGCTGCAGATTTATCAGATCCTGATCAAGTAGCCAGTCTAGCTGCTCAGGCATACCAACTGACTGGCCGAATTGATGTACTGATAAATAATGGCGGCACAATTTCACGTTTTCCAGCAGCGGAATATCCACTCACCGAATGGCAAAAAGTGGTCGATGTTAACTTAAATGCTGCGTTTCAGCTCAGTCAGCTTATTGGTCAAAAAATGCTAGCGGCTGGTCAGGGTAAGATCATCAATATCGCGTCAATGCTCTCATTTCAGGGGGGCATCACAGTGCCAGCCTATACCGCGAGTAAGCACGCTATTGTCGGCTTAACCAAAGCGCTTGCTAATGAGTGGGCGGCTAGCAATGTGCAGGTGAATGCCATTGCCCCGGGCTACTTTAGAACTGATAACACCCAAGCGTTGCAAGACAACCCTGAGCGCAATCGCGATATTGAAAAGCGTATTCCTGCCGGGCAGTGGGGCGAGCCGGAGCAGTTGGTGGGCGCCGCAGTATTTTTGGCGACAGCTGCAAGCGACTACGTTAATGGCCATGTGTTGGCTGTTGATGGTGGTTGGTTAGCGAGGTAGGCCGTGATGAATCAACAAGCGTTAATAACTATAATAATGGGCACAACAACGGAATAGTATTATGACAATTGATTATGAAAACAGATATGCCATTGGTCATAACGAGGCTAAAGGATTTGATACCACTCAGCTAAGAGAAAACTTTCTCGCTGATGATTTATTTCAGCAAGACAAAATCAAGCTGGTTTACACACACTATGAACGATTAATTGTTGGGGGTATTGTGCCCGTCAATCAAACCTTATCGTTAGATGCCATTGACCCATTAAAAGCGCAACACTTTTTAGATCGACGTGAGCTGGGTTTGATCAATATTGGCGGCAGTGGCGTGGTGGTTGTTGATGGTCAGGAATACTTCCTTGATAACAAAGAAGCGTTATATGTGGGTGCTGGCAATAAGCTAGTAACCTTCCGTAGCCTTGATAGTGCATCACCTGCTAAATTTTATTTAAATTCAGCACCTGCCCATAAAAGTTACCCAACTAAAAAGGTCACTAAGGCTGAGGCAAATGTATTAGAGCTGGGCTCGCAAGAGACCTCAAACGAACGTTCAATTTATCAATTGATCATTAACGGTGTTGTCGATACCTGCCAGCTGCAAATGGGCATGACCAGCTTAAAGCCGGGTAGCGTGTGGAACACTATGCCAGCCCATCAACATGATCGCCGGATGGAAGCCTATTTATATTTTGATTTGGCACAAGACCAAGCAGTTGCCCACTTTATGGGAGAGCCTAAACAAACGCGCCTAATTTGGACGGCGAATGAGCAAGCGGTGATTTCACCAGCATGGTCAATTCACAGCGGCGCAGGCACCTCAAATTACACCTTTATTTGGGGAATGGCGGGCGAAAATTTAGATTACGATGATATGGATAAGTATGCGCCAACTGAGTTAAGGTAATGATAAGCAGATAAAAAACAGGCCAATAGGCCTGTTTTTTGTCTCTAGGAAGCGATGGGGGAAGTATGGTGATTAAGATAACAAAAATAATGATAATCACGCTGCTGAGCCTAATGATGTTAGGCTGCCAGCAACAAAGCAACAAGCTAACTCTTAGGGTCGGGCATACATTGGACATGGGACATAATGTCCATTTGTCACTGCAGCATATGGCTGAGCGACTGGCACATTACTCCGACGGTGAAATGGCACTCAAGCTATACGCCAATGGTCAGTTAGGCTCAGAGCGTGAAATGGTTGAGTTACTGCAAATTGGCAGCTTGGCCATGACTAAGGTCTCAGCGGCGGCGCTAGAAGGCTTTGTGCCAGATATGAAGGTCTACAGTTTACCTTATATCTTTCGCGACCGAGCCCATCGCTGGCAGGTGCTGCAAGGCGATGTCGGTAAAGATATTCTAGATTCCTTAGCGCAAGCACGGCTTGCTGGCCTTGGCTATTTTGATGCGGGGAGCCGCAGCTTTTATACCTGTGATGACATGGTGCACTCGCCACAAGATGTCGTCGGTAAAAAAATTCGAGTGATGAATAGCCAAACTGCCGTTAAGATGATTGATGCCTTTGGCGGTGCGGCGACACCTATTTCATGGGGGGAGCTCTACGCGGCCTTGCAACAGGGCGTGGTTGACGGTGCGGAAAACAATCCACCAGCATTTTATTCATCACGTCACTATGAGATCTGTCAAAACTATTCGTTAAATGAACATACCTCAATTCCCGACGTTATTATCGCAAGCAAGCATATTATTGATTCCTTGACCCTGCAACAGCAAGCATGGTTGGCACAGGCGATGAATGATGCGGTTGAGTTTCAAAAGTCGGGCTGGTTGGCGGCAGAAAACCACGCCTTAACCGAAGTTAAGAAAGCCGGTGTTAAAGTTGTCTATCCAGATAAAACCGAATTTTTCGCAGCTGTTGCTCCCTTTCACGCCACGTTTAACAATACCCTAGTAGGGCGTTACCTCGAGCGTATCAAACAAGTAAAAAACATGACTGTCGCTGACTATCAGCAGGAGGGCGCAGGTGAATAAAATACTACAAAGCTTGGACTGGATTATCACCCGGACCTTAATGGTATTGATGCTAGCGATAGTACTCACGGTTACTTGGCAAGTACTATCACGCTATATTTTGCAGTCGCCAAGCTCTGGATCGGAAGAGCTGGCGCGTTTCTTATTGATTTGGATAGGCATGCTAGGTGCCGTCTATTGTTATCGCAATAGAGCGCACTTAGGGTTAAATGTATTAACTAACAAAATGACGGCGCAGGGGCAATTAGTTGCGGCGCTTATTAGCCATGCCATGGTATTTTTCTTTGCGGTAACTACCTTGATCATGGGTGGCTTTAACTTAATTGATATGGCAATGTCGCCAGTACAAACCTCTGCTGCACTAGGCATTAAAGTAGCGCATGTTTATGCCATAGTGCCAATGAGTGGCATATTGTTCTGTATCTATGGCATCGCTGAAATTGCTGGGCTTTTAGAGCATGGTGTGATCAGTGAAGGGGAAGAACATGGAAGTTAGTGGCCTAATACTGATTGGCGTCTTCTTCGCGCTATTGCTGATTAACTTGCCAATTTCCGTGTGTATTGGCGTTGCCACCTTAGTGACCATGCTATTTAGCATCGACTTTATGCCAGCGGTAACCACCATAGCTCAGCGTATGGTGGGGGGCTTAAACAGCTTTGCCTTACTGGCGATTCCATTTTTTGTACTATCGGGATTATTGATGGGACAAGGTGGCGTTGCTCGGCGACTGATTGAATGTGCCATGGCATTAATTGGTATGTTACCTGGCGGTCTAGCCTTAGTTAACGTGTTGTCGTGTACTTTGTTTGGTGGCATATCCGGCTCAGCAGTAGCAGCAACTAGTGCGATTGGTAGCTTTATGATCCCAGAAATGGAAAAGCGCGGTTATGATCGCAATTTTTCATCAGCGGTCACAGCAACCGCAGCAACTACGGGAATGATCATTCCGCCTAGTAATATCTTGATTATTTACGCCATTGCCAGCGGTGGTGTGTCTATTTCGGCACTGTTTGTCGCTGGTTATTTACCGGGCGTGCTAGTGGCTAGCTTCTTGATGTTAGTCTGTTCGGTTTATGCGCTACGTCGGGGTTTTCCAACAGAGGACAGGTTACCAGTTAAACTGGTGGCGGAAAAGGTGCTTGCGGCACTGCCCAGTTTATTGCTGATTGGCATAGTTATTGGTGGCATTGTCGGCGGTATATTTACTGCAACCGAAGCGGGCGCAATTGCGGTGTTGTACTCTTTGTTCTTATCTGTCGTGCTGTATAAGGAAGTGAAGGTAAAAGAGCTTCCAGATGTCTTGCTAAAAGCGGCAGGTATTACCGCAATTGTGATGTTTTTAATTGCCACTTCGTCTGCGATGTCGTGGATTTTATCCTACGAAAA
Source organism: Thalassotalea montiporae (assembly GCF_053485855.1). Classification (NCBI taxonomy): domain Bacteria; kingdom Pseudomonadati; phylum Pseudomonadota; class Gammaproteobacteria; order Alteromonadales; family Colwelliaceae; genus Thalassotalea; species Thalassotalea montiporae. Next base: position 344,442 of record NZ_JBQRUO010000001.1, read on the forward strand.
CGTACCGCAAACCATCAGCGACGCCTTGTTAGTGTTAAGCGAAAACCCGCTGATTATTTTATTGATCATCAATATCGTACTGATTGTGGTTGGCGCCTTTATGGATATGACACCAGCCGTACTAATTTTCACTCCAATCTTTCTACCTGTCGCTGAGAGCTTAGGTATGTCGCCGATTCATTTCGGCATTATGATGGTGCTGAATTTATCGATTGGCCTGTGTTCACCACCCGTTGGAGCCGTTTTATTTGTTAGCTGCTCGGTCGCTAAAACCTCTATAGAGCGAATGATCAAACCTATGCTACCACTGTATTTTGCGATGTTTATCGCCTTAATGTTGGTGACTTATATTCCCGCGATTAGCGAGTTTTTACCTAAGCTATTTGGCTTAATGTAATGATTTAACCTAATTGGGATGGCCGCCAAGTTGTGTATAGCAATTATCTACTCTGATGTTGAAGTAAATGATGCGTAATAAACTAATGATATTACTGTGCTTGTTAAGCATGCACGTAGCCGCCCAGCCCAGCTCAGTTGTTCAAAAAAGCTCCATTGCGAGGCAGTCACTACCTGTCGATCACCCAATGCCAGTGTTACTGCAAGGTGACTATCGAAGCGATGAGTTGCATCAGGTACTTGGCAGCCGTCGAATTTATCAGGCTGACTTTTCGTCAAAGGAAAGTCTAGCTAAAGAGTGGCAAGTAGAAGGGCCTGCTAAGCTCACGTTAAATAAAGCTCAGCAACTGACTTTTGAATCGCAACTCACTACTGACTTTATTCAAGCTTATCAGCAAGGTTTATTTGATTTTGTGCCGAATCAACTCAGCCAATATTACCAAGTGCTGGGGCAGCTGGCGCAAGCGACACTGCCGAACGAGCAATATCAGCGTATGTTAGATGCACAGCAGCGCTTTAAAGGCGGGCATGTAGTGCTGTGGAATAAACAGCAACTTCCTGACAGTTACATTGTTGAGTTTGATTTACAGCACCAGTCGCCAATGGGACTGTTTATTTTGTTTTTCTCTGCATCTGGACTCAACAATGAATCCATTTTCTCGCCAGCGTTGGCCAAACGTAATGGCGTGTTTAAACAATATACCAGTGGTGATATTCAGTCTTACCACGTGTCCAGCTATACGCCACATCGCAGTACCGCGAATTTACGCAAAAACCATCATGGTGGCCAGTTACTGAAAAGCCAACCTGATATGGCAGCATTGGCGCCGGATAAAGCCTATAAATATCGGTTAATCAAATGGCGTGATCGCTTTCAACTTTACTTAAACGATCAGCTGCAAATGGATTACGTGGATAAGGATAATGCCTTACAAGGTGGGCATGTCGGTTTAAGGCTTATGGCTAGTGCCCGTGCTATGGTCAGTGATTTTAATCTGTATCAATTGCAGCAAAATCCATTTGAATTACCTGCGAGCAAACAGCAAGTTACCGTTAGCAATAGCAAACAATTAATCGATGCGCTGGCTAAGGTAACAGCGGGCACCACTATTTGGTTGGAAAGTGGCAAATACCCTGATGTTGCTGCTGAACTAAGCACTTCAGGAACTCTTACCGAACGCATCTATATTAAAGCGAAACAGCCGGGACAAGTGTTATTTACCGGCAAACCGGCATTAAAAATTACGGGCTCGCACATTACCTTAACTGGCATTCGCTTTACTGACGGAAGCCGTTTTGATAACAGTGCTTATGTGGAAAATAAAGGCAATAAGATCAGCCAAAAAGCCCCATATATATTGGATCTTCAGGGGAGCTATATTCGCATTAGCAACTGCAGTATCGACTTTTTCGACCGTCATCATGCCACTTGGCTTAATATCGAAGGAAGTAAAAATCGAGTGGATCATTGCACCTTTGTCAATAAGCAAACTCATGGTGGTGTGCTAAGCAATGCTAAACCACCGGCCAGTGGCGCGTTTCACCGTTTTGATCATAATTATTTTTCACGCCCAGATATTGGTTCTGACAATGCTGAAGTGATTCGCCTTGCGACTGGATGGTCACATAATATCGATGCTTATATGACGGTTGAATACAACGTGTTTGAACAATGTAATGGCGAAGGGGAAGTGATTTCCGACAAGTCGAGCCGCAACACCATACGCCTAAATCGTTTTACCAATAACTTGGGTGGGCTGAGCTTACGCCAAGGCAATTATAGCCATGTTTATGGCAATTGGTTTGAGCGCCAGCAATCGCCGCATATAGGTAATATAAAAGAAAGTAGTCAGCATAAGCGTAGTAAGCGGGCTCGTGACTTTGGAGTCATGATCCGTGGTAAACATCATCTAATTGAGAACAATCATTTTCAAGGTGGTGGCCCCAACTTGGTGAAGCTAGTTAATGGGCAGCCAGAAGGGTACCAAAAGCCGGGGCGGCCAAAATCGTTACCGCGTCATCATATTGCAGCTGAACAGGTAGTGCTACGTCGCAATAATTTTATTCCAACGGGTGTGCTGGCTGAAATAGATAAGCGAAAACTTAATAAAGACCGCAGTGTTTTGGCCCATGATGTTAGTTTTATTGCCAATTTAATTTACGGTCAGCCTGGTTGGCAGTTACTATCCTCTATGCCCTATGAAGGCGTGAGTTGGCAGGATAATGGGATAGTTGATCTGCAAAACCCAGTTGCCGATCTAGATAAAGGCACTAATGGCTATTTTAAACGCCGAGCAGACTTGCCTAACGCTTACCAGCAACGTTTTGGTAGCCAACCATTAACTAACTACATGCAGCTTCATCGCGCTGGTGCAAGTTGGCAAGATTACCCAGTAGCACCACACTAATAAGTGTCTGTAGCTCACTGTTTACTTTGTTTATATAGCTCAATAAAAAATGGCGCTTAGTAAGCGCCATTTTTCCAGTTACCTTAAGTTAGGCAGGTAAAGTGAGTATTACAAGCCTTGCTTGCGTTTCACATGTTCCGCAATTTTTATATGGCGATCACGGCTATTTCCTAAGTGCTCACGCGTAGCCGAGCGAGCCGCTTCGCTGTCTTTCGCTTCAATCGCTTCAGCAATCTTTTTGTGCTCATTTTGAATAATTTTCAGGTAATCTGTTGAGTCAATGGACTCTTCATAGTCAGTGACAATATCTCGGTCTGGGATAACACCTTCGCCAATATATTTAATAAAGCGAGAAAAGTATGGGTTACCAGAAGCGCTTGCCACAGATAAGTGGAAATTCAAATCTTCTTTGACAGCATCATTTCCATTAGCTACTTGCTGGTCAAACGCTGCAAGTGCCGCCCAGATATCAGCCATCTGCTTATCTGTGCGATTGCGCGCTGCCATTGATGCCATTTCAATTTCAACAGCCATACGCAGCTCTAGAATTTGGACAGCTTCTTCAATGCAAGTAAACTCTTTGTTTTCAATTTCAAAAGACTGCTTAGGTGTGTTGTTAGCGACGAACATGCCAACACCTTGTCGACTGACAATTAAGCCCTCTGCTTTTAACGCGGCAACCGCTTCACGCACTACACTGCGACTAACACCCGCTTGTTCTTCAATATCTTTAGCAGCTGGCAATTTTGTACCAGGCTCCAGATTACCTTCTAGAATTTGGCTTCTTAGTGACTCAACCAAATCATTAGTCAAGCTGCGTGAACTTTGAATTTGTCCAATGTGTAAATGCTTCATGCGGCGATTATTCTTTTCAATGTTAATAATTTGTTTCAACTAGGGCACATTAGTGACTTTACAGCGTTTATCGGCAATGAACAATGATCTTTAGTGCCAGTTAGCTGCATTTACTGCTCTAATTCCTATTGCAGCCTGTCAAAAGTAAGCTGCTTGAATTTTAAACTAAATTGTTGACTGTTTGCTATCATACATGATGTCATGTGATATGATAAGTGTTTTTGCGATTTATATTATAATTATGAAAAAAATAGTCGTATTTGGTGAGTGCATGTTGGAGTTTGCACCCTTAGCTGCACAGCAATATCAGCGTGGTATTGCTGGCGACGTTTATAATACCAGTGTTTATTTGCAACGCTTGGCGACTGGGTTGGCGCAGGTATCACTGCTATCTGCGGTCGGCCGTGATGCGGTAAGTGACAATATGGTCAGCCAGTTTCAAGTGGAGCAGATTAGTACCGATTACGTCTATCGTCACCCTGAGCAAACTGTTGGTGCTTATTTAATTGATATTGATAGTGCAGGGGAGCGCAGCTTTACTTATTGGCGAGGTCAAGCGGCGGCGCGCGAGACCTTTGCATTAGTCAGTGATGAGCAGCTTAGCCAGCTTATTGAGCGTACAGACTTATTTTATTTTTCTGGTATCTCAATTGCGATTCTTGCAAAAAATGATCGCGAGCGTTTTTGGCTATTTGTTGAGCGACTGGCTGCTCTTGGCAAACAAATTGTTTTCGATACCAACTTTCGCCCTCAACTATGGCCAGACAAAGCTCTAGCTCAGCAAGCGTTTCAACGTGCGTTAAGGGTAAGCACTACGGTATTTGCTGGCGTGGAAGATCTCGAACAACTAGCGATGGGTAATTGCTTTAATTCCGTAGCAATGTCCCTGAATGACTTTGCCATTGATGAACTGGTGATTAAGCATGGTGAACATGGCGTGCGAGTGATTCAGGACGAAAAAAGCCAGTTTATTGCTATTGAACCTGTAGCGAATGTTGTCGATACCACGTCGGCGGGTGACTCATTTAACGCTGGTTATCTTTATGCTCGCTTAGTTGGCAGCAACATAACTTTGTCGGTAAGTTACGCGAGTTTATTAGCAGCGCATGTTATTCAGCACCGAGGGGCGATTATTGCGGCGGAGGAATTTGCACCAATTCAAGTATCGTTAAATACATTAATGCAAAGTTAATTTGCCCTGAACTATGTCAACAAGAATGGTAAGGGAAAACAAAAGCTCGTTATTTAACGAGCTTTTTTATTGGCAGAACTTGTGCCTTTCGGTTTGAGTTACAGCATAGGCTTGTTGATTAAGAGCGTTTTACTGCCTTAACAAAGCTAGCAACAGATTGACCATTGCATTTCAATGACGAAACTCGGTGGCCAACAGCACGCACGCCTTCTTTAACGGCTTTCATACACAATTGGCTTTCCATTGATTGGTTGCCAGAAACAATCACTGTCTTGTGCTCAACCTTGTTTGCACTTGCTTTGAATGACGCAGCGAAGTCTTTCAACGTTTCGCCATTACATTTAGTGTTATGTAATTGGCGTTTATTCTGGGCAAATTTTGCTGCAACAGCGTTGTAGCCTTGCTCAGCTGCCAGCATGCATAAATTGGTTTCTGTTGACTTATCTTTGCCAACAAATTGAATGTTTGCCGCTGATGTCTGTGTGCTTAGCGTCACTGCGGTAAATGCTACTAGACCGATTAATTTTTTCATCACTACCTCGCTATGAAAATTGTCAGGCTGCACATAAAGCACCGCATGACTTGAATCTCTTACTAAAAATCGGCGTGGATTATAAGGTCAGGTGTGGTGATGTAAAGAGATTTGGTGATCAAAAAGTAGACTGTTTGAGCCATTTATAAGAGCACTTTGTAAACCATACTGAACGTTTCACAGGCCTTAGATTCGCTGCTTAATTTATTCTACTCGCTAATCAATAAGATAAGGCGTTGGATAGGCAACAAGCATGTAAAAAATGATTTTAGCTGTCAGGTTAATCTATTAAGTCTAAGCCAAAATGTTTTGCCATGCTCAATAGCCATTGGCGAATCACTTGCTGGAGTTTTACCGCGTTTTCAGTGCCTATCCATTTACTATTTTGGCTCTCTTGAGCGCCACCGCTTTTGTCGCTTATTTTCGACAATTGATCAATCAGAAGCTGTTCAGTTGTACTGATCACTATCAGTTGTTTACTGCCGAGTTCTGCAAATTTAAACGCTACAGTTTGACTCTCGTCTAATTGAAAGCCTGTTATGGGGTCATCGCTACTTGTTGTTTGTAACAGAGTGCTGAACTTTTTATCAAAATACTCAGGCGACACTATGGTGATCTGGCAGCTTGGGCTATTGGCTTCGTCGCCATACCAATTGGCTTTTAAGGTTTCAAAATTCGCCCAAGCTTCAATGCGCTCTAACTCATGTTTAGTAATATTTAGGGCATCAGACACTTGCTGCTCGGCAGCAATACGAATGGGTAATTTCACTAACTGATGCTCCTGTTTTGATATAGATAAAACTATAACTGTGATTTTAATTGATAGAGTAAATCAAGTGCCTGCTTGGCACTAAGCTCGTCAACGTCTAACTGTTTTAACGACTCTACCACAGGATGTTCAACATCCATTAACGGCAACTGCTCAAATGCTTGCGGTTTAGTGGCCACCGTTGGTGCTTGCTGCGTTTCCAATTCCGCTAAACGCTGTTTGGCACGGCTGATCACAGGTTTTGGAATACCGGCTAATTGCGCCACTTGCAGGCCAAAACTCTTGCTGGCGGCACCTTCTTGCACGGCATGCATAAAGATAATGTTGTCATCGTGCTCAACGGCATCTAAGTGGACATTAGCTAGCGTGTCGATTTGCTCTGCCAATAAAGTCAGTTCGAAATAGTGGCTGGCAAATAACGTAAAGGCTTTAGTGTTTAAGGCGAGCATTTCGGCAACAGCCCAGGCCAGTGATAAGCCGTCGTATGTGCTAGTACCTCGTCCAATTTCATCGAGTAAAATCAAACTGCGATCACTGGCGTTGTGCAAAATATTAGCGGTTTCTGTCATCTCCACCATAAAGGTCGAGCGGCCACTGGCTAAATCATCTGACGCGCCAATACGAGTGAATATGCGATCCACTAAGCCAATTTCAGCGTTGTCAGCCGGAACAAAGCAACCAATATGCGCTAGCAATACAATCAGTGCGGTTTGGCGCATATAGGTGGACTTACCGCCCATGTTCGGGCCGGTAATGATCAGCATTTCGCGGCTGTTATCAAGCACAACGGGGTTGGCAATAAAGGCATCATTGGTCATTTGCTCTACCACAGGATGGCGACCTTGCTCGATGTTAATGCGCTTGTCTTTGGTTAGCTTAGGCTTTACGTAATTAAGCGTTTCTGCGCGCTCAGCAAAAGTGTTAAGTACGTCAAGTTCTGCAATACCTTGCGCTAAAGTTTGCAGCTGTTCAAGTACAGGCATCACCTTATCGAATAGCTCGTCGTAAAGGCGCTTTTCTAGCGCGAGAAAACGGCTTTGCGCGGTCAGTACCGTTTCTTCATGAGCTTTAAGCTCTTCGGTAATATAGCGCTCGTTGTTTTTCAGGGTTTGACGACGAATATATTCCGCAGGCACTTGATTTGAAGAGGCTTTGCTTACTTCAATAAAGAAACCGTGTACCTTGTTATAACCCACTTTTAGCGTTTGAATACCGGTGCGTTCTTTTTCGCGGGTTTCAATTTCTGCCAGTAAGTTCGTTGCTCCTTCGCTTAAATCGCGCAAGGTGTCTAGTTCTTGGTGATAGCCGGGAGCAATTACGCCGCCATCGCGAATAAGCACTGGTGGGTTCTCAATAATCGCGCTGCTTAGTAGCGCATACAATTCACCCATCGGCTGGGTTTGCTGCGCTAACGCCGCTAAATCTGACGTGCTTGATTCTGCTAGTAAACTTTGGAGTTCTGGCAATTGACCTAACGCGTTACGCAGGCGAGCAAAATCTCGAGGGCGCGCAGAGCGCAGGGCAATACGGGCAACAATACGTTCAATATCACCAATTTGCTTAAGCACGGTTTTAAACTCTGGATGTAACTCGTCGTTGATAATACTACCCACAGCGTTTTGTCTTGCCGTTAATACCGCTAAATCGCGAAGCGGGAAGTGCAGCCAGCGTTTTAACAGTCGAGAGCCCATAGGCGTGGCTGATTTATCCAACACTGAGGCTAAGGTGCTTTCAACGCCACCTTGTAAGTTATGGGTTAGCTCTAAATTACGACGCGTCGCTGCATCTAAAATTACCCCAGTTTGTGATGATTCGGCGACAATGGCGCGAATATGGGGCAGGGCAGTACGCTGGCTGTCTTGTACGTAATTCAGCAAGCAACCGGCCGCCATTAAGCCGCGCGGCAGATCATCCACGCCAAAGCCAGTGAGCTCTTTGGTTTGAAATTGCTTAGTGAGAATACTAATGGCGGTGTCTAGGTCGTAATCCCACTCTGGGCGGCGACGTAATCCCTTGTGAGCTTCCAGTAATTGCGGTGCGCTAAAATCTTCTGGGTACAGCAACTCCGCCGGTGATAGTCGTTGTAATTCTGCTTGTAATTGCTCTGCGCTGTTTGGTTCACTGACCACAAAGCGGCCACTGGTCATATCTAAATAGGCCAAACCAAAACCAGTTTTCACTTCGCTAATGGCAACAATTAGGTTGTCTTGGCGATCGGACAATAAGGCTTCATCACTGACAGTGCCAGGCGTAACAATTTTTACTACTTTGCGCTCAACTGGCCCTTTGCTCGTTGCAGGATCACCCACTTGTTCACAAATCGCGACCGATTCTCCTAGTTGCACTAGCTTAGCTAAATAGCTTTCGACTGCATGATAGGGCACGCCGGCCATGGGAATGGCATTACCACCAGACTTGCCACGTGCGGTCAGTGAAATGTCCACTAAGTCTGCGGCTTTTTTCGCGTCGTCGTAAAACAGCTCGTAGAAATCACCCATACGGTAAAATAACAGAATATTGGGAAATTCCGCTTTAATTTTAAGATATTGGCGCATCATAGGCGTATGCGTAGATAAATCGGCAGGCGCTGTGGTCATAAAAAGATAAGTGTTGTTAGCATAAAATTGACGTGGATTATGCCATAAAGCCCTGCATTCCCCTACTAGAGAATTACTCGCTAAAGTACTGGTTAAAACTACTGGATAAGAAATACTCAAACTAAGGAGTGAAACAATAAGTTTATTATTAACAGTGCTTTAGCTTTGATTTGGTAAATAATATTATTTTACACTTGATACTGTACGAGCGTACAGTATACTAAGCGCAACTTAACAAATTAACGCTATCGTATTTATTGGAGCGATAAATGGACGACAACAAAGAAAAAGCACTCTCGGCCGCGCTTGGTCAAATTGAACGTCAGTTCGGTAAAGGTTCAATTATGCGCCTTGGTGAAAACCGTAGTATGGATGTAGAAACCATCTCTACTGGTTCACTAGGCTTAGATATTGCCTTAGGTGCAGGCGGCTTACCAATGGGTCGTGTTGTTGAAATTTACGGTCCAGAATCGAGTGGTAAAACAACGTTAACGTTAGAAGTTATCGCAGAAGCACAGCGCAACGGTAAAGTATGTGCATTCGTTGATGCTGAGCACGCACTTGACCCAATTTATGCGGAAAAGCTAGGTGTTAACATCAACGATTTACTTGTTTCTCAACCAGATACTGGTGAGCAAGCATTAGAAATTTGTGACATGCTAACTCGCTCAGGTGCGGTTGACGTGATTGTGGTTGACTCGGTTGCCGCATTGACACCAAAAGCAGAAATTGAAGGTGACATGGGTGATTCGCACGTTGGTTTGCAAGCGCGTATGCTATCGCAAGCGATGCGCAAACTAACAGGTAACCTGAAGCAGTCAAACACTATGATGATTTTCATCAACCAAATTCGTATGAAAATTGGTGTGATGTTTGGTAACCCAGAAACCACAACCGGTGGTAATGCCCTTAAATTCTACGCTTCAGTTCGTTTAGATATTCGCCGTATTGGTGCAGTAAAAGCGGGTGATGAAATTGTCGGTAACGAAACTCGAGTTAAAGTTGTTAAGAACAAGATTGCACCACCATTCAAGCAAGTAGAATTCCAAATTATGTACGGTGAAGGTATCAATAACCTAGGTGAGATCTTAGATCTTGGCGTACAGAACAAGATGGTAGAAAAAGCTGGTGCTTGGTATAGCTACAATGGCGACCGTATTGGTCAAGGTAAAGCGAACGCAACCAAGTACTTAAAAGAGCACCCTGAAGTAGCGCAAGAGCTTGATGGCCGTTTACGTGAGATGTTCCTATCTAAGCCAAGTGAAGCCGAAGCGGAAACTGAAGCTGAGACAGAATAAACTATTGCACACACTACACTTACTATAGGTGTGCAATTACCAGAGCTTCATTTAAGCACTATTTTAAGCGTAGAGCCCAAGCTCAGAAATAGTACAAGCTCAGAGATAATTAAAAAATCCCGCCAGTGCGGGATTTTTTGTTTTCAGCGCTAAATTAGCTATAGCAGCTGATGGTCACCAATTGTGCTGAGGCATGACATAACTCGACACAAACTTTTCATCAAAAACTCCTCTACTTTTGTAAGAAATTTCAATATGATTCAATAGCTTCTTTGATGAAAGTTACTACTTAAGCCATCCATATTAATGATAAAACTAACTATTCGGCTGAATCATCTAAGTAAGTAATTTACAACATGTGTTTTAACAATGCGCCAAGTTATAGGCATAGATCATTAACCTAAAGTTCTGCTAATAATATAGAGAGCTGAGCAAGAGGATAATTGTGTTGCCTGCAATATGCTGATAGGGACGTTATGAAAAGGCTTTATACTGCTGTGCTGTTAACGGCAGTACTTTCAGGTTGTGATACCGCAAATCTCCACCTTACCGAACAACAATATGAAGACGCGCTAGACAATGGCGACATCGTTACTCAACTCACCTTACTTGACGAACTATACCAACATGCGCCTGAGGTTTATGCGCAAGATTATGAAGATAAACAAGCGCTAGGTGCAGTGATTGAACAGCTCATGGCAAATCCGAAAAACTTTGCAGGCATAAGCGATGAGCAATTGTCCTTGGTGATTGACTTTGCACCGAGCTATCAGCCCTTTTCATACGCGGCCATGCATTTAGCTGAAAAGCAGCGAATTAAAGGCAATATTCAAAATGCGCAGAACAAGGTAGCTTTGCTTAAGAAGGGGCTATTAGAGAAATTAAAAAAAACACCAAGTCATATTGAGGCTTACGAAACTCAAATTACTTTAAAGGGCATAGCGCCGTATTTTCTTCAATCACAGTATGCTCGCAACCTACTTGGTAGCTATCGTACTGAAATACTCAATAGTTATCAGCTTAATGCAATTGTTAATGGCTTAAGTAATGTTCATAGTATCAATCAAGAGCAAATACGTTTACATCGCTTTTTAGTTAAGCTAACGCCCGAAAAAGTAGAAGCATTATCTGCAAGTATTAACCAAGAGCAAGCGGATATCCAACGTATTTTAGTTTGGCTTTACAAGCAGCAAGTTGAGCAGGGTATAGCAACGGCTAGCCAGTCAAACGATTACTTACTTTCGCTACTAAACAACCGCTATGGTCGTCAGCGACTAGACTCACTGTGGTTAAATGTGGTGGAGCCAAAAGCTAAAAAAGCGGTGATGACCGCGAAAGAGACCTACTTAAGTGACCTAGATTTGATTGCGACTAAGATTTACCGGGTGGCGGGTGACAATAACCAACTAAAAGCGCTTTATAAGCAAACACTTGAATTAGACGCTAAGCTGCTATCGCTAATGTGGCCTCCAAACGGTTTGATTAATTTCAAAGAAAGCTCAATAAAAGCGAAAGCTGAGTTAGCGGCATCTTTTTCCGTCATTCAACAACTTTAATGAGCTGTAAAAAGGAAAAACCGTCATAGACTATGACGGTTTTTCGAAAATTATTTACCGTATGCTAGGGCTTAGGGCTAAAAGTAGCCAAGCTCTATTGATATTCAAAGGCTTTAACTACTCGGTTTACACCACCGATATTGCGAGCGATATTCACCGCTTGATCTGCTTCGCCACGGCTTACTAAGCCCATTAAAAAGACCTCGGCGTTTTCTGTGACCACTTTAATATTGTTAGCGTCTACTTTATCGCTTTTAAATAGTGCCGTTTTAACTTTCGACGTTAACCAAATATCGTTAGATTTAGTCGCCACTGAAACGGTATTACCAAGACGAATTTGATTGTGAATTTGCACGACACCTGTCACTGATTTGAGGATTTTCAACGCCTCATCACGTAAGTAGGTATTGGGGGCCTGCCCGACGACTAATACAGAACCGTTCATGCTGGTGATTTGCAGGTTAGTGTTGTCACTAATACCTTTATGTTCAGCAAGCTTTGCATAGCCTTGTAATTCGATGTTTTGATCGTCAATTTGGGCGCCGACTGAGCGGTTATCTGCCGCCACAGTTGCACCACCAACAACGCCAACAACCGCAGCAGCGACACAGCCTTGTAGCAACGAAGCTGCGGTAATGAGCGCAGCTAGTTTATGAAGTTTCACGAGAACTACTCACCTTGTGGAAATAATGTGCTATCGATAATTTCGCATAAACAATGAATAACTAGCAAGTGCACTTCTTGAATACGTGCAGTGCGCGGCGATGGAACGCGAATTTCAACGTCATTCTCACCAAGCAGGCCAGCAATATCACCACCATCTCGACCAGTTAACGCGATAATCGGCATATCACGGGCAACAGCCGCTTCAATGGCTTTGATTACGTTTTTTGAATTGCCACTAGTCGATATTGCTAGTAGTACATCTCCTTCGTTACCAAGGGCTCTTACTTGCTTAGAGAACACCTCATCGTAGTGGTAGTCATTAGCAATAGAAGTAATTGTTGAGCTGTCTGTGGTTAATGCGATCGCAGGTAAACTTGGACGCTCTGTTTCATAGCGATTTAATAGCTCTGATGAAAAGTGCTGAGCGTCGCCAGCAGAGCCACCGTTACCGCAACTTAGAATTTTTTTACCGTTAAGTAGGGCTTGTACCATCACCATACCAGCCTGCTCAATAGGAGCCGCCAACGCTTCACTTGCAGCGATTTTGGTTTGAATACTTTCGGTAAAATTACTTTTGATACGCTCTAACATAAGAGTAATGGTTCCTTAAAAGGCATTTTTTAGCCAGGTTATATTCGGTTGTTCAATTGGCCCTTGCAGGGCAACCACATCGAAACGACATGGCGTATTATATTCATTTAATTGTGCCTGTTGGAGATAAAAAGAGGCGCAAAGTTTCAATTTTTGTTGTTTAGCTGCAGAAATGGCGGCAATTGCGCCGCCATAGTTTGCTTGTTTGCGATATTTTACTTCAACGAATACGAGTACTTCGCCATCTTGCGCAATAATATCGATTTCGCCATATTTGCTGCTAAAATTGCAAGTTAAACAATTCAGCCCCTGTTGGCACAGGTAGTGCGCAGCTAGTTGTTCGGTTTGCTCACCAATGTTTTTGGTGGTGGGTTGTTTAATCCATCGCAATTTGTTGCACACTATCCTTGTTGTAGCGGCCCCATAATAGCGTGCGCGTTAATACCTGATTTGCAGCAAGCTGTAAGGTGCCTACCTGCCCATAGTGGCGCACATACGGGTACTTTTGCATTAAGGCTAACTTGTTCACTAATGCGAGCGAGTCGTAACCCATTGCGAATATTCGTTGCAGGCTATCACTGCGGGTTGGAAAGAGTTGCTTAGTGACTTGCATTAGCGGTTTGTTTTGCGCTTGGCTCGCTAACAGCCAAGGCATTTCGGTAAAGCTCATGCCTGCAAGGTCGCGCGTATCTCCTTCATCAACCGCGAGGCTATGACTGCGACTACTGGCGTAGATTGGAATAGTGTCGGCAAATGGGCTAATGCTCACATCAATATGCGGTTTTAGAAGTCGCGTTTGCGTTGCTGAACCGACAATATAAATCATATCTATATCGCGTCGGTTGCGTGTTTCAGCCTTAATTGTGTGCTTAATTCTACTATTCAAGTCATCGATGCGTGCTTTACTTTGAAAAACCCCAAGCGCAGATTTCAGCATCGTTTGCATTTTCTTACCTTTACTAAATGGCATTAATTTAGGCGCATAACCAGTGACCCGCTGCCACTCATCAACAAACGCTGTGGCAATGCGCTGACTTACTTGGTCTTGATGCACTAAGACAATCGGCATTTGGTAATCTTTACGCGCTAAGGTGGCCGCTGCTTGCACGGCCTCATCTTCTGGACGCATCGAAATGGCAAATTGATTTTCGCTTAGGGTATGTTGCGCTGAAACGTTCAGCAATAGGCTTGGAATTGTGATGTCATCAATTGCTAGGTATTGATTGACCCGCTCTCTCAACAAGGGGCCGATGACGTAATCTATTTCTAGTGTCTCTAACGTCGATTTTAGCGTGGTCCAGTCGAGGGTTTCTGAATCAAAGAAATGTAATTTAGTGGTACTTTGCTCTTGATACGCAGCTAAAATACCTTGCTGTGCTGCGCTACCAGCTGCTTGCTGTCTGCCTGATAAAGGGAGAATAACAGCGATACGTTCTGCCCCCAGTGGGTAGGCTTTTTCTTTGTTAAGTAATTGACCTACTAAATTATTAGCCGGATGAGTTGGGAATTGTCTGCGCCATTGCTGCAGGTAACGGTGAAAGGCAGACAAGTCATCGCCAAAACGATGAGCGTATTTCGTTAATTGTACCCAGCCACTTAGGTAAGGTGCTTTGTTATTATCAAGTTGGCTCAATTGCCAAGAAGAGAGCTGTTGAAACGCTTGCCATAGCGCCTCAATCTCTTCTTCACCGGCCTGTGGGTTCATCGAAAATGCAAATAGCTGAGCATCTAAAGCATCAAGGGTAAAGCCTCGCGTCAAATTAATTTGCTGTGCTAACTGATAATATTTGACGTCGAGATCAGTATTTACCGATTTTGCCTTAACTAACTGCTGCCAGGCTAAATCAATTTGTTCTAGCTCTAATAATGCTTGCGCTTTAACGATTAACACGCGGTATTTTTGCTCACCCGATGTCTGTGCTTGCAGTTGGTTTGCTAACCAAAGCGCTTTTAATGATTGGCCTTCAGTTAACTGGAACTCACTTGCGGTAATAAGAGAATTTAAGGCTTCCTTTCCCGTTTGCTCTTTACTCTGTCGAATAAAGTAACTTGCACTTAACTGTTCAGGCTCGGCTGTTTGTGTAACTTGCGGTTGTTGCACAATTTTAGGTGTTTTTGGCGCTGCGCAACTTGCTAGAAGCGCAACAATAACGGCGCTTAACGTAAGTTGTAGAATAGAGAACCGATGACTTTCTGACTTCACTACTTGGAAATCCGTGGGTTTAAGTATGAGTTTATAATAAACTTCATCCTAATGACTCTCAACCACTGCATCACTTGATGCGCAAGTTAACGCATCACCTGATTTAAAGCATAGCGGTAAATAAATGACAGAATTTCAAATAGTGCCTGGTACGTTATACGTAGTCGCAACGCCAATTGGCAATTTGGGGGATATGACTCAACGCGCAATAGACGTGCTGAGCCAAGTTGACTTGATTGCGTGTGAAGACACGCGCCACACACAAAAATTACTAACAGCGTTTAGTATTAAAGCTAAAACATTTTCGCTGCATGATCACAACGAACGTCAGCGACAAGAACAGATTGCCAACTGGTTGGAGGAAGGAAAAAGCATTGCTTTAGTATCCGATGCGGGTACGCCTTTGATCAGCGACCCTGGTTTTCATATTGTCCGAGGGTTAAAACAGCAGTCGTTACCTGTGGTACCTGTACCGGGGGCATGTGCAGCAGTTACTGCCTTATCAGTTGCGGGCTTGCCAACGGATCGTTTCGCGTTTGAAGGCTTCTTACCGTCGAAATCAGGTGCACGTCAAAAAGTGTTAAGCGAGCTAAAAAACGAAACTCGTACTATGATTTTTTATGATGCACCAAGGCGCGCACTGGACACTTTGCAAGATATCGTTGAAGTGATGGGCGCTGAGCGCCAAGTAGTTATTGCTCGTGAGCTAACCAAAACCTTTGAAACGATAAAAGCAGATAGTGCTGGTAATTTTGTTGATTGGCTTAGCCAAGATCCTAATCAGCTAAAGGGAGAAATGGTGCTGATGATCGAAGGTTATCAGCCAGAACCAGACAGTATTTCTGCAGAGGTTGAAAAGACACTGAAACTGCTGATTAAAGAATTACCACCGAAAAAAGCTTGTTCAATTGCTGCTGAAATTTACGGCCTGAAGAAAAACAAGCTTTACGATTTAACCTTAGCGATGAAATGGTAAGCGCGTATGAATATACATGGTGAATGCGAAGTAAGTCGCCAAGGTAACATGTTATTTGGCACCTTAATTGGCAGCTTCAATGAAGATGGCATCACTTTGTATATTCAACAAATGCGTGAGCAAGTAGAAGGATATAACGGTCAACCATTTGTTGTGCTGGTCGATTTAACGCGAGTGGAAGGTGGCACACCTGACGCTTATCAGATCCTTGATAATTATAATCGGTGGCTGGCTACCCAATCCATAGCCGCTAAAGCCTTACTTTATGATAGTGCGGTTCAGCCTGATATTTTGTTTAGCCGATCCCCTTCATTAGATCTGCAAAACACCAAAATATTTACCGATAGAGTTGAAGCTATCGCTTGGCTACATCAACAACTTGATAGCGCTATTTTGAATAAACAATAAGCTTAGTCGAATAAGTTGCTTTAATTTGTCTGTGGGCTTGATGTAGAATACGCGCCGAGTTGGCCAGACAATCGCTGCCAACACTTATTTATAAGTGTTGGGGGAGGAAAGTCCGGGCTCCAAAGAGCAGGGTGCCAGATAACGTCTGGGCGGCGCAAGCCGACGACAAGTGCAGCAGAGAGAAAACCGCCGATGGCTGGCAACAGCACAGGTAAGGGTGAAAGGGTGCGGTAAGAGCGCACCGGGCCACTGGTAACAGTTGGCAGCAGGGTAAACTCCACCCGGAGCAAGACCAAATAGGGTTCCAGTTTGCGTTGATTTATCAATGACAATGATGCGTGGCTCGCGTTGGAACCGGGTAGGTTGCTTGAGCCTTAGCGCGAGTTAAGGCCTAGACGAATGATTGTCGCTTTTCTATTTATAGGATAGACACAGAACCCGGCTTATCGGCCAACTCACATATTCCACAAGCCCTTGCAGTAATGCAGGGGCTTTTTCATTTTATGGATGTCAAAGTCAACGATTGGTAGCAGGGTGCTAAAACCACTTGGCACCCGGAGCAAGACCAAATAGGGTTCCATTACTTTTATAGTGAGTGCGTGGCTCGCGTTGGAACCGGGTAGGTTGCTTGAGCCTTAGCGCGAGTTAAGGCCTAGACGAATGATTGTCGCTTTCCTATTTATGGGATAGACACAGAACCCGGCTTATCGGCCAACTCACATATTCCACAAGCCCTTGCAGCAATGCAGGGGCTTTTTCATTTCAAAGCGGTTTCTTTCAGTGTTATCAAAGCTCAAGCATGCCACATGCAAATGCGGTTTTGGTTAGTTCATATAGCATATTTTTCTTTGTACTCAGGTGATTAGCATATTTTAATTTTGGTCGCTAGATGATAAGTTGATACTGTTTTTGAAGTGAATACTGAAGTTTGAAGCGGCCTCTAATTGACGTTCATCTCAGTTAGCTGCTCGTTGATGGTTAGTAAACGTTATCACTTCAAATATACTCTATTGGCGGCTTGGAAGGGATCTCACGCATGTTTAAAAAATCACTACTCACTTTTTTCTCCATTTTTCTCAGCTTTAATTCACAAGCTGTAGATATTGTCAGCTCGCCAAAAAGTAGCGAGCTTAGTGCTTGCCAAACGGAACTGTGCCAAACCTACTTTCACAAATTTAAATTGGCGGCTAAAAGAGGACACAGTGAAGCCTATACAACACTAGGTCAGTTTTATTACAACGGTTACGGTGTTGAGAAAGACGAAGCTCAAGCACTGAAATACCTCAAAAAAGCGTCTAAATATGGTGAGCCTGCGGCGCAGTATAAAACTGGATTAATTCACTTAATAAGTGAACAGCATTTAGATGCCAAAGAGTCGATAAAGTATCTAAAGAAAGCCGCATTTAGAGATTATAAAGATGCCAATATTCTGCTTGGTGTACTTCATTTCAACAATCAATTTATTGAGCAAGATCTCGCTATTTCAGATAGCTACTTGATCAGAGCTTATCGCGAAGAGCACCCCAAAATTCCTGAAGTCATTAATGCTTTAGAGCGTCAAGGGCTTTTCAACCAAACTAATTTTCCGATGCTTTTTGCCACGACGTTAACGGATAAGTTAGAGAAAAATGCTCAAAATGAATTTGTTTGGCCAAAAGATGAGGATATTGAAGTGATTACGGTTACCTCTCCGCCGATCACTGATATTTTGGATCAGCAATTACTTAGCTATCGAAAACATATCAAAACAACTGGCTCAAGGCTTAAAGGGAAACAATGTGCAACGTCTATAGGTTGTCATATAGCCATTGGACGACAAGGGCTTGAAGGGTTTCCAAGTTCCTTCCTTGGCGTTAGAGATGCTACTGGCTCTGGTGGTCTTTCTGCTCGGTCTTCATTTTAAAAATTATTGGTGATAAAAGCGCCATTGCAAAATCTTTTGTTAAGTTTTTGGAGATCAGAAGTAACTCCTTTATGAGATGAATCACAAATGAATAGAGCGCTTGCGTCAGCTTTTGAGCCAAGTGCTTTTGTTTGCAAATAGAGTTTAAGTCTTAAACTGGATAGTCTTTTCACAAAAACTGAATTAATCTTGTTAGTAAGTTGATTTGATGAAGATTACTTAGGAGTTGTGATGAGTTTACCTGCTTCTCGTTTGACTGACATGCACGTATGCCCAATGGTAACAGGTACAGTGCCTCATGTTGGCGGACCCGTATCTGGCCCCGGAGTGCCTACTGTTTTAATTGGCGGTATGCCTGCTGTAGTGATGGGGGATATGGCTACATGTGTCGGTCCACCTGATACGATTGTAAAAGGTAGTGCGACAGTGTTGATTGGCAATAAACCTGCCGCGAGGATGGGAGATACAACTTCGCACGGTGGCAGTATTGTCTTAGGCATGCCGACCGTGCTAATTGGTGGTTAGTTGGCTATTCGGATAATCATTAATGACTGGCCATAGCTATTAGGTTTTTGGCAATTTTTTTCCATTCAACCAGTTCTTCAATGGGCATAGGTTTGGCGTAAACATAGCCCTGAATTTTGTATACCCCATGTTTGGCGAGCAGCTCGACTTGTTCGCGTGTTTCGACACCTTCTGCGATGGTTTTCATGGATGATGCTTCATTGGCAAAAGCGATGATCGATGACAGCACCGAATTTTTCATATCGTCTGTGCCAATAACATCAATAAACATTTTGTCTATTTTGATGGTCGAAATCTTTAATTCTTGAACATAAGCAAAACCGCCATAGCCAGTGCCAGCGTCATCTAGTTTGAGGTCTATGCCCACATCATAAAATTTTTCGAGTGTTTTTTTAGCTTGGGCTAAATCTTCAATTTTTCTGCGCTCGGTAATTTCTAATGAGAGATTGTGGTATTGCCAATGGTCATTTTTTAACGATTCTATAGTGTGGAACAGGTCGTCGTTTTGCAAGTGCTCTGGCACGATATTGACGCTCATAAACTTGTCTGTGTCGCCCCAATTTAGGGTCTGAATGTCGCGTACCACGCGATAGAGCAGCTGTTCTGTAATGGGTAAAATAAGCCCAGAGTCTTCGGCAAAGGGAATAAATTGATAAGGTGGGATGATGGTTCCGTCTTTTTTTACCCAGCGTACCAGTACTTCGCAACCAACAATTTTCCCCGATTTTGAGTGCACGATAGGTTGATAAAATGGCTTGAACTCATGCTTATCTAGCCCTTGTTTAATTAGTGCTTCTAACGTTTGGTTTTGACTTAGCAGCCATTGCATACCCATGACCAGTAATATGCCGATTAAAAAACCAATGCCTAAACTTATGCCTCCGCTCCAGTGTTCGACGGGGGATAGGTAATTCTTCGAAACCGCTAAGGATAGCGAGAAAGGATATTGCTCAGAGTAAATAAAGGAGGAAAGCGAGAGGTCTTCTGCAAGGTGATTTAAATCGCTGACGAGAATGTCAAAGCTACCCAGCTGCACTTTTAGTACGGCGCAATTTTCACAAAATGCTTTAGGGATATGGATAGGCTCGATGTCGGCAATTAAGTTGAAGCCTTGTCCTTGATAAATCACCGTTAAATCATGCGTGTGGGTAATCTTATTGAGTTCAGAGCCAATAAAAATATTATCGCGTAAGTTTTTCCAAGACGATTTTTCGTCTTGTTCTACCGCTAAACCGTGACTTGAACATTCTTTACCACCTGCAATGTGCACTTCAAACAGGCGAACATGAGGGCTGGTAAAGGCAACTCGCTGCATTTTCTCAATATCTGAGATTGAACAGTCAAACGCGAGCTCTTCGGTAAATTCATCGTTTAAGCGGATGGCTTCTGTGACGTGGCTGTCGAGCTTGCCAATTAAATACTCTAATTCGGCATCGATAGCATGTTTAACGTAATAACCCGCGATATGGTGGTGAAATCCCAGCGTGACAGCAATACATGCCACAATAATAAACAGTGAGGTCCATGGACGGTAGAGCTTCATAAAATTAACCTGTTGTTATTGTTCTTAGTTTTAACTTAGAGCGTCATTTTTATGGTGACGCCCATGTTTGCCTTTCATCGAGCCTAATAGTAAGTCCAAATAGTGATCACATAGATTGCTGATGTCAGTATTGGCCAGTACCAGACGATTGCCACACGTTTATAGCGCATTGAATTTAAGTCCAGCGCTTTGGCGCGATAATAGTAATGAGCAATTAGCATAAATACGGTTGCGATCACATAAAGCAGGAAATAGAACACTTCAAAATAGACGACTTCATTGATTTGTAAGTGTTCACGTATGCTGTAATGAGCGAGTAGTATGGTGAATACTACCGCCGTAATATTATTTCTTAGCTCACCATAAGGGGTGTAGGGCATACTGACGACACATGCATATAGCAGGCACACCATGACCATGACAGGTAATAATGTCGTGACAAATGGCCCTAAAAATGAGCGTTCAATATTGATTGAATAGTTTAGCTCAGGGCTAATCTCTTGGAAGCCATGCGCATTAATGCCAAAGTTGGTGTTGAAATGTTGATAGGTGTATTTGTAGTAGCTTTGCTTAAGTGTCCATTCTTCTAAAACGATATCTTTAGCAACGGCTGGGTTATCCGTTTTTCCCAGTTTTTCGTAGGCCTCTAAATCCGGCACTAAAACAGTATTGCTGCCAATGTTGCTAGCGGTTAACCGGATGACAATATTCTTGTGATCGAACGGGTACTTTGAGTAATCAAGTTCTTGACGAATAACAACCGAAAAATGCCAGCCAATAACTTCTTCCCCTGTGGGCAAAGTTTGTCGATATGCTAATTTTAAATCAGATTCTATCGCTTCGTTGAACGCGATTTCTGGCGATATCTGTTCAGGTCTAGGAGATTCAAACCTTTCCCAAACGATGCCAGTGAGATGGACGTTATTGGCATTGACAAACTCTAAGGAGTCGACCATCAGGCCAGTCGAAATATAGTCCGGCAGGTCTAAGCGCAATTGCGTAAGTTGGGCGTCATAGTTACTGATAAACGCTTCTCGCTGGGCGGTATTGGTGATCACTACCGTACTGTCTTCCTCCAACGTATTGAGACTGCGTGCAAACTCAAGTGAAGCGACAGTTCCTGTCACTAAGATGATGGATATCCAAATGTTATTTTGCGACCAATTAATTCGTTTATAACGGGTCAGCAATAAAATGATCAAAATCAATGAGGCAGCAATCCAACTGATTGCTCCTATATTGCTTTTGCGACGATAGTCTTTGTCCATTTGAAACATATCGGCAGACATGCGAGTGATAAGAATCCAATCGGTTTGCGGAATATGTGCACATGCCGCGTAATCTTCGTCGTTATCCATCACTTCGCCATTGTAAAAGGCATAAGTGAGATCGTCAGCGAAACACTTATCGATTTTATTGAGATAGTTAAAGCCGTCTTTGTGCTTAAGCGTATTAAGGTTTTCACCTTCGCGCACATGAGAAAAAACAGGGTGGGAGATTAAGTTTTGTTTGCTCGAAAAAATAATACCGTAGCCACCAGCGCCAAACTGAATTTGTTTTAAATCGGTGGTGAGGTGATCCAGTGATACATCGGAAGGCACAACACCGAGTGGTGTTTCGCCCGCCTCACGCGCCTTTTCTGATTGATAGAATGGCACCGAGTAAGTGGTCATCAGCACACTATTCACTGGTTCGTAATAGGGCTCTGTCCAAATTGGACCTTCTTTGAGCGGTCGGTTATACCAACTGAATTCGGTACTGTTTTGATCGTAGCCAGTTAATTCAAATTCTTTTTCTTCGTCGGTAAGGCGTTCATAATAAGGAGCAACGTATTTTCTTGCGGGATCAAAAGCATAGGGTTTGAATGTCGTGCTTAACGAAAATAAATTACTGTTTTGGTAAAACTCGTGGCGTAAAAAACCGAGTGTGTCTTGTTTATCTTCAAGGCGAGTGATGCGATCGGCAAAATTGTTCACATCATTCATGATGCCAGCAAGTTTTTCGCTAATTTGGTTAGCGGCATCAATAGTTTGCGTTTTTACTTCCGCGCGTACCGTCTTTTGAAAAACACTTGATTCTTGATAAATGAGATAACACGCGATAATCGCATTAACAAGGCAAATTAAGATGCCTGCTACTAACAATGGGGTAATGAACTTACCACTCACATTTTTCGCTAGCGTTGCGCTTTTTTCGTTAATAAGTTGCATGATAACTGTCAATACTTCACTTCGTTATCGCGGTGATTAGCAAATAGCCGCGAACATAACATTTTTGAGTTTGATTAGACTTCGTTACAATTGGGGGTGCCTGCTGCACTCATACCTTATAGCTTGCTCATTGCTTTTAGCTAACTAAAAGAGTTTGCTCGCCAATTTGTTAAAGTCTTTGTTTTACTGTAATTATGGGCATTTGGGAAAGGCTCTACAGAGGAATGACTAAAAGTACTTATTGTCTATGATTCCTTGCGAAGAGCCTCTATATGCGTTTGCCGAACTTACCCCGCAGGACTCATCGCTACCGTTTTTAATCTGGCGTCAATGTCTATAATTTCCTGCCTTAGCATGCGCTTTAAGTACCTCAAACCATCTTGTATATCACCTTTGGCTTTGACCATAAATTTGTTGATGGTGGAGCCAACAAGCTCACAAAATCGCTTAAATAACAGCACAATTCCTGTGATTAACACGCCAACAATGTTGGCGAACACAATAAGTACACCTAGTACAAACTTAATTAACTTGGTTAGTAGTTTAACGAGATAACTGAACGCTTTTTTCGCCCATTTCACCATGCTGTCCATAAAGCGGCGCAGCTTAGATTTAGAGTCTTCTACTTTACGGGCTAATTCTTCGTGGTTTTGCAATGGGTTGCTAAAGGTAAAGTCAATTTCTTCAACGTTTTTCAATCGTTTCGCTAAATTCTTCTTAGCTTTGAGGAGGTCTTTTTCCGTCGCTTGCTCAGATAAGTTGTGCTGATCATCTTTGAAGTTTTTAACGTTTTTGATTGCCGATTTACTACTCCACGCGCCTTTGCCTGCTTTGTAGGTAGCTTTAGCACCTGCTAATACATAAGCTCCTGTTTCAGCCGCACCACCAACGTGCAAGCCTGCACTCAAGGCACCTGTTGAGGTGCTGATCACATTCATCGCAATAGCGCCAGTTTTTGTGCGTTGGCTTAGCATGCGAAAATCTAACTTGGTTAAATCAACATTGGGATCTGCCTGCTTGGCTTTGATGAAACTGCGAATGAGTGTGGCAAATGACGACAATATATCGAATACTTTAATCCACTGTAAAATACACAAAATCAAGGTTGCGCCAAAAGATGCAACTGTCATTGCTGTAGTGGTTACCGCTGAAATGATCCCTGTCACCATTTCTTGCGTGTATTTCACCAGTTTTGCACGGTTAGCTTTACCACTGAAGCCTTCGTCAAATGCTCCTCGGTAACGGGTTTCTTTGTCCATAAGACCAATCACTTTGTAGGCGTTGTAAATGTCTTTTAGTGGAGCTAACCAACCTGAACGCTTAATAATGATTTGTTGTTTTCGTGCACGATCGGCAATGGGTAATAAGGCTTCGACATTATCTATGTTGTTGAAGCCCTCTAAGTTGGCACCACCTCTGATCGCCTCAAGATGTGTTTTTGCGAAAATCAGCATTTGCTTTTTCATGACTAGGCCAATTTCACGAAAGTCCTCTTTAAGAGACTGGAAAATAAGCCAAATGTCTTTTTCGTTAGCGATTTTTGTATCTTCTTTAGGCAGCGCTTGCTGTGCCGGGGAGGCAACAGGCACCCCTTTAAAGCAGTCATCTAGCTTGCTGTAATCACTAACCACCTTTTCTTCTTTATAAAGCGCTAAAAAGCATTGGATTTTACTGTTAAAAGGACCTTGCGTTGTTTGATAGGCTTGGGTTAATTCGTCTTCGCTTTTAAAAGGGGATTTCCTGTTGGCGGTTAACAGCGATTTTGTTTCGTTCCATTGGAAACAGAAACTGTCCCATTGCTGATCTGATAAATAAAATACCCACTCAAAGTTGTCCAACTTTGACATTTCTTGCTTTTTAAATTCTTTTAGCCCACCAGCTTTTTCGGTGATGGTTTCTATTGCTTTGAGGAAAGAGCGATTGTTGTTGCTGCGCGCGGCGTTGATTTTTGTTATCAGTGCGTCGAGACGACGTAACTTATCGTAATTAGAGGCATCGACGAGGTGAAGTACTTTACCGACTTTGCGGCCTGCTAAATTAAGCTTGCGAATGATAGACATAGAAATTCCCTACATACGTGTCGTCGCTATTTTTTACACCTGAACAAACAGGCAATAGCTTGTTATCGTTATTATGGTTGTTAGAGTAACGAGGCTTTGCCTGTAAAACAAAACCTACCACTGTGTTAATTGTTTGTATTTTGCTCATTTATAAAGAGAAACTGTTGATTAGTTGCTCACCTAGCCGCCATTTTGTGCGTTTAATGCCTGCGCAGTTTTATCTAAACGTGCTACGTAAAAGCTTTCGCTGGCTTGTTATGCCACGCTTAAATCATCGCCATTAAAATTGCCGCGTTAATGGCATGACCAACCATATTGTCAGGCGGCATCACTGCAGGTAAATCAGGCGGTGCGATAGAGCCGGTTCCTGACCAAAAAACAGCATAGCCTAACCATGCGCTCGGATATTCTCCCAGTCCTTTGCGATCAGACAGTTGTTGAGCGCGAATACGCAGCGTTTCATTCGGCGCAGCTACCCAACGTTCGACACAATCAAATATCTGTTCGTCATCTGCTTGCCAATCGATTTTTTGACGAAGGCAACTAAGCCCCCATTTTATTGCAGACATCACTGATAAACCGTGGGCGATAAACTGTATCGCATCGCGCTCAAGGCCAGCTTGTTGCAATTTCTCAACCGCCTCTGACGGTGTCATCTCATTCGTGACAAGCGCTTTGGCTTCGTCGGTCATCGGGTATCGGTTGACAATATGACCCGCATTCATTTGTGTTAATTGGCTGACAACTTTTGGCGTAATGATTTGCATTTTGTTAGTTCATCAATCGTTAATTAATTTTCACTAAAGCACCGGAAATCTGGGCCATGGCGGTACCTGTGAGTTTGGCCATGGCGGTTGAACTGAGTTCGGCGCCAGCAGTGCCTTCAACTTTTGCCATTGCCGTTGATTTAACATTGACCCCAGCGGTACCTTCTAAATTTGCTTGTGCGGTTGCTTTTAAATCAAGGTTCGCGGTCGCTTTAATTGACGTTGACGCGGTACTTGATGATTTCACATTGGTACCTGACAGGCTAATGTCACCGCTAGCGCTCAGGGTGATTTTTGATGCGTCTATGGTAATGCCCGAACTGCTAATTTTAATGCTGTTGCTACCTACTTTGAGCTCAATTTCTGATTTACCTTCAAGCGCAATCTTGTCAGCCGTTAAACCGTAGCCATTGGTGACCGTGATGGTTTGCTTGTCTTCGATCGCCGTGGTCTGCGTTTTTTTAATTGTTAATTTATCGTCAGCATTGACTAGTGTTGTCGCGTTGTTGGCAACTGTTATCGCGAGGTCTTTGCCTGAGGTGAGAGCAATTTTTTCTTCACCTTTTTTATCGTCAAAACACAATTCATGGCTTGTGTCTTGAGCAAAGCCGGTTTTAATCCCTGATTGTGTGGAGTCTTTTTGGTTGTACAGTGGCGTGTTCGAACCGTTGTAAACGCTACCAACAACAATCGGCTGGTCGATATCGCCATTGATAAAGTCGACTAATACCTCATCGCCAATACGGGGAATAAACTGCATACCCGCTTGGCTCCCCGCCATCAATTGAGCAACCCGCAGTAGGCAAGAGGCTGATTTAGTGTCGCTAACATCCCAATGAAAGTGGACGCGAATTTTGCCGTCTTTGTCTTGGTTGAGATCGCCTTTGCTGTCAAACGCGCCTGCATCTGTAACCACAACGGCGGTCATTAAGCCCGGCGCTTTGGGTTTCACTGGCATTTGCGGTGCGACGCTTAGGGTATTCTTGCGGCAGCTAATGGTGCATTTGTAGGTAGCTTGTGTCGCACTGCTGGTCACATTGATGACGTGCTTTAGGCCGATAACATTGTAATCACCTTGGAAGTCCGCATTTTGATGCTTGGCTAAGGTCAGTGTTTGCCCTATCAGCACTAGGTTCGAATCCGTCGTTGCTTCAATGTCTTGAGCACGACTTTCTTCACTGGCAATAAGCTGTTTTGCCAAGGTCGCAACGTCGGAGAAGTCAGCTTTATCGGTTGGTTGACCGTGAAATTCAAAGTGCTTATTTGAATAAGTGCTGACCGCGCTGTTAGTCAGTTGGCTACTCGCTTGTTCCGTTTTCACTTTATTACTGTTGTAACCCGATAAACTGAGCGATTTACGGGTGCTGCGCTGTTTCGTTCGCCATGTGCTGAGCAATAGGTTATTACTGTCTTTGACCTGTGCATGATCGAAGGTTGCTTGGGTGTTTTTGGTAATACTTGCCTCAGCAGATTGGATTTGTAGCGTGTGCTTGCCGCCTTCTTGAATAAAATAAAAAATAACGCCCGCTTCTGCCATAACCCGCAGGGCAAAGGCGAAATCAGTTTCATTGTACTGAGTACAATACTCTCGTTGTGTTGTCGGCATAGTGCCAAATTTGTACTGACCTTTAAAACCAGCGCTATCGAAGATGTCGGTTAATATGTCTTTGACCGACTTTGCTTGATAGATACGGTTGCAGCGATTTAATGTAAGCAACCAAAGCCAAGGCTTGATAATCAGATTAAACGATCGAATGCTGTCGGCATCTGTATCAACTTCGGTGATTTCTGTCACGTATCCGTGATAGTTGAGCAATTCGTTGGCGCGACCAGCAATATCTTGAAACCAGCTAATGGTCAGGGAATCGCCGAGTAAGTCGTCTAAGTCTTCACCATCGGTAACCACACTCGCATTAATGGTGAAATTGTTGTTGAGCTTTTGATTAATCGTGCACTTATTGATTCGATAGCTTTTATTGGTGCTCGATTTAGCTTCTAAATAGCTGGTGCTGCCAGCAACATAATTTTCCATTGCTTTTCTTACTCCTAGAATGTTGCTATGGCTGGCCGACGAGTTGGGACGGGATCGTTAAACGCCTGAAAAAATTCGGGTTGATGATATTGCTTGCTTTGTCTGCATCATTAACTTTGAGTTTAACACCTGTGGTTTTAGGGTAAGGTATGGTCAAGACCTCGCTCGCCGCGCCGTCTTGATATTTGGCAAGTAGTTGCATTGGCGCCCAAATTCCCTCAAATCTAGTGTTTTGGCGTTTGTTATTTTTATCTCGCATGCTGATAGTCATTGCGCTGTCTTGATAGTCTGTCGGCCATAGCGTCTTCTTACCAATCAATGGGCCATGAGTGTAATTTAATGCACTATCTGCGGTACTCAGTGTAAATGACATTAACTCAGGAGCCATTGATATCGGCGTATAGGTAATGTTTGTGGTGATCTTGTCGGCGCCGCTATACAACTGTTCGCGCATAGTTTTGTAGCCGGTAATAAAGGGCGAAATATCATTATTTAGCGTCAGTAGGTGTTGTCTGCCAAATAAGGCTAATTGTTGTTTGCCTTTGACCTCAACAAACTGGCTCAGCACTGATTGTTCAAATTTTGCTAATGCGCTATCGCTTGCAAAAAACTTATCTATGGCGCGAATATTTACGGCCTCTTCGCTGTCACTGAAAGGGAAGAAGGGAGCTAACTCACGCTGATAAGGTGCAACCACTTGCGTTTGCCATTGTGTGTTTAAGAAATTCACTATTTTGTTTTCCACATAACGGCTAGATTGCGCAACGATATTGTCAATCAGGTGATCAATCAGCGTTTGCTCGTAATCATTTAGCCAAAGGTTGGCAAATGCTTGATATGACTTTTCGTTAGTAACGTCTTCAAAATAGGCTTTACCTGGGATGACTTCATTGTCGGCTTTATCAAGCCACTCTTTCAGTGCTAACAAGTCTTTTTGAATGCTTTGATAGATCGCATCCACTTGCTTGGTTGAGCCAGAAAGCAGTAAGTTATCGTCAAAGGCTTGATTGATTTTGGTCGCTATTTCATTTTGCTCTTGCGCCATTAATGTGGTCAGTTCTTGCTTTTCAGGGAGCAAGTTATCAGCCACAGTTTCAACTTTTTTCAGTGTCGCAGCCAGTTTTTTAGGCGCTTTTACTTGCTGCTCTGGTGTTGGCTCTATTGTTATCAGTGGGATATTAACAAAGTGCCTAACCCCCGAATTTAGCTGCGGCAAAGGCGAGTCCTCAGCTTTGGTTAACGCTGCTAAAAGTTGTTTTAAGCCCATGTCTTCACGCGCTTTGATATGCGTTAGATACTCTCGCCAAAAGCCCACGTATTCATTGATATAGGTATATTTTAAATAGCTCCCCAAGCGTTCCATATCGCGTGGCTCTGGTATTTTTCTAAACAGGCCGTGATTGCGTTTTACTAAGGTTTGGAAAAAGCCCGAATTTGGGATAAAAGACAATTGCAGTAAGCCGCCTGGGGTATATAAATTAGGCACCAGAAAACTGGCATGAGTTTGGTCAAAGTAGAGTAGGTCTTTACCGCCACTTTGCAGCATGTTTTCACCAAATAATACCGAACGAACATCGTTGAGCTTACTAAATTCAGGTAAGTCTTCAATGTACTGATACAGCAACTGAAAGCGGTTTTGCGTTGATATTTCGGCATCAACAATGGCAATCAGCTCGTTGTTAACATCGAATGGCTCATACCCTAACTCAAATAAATCGGTCAGTAATATGGCAAACTCTCTTATCTGCTCACGAGACATAACACCGCTGTTCAAGAATGACTCGGTAAAATAATCAAGAATAATGTCTTGATTATCCGCATTGGCACTGGCAAATGATTCGTAAACATTTTCGATATTCAATACAGTTAAATAGTCTTTAAGCTCCAAGTAAACGAAGAGCTCTTCTTCTAAATAACTGCTAAGTGTCGGCTGCAATGCCATCACCAGTTGCTGCTGATATAAAGTGCGGTAATGCTTTTCGCGTTCGATGGAAGCGATAAACGGCATCACAAACCAGGGTTTGTCTTGCTCCTGCGCCTTAAATTTTCGATAGGCTTTTTCCAAAACTTCGAGCGGCCCAAGAATACTACTTGGCTCCTCTATATCGAATTTTTGTTGATTTAATACGAGTTTATATTCTTGATGAACCCGGTCGAATTGTGCGTGTAAGCCTTCATTGTAGGCAAAGTTCAAATAGCCGACCCAAGCGGCAAAGCCTAATAAAGCTGCCCCTGAGAATACCATTAGGCCCTGTTTTAGCCAGTAAGTAGCAACTTGCAAACGGTTAACAGGTGCTTTGAATGATTGCGCTAACACCCCATGCGTAAAGGCCTTTTGCAGTGATGCTTGCGGCTTTAAATTGGTACCGTGCACGACAGGTAAGTTAACTTGGTTAACATTGATAAGAGCATGTGCTGTTGCCAAATTGATGCGCTGCTCAGCGTGTTCACTTTCAACCAGATGTAAGCTAGTTAGCTGGTATGGGAGGTCGGCGCCATCAAACGATTGCAAGCTGGAAAAGAGTTGCTCAATTGACAGCTTTAGGTATTGCAACTGCATAGGACCAAGCAATTGTTTGCGCTTGAAGTCTTCGTCGAGCTGTAGCGAAACTTGCTTAATATTAGCGACAAACAGGCTCTTAAATAGTTCGTCATAGGCGGTGCTAAACACTGCTGTTTTATCGCTGTCGCCACAGGTGAGATCGATCGACAGCTGGGCGAAATCTGATTGCTCGTAGATCGCTTCTGCGATCCCGTCCAGTTTGTTGATACCCGATACAAAAACATGCAGAGGCGACAGAATGTCGCTTTGATTGTGAAGTTCTTCACAGCCGTGCTTGAAACGATCAATGAAGATATCTGTTTGCTTATGCGCTCTTTGTACTAAGTTAAAGGCGTCTAATATCAACATAGCGCCATTAACAGGTTGTTTAGGGCGTATTACCTTGAGCCACTCAACGAATAAACTCGTGTCGTAGTCTTGTTTCGGACTGAGCAGCCATACCAGTGCCCCCTCAACGTGATAAACCTTAATGTTGGCGGGTAAGTTGGGGACTTTTATTTGGTGAAACTGAGAAAAGTCGTGTTCACAAGTATCCTGCGCGCAAGCAAAAAACCAAGCGGTTTCATAAATATTACTCGGTAATTTCAACTTTTTCTTAATGTGTTGGTAACTGGCGTGTAGATACCTGCGCTGGCGCCTTCTCGTTATCGCTTTGGTTAACAGGTTCGCCATTGGGGGAATGGTATACATGGCGATGACCACAAACACTAGTGCTGCGACTAGCCACCACCAAGACATCGCCAACGGAAGAAAAACAATCGCCGTTGACAGCAATAACGCAACAATAACGACGATAATAGCCAAAATATGGGTCAGCTTACGGCTCATGGCTTGTACTCCTTAATATAAGGGACAAGTTGGCAGTGGTTTTGAAAAAACTGACTGACTGTATTTGCTTGTGTGTAACTTTCGGTAACATAACCGACAAATGTGCGTGTATCGGCGTGACCAAATTGCAATGGATAGGTATCGTTACTGCAATGAGACGTTAACTGTTGGGCCGCTGATTCACGATCATATACGCCTAGCTGTACTAAGTAACGTTTATCGGTTTTTGGCTTTGTTATTGGTTGATAAATTTCTGTTGATAATGTTGCTGTAGTTTCATTAGCGACAGGCGCACTTGAAACAACCCGCTGTTTTGCTGTGTCGCTTGGCTGTTGTTTGGTGACAGCCAATTCGGTGTCATTACTCATACTGCTTGCTTGACCAATGTAATTTCCTTGCCCAGTGTAGCTTCCTTGTCCAAGGTGACTTCCTTGACTAATAAAATCTTTTTGCTCAATAAATTGGGTTTTTGGCTGAATTGCTGTTAAATATTGGCGCGTTTCTTTTGCCATTTCACGGTATTCATCTTGCTGATTAGCATATAGCTCACTGAGCTCTTGTTGATAAACCCCTATTGCAGCGGTGAGTATCACAACACAAGTTAACCAAAACCATTTTGGCCGTATGCCCGGTTTGAGCAACATGCGATAGGGCTTTTTCACCACTTTACTGTAGGCGCTGTAGCGATGATTTTGGGTTTGTAACACACCAAATTCTGACAATGCATGGCTGACCTCAGCGATAAACTGGTTGAGCTCTATCGCCCGTCGGTCGTGGTACTTTCCCTTGAATCCCAGTTGCAACAACAGGTAGCTGATTTGCAGCAATTCAAGGTTATGACTGGGTTCATTCATTAGCTGTTTAACGAGCGTAAAAAACGTTTCGCCACTATTGCGAATGCCAAACAGTTGGCTAACTAACGTATTGTTTTCCCACGCAGTGGTGTCAATGTCACTTTCATAAATAACACGCTCGTCAAGAAACGCCGCCCACATAAAGCTGAGCTTATCCAGCAGTTGAGGTGACAAATTAAGCGATTGTCCCTGTGCTTTAAGCTGCTTTAAACGAGCCACAAGGTTGTGACGAAAAGCGTCAAGTGTTGCGTTGTCATCAATACAGCTAATCGCATCAATCTGCGGAAACAATGGCAAGCTTAGTTTTAGTAAAGGCTCATCCTGCCAGCTAAAATTAGCCAGCAATTGCGTTAGCGCTTCATTCTTTTCGTCAACCAATGAAAATTGATTAACGGTGTAGTTCGCCGAATGCATGATCAGTTAATTAAAAACAGTTTTACTGCGCTGATAAATAAACGGCTATCGATGTGTAAGGCCAATAACTCATTTTGTTCCAGTACTTGTTGCCAGAGGACGTCTTCGGTCTCTAGTTCAAAGTAATCTGTCAACGCTTGGCTTTTAAGCTCAGGCGGCGCATACATTAAAGGGTTAACGGCAATACCGGGCGTCGCGTTTTTGAGGCAACTGACAATCGATTTATTCCCCGCTAGCTTAAAGCCTGTGCGAAACACGTCTTTCGATATTTGACCATGATCAGCTGTCACCGCAATAATAACGCGCGTATTTGCTTCGAGCGCTGCGCCTTTGAGTTTGGCCAGCATCATGCGGCGACTGGCAAACAACGCGTCATCCCAAGGAATTTCAGTGACATTGCTTTGCTGAGTAATCGACAAGGTTGCTTTTAAGCGACTAAATACGGGTTGTAGCTGTTTGAATAATTGTTCGTTCTGCAGTGGTTGCCAAGGGCTTCGCTCGGTCAAGGTGACGCTGTTGAGTGCTGACTCGAACTGCTTTAACTCGAGGAAAAATCGCCCTAATTTATAATTCGGTGTACTTAGCACAGCTTCCAACCACGGTAGCCAGCGGTAGATGGCATCGAGCAATTGCTGATCTTGGTATAAAGCCAGTGATTTTTGGCTGTCGACCGCTGCTTGCAAACGGGTCAGCAATTGCGTGGCTTTGGCGTTGGCGAGAATCTCTAGTTCTTTTACTCGCTCAAGAATGTACTTTGAAGAGCCTACTGCCAAGCATTGTGGGATAAACGACTTATCTAAAATTACGTGGCCGTTTTCATCAACCTCTAAGACTTTGGCAACTGCGAGCTTGATGTAACCTTCCAAATTGTCATCGCTTAGCTTTAAGCCGATGTTGAGTGTGGCGGTTTCAACTTCAATCTGCTCTTGGTCATCAGCGCTTAAGTCATAAACTTTTTTGTGTGTCGTGATAAAACGCGAAGTTTGTGCTGAGTTGTTAAAGTTATTACGCCCGGCCAAGTACATGGGAACAACAAGATAAATCACGTTATCTACTGTACCTGCGGGAATGTCGATAACAATCTCTTCTGACAGCTCAAAATAACTGCTGTCAGGCAGTTGCCCTTGGCAGTTTGTAATCGATACTTGCCCCAGCTTTAAGGTGGCTTCGTTAAAGGAAATATTCGCTAATCCAAATTGAGGTGCTAAGTCCCCAACCAGCATATTTGTCGATGCTTGCAAACTAGTTTCAAGATGAGATTCCATCTGTTGAAAATGTTGCGGATATAGAAACGTCCCTTCGCGCCAAACAATTTTATTTTTCAAGAATGCTTAATCCCATTTTATTATTTTATCCAACAAGCTTTCTTCTTTTATCACGCTTAGCCTAACACCGGTCGACTGCAATCCCAACCAAATATCAGTTTCCGCTGAGATGTCTTCTGGTAGTTCAATAACGCTGCTTGTCACGAGATTTTGATAGTCAGTAAACTCAGCGACGACGGCTAAAAATCGCGTTGTTGGCAAGAGTTTGACGGTGATATCTTGTGTCGTTGCAGGCAGAATTGGGTAGATGCGTTTGAGCTCTACGAGCTGCTCTGCTAGCAACTGTTTGTCTGATTGAAACAGGGAGATAAAATCTGCCTGCTGAAAACGTTCAGCATTGGTCAATTGATAAACACGCAATGCCACAGGGTTGGCGGTATTATTAGCCCAATTGAGATTATCTGACGCTTCGACGCGCACGGTAATTGGCAGTGAATAGCGATCGAGTACGTCATCACTAGCGCAGGCTGATAAAAGCATGATAAATGAGAATATTGTTATTATTTTTGCAAACATTCGATAAGTAGTGCTTTAAACTGTCGCTTAAAGTGGCCTTCGTTGTGCTTTCGTTGGTAGTATTTTTTATAGGCTTGCCACTGTTTTCCACTCTTGAAAAAACTGGGCTGGCCGACCATTTCTTCGATTAACGCGGGGTCAAATTCCTTAATAAATTCATCAACTACACCGTCTAGCATACTAAGCAATTTCTTTTGTTGAATCCAAGGGTTTTGCGATATTTCCAACAAATGATCTATTTTGTCCGAAAGTGCGCCAACGGAGCTGTCAGGGGCTTGATTTGTATTATTAGCGTGCGCAAGCTCGTCGTATGCTAAAAATGCTGCCTGTGCCTCTTCGGTCAGCGGCGCTTGATGATCAGTCGGCGCATCACCAAGCCCGGCTAAAATATTATTGGCATCAAAATCAATCTCTTGGTAATTGACTGGCTCGATAACTTCTTCTACTGGTTTAATCGCTTGCTCACAGGAAAATAGTACTGTGTAGTTTGCAACCGCAATGATATCGCCATCGGCTAAGGCTTTTTCCATTGAGCTAATGATTGGGCGACTGTTAACGACAACATCATCGACATGGGCTTTGAGTAAGTACTGACCTTTGTCAGCGCTGAGCGTAATACTTGCCCATATTTCATCACTCTGGCTTTGCTCGGCCGTCAGGATTAAATCGCATTCAATTGAGCTCCCGAGTGTGACAGTGCCGTCATTGATCGTGGCGACCCGTGTCACTAATTTCACGTCAGCAGGGCTTTCGGTAACTTGTAAAATGGCTGAAGTCATTGAATTCATTCCACTTAGTTATTTGTTGTTGAAATGAGGCAGTTAGACGCCGCCAAATTAAAAGAAGCCAAAAATCTTGGGTTCTTTTGTAAGAATGCTGTTGAAAACAAAACACCTAAATCAATGGTTTGAAAAGGTGTTCGGGTAAAACTCAAGTTACCTACATTCGCTCTATTTTTTTGATACTCAAAGACATGCTCGTCGATTAAGATGGCATCAACTTCGTGATTGATTAGCATTTTTACGAGCGATTGTGAATTCTTAGGCTTCATTCGCACATTGTATTTTTGTCGTTTGATCATAAACCACTCGTCGGAGCCAAATTCAGCGGCGACGCGATACCTTTGATACAAAGGGTTGTCTTTAGTGACATCGAGCTTGGTTCCTGAAAAATACCAATAGAGATTCTTCGTCGCCAGCGTGGTGGAAAGTTCACCGTAGTCTTTACGCGTATCGTTCATCGAAACGGCAAAAATGCCGTCTATCTTGCCCGTTCGTAGGCTCAGTTCATCGTCAACCCAACCACCAAATTCTGCGCGATAGGGGGTTTCCATCCGATTGAACGCGCATTGCAGTTGGCGAATAACACGGCCCTTAATTTCACCGCGCTCAATATAATGGTGCGGATAAACATCGTGAGTGGCCAACATCACAGTGCCGTCAGCAATTGCTGTGCGGCACTGAGCTAGCAGTAACAATAAAACAACGAGCAATTTAACATGCTGGTTTTTGGCGATATGTATATTCAAGGTGTCTTCTATCTCTTGGAATCGTTTGCCAGTGAGCTACTCGACAACTAGCTCAAAACTAGTGCCATCATCACTACCCGTTACGGTTACTTTAGTAATGGGTAATCCTTGGCTGATGCGCTCAATGCAGTGCTCAGCAAGCTGTGGCATTAGGTGACGATTAACAATTTGTTCAATAGCTCGGCCGCCAATAGTCGGCTCGTTGCCTTTGTTGACGACGTAGCTAACAAAGTTTTCGTCGTAGTCTAATTCAGCGCCATAAGTTTCATCTAGTTTATTGGCGACGCGGTTAAGGGAAATACCACAAATTTGCGCTAGTTCCTGCTCATTTAATGGGTAGTAAGGAATGATGTTGGTACGTCCTAAAAATGCAGGTTTGAAGTATTCTTGCAATGCTGGGCGAATTTCATCAACCAAATCGACAATTTCCGGTCGGTTTTGCGAGCGCTCACAAACATCAACAATAGCGCTATCGGCGGCGTTCGAGGTCATGATAATAAGGGTGTTTCTAAAGTCGATATTGCGGCCTTCACTATCTTGTATGCAACCTTTATCGAAAATTTGATAGAACAAGTCGTGCACGCTTGGATGCGCCTTTTCGACTTCGTCTAACAGCAATACGCAATATGGGTTGCGTCGAATCGCCTCGGTTAACACGCCGCCTTTACCGTACCCAACATAACCTGCTGGCGAGCCTAATAGTTGAGAAACTTTGTGAGCTTCTTTAAATTCGGTCATGTTGATGACAGTCATATCCTGTTCACCACCATATAACAGTTCAGCAAGTGACAGAGCGGTTTCTGATTTACCTACACCGCTTGGGCCACACATTAGAAACACGCCAACGGGTTTGCGCTTGTCCGTTAAGCCAGCGCGAGAAACACGAATGCTTTTGGCGAGCTCATTCATCGCATGGCTTTGGCCAATAATTCGGGTATGTAGTGACTCTTCTAATTGTAAGAGTTTATTAACCTCTTCTTTCATCAAGTTGCCAATAGGAATACCTGTCCAAGCACCGATCACTTCGGCAATCGTTTGCTCATCAACAATAGCGTGAACCATAGGCGATTCGCCTTGCAGTTCTTTGAGCTCTGCAAGCAGATTTGAAAAATCATTGCTGGTTGCCAGCTCGCCATCTTCGGATTGTTGTTGAATGTCAGCCAGTTGATTGACGAGCGCAGTTTCTTTCTGCCACTGAGTATTTAACGCGTCTAATTCTGTTTCAAATCTAACTTTTTGCGTGCGCTTTTCTGCAATGGCCTCAGCTTGGTTATTGAGCATGGCGTTTTCTTTTGACAATGACGCTATTTCATTGTCCAAATAACGGATCGCTTGTTGGGTCGATTCGATAGCAGCTGGTGTTGCACTTTGCGTCAACGCAATACGCGCGCAGGCGGTATCTAAAATACTAATTGCTTTATCTGGTAATTTTCGACTGGGTAAATAGCGAATAGATAGGTTAACGGCTGACGTTAATGCAGCTTCGGTAATAAACACCTTGTGATGTTTTTTTAATGAGTTAGCCACACCGCGCAGCATTTGCAGTGCGTCTTCTGCATTGGGTTCTTCAATTTTGACCACTTGGAAGCGACGCGTTAAGGCTGGATCTTTTTCAAAGTACTTTTTGTACTCTTCCCATGTCGTCGCGGCTATGGTTCTAAATTCACCGCGTGCTAGTGCTGGTTTTAATAAGTTAGCGGCATCGTTTTGACCCTCTGCACCGCCAGCACCAATCAAGGTATGGGCTTCATCGATAAAAACGATAATGGGTACTTCTGACGTTTTTACTTCGTTAATCACATCTTTTAGGCGATTCTCAAACTCGCCTTTAACACTAGCCCCCGCTTGTAACAAACCTAAATCCAATGAGTGAATTTGCACACCTGCGATAATCGATGGTACCTCGTTATTCGCGATTTTTTGTGCGAGCCCTTCAACAACAGCTGTTTTACCCACCCCTGGTTCTCCAACGAAAATCGGGTTGTTTTGTCGCTTTCTGCATAGGATGTCGATGGCTTGGCGAACCTCTTCAGAGCGACCCGAAATGGTGTCTAGCTCGCCGTTTTGCGCTGCGGCGGTTAAATTAACTGTGTATTTATCTAATGCACCTGATACCACTTGCTGAGGAGCGCCAGATGCGCCAGATTTATTCGCTGTTTTAGCGGGTTGAGCCAAGCTTTTGATCGTCTCTTTAAGACTTTCTAGTGAGATACTCTCTAGTGCTTGAAAGTCTCGTTGTCTGACGCCAAAATTATCGGGCTGTAACACCGCGAGTAATAAATGCAAACCAGAAACGGCGCCGTGATTAAATTCAATAGATGCGAACAGCCAGGCAGACTTGATTAGCTCAATAATGTCTGGGCTAATGGTTGGCTGACCTGAATGCACTTTATCGAGTTTTGCTAAGCGTTGTTCAAGCTCGGCTACTAAGTTGGCAACGTTAACGCGCTGGGCTTCTAAAAATTGTTGTAATTTAGGATCGCGACCTTGCAGTAATGAGCATAACCAGTGTTCAATTTCGATCGCACCAACTTCCGATTTCATTGCATCTGCCGCGGCATATTCCAATGCATTCTTTAAATTGCTGTCGAGGTAGTTAACAAGTTTGGCGATCGAAACGTGTGACATAAGGTTCCCTTTTAGTGCTTTCTAATTCGTTGTAATTGATTTTTTTGCGTAGTCAGCAACTGGGCATTACTGCCAAGCACTACTGCGTTTGTATTCTTTTTATTAAGTGACGCCGGGCTCACTCGGTGACCGTGGTATTGTGCGATGACATCAACAGATGCGTGCTCAGAAAAGCACTGGCGACAAAATTCTTTGATTTGTTCAAGGTGCTTTGCCGCCGTGCTACCAGCAACTGAAAATTGTTGGAATTGATCTGCATCACTTACTTTTATTGTCACTGTAACTTTATGGCTGAGCTGCGGGTACTTATGGCCGAGCACTGTACCTCGGCCAATCTGAGTTTGTCCCAATTGGCTGCGTGCCGCCACTGGTATAACTTTCCACTCAATATTGTCGGCGAAAATTTCGAATTTGTATGGAAAGTAGAAACCCAGCATTCGATGAATGGTATTGAGTGAGCGACCTGAATGCCTATTGAGTAAGGTTGCAGGCACTGTGTTGTAGTCGCTATGCTCAAAGTTCATTGAGGCAAAATACTGGTTCAGTAGCGCTTGTTGGTCTTGTGTGCTTTGCGTTTGCTCCGCGCGATACACCACGGAAGTCATCTCAGCTTTAGCGTGGCGAAGCTCGACAAATCGCTGCTCGAAATAGGAGAGAAACGAAAAGAAGGCTTCGTTTGCACGATGAAAGCTTAGCTTCAGCCAATCCAAAATAAAGTTGGGTAGCCCACCTCTAACACCAAATAGCCCTTTGTCTTTGGACTCAACGAGATAACTGCCATCTGCTGCCTGTTCATAACGGCAGTATTGTTCGTGGTAGTGGTCAGAAAATAGCTCGCTTTGATAGCGGACAGGTTTATCAGATAGTGCGTTGGCAAGTCGCTTCAATTGAAACGATGATCGCACCCTAGCCATTACCCCTTTGCCTAAGCGCATGCTCGAACTCCGAGTACAGGCTCAAAATTAATTGGCAACCAATTAAAGTGGGTAAACTCTACCGTTAACTTGAATGAGCGATCGAATGAGGTAATTGAGGCAAAAAATAGATTGAGTAATTGTGAAAACAAAAAGTAATCAGCGTTTTGCTCTGCGTTATTAAACAATAATTTAAGTTCAATACCGGGCACAAACAACATGCGACCTTCCACCAAAAACGGTGCGTTCACTTTTGTTAGATTAAGCGCTTCTATACTGTCTAGCTCAACGTATTTGCCATTGTTGTAGGTAAACAAACGCAAAAATTGCACTAATCGCGCTTTTGCATCAGGTTTATCGATCATCGCTGATAGGTTGAACGACATTAACTTGAGAAAATCCCAATAGTGGTGCTCTGGAATATCGGTACTATTGGGGGTGAAGTTGACATCATTAATGTAAAGCTCCCCCGGCAGTGCCTCTTGTGCATCTGCGACAAACTGGTTACCAATATGCACCAAGGAATGGAGATTACTATTGCTGCACGTAATATTGGCAAAAGCGGTAAAACCATTTGACTCGCGAGTTAATGCTTTGTTGATTGGCAAAACAACATGGTGCTCGAGGTTGCCGTTGGCGGAAATTTTTTGCTTACCTGACCAATACCAATCTTGTTGGTAATTGATGTGTTCGCTGCCAATTACCGGTTTAATGCGCTCTTGGCTTGCACTGTTCACTTTGTACAAGTCATCAACGCTATATACTTCGAGATTATTGCCGACACTGGCATCAGCAATAATGGGGTACGATAATTCTTGATGAGTGACTGAAATAGGCTCAGACACCTGCTTAAATAAATTGGTCATCAAGAAGCGATTAACCGAAACTTGGATATCCGTTTTTGCCATCAGCTCTTGGGCAAATTCATCTAAATAAAGATCAAGAAAATAGTGGCTGCTTGGTGCTAATTTTCCTGCCGTTTTATGCTGTAAGTGCACGTAATTACGCTTGTCAGCGATTGTGAAAAACTCTTTCAGCTGAAAATAAATTGCCAGCTCATTGTCGCTAATCGGTGAGAACAGCGCTTGTTGGTCATGAGCAATTGGGGTGAAACTTTCTTTCGGTATGCTAATCGAGGTTTGTTGCACATCGCAAGTGAGTGCGATGTTAGACAAGGATTGCATAATAATATCTAAGTTGCATCGGCCTGTTCGACTATGACCAAAATGTAACTGAAGACCTGACGATAGCAGCGTGTTGATGTCTACTTCATCGTTGACTAAGTCAATATTCACTCGCAAGCAATATTTGACTTTACCGTGGTCGATATCAACTGGCGTCGGGTGATTAAACGGGGTTTGTTCGAATTGAGTCCCTGTGATGGTCAAGGGTGACAATACCGTTGCTATCGGATGTGTAAACTTTGCCTGCTGGCCCGCTAAATCAAAACTAACTTCACCGCCTTTGCCTAAAACTACGGGTTTGGTGAAATCGTCGGGATTGTGGACAAAAGTACAAGCAATAGTTGCTGGTACTTGTTTAAATAGGTTCGGTGATGTGACTTCAATGAACTCTTCAATATGACGATATTTCAGTTGATCAATTTCTTGTGCGTTTTTGGCACTTACCCAAGCGAAACTTTCAATGAGACGCGTGACATTAGGATCTTCTTGGCCTTTGTTGTTTAGATTGAGAATCTCGGCTTCTTTTTGAAATTTAAGGCGAAATGCCTCTAGCCCTTGACGAATACCAGAGAGCTCCTGTTCAAAATACTTGAGCATTTTATTCATCATATTGGCTGTCGTTCTCTATCAGTACTTTCATTTCTGTTAGATCGATATCCGTATCCAACATCAGTTTTTCATTTTTACCATTAACCTCGCGCGTCGCAGAGATCAAAAAGCGCAAGGTATTAGTGAGCTTATGACTGCTTTCATTGTCAATATATTGCACTGCTATATTTGCTAGTCTCGGTTCAAATTGAACTAGCTTGTTTTTGACTCTCAGCGCTATCTGCTCACCTGAATTAACCCGACTAAACAGGGCGATATCTTCGATGCCAAAACACAAATGAGATTGATGGCTAAGTCGCGCTGGTCCCTCAAACAAATAAGCGGCCTCTGTTTTTAATATCAGACCGATGTTTTGGTAAATTGCTAAGATGTTAGTATCAAGTACGTCGACATTTTCTTCGGCATAAAACGCTCTGTAAAACCCCATGGCTATCCCCTTATCAATCTGTCGAAGTCGAGAGACTTACCATTGAGGTAACTCTGTCGTATTGATATTGAGGTACTAGTTCAATCTGGCAACTGTAGCGCCTTTCGCTGGCGTCTTCTTCAACCACTTTAACGGTGGCAGATTGCAGCGGCATTGTTGCCAGAGTTGCTTCATCGGTCACGATCGAATTTGAGCAGTATTGCTCTAACCAATGATTTAACTGATTTTCACAATCATGAGGCTCCATCATAGTACCAATCATGGCGCGCAGTTGTATTTTGAGGTAATGAGCAATTCGGCAGATCATTAGTGTTGTTTGTAGCAAAAAGCGATTTTCACTGCCTGATTCTTTACGCACTGAGTTGTTCGATTGAAAGAAATATTTTTCGTTCAAAGGATTGTAAAAGACACCAATAAAGCCCTGTTGCGCAAGATAGGTTGCCGTCTCGCCAGAGAGCCGCGTTCTGAAATAGGGACGGTCGAGCGGTCTAACACTACTTAGGGCAAAAGTACCAATCGTACTTCCCCCTAATGAATTCACTTTTCGAGACTTTAAAAAACCAAACCACCTGACGCGATTAAACTCAAGCATCACGTTTTTGATGAATGTCATGGCGGCGTTACCCCAGAGGTGTGTTTCATTATGGATTTCGTTAAAAATGAAATTCGCACTGAGTTGTCGGTAACGTTCTCGAATAGCTACTTTATTAAACACTAGTCCGATAAACTGGGTGTTACTCAGGGTTCGTAGTCGGTGCCAACCATCAAAATCGCTGCTAGCTAAAACACGCGAGACGCGCTCTAGATCTGATAAATACATTTCACCTTTGGCGCCAAAAAAGTTTTCATCAACATCTAAAACAAATGGGCATAAGCTCCTTTCGCCCAGCTCTGCCAATAATTCAAGCGTATATAAATCGTCAAATTCATTGTCATAGTTCAGTTCTAGACTAAATTGATGATCTACTGCAATCAGGCCGTACGGCTCACCTCCCAACGTATTGAACTCTTTGTTGGCAACTAAATTGTAGAGTTTGGATTGCTTGACCGAAGGCGAGATATTCAAATCTTGTGAAATTTCTGACCAGCTGATATTCAATATTTTCACTTTGACGGCTTGGTAGTTCACCGGTAAGTGAATTAATTCATGTAAACTGCGCCAGCGAGACTCTAGTTGCTCAAAGGCTGGGTGCGTGATTATTTCGGTTAACTGAGCACTCACTTTTTGGTCGATTTGAGCCATCAAGTATTTAACTTGTGCAATTAGCGCAAAGCGCTTACTTGCTTGTGCTTCAATAGTTAATGACGACACTGGACTACCTAAAATGCAATAAAGAAATGCTAGTGACTGTTTACTTGATAGAGAAAAGGCGCCACAAAGTATGGCGCCTTTGATACTCGATTATTTAACCTGGAAGGCTAGCTACCATGCGCACAGATGTGGTTAATTCTTCCATCTGTAACCATGGGCGCAAGTGTGCAACTGCCGAGTAAGCCCCAGGGCGACCTGGTTGCTCGATAACTGAAATACTTGCTTCAGCCAACGGAGTTTTCGCACGTTCTTCATTACCCATAGCACCTGAGTTGGTGTACATAGCAATCCACTCACTCATTTGTTTCTGGATATCAGCTGCTTCCATATTAGAGCCGATGTTATCGCGACCCATAACCTTTAGGTAGTGGGCGATACGGCTACTGGCCATAATGTAAGGCAAACGGGCAGAAATCGCTGCATTACTGGTGGCATCAGGGTCTGTGTATTCTTTGGGTTTCTGCGTGGTTTGACCGCCCAAGAACACGCCGTAGTCGGTGTTTTTGTAGTGAACCAATGGCATAAAGCCTAAATCGCTCAGCTCTTTTTCGCGTTCATCGGTTAGGTTAACTTCAGTCGGACATTGTTGGGTAATGTCGCCAGCGTCAGTTAAGTAGGTTAAGTTAGGCAGTGCCTCAACTTTACCGCCATTGTCCATACCGCGAATAGCGGTACACCAGCCGTAAGCTTCAAAGGCTTTGTTCATATTAAGGCCTAAGTCGTAAGCTGCATTAGACCACACGATTTCGTCGTTGCTTTGCGGTTTAGGATTACCTGCGCTGTCTACCCCTAATTCTTCAAAGTTAAACGACTTTATTGATTTGCCTTTGGCGCCGTATGGCATGCGCGCCATGGTACGCGGCATCGTCAAGGTAACATAACGCGCATCGTCACTTTCGCGGAACGAGTTCCAAGAAGCGTAACTAGGCGAGTCAAAAGCTGGCGCAATTGGCTTACCTTCGTCGAAGGTTTTGAAGCTGTTCAATTCAAACATTTCAGGGGATGCTGCGGCGATAAATGGTGCGTGACTTGCTGCGCCAACTTCACCCATATAGCGCAATAACGCGACATCTTCATCGCTTTGTGAGAATTCGTAGTCACCGAGTAATAAACCGTATGGCTCACCACCAGCGGTGCCGTATTCGTGTTGATAAAGCGAGTTAAAAATTGGGCTGCGATCGACTGCTGGCGCATCTTCAAATTGCTCTAATAACTCGTCTTTTGAGATGTTAAGCAGTTTTACTTTCTGCGATGTGCCTAATGCGCTGTTGCGAATAAGTTTTTGTAAACCTAACCAAGAGCCTTCTAATTGCTTGAATTCATCTTGCTGCATGATGGCAGAAAGTTGAGCAGACATTTTTTTGTCAATCGCGGCTACTGCATTAGCAATGGTATCAGTTAAGTTCTTATCCCATGTTACTGTTCCTGACATCGCTTCTTGTGTTAGCGAAGTTAACAGTTCTTTGGTGCGATCCGGTGCCGTTTGGCTGGTTGCATTAATGGCTTGATCTAAAAACGATAAACTTTCGCCACTAGCACTGCCGCCTTGTTCTAATTCTTCAGACATTACTCTTCTCCCTTGACGCCAAGTTCATCTGACAGCGCACTTAACGAGTCAGCGCTTTGTAAGATGTCTTTTAGTAATTTTTCAAAGTCGCGTGAACGATCCGCTTTACTAAGCAGTTCATTGAGTTGATTACGCGTTTCTAGCAGCTTTTTAAGTGGCTCAATTCGTTCAACAAGGGCGTCAGGCTCAAAGTCTTTCATCGAATTAAACGCTAAGTTAACTTCAAACTGGCTATCGTCTTCTTCGATCACGTTATCAACTTTGAGCGACAACTCTGGTCCAATGCGACTCAATACATCGTTAAAGTTGTCTTGATCCACTTGGATAAATTCGCGATCTTCGACGTCTTTAGGATCTTCTTTCCCACCGGAAAAGTTACCCATCACCGCTGACACGAATGGTAGTTCTTTTTTCTCTGATGCGCCGTTAGTTTCAACGTCGTAAGTAATACTTACGCGGTTTTTACTCACGCGTTTATGTTGTGAATTTAAGGCCATGATTTACACCTGTTTATTTCAAGTCAGCAGCTGACGTTAACTGGTTATTGGTAGCGTCATACTTAACGGATGCCGCTTTCTCTAATTTACCGCCTTCGTCTTCAACGAAGAACATTTGTTCAATCTTAGTGTAAGTTAATGAAAAAGACTCTGATGGCTGACCACCGTCGCTACCTGAAATACTGAAGTTAGCCATACGTGCTTCTTCTAAAGAAATGACGAAATAAGGGACGATACCTTTGCCGTCGC
Organism: Thalassotalea montiporae; assembly: GCF_053485855.1. Classification (NCBI taxonomy): domain Bacteria; kingdom Pseudomonadati; phylum Pseudomonadota; class Gammaproteobacteria; order Alteromonadales; family Colwelliaceae; genus Thalassotalea; species Thalassotalea montiporae. Next base: position 389,344 of record NZ_JBQRUO010000001.1, read on the forward strand.
GTGATGGTTTCGTCATCACTAGTTCGACTGTTTTGCCTTCCGCACCAGGTTGGAAAAGGTATGTTAGTAGGTAAGGTGTTGCTCCATCGTAGCCTTTGGCAATGCTGATTTCGCCCAACGCGACCATACCGTTATCTTGGTTGTTGGCATTGCCAATATCAACTGACACGCCTCGCATTGCACCCCATGATAAACTGTCAATGGCAAACCAACCTTTTTTGCTGTTTAGGTCTACTACAGTTGCTGCACCTTTGATGGATTCGTTGCCGTCAATTCTCATAAAGATTGAAGCCATTTTAATCTCCTTGTTGTAAAATTCTTATATCTAGGTTGTTTGTTATCGGTTTATTACCACAAACTACCGGACTGACTTTCAGAAGTCGGTTGCGATGTTTGCGTTGGTTCAGCAGGGCTTACTTGCGGCGTAGAAGCTTCTTTTGCTTCTACGGGAGCTTGCGCTTGCGCTGCTGGTTTAGGCTGCTCTACTTCTGCTGTCGGCAAAGCAACATCGTTGTTTAATAACGTATTAATATCACTGTCTACGCCTGTGAGCTTGCTGATTTCAGCTAGTACAGGTGAATCTTTACTGACTAACTCAGTCATCAATTCAGAAAATGACATATTGCCCCACTTAATCGCGCGTGCTAGCAAGTAGGGGATTGGGTTGTGTGGTTCTGTTTTTTTGAAGAAAACTGCAATGCGATTTAAGTCTGCTAGTGCATCTTCTCTCGTGTAAGCTCTTGAGCTTGTCTCAACTGCTGTAGCTTGTTGCGTTGTAACACTAGGTGCCGAGGTTCTCGTTGGCTGATGCTGTTCTAGACTAGTTTGGTCATTAGCTACATTTTGAGTTGCAGGCTCGAGAGACTCCTGTGAATCAGGTTCTTCTACTGTTTCCAGTTTTGGGCAAAAGTATAAATACATACTTTTGATCTGCTTTAAATTATCACGCACAAAGCTAAAGCCCAGCGGTTGCAGTTTGTCGCCTATCGCCGCTTCTTTACTGACCTCGAATCGATAATCATTAATGCACTGTTGAATAACCGCAATTTTACTGTCAATGGCCAGAATACGGTCATAACGCTCTTTTAATTCGTCGTATCGGCTGAGTGCGCTGGCGGTAAACTCTGCTTTTACAGAGTCAGTATTCCCTGATTTTTTGTCGGAAAGGTAATTACGCAGCGCGTAATCATCTAAAAAAGGAAATGCCATTAACGGGATGCTGAGCAATCCGCTATTTGGGTTGTCACCAATAAGCTGCTCTAGTGGGCGTGTTTGATTTTCACACTGTTTTGTCTGAACTTGGTTACCGTCATAATTAGCAAGCTTTTTTTCTGGCAGTTGGGGGTGAATTGTGTCACCTAGACTTGTCACAGCGAATACAAAGTCGTCTAAGCCTTGCTCCAACAAGGATAGATCACTGCGTTTATAGGCAAGAGCCGTTAACCACCAACAAAATATTTCAATGTCACGAGATTGATTTTTTAAGGCAGATTGACAAGCGACCTGCAAGTCTTCCCAACTTGCGGCATTTGTTTGCTGAAGCGCTTTATCACTGAGTGACTCGGTCGTCTCTACCAATTTACGCAGACTCGCTTGAGCGACGTTAAGCAAGTTGCGTAACTCGCGGTACTTCGAACGATCTGCTTTTAGATAGTCTCCGGACGTTAACGTGTCCCCATCAGAGAATAACAACATTGCGTTTTCGTATGTTCTTCTTATATTTTTTAATCAATTATATTGAACTAGACTCGTTTATTGTCAAGGCAATTATGACAAATACATCGCTAGCATATATGTTTCAACTGGTACTACCTTTGAGGAGGTAGATGTCATTGTGATCAAACATAAGCAAAGCACTTTTGTCACAATATCAGAGGCCAGTATCACACCGCTTTAGGTAATCTTTTCACCCGTATTAGACTCTTCACTCATCGGTAATACATCCTGTATTGCGATAGTAACAATCAATTGTGAGCAAAATGTGGATATTGAAATTATTGTGAAGTGTTCTGTTGTTTCAAACTTTTGGAGTGATTAGTTGCCTTTGCTTTGCTTTGCTTGGTTTCTGTAGGCATATGGAATTAAAGGCTTGCATTGAATCCGACTAAGCCTGTTCGAATTATTTTATTTACTTAAGACTTCCTTAAGCTTCACTTAGCAAAGTGTTCCTAAAACCAACGTATAGCGCAAAAGCATAGCGCTAACGCTTAGCCTTTACCTACAGGAGCACATATGGAACTGATTTTAGAAGCAATAAAGCAACGGGCTACCAGTGCGCCACGGCAAACGGCGTTAATTTGTGATGGTGACATCCCAAAAATCATTAGTAATGCAGGTTTGCTTGATGCTATTGCTGCGGCAGAAGGGAGTTTGCAGGCAGCGAATGTAAGTTGTCTGGGTATCTACATGGATAACTGTGCGGATTGGATCGTTTACGATCTTGCGGCGGCAAAGTTAGGCATCTGTGTTATCCCTATCCCCTTATTCTTTTCTCCTAGGCAAACTCAACATTTGATCGCCAACGCCGGTATTGATTTTGTATTGCTCAATAACCCTAAACTGCGCCAAGTATTGCCGATAACGGATACGTCGACTCAGGGGATTGAGGTCTCTGGCGAACACTGTCAATTAGTTGCTACGTCGCTAGCTAGCCAGCAGCAAAAGTATCCCAAAAACACTGCCAAAATTACCTTTACTTCTGGGTCTACGGGTGAGCCGAAAGGGGTATGTTTATCTTACGACAATATAGAAACTGTTTGTTTAAGCCTATTGCAGGCAATTCAGACGAATACTCGTGATACCAATCCTCGTCATTTATGTGTGATGTCGTTAGCAACCTTGTTGGAAAACATCGCAGGGGTTTATTTACCGCTATTGAGTGGTGGCGTTGTTATCACCCAGCCAATTCAGAAACTCGGATTTGACTCTAATGCTCAATTTGATGCAGCACGGCTAATTGAGCAAGTTGCCCGTTTTCAGGTAGCAAGCATGATTTTATTTCCTCAGATATTGGAAAATTTGGTCGCGCAGCCGTTCAAGCACTTATCTCGAATTGCTAACAATTTGCAGTTTGTTGCCGTGGGGGGCGGCGTTGTCTCTCCTAAGGTGTTACAACTGGCAGAGCAAATAGGGCTGCCAATATTCCAAGGCTACGGCTTATCCGAATGTGGCTCCGTTGTTTGCTTGAACGTGCCTGAGCACAACAAAGTTGGCAGCGTTGGCAAGGTATTAGATCACGCCCAGTTAACGGTTAATTCCGACGGTGAGCTGATTGTTCATGGTCAGTCAATGTTGGGCTATTTGGGCGAGTTTGCGGCAACTGGGAGCTCAATTGCGACCGGCGATCTCGGTTATATCGATGAAGAGGGTTATGTCTTTGTCACTGGTCGCAAGAAGAATATTTTAGTGAGCTCATTTGGCCGCAATATTTCACCAGAGTGGGTGGAGTCGATATTGACGGCGCAAAAAGAAATTAAACAGGCGGTGGTTATCGGCGAAGCTGAAGCGACATTATCGACGGTTTTGGTGCTAAATGATGAGAGCAAGAGCAAGGTCAATGTCAGCCAGATATTAGCTCGTGTTAATGCGCAGCTACCTGATTATGCAAGGCTGGGGCATTGGTATATCAGCTCTTACCCATTTACCGCCGAAAATGGACTACTAACCGCAAATGGCCGTCCTAAGCGAGCGGAGATACTGAGCCACTATGAAAACAAAACATTTTCAACACTAGCCACATCTAGCGCAGCTTAGCAGGAGAGATAAGATGACATTAACTAACACCAAATCAGTAGAGCGCTCAATACTTGCCAACCAGGCAAGCTTGCATATTCAGCAACAACTTAGCACGCGTGGCTGGGCACTGGTTAATCAGTATTGCGAAAACCTTGAGATGTTTAGTGCGTTATTAAAGCAATATACCAATCAGCTAACCTTTGACCCTGCGCGAGCTTTTATCGATGGCGTGAGCCAAAAAGTCGATGCTGGTACGGCTGCGGTTGGCCTGCATATAGAAAACGGTAATACGCCGTTCCCGCCAAAACTTGTGGCATTTTATAGCGCGAAAAGTGCGGCTAAGGGGTCACAAACTACGATATGTGATGGCGTTGAATTATATGAAGCGATGCCGCCTGCGATGAAAAAACAGTGGCAACGGCAAGTAACCGTCTCCCGTCAACTGCCCTCTGCGTTGTGGCGACAATACGTGGTCGATCAACATCCGCTGCTAGACAATCCTGAGCAAGTTTCAGCGCAGCATTTGCAAGATTTAATCAAGGTCAACGCACGGCAGCGCGGCACCATTGATGAGCAAGATAACCTTCATTACGAGCTTGATATTAATCCCTGTTTGAAAGTAAACGGCAGCACTGACAGCCACAAATTGGCCTTTGCAAACGCAATATTAGGGCCTTCGTTTAACTACCAAACGCCAGAATACCGCTTTGAAAATGGTGAAAAAGTCAGTGACGCCTTGATTCAAGATACCGCAGCGCTGGCAGAGGAGTTAACGATAGAGCACCAGTGGCAGGATGGCGATGTCATCCTAATCGACAACCATAGAGTGATGCATGGGCGCCGAGAAATCACCGTACCACTGAGCGAGCGCGAGCTATTTATCGGTATGGGTAGTTAGTCGTTTATTGTGTTGGAGGGAATAAAGATGAACAAACTTCAGTTAAAAACCTTAGCCTCATCTAATGTCTTGTTAACCGGGGCAACCGGTGGTATTGGCCAAGCCACTGCCAAGTTATTATGTAAAGCAGGGGCAAATCTGGTGCTACTGGGGCGAAGCCAAGAAAAACTTGAGCAGTTACAGCGCGAGTTACAAGCTAACTGCCTTAGTTCTGAGCAGCGAGTGTTTGCCATTCAGGTGGATATCACTGATGAAAATGATCGCCAAACATTACTTACTGCATTACAGGCATTGCCTTTTAAGGTGAATACTCTAATTAATAACGCTGGTATTAGTCAGTTTGCATTGCTTGAGCAGACCAGCCCAGCGCAATTAGAAAATATGCTGGTGACTAATTCGTTAGCGCCAATGCAGCTAACCCAATGTCTATTGCCGATGTTATTAACACAAGATAGCGCGCAAATTATTAACGTTGGCTCTACATTTGGCAGTATCGGCTATCCCGGCTACACAGCTTATTGCACCAGTAAATATGCACTTCGAGGCTTTAGTGAATCATTAGGGCGAGAATTAGCCGACACACAAGTCGCGGTTAAGTATTTTTCGCCGCGTGCGACCGCGACCACGATAAATAGCGATGCGGTTAATCAGCTCAATAAAGTACTAAAAACAGCGACTGATAGCCCGGAGTTAGTGGCACAGGAGCTGGTCACCTTGTTAGCCAGTCGCAAGCGTGAGCGCTATATTGGCTGGCCTGAGCGCTTTTTTGTCAAACTGAATCAGCTATTTCCCAATCTGGTCGGTCAATCCATTGCCAAACAGTTGCCGGTGATCAAAAGCTTTGCGCTAAAGTGTTGATGACCATAACAAATAAGGGTCTAAGCAGATTGATGTAGCTAAACAAATACGCTAGTTTAACGCGTATCACAATTATCATAGCTTAGAGCCTTATTTTACGTGCGCATTTTACTTGTTGAAGACGACGAACTCTTAGGTGAAGGAATAAAAACCGCTCTTAATAAAGAGGGTTACCAAACGGATTGGCTAACGGATGGGGCTCAGGCGAGTCAGGCTATTCAAACAGAATCCTTTGATTTGGTTATTTTAGATTTAACCTTGCCAAGTAAAGACGGTATTGAGGTGTTAAAGGATGCCAGACGTGAGAAATTTGATACGCCGATTATCATTCTCACCGCTCGCGATACCACAGATGACAAGATCATTGGCTTAGATTCCGGCGCCGACGACTACTTAGTCAAACCTTTTGAACTCGCGGAATTAAAAGCGCGACTTAGAGCCTTAGGGCGGCGAAATCATGGTCATGTCGAGCCATTAGTGCAACATGGTCGAGTGTCATTTAATCCTGCCTCACGAGAAGTGACCTTAGATGGCCAACAAGTAGAACTTAGCCGCAGAGAAACAACTTTGTTAGTTGAATTTCTCAATCATCCTAATCGTGTGCTCAGCAAAGAGAAGCTTGAAGATGTGGTATATGGCTGGGATGTAGAAGTAGAAAGCAACAGTATTGAAGTTCACATCCATCACCTGCGTAAAAAACTTTATAGTTCAATCATAAAAACGGTTAGGGGTGTTGGATATAAATTAGAAAGTAACTAAATCATGAAATCCTATTCAATCAGGCGTTATCTCACCCTGAATATTACGGCATGGGTGCTAACCATGACCATTATTCCTGCCGCTTGGGTCTACTATGACACCTCGCGTGAAGTCGAAGAATTATTCGATGCCAGCTTAGCCCAATCGGCACGCGTGCTGCACGGTATGCTCAGTCGACAAACCGTTGAACAGCATCAGGTACCTATGGTTGAAGCCTTGCTGGCCAAGGAAAAAGATCCGCATGTAATGCAACACAATTACGAGAAAAAAGTCTCTTTTCAAGTGATTGACGAAACTGGCTTAATTCTTCGCTCAGCCAGTGCCCCTGATCATCCTGAGTCTGGACTAAAGCAAGGGTATACCTTTCATCTAGTAGGCGAATTTGAATGGCGAATCTTCACCTTGTTTTCCAAAGAAGACAACTGGTGGTTAGTGGTGGGTGAGCGCATGGATATTCGCGATGAACTGGTGCACGATATTGCCCTTGATCACGCCATTCCACTCTTTGCCTTTACGCCGTTTTTTATTTTTATCGTCAACCTAGTGATCAGAAATGGCCTGAAACCACTGGCTATCATCGCCAAAGATGTTAAGGATCGAGATTACAACAGCTTAGAAAAGCTTGCCTATAACAAAGAGCCAGAAGAAGTGAGCAGTCTTATCGATGAAATTAATCTGCTTTTTGACTCTTTATCGGGGCAATACGAAAAGGAGCGGCGCTTTTCATCAGATGCGGCACATGAATTAAGAACACCATTAGCGGCATTAATGATCCATACCGAAAATCTGCTGGAAGAAAATGATAATGCCGCGCTTGACGGCGCTATCATCAACCTTAAACGCGGCATTCACCGGCTATCGCATTTGGTAACACAACTTCTCGCGCTAAGCCGAGCTGACGCTGAAGTAGCACACCACCAATTTGATGCAGTGAACTTATTAGCGATTGTCGATAAGGTATTAGCGGATAATCGTCAGCTTGCGCAAAATAAAGAGCAAACGCTTACGATAAAATACGTTAACAACACGGAAAATAGTTTGGAATTCCAAGGCAATGCGCCACTATTACACAATATGCTAAGCAATGTAGTTAGCAATGCCATTAAGTATTCACCAATGTCGTCTGATATAACTATCTTGGTGGATCTCGATGGGCAAAAAGTGACAGTGCAAGATCAAGGCCCTGGCGTGCCAGCAGAGCTATTAGAGCGTGTTAAAGACAGGTTTTTCAGAGTCCCAACCGCGAAAGCCGAAGGCTCAGGGTTAGGCTTAGCCATTGTTGATAAAATTGCTAGCCTGCATGAAATTCACTGGCAACTGCAGCAACGACCAGAAGGTGGCTTAGCGGTTGAGTTTTCATTTGCTGTACATGGCTAATCTGGCAGCGCTTGCCAATCGCCAATCTCTTTATTCTATAACAGATGGGTTTAGCCTCTATATTAGGGGCATAAATGGCGCGGCAATGTTGCGGACATGGGCGTTCTTTTAAAGATAAAATGCCGATACAGGCAATTGTCATGATAATGAATGTTTGTGGTAAAGAATGCTTGTGAAAGCGAATGGCAGTAACGGTAAACGGCTGTATATTCCAGCAAACGACAACTTATATGCTACAGCGGCTAATCAAATAGCGATTTACTAAATAACCATGAGTTCAATAAGTAAGAAAAGTAGAGCGGCGAATGCCGCATCTACATGATTTGATTGTTTTTGGAGTGTGAGCCTTATTCCACTACTGGTGGCGTGTAAGTATCGCCGTTTAACTCGCCAATAAAGGTCGAGTTACAGGTGGCGACACCAGCTTCTGTTACCAACTCACTAAAGACAAGGTAGCCTTCAAACGAGATGCTTAAATATTGCGTCTCCTGCTCTGATACTTCGCTTTCTAACGCATCATCGCTGTCGTCGTCATCTTCGTCGTCATCGTCATCGTCATCGTCGTCGTCATCGTCGTCGTCGTCGATTTCGTCGTCGTCGTCGATTTCGTCGCCGTCATCGAGGTCGTCATCTTCATCATCGACCTCATCTTCCGACGCGTTATCTAGTTCAACGAATTCAATATCATCTGCTGTCCAGCTACCGACCAGTTCTAGTGCAGGATCGCTAAGGTAAAGCTCGCTATCAGGGTATGTGCCTAAGGTATCGCACTCACTAGGTAGCATCTCGACCTTGGTCAGCAAATCGACTTCTGCTGAAGTCTCATTATCTTCTTGCACGATAGAATTAATCAGTAGTTGCTGGTTATGTAGGGTAAATTTCGCGTCGACCAGTTGCTCTTCGGCCTGCGCACTTGCAGCGCAAACTAAGGCGGCAGATACCGCGTTAGCAATGGTCAGTCTTTTGATGTGTTTTACTTTCATGATCAATGTCCTCTTTGTATCAGATCGTTAAGTAAGGGTTAGTGGCACGTTTTTGTGCCTATTTTTTGAAGTCAGTCGCAACAACCGCGACTTGTTTCAAAATCCATTGCAGCCACAAGTAGGCGCTACACCTAGCCATTGGTTGACTTGTGGCTTAAAGGTTTGCTCGGTTAACTGTTTGATGTGTTGCATCGCTGAACTGGCTAGCTCAGTGCTTGCTCTAAGGAGCGGCCTGCGATAGCAGCCCTTTTTTGAATAGAGAAAAAGTATGGGTAAGACGCCATGGGTAACTGGCGGGAGATTACCCGTCTTTTCGGCTGGCCTCGAGATAAGTAGATGACGATTTTGAATTGCCTGTGCTTGCCTCATAACATGCTCCTAAAGCGTCGTTATGTACAAATTAAGGGGCGATCCTTAACGCAATCTTAAGAAATCAAAATAATTACTCAGGCATGAATTGAGTTAATTTTGTTGAAGAATTTTGGATGCAATAACGCTTATTTTGTGCAAGCACAGAGGGGAGTGAAAGCTAAAAAAGCTTGTCGTTTGACAAGCTTAGATAATTAAAAGCAGATTGAAGTGGCTAGTCGAGCGCCTTATTTACCTCGGTGAGTAAGGTCGCAACCTCTTGCTGTCGGTATTTATCTGCTAATGGTCGATGCGCTCGTTTTGGCGCCGCTTGGGCAAGCAGTAAATGCTCTTTGGCTTTTGGCCACTTGTCTTGTTCAATATAATATTGCGCCAAGAAGAAGTTTACATCGATGCCATCAGGATTGATTTGTTGTGCCAATTTTAAATGTTTCTCGGCTTCGTCATCATCCCCGAAACTGACCGGCCAACCGGGCACCTTAAGGTACAAAATACCTAAGCTGGTATGTGCTGAGCCATCAAGCGCTTGGTCATTAAGGTCAATGGCTAATTCAAACGCTTCTTTTGCATCATCAATTAGCGATAGGGCACCTAGACCGCCTTTTGCATTTGCATAACTTGACTGAACGATGCCATGCCAGATCCATGACTCTGCTTTTTTAGGATACTCACTTGCTAAATTTAAGCTTTGCTCTGATAGCTGCTTAAACGCCGCCTGTTGAGTTTTGTCCTGAGCTTCATAGTTAGCTTTTGCCCAAGCATGCTGAACGGCAAGCAGTTTATCATTAAAGGTGTTGCTTACTTCGGTGGCAAGGGCGGCGCTTGACAGTAGACAGCTAGATAAAAGGTAAGTGGCTAATTTCATTTATATTCCTTATTTAGATAGGTATTGCTTAGCTAGGTATTGCTGAGTTAATTGCGTTAAATACTGTTCACAGATTTCATCGACGCCAGCGTTTAAAAAGTGACGATAAGGCCTGTGGTAAGGGGAAGTTCGCACTTTATCGACGATGTTTTTGAGCGATAAGGCGTAAACTTTCGGATTGGTTTGATAGTAACTGCCCCAGTGTTCGTCTGAATCACGCAGCTGCTCTGGGCAGGCATCGACTAAATAGTCAAGCTGGATACCGCCTTTTTCGATGATGTTTTTAACCTTGTGCGAGGCGGAAAAAACCAGGTAATCGAAACCTAGCTGTTGCAAGCTAAGCGCAGTCACCATAAATAACGGCAGGGTTAGCATACGGCTATTGCTATACAAATGGCCGATCTCGACGATGTTGTTGCGCGCGACTTTTTCCGCCTTAAAAAATGGGTGTTGCTCAATCGTATGGTGAAAGTATTGCTCGACAAATAAGGGTAAGTGTCCCCCTCTAAAACCAAGTGATGCTTTCTTTTTTGACTGCTCAATTGCAATTAAGTAAGGCATCGAAACTTGAATAGATGCACCATATGCTGTGCGAAAGCCCGACTGAATAAATTGCGCTATTTCTGCTCTCGATGATGAATGGCGGTTGGCAAAAATCACCTGTTTCTCAGCACTTTTATCTAATGCCTTGGGTTGCTGAGGGACAAATAATGGCGGCGTAAAGTGTCTTTCTAGACTGTATGCTTGCATCATAACGAGCTCCTTTTCACTGGCTATGTGCAAACACTAAGAAGTGAATCTTAACGAAACCTTAAGAGATTTATTAACATTGAAATTAACTAATGTGATTAATTACCTGGTTGCCATAAAGCGCAGACTGTTTATATATTCTGAGCGGCACTCTTTGAGATTTATTTTAATAATTAGAAGTATAAGAACTCGTGAGGAGCATTAAAGAGAGTATGGATGGCTTGATTCTTAAGTTAGCTCTTAGCGTTAATCAGTATGTATTTTGAGCCATCACTAAGTGAACTTATCAAGCGGTTAGATTGTTTCTCATAATTTCGTAGGTTTATTCACTATTTACTCGATTCAAACAATCGAGTAAATAGTTTTAGGGGGGCAGGCGAGGCGGTGGCTCTAAATACCTCATCGCTAATAATTATCGTCAGTCAAACTTAGCGAGCAAAGCGAGATAGTCGGTTTTGGGTTTGTTCGGCTTGTGTTTGTGCCACTTGTGCTTCGTTGTTGGCTTGTTGCATTTGCCCTTGTAAGGTTTCACTCAAGCTTGAGATGTTTTCAACGTTGCTATGGGTTTGAAGGTACTGTGCGTTGAGCTCATGAATGGCATCACTGATGGCGTCAAACTCTTTGGTGTTGGCATTAAAGTCAGTCATCATTTGAGCAAACGTTGAGTTGGTTTCTTCAATGGTATTATGCGTTTGCTGCGATTGGTCAACTAGCTTGTCAGATTCCGTTTTAGTGTCAGTGACCAAACTGTCCATATCGTTAATAAATGAAGTAATCTGCTGGGTTGCGTCAGCAACTTTAGAGGAAAGCGAGCGCACTTCATCCGCTACTACGGCAAAACCTCTACCTGCATCACCCGCTCGCGCTGCTTCAATTGCAGCATTCAATGCCAGTAGGTTGGTTTGGTCGGCAAATTCTTCCACCATTTTAAGGATGTTACGGATATTACCTGCATTTTGCTGTAGGCCGTCAACGGTTGTTGCGAACTGGCCAAGTAAGGCACCGATTTGTGCAGTTTGCTCTTGTATTTGGGTCAGCTGCTGGTTTGCTGACATCGCTTTATCTAAGCTCGATTTGTTGCTAGTTGCAACCGTTTCTGACGCGCCAACAATATGGCTGATACTGTTGTTGATATGGTTACTGGATTCAAAAATTTGCTCACTGAGCTGCTTTTGAGAATTCGCTTTGTCGTTGGCAACAGCGACTGCGTGAACAACGCTGTCGGTAGCACTATTGGCTTGCTCTGAATTGCTGTGAATGGTGTTAAGTAGCTCAGATAAGTTGGCAACAAAGGTGTTGTACTGTTCAGAAAGTTGGCGAAATTCGTCGTGAGTGAATGCCGGTAGCTGAGTGGTTAAGTCACCATCATGGGAGTTAATGTTTTGTAAGCTGGCTAAAATCGCTTTAATTGGCCTAACAAATAAGTAGTGCAGATAGAATAGAGTAAAACCGAAGGCTAAAAAGCTGAGGGCAAACAGCGTTTTCCCCCAAGTTAAAATAGTTTCTGTTTGCTCGGCAGAAGCGCCATCTAATTGTAGAAATAAGACAAACGCAGCGATTTGAAATAAGAGTAGAAAACCTATGTTGCCGATGATTTTTCGCGACAAGGTATAAAAAAAACTCGTTTCAATAAACGAATATAACTTCCAAAATCCTGAACCCATAATACCTTTCTCTACTTTATACTTAACTGATGCAAATTTGCCCAAATGATGAAAAATTGATTAGTGCCTTTGGTTTTCAGCCGATTAACAAAACTATCAAACTCTAGATGTGGCAAGTATAAACGTCCTACTTGTTCCCGAAAAGTCTAATAAAATTTTGTTGTCGAGCAAGTAAGCCATCACGCTTTAATCAAGCGTGATGGTAATTTTCTCAGCCAGTGACATTGCTAGGTTGTTGTCGTAATACGCTGCTTCATTAATAAAGTGCGGATAGGCTTCATATTCACCTTGGTAAGTAATTTCACCGCCATCAAATAGGGTGAAAATAGGGTCGCCTTTACTCAATGGCTTGAAGTCGTTGTCTTGCACGTTTTTGTGCACCATACCGATACGCTCGCCGTCTTCATCTTGTGGCAGTGTGAGGCTTTCGGTGTATTTGTAAGCATCGTAGCTAGCAGGCAGTTCAGGCAACCGGTTGTTATTGTAGATTACGACAAAATCTAAGATGGTTTGCGTCATGGTCTCCATCCAATCGAGCACGTCTTGGCGTATCACCGATTGCGGCTGAGGACCAATTTCAACAATCACCCCCTGTGGTGCAATGGATGCCAAGAAGTAATGTTCTTCCATCGACACCTGATCTTCATAAACGACAATGGCTTCAGGCATTTTTGACAATACGTAAGCGCCCATTTTTTTATTAAAATCATCCGATTTTAATAGGATCAGGGTTGGCCCCATGTTGCTGGTGGTATTGTGCAAGTCGATAATAAAGTCAGACTTGGCATTTCCTTTCGGACCAAGCTGGGCATTGATAACTTTAGCTCTGCTTTGTTCGTAGTTAGCCAATGCTGGGTTGGCGAGATCTTCAAGCGTGAACTGTCGGTTAAGATCGCAGTCAAGATAGCGTTTATTTTCTTCAAAGCCTTTGGGGTTGGCGAATAAGGTTTCGACGTTAAGCCCTTCTCTGGCGAGTAAATCAGGGGATTTTTGCCATTTTCTTAACAGGTAAATTCCACTGAATTCGTTACCGTGCGTACCACCGACTACGGCAACTTTGTTGATTTTTTTCATTAGTTAAGGCGTCCCTTATTCGATTGAGCGTCTGCTGAGCTCTTATCTTACTCATGCTGATGAAAATTAACATGAGTAAGCTGTTATTTTCTATATCAATTTGAAAGGTGAACAAGGGGCAACCTTTGTTGATTATCGTATGGGCATAAAAATGGCGTCTAATGTAGACGCCGTTTTTGATTACTCACCTGTCTCAAATTGGTGAGAGGAGGTTAAACAGTAAAAAGCCTTCAGCTTAACCTAACTATTGTGTGATAAGTGCAGAGCCAACCGTCCAAGGGGCACCTGCTTCACTCATGGCTTTCTGCAATGCTGGAATTGTCGTGACTTCCAGCACATTCAAGCGCTTGGTTACCGCATTCAGGCCTTCAAGTGCATAGCCAAATTGCTCGCGATGCTGCTGAGTAGGGCCATAAGACGAGCGTACTGCCGACATGGCGTAACCTAAGCGGCTTGCGATATTGGCCGGTTTCGCGCCTTTGCGATCACGTGATTTCAAGCCAGTTAACTCAAGGTTGATGGCGTTAATTTCTGCCTGAATGTCAGCATATTGTCGCTCTAACGCTGCAATATTGTTCGGCGTGCGATCAATGGCTGTGCGAATCGCTTCCATCTTCTTGGTAATACCTTTAAGTACGGCACTTGCGGCTGAAGATTGACGCTCTGCTGCAACCACATCTTGGCCGAACTTAACGATTTCATCTTGTGAATTACCACTAATTGCCGCGTCAAAAATAGGTTTAAGATCAAAGGCTACAGGGCTAGCAAGTTGACTAATTTCACTGCCAACGCGCTGATATAAAGTCGCTGTGTATTTACCTGGTGATGCCATTAAACCCTTAGCAAGTGGGTGCCAAGGCGATTGTTTCTCGCCTGTAACCGCAGTGCTCTTAGCATAGGTCATATCCCAAGTGATACGGTGTAAACCTTTTGTTGTTTTACCTGCAACACGGTTAACAAATTGGCCGTTTGCGTCGGTAATTTCAAGGTAAACAGCAGGTTTAGCTTCTTGATTTTCTTTTTCAATCGCTTCCCAGCTTGGGTATTTAGGATATTTCTTATCTTTCACCATTTTCTTTTCAGCTGCTTGGCGCTTTTCTTTTGCGGTCAATAAGCTGTCTTTTAAGAAATAGGTTAGGGTCGCACCATGTGCTGGGTTTTTCGCTGCATAGCGATCGTCACCGTCAGATCTTGCATGATTCGTATCTAACGAGAACCATTTTACTGGGCGGCTTGGCGCAAATAATAGTGCGTCTTGCTCCATCGCTTTTTCAGTGAGGTTACGCAGTGGTGCATAGTCATCTAAAATGTAGATACCACGGCCAAAAGTACCGGCAACTAAATCGTTTTCACGGCGTTGAATTTTTACATCGCGAGTTGAAATCGTTGGTATGCCGCCGTTTAGCTCTAACCACTTATTACCACCATCAACCGTGAAGAAAACACCGAATTCAGTACCGATAAACATCAGGTCTTTATTCACGTGATCTTGAACAATGCGCCATACCAAGTGTTTCTCTGGTAGGTCTTTGGCCAGTGATGTCCACTTTTTACCTAAGTTAGTGGATTTGATTAAGTAAGGCTTAAAATCACCGTACTTGTGGTTATCAAGCGCAACATAAACTGTGTTTGGATCGTAAAGATCGGCGCGGATATCGTTTACATAGGCAGTCGCAGGTACGCCGCGCACTTTGCCTAAGTCAATTTTTTTCCACGTTTTACCACCGTCAGTGGTGACTTGAATTAACCCATCGTCTGTACCGACCCATAAAATGTTCTCATCCACTGGACTTTCTGAGAAGTTAGCAATGGTGTGATATTCCGACATCGCGTAAATATCCCAGCCAGCTTCTACCGACCAAGTACGTCCCATCATTGGGATGTGCATACGATTACCGTTTTTAGTTAAATCACCTGAAACGGGTGTCCAACTGTCGCCGCGATCGTCAGATCGCCAAACGCGCTGTGACGCAAAATATAAACGCTTTGGATCATGGCTTGAAACATTGATTGGTGCATCCCAGTTGTAGCGCTCTGCTGGCTCACCCGGACGAGGCTGTGGCTTGATGTAAACATTTTCACCCGTTTTTACGTCACGGCGGTTAAGGTTACCTTGTTGCCACTGCGAGTACATAATATCTGGGTTGCCCGGCTCTGTTGCCGGCTGATGACCATCGCCACCTAGTGTGAGGAACCAGTCTTTGTTTTTAATGCCTTCTGCTCGTGCAGTGCGCGATGGACCACCTTGCGTTGAGTTATCCTGTGCGCCTGCGTAAACATTGTAAAAAGGCTCAGCATCGTCAGGAGCGACTTTGTAGAACTGAGTTAATGGCAAGTTGGCAATAAAGCGCCAGTGCTCCATGCGATCGTGCGACATATAAATACCGCCGTCTGAACCAATTAAGACAAAGTCAGGATCGGTTGGGTGGAAGGCAAATGCGTGATCGTCGACGTGCTTGCGTTTAGTGCTAATCGGCGTCCAAGTTTTACCGCCATCATCCGACACTTTTGAGTAGTTACTGGCAATGTAAACGCGATCAAATTGGTGCTGATCGGCAAAAATTTCTTGGTAGTAGTGAGGGCCTGTACCACCGCCGACTTCGTCAGACATTTTCTCCCAACTAGCGCCGCGATTTGCGGAGCGATAAAAACCACCTTTGCGATTGTCGGTTTCGATCGTTGCGTAAACCACATCTGGATTCGTTGGCGAGATTGCCATACCAATCTTACCCATGTTGCCTTTTGGCAGGCCAGTTTTTAGCTCAGTCCATGTTTCGCCGCCATCGTCTGATGTGTGAATACCTGAGCCTGGGCCTGTACCTACGTAAATGGCAACTTTGCGCTGGCGTGACCAAGTGGCTGCGTAAAGTTTGTCAGGGTTACGTGGGTCGATCAACAGTGAGGTAACACCCGTCCACTCGTCTTCAGGCGTTAATACTTGTTTCCATGTTTTACCACCGTCAGTGGTTTTGTAAAGACCGCGTTCGCCGCCGCCCGTCCACAATGGGCCTTGCACTGCCGCCCAAACAATATTGGAATTGGTCGGATGAACAATAATATCGGAAATGCGCTCAGATTTTTTTAAGCCCATGTTTTTCCATGTTTTACCGCCGTCGAGTGACTTGTAAATACCATCGCCGAAACTGATATGGCGGCCACCGTTATTCTCACCTGTACCTACCCAAATTATGTCTGAGTTACTCGGATCGATAGTGACATCACCGGTTGAGTAAACCGCTTGCTTGTCGAAAATAGGTGTCCAAGTTGTACCTGCATTAACCGTTTTCCAAATACCTCCTGAGCCTACCGCGGTATACCAGGTAGACGGATTGTTTTGGTCGACGGCAATGTCAGCAATTCGACCCGACATATAAGCAGGGCCGATATTGCGCATTTCCATCGCATCAAAGGTTTTACTGGTAAACAGTGATTTGTTTTCGGCGTCGTCCGACTTGGCTGAGACGCCAGCAGCAGACACCATCAAGGAGGCAGCTATCGCTGCTTTGAGTAGGTTTTTCATGTTTCACCGAGTTTATCGTTATTTTTTGTTACAAAGTAACACTAGTTTGAAATGATTCTCTGTTCAAGCGCAGAAGCGTTTAGGCAACAGGTATTTGCGTTAAACGGCAATAAGAGTAATTTCCACACTGCTAGATAATATATGAATAATATACTTAAAATAAATTTTATCTAGTATTTTATTATACATATCAACGGTATAGCTTGGTTTTGAGCCTATTTCAATCTCCTTGTGTTGCTAAAATAGAAGAGTAAGCAATATTTTGTCTCAAAATATGTCAATTTATTTAACAATATAGTTCACCTCTTATTATCGTAATGTTAACAAACCCTTAACAATCAATTGGATGAGATTTTGGATCGAGCTTTGCTAGTCATAACAAATTCTGGCTTGGTTCATAGCTAGTAGTCTTTGTGTCGGTCAGAAAAAGTGGTGCAGTGCCTTTTAAGCATAGCTACCGCTATCCAATAACAATAACTGATTAATAATAAGAATAACTAAACAAAGGAACCTTCATATGACAATAAATTATTACCATCCTTAAACATTTCTTTTCTCAAAAACGGCAGTTGTTTTAAACCGTTTTTATACAGCCATCTCATAAAATTTGTGGCTGTTGACGAACGTAATTCACATAGAAGTTAAAAACTTCGACAGGAGAAAGCAATGAAGTTTAAAAGAAAACTAACGGTGAGTTTAGCAACACTTGCGCTGACCGTTGGTATCGCTCAAAGTCATGTATATGCCAACACAACTAGTGCCAACACAACTAGTGCCAGCACCAGTGTCGACCAAACCGGACTTACGTCTAAAAGTAAAAAGCAATCAGATGTCTATATTGTTCAGCTAAAAGGGGCATCAGGTATTACCAAAGCATCCGAGCTTGGGGAGCTATTACCAAGTAATCAGTTAGTGGCAAGCTTTGGTAACCGTTATAACCCGACTACACCGAATATCACCAGGTACATCGCAACAATGAAAGCGAAACAAGCGCAAGTGGCGTCTGACATTGGTAGTGTGGATATACTTTATAACTACGCGCACACGGTTAATGGTTTTGCCGCGAAGTTGTCGCCAGAACAAGTAGCTTCTTTACGCGCTCATCCCGAGGTTCTCTCAGTAAGTGAAGATCGAATAGACTCTCTTGACACATCAAATACCCCTGCTTTTTTAGGGCTGGTAGATGCAGTCAATCAACCGACACTCGATGTGAAAGGTGAGAATATCATTATAGGTGTTCTAGATTCCGGTATTTGGCCTGAAAACCCAGCCTTTGCTGAAGATTCTAATATTCCAGAAAGAGCCTATGACGCCCCACCAGAAGGTTGGCAAGGTGCTTGTAACGTCGGCACGATAGGAACACTACTCGGCGATGACGATACTATTATTTATTCTGATGAAACAACAGATAAAGACGAAACAGTTACCTGTAACAATAAGCTAATAGGTGCGCGCTATTTTGGCACGGGCTTTACTGCTAGTGGAGGAATAGATTTCGACAGCGGTGAATTTGTGTCCGCAAGAGATGCTGATGGCCATGGAAGTCATACAGCAAGCACAGCTGGCGGTAATGCAGGGGTTCAAGCCTCTATCCAGGGCATAGATATTGGTGTTATTTCAGGCATTGCACCACGTGCTCGTATTGCTGCTTATAAAGTATGTTGGCCTCGAAGTTGTACAACTGTTGACCGTGTAGCAGCTATTGATCAAGCAGTAGTTGACGGTGTTGATGTTATTAACCATTCAATTGGCAATTCACCGACCATTGGTGGTTTGAGTACGGTTAACATTGCTTCATTAAAAGCTGCCCAAGCAGGTGTCTTATTTGCTGGTTCGGCGGGTAACGAAGGGACAGATGGTCCGGGCTCTGTTCGTAATATTATGCCTTGGATGATAACAGTGGGTAACTCTACTTATGACGGTACTTCAAAGCTTATTGGTAACCAGCTCGAATATAACATCGCTGATGCAGAGACGACGGCGGTGTTTTCATTTGTTGGTACGATCAACCCACCAGTTCCTGCAGAAGGGCTAAATCGAGAGCTTCAATTGGTTAATGCTGAGGATACAGAAAATATCTACACTGCTTGTGACCCTCTAACTGTTGACTTGACGGGTAAAATCGCCTTAATTGCTCGTGGCACCTGTAACTTCACCGTCAAATTTAGAAATGCGCAAGAAGCTAACGCTGACGGCATTGTTGTTTACACAGACGACAGAGCGCCATTGCAAATGGGGGCTACTGAAGATACAAGCGATATCTTAATCCCAGGCGTAATGATTAAAAACTCTGATGGCCTAGTTCTTTTAGCGGCATTAACAGCAGAAGTCCCTCCGCCTGTGACTGTGAATATGACCAACAACTCTATTGATGAAGATTCAATTGAAGTGGGCAACATTATGAATTCGTCATCTTCCATAGGCCCTAACCCTCAAACTGCTGACATTATTAAACCAGATATTACGGCGCCGGGCTCACGTATCTTAGCTGCTTCGAGCTTTGATCAACTTGGTTCAAACTCTGACGGTGAGAACTTTACGTATTTGTCTGGTACATCAATGTCTAGCCCGCACATTGCAGGCATGGCTGCGCTTTTGATGGAAAAGTACCCAGGTTGGTCTCCAGCACAGGTGAAATCAGCCTTAATGACAACAGCTTATCAAGGGGTATTTAAGCCTAATGGTACAACGCCAGCTGATCCCTTCGATTTTGGTGCAGGACATGCCTCACCTGTAGATGCTACTGATCCTGGACTTGTTTATGACGCTAATTTCCTAGACTACCTTGGATTTTTATGTGGCCAAGGCGCAGATGGCTTAATTTCGGGCTTATTGGAAGGGAGTGATTGTCAAGCCATCAGTGACAGTGGTTTCACAACAGACGCGAGTCAGCTTAACTTACCTTCGATAGCTATTGCTGAGCTTACCTCGCCAGAAACAATTTCTCGCACAGTAACAGATGCAACAGACAATGGCGGTGAATATCAAATATCTGTTGAAGCGCCAGCTGGTATTGACGTAGTAATCACTGCGTTTGACAGTGAAAATAATCCAACAGAAGGAAACACATTAGTTGTGCCTGCAAATGGCAAAGCTAACTATGCGTTGACATTCTCTCGCACTGAAAGTGCGGTGATTGGGCAATGGGTATTTGGTTCGGTGACATTAACAGGTAACGGTGGTCATGTCGTGCGTAGTCCAATTGCTATTTTACCTGCAGAAACCGTATTAATTGATGCTCCACCGGCAGTATCTGTCGATTTGAATAGTCGCGGTCGTGGTTCATTTGTTGTGGAAATGCTTTATTCGGGTGAAACGAGTATTGACTATGTGGGCTTAACACCATCTGAATCATTCTCCAATACTGCAGAAGCTAATGAGCCGTTTACGTTTGGCTCTGTATTCGATAAAGGTTATTACTTGCCAGTACCTGAAGGTACTAAAGCCCTAAGAGTTCAACTTACAGAAGATATGGTCAGTGTACCTGCTGCTGATATTGATCTTTGGTTAATTGTCTGTCGTGAGGGCTTCTGTTCAGTTGCGGCGACATCGCAAAACTTTGGTAACAATGAGCAGATTATCGTGATGGATCCTGAAGTGAGAGATAATCCAGCAGAGCTTGATACCTACATCTTGTACATGCGTCCATTCGATACTGCTGGTGAAGCTAGCGTTGACTATACAGTGACAAGCTGGGTATTGCATCAAGCAGAAAGCTCTACTCGTATTCGCGCTTCAACACGTGCTGTTGATGGTCGATTCAATAGAGTTTCTATCACCAGTCGAAATTTAATTGAAGGTAACTTGCATATGGGCGCAGTCACTTTCTATGACGATGGTGGTACACCTCAAGCTACCACATTAATAGAAGTTCAGAATTAGTAGAGATATTACGCTAGGGTGTGTAAAGCCCTAGCTAACATTTACAGACTTATAGGAAGTTAAATGATGAAATTTATAAAAAATTGGTTAGCAACAACAATAGGCTCGCTATGTGTGGTGTTCATGCTCTCTCAAACAGCAAACGCTGCGCTTATAACACAAGACATTTTACTTGATGATAATGTGTTTGGTGAAATAACGGTTGATACTCGTGATGGATTTATCGATGGCGACTATTTTGTAATTGAATCATTTTTTAGTTTGACACTTTTTGATCCTGACCTTGGAGCGATAACATCAGTCGATGAATTTAGTATGGCAGATTTGTTTTTGTTTACGATAGAAGTCCTCGTAGACGATGTATATGCCGGAATTGAGTTTTTTGAGTTTGATATACTATCGAGCAATGGTGTTGGGTATGATGGCTTTTTTGATGCCTTTAGCCCAGATCCTTTACTTGATAATGTTATCAACGTAACGGCAGCGAATAGTGACCAATTTGGCCAGCTATCTTTTGGTCAAGCGTCGGTGATATCTGAACCGTCAGTGATGGCTGTATTTGCATTGATGCTTGCAGTATTAGCTAATCGCCGCCGACTACTTTAATTCAATGGAAGTGTTTTTAAAAAACAATTAATCACTAAAGATTATATTGTACGTTGTGGTGTTTTTTTATAGTCGGAATTTATCTACTTTTCCTATGATATAAGGACTATAAGAGGTATTAAACTTCTAACGTAATGGGTTATCAGTAAGGCTTGCTATTTTTTGCAAGCCTTATTTTTTATCAAGAGTAAATCGAAGTATCTACTGCACTAAATTGATTACTAAATACCAGTGAAACGTTCATATTAGATAAATACTGGCTGTAAATCATTGATTTACTAATGATGCTTTTATTTTTTGATGCCTTTTGTAAAAGAGGTTCATTTAAACATGCATTCAACGCTATATAAAAGTAAACGCCTTTAGTCGTTTGTTATTGAGATTTTTATGGCAAGTATCCTCAGCTTGTAACTGACTTATACACAACGAATTCTGAGTGAATAGTGTGGCTAAAGACTCGTATCCATATTTCTTGCACATTTTGCCGCTATTTTATTAATTGCTCTTTCTTATAGCATCGGCTTCGTTATGTACTTGCTGCGAGTGGAAGCGAGCGAAGGAACCAAACGAATATTTACGAGTCATCACGCATTATCAACTAAAGGCATCAATTTGTATTTCATACAGTTAACGCAGCGCATATTGAGTATTCATGATCACTATTCACGTCTCTTTTTTCTTGTCTTTTGGCTTGTCTCTTCGTTTCTATGCAGCACCATGATATTCACTAGCGTGCTATCTACCAAGGCACTCGCCAGTGAATCGGCGGCTATGTCTGCAAACATAAGCGTAAACACAAACACCAATAGTGCTGTTCCAGCATCATCAGCCATTAAAGCGCAGTTGGCGAAAATTGAAGGATCAGACTTGAGCGCCGAGCAAGCTGTTATGGCGTTAATTGCAGAATTAAGTGGCGAAGATAGAGTCTATGCGCAGCTAAAACTGGTCGGTATTTATCGTCGCAGCGCACAAGTTGAAAAAGCGAGTGCCTTGTTACTTGATTTAAACCAAGCCGCAGCACAATTTAGCAATGAATTGCAGTTGGAAGTTGTGATTAGCGGAGCGCAACTTGAACGCAAGAAAAATAACTATGTAACTGCTGCGAAGATGCTTGAAACTAAAGGGATTCCACTCGCTGGCCAAAATGCAGCTTTGCTAGCGCGTACTTATCAGCATACAGGAAGGTTTTACCGTCTGGACAAACAACATGCTGAAGCTGAAAAGTATTACTTGTTGGCATTAGAAAATTATCAAGTACTAGGTGATGAATTAGAAATTGCACGTATGTATGGCTCTTTAGGGGTGTTGTATGAATCACAAGATGACTTAGTGCTCGCCGCTGAATATCAAATCAAAGCCATGAAGCTATTTGAGCGAATCGGTAATGCGCAAGACCAAGCCAGTAGTTATTTCAATTTAGGTGAATTGTTCTACCGCTCAGAAGATTACGATAAGTCATTATCTTTTTATCAGCAGGCGTTAGAACTCGATAAAAAGCTCAGCGACACAGAATATATTGGTTACGACTATCATCGAATTGGCTCTATTTACATGGCGCAGCACAAGCTTGATGAAGCGTTGGATGTTACCCAAAAAGCGATTGATATCTTTGCTGAAGGGTCTTTCCATCAGGTGTTGTCTCGCTCGTATGTTCAGCGGGCGCAAATTTTTGACAAGCTCAATAAGCAAGAGGCCCGTTTAGCCAGCTTGCTATTGGCTGAAAAAACAGGACAAGTCTCTAACGCTGATTTCCAAATGAGATCAGTATGGCACAACCTTGGGGTTTACCATTTTGATCACCAAGCATTAACAGAGGCAGAGCACTACGTCAGCAAATCCTTAGCAATATCAAAAAAACTTGAGCTTTTTAAAGACCAGCTCGATGACAACAGGCTACTCAGTGAAATTCATCACCAACTAGGCCAAGACTCCCTCGCCCTCATTCATTTAAAGGCTGCGTATGAGCTCAAGCAACAATTGGATTCAGAGCTGCGTATTAAAGAACTAGAAAAGTACAAGCGCGATATCAACTTGCTGAAACAGCAAGTGAAAGTCGCGAAATTGGAAGAGGCCAGTAAGCAATCGGAACTAGAAGTGGTTGCACAGAAAAAAGTCACGGAAAAAGTGACCTTGCTCACTTTGGGCTTGGTGGTGCTATTTCTGCTGATTTTCTATGTGCTACATCAGCGGCGCAAACTTGCGATGATTTCTGCCAGCTTGTATGAAGATGCACTACAACAGAAAAATCAGCTACTTGCCGATGTTTCACACGAACTGCGCACACCGTTAACTGCCTTGAAACTGCAAGTAGATGCGCTGCGCTACAACTTGGTGGATGATGTGGAGCTGAGTTATCAAAAACTCAGTAACAAAATTACCGATCTAAGTCATTTGATTCGCGATATTTATGAGTTAGCGGTTTCAGATGTGTATGGTTTGTCTATCAATACGCGGCAGCTCGATATTTCTCCTGTGCTCAAGCAGTGGAGCAGCGAATTTGAGCAATATGTAACAGGGCATGAGCTGCAATGGCATGACGACATCGTTTCAGAGCCTGCTTGGGTAGCCATTGATCAAGATCGCATTAAACAAGTATTGGCGAACCTGATTAATAACAGTGTTAACTACACCGATAGCTACACCGATAAACCTGGCCGAGTTGAATTGAAAGTTTGGCAAGCACATGGGCTGGTGCATTTTCGCGTACAAGACACTTCGCCTTCAGTGCCAGAAAGTGAGTTTGTTAAAATTTTCGAGCGTTTGTATCGGCTTGAAAAATCGAGAAATCGGGCGACTGGTGGTTCTGGTTTGGGGCTTGCGATATGCCAAAATGTTATCCATGCACACCAAGGTACCATTGAAGCGAAGCAAAGCGCATTGGGCGGTGTCGCTATATTGATCACTTTGCCACTCGTTGAACACTCTGCTACGCCATAGCAAACGGCTTGTTTGTTCTTTGATAACCTTCGGCGAGCAATCCTTTAAGAACAAAGCTGTGCTTTTGCCACTTATAGCTGTGCTGCTTGTTCCAGCCTCATAGATAACCGCGCTATTTTTATTGGCGCTTTCTTTTCTCTAGAAAAACAAACGAAAAGCCTATCCATATTTCCTCCCTATTTGCAGTTTATAGTCCTAGGAAAAATACGAGCCTAACTTTGGAGTTAACGTTATGGACTGGCTTTTGTTCAGCATAATCATCTTAATAATAATTGCCGTTTTGATTGATTTATATCTGATGAGACAAAGTCGCTATAAGCTCAACCACGATATAGTTCTTAACTCTTCAATAGCCGACCTAACCAACATTAACCAAGCTAGCCAAGCCAAGGAAGTCTATCAATATACAAATGCTCAAGCTGAACAAACCGTTAATCAAAACGTGGAAAACATTAGTTCGCAACCGTTGCAGTGTGCGTCGAAGAAAAAAAATACAATTGCTAAAAAAAGTACTAGAAAAAGCGATATTAACGCCGATGAGCTTGATGCAGATGAAATTTTAGGTCGTATTTTCACCATAGCTCGTCCTGATACCAATAATTGCCTAGAAGTACTGATGATGCTGGAGCAGTTGGCTGGCAAGGTGACACCAGAGCATCTAAAAAAATTAAAGCTTCTGTTTAACGTGTATGGTTCAAATAATCATTTGTTTGACGAAGGTTTAGTGAAAGTTGTTACTACTTGTTGTAGCTGCCGCGCTAAGTTTGAGTTACTTGAGCATATTTTTACCGAAAGCGAGTTTTACCCTTACGTTGACCGCTCGCTTGAACTCGATTCATCCGCAACAAAAACTGGATCACAAGTGCAGTAGGATAAGTGATGAGCGAGGAAAGACTATTCATTTTTGGGATTAAGCTGTTGAGCAAATGTTTTCCCGAGTATGCTTACAGGCTAGTTAAGCGCAAATTACTCACCCCACGCTCTTCAAGCGTGCGTTGGACTAAGGAGAGCAAGCGAAAGTTATATCGTACTAAATATGGTTGTATTCGCACTTACACTACCGGCGATAACAAGAGTCGAGGCGAAAGCCAAGGTGACACAGAGAGTAGGTATATATGGTTAGTGCACGGTTGGGGTAATGCGCATCAGTTTACTCCCCTTATCAAACGCTTAGTGAAGCAGGGCTATACTTGCATCGCCATTGAATTTTTACCAGAGCGAGGTGGTCATAGCAAAACCGGACATAATCATCACCATAATCACTGCCGAAGCGAGCAATTTGTCTCTCTACCCAATTGGAGTAATGCGCTTGATATTGTATCACGTTATTTGCCAGCACCATCACATGTGATTACCCAAGGAGTTGGTACTTCAATTGTAGGTAACAGCATGTGGTTTTCCCGCTACCAAGGTAAGTTAACCTTGGTTTCACCAGTACTTGATTTCTACCAAAGGTTACAGCAGTTTATTCGTGAAAACCGCCTACCGAGTATGTTGCTTGCACGCATGGAAAAAGAGGTGTTCATCAACGACAGAGTGCGTTTGAAGGCGCTTTCAGTGACACGAGCAATAGATAATTTTGCTGGTCAACTTGCGGTGTTTTACAGTCAGGTAGATGGCACTTCAACGGTTGATGAAATTCACGCGCTAGCACCTCGCGATAATCGAAAAATCGTTGAATTTAAGGGTTCGTGCACCAATCGCATGATTAATAGCCGCTCGTTATTCTCGAATGTTAGTGATTGTTAGAGACTATTTGATAACACCTGCGAACATTAACGAACAAGCGCCAAGCCAGCCAGCAGAGCCTGCGGGTATGAATGGGTTGTAACCAGCTACAAAGTAAGCGTGAGTGTTTTCGTGCCCGCAGCAGGCTGCGCGCAGCAAATCAACACTTCACCTTCAGCCACCGGATAAGCTGGTTGCTGGGGATAAGTCACTTGTCCTGTTTCCAGTTTGCACGTACAAGCGCCGCAGTTACCTGAGCGGCAACTATACATAGGGTTTAGCCCTTTTGCTTCGGCAAGTGCTAGTAAACTTGTCTCGTTTGGTGTCCATTGGGCGCTGGTTTGTGAGCTGGAAAATATGACCTTAGCTGACTTGGCCGACTTCTCAGGTAGAGCACTGTGACTGGTTTGGTGAGTCGGTTGCTGGCTTTGTGTTGGTTCTTCAATACTGCCGGCGCCAAAAAACTCGTATGAAATATTGGTTTTTTCAACGCCGAGTTTTATCAGTCCTGCGAATAAATCTCGCATAAACTGCTCTGAGCCACACAAGTAGTAATCACAGTTTATATCCGGCAGTATCTGGCGTAACTCCGTTACTGATATTCGCCCCTTGATGTCATAGTCCTGACCGAGTTTATGGCGCTTGAGCGGGCGAGAATAAAATGTCTTGATGTTTAGCCATTGGTGCTGTGCACTTAGTGTTTTCAGGTACGCGTTAAAAGCTTGTGTGTCGCTGTTTTGGCTGCCGTGAATAAACCACACAGGGCGAGGTTTTATGACATTAGCGCTTTGCTCTTTTAACAGGTTAATTTGGCCTTGTAACATGGCGATCATCGGCGTAATGCCAACACCGCTTGAAAGCAGTACTATCGGTTTGTCACTGGTTTTTAAGGTGAAATTTCCTGCTGGCTGACCAAGCCAAACGGTATCGCCGACTTGATAATGGTCATGTAGTGCTTTTGATACTAGCCCTTGTGGCTCGCGTTTTACCGAGATTCGATAATGATTGTTTGTTGCGCCAGTGTGAGCTTGCGACAAGCTAGAGGTTTGAGCCTGCGATAAGGTATAGCTGCGTTGTGCGGTTTTTTGACTATTGGGGAGTGCTATTTTTATTGGAATAAATTGCCCAGCTTGATAGCTCGACGCCGCTTTTTCAGTGCTCGCTTTATCAGTGCTCACTTTCTCAGTGGACTCTTTATGTGTTCGCTTTATATCAGTGCGCACTTTCTCAGGGTTCTGTGACTTAATATCACGTGGGGCAAAATAAAACGAGGTGATGGTGCTGCTTTCACGTTGTTTTTTGGTGATAACAAAAGGGCTAAAAGCATTATTTTGCGTGTTAAGGACGTTCGACATGTTTGGGGCTGTCTCAGAAGTGACACTAGGAGTGGCAGCTTGTTTAAGCCAAGTCCCCGTGTTATCGAGCGCAGGGGAGTTTTCCACAAGTTCACCCGTAACTGGTAAGTAGCCCGAGATAAACACTGACTTTTCAACAGTCACTTCAATAATTCGTTCAGCGCCTTTAATGTCGGGAAGGGCTTTATGTTGCCAAGCAATACTTGCCTGACCGGTAAGAAAAACCGCATCACCCGTTGCATAGTTGGGAAAGTACAAACCAACGCGACCATCAGAGGTAATGTTGCCTAAGGTGTTAAAAAACTTGTTGCCACTAAAGTCTGGAAAGCTCAGCGAATTACCGGTCACTTTTACAAACCCAGGTTTTCCGCCACGATGTGAGGCATCAATGCCTGTTCGCTTGTCTTCATTAAAATCGCGAGTGCGTGAGGCAATAAAAAAAGTGTCGGCAGATTCAATCAGTGATTTTGATGACGGCGCTATATTTGTAGCAAGTGTTAAGTGCTCAAAGCCTGTTGGATCTGCTTGGTAAGCGCTTGATTCAAGCTCGTTATAATTAAACGCTCGGGTTTGAATATATTGCGGGCAGTTGCCAAAGCTTTGCTCAACCTCAATAGCCAAGCTTTGGCTACTGATTTCGCGTATTGTGCCGTTCATTCGGTTTCGCCGGCGAGTCTCTAGCTCAATTCCTAATAGGCCGATCTTTTGACCATGGTGAACGTCTAAAGCGAATAATGACGCCAAATCCGGCGTTGCCTCTAAGGTCAATTGAGTGTCGCTGGGTGATTGAATAAACCCAGGCTTACCATAAAGTGGCAGCGCCCAAGGAAAGCCATCATGGTCAACCATGCCCAAAACGACCATAGGGAGCTGACAAAAAAACTCACGGTGTTGCTCGGGCATGGCGTCGCGAATAAATCCTTTACTGTAATGAGCGACTTTCTCGGCAATGCCTAAACGGGCTTGCACTGCGATTTCATCTGCATGAAATTGAGAGTCTGTGAACTGCACCTGCTTTTGCTGAGAGTTGTTGTCGCTCATGACTTGTCTCCTTTGTGATATTTGCTTTTTTCTAGATTAGCTCTGCTGGGATAGGTGAACGTGTCATGCCAACAAATCGAGGTTGCGCTTCAATACGTGCTAGCCAAGCGCGAATGCCTGGATAAGGCGCCAAGCTGATGCCGCCTTCTGGCACATGGGCAATGTAGCTATAGCCAGCAATGTCAGCGATGCTGATGGCATCACCTGCTAAAAACTGACGTTGCGAAAGCGTAGCTTCCATTACCGCGAGAATGGTTTGTGCTTTTTGCGCGGCTACTGAATAATCAAGGGCTGCACCAAAAACTTTGACTAGCCGCACAGCACAAGGGCCATAGGCTATTTCACCAGCTGCCATCGATAGCCAGCGCTGCACTTCAGCTGCTTCTGTTGGTGCTCGCGGATACCATTCGTAGCCATCGTTATAGCGGTTTGCTACATAAGTAATAATGGCGTTTGAATCACATAACGTGGTGCCATTATCGTCAATAACAGGGACTTGTCCTAAAGGGCTGAAAGCTAAAAATTCAGACGCTTTATGAGCACCGTTTGCCATGTCGAGATCTACTGTTTCATAAGGTAAATCAAGTAACGACAACATGAGTTCAACCCGATGGCAATGGCCTGATAGTGGGTGACGGTAGAGCTTTATCGGTGCTCGTTGTGGTGAAAATTGTGCGTTCATTTGTGTGCCTTATTGTTTGATTTGAATGTTGTCTTTTTGACTAAACGGTTTTTTAACTACAGGCCTAGTTCGCTTAATCCAGGGTGTTCATCAGGTCGGCGACCTAAGGGCCAATGAAATTTTCGTTCAGCTTCTGCGATTGGGTGTTCATTAATGCTGGCAATGCGTTTACGCATTAAGCCATCATCATTAAATTCCCAGTTTTCGTTGCCATAGGCTCTAAACCATTGGCCTGAATCGTCGCGAAATTCATAGGCAAAGCGCACGGCAATGCGATTTTCAGTAAATGCCCACAACTCTTTGATCAAGCGATAATCCAATTCGCGTGTCCACTTTCGCTTGAGTAAGGCTTGGATTTCTGTGCGACCAGTGACGAACTCTGCGCGATTTCGCCATTGACAATCTGGCGTGTAAGCCAGTGCAACTTTTTCTGGATTACGGTTGTTCCAACCATCTTCGGCAAGGCGAATTTTCTCTGCTGCGCTTTGTTCGTTAAAAGGGGGGAGGGGCGGTCTAGTCATGGTCTTTCCTTTTCATCAGAATGATATTCAATGCTTGATAAGCACTATAGTCGTATACAAAAACGAAATAATTAGCTAAAAATAAAATTATTAATTTCTTAAATTGAAATAAAAGGCGTGCTTAATGGATAAATTTCAAACCATGCAAGTATTTGTCGCGGTAGCAAAACAAGGAAGCTTTGTGGCGGCCAGCAACGAGTTAGGTATTTCTGCACCAGCGACAACTAAAGCGGTTGCCACTTTGGAAGCACGATTAGGCGTCAAGCTGTTTAATCGTACAACACGGCACGTTCGGCTTACGGCCTCTGGCGCTGGTTTTTTACAAGACGCTCAACATATTTTAGAGCAAGTCGCTGAAGCCGAAGGCGCGGTGCGTGGTGTGTATGCAAAACCAAGCGGTACCTTAACCATTACTGCACCTGTGCTGTTTGGTACTTTGCATATTATGCCGATTGTCACTAAGTACTTGGCACAATATCCAGATGTTAATGTGAAAACACTGTTCTACGACAACATCACGAACCTGCTTGAAGAAGAGATTGATGTGGCAATTCGTATCGGTCAACTGAAAGATTCAAACCTTTATGCGATGCAAGTTGGCTCGGTGAAACGTATTGTTTGTGGTGCTCCTCGTTATTTTGAAACTTATGGCTTGCCGTTAGAGCCTAAGTCGCTCGGTGAACATCAAATTATTTTTCCGACCACCTATGAAACTGGCCGCAGTTGGCAGTTTAATAATAACGGTCAGACGCTGTCCGTTAAACTCAACCCAAGCTTAATGTGTAATCACAATGCCGCTGCGCTATCGGCAGCTGTAATGGGCGCAGGGATAACTCGGCTTATGTCTTATCAGGCTGGCGAAGCATTAGCAACAGGCCAGCTTAAGCGAATATTAACTAACTTTGAGGAAGATGATTTACCAGTATCGATTGTTCATGTTGAAGGGCGTCGAGCCAACGCCAAAATTCGGACTTTTATTGATTTAGCGGCCGAGCAATTGCGCGCTAACCCCTATCTTCAGGGGGAGATGTAACAAAGTTAAACCCCTCCTAAAATTTTGTCTTTATTGCTATTTTTCAATGGTAGATCACACGTAAAGGATTTCTTTATCGGTTAATTCTACATTGGTATAGCTCGTGCTTTACCTGCATTACCTAGATTTCTGTCAATTTTTTGAATCGTTTTGAAAAGGTAATGCAACTTGAACTCTGCTTAGGGTTAAGTGACTGATGTTTGTTAATACCAATACGTCAGCACTCAACGCTATCAATCAGCTTAACACTAATGCTAATCGGCTGGAAAAAAGCTATGAAGCGCTTTCATCGGGGAAGAGAATAAACTCTGCCGCCGACGATGCTGCTGGTTTGCAGATCTCTGTACGGCTTACCGCCCAGTCGAATGCATTAACACGCATTGAGCAAAATATTAACGATGGTATCAGTTATGCTCAGGTGGCTGAAGGGGCGTTGGCTGAGGTGTCAGATATGGCACAACGCATGTACCAATTGGCGATTCAATCGGCAAATGGCTCGCTTACGACAACAGATAAGCAAGCGCTAGATGTTGAATTTCAAGGATTAAAGCAAGAAATAAATCGCATCGCTAACGAAACTGAAATTTTTGGCAGATTCCCGCTACTTGGTGGTGACAACGTACCTTCGCTTGGGGATATCTTCCCCATCAGTGGGGGAAGTGGTACGTTTAGCTCTGGTATCCGTTCGTTTGCTGCAATCCCTGCCGGCTCCAACAATGTCAGCTTAACACTAGACTCACTTGGTTTAGATGATGACATCCAAATATTTACGCAGGATGGTAGGCATTTGGTGGGTACCGATTTAAATGATAATAGCTGGCAAAATAACGCTGACAATATTCCCATTAGCACACCGCAAGATGTCGAAAATAATTTATTTACCCCGCAAAATGGTTTCCCTCCTGGCGCGAGTTATGACGCGAGTAATTTAAACTCTGGTGGCCCGGTTTACTCGCCCAGCGCGGCGAACAGTACTAGCTACAATGGTATGACGATAAGCTTTGGTGGAGACGGTGATCGTACTTCTCCCGCTGATGGAAATAATGATGGTGTTAATACCGGAGGGACGCTTATTGAAGCGGTTCATATTGATACCACGACAGAGCCACTCTATGTGGCGGTAGTCGGTAGCGGTAGTTTTGATCTCACCGTGAATTATAGCAACCTAGGGAACACAGTTAACAACGATGAACCGTTTAAAGTATTTGTAGCGACCACACCTGATGGAAACAATGACGATTTTATTGATATCGAAAAAACTGCCAGTTCATCGGTTGATTTGGGTATAGCTCCCTTAACCATTGCCAGTGCATCGGGCGCTCAAACAGCAATTAGCGCGCTGCAAAACGCATTAAACACAATTGCTGGCTATCGCAGTGAATATGGTGCGTCGATAAATGTGTTGTCGAGTGCTGCTCGAACCTCGATGAATTCACATGAGAATATTGTTGCCGCCACTTCTCGTATTCAAGATACCGACTATGCCAGCGAAACGGCAAAATTAGCCAGAGAGCAAGTTTTGCAACAAGCATCACAATCGATTTTGTCGCAAGCTAATATCCAACCAGAATTAGCGCTTTCATTACTTAATCAATAAACGAATCAATAAACGAATCCGTACTCGAATAAACAACTGAAATTAGTTGGTTTTTATTTGTAAAACCAAGGCTTTCTACCAATATTCTTCTTTCTTTTCTCCACCATTTCTTTCCTCGTTAGAAAGTATTAGCCGATAGCGATTGCAGCTCGAGCAAACCAAACGTTTGCCGTTACTTGCTTACAATTGCATTAACATTTGTTAATGACCCTAGTTTCAATAACACTCAGTATGTTTCTTAAAATATTAAAAAGAAACGGGGAGAGTTCATGTCACATTCCGCATCACCAGCACCGATTGATATGCCAAGCGTTTATCATTTATTGCAACATGTTTGTCAGCAACAGCCTAATGCTAAAGCATTCACCTTAATTAAACAGTTAGCGCCAGAGCTAGTCGACGAAACCGTTAGTTACCAAACATTTCTTGATAATCTACATCGCACCGTCAGATTAATTCGCCACCATATTGGTCTTGCTGAGGATAGCAGCCAGCGCCCAGTGGTTTCTTTCTTACTGCCGAATATTTCTGAAGCTCAATATATTCTATGGGCAGCAGAAAGTTGCGGCATTGCTAACCCACTAAACCCACTGCTAAGTGTTGATGCACTCACCGTGCTAATGGACAAAGCAGAAACTGATATTATTTTTGCAGTAGGACCGAACCCTCGAACGGACTTTTGGCAAAAGGCACAAGCTGCCGCTGCAAAATCTGCTCGCGATATTAAACTCGTCCCTGTGGTTTTTCCTGCTGACGAAGCCCCTGCATTTAGTGCTCAGCTCAGCGATTTTGATGCGGCTACGTTACCTCAGCATTGGCTGCCAACACAAACTGATGTTGCAGCCTATTTTCATACCGGTGGAACAACCGGCTCGCCTAAGTTGGTAGTACAAAGCCAAGCAAACCATTTAGCCACAGCCAACGCTTTTGTTGAAGCGATGCAGGCAAGTGACAAAGACACGTTAATTAATGGTTTACCGGTATTTCATGTTGCTGGCGCGCTTGTGCTTGGCCTTGGCGGTTTAGCGGCCGGTATTCATACTGTATTTCCGACTATGGCTGGATTTAGAGATCCGCAAGTTATCAAACAGTACTGGCAGTTGGTTGAGCGTTATCAAGCAACGCTAGGTGGTGCGATCCCAACTTCTGTTGCAGCGCTAACTAGCGTGCCAATCGACAGTGATATTAGCTCATTACGATACTTACTTTCAGGCGGCGCTTCACTGCCAGAAAGTGTTGGTCAAGACATCACTAAATTGACTGGCCTTGAGTTGTATCAAGTCTATGGAATGACGGAAACGTCAGGCGTTATTGCGATGCCGCATTTAGATGCGCCTGCCAAGTTGTTGAGCGCAGGCTACAAAGCCGCAGGAATGGAAATTGCCATTGATGAGCTAGCACCTGATTCAGATGGTGTCGGCGAGATATGTGTGCGTGGCCCTATGGTTTTTGAAAATTACCTTGGCGTTTCGGAATCACCGCTCACTGACGGTTGGTTTAGAACCGGTGACTTGGGGTATTTAGACGACGAAGGCAGTTTATTTATTACTGGCCGTTCTAAAGATTTGATTATTCGCAGTGGGCACAATATTGACCCTGTGGTGATTGAAAGTTGTTTAGAGGAGCACCCAGCGGTATCACTGGCAGCAGCCGTAAGTAAACCAGATGCCTATGCTGGTGAATTGCCTGTGGTATACGTGCAATTGCATGAGGGAGCGGATGTCAGTATTGAGGAATTAATGGCCCATGCTAAACAACATATTGATGAGCCACCGGCACAACCAAAGGCGATTACTTTGCTTGATGCATTACCACTAACGGCAGTGGGTAAAATTCAAAAAACGGAATTACGCGCTCTGGCTGCTGCATCAGCGGTAAAAGAACAGTTGGCAGAGCAAGAGCCGAGCCTTGCTGTTGATATTACGGCGAAAATGCTGAGCTGCGGTAAAGTGTCGTTAGATGTTTCAACATCTGAGTCTAGCGAGTCTTTAGCCCAAACATGCCATCATTTAGCGGAAAGCTTAAACCTTGAAATTAACCTTTAAGTTATTTGAGGTTTAAAACATAAAGGCTAAACGTTAAAGGCATAAAAATAGCGCATTAGTTTGCGCTATTTTTACGTTTAAGGCGTGATAGGGAAACCGCATCCATACTCAGGTATGAGGCAATGTGATATTGCGGAATTTGCCTGTCAATTAGCCAAGCTTCATTTGCCATTAGCCATTGATACCGCTCTTCTGCATTGCCCGTTAGCAAAATTCCCTCACGTTGCTCATTTCTGGTAAATAATTTAATCGTTAGATTGTTTAGAAATCCCATAATTTTGGGGTGTGCTTTGATCAGGCGATTAAAGTCATCAATCGCAATTTTATATAGCGTGCAAGGCTCTATCGCTTCAACGGTAAATTGACTGGGTGAGTCAGTTAAATAGGCTGACAACGAGCCAATGGGGTCGCCTTCTTTAAAAAACGCTTTATTCCACTCTTTGCCGTCGGGAGAAATATAGAAAAAGCGCACCACACCTTGTTTGATAATATAAAAGTGGGTCTGCTTTTCACCCGCCGAAAGTACTTGTTCACCCGCTGCTATGGTCACCGGCTTGGTGATTGCGTACCACGCCTCCCATAAACTGTCATCCATGGTGACAATAGGGCTAAGCAGTTGTTTAAACGTTTGATAGGGCATAACGAAGATAAGGTATTGAATAAGCTTGTAAAAGCACTAAATTGGTTAAGTTAAAAAGTGTTAATATAACCAGTCTAGCAAACCTATATTCATTGCAGAATACTTTTCAAGTGCTTTGTTGAAATTGGTATACCTAGTCGGCGTTTACTTGCAGATTTCTAGCAAAGTACTAGCTGCTTGTTAGCGAACTCTGCTGCGCCAACCATTGTTTAAAAGCGTGATCAATTCTATCCACTATTTTTTCGTCCGAACCACGGCTAAGCGCCATGCAATGCTCTGTTTGTTTTATGGGATGCAGAGTAAGTCCTTCAACAACAGTTAGGTGGCTGGCGTTAAGCTGTTTCAATCGATAACGCAACGCTTGCTCTGACTGTATTACTACATCAATTTTGCCAGTAATAAGCTTTAACAAATTAATCTCTTCATTGGCAGAAACATCCAAATGCGTATCTTCTTCAAATCCCTTGTCGAGTAGATACTTGTAGCTATTGTCACCGCGCATCACACCAACAACGGCAGACTTCAATGCCTCAAGTGAGTGAACGTCAGCGTCGTTATTGGCTAATTTGTAGGCTTTAATTGGTGTGGATGGGTAAATAGGACAGAACCAATGAAACTTAGGTGCTCTTTGTTCATTTTTAAAAATTGAATAAATCAGTACATTTGGTTTATTGGTTGCCAAATGATAGCTTCGTGCCCATGGGTAAATGGTTAAAGAATAATCAAGTTCCGCCAGATGTAAAATTTCACGGACATTGCGGGTTACTTGGCCTGTGACTTTATGCGTTGACTGGTGCGCAAGACCTTTCTGATGGACAATAAATGGCGGCCAATGTTCAGAAACTACTTCTACTTGGTTAGCAGTTGCGAGTGCACAGGTACTGGTAATGATTAGTAAGATGAAAAATAAATGCTTCATTAGCTCTATTACTTGTAACTAAGTGATTGCGAGTCGTTAAGTTTAACTTATTGAGCAATAAGGTTATTAGTCGCGCAATAGTCAATAAAGAGCGCTGCCTTTATAGCTATGATGAATATTGCAATCACGAATTTACCAATACTTATTACCATAGCCTGTCGTTTATTAAGTTGAAAGTGAAATTCCTCTTTGTTCACACAAACTAAATGCACGCAAGTTATTTGTATTTGTTCTTTGTATCCATCGTTGGCTTTGAATAGGTCAATATATCAATGGTGAAGTGATGAGCCGCACGGCCTAATTTTGATGCCAATAACTAAATCGTTTTTGACAAGTTTTCACAGGAAGGCTTGGTGAATGTTATACATATCAATTTATTATTTATGTGAATGTAAATTTACATGCATCGTTTTTGAATGTATTTTTTAATCTGCAGGTCTTACTATGTCGTAAGCAAGCACAATAAAGATTCGGTAGCTGACATCCTGTTACTGATTTAGTAATGGATATAAACAACATCAATAAAAACAATTAGATTAGGTTGGAACATGAAAAAAACGATTACGGCAATAGTGGCTGCGATGAGTATGTTAGTCGCAACACCTTCTTTTGCATCACAAGCAAACGACATTCAATTCTTAAACAGCAAACAAAGTAATAAAGCTCTACCATTTTCGGAAGCCGTGAAAGTTGGCAATACACTCTATCTTTCTGGGCAAATTGGCTGGGATGCAGCTAGCGGAAAGTTAGCAACGGGTGGCTTTGAGGACGAAGCACATCAGGTAATGAAAAACATTCAAACGACATTAACTAAACACGGCTACCAAATGTCGGACGTTGTAAAGTGTTTAGTCATGCTGACTGATATCAAACAATTCAAAGCATTTAACCAAGTTTACACACAGTATTTCAGTGCACCATATCCTGCACGTAGCGCGTTTGCAGTAAGCGAATTAGCGCTTGGCTCTTTAGTCGAAGTGGAATGTATTGCAGCGGTTAGTGACAACTAATTTAAGTAGCTTATGTTAGTAACTAAGCAGCAATCTTTGCCTATATGACGGCTAACTAAATCGATTGCTTAGTGCTCACGAATACTTATAAAACAAATAAAAATATTGGCTAGAAAGTCATAGCGAAATTTCATAAGTAGCAGCCCTTTTTAGCCGGTGCTTTCTGCTTGAACTTTTTACCTGAGCTTGCTGCCTTACTAAGGACAAATTTTGAATTTTTCTCGCTTATTGTTTTGCACGCCTATCTATATTTCTGTGGTTGGTCTTTCTTCTTACGCCTATGCACAGCAACAACAAACACTTGAAACCATAACTGTAACGGCATCTGGTATTGAACGACAGCTGGCGAAACTGAGCAGTAATTTAACGGTACTTGGTCAAGATACCTTGCAAGAGGTAAATCACCAACACATTAACCAAGTGATGTCTCGCGTGCCTGGCGCTTGGGTGAGTCGAGGAAATGGTCAAGAGCATTTAACCGCATTGCGCTCTCCTGTGCTTACTGGCGGTGGCGGTTGTGGCGCATTTTTTATGGCGCAAGATGGTATTTCGTTGCGTGGCTTGGGGTTTTGCAATATCAACCAACTATTCGATACCAACGCGTTGCAAGCGCAGCGTGTTGAGGTACTGCGCGGGCCAGCCAGCACACTTTATGGCTCAAATGCGGTACACGGTGTAATTAATGTTATTACACCAGATCCTTTGTCGAACCAGGGTGGTGAGCTTGGCCTTACGCTAGGTCCTCACGATTACCAACAAGCTAAGTTCAGTGTCAGCCATCATCAAGGTGAACATGGTGTTATGGCATATGGCAATGCCAGTCACGACGGTGGTTACAAGGATGACAGCGGCTTTGAACAGCAAAAACTAACGCTTATTCATCAATTTCAAGGGGCAAATTGGTCAATAAAAAATGTCATATCAGGTGCTAACTTAGCACAAGACACCGCTGGTTTTATTCGGGGCTTTGAGGCGTACAAAGAGCAGTCTCGCAAACGTGAAAATCCAAACCCTGAAGCTTATCGCGACAGTCAAAGTATGCGAGCCTATTCGCTTATCGACTATCGACCGAGTGAGCATTCAGTGGTTAACATCACTCCTTACATTCGCTGGACTGATATGGAATTTCTGCAACACTTTCTGCCGTGGCAGCCTGTTGAAGAAAATAGCCAAACTGGGGCAGGTGTAAAGCTTAGTTATCAACAAGTACAGCAAACGTTTAGTTGGATAGCAGGGGTAGATATCGACCATACTCAGGGTGAACTTACTCAGTTTCAAGCAGAGCCCTTTGCACCGCATTTACCCACTGGTTTTCACTATGATTATGAAGTCGATGCCACGGTAATTGCCCCTTATGCGAAAGCATTTTGGCAAGTTGTAGACCGATTAGAACTATCAGCTGGTGTGCGCTACGAATACACAGATTATGACTACCAAAATAACTTGAGTGATGGCAGCGCTTGCGCACCAGAGGTGACGAATTGTCGGTATACGCGCCCAAGTTCACAGCAAGTGAGCTTTAATGAAACCTCTTTTGAAGTGGGAGCAAGTTATCAGTTAGCGCCCAACCATCGAGTGTACAGCCAATATTCACAAGGTTACCGAGCACCACAAGCAACGGAGCTTTTTCGCCTGCAAGCGGGGCAAACCGTTGCGAACTTAGCGCCAGAAACATCAGATGGCATTGAGCTTGGCATGCGCGGTCAAACAAGTGAGCTGTTTTATGATGTATCGTTATTCGCGATGGAAAAAGAGCAGGTTATTTTTCAAGATGCTGATCGCCAAAACGTTAATAACGGTGAAACGAGTCATCGTGGTATAGAGTTCTTGTTACGCTACCAATTGCCGAATAACTTCTTTGTACAAGCCAATGGCACCTTAGCCAACCATACGTATGAGGCTGACCTGACGCTAAGTCG
The DNA here is from genome assembly GCF_053485855.1 of Thalassotalea montiporae. Lineage (NCBI taxonomy): Bacteria > Pseudomonadati > Pseudomonadota > Gammaproteobacteria > Alteromonadales > Colwelliaceae > Thalassotalea > Thalassotalea montiporae. The sequence continues at coordinate 428,111 of NZ_JBQRUO010000001.1, forward strand.
GTTGAACATTAAAGGGAATGAAATCGATACTGCGCCGCAGCACATGGGCAGTGTTCAGTTGGGCTGGCAATCACCTGACGACAAACGAGTGGTGCTTGAGTGGCAACATATGGGGAATTATTTTGTTAATCCTGAAAACACGGCAGACTATGAAGGCCATAACTTGATTAACCTTCGTGCCAGTGCACCCATTGCAACGAATTTAACCTTAGCAGCACAATGGCTTAATATAACGGATCAAGACTATGCTGAACGTGCTGACTTTGGCTTTGGCCAATACCGTTACTTTGTTGGTGAGCCGCGCTCGCTCTTTGTCTCACTTAGCTACCGTTTTGATTAATGCTTTATTTCAATAGGTATAATGTTAATTTACTCCGTATTTTTATGACTATGAAAAAAATATTTGCTCCTCTGACCCATCGACTACTCACCATGCTAAGCATCGCGCTGATGCTTGTACTTTCGAGCCAAGTGTCAGCGAAACACGCCAAACTTATCGAACTGGAAGCGTCACTTGCCAATCATAAAGGCCAGGTGATTTATTTGGATTTTTGGGCGTCGTGGTGCATTCCTTGTAAAGCATCTTTCCCTTGGATGAATGAGATGCAGCAAAAATATCAGTCTCAGGGGTTAAAAATTATTACCGTCAATTTAGATGCCGACAAAGCACATGCCTTGGTATTTTTGCAGGAGCATCCGGCGGATTTTGATGTTATTTACGACCCAAATGGCAAAATTGCTCGCCATTTTAACTTGCCGGGCATGCCAAGCAGCATGATATTTAATCGCGAAGGTGAACTAGTAGAAACCCATGTAGGCTTTACCGAGGAGAAAAAAGAGAAATATCAGCAGTCGCTTAGTCGATTGTTAATGGAATAGTAATACTCACAACGTGTATGGCTGCTCGCTGTTTATGTTTACCAGCAGCAAATGTCCGCCAGTATGGTGCTACGTATAAACATTGGCATTGATTTGCCTTGAAGGCGTGCAATACTTTACAAATTATTAAGAAACCTCAGCTCAGGATAATTAATGTACTTCTAGCAGCTATTTACACTGCTATCTGTGTTGAATTCACTTGCAATAGACTAGCTATTGACGCGTAAATTCGCCTTGATATCAGCAAAAATATCATGCTAGAAGAAGGTTTTAATTGTAACTTTGGGATTAAATTTGTTTTTCACTATTTCTTATCCCGAGCCGAGGTTAATAAGTCTTTTTTAACCTAATCTACTTAACCTAAACCTACTAAGGTTGCTTAATGCAAAAAATGCACTCAGTACTCGCCAATTTTACTCGACGTTATGTTTTATTATTTGCGTTGAATGTTGTTTTGGTGATCGCTGCTTTTTACCAATTACGCGTTCATTATCAAGAGCAGCAAATCTTTCAGCAAGTGTCGATAACAGCTAATGAACAGCGCAATTTGCTTCAACAAATAACCCTATTACTGCAAAGTTATCAGCAAGGTAATGAAACTGATAGTGATACCAAGTTAGCGACCAAAGTAATTTCTACGGCAACCAGAATGCGAGATAACCTCAGTGTCTTAGTGCAACATGTTGGTTTGTTAATGGAAAATAAATCGTCAGAATTCTCAAGAAATTACGACGCATACCATGATTTGAGCCAACGCCTTACTGCTTATTTGGACAGCGCTGAAGCACTGGCACGTGCCCCCTCAATTTCTACCGAGCAACAAGTGCAAGTTAGGGCGTTAGTAGGCGATGATTTTGTTAACTTGCTTGAGCATGCTTTAGATGTTTTTCAGCAAGAGGCAAGCGAACGATATCATGCGAGTGAGCGCAAAGGTTATGTGATTTGGTCAGTCACTATTTTGGTCTTTTTGTTTGTTGCTTATTATGCCTATTACGTGATGCGCAAACTATTGCGCGACACATACTCAAAGTTAAGTAATGAACGCAATCGTGCTTCAGACTTTCAGTTTGCCATTAATAAACACTCACTCGTATTACAATTCGACCAGCAAGGTACCATCACGTTTTATAACAAGCGTTTTAGTCAAGTGTATGGTTACCAGCCAGATGCGCTTTTGTTTCAACCAGTCGAAAAGCTGCGTAGCGATCATCACAGCGATAGCTTTATTGAAAAAATTTATCAAACCTTACGTACTGGTAATGTCTGGCGTGGTGAGTTGTGCACGCTCTCAAGTTACGGTCGCAAACTTTGGTTCACGACTACCATAGTGCCATTAAAGGCAGATACCAAACGCAACAAATTCATCCTTATTCAAAACGATATTACTGAGCAACGACGAACGGAACTTGCCTTAAAGCGTATACACGAAATCACCACAGACAGTAACGCTGACCTTGACGATAAAATGCAGCAAATTTTAGCGTTAGGCTGTGATTTATTTCACCTGCCTAATGGCATTATTAGTCAAATTGAAGATGATGATTATGTGATTCTGAGTGCCCGTAGTCCTGACGATGCTTTACAGCCAGGAGATACTTTCACTCTGGCTAAAACTTATTGTTTTCATACGCTAAATGCTAATAAACCCATGGCAATTGAACACGTTGCTAACAGTGAGTTAAGTGGTCACCCTTGCTATCAAGAGTTTGCTTTAGAAACCTACATAGGTACGCCACTGTGGGTTGATGGCAAACGTTATGGCACCATGAATTTTTCTAGTGATTCGCCTTCGGCGCAGAGCTTTAAAGATTCAGACATTGAGCTATTGCAACTTATGGCGCATTGGGTTGGTTATGAGCTAACACGCAGTCGTCAGCGCGACCAACTTTCTGGTCAACAGCAGTTAATGGAGCACATGAGCCAATTGGCGCGTCTAGGTGCATGGGAAGTTGATTTAAAAACGAATCACATCTATTGGTCGTCTATGACCAAGCAAATTCATGAAGTGCCGGCAGATTATGTGCCTGAATTGGCTACGGCGATAAACTTTTATAAAGAAGGTCGTAGCCGCGACCTTATTACTCAGTTGGTTGAACGTTCTATCGCTTATGGTGAATCTTATGAGCAAGAACTGGAGTTAGTTACCGCAACAGGCCGTGAAATATGGGTCATTGCCAAGGGCGAAGCAGAATTTGAAGACGGTGAGTGCGTGCGTTTGTATGGCTCATTTCAAGACATTACCGAACGCGTTAAAGCGCAGCAGGCACTATCCGACAGCAATGAGCGATTAGCTTCGGTAATACATGCTACCGCCGTTGGTATCTGGGATTGGGAGATTGACACCGACGAGGCTGTACTCAACGAGCGATGGGCGAATATTATTGGCTATACCTTAGAAGAGCTAGCACCAGTCAGTGCCAAGTCTTGGTCGTTAAGGGTTCATCCTGATGACCTACCAAAATCTCAACTTGAACTTGAACGTCATTGGCGCGGTGAAACCGAGCGTTACAATTGCGAAACCCGTTTACGCCACAAAAACGGACATTGGCTGTGGGTGTTAGACACGGGCAAGGTTGTCGAGTGGCACGAAGACGGCCGACCTAAGCGAATGATCGGAACACATCTCGATATCAGCGAACAAAAAGCTGCAGCTCGTAAAATCACGGAAAGTAACCGCCGTATGAGCTTAGCTGCTGATTCTGCAGGGATCGGGATTTGGGACTTTAACGTGTTGACCAATGAGCTCCAATGGGACGAGTGGATGCTCAAACTCTATGGTCTTGAGCGTGATAACTTCTCAGGTGCGCTGTCTGCATGGAGGCAAGGACTGCATCCAGACGACAGAATTCAAATTAATGAACTCTTACAAAAGGCAATCAGCACTGCTAGTAAGTTTGACGCACAATTTCGAATTATTCGTCCATCGGGCGAAGTGCGTTACATCAAAGCCTCAGCCATCAATACGGTCAATGAGGCAGGGCAAGTTACTAATCTAATTGGTGTAAATTACGATGTGACCGACAGGATGCGTGACGAACTTGCGCTTAAAGCAGCGAAAACGCAGGCTGAATCTGCGGTTAAAGCCAAGAATGAATTTCTTGCCAGCATGAGCCATGAGATTCGTACACCAATGAATGGTGTTATTGGCATGTTAGAGCTGCTGCAAGACAGTGAATTAGAGCGCGATCAACAACACAAAGTGCAACTAGCGCAAAGTAGCGCAAACTCATTGTTACAGTTGATTAATGATATTTTAGATTTCTCTAAAATTGATGCCGATAAACTAGATCTGGAAGCGATTGTGTTCGATCTTGCTCATATGATGGGTGAGTTGAGCGAAGCGATGGCGCCACAGGCTCAGCGCAAAGGCATTGAATTAATCCTTGATACGGTTGGGCTGAGCGACCGACAAGTCATCGGTGATCCAAGCCGTATCAGGCAAGTGCTGACTAATTTAATTAGTAATGCAATTAAGTTTACGCACAGTGGTGAAGTGGTTATTTCAGCAAGTCTGACGGAAGAAGATGAAACTTATTGGCGTTTGCGGCTGGTTGTCAAAGATACTGGCATTGGCATACCACAAGATAAACTGCATTTATTATTTGAAAAATTCCGTCAAGTTGACTCATCAACAACTCGCCATTACGGTGGTACCGGCCTTGGTTTAGCGATTGTTAAGAAGCTTTGTCAGCGCATGAATGGCAATGTATCGGTCAGCACAGTGCAAGATAAAGGTAGCGAATTTACTTGTGATATTCGGGTTGGCAAAACACCGCAAATTGTTGCCAGTATGCCGGAAGTTGATATCAGTGAACTGACTATTCTTTTGGTGGATGATAATGACACCAATCGCGAAGTCTTAAACCGCCAGCTCACTCAATGGGGAGCGAATGTGACGAGTTGTAGTAGTGGTGAACAAGCACTACTGATTTGTCAGCAACGCATTGAAGCTAAGCAGCCGCTATTCGATATTGGTATTTTAGATATGCAAATGCCAACCATGGATGGTGAAATGCTGGCGCGTGAGTTAATCAAGCTTGACCCTGAACATCAGATGAAACTGATTGTGATGACATCGATGCAAACGCCGGGTGATGCAAAACACTTTGCACAAATGGGCTTTAGTGGTTACTTCCCAAAACCTGCAACGATTAACGATTTGCGCGCCGCAGTTAATATTATTGCTGATGATGGCGAAGCGCTGCGTTTTGCCAAGCCACTTGTGACAAGACATTACATTAGTGAACTAGGTAGCCAAAGTGAGCAGGGCAACCAAAGTGAACAGGGCAGCCAAGACAGAGTAAATGACCAGCCAAACACGTTAGAACAGCTCGCTGAGAATAACAACAGCCCAATATCGATAGTCGAAACTGAGCGTGTGACGTCAATCAGCACCAGTTCGCAACCTGAGGAAAATCCAGCGACGCAGCATAAAATTTTGCTGATAGAAGACAACCGCGTTAATCAAATGGTTGCTAAAGGGGTGCTGAATAAGTTGGGCTACAGCTGCTATATTGCAGCCAATGGTCTTGAGGCGATAGCTATGTTAAGTGCGAGCAATGCGCACTACGATGTGGCTTTGATGGATATTCAAATGCCTAAAATGGATGGCTATCAAGCAACACGTGCGATTCGTGCTGGCGATGGTGGTAAGCGGCATCAAGAAATGGTGATTATTGCCATGACAGCGAATGCCATGGCAGGAGATAGAGAAAAGTGTTTAGCGGCAGGCATGAATGATTATTTGAGCAAGCCGATTAATAAAGACGCGCTATCTGAAATGCTAAATCGCTACCTTGCTGTCGTGAGTTAGCACTGTCGTAATTATCACTCGTGTAAGTCACTAGCATCACGAAAAGCTTCAGGTGTTAAATGATGGCGATTTAACAGCTTGTAAAATTCGCTACGATTGCGCTGAGCAATTCTAGCGGCTTGCGTTACATTGCCATTAGTTAGTCGCAGTAACTTGGCTAGATAGTCGCGCTCAAATTGCTCTCTAGCCTGTGCAAAAGAAGGCAGTACACCGGGTTTGTTGCGCAGTGCATTGCTAATTAATTGCTCGCTAATGAGTGGCTCAGTTGCAAGTGCAATACTTTGTTCCACAACATTTTCCAATTGACGAATATTGCCAGGCCAAGGGGCAGTAATTAATAGCTCCATCGCTTCTTGGGTAAACCCAGTGACATTAACACTGTCGGTTTGGTTTTTGCTCTTGTGAAGAAAGTGCTGTGCGAGCAACGGAATATCTTCACGGCGCTCTGCTAACGGCGGAATTTCGAGCTCGACGACATTAAGCCGATAATAAAGATCTTCTCTAAATTTACCTTCGAGTATCGCTTTGCGCAGATTTTTATGGGTCGCTGAAATAACCCGAACATCAACTGCAATTGACTGCGTGCTACCGACCGGGCGAATCTCTTTTTCTTGCAACGCACGTAGCAACTTAACTTGAAAATTCATTGGCATATCGCCAATTTCATCGAGAAATAAAGTGCCACCATCGCACGCTTCAAACAGGCCAATGTGGCGCTTATCTGCCCCTGTAAATGCACCTTTGACATGGCCAAAGAGTTCTGACTCTAGTAATGCTTCAGGGATTGCTGCGCAGTTGATTGCGGTAAATGGCTGGCTTGATCGCTTACTGGCTTGATGAATGGCATTGGCGAGCAATTCTTTGCCTGTACCGCTTTGACCGTGTATTAATAAACTAAAATTGCTTTGTGCCACCTGTTTCGATTGCACCAGTAGTTGAGCCATTTTTGAGCTTCGGCAAATTATACGTTTACGCCAGTTTTCGTCAGCTGTGTCATTGGCGTGCAAAGGCTGCAATTTGAGTGCTTGTTCAACCGTATCTAATAATTGTTTACTCTCAAAGGGTTTGGTTAGAAAGCTAAACACCCCTTGTTTCGTCGCATTAATAGCATCGGGAATTGTGCCGTGTGCGGTCATGATGACAACGGGTAAGTGGGGATGACGGGCGCGAATTTGCTCAAATAGCGCAAAACCGTCCATCCCTTCCATTTTTAAGTCGCTAATCACCATATCTGGCTGAAAGCTTGTCATTACACCAAGCGCAACCTTTGCGTTCTCAGCAGTTTCAATTTGATAGCCAGCACCGGCTAAGCGAATACTGAGCAATCTAAGCAAGCTAGGATCGTCGTCTACAACAAGAATTCGGGCATGCTCAGTGGCGCTATCCGTAGTGTTCTTTGTGACGTTTTCTTTGGAGAATAGGGAAGTAGACATTACTGATGTTCTCTTGCGTTGAGCTGAGCTTCAATAGCTTTAAGTTGTTCAAGTTTTTCATTGAGCGAGGTATTTGCTTGCTGATACATGGCAAGCTTAATTGTCAGTTTGGCGATTTCTTGTTGGCTTTGCTCAATCGTTTTTTCATTCGCTTGTATGAGTAAAAGTTGTTGGTTGAGTTGATCGCGCAACATTGTGACAAAGGCCAAATCAGCGGGGCTGACATTGGCATAAATGTATTGGTTGAACTCCCCTTGATTAAGCATAGCTTTCGCTGTGTATGGGTTGTGAATGGAAGTGCTAGGTAAACTTCTCAGTAACAGTAAGAATAAATCAGCATCTGGGTTATCTTTTGCTTTGCGCGACTGTTGCAGTGCCACTTCACTAGCCAGTTGTTCAGGCTCTAAACCTTTTAGCCATTGATAATAGCCACTCAAGTTAAGTTGACCGATAGTATTTATCCGAGCATTTGCATCTATTGAATGTAATTCCTGCGGTTGAGAAGAAGTAGGCGAGGAGGGCAAGATTAAATGACTGCACCCTATTAATAAGTTGATAGCAAATAGACCAATAACAACTTTGATACGCTTCATGCTAGGACTCCTGCCCACTAGGGCGCGGTAAGTTTACGACAAATTGGCTGCCGTGAGTGTGCTCACTTTGGTTGGAATTTACGGTAATTTTGCCATTTAAACGCATCACTAACTCTTGCACTATGGTAAGACCAAGTCCGCTGCTGTCTATCTCACTGGTATTCGCCAACTTGCCCTGATAAAAGGCATCAAATATTTGTTCCATCTCTTGTGCTGACATACCCGGCCCATTGTCGCTAATTGAGAGTATTAGTTTCTCTTTATCTAGCTTAGTCGCTACTGTGATGGTATCGCCATGATGTGTGTATTTGATTGCGTTCGATAAGAGGTTCTCAACTACCACGGTAAGCTGTTTCTGATTAGTCATGAGTTGAACATCAACTAACGTTAAATCAACTGTTAACGCTTTACGTTGCAGCGCGAGTTTATGTTGGCTGACAACGTTTTCAATAACATCTGACACTTTGGTTAGCTGACGGTCTTGCAAACTCGTGGAATCAAGCACAATGTTAAACGCTAACAAGTCTTCAATAAGCTGCTGTAAGCGCATAACGCTATTAACGATAATGCCACTGACCTCTTGCTGGCCTGCATTTAATGCTCCTAAGCTGCTGTCGTTTAACAAGGCACTCCCTTCACGAATTGCTGCTAGCGGTGTTTTTAATTCATGAGAAATATGGCGGATAAACGATGATTTTTGCAGTTCTAGCGCCCTTAATCGAACCCGCATAGTCTCTAATGCTCGGGCGATATTGTTAATTTCTTTTGGACCGCCTAAGGCAAAGGCATGCTCAAAATTATCTTGCGTCAGGTGCGCAATTTGCTGAGTTAACCGGCGCAGTGGTCGATTGATCAAATAAACAAAAATCGCCGCAATCAGCAAACTGATGGGCACGATAACTAGGCTTTGATAAATAACGCTATCAACTTTTTCTGTTTGTCCACGAATGGCATGGGCTTTTAACTGAATTAGCTGATCACTGCGTTCTCTTAGTGCTTGGCTCAAGGGGGCTATATCGCGAAATGCCTGGCTGACCTCTTCAAGATTATTTAGATCTCTGGGTAAACGTTCAGCGACCCAACTTAATTGCTGATTAAGTGCGTCAATATTGCTGTCGAGTTTCGGATCTTTAATTTTGGCAAGTTGGCTATCCAAAATATTGACCGCTTTAAAGTGTTCAACCGTGAATCTGTCTAATAATTCAATTTCTTTAAGTACGATGTATTGGCTGGCAAAGCGCTCAGCTTTAGTGAGTGTTTGACTGAGATCTTGGTTCGCCTCCACCAAAGTAGACACTGCCAATATCGATTGCACACCTAAGGTTGATGCTGCCTTAGTTTGCTCTGCAATAAACAGTAAAGCCGCAAACAAAGGCCCAATAACACTAAAAAAACCTAATACTGCCAAGTGCTTAATTGACAACTGTCGAATCGTTCGTTGCACTCGTGCTAGCAGCGGTAGATCGCTAGTCATGCTGATTTTCGCTCTAAAAGATTGAATATGATTGTTATCACTTTAAAGGTGTTTAATTGCTAAACACAAGCGTGTTGCTTTTTGGCAACAGTGCAAGAGTTATTCGCTTTGTTTGGCTAACGTTTTGATAAATATAAATAAAAACCTCTGGAGTAAAGGAGCCTGCAAAGTTTAGTTATTTCCTTGTTTATATCTGTCGTTGATAAACAACAATTCTGCACTGTGAAAATAGTTAATATTTATATATTTCAATGGTTTGCCTTCTTGGTACGGCAAGTGCAATAGAACAGGAGCACAAGAGCAATAGCACAGGTGCGATAACTGCATTCTGGTTATTAAAGGAGCATAGACATTTGTTATTGCATGCGAAACGTCTGACTCCTCAAACCAGCGATATTATAGAAACAAGGATATTACATCATGAAAAACATAAGCTTACTTGAAGTATCTGCATTGGTATTTGCCGTAGCTGTTTGTTCAATTACGGTACAAGCTAACGAAGATCCAAAAGAAAAAGCAGCGCTTGATAAGGCCAAGGCTCAAATGGAAGAAAAATCTGTGAAAGCAGGCCATATGGTGTCGCATGACAAGCTGTTTGCCCCGCTTGATATCGACAGCAATGGCGTGATCAGCGAACAAGAGCTGAGCATGAGTAAGAATAAACTACTCAAAGAGCAGTTCAAAAAAATTGATCGCAATGAAGATAAAGGTATCAGCGAAGAAGAGTTGAAGAGCTTTCTTGCCAAAGTTGATGTCAAAAAGAACTTCTAGGCAGTTTATACCCGTTTGGTATTAAACGTTTCCGCATAACTTATAAAGAGTATTTTCTCCCATCTTGCCGATTGTACCCCCAACCTGCAATCGGCTTTTTTACAACACATAACTTATTAAAATAAGTAACATAGGACAATAAGGTAGCACGATGACTGAAGCTATTTCACGATGTGTGCGCATGGATGACTGGATTTTTGAAATCAAGTTAGTACGCGCTCTAAAAGTTGATAGCTATGGACAGCCATATAGGGCGATTGCCCAACTAAACGTTAATGGTGACTTTGCGTTTTTAGACGGTAGTTTACACGCCGGTGAAGAAGGTTTTTCCGCGCAAGATATTGCCACCTTCCAAAAATTCTGTCAGATGTTAGAGGTAAAAGAGCTACGCCTGGGCGCAGAGCCACAGTTACCGAACCGACAAGAAGTAGTCAAAAAAATAGGTAAAGCTGCCCGTAAAATTGCTTAAACAAGCTGATTGCTTAAGCAGGTACAGTTTTATATGCTAGAGCAAAAAGTAAGCGAGGAATAGCTTGTGCAGCAAAGGTTTAGTGTTGAAATTTGTTGTCATAATCCATTGGTTGGATACCATTTTCAAACCAGTAAAGCCGATCGCGGTGTGGTGGTCATTGCCGCTGCGATGGGTGTGGAGCAAAAGTTTTATTTTGACTTTGCTCAGTGGTTGGCAGAGCAAGGATTCGAGGTACTTACTTTTGATTACCGTGGCATGGGGCAGTCATTGCGACAACCGCTTGCACAAGTCTCGATAACTATTTCTGATTGGGTACAGCAAGATTGTGTTTACATGATCGACAAAGCTGAGTTACTTGCGCAAGGAAAACCTATCTATTGGTTAGGCCATAGTTTAGGTGGGCAAGTCTTTGCGATGATCCCCAATCGACACAAGGTAACACAATTAATTACGGTAGCCTCGGGTTCAGGTTATTGGAAAACATCAGACATTAAAATTAAATCTGTTTCGTTAATGTTGTGGTTTTTAGTGGTGCCGATTGCAACTCGTCTTGTTGGTTATTTTCCGGGTAAAAAGCTCGGTATCATTGGTGATTTACCTTATGGGGTGATGCGCCAGTGGCGGCAATGGTGTCTAAATCCAGACTACTTAGTTGGTTGTGAGGGTAACCAAGTGCGCGAACAATACCATGCGTTAACGTTGCCGATTACAGCCTTAGCTTTTCAGGACGACGAACTGATTAACTATGCCAGTGTTGATAAGCTGCATAGCTTTTATCAAACAGCTGAAAAAAATCATCAATATATTTCACCGAAAGAACAAAACCTTGAACAGATTGGTCACTTTGGTTTCTTTCGATCTAAGCATGCACAGACGCTGTGGCCAGCTTTTATTACGCCTATTTTTGATTGCTCATAGTAGTACGCTAGTTGTTCGATAATTATGCGAACTTGCTAATCATTGCTCCCTCTATACTTAAACCAACGATTACAATTAGTTACGTTGATTTAATTTTGACTAAGTTATTATTTTGACTGCTTGGTCAACTCTATTGCTTTTCTGATTTATCTAAATTGCGTGCAGTAACACCTTGTTACATATACATGCAATTACTTAGCTTGGAATAATTTGCCATTAAGCCACTGGTATAGCGGCTTAAGATAGGCATATCCCAAATAAAGTTATGAATTTGAGTGGTCTTGCATCTATTTCTATAGTTATTGATAATGATCAAATTTTGATCGGATTCATGGATGAGTTTATTGATAAAAAACAAATAAATTACAAATTTTATATAAAAAATCAGGCGTAATCATTGGGGTAAATATTATGAGCGGTGTAGAAGTTTTATTTCCAGAATCAGAGCAGCTGGTTTCAATCACGGATACCCGTGGTGTGATCACATATGCCAATGAAGAGTTCTGTAAAATTGCTGGCTATAGTGAAGACGAGTTAATTGGCCAGCCGCACAATATTGTTCGTCACCCAGATATGCCTAAAGTGGCTTTTGGCGACTTATGGGAAAAGCTAAAACGCGGCGACTCTTGGCGTGGTTTAGTGAAAAACCGCTGTAAAAATGGCGATTATTACTGGGTAGATGCCTTTGTCACACCACTCTACGAAGGCGGAGTCGTTACTGGTTATCAATCTGTGCGTTGTAAACCTAGCCAAGCACAAAAAGATCAGGCTCAAGCACTTTATGATGCTGTTAATCAAGAAAAGTCACTGACTGACTTTCATGCAAATCGCCCACTGAAACTTAGCTTGGCTGGAGTGGTAACAATGCTCACTGCTGTTCTACTTTACTGGCAGACAGGCGCTTTGAGCCTAGCGTTTTTACCTTTTTTGCTGGTAGCAATATTGGTCGTTATTTTTTCCGAAGAATTTATTCGCCTCCCTAGGTATGTGGCCGAATCAAAAGCCCTATACGATAGCCCAACGCGTTTGATTATTAGCGGTAAAGGAAGTGTCGGTATTATTGATTATCCTCGTCAAATATTATCAGCCAAAATTCGCACCGTGTTGGGGCGTGGTAATGATTCAGGCCGTAAGCTAAAGCGTGTTGCTGAGCAGTTACAAACATCAACCGGTGAAGCGTTTGCTCGCATCATGGAACAAAGCGGTCACTTTGATCAATTAGCTGCGGCAATTACGCAAATGAGTGGTAGCTTTGAAGAAGTGAATCAGAATACCGCTAATGCCTACGAAAAAGTCCGTGAAGTACAAGCGACATGTGATGATGCCATTGAAATTGTTAACTCTAGTCAAACAAAAATCAGTACATTGGCTGGGGAAGTTGATAATGCCGCAAGCACGGCACATAAATTAGTGAGTGATGCCGATGAGATATCGACTGTCATGGCGGAAATCGAAGGTATTGCCGACCAAACAAATCTATTAGCTTTAAATGCTGCCATTGAAGCTGCGCGCGCTGGCGAGCAAGGACGTGGCTTTGCTGTTGTTGCTGACGAAGTGCGCACCTTAGCAAGTCGTACCCAAGGAGCGACAGAGCAAATTCGTGGTTCAGTGAAAGAGTTACAAGCGACGTTAACCTCATGGAGTAATTTAATGTTGGTCAGTAAAGATAATGCAGAGCAATGTAATTCGGAGTCTGTTCAAGCAAAACAGGCGATGGATAAAGTCATTCATATGATGCATGAACTTGACAATGTTACTTCGCAAATTGCCGCTGCGACGGAAGAGCAAAGTGTCGTTACCGAGCAGCTTAGAGAAAGTGTTCAGACTATTACTGATAGCTCGCATCGCAGTAATGAAATAGTGCGACAAGTTGAGCAAAACAGTATTGATGTTTTCAGCAATGTTGAAGACATTGAAGAGCTAACAACAACGTTTAATTAATTCATTGACCTATAATCAATAAACAACAGGGCTGTTTAGGTAATATGTCGCAACTTCACATTATAGGGTGAGGTTGCAACCACATTACGACTTTAAGTGGCCTTTGTTATCCGGTTTTAATATATGACTAACGATCTAGCGCAGTTTTTTGGCATCCAGTCCAGTCAAGGACGGTATCGTCATGCGTTGCATAGTATTCAAGAAAAGCTACAACCTAGCCATTGCTTTATTGGTAAATTTGTCGATGACGATCAAGTAAGAACCGTATTGCATTTAGCCGATGGCAAAGAAGCGGAAAACTTCGTTTATCAACTTGCTGGCACTCCTTGTGCTAAAGCCAAAGAATCGCTTGGAACATGCAAGTTCTCAAGTGGTGTGCAGGAAATATTCCCCTATGATGATGCGCTAAAGGACTGGAAAATTGAAAGCTATATTGCCGTTACGATTCGATCATTTAACGATAAACCAGTTGGTATTTTAGTTTGTTTGTTTGATTGTCCAACTGATGTGGCGCCAAGTGATTGCGCTTGGTTTCGTGAAGTTGGCTACCTAATTGGTGCCGAATTTAAATATGAATTAAATTCTGTAGAAAATGAGCAGCTAATCTCACATATGTCACTGGGTGAATCGCTCGCAAAACTTTGTACGCTTGAGTGGCATTTAAGCGCTGATACCGTGTTTGCTAGTGATTATGCTTATCAACTTTTTGGTTTATCAGAGCAGCAGCAACTTACACGTAAACAATTAGCAGCACTAATTGTACCGAGAGATCATCAAAAAATAACTGAACAGTTGGCGGCTATCGAACAAGGCGATGTTGAATGCTTTGCTATTGAAGTTGAAATTACGACGCCTGCTGGCGAGAGTAAACACCTAAAAGTGTTGGGTGAAACCAAAACAGATAGCCTTACCGATGAACTCGTTGTGCAATTGAGCATTCAGGATATTACTGAACAGCAGCAACTGATTAAGCGACTGGGTTTGGCTGATACCGTGCTAGAAAATGCTTCTGAAGCAGTAATGATTTCTGATAGTAAAAACAAAATTGTATGGGTTAATAAAGCGTTAGAAAATTTAACTGGCTATGATGAAGCAGAGCTAATTGGCCAAGACCCCGCTATTTTTAGCTCAGGTAAACAAGACGCAGATTTTTACCAAGATATGTGGGAAACCTTAGTTGAAAAGGGAGTTTGGCGCGGTGAAATTTATAACCAACGAAAAAATGGTGAAATTTTTCCAGAAGAGTTATTGCTCAATGCCGTAAAAGACGAGCACGGAGAGATTACTAACTACGTCGCTATATTTAGTGATATTAGCGAATGGAAAGAAACTGAGCGACGTTTGCGCTTTTATGCTGATAAAGAGCCGTTAACTGGACTAGCTAATCGTCGAGCTTTTATTGAAAGTGTCGATTCACAGGTCAAACGCAGTAAAGCGTCTCACCAGCCTTTTGTGGTGATGTACCTTGATATCAACCGTTTTCAAGAGATTAATGATATTTACGGCCATGTGATGGGTGACTTTTTGTTGGTCGCTGTTGGTAAGCGATTGCAAGAGGCCTACGACAATCACGACCTTATTTGTCGTTATAGTGGCGATGAATTTACCTTGTTGTTGCCCAATAGCGATCTCAAACAAGCGAAAATGAAAGCTGAGCAAATTCAACAGCTATTGTCAGCGCCTTTTGAGTTTAAACAACTTGCTCTATCAATACAGGTGAGCATTGGCTTGGCAGAGTTTTCTCAAGGCCTTTGTTGTGAAAACAATGCCACCGCAACTGAGCTTTTAAAAAATGCCAGTCATGCAATGCAGCGGGCAAAAGCGAACAGTAACCGTGAAAGCTCAAATAAACACGCGATTGGCGTTCATGACCAGCAATTACAGCAACAGTACCTGCGTCGCTTGGCATTAAGAGACAAACTAAAACTCGCGCTAGCCGCACATGCATTAACGGTTAATTACCAACCCATTATTTGCGCTAAAACCCAGCAAATAGAAAAGTTTGAAGCCTTAGTACGATGGCATGATGATCAATTTGGTTTTGTCTCCCCTGGAGAGTTTATCCCCATCGCAGAAGAGTTTGGTTTAATTTCCAAGTTGGGCCAATTTGTGCTAGAGCGTGCTTGCCAAGATTTAGGGCGCTTACACCAACTAGGTTATGAGCACATTAGTTTTAGCATTAACCGCTCAATCAATGAATTTCGTACTGACAACGATCAAGTGGCGTTGGTGACGCAAGCCATAGCCAAGTATGCTATTCCGGCTGACAAAGTTGTTATTGAGATTACAGAGTCAGTGGCTATGTCATCGAATCATTACGTAAATGAGGCATTGGCTAAGCTTAAAGATACAGGTGTTAAAATTGCGCTAGATGACTTCTGCACTGGCTTTTCATCCATTAGTAACCTGATTGAATACCCAGTCGACATTTTGAAAATCGATAAGTCGTTTGTGGATAATATTTTGATAGAACGCAATCAAAGCTTGCTGACACAAACCTTGATTGATCTTGCTGGTAAATTAGATATGCAAGTGATTGCCGAAGGCGTTGAAACCATAGAGCAACTCAATTGCCTGCGAGACTATGGCTGTAATCAAATTCAAGGCTACTATTTTAGTCCTGCGGTGCCAATTGATGAGTGTATTGCCTTGCTCGGCAAAGCTGCCAAAACCGCCAAAGAGACGCAGTAACACGCTGATATTAATGTTAAAGCTTGCGCAATAAGCCTGTATCTAGTTAATACAGGCTTATTGTTACAAAAATTAAATAACTCGCTTACCCATATATTAATGCTACCTAGCTTGCGCCAGCGTCAGTGAGAAAGCACTGCCTTTGCCTAACTCACTGGTCACGCTTAAGTCACTATTAAGTAGCTGACTCAAACGTTTACTAATGGCTAAGCCTAGGCCAGCATGTCGGTTCTTTTCTCCTTGTGCGTTACTGGCGCGATAGCGGGCATCAAATATGTAAGCTAAATCTTTTTGATGAATACCTGTGCCAGTGTCCACCACACTAATTCTCAACTTATCGTTCACTGGTGTGATTTGAACACTGATGTTGCCGTTTTCTGGCGTATGACGCAGCGCATTTTCAATAAGGTTAGTTAAAATACGCTCAAGTTTAGCTATGTCAGAATAAACTACACGCTCGCAGTGGTCGGGTAATAGCGATAAATTGATATGCTTTTGTTGTGCTTTTAGTGCAAATTTCGCAATGATGTCATGCAGTAATTCGCCAACAGCGAAAGCCTCGTTGTTTACTGACACTTGCCCATCTTCTAAGTGAGCTAGCTCAAATATTTGATCGATGAGCAGTTTGAGCTGTTCAACATTTCGCAGTGCTGTATTGATGTACTGCTGACGCTGCGAAATGTTCAGCTCTTCATTTTTAAGCGATAAGGTTTCTACATAGCCTTTCATCGCCGCCAACGGTGTTCGCAAGTCGTGAGATAGATGAGCCAGCAGTTCGCGACGAATTTTGTCGTTGTGTTTAAGCTGCTGAAATTGGCTATTGATTTGTTCCACCATGGCGACAAAATTAGCGCCGAGCTGCTCAACTTCATTTTGCTTAGTGCTCTCTTTGAACTCGTCATAAGTAGCTTCAGTTACGGCTTGGTCAACTGTTATCGTCGAGTTTGCGCGCCAGTGATTTAAACTAATTTTCTCCTGATCAAAGTTGGCATCACGAATGTTATTGATATCGCGTACCAACCGGCGAATAGGGCTAGTGAAACTGCGAAACAGCATAAGCAATAAAATCAACAACAGCAGTAAACTGCCGCCGAGTAGCGACAAGTGTTCTAACAATTGCTGATCAGACTTTACTTTTGCATAAGTTGAATCATAAATTTCGCCGCCAATGATCACGTATAAATAGCCTTGAAGCTTTTCACCCTTGTAAACAGGTGCTGCCGAGAATATTTTTTTCCTCGACAAGTGCCGTGGATCATCGCCAAAAATCGGTACTTGGTGAGGGGCATCAATAAGCTGCGATATTGGTGTTAGGTCGACTGATTTGCGTTTAATTTTGTCGGGCTTAGCTGAGTAGGTCAGAATCTTTCCGCTCGGATCGAGGAAGTAAAACTCAAATGCCGGGCCAAGCAGCATTAAGGTGTGAAACAGGTTTTCAAGGGCTGGTTTGTCGTAAACGCCGTCTTGTAGCAGAGGGTTGTCTTGCGCTAAGTGTTCCGCGAGCTCAATGTGAAGCTTTTGCTCAGCTTGAAATTGAGAATGCTGGGCAAGTGAGCTACTCCACCAAAAAAATAAATACCCCAATAAAGCAAACGTTAAGGTGACAGAAATCGCCAGCCGTTGGTAAAGAGAGTTGGCGATAACCTTCATCAATGCACTCCTGCTGAGTTGAGTTTGTAGCCTACGCCCCAAACGGTTTGAATAATTTGTGGCTGGGTAACATCTTTTTCCAGCTTGTTGCGCAAGCGGTTAATGTGGGAATTCACGGTATGCTCGTAGCCACTGTGGTGATAACCCCACACTGAATCAAGTAATTGGCTACGCGAAAACACTTGATCAGGATGCTTGCCTAAAAAGCTCAATAATTCGAATTCTGTGGAAGTTAAGTCGATAGCCGTGTCTTGGTAAGTCACTTTGTGACACTGGTGATCTACCGTTAGGTTGCCAATACATGTGACGGCCTTGGCTTGAGTTGGAATGGCTATACTCTGCAGGCTATGCACACGCCTTAATTGTGCTCTGACTCGCGCTTGCAGTTCCCGCACGCTAAAAGGTTTTGCCATATAGTCGTCAGCACCAAGCTCTAAGCCCAGCACCCGATCTGTTTCAGAGCTGCGCGACGTAAGCATCATGATAGCTTGCAATGGCTTGGCTTCGCGTAATTGTCGGCAAATATCCAAACCGCTCATATCGGGCAACATCACGTCGAGAATAACTAATTCATAGTCTTGGCTTAATGCTTCAGCTAAGCCTAGTTTTCCGGTGTGACATTTGTCAGGTGTTAAACCAAGTTCATGCATATGAACAGCAACTAGCTCAGCAATATCTTGTTCGTCTTCAATGATCAAAATTTTGTCAGTCATAATCCCTGGCCACCAGTTGGCTATTGCCAACTGCCTATTCTGTTTGTGTTATAAGAAAACTAACATTCGACCCTAATTCAGAAAAAGCTCAGAAAACTTTATAAAAGCTCATAAATATCCTGAATTAGAACCAATTTTTTAACTATCATCAGCACTTACAACACCTAAGTGGCAGTGACGGAAAAGGCCGAAAACAAAGCTTCCCGTCACTATCGATGATAGAGCTAATAATTCATGACCGGATAACATCACATTTTTATTCAGTCTTATTTAATTGTTTTTAAATAAATTAAAAGATAGGCAAAAGCGCGCTAATCTGCAGGTCGATTAGCGCACTAATTGAAAGTGTGATCGTCATCTCGATCACCACAGCGCGAGCACTTCTGTATTTATACAACTTAAAGGTTAAAACAAGGTCTAGCTAGTCGATTAAATAAAGCTAAATGAAGCAAACGAATTAGCGGCCAGGCAGTTACGTTTGCTCAAACAGCAAGCACCTAGCTAGCACCTTGGACCATTACAGCATGATTGATAGATATTGCGTCGCCATTGCAAAGTGGTCACAAAAGAATCACGTTTTTATCACAAATGAGTTTGCGCTCTGGGCGTTTGGTTACTAGCGTTAGAAGGGGAAATAATGGACTAAGTACTTGAAATATGAGTGATAGAAATAAGCTAGTCAAAGATAATTTTGCTAAGTTTGTCAGCGTCGGCAGTTTACCGGAACTAAGCGTATCGTATACTCCTGATACGGTTGGCCTTAATGCGTCAGACTTGATTGATATGTTCACGACTCAGATGATGAGCCGACATTTAGATCTGCAATCGCGCGTGATGCAAAAACAAGGGCAAAGCTTTTACACCATAGGCAGTGCCGGCCATGAGGGCAATGTAGTCTATGCTAAAGCATTTCGCATTGACGATATGGCGTTTTTACATTACCGCAGTGGTGCTTTTTGCTTGCAACGTGCTAAAGAGGCGACAGGTCATGCGCCACTTTATGAAATGCTACTCTCGTTTGCCGCTAGCAGTGAAGATCCTGTTTCAGGCGGTCGCCACAAGGTGTTGGGCTCTAAAGCTCATCATATTCCACCGCAAACTAGCACTATTGCCTCCCATTTACCCAAAGCAATGGGAGCGGCATTTTCGATAGGCTTAGCACAGCGATTAGATTTCACAGGAAAGCTGACCAAAGACGGCGTTATTTTGTGTAGCTTCGGTGATGCTTCCGCAAACCACTCAACAGCGCTTGGGGCAATTAACAGTGCCGCTTGGTGTGCTTACCAGTCGATTCCAATGCCCATTGTTTTTATCTGTGAAGACAACGGCATCGGTATTTCAACTTCAACTCCGCAAGGCTGGATTGCTGCCAATTTTAGCAATAGAGCCGGTATTACTTACCTTTATTGTGATGGCCTAAATTTGTTGAATACTTACCAGGCTGCTTGTAAAGCTGAGAAAATTGCCAGAACACAGCAAAAGCCTGTGTTTTTGCATGTCAAAATGGTGCGCTTGTTAGGTCATGCAGGCTCTGATAGTGAATTTGCTTACCGTGAGCTAAGCGAAATTGAAGCCATTGAGCGACAAGACCCTTTGCTTCATTCTGCCCTGCTTTTACTTACCCACAACATAATGACTGCGGACAAAATGATCGCGCTTTATCAGGCTACGGCAGCACATATCGCCGAACTAGCTGAGCAAGTGGCTGAGCAGCCAAGGCTTGAAAGTGCAAGAGAGGTAATGGCAAGCCTAATTCCGAAAGCAATACCTGATAATGCTGAAAATTATCAAGTTGTTAGTCAAGCACAGCGGCATGCCTTGTTTGCCCATGAACAACATAATTTAGATAAACCACAACACTTAGCTAAGTTGCTTAATTGGACGCTAATGGACGCACTGGCTGAGCTTCCCAATATCGTCATGCTAGGTGAAGATATCGCAAAAAAAGGCGGTGTTTATAACGTTACCAGCAAGCTCAATGAACGCTTTGGTAGCAATCGTGTGATGAATACCTTATTGGATGAGCAATCGATATTAGGCGGAGCAATTGGTTTAGCGCACAATGGCTTTTTACCTATCCCAGAAATTCAGTTTTTGGCCTATGTGCATAATGCAGAGGATCAAATTCGCGGTGAAGCAGCAACCTTGTCATTCTTCTCTAATCAGCAGTTTACCAACCCTATGGTGATTAGAATTGCTGGTCTTGCTTATCAAAAAGGCTTTGGCGGTCATTTTCACAACGACAACTCGTTTGCCGTCTTTCGCGATATTCCTGGGCTGATTTTAGCTTGCCCCTCTAACGGTGCTGATGGCGTTGAAATGCTGCGCTCCTGCATTAAGCTGGCTTATGAGCAGCAACGGGTGGTGATTTTTTTAGAGCCGATAGCGCTTTATATGACCAAAGATTTGTTTCCTAGTAGCAATGCTCAAAGTGATAAAAGTGGTCAAAAAGCTCAAGCTGATGGCTTATGGACCTCGCCTTATCAATATCAAACGCTTGCTGAACACGTTATTGATATGGGAGTTAAGGTCTATCCAAAAGCAGCTAAAACTAGGGATATTACTGGTCATATTACTAGCGAAGGTGCGACTGACAGCACAAGCAGAGCACAAGTCTGTATTGTCACCTATGGCAATGGTTGTTATTTGTCACGCCAAGCGCAGGCATTACTGGCTGAGCAAGGTATCAGGATTTGTGTTGTTGATTTGCGTTTTCTAGCGCCATTAGATGAAGTGGGTATTATTGAGCAAGTAAGAGATGTTAAAAAGGTGCTGATTGTCGATGAATGCCGTGAAACTGGCTCGATTAGTGAAGCCTTAGTGACCTTGCTCAATGAGCAAGCAAGCGATACTGAGCTCAAGCGCATTTGCGCACAAGATAGCTTTATTCCTTTGGGAAGCGCCGCTTATCAAGTATTGCCATCAACTCAGGAAATTGTTGATACCCTATTAAGTTGGATTGCACTTGATGGTGTTCACTAAACTAGCTAGCTTAAAGGCAACATGATTTGCATTCTTTATAAAGGTGCAGAAAGATAGAAATGTGAAAGGCGCGAAGTAAGCAAACAGGGGGGAAGCTTACTCCGCTTTAAACTGAAATTAACTTTATGTTACGCCTAAGCAATCTCAGTCACTTGTAAGCCAGTTCCTGCCTGACAGACAAAAATATCGGCAGTTAAGTCAAACTTAGCCTGATATTCACGTTCAACTGCGGCTTTCACTGTGTTGATTTCTTCATCGCGACACAAGCATATAACGGCGCCGCCAAAGCCACCGCCAGTCATGCGCACAGCACCTTTGCCATCGAGTGCTCGACTGATAATATCGACAAGACCATCAGTTGCAGGGACTGTCACTTCGAAATTATCACGGAGCGATTGGTGAGAGGCTGCGAGTAAATCACGCAATGCACTCATATCGTTATTTGCTAACGCATTAACGGTATCAATAACCCGCTGATTTTCACTGAGGACATGAAATGCACGTTTATATTCATTTTCGGTTAGTGCTGGTTTAGTGCTTTCAAGCAGGGTTAAATCTGCTTGGCGCAACGAACTTACCTGCATTTTAGCAGCTGCTCCTTCACAGTCTAAACGGCGTTGGTTGTATTCACTTTCTACCAACTTACGTGGATAGTTAGAATTCACTATCACTAAATTTAAATCGCTAGGAATGCTGACTTTTTCTGTGCTGAGATCGTCACAGTCTATTTTCAATGCATGGCCAGGGGCCGCTTGGGCGGAAATTAGCTGGTCCATAATGCCACATTGACAGTGCATAAATTCGTTTTCTGCTTGCTGGCCAATTAAGGCAATGTTTTTGGTGTCGATACCTAAGTCGAACGCTTGATTAAGTGCCCCAGCAATCGAGACTTCAAGCGCTGCTGACGAGGATAGACCGGCACCTTGTGGCACATCACTGCTAATTAGCAACTCAATACCGCCAAGTGGGTAGCCACGCTTTTTTAACACGTAGACAACGGCGCGAATATAGTTGCCCCATTGTGAGTTACCTTGGCTAATAGTGTCGTCTACAGCGAAGCTGTCTTGCTCACCTGGGTAGTTGTTCGAGTAAACAATGACTTGGTTGTCATCGCGTTTTTTGAACAGTACTTGGGTGCTAAAATTTAATGCACAAGGCAACACATAGCCCAAGTTGTAGTCGGTAAATTCACCAATCAAATTAACACGGCCGGGCGCAATAGCTAGGCCTTGCGCAGGGTGACCAAAAAGTTGCTGAAAATCGGCTGTAAATTGATTGTTATTCATCGTGATTACCTAAAATAAAGCTCTTGAAATTAAGACCTTGAATAAATACCTTGCGTGTTCTTTGTGTATGCTTTTGAGCAGGCTTTTTACTGGGCACTTAGTCGTTACCTTGTTGAGCTTGCTTATAGTGAGTCGTGCTGGCTTTTTGCAAAATAGCGGCAGCGGTTTCAGCACTTAAATCTCGTTGGCTTTCTGCCATCATCTCATAGCCAACCATATGCTTTTTCACCGTTGCTGAGCGCAACAGTGGCGGATAAAAGTGGGCGTGTAATCGCCAATGGCTGTCGTCAGCTAAATTGGTTGGCGCACTATGCCAGCCCATTGAATACGGAAAACTGCAATTAAAAACGTTGTCGTAACGTGTTGTTAGCTCTTTAAGCAGGCTGGCAAGGGTTTGAGCCTGTTGATCATTGATTTGCCCAAACTGGCGAATATCTTCTCTTGCGACGACAAGCGTTTCAAATGGCCATGCCGCCCAAAAAGGTACCACTGCTATCCAATGTTCGTTGCTGCAAATAACACGACTGCCATCGGCGATTTCTTTGTCGATGTAATTGGCTAATAATGATGTTTGATGGCGAGCGTAATAATCCGCTTGCTGGCTATTTTCTTGGGCGATTTCACTAGACGCATGCTGGTGCGCCCAAATTTGTCCATGCGGGTGTGGCTGGGAGCAGCCCATGATCTCGCCTTTATTTTCGAAAATATGAATATTGGCAAACTTGCTCGCCAGTTCTTGGTAATTTTCGCGCCAAGTGGTGACGACCTTAGTGAGTTCATCAACGGATAACTCTGGCATGGTTTTACTGTGATCTGGTGAGAAGCAAACCACGCGACATTCGCCATTTGCCGCTTCAAAAGTAAAGAGCTCATCATCGCTAGTGACATTAGTATCAGACGTTTGTTGTTGCTGGTTAAGCGCGCCAAAGTCATTCACAAACACGAAAGTGTCTTGATAGTCGGGGTTTTTCGTATCGTTGGCTCTGTTATTGCCCGGACAAAGCGGGCAATCGTCCACATAGCTAGGCAGACTCTCGGTGCTAGCTTGCTCGGTTGCACCTAACCAAGGGCGATTATTTCGATGTGGCGACACCAACACCCAATCGCCAGTTAATGGGTTTTTTCTGCGGTGTGTGTATTCAAATTCACTCATGTCTACTCTAGTCCTGCGCTATTTCAGCGTGGCACTAGCCTTGCTGTTAATATGTTCAGATAACGATGTGTTAATAATGGTCAAAGCCCTAATCTTCCAAACCATTCGGGTAGCTTGTTTGCCAGCGCCAAGTATCTTCAGTCATGGCATTAATGTCGCGTTTTGCTTGCCAGCCAAATGTTTCTTTTGCAAGGTTAGCATCAGCATAGTTACAGGCAATATCACCACTGCGGCGCGGTGCAACTTGGTAAGGGATGTCAACGCCCGAAGCAGTTGAAAATGCCTTGATCATATCCAGTACCGAGTAGCCTTCACCTGTCCCCAAATTGTATGCGTGACAACCCGTCATAGCTTGCTGATGATTAAGATGATAAGTAAATGCATCAACATGGCCATCAGCCAAGTCACTAATATGAATATAATCACGCACGCCTGTGCCATCTGAGGTGTCGTAGTCATCACCAAAAACACTAATATATTCACGACGCCCAACCGCAGTTTGGGCAATAAACGGCATTAAATTATTTGGAATACCTTTGGGAGATTCGCCAATTAAGCCGCTTTGATCGGCACCTACTGGATTAAAATAGCGCAGCGCAATGGTGAGCCATTCATCATCACTTTGTGCTAAATCGGCCAGCACTTGTTCAACCATGACCTTGCTCCAGCCATAGGGGTTGGTGGATGAAATCGGATGTTGCTCATCAATCGGTAAATATTGCGGATCACCGTAAACGGTGGCGGATGAACTAAAGATCAACTTTTTGACATTGAGCGCCGTCATCACTTCAATCATGGCTAACGTATTGGCGACATTGTTTTGGTAGTAACGAACGGGTTGCTCAGTCGACTCACCAACGGCTTTCAATGCGGCAAAATGGAAAACCGCTTGAATATCGTGTTCTTTAATCGCGCTAGCAAAGGCCGCTTTATCGCCGATGTCGGCAACAATATAGTCAAAGTGATGGCCGGTAATTTGTGCTAACTGGTCGATAACCTTAACACTGGCATTCGACAAATTATCGTATATGACAGGAATATAGCCTGCATTGTGCAGCGCAATACAGGTATGGCTGCCAATATAGCCCATACCTCCGGTAACAAGAACCTTCACAATATCTTCCTGATGCTAATAGATTGAGTTCATGAGGCAGCAAGTGTCGCAACATCATGACTAAAAAAGTATTTATAGTATAAATACTACTATTGCGAAAGTTCGCTAGCAAGCCATTTTTTAGTCAGAAAAATAGGGGGCAGATAAGTGGGCTAAAGCCAATGAGTTTCTAGTGAAATTGATATCAGTATTAACTTGTTGAAATTGAATAAGAAGGCTTTGGGAAATAGTAGTCAGAGTCGTTAATTTACTCTGACTACTGCAGATAATAAAAATCAAGTAGGGGGTTGAAATTACCGCTCTCAACAGCTCCTAAAAGGTTATTTCTTTAATACTCGAGCAACGGCATCTTGCCAGCCATGAAGCAGTTTCTCTCGTTGCGCTTGCGACATTTGTGGTGTTAACTGAGTATCGGATTGCCACAGTGATTGAATATGTTCGAGTGAGTCGTAAACGCCCGCTTGCAAGCCAGCTAAATAAGCGGCTCCTAGTGCTGAGGTTTCTACAGTTTTCGGTCTATCGATTTGTACATTTAAAATGTCGGCAAGGAACTGAATAAACCAATTATTTGCTGCCATACCGCCATCAACCCGCATTTGCTGAATTTGAATGCCATCTTTGGCAATAGCTTGGGTTAAATCGTCAGTTTGATAGCACACCGATTGCAGGCCAGCTGAAACAATTTCGTTAATACCGGTGGCGCGGGTTAAACCAAATATGGCGCCACGTGCCTCTGGATCCCAGTAGGGGGCACCAAGGCCGGTGAAGGCTGGTACAAAATAAATACCACTATCAACTGAGGTGCTCGTGGCAATGGCTTCGGTTTCTTTGGCTGAACTAACCATGTTCACACCATCACGTAACCACTGAATAGCAGCCCCTGCGACAAAAATACTACCTTCGAGCGCGTAATGAACTTGCCCATTAATTTGATAGCCAATGGTGGTTAGTAGGCGATTGTTTGATTTGAGTGCTTCTTCGCCAGTATTCACCATTAAAAAGCAGCCTGTGCCATAAGTGCTTTTGGCGGTGCCTGGGCTAAAACAAGTTTGACCAAAGAGTGCAGCTTGCTGATCGCCAGCAATGCCTTGAATAGCGATAGAGCCACCAAACACACTGGTTTCGCCAAAATCAAAAGCGCTATCGCATACTTCAGGTAATAATGACGCTGGAATATCCATCAAAGCTAGTAGCGCTTCATCCCAACAGCCTTGGTGGATATTGTAAAGCATAGTGCGTGACGCATTGGTGGCATCGGTTAGGTGTGATTTCCCTTGTGTCAAATGCCAAAGGATATAGGTATCAACGGTACCAAATGCTAGTTGTCCTTGCTCCGCTAGGTCACGAGCACCCTCGACGTTGTCTAAAATCCATTTAATTTTTGTCGCAGAAAAATAAGGATCGATTAACAATCCGGTTTTTTCGGTGATCAACTCACTATGACCCGCGTTGACTAGCTCAGTGCAATAGTCTGCAGTGCGTCTATCTTGCCAAACAATGGCATTGTATATCGGCTCACCGGTTTCTCGGTGCCATACTAGTGTGGTTTCTCTTTGGTTACAAATGCCAATACTAGCAACTTGCTCTGGCGAAACTTTTGTTTGGGCGAGCAGGGTTTTTGCCGTGCTAATAACCGTTGACAAAATATCGTCAGGATTATGCTCGACCCAACCATTTTCTGGATAATGTTGAGTAAACTCCTGTTGAACACTGTCGACTAATTCACCTTGTAAGTTGAATAAAATCGCTCGTGAGCTGGTGGTACCTTGGTCGATAGAGAGTAGGTACTTTTCCATAGCCGCCTCTTGTATAAGATGATAAATATGATTATTTATCTTAAGCCTAGCACTTGTTAAGTCAACTATACATTGTCTGGTTTGGTTAAGGTTTGGTTAAGCGGTTTGACTATGTAGTTTGACTTTGCGTTGTGACTATTAGGTGTGACTAAGCGCGATACACAATGTCAATTTGCTTGTTATTTGTTTGAAAATGATAAGGTTTTTCCATTTTGTTGATTATTAATACGCTTGAAATTTATCGCTATGTTCTGTTAAAAATTTGCTAATATATAATAATAATCAAATAGTTAAGCTCAACTTTGAAAACGCATCACGAAAAAAATGTCCAAACTGCTGTGAAGTTTGTGGCAGATACCAGCAACCAATATCCTATTGTCAATTCGAGTTGGCTTGTCGCTTGGCTATTTATTATTGCCTTAACGGCTTGGCCATCGCCGAAAACGGCAAATGCTTCAGTTGTTTCTGATAACGCTACGCGTGGTGTAATAAGCGAGCCTAAAGAAGTTCTATCTAAAGAAAAAGCACCTGCCACGCTTAATGTAGCAGTGTTATACAGCACTCCTGGTCATCGCAGTTTGTTTGAAGGAGTGCGGGAAGAGTTTGAGCAGCATCACCCTGATATTACATTGAATTTTACTGGCTTGGTGGACGCTAGTTACAAGCAAGCACTTGTGCCATGGCTTGAAAGCGGTGAGATGGATGTTCTGTATTGGCAGGCGGGTGAACGCTTAAAAAACTTAGTGCGACAAGACTTGTTGTTACCACTTACCGGGCTTTGGCAAAGCCAACAATTCGACCAAGCCTTTCCTGAAACTGTTAAAAACTTGGTGAGCGTTAACCAAGACGTTTATGCCATACCTTACTCGTTTTACACTTGGGGTCTTTTTTATAACAAACCTTTGTTGGAGAAATTAGCAATAGCTCCACCTAAAAATTGGGCGGAATTGCTAGGGATGTGTGAAAAAATTAGTAAGGCTGGCAAAGTGCCGATTATGATCGGTAGTGGTGATCCTTGGTTACCGGCCGCTTGGTTTGATTATATAGATTTGCGACTTAATGGCTTAGCGTTTCACCAAGCGCTTTTAGCCGGTGAAATTGCCTACACAGACCAACGAGTAAAATTGGTTTTTACACACTGGCAACAGTTAATAGAAGCAAATTGCTTTAACAGCGATCATCAATTGGTGACATGGCGAGATATGCTGCCACCGCTTTATCGGCAGATGACCGCAATGACACTGCTAGGAAATTTTTTTGATAACCACGTTCCTGCACATCTAGCAGAGGATCTCGGCTTTATGCCGTTCCCGACAATAAATTCTAATATCGCACAGTTTGAGAATGTGCCAACGGATGTTGTAGTCGTTGCGCGAAAAACTAAACACGCTGCCCTTGCGATGAAATTTTTACGCTTTGTTGCCCGGCCTGATATTCAAACCAAAATTGCCAATGCGATTGGTCAAAGCTCTCCACACCTCAAAGCAAGCAAAGAAAAAGGACATTTTGCCCGCTTGAATAAGCCAGTGTTAGCAAGTGCCGTTGGCTTAGATCAATATTTTGATCGTGGCGTAAGTCAAAGCATGGTAGGGGCGAGTTTAGCAATATTCGCTGAATTTATTGAAGTGCCAAATGTAGAACGTGCAACTGCTCAGCTAGAGCAGTTAAGGCTTAAAAACCTGAAATCATCAAACAAGGATGGTGTGCCAAGCGCCCAGTAATGAAAGGCCAGTAATTAAGGGGCTGTAATTAAGGGCCAATAATTGAGGTCTTGTGCCAAGCTGCCAAGTTGAACAGCTACAAGTGGAAAACTAAAAGGCATTAGAGCTACCGCAATCAGCTGGCTTTATAAAAACAAAAATTAGCGCAAACTAGACGCTTTGTCATATTGATTATATTTATCATATAAATTATATTTATTGCACAGTTCTGAAACTATTTTGAACAATTGAGTGGCAAGTTAGATGGATGTAACAGAAACAATTTACGATGTATTGGTTGTTGGCGGCGGCATTAACGGTGTTGGAATTGCCAATGACGCTGCGGGTCGTGGATTGAATGTCCTGCTTTGTGAAATGAATGATCTTGCATCTGCGACCTCTAGTGCCAGCAGTAAGCTAATTCATGGCGGCTTGCGCTACCTCGAATACTACGAGTTTGGGCTTGTTAAAAAAGCATTAGCAGAGCGAGAAGTATTGCTTAAAAATGCGCCTCATATTATTTCGCCCTTAGTGTTCAGATTGCCTCATCAACCTCATTTGCGACCCGCTTGGATGATCCGAGCGGGTTTGTTTCTTTATGACAACCTAAGTAAGCGCATTACACTGCCAAAATCTCGCTCGTTTAAATTTGATCAGCAATCACCGCTAAAGTCAGACATCAAGAAAGGCTTCGAATACGCAGACGCTTGGGTTGATGACTCGCGCCTAACTGTACTCAATGCGCTATCCGCCAAAGCGCAAGGGGCGACAATATTAACTCGTACGCAATTAATCGCGGCAGAAACGATTGATGGCATTTGGCATTTATCGTTATTAGATAAAGCCAGCGGTGAAACCCTAATTGTGCGTAGTAAAAGCCTAGTGAATGCGGCCGGACCTTGGGTTGAAAACATTACAGGCAAAGTGGTGAAAGAGCGCACTCACGGTTTGCGTTTGGTAAAAGGCAGCCACATTGTCGTACCGCGTATTCATGACGACGAACATGCGTATATTTTACAAAATGAAGATCAACGCATTGTCTTTGTTTTACCATTTGAGCAAGACTACTCGCTAGTGGGCACCACAGATGTTGATTACCAAGGTGATCCACAAGATGTCGCCATTGAAACCGCTGAAATTGATTACATCATTAGCATCACCAACAACTATTTTAAACGTCAAATCACCCGTGACAGCATAGTTCACACTTTCTCAGGCATTCGCCCATTACTGCACGATGAAGCGGAAGACGCCAAAGCAGTAACACGTGATTACACCATTGAATTAGTCACAGAAGGTCATGCACCGCTAGTGAATATATACGGCGGTAAGATCACCACATATCGAACTTTAGCCGAAGCAGCAGTTGATAAGCTCACCCAGGTATTTGCCACCATGAAACCCGCGTGGACTAAAAAAGCGGCATTGCCTGGTGGTGATTTTACTGATCGCGAAACATTGATGGCGCAGTACGCTGAGGATTTTGCTTGGCTACCAGCAGCGTTAACGGCTCGTTACGTTAGAACTTACGGCACTATTGCCAAGCAATTGCTCACTGGCTGTGAGAGTTTGGCCGATATGGGAGAAGATTTTGGTGCTGGTTTGTATCAAAGAGAACTCGATTATTTGGTGGCCAATGAATGGGCAACAACGTTAGACGATGTGATTTGGCGACGCACTAAGTTAGGCCTATTACTTGATGAACAACAAAAACAAAGAATACATCAGTATATGTCGCAATAGCTTAGCGATAAAAAGTTTAGGAAGGCCAAGCTCAGCTTAGATTGAGTGATGGCAAGCTAGTAACCTGGCTATTAGGTAAAAACTACCTAGTAGCCCGTGTTTGTTTTCAATTGAAGCTTCAAGGTAAGCGTTAAGTGAAAACAAACCCAGTAAAAATTTTACATATAAGCTTTATAAAAAGTGTAAAAAATCTACTTAAAAAGTAGAGAAAACAACAAGTAAGTACAAAAGGGGAGATATATGTTTACTCTAGGAAAACGCACTGCGTTAGCAGTTGCAATTTCAGGTGCTTTGGGGGGCTACTCGCAAGTAGCTGTCGCTCAAGATAGCGCCGAAAGTGACGTTGAGGTGATTACAGTTACCGGCATGCTCAGTAGCTTAAAATCGTCAATGTTAGATAAAAAAGAATCTGATGTTGTTTCAGACGGTATTGCCGCGGAAGATCTGGGTAAATTCCCAGATTTAAACGTTGCCGAGTCTTTGCAACGTATTACAGGTGTATCGATTGATCGCAGTGGTGGTGAAGGCCAGCAAGTGACGGTTCGTGGTTTTGGCCCTCAGTTCAATACCGTGCTTGTTAATGGTCGTCAAATCGCGACCGACAGTGCTGGTCGTGAATTCAACTTTGACATTATCGCGGCGGATCAAATCACCGGTGCTGATATTTTCAAAACCTCGACATCGACACTGCAAGAAGGTGGCATTGGTGGCACAATCAATGTGTCTACTGCACGTCCATTTGACTACGACGGCTTACAAGTGGTTGGCTCACTAAAAGGCATGTACGAAAGCTTGTCGGAAGAGACTTCGCCAAGTGCTTCGTTCTTGGTTAGCAATACCTTTAACGACGACACCATGGGTGTCTTGCTTGCGGTAACTCACTCAGAGCGTGACGTCCAAATTAACCGTATTGAAACCGCGGGTTGGCGCGGTGGTCAAACGATTTCTAACAGCCGTGACGGTGTGCTTTTCACTAACGCATATATTCCACGTAACTGGGATCAAATTGTTGATCAACAAGAGCGTACCCGTACTAATGCCAGCTTAGTCTTCCAATATGCGCCAAGCGATGAAGTTACTATTACGCTTGATGGTTTTGTGTCTAAGTTTGAAGTTGAATCACAAGTAACTGACTTGGCGTCATGGTTTGAGCCTGATCGCGTTGGCTCAGCAACAATTGATCCTGAAACGGGTACGCTAACCCAGTTTACGCAAGATGTTGACTTATTCGTAAGTAGTGGTAACCCAGCAACTGACTTCGTATCACATACGCGTAATTCACGTGATGTTTCTAACGACGGTTTTGGTTTAAATGTTGAGTGGGCGATTAACGACCAGCTAGAAGCAACATTTGACCTGTCGACTTCATCGGCAGAAAACGATCGCGCTGGACGCGACCGATTCAACGTAGTTGGTATTATCAATAGCTACCAGTTCGACGGCACAGGCGGTATCCCAACGGTAACTCACGACGGTTTTGTTAATGGTTCGCTATTGCCAGCAGAACTTGCTCGCTTACATTACAACGAAAAAGGTAACCAATTTAGCGACGAAGACGAAATCACTGAATTGAAAGCTGACTTTGTTTATGAAGCGGATGGTGATGTATTTGAGAAGGCGCGTTTTGGTATTTACCGTCAAGAACGTGAGAAGAAGAGCTTCCAAATTTTTGGTAACCAATGTCAGTTCTGTGGTTACGGCACACCAGCACCACTTGATGTCATCGACTTTAGACCATTCACCGCAGAGAACTATTTCTCTGGCTTAATCGACACTTTCTACACTTATGATGGTGATGCTTATGTTGATTACTTAGCAGACCAAGGCTTCCCAATCGAGCCAACGTTGCAAAACAACCGTTACACAGTAAACGAAGATATTACGTCACTATACGCTGATTTCACTTTTGGCTTTGACTTAGATGATATGCCTGTGACAATTAATGTCGGCGCGCGTTATTCGACAACTGACGTTGAAGCGGAAGCGGTACAAAGTGATATTGTTAACGTGGTACCAACTTCTGACCAAACCTTATTTGCTAACGTCTTTGGCCCAGCACGTGACATTTCAGAAAGTGGTTCATATTCAAACTTGCTACCTAGCTTAAACATCAAGTTAGAATTACAAGATGATATGGTATTGCGTTTTGCTGCATACGATTCATTAACGCGTCCAACTCTGTCGCAGCTTTCGCCAGCGACAACGTTTAACGAACCACGTCGCCAAAACTTAACGGCGCAAGGTGGTAATGAGTCGTTGAAACCATTCACCTCTGAGAACTGGGATATTTCTTACGAGTGGTATTACGGCGATGCAAGCTTATTTAGCTTCGCTTTCTTCCACAAAGAAGTGGATGACTTCATCATTACCCGTACAGGTACTGAAACCTTCGATATGACGGGACGTACAGCACCTGATTTTGCCTGTGAAGGTGAATTCTGTTCTGACGCTGAAGAGCTATTTGGTGCGCAAGAGGTTTACTCGGTAACGCGTCCACAAAACTCGGAAGAAATCACAGTAACCGGTTACGAAGTGGCATTAACCCATATCTTTGAAAACGGTTTCGGTTTCACTGCTAACGCGACAATTGTTGATAGCGACACTGAATTAGGTGAAGACCAATCAACGGCCTTTGCGCTAGAAGGTTTGGGTGATTCACAAAACTTAATCGTATTCTACGAAGCAGACAACTGGCAAGCACGTGTTGCGTTTAACAACCGTGAAGGCTTCTTACGCCTAGTGGATAACGGCTTCAATGGTGAGCCAGTCAATACTGATACCTTTGGTCAGTGGGACATCAGTGCTAGCTACGATATTAATGAAAATGTTTCGGTATTCTTCGAAGGTATTAACATTACTGAAGAAGAGCTAGTACAAACAGGTCGTTTTGCAAACCAAGTATACAATATTGAAGATAACGGCTCTCGTTACGCAGTTGGCGTGCGTGCTAAGTTCTAGTCGAACTTAGTTTGCCGAGTTAATCTCGACACAAATGGCCTGCTTGTATTCAAACAGGCCATTTTTTATTGTTTGTTTTGCTTAGCTAAATACTTATAGCAATTGAAATAACTAAGTATTGCCTTTTAGCAACCTCGACATCCGTTGATCTGATTTAGTGTTAATGTTTAGCTAAGCAAGGCAGCTAAGTAAAGCAAATAAACAAAGAAGTAAGCGATAACCCCTGCTTAACTTATTTGATAAGTTAAAGCAGGTCGTTAGCAAAGGAAATTTTATGTCGCATCCGGTGAAAAATATTGTCATTGTCGGTGGTGGTACCGCTGGCTGGTTATCTGCTGCGGTGATCGCTTCTTATCACCAAGGGGCTAGTGACGAACAGTTTAGAATTACCTTGGTTGAATCCTCTGACGTACCAACGATTGGCGTGGGTGAAGGCACTTGGCCAACCATGAAAAATACCTTGCGACAAATCGGCTTAAATGAGCGAGAAGTGTTTGCTCGTTGTCATGCAGCTTTTAAGCAAGGTGGCAAGTTTGTTAACTGGGTACACGGCAATGGTGACTTTTATTATCATCCGTTTACTGTGCCTTTGGGTTACGGGAAGCTTGATCTCGCCCCTTATGTAGAAAGCGTTGAGAATTTTGCCGTTGAATCAAACTTTCAACACCATATATGTGAAGCGGGCTTAGCCCCTAGAGGGCATGCCGACCTTGACTATCAAGGGCCTTGTAATTACGCCTATCATTTAGATGCGGGTGAACTGGCTAATATGCTTAAAGAGCATTGCACCCAAAAGTTGGGTGTAAAACACCTAGTTGATACCTTGTGTGATACGCTAATCGCCGATGATGGCAGTATTGAAGCCATCGTGTTGGAAAAAACAGGGCAACTAGCAGCCGACCTATTCGTTGATTGCACAGGCGCACGCTCATTATTGCTGGGACAAGCGCTGGGGGTTGGCTATAAGTCACTTAGTGACGTGCTGTTTAACGATAGCGCTCTGGCTATGCAAGTGCCATACGAGAATGCTGATACCCCCGTTGCTTCGCATACAATTGCCACGGCACAGGACGCTGGTTGGATATGGGATATTGGCCTAACGCATCGCCGAGGTGTCGGCCATGTCTATTCGAGCCGATTTACCAGCGATGAGCAGGCCGAAGCGAATCTAAGACGCTATTTAGGAAAAGCAGCACATGGTTTAGCTGCTCGAAAAATTTCCTACAAACCTGGGCATAGAGAAAAGTTCTGGCATAAAAACTGTGTCGCTGTTGGGATGGCTGCCGGCTTTGTTGAGCCACTGGAAGCGACGGCGATTATGCTGATTGAGCTATCATCACGCTTTATTGGCGAGAATTTACCCGCCGATAAAGCGTTAATGCCAGTGGTCGCGAAACGATTTAATCAGCAGATGGACTATCGCTGGCTACGTATAGCAGACTTTTTAAAGCTACATTACATGCTTACTCAGCGCCCTGAACCTTATTGGCAAGCTCACTGTGACGAAGCGACTTTTCCACAATCGCTGAAAGATGACTTAGCAATTTGGCGATATCGTGGTCCAGCCACCAGTGATTTTGACAGTGCCATAGAGCTGTTTCCAGCCGCGAGCTATCAATACGTGCTTTATGGTATGGAGTTTAAACCTGATTTTTCGAGCCAAGCCTATTTATATAATCAACGCCAACAAGCTGAGCAATTAATCAAACGTAACCAGCAACTGACCCAACAAATGCTGCAGAATTTGCCTGCTCATCGAGATTATATTGAGCAATGGTTAGCAACGGGCTAGCAACGGGTTAGCAACGAGCGAGCAAGTGAGATTGCTAAACACATGCTAGTGAAAATTCAATTAAAAGTAGTTAACTGCAAATACTTAAAAATAATAGATACAACAAAGAGAAGTTTATGGCCGCATTAGTCGCACTTAAGCGCGAACAACATCAGTCACTTTACATTCAAGAAGGCGCTGAAAATAACTTTGCCTCAAGCCAGCATTTACTTAATTTAAAAATTCATGAAGTTGGTCATGCAGGTACCAGTCTTCCTGTGTTTTTGATGAAAGATCCCAAATCAGGTGTATGGCGTGTTTCTGCTGTAACTAGCTTTGCAATGGGCACAAACCTTTTCGTGGAAGACAATCAATGGCAGCCAACGTTTAAACCCTTGGCGATGCAAACATTTCCGTTTTTCTTGATGAAAGCTGAAGGCGAAGAGAAGGGCTATACCGTCGGTATTGACCCTGAAAGTAGTGCCTTTTCTGAGCAGTCGGGCGATACGATTTTTACTGACGAGGGTAAAGCCAGCCAGCGACTGATGAGAGCAACTCAATTGCTTGAAGCGAGTATCGAGCAAGATATTCAAACTTATCAATTTGGTCAGGCAATTAATGATTTGGGGCTCGTTAAAGCAATCAATTTAGTGATTCATCGCCCAGACGGTAGTCAAGAAACCTTGCAAGGCTTGTGTACCATTGACGAAGATAAGCTTAACGCCTTACCTGGTGAGCAATTAAAGTCACTCAGCGACAAAGGCTATTTAGCACCAATGTACGCAATTTTAATGTCGATTTATCAACTTAATTCGTTAATTCGCCGAAATAATCTAGAACAGCGATTTAACACCATTAGCGAAGTTAAAATCGCAGTTAATTCAGGTAACAGCTTTAGCTAGCGCATTATAATTTTGCCTTAGCACCTATAAGAAGTAGCTGAACACAGCCTATTTAGCTGCTTCTTTACACCCTTTCAGAACAGCTAGAACAATTGATCTTAGTTAGTGCTTAGAACCCACTAAATCCTTCGTAAATAGTGTTCAAATGTTATTCTCAAAAACACTAAATTAATTTATATTACAAATACGACAATAAGTTGGTTTTTTCAATAAAATAAACCATCCCTAAGCCACCCAAATGATGAAGTAAAATCGCTACTATTATTTGAGTTAGTGGTTATTTGTTTGCAGTTATTTAGTCTTAGGTATTGACTAAATAGTCTCATTATCAAATAGCCAAAGAGATCATCAGCAGCCAGACGAGTAGTTTAGCTACATGGCAGTGAAAGAGCATAAATATGAACAACACACCTACTCACATTCATTTAGCAGGGCAACGTAGCAGCATTATTATTAATGTTAGCGAGCGCACTCCGCGTATTAGTTACTATGGTAAAAAGCTATCAACTCAGTCTTCTGGACAGATGATCGAGATGCTAGCAACGCGTCAAGAAGCCAAATGTGCTGTGGTTGAAGAGCCGCCCATTGCATTAACGCCAACCTACGGTAGCGGTTTTACCGGACATGTTGGGCTTGAAGTTAGCAATAACGATGACGCTTGGTCTTTTTGCGGAGACATTAGTGCCGTTGAGCAAATTAATGAACATCAAGTGGCTATTACAACCACCGACAATGAGCGAAGCTTGTCGTTACTGCATGAGCTCAGGCTATGCCCTAAAACTGATGTAATTGAGTGCTCGACGTCACTTTTCAACAATAGTGACAGTCCGCTTGATGTTACATGGTGTGCAGCGCCCACTTTCCAAGTGCCGGCAAATTATACAGAAATCATGGCGTTTGAAGGTCGTTGGTCAAATGAATTTCGCCGCCAGCACATTTCCCGTTTCCTTGGCAACTTTGTACGTGAAAACCGCAAAGGTAAGACCTCGCACGACAGCTTTCCTGGCTTGATTATGCACAAAGCGACAACAGCTGAACACCAAGGTGACTGTATTGGTTTTCACTTAGGTTGGAGTGGTAATCACAAAGTGATGAGCGAATTGTTGGCAGATGGCCGTGGCTTTGTCCAAATGGGCGAGTTGCTGTTACCAAGCGAGCTAACACTGGCGCCTGGCGAGTCTTATCAGTCACCTAAGCTGTATGCCTGTTACTCGGATACCGGCTTTAATGCGATGTCGGCTAGCTTTCATACCTTTGTGCGCGAGCAATTGTTGAGTGACAAGGTGGTCAATAAACCGCGCCCAGTTCACTACAACACGTGGGAAGGTATTTATTTTGATCATGACACCGATACTTTAGCAGAGCTGGCAAAACAAGCAGCAGAAATAGGTGCTGAGCGTTTTGTGCTTGATGACGGCTGGTTTAACGGCCGCCGTGGCGACTATGCAGGATTGGGCGACTGGTTTGTTGATAAAGAAATTTATCCTGAGGGTTTGCAGCCTTTGATTGATCAAGTACTGGCAACCGGCATGGAATTTGGTATTTGGTTTGAGCCAGAAATGATTAACCCAGATAGTGATTTGTATCGCAACCATCCTGATTGGGTATTACAAACACGCGGCAACCCGCAAATTGGTTTTAGAAATCAATATGTGTTGGATCTTAACAACTCTGCCGTGTGTGATTACTTGTTTAAGTGTATCGATGATATTTTGGTAGAGTATCCAGATATTAGTTACATTAAATGGGATATGAACCGCGATGTGAATCAACCGGGTAATGGTCAAGGAAAACCAGCTATTCACCAGCAAATGCATGCCCTATACGCCTTAATTGATAAGCTTCGCGCTAAGCACCCTAAGGTGGAGTTTGAAAGTTGCTGTTCAGGTGGTGGTCGTGTTGACTATGGTATTTTGGCGCATACTGATCGCGTTTGGACATCTGACTCCAACGATGCGTTAGATCGTTTAGAAATTCAAAAGGGCTGCTCATATTTCTTCCCATCTAATGTGATGGGTGCGCATGTTGGCCCACGAGATTGTCACATTACTGGCCGTCGCGTTAATATCGAAATGCGTGCTGCTGTTGCGATGTTTGGTCATATGGGCATTGAAATGGACCCGCGCGAGCTAACTGAGCAAGAGCGCACGAGCTTAAAAGCGGCGATTGCACTGCATAAGGCACATCGAGAATTAATTCATCAGGGGCAGTTAATTCGCCTTGATACCGACGGAAACTCTATCGAATTTGGTATTGTTAACGCTGATAAGTCTGAGGCACTATTTGCGTACAATAGTGTTGTTGAGCCACTGCGTTATATGCCTAATCAGTTTATGTTTAAAGGGTTAGATGCACAGAGCCAATACAAGCTTGATCTTGTTTGGCCTGCTAAACGCGAAGACTTCAAAGAGTACTCTGAGTCAATTTTAGATAAAGCGCTAGGACAAACCTTTAGTGGTGAACTGTTAATGGAACACGGTATGCAAATGCCTGTATTGTTTCCGCAAAACTCTTTGGTCTTCAAGTTAACAAAAGTTTAAGTTAGCGAGAGTCTATATTAACGAGCGCCTGATTCGACACATTAAATTGGATTAAAAATAGCCTGATTGTTCAGGCTATTTTTATGTGAACCTGCTCATTTTTTAGCTTTACACTTGCGGCTAACTCGTTAAGCTAAAAATAACTAGCTAACAGTAACCAGCCAACAATGATACCAATCATAACAACAAGAAGGTAAGCCAATGTCAGATTTCCAACCAGTCAAACCCGAGCAGCATCAGCAGTTAAAACTCGACCCTAGCCTAGATTGGGAATTTATTGCTAGGCAACACCAGCTTGAAGTTACGGTCACAGAAGCGCAACAAGCAGCGTCGAGCTTTCCATTATTCTTTATCAAAAATAGTGAAACAGGTACCACCTCAATTGCGGCAATCACGTCCTTTGTGATGGACTCAAATGTACTGACCGATGACAAGGGCGAGCATCAGCTGGCTTATGTTCCGCTTGCTGCTAGCTTGCGTCCCTTTGCATTAGGTATTGACCCAGATAACGATAAGAACATTATTCCCTACCTAGATGTCGAGTCTAATTTAGTCAGCGATTCACAAGGTGAAGCGCTATTTAATGATGGTAAAGCTACGCCGTTTTTTCAGCGTTATAACCAACAGCTAGAGCAGTTTTATCTTGGCCAGTTAGAAACAGGCAAGTTTATTAAAGCGCTTGAAGCGCTCGATCTTATCCAACCAATAGAGCTTGAAATTACGATTCCCAGTGGCAAGAAGAGCACCTTGAAAGGACTTTGTCACTTAAATGAAAAAGCCCTTAATGCACTCGCTGAACAAGATCAGCAAAACTTATTAAACCAAGGGTATTTTGCCGCTATTTTTGCGATGTTATCGTCAATGACACAGCTTAATCGTTTGATTCAAGGTCATACTAAATTGGGTGAACCAATTTCGGGTATCAATATCGTGCCTGTAACGGCTTAAACGAAGAAAATAATGCTACAAAATAGTGGCAGGGAAAAAGTGAAGAACAACGAGGAAGAAAAGCGAGTAAGTTGCCTTACTCGTTTTTTTATAAAGTGTTCAGTTTTATGTATAAAGTCAGGGTAACTTAAAGCTATCTATGCGCTCAGCTCGATTAAATCCCACCGATTACCATACAAATCTTTAAAGATAACTACAGTACCATAGGGCTCGTGGCGAGGCTGCTCACAAAATTCAACACCTGCTTGCTGCATTTCAGCATACTTCTGCTCAAAGTTATCTGTTTGTAATATCGCAAGTACGGCGTCACCTGCTTGCTTGCCGATAGCGCTTTGCTGAGCTTCCGTTTGTGCTTTATGCAGTATCAGCTTTAACCTACTTTGCTCACTTGGGCTAACAGTTAGCCAGCGGTGATCTTTCATTTGCACATCATCGCTAACTAAAAAACCTAACTTTTTGGTGTAGAAATCGAGAGCCGCTTGGTAGTCACTAACGAGTAAATTAATCGCTGAAACTTGTTGCTTACTTGTCATTGTTGCTTACCTGTTATCACTACCACAGCGACTAGGCTGTTTGCTGGCGAGCAAAAGAAACTTTATTACCAAATACCAAGCGGTTGGTGGCTAGTGCCACGCCAACGCAAGCGAATAAGGTAATACACATCATATGAATGTAGTGGAACGGTGCCCAAACAAACACAAAGAAAGCGTATAACAAGGTGCCAAACACAACTGCGATAATCGCGGCGCGAGCATCAACATCTTTAAATAGCAGGCCAACAATAAAGGTCGAAAGAATAGGCATACTGAGCAGGCCATAAAGTTCTTGAACCGTATTGATAATACTTTCTTGGGCGGCATAAACCGGTACTAGCGCTAATGCAATGCCAACAAATACAATGGTAATAATTGCATTGAGCTTACCGACATTGGCATCTTTGTTGACGTAAGCCTCGTGAATATCACAGCAGTAAAGCGCAGCAGAAGAGTTCAAAATACTGTTGAATGTTGTTAACACGGCGGCGGCAATGGCTGCAGCAAAAACGCCTGATAACCACACTGGTAAAACATCTGCTGCTATGGTGCCATAAGCGGCATCGCCAATATCGCCGTAGAGTTTATACGAAACGATACCAGGCACTACAATCATTGGTGGCACAATTAATAAACGTATAGCCGCAGCTGAAAATACGCCCTTTTGCGCTTCTTTCAGGTTAGGTGCTGCCATTGCGCGTTGGGTAATCGTTTGGTTTGTACCCCAATAAAAGGCTTGAATAAATATCATCCCCGTTAGCAGTACATGCCAAGGGAGTGGAGAGTCATCACCACCTATCATGGTCAGGCGTTCGGTAGGAATTCCAGAAAAATCAAAGTCGATGGCAGCAACCGCAAGGTAAACAATTAACATACCCATGCCAAGCAATAATATACCGCTGTAGGTATCTGAAACTGCAACGGCGCGCAAACCACCAAATACTGCGTAACAGGCGCCCACCAACGCAAAGCACACTGCCAAGAACATGATACTTAGCTCAGTGCCAAATAGTGACTTCATAAATAATGAACCACTATATAGCACTGCGGGTAAGAAAATAAATACGTTACCTAATAGAAATAGGGCGGCAATTACTGCGCGTATATTCTTGTCGCCATAGCGTTTTTCTAACAATTCTGTGGTAGTTGTGCAGTTATTTTTGTAGTAAACGGGTAAAAAGACTTTAGCAAGTATGATTAACCCGATCACTGCGGCAAACTCCCACCATGCGAGCAACGCCATTTGGTTACCATTCATGCCAATCAACTGATCAGTACTTAAGTTGGTTAGCGTGATTGAGCCAGCAACAAACATCCAAGATAAACCGCCACTGGCAAGAAAGTATTCTTTGTTAGAATCGCTTGAGCGGGCGTGACCAGCACATTTTAGATAGGTAGCGAAAGCAATTAGTGCAGTAATTCCGAAAAACACTATGACCTGTATGGCTTGTGCTGACATTCTTGATTCCTCTTAGACACTGGGCTAGCGCTAACCAAGAGATTGCTCTGGATAATCAGGGCAGGCTTAGGGCTATACACGCTTGGCATTTCACCTTGTTTCGATATCAATAAAGACTCTAGCTTCAATATGGTTTAGCGTTTAAGTCTTTAACCTATCAATGAATTATTGCTATTTATAGTGGTGAAAAAAGCTATGTATCAGCTAGCTTTAGTAGATAGTTGCTTTATTTGTATTATATATACTATCTTTATTTTTGCGCGTTTAAAACCGCTTCTTGGATAATTATCTTCTGCCTTACTTTGTAATAAATGGCAATAAAGTTATAGGCTCTGATCTAAACAGCACTGGCATAGAAACTCTGGTATAAACTGTTTACTTGCTTTGATTCGCCTTGAATGGCTCTAGAGCTTTTTAATATTCAGGAAACATAACCAATTCTTATCATTGAACGGGCGCTGCAACATCGTCAACATTTGCATAAACCTCGTCAATACCAATGCTTTCTTCCAACTGATAGATAAATATATTGCCTGCCTCTGGCTCACTGGCAAGTTGTTGCTGTGTAAGTTCATCACGAGCACTAGTGACTGCCAGTAAATTGCGGTTTGGGCCACCTATGGCGACACAAGTCGGCTGAGACACTGGCAAATCAAGTTGTTGTACTACTTGGCCTTGTGGCGAGTATTGAACCACACGGCTACCGCCCCATTGGGCAGACCACAGGTTGCCATCTTTATCGATACAAGCTCCGTCTGGGTAGGCGCCTGCTTCAGTTTTTGCAAAAATTTGTTCGTTGGTTAATTGCAGGTCTGCAGATAACTGATATTGGTAAATAATGCCTGTTGGTGAATCGGCATGATACATTGTTTTACCATCAGGGCTAAAACACAGTGAATTGGATATCTTGATACCTGTTTTTTTGGCTCGGAGTCGAAATGAAGACGAATCTTGCTCAAGCTGAAAAAGGCTAGCGTTTTTATCACTCTGATGAGCACATTCGAGCTCTTTTTCGACATTATTTTCGACCATGTCTCCAACCCAAAACCTGCCGCTGCGATCCAGTCGGCCGTCATTGAGGCGATGGCCTTGGTTGGCGGTGTCTAAATGGGCGAGCCAGTTGATTGTTTGGCTAGCTAAATTATAGAGAGCGACACCTGATGCAAAAGCAACGAGTAGTTGCTGAGGTTGTTTGGTAAATGCGAAGCAGCCGACTCGCTCCGGCATGCTGTAGCATTTGAGATGGTCATTTCGGAGCTGATATTCATACACCTTACTGGTTTGAATATCAGTCCACCACAATGAATCCTGCTCTGGGTGCCATAACACGCCTTCTGCCAGTTGATTTTCTACAGCTAAGGTTTTGATTAATTTCATTAAAGCAAGGTTAACTTATGTTCGATTTGCGACAGGCTATCACCTTGGGTGTAGAGTTGGCTACCAATGCCGACTGCTCTAGCGCCTGCATCAAGCCATTGCTGACGATTTGCTAACGACACGCCGCCGACTGCGATAAGTCCACATTCTTGGGGTAATACCGTTAATAATGCTTTGATATGTTCAACGCCATAAGTTGCAGCAGGAAATATTTTGAGTGCGGTCGCCCCTGCGTTGTAGGCTTGGAATGCTTCGCTGACCGTGGCAATTCCTGGAATGCTGATCATGTCTAATTCAAGTGTGTAATCAATAATCCCAGCATCACAATTGGGTGAAATAATTACTTGGCCACCAGCATTCTTTACTTGCTCAACTTGATTGATATTAATCACAGTACCAGCGCCAACTAAGCAGTCTGAAGGCATGTGCTCGCGCAGCAAAGTGATACATTCGAGCGCTTCTGGTCGATTTAATGGCACTTCCATCACTCTGATGCCGTATCGATACAGCAACTGACCTACTGCGATCGCACTTGCTTTGTTTAAACCACGTAAAATGGCTATTATCGGGTTGCTTGGTATCCACTCATTGATTGTATTCACCTGACACCTACTTTTTCATTGTTGCGCACTTT
This sequence comes from Thalassotalea montiporae, assembly GCF_053485855.1. Lineage (NCBI taxonomy): Bacteria > Pseudomonadati > Pseudomonadota > Gammaproteobacteria > Alteromonadales > Colwelliaceae > Thalassotalea > Thalassotalea montiporae. The sequence continues at coordinate 471,355 of NZ_JBQRUO010000001.1, forward strand.
GCTTAGCTATTTCACTTGGCTATTTCACTCGACTACTGCGTTTGGCTAATTGGTTTAGCTATTTGATCTTGTAAGAAAGCAATTAAATACTGGACGGTGAGCCGACCAATAGCTGCTGATAAACTGATGCGAACCCTGCCAGTGTAATTGCTTCAACGTCGTATCGTGTTGTAGCTATCTGTTGCATGGTTAATACTTCGCTAAATCGCTGGCTGAGCGTGTTATTACCAATAATGCTTACGGAGTTAAGTTGTTCAAACGACCATTCGGTTGCATTAATTGCCGCTCTGACGTCACTGCCAATAAGCATGCCGGATAAATATGAGGTCGCATGCTCAGGCGCAAGTTCTTTGAATAGCTGTTTACTGCGGGCACTAAATAAGCCATGGATAAAGCTACCTAGTGCACTTGCTAGCGTATATTGGGCACCAGAGGCAAAGGCGTGGGGGCAAAACTCCCCATGTGCATCTTGAATTAATACACTGTGGTGACACAAAAGATCATATAGCTCACCTGTCATGGCGGTTTTAAACAGCTTTACTTGTCCATCATCAACTAACACCCACTTGGTGTGTGTGCCTGGTAAGCAGATTAAGTGCTGCCCTTGTTGATGCGCTTGGTCTTGCGCCAACCAGCCAAGCACTTGTAATTCTTCACCACGCATAACGTCGCGATGGTTATTTTCATGGCTGCAGTGTAGCCCTGGCACTATGGATAGTTGCTGATCACGGCAAGTAAAGTGTAAACACGATTGTGCAACCATATTAGGTGAAATAGGGCAGGGTAAATAAGTGGTTTCTTGCCAGCCTATGCTTGAGCCAATTTGCCCAGCCATAATAATTGGCAAATGTTGATAGTGCGCTTGCCATGGCGCAATGCAATTAAACAGCTCTTGTTCGAAGCCATGGGTGACTTTAGTGACGCCACGCGCATAACTTGTTGCTAGCAGTCTAAGCGAATTATCCTGTCTGTATTGACATAGATAAGCTCGCAAATGGCTAGTTCCCCAATCAATGGCAATGAGATCTGCATGTTCAATGCTATTCATATGTGTTGCATCCACCCTAAGTGCGTCCACCATCAATGGTGATTGATTGACCAGTGATCATTGCACTATCGTCAGACGATAAGAACATCGCTAACTTCGCCACTTCAGAGGGCGCTATTCTTTTCTTGATTGCCATTGCTGCCATCCATTGCTTTTCTTGGCGCTCGCTAAGGTAAGAGGCCAGTTGTTTATCGGTTGCTATCCAGCCGGGTAAAATCGCATTAACGCGAATGTTGTAGCGACCATAGTCTTTGGCTAAGGATTTTGTCATGCCAATAAGGCCAGCTTTTGCTGTGGTGTAGCCAACCATATTTTTCGGGCCAATGAGTGCGTTGATTGAACTAAAATTAAGAATTACGCCACTTTTTTGTTTACGCATTTGTTCGAAAACAGCTTGTGCAGCATAAAATGCCGCATCTAGGTTTATTTGCATGCATGATTGCCAATCTTGTGGACTGACATCTTGTGGCCTATGGCGCATATCATTGGCAACATTGTTTATCAGTACATCCATGCCACCCAATGCCTCAGTTGCACTGGCAATTGCATGGGTAAGCTCAGGTTGTACAGTCACATCAACTACCTGAAACCAAAGCTGTTGGTGAAAGCTCGATAATTTTTCAAGCAATAATTGGCCAGCTTCTTCATTGATATCAATAAATGCAACGTAAGCGCCTTGTTCGACAAAAGCTCGAACCATCGCTGCACCAATGCCAGAGGCACCGCCAGTGATAAAAATACGCTTGTTGCGCAAACTCAAGTACTGGGTTGAAGTAGACAATATAACTTCCTAATAAATAAGCACTAATAACACTTTAGCGAATTTTATATCAGGTGCAAACCGCACCGCAAAAACAGGTGACCCAATGGCAAACGCAAATTTCATGTGTTCGTTATTTAATCAATAATATGTTATATACTATTATATTAATAATAATAAAAAGCAAAACGCTGCGAAACAACTCACTATTGTTTATGTTAAAAAAGAGTAACTAACTGGCTATCGCGTGCTAAGGAAAAGCAGTAGTATATATTTATCAGGCATAAGAACGCAGACTATAAAACCTTTTAGTTGCAACAATAAAAAGTGGTGAATATGGCAATTGCACTACCGCCATTAAAACCTTAGAAGCAAGAGAATGTGATGAGAAGTAGCCCTAAACACAATTTAACCCATCAATTAACACATAACCTTGGCATGGCAATTGTTAAAGGTGACTACCCTGTGGGATCTGGGTTGCCATCTGAAGCTGACCTTTGCTTGCAATATGATGTTAGCCGCAGTGCGACGCGTGAAGCGGTTAAAATGCTGTCAGCAAAAGGACTGATATCTTCTCGTCCTAAACAAGGCATCTTAGTACTGCCAGAAAGCAGCTGGAATATGTTTGATACTGATGTACTGAGTTGGATTTTAAACAGTAAGCCTTCATTGACTTTACTTAAAGAATTTACGCAAGTTAGGGCTGCAATCGAGCCCGAAGCCGCTGCTCTTGCCGCTTTAAATGCCAGTGATGAGCAAATAGCAGAGATTGAAAAAGCGCTATCTCGCATGGCCGATGCAGATAAAGGCTTAGATGACCCGCTTGATGCCGATATCGCCTTTCATACGGCCATTCTACTGGCCAGTGGTAACCGATTTATCGCTCAGCTTACCGATTTTATTGGGACTGCACTTCGAGTGAGTATACGCTATACCAATCGTATTAAAGGCGTTCCCGGGGCTGATGTACAAAAGCACGCTGACATTTTTAATACCATACAAACCCGAAACCCTGAACAAGCAAGAGAGTGTGTAAGCACTATTTTAGACGAGGCGCTCGCCTTGATTGATTCTCAACTGGATCCCCAATCTTAACAGCAACCCCTTCTCCAAAATTACTAATAATGTAGCAGCACAATCATGCTGCTATAATTTTATTACTGCATTGGCATAATGATCTGCCACGCAAACACTAAACGTAGTTAACCTGTGTCCTAGATGTACTTCGCGTATGTAAGTAATTGCCAACAATAACGTGCGGCAGTCTGAGTTAGGCTAATACTTGGCAACACATAAGCTGAGGAATTGATAATGCTTAGACACTACTTTATTAGTGAAAACCTATCTGAGTTAAAAAACCTGCAAAGCGAGTTGACTGAGCAAGGCGTTACTGATCCGCAAATTCATGTCTTAAGCCATGATGATGCTGCTATTGACGAGCACAACTTGCCTGAAGTTGAATCTGTACTGAAAAAAGACGTTGTCCACTCAACTGAAATTGGTGCGGTTATTGGTGTGATTGCGGCAGCAATTACATTATTCGTTGCTTATTATATGGGCTGGACCGAATCGGCCGCAGGTTGGTTACCTTTCGTCTTATTAGCGATCGTTGTATTAGGGTTTTGTACTTGGGAAGGCGGTTTCATCGGTATTCAGCGCAATAACGTGCATTTTGAGCGCTTTCAAGAAGTGCTGAGAAAAGGGAAACATGTGTTATTTGTTGATATCGAGCAAAACCAAGAGCAAATGTTAGCCAAAGTGATCAGTCATCACCCTAAGTTACAGCTTGCTGGCACTGGCGAATCGGTACCAGGGTGGCTTGTAAAAGGGCAAAACGCCTACCAGAGCTTTATGAAGACGATGCCATAGTAATGTATCAAGCGTTACTCTAGCTTGCGTTAAAGAAATTAGCTTGTGTTCAGGCAGTGAGCTTGCGTTCAGAACATTAGTTTGCGTTAAGGCAATTAGCTTTCGTTGAGGCAATTAGTAAGGCATAGGGGAGTAACTAAAGGCATAACCTTTTAGTTCTTGATCAACACATCGACTCATCGGCGTTGGGTAAGCGTTATACGCTCACTGCTAGTAGGGCACGCGAAAAAAAGGCCAGCAATTAGCTGGCCTCAATATAAGCTAGTTAGATAGCACGCATATTACGAGGTTTTAACTCGTGTAATATCTGCCCCAAGTGCTTGTAGTTTGTCTTCAATATGCTGATAACCACGGTCAATGTGATAAATACGGTCAACTTGTGTTTCACTGCTGGCCACTAAGCCGGCAATCACTAAGCTCGCTGAGGCACGTAAATCAGTAGCCATCACTTGTGCACCATTAAGCTCTGTAACGCCAGTAGTGATTGCTGTGTTGCCTTCTAAAGCGATATTCGCGCCCATACGCTGAAGTTCTGGAACGTGCATAAAGCGATTTTCGAAAATTGTCTCGGTAACGTGAGCCGAGCCTTCGGCAAGTACGTTAAGGGTGACAAATTGCGCTTGCATATCGGTAGGAAAAGCTGGGTGTGGTGCGGTTTTAACATTAACGGCTTTTGGGCGCGTCGTCATGTTCAATTCGATCCAATCATCACCTGTGGTTATATTTGCGCCAGCTTCTTGCAACTTACTTAAAACGGCATCTAACGCTTTTGGATCGGCGTTAAGGCATTTTACATGACCTTGAGTGACTGTTGCTGCGACCAAAAATGTGCCGGTTTCAATGCGATCTGCCATGACTCTATGCTGAGTGCCGTTCAGGCTTGGCACCCCTTCAATGGTCAGTGTGTCGCTGCCAGCGCCGCTTACTTTTGCGCCCATGGCATTTAGAAAGTCAGCTAAGTCAACAATTTCAGGCTCACGCGCCGCGTTTTCAATAACCGTTGTACCTTCAGCTAAGGCTGCAGCCATCATTAAATTTTCTGTTCCCGTGACGCTGACGGTGTCCATAAAAATAGTTGCGCCTTGCAATCGGCCATCAACTTTAGCCTTGATATAGCCTTGCTCCACGTCAATGGTAGCACCCATTTGCTTTAAACCTTGAATATGCAAATCAACTGGGCGAGCACCAATAGCACAGCCGCCTGGTAATGAAACTTCTGCATGGCCAAACTTAGCTAATAAAGGGCCAAGCACCAAAATTGATGCACGCATGGTTTTAACAAGTTCGTATGAAGCTATGTGCTGATCGATTGAGCCGGCAGTGATAGATAGCGTATTTTCCGCGTCCCAACTTACTTGTGCACCAAGCTGTTCAAGCAATTTAATGGTGGTATTAATGTCGTTTAGGCGTGGAACATTTGTGATCTGTACTTTTTGGTCGGTCAAAATACCAGCCATTAAGATCGGCAAGGCAGCGTTCTTTGCGCCAGAGATGGTAACTTCGCCGTTTAATCGGTTACCGCCGTTTATTTTAAAAGAATCCAAGGTGCTATTTCTGTATGTTTCTGTTGAGTCAGTTTCGTTTGTGTCTGATGGCGTTTAAATTGCAATGACTAAAGCGGAAGGTTAAACATTTTATCTTTCTTCCACTGCTCAGGCGTGAAAGTCTTAACGGTTAAAGCATGAATGCGACCGTCATTAATTGCCACCGCTAATGGCTTAGAGATTGCCTGCTGTTTTTTGACACGGCTTAGTTCAGCGAAAACTTCTGCGACCGCAATAACTTTACACTGTGAGCCATCAAAGGCTACGTGCAATTCATCTAGTTTGATAGCGTCATTAATAAGTTGTTCGATTTCTGAAATTTCCAAAGGTGTCTCCTAGTGGGTTACGCGCTGGGTGATAATAGTAACTGATCTACATCACTAAGTTGTGCCAATTTTAATAAATCTTCTGACAGCTCTGCAAACGATAACTGGCATTTATGGCGTTTTGCTTGCTCAACCAAAAAAAGCAGCCAAGCAAGCCCTGCGGTGTCAACGTCGGTAACCTGCGCGAGATTCACCACCATTTTATCTGTTTTGACAATGTTGCGGTGCGCTTTATTTTTTATCGTCGCGACCGTGTTGCTGGTTAGCTTGCCTTTTAGCTGAGTAACTTGGTTATTGATATCTATAGCTAGCATCTGAACTATTGCTCATCTTGCTTAAAAACCACGTCACGTTCTGCTTTTTCTTTCAGCATATCGGTCACATGAGTTAAGCCTTTCTGGCGAATAATACTGCTTAATTCCGCTTGTTTACTGTCGAGCAAGCTTATACCTTCAGCAACCATATCAAATGCTTTCCACTCATTCTTTTTACGGTTTTTGCGCACCTTAAAGGAAATATCAATTGGCTCGCCGCCTGGCTGTAAAACACGCGTATTCACAGCGACAATCTTTTGTTTGTCTAATTTGCGGCCGGGATCGAATTCCACTGTTTGGTCATTGTACAAGGTAAACACTTGTGCATATGAGGTGACTAGGTAGTCTCGAAACACTGGCACAAACGCCTTTCGCTCTTGTTCTGTTGTTTTCTTAATGTTTTTACCAATCACCTTGTATGCCGCATAGCGATAATCAACGTATGGCAATAGCTCTTCGCGAACAACGGCTTTTAGCAAGTTTGGGTTTTCGCGAATCGCTTGTTGCTCGTCTTTGACGCGTTTAAATGTAATTTCAGCTACTTGCTGAATCATTGCATAAGGGTCTTGCTTACTGATTTGTGCATGAGCACTGGTCGTAAGCAATAGTGCTGAACACAGCACTGCATTGCTTATTAATTGGATAAATTTTCTCATCTAATCGTCGCTCCCCTGACTAAATAAAAATTGACCGATCAACTCTTCTAATACTAGGGCTGGCTTGGTATCTTCGATAAAATCACCTGGTACTAAAGTGTCGACTGACTCATCAACAAACCCTGGATCTAACCCTAAGTACTGCTCGCCAAGCAATCCTGCAGTTAAAATAGATACGGAGGTTGCTTCTGAAAAGCCTTGGTATTCTGCGAAAATTTCTAAGGTAACAATTGGCGTAAAGTCTTCGTTATCTAACGCAATATTGCTTACTCGACCAATAACTACGCCACCAATTTTGATTGGAGAGCGCACTTTCAAGCCACCTATATTGTCAAACTTTGCATATAGCTCGTATGTTTGCCCATTGCCTGAAATACCAGAGTCGGCAACTTTTAGTGCAAGCGCTAATATCGCGGCTAAGCCGAGCGCAACAAATAAGCCAACCAATAATTCTAATTTTTTAGACGTCATGTCTTTCACCTAACCTATCAATAATTCTTTGCAATAATTCTTTGCAACAGTTCTCTGCAAAAAAATAAATCGAATGCATTTATACCCAAACATTAGCACCCGAACATTAGTGCCCGAAAATTAGCGCGCGAACATTAGCGCCGTTAATATAAAATCTAAACCTAACACTAGCAGTGATGATTGCACTACGGTAGCGGTAGTAGCGCGGCTGATGCCCTCTGATGTCGGCTCACAAGCATAGCCTTTGTATACGGCAATCCAAGTGACAACAAAAGCAAACACTAAGCTTTTGATAATGCCGTTGAGCACGTCTTTTTCAAAATCAACCTGTGCCTGCATAACTGACCAGAAAGTGCCGCCATCAACGCCAAGCCAATCAACACCGACCAAGTGCGCACCCAAGATACCGACCATCGAAAATATGCCGGCAAGCAGTGGTAGGCTGATAAAGCCCGCCCAAAAACGCGGCGCGATAACACGGCGTAGTGGGTCTACCGCCATCATTTCCATGCTGGATAACTGCTCGGTCGCTTTCATTAAACCAATTTCAGCGGTTAACGCCGAACCTGCGCGACCAGCAAACAACAAGGCCGCAACCACAGGGCCTAATTCACGTAATAGAGATAGCGCAACCATCGGCCCCAAGCTCGCTTCGGCGCCGTAGCCGACTAAGATGGTGTAGCCTTGTAGCGCCAGTACCATGCCGATAAAGGTGCCTGAGACCACAATAATGATCAGTGACAACACACCGACTGCATACAGTTGATTAACCAGCAATGGAAAGCCTTTGCGTGGGTTAGGCATTTGTACAATTGCAGAAAACAGCATCATCACGGCTTTACCTAAACCCGCAATTATCGCTAGGGTCTTGCGTCCTAATTGGGAAATCGCCTGCATAACTTAACTTTGGCCTCGCAAAATGTCAGAAGAGATAGGTGGCGCATTAAAGTGGAATGGCACCGGACCATCGGCCTCACCTTGCACAAACTGTTTCACTAGAGGTGAAGATTGCTGATGAATTTGCTCAGGTGTGCCATGACCAATAATTTTTTGTTCGGCAATAATGTAAATGTAATCAGCTATGCTCATCACCTCTGGCACATCGTGTGAAACCACGATCGAGGTTAACCCTAGTGCGTCATTTAGTGCTTTGATCAACCGCACAATAACGCCCATAGAAATAGGGTCTTGGCCCGCAAATGGCTCGTCATACATAATAAGTTCAGGATCAAGTGCAATTGCGCGTGCTAGCGCGGCACGTCTTGCCATACCACCAGACAATTCACTCGGTTTCAATTGGCGCGCACCACGTAAACCAACGGCTTGCAACTTCATCAAGACCATTTTCTCGATGATATGTTCTGGCAATTTAGTGTGTTCGCGAATTGGAAAAGCGATGTTGTCAAACACTGACATCTCACTAAATAAAGCGCCACTTTGAAATAACATGCTCATGCGCTTGCGCACATCATACAATGCGTTACGACCGAGCGTCGGAATATTGTGATTGTCGAACAGAATTTGCCCACTTTCTGGCTTAAGTTGGCCCCCAATCAAGCGCAACAGGGTGGTTTTACCGATACCACTTGGTCCCATTATTGCGGTTACTTTTCCTTTTGGGATAGACAAACTGATGTTGTCGTAAATCGTCCTTTCTTCACGTTTAAAGGTAACGTTTTTAATTTCAACCAAAGTCTCTGGCATTAACGCTTTTTACACCAATTTAACAGGAATATAAGTGGCGAATGTTACCTTAGCGGCTAACATTGTTCATCTGAATTTGACAAATTTTTACAGAATAAATGTGTATAAGTGTTTCTATTTAGAACTTTGTAAAGTTTGCGTTCTCAAAGCATGTTAGCTACCCAATGCTGCGGCCTGTTCGTAAAAAAGTGATAACTGAACAAAAAAGCAGCAGGTTGTGTGTGAATTTGACGGTAAATTCATTTTCTTCTTTTTTTTTATCTGCTTAACAGCGACAATTTAACGTGAGAGTCAGGAGTAGTAAATGTTATTGCAAGTATTGATATTAGTTGTCGCGCTCGTTGTCCTTGTATGGAGTGCTGATAAATTTGTATATGGTGCCTCGTCGGTTGCCCGAAATTTTGGTGTTTCACCTATGATTATCGGCTTGACGATTGTTGCTATGGGCTCGTCTGCGCCCGAAATGATGGTGGCAGCAACAGCATCGCTCGATGACAAAGCAAATACTGCAATCGGTAATGCAATTGGCTCCAATATCACTAATATCGCTTTGGTATTAGGCTTAACAGCGCTACTTAAACCACTGCAAGTCTCCTCTTCAACAGTTAAACGCGAGTTGCCGATTGCCTTGGGCATTACATTTATTGCGTTTCTAATGCTGATCAACCTTGAGTTAAGCATAGTTGAGGGCAGCATTCTAATGGTCGGCTTTTTTGTCTACATCGCAACGTTATTAGTGATCACCTTACGCCGCGCTAAAACTAATCCTGTTGACGACCCTATGATTGTCGAGGCCGAAGCAGAAGTGCCAGAAGCAACGAGTAATAGCAAAGCATTTCTGTGGTTGGCTGTTGGCATGGTGTTGCTGCCGTTAAGTGCAAGTTACTTGGTTGACTCAGCCGCCTTTATTGCCAAATCCTTTGGGGTTAGTGACCTCGTTATCGGTTTAACTATTATTGCTATTGGTACCAGCTTGCCAGAACTGGCAGCAAGTATGATGAGTCTGATAAAGAAAGAAGATGACTTAGCACTTGGTAACATCATTGGCTCCAATATTTTTAATATTCTTGCAGTGTTATCACTGCCAGGAATAATTGCGCCTGGCGCTATAGATGCCGAAGTTGCAAGCCGCGATGCGCCATATATGCTGGCGATTACCTTGTTGCTGTTTGCGCTGTGTTTTAGTCGCGAAAAAGGTGCGTTCCGTATCACGCGACTAAAAGGCGCGACCTTGTTTTTAGCGTTTATTCTCTACCAAGTTATTTTGTTTAGCCAAGTGGCATAAGCGGCTTAATCAGCAACATTGTCGATAAATATTTAAATGCTTACATCAATTAAGAGTTTGCTTTACTAATGAATTCTGAAAATTTTATAACCTTGGGTAATAAGGTACTTGAGACTGAATTAGCTGCAGTTGAAGGTTTGAAGCAGTACTTAGACAAAGGTTTTGCGAGTGCATGCCAAACCATGTTTGATTGCCAAGGTAAAGTGGTAGTGGTTGGCATGGGAAAGTCGGGTCATATCGGTGGTAAAATTGCGGCAACACTAGCAAGTACTGGTACGCCAGCGTTTTTCGTGCACCCAGGTGAGGCTAGCCATGGCGATTTAGGAATGATTACCGAAAATGATGTGGTGCTCGCTATTTCAAATTCTGGTGAAACCGGTGAATTACTGGCAATTATCCCTGTGATTAAGAGAATCGGCACGCCGCTTATTGCGATGACAGGCAACCCTGAGTCAACGTTAGCTCAATTGGCTGAACATCACGTTTGTGTGAAGGTTGAACAAGAAGCCTGCCCGCTTGGCTTGGCACCAACCTCTAGTACTACCGCCACACTTGTGATGGGCGATGCCATTGCAGTGGCCTTACTCAATGCGCGTGGTTTTACAGCGGATGATTTTGCTTTGTCACACCCAGGCGGCAGTCTAGGAAAAAGATTACTACTGCGCCTGAGTGATATTATGCACACCGGTGAGCGCTTGCCTGTTGTACCAACTAGCGCCTTAATCAAAGAAGCTTTAGTCGAAATGAGCGAAAAAGGCTTAGGTATGACTGCTGTTTGTGATGAACAAGGAAAGCTCGCTGGTATTTTTACCGATGGTGACTTACGCCGCATTTTAGATGGTAAAATTGATATTCATCACGACGGAATTGTGTCAGTGATGACGAAAACGCCAACCACTGCACTGGCTGACTTATTAGCGGCTGAAGCGTTGAATGTGATGGAAGAGAAAAAAATAAACGGATTGATTGTGGTTGATGAGCAAAACCAACCTGTAGGTGCCCTAAATTTACAAGACTTGTTAAAATCAGGCGTACTCTAATGACACTAGAAAACACGATGGACACAGCACAAGACCTCGTATCGACACTTTACGGCCCCGTCGCCAAGAAAGTTATTGCCATTGCCAGCAACATTCAGCTATTGGTATGTGACGTTGATGGCGTATTTTCTGATGGGCGTATTTACCTAGGTAACCAAGGTGAAGAGCTCAAAGCGTTTCATACCAAAGATGGTTATGGCATCAAGGCGTTGATTGCCTCGGGTGTAACGGTCGCCATTATTACTGGCCGAAATTCGCGAATAGTTAACGATCGCATGAAAGCGCTAAACGTTGAACATATCATTCAGGGCAAAGAAGACAAGTTACCCGAAATGAAAGCGCTAATGAGCGAACTGTCGATTACGGCTGAGCAAGTGGCGTATATCGGTGATGACATGGCCGACTTACCTTGCATTGAGTATGCTGCCTTGGGAGTTGCGGTTAATGATGCACACCCAGCTGTCATTAACAAAGCAGATTATCGCACTTTTACGCTAGGTGGCTTTGGCGCTGTGCGCGAACTTTGTGATCTTATTATGCATAGCCAAGACACATTGGTAGACGCTAAAGGCGCGAGTGTATGAATCGACTTTATGGCCTAGCGCTAATCGCTTTCTTGTTTAGCCTTATGGCCTATGGCGTTGTGCAATGGCGTCAAGCACAGCAGCAAGACGCTGACATTGTTGAAGCAGAGCTTGTCCCTGACTTTATTGCTGAGGCGCTTAATAGTGATATTTACAGTGAGAGCGGCCAATTATCGCATCATGTTATTGCCGAGCGCATGGAACACTATGCTGAGTTGGCATTTACTCACTTTGAGCAGCCTAAATATACTGTATATCCAAAAAATGATTCGGCACCATGGCAACTCGAAGCACTTGAAGGCACGCTTTATAACAATAATCGCGTGGTATTAAAAAACCGTGTGACATTAATGGCGACAGAGCCAGACAGTTTGATTAAGGAAATTCACTGTAAATATTTAGAACTGGATTTGAATACCAATATTATTAGCTCTGATCAAACCATATTGATTCAGGGAAAAGACTTTACTATGTATGGTTCTGGGCTGATTATAGACTTAAACACTAAACAAATGACATTGACCGAGCATGTACAAACTATTTATAAAAAAGCTGCTAGCTAGCCTAGCGGTCGCGAGTGTGATCAGCACTCCGACACTTGCTGCAAAAATTGACCTTGAGCAAGAAATTCATATCTCGGCGGGGCGTCAAGCAGGTGACTTAAAGAACAAAATTGCCAGCTACTTAGATGATGTAGTGATTTCACAAGGTTCATTGAAAATTAAAGCTGACCTCGTGCAAGTTTTTAGTCAAAAAGATCAAGACGTGCAAACCTATGTTGCTAAAGGGCAACCAGCAACATTTGAACAACTGCTTGAAGATGGCAGTAAGATTCGTTTGCAAGCCAATGAAATTAAATATGAACCATTAACGTTCACTATCACCATCTCGGGCAATGCATTGTTGACGCAAGCTGGTAGTGAAGTTAGCGGTGAGAAAATCGTATACAACACGCTAACTGAACAATTGGAAGCAGAGGGTGGCAGTAACCAGTCGGTAACCACCATTTTAAAACCTAAAGCAAAAAGTGATAAATAGCCGATGACACAAGAAGTAACACTTACCGCGTCTGGCTTAGCAAAAGCTTATAAAGGTCGACAGGTTGTTAAAAATGTCAGCTTGTCGGTCAGTACTGGACAAATTGTGGGTTTACTTGGCCCTAATGGTGCGGGTAAAACCACGTCGTTTTATATGATTGTTGGCTTAGTGCCGAACGATAGCGGTGAAATCACTTTAGGGGCAGATGATTTAACTTTGTTGCCTATGCATGAGCGCGCGCGTCGCGGTATTGGCTATTTGCCGCAAGAAGCGTCTATTTTTCGCAAACTGACGGTTTATCAAAACATCATGGCGATCTTGCAAACACGCAAAGACTTAACGGAAGTTGAGCGTGAAGAAAAACTCGAATTGCTTATTGAAGAATTCAATATCGGCCATATAAGAGATAATACGGGCATGAGTTTATCGGGTGGTGAACGTCGTCGTGTTGAGATTGCCAGAGCGTTAGCAGCCGACCCATTGTTTATTTTGCTAGATGAACCTTTTGCCGGTGTTGACCCAATTTCAGTTGGCGATATTAAAAAGATTATTTTGCATTTAAAGCAACGTGGCATTGGCGTTTTGATCACTGACCACAATGTTCGCGAAACACTTGATGTGTGTGAGCATGCATATATCGTTAGTCACGGAGAATTAATCGCTGAAGGTGATTCAGAACAAATTTTGGCGAATCAGCAAGTAAGAGATGTATACCTAGGTGAGCAATTCACGCTATAGTTAAATCATTAGCGTTTTACTTGAATAAAAGAACACAACAAAAGGAAACCGTTAGACTTAAATGCGTCCATCATTGCAGTTAAAAATTGGTCAGCAACTTACGATGACGCCGCAACTTCAGCAGGCTATCAAGTTACTACAATTATCAACATTAGACCTTCAACAAGAGATTCAAGAAGCGCTGGAAAGCAATCCACTGCTTGAAGTGGATGAGTCGGCGAGTGCCTCATCGGAAAGTAGTGACAGCGAGTCTATTGACGATGCTTATTCTGCTACGGCAACGACTGAGCAGGTGACAACAGATGGTTCTGAAGATGCTATGCCTACCGCTGATGAAGTCAGCACTACCGAGGCGATGGAAAAAAATGACATTCCAGAAGAGTTGAGTATTGATACCACTTGGGATGAGTCATTTAGTGCAGGTGTAAGTAGCTCAGGCATTGGCACTGCAGGCAGTGATGACTACGTTTATCAAGGTGAAACCACCGATTCTATTCAAGACCACTTGCGCTGGCAAATGGAGCTAACACCCTTTAGTGAAACCGATGAAGCCATTGCTATGGCAATTATCGATGCCGTTGACGATGCTGGTTACCTAACTGTTTCTGCCGAAGATATTTTGGAAAGTCTAGGTCTTGAAGAAGTTGAACTTGATGAAGTTGAAGCGGTATTAAAGCGTATTAATATGTTCGATCCTATTGGGGTGGCAGCGCGCTCTATTCCTGAATGTTTATTGATTCAATTGAATCAGTTTGATAACGACACACCGTATTTAGCAGAAAGTAAGCTGATCATTAGCGAGCACATTGATTTATTGGGTAATCGTGACTATCGTCAAATAATGCGAAAAACCAAGCTCAAGGAAGACCAGCTGCGCGAGGCACTGCGCCTGATCCAATCATTAAACCCAAGACCTGGTGATGCGGTAGTGCAAGGTGATGATCAGTACGTTATCCCAGATGTTTCTGTGGAAAAGAAAAATGGTCGCTGGGTGGTTGAGCTTAATCCAAGTACAGCACCAAGATTATCAATTAATCAGCAATACGCAGCGATGACCAAAAGTATGAAGTCATCGGACGATAATCAGTTTATCCGTTCAAACCTGCAAGAAGCCAAATGGTTCATTAAAAGTTTAGAAAGCCGCAACGAAACGCTGCTGAAAGTGTCAAACTGTATTGTTCAGCGTCAGCAAGGCTTTTTTGAATACGGGCCAGAAGCGATGCGCCCGATGGTGTTAAACGACATCGCAGAAGCGGTTGATATGCATGAGTCAACCATATCGCGTGTAACCACGCAAAAGTTCATGCACACGCCTAGAGGTATTTTCGAATTAAAGTACTTCTTTTCTAGTCATGTTAGTACGGAAAATGGGGGGGAATGTTCATCTACTGCTATCAGAGCATTAATTAAAAAGCTTGTCTCAGCAGAAACTCCATCGAAACCATTAAGTGATAGCAAAATGGCGGAACTATTAGCAGAGCAAGGGATTAATGTTGCGCGACGGACAATAGCTAAGTACCGAGAGTCCTTATCTATTCCACCGTCAAATCAAAGAAAAAGTCTACTTTAAGTATTCAAGCAATGAGGAATAAAGCTTATGCAAATTAATTTATCAGGCCACCACGTAGAAGTGACAGATTCATTACGCGATTTCGTTAACACTAAGTTTGCAAAGCTGGAGCGACATTTCGATCACATCAACAATGTATACGTCGTTCTTACCGTAGAAAAATTAAACCAAAAAGCCGAGGCGACAGTTCACCTCAACGGCACAGAGGTTCACGCCTCAGCACAAAATCAAGACATGTACGCATCAATTGACTCGCTCATTGATAAACTTGACCGCCAAATCCTTAAATACAAAGGTAAAATTACTCAGCATTAAACTATGAAGCTGCAAGATATACTAACCGAGGACTGCACATCCTGTGCAGTCCCACTGTCAAGCAAAAAGAAAATCCTCGAGCAAATTTGCAGTATTGCAACTAGTCACATTCCTGAACACTCAACATTTGAATTGCTGCAAAGTTTGCTGGCTCGTGAAAAAATGGGCAGCACAGGCATTGGCAATGGTATTGCAATACCACACGGTCGCCTTACTGGCACGAATCAAGTTGTGGCAGTACTGATGACCACTGAACAGCCAGTGGCGTTTGATGCGATTGATAACCGCGCTGTTGATATCTTCGTGGCGTTATTTGTGCCTGAAGACTGTTGTAAAGATCACTTATCCACACTGCAAAGTATTGCTAAGCTGCTGAGCAACAAACAAATCAATAAAAAAATTCGTAAATGTACTAGTAATCATGAGCTTTACGAGTTGATTAACCAAGCGGAATAACGGTAAGCACACTATGAAACTTATTATCGTCAGTGGTCGTTCAGGCTCTGGCAAATCAGTTGCGCTCAGAGTTTTAGAAGATTTAGGATACTACTGCGTTGATAATATTCCAGTAAACTTGCTACCCGCGCTTACCCATACAGTAATTAACGAATACGAAAACGTTGGTGTATCGCTCGATGTACGTAATTTGCCTGCTGAGCCCAAAGACGTTCATGAGATTCTTGATTATCTGCCTGCTGCCGTAGAGCTGACCATTCTGTATCTTGATGCGAACGATAACGACCTGATCCGGCGTTTTAGTGAAACACGCCGCTTGCATCCACTGATCAGACAAAATATTGCACTTGATCAAGCGCTAGAATTAGAGAAAAAACTGCTTGAGCCTGTTTCAACTCGCGCTGATTTATATATGAATACTAGCCAGCTCTCGCCACACCAGTTAGCCGATCTCGTACGTGAACGTATACTCGGTAAGAAAACAGGGGCTATGGTGCTAGTGTTTGAATCCTTTGGCTTTAAACACGGTATTCCTGCAGATGCTGATTACGTGTTTGATGCACGATTTCTACCTAACCCATTCTGGGACAAAGAGTTAAAATCGCAAACTGGCTTAGATCAACCCGTCCGTGACTTTCTCGCCAGCCAGCCGATTGTCACTAAGTTTGTTTGGCAAATTAATAGTTTTTTAATGACTTGGTTGCCGCACCTAGAGCGAAATAACCGTAGTTATGTGACAATAGCGATTGGTTGTACTGGTGGTAAACATCGTTCAGTCTATATTGCTGAATTACTTGCTGGTAACTTTCGCAAAGAACGTGAAGATGTGCAATCGCGTCATCGCGATATCGACATCAAGAGCACCTAAATTTAGCCTAGTTTTACATTGGGAAGTCACATGGCAAGCGTTTCCAAAGATATTGAAATCATTAATAAACTGGGATTACACGCCCGTGCTGCCACTAAGCTTGCACAATTAAGCCAACAATTTAGTGCACAAATTACTTTAGCGTTAGATGGCAATAGCGCTGATGCGAGCAGCATCATGGCAATCATGTTGCTTGCGGGGGGCCAAGGTAAAGTTGTTAAGGTAACTGCCGATGGTGATGATGCTGAACAAGCCCTAGCAAGTGTTTGCCAACTCATCAACCAGCGCTTCGACGAAGCAGAATAAAGTTGAAAAATCTTAGGCTTAGCCAAATTAAAAGCTGAAAAACACAAGCAACTCATATACACTTGCTGGCAGTGCAGTAACTAATGCTACATGGTTTAAACTGTTGCCAAGTTGTCATCAAGCGTTAAGCTATTAACCGCATACTTATCGTTACTCGCGACATCGATATCGTCAATGTCTCTCAGTAAGTTAGCCAGTAAATCAGTCGGCGCAGGGTGAGTTATGCCGGAAATATCAGAACAAGAATTTAATCAACAACGACTACAAGAGGTAAATGAAGCGCTTGGTAGTGGTATGTTTGTTTATGTTCGCAAACTACTGCAAAAATTGCCTGCCTATGATCTCGCGCTGATACTCGAATCTTCCACCGTTAAAAGCCGACCTGTGTTGTGGCAACTTATCGATCCTGATCACCAAGGTGAAGTACTTGAAGAGCTCAATGAAGAGGTGCGCAAGGGCATCTTGAAGAGCATGCGACCAGAAAAGGTTGCAGAAGTCGCTGAAGGGATGGATGTTGACGACTTAGCCGAAGTACTGCGTACCCTACCTGATAGTGTCTACCAAGAAGTCATACAAAGTATGGACACACAAGACAGGGCTAGGGTCGAGGCGGCGTTATCGTTCGAAGAAGATACTGCTGGTGGTATCATGAATACCGATACCATCACTATTCGCCCAGATGTATCGGTTGATGTGGTGTTGCGCTATTTACGCCTAAAAGGTGAATTGCCAGAAGCCACTGATAGTTTTTATGTGGTTGATCGTCACGATCGCTTTATTGGCGCGGTGTCGTTATCAGCCATTGTTACTTCAAAGCCTGAAACTGTCGTCTCTAACCTTATTGACGCAGATATTGAAGCGGTAGCCCCTGATATGCCTGAAAATGATGTTGCGGCATTATTTGAGCGTTACGACTGGCTCTCTGCGCCTGTTGTTGACGAAGATGGGCGTTTGCTCGGTCGTATTACGATTGATGATGTAATTGATATTATTCGTGAAGAAGCTGAGCATTCAATGATGAGTATGGCGGGTCTTGATGACGAAGCCGATACTTTTGCGCCCGTCATCAAAAGTACGCGCCAGCGTTCCGTGTGGCTTGGTGTTAACTTGATCACTGCATTGCTCGCAGTTGCCGTAACTAGCATGTTTGAAGGCATATTTAGCCAGCTAGCGATTCTTGCGGTATTGAACTCGCTGGTACCCAGTATGGGCGGCGTTGCGGGTAACCAAACATTAACCTTGGTTATTCGTGGTCTTGCGCTGGGTCATGTCGGTGATAGTAATGCCCGTTCCTTATTGTACAAAGAGCTAGCCGTTGGCTTTTTAAACGGCCTAATTTGGGCGTTTTTAATTGCGACTGTGGTGGCGGTGTGGAAGCAAGATTTAACGCTTGGCGGCATTATTGCTTTTGCCATGCTCATGAACTTGACCGCAGCGGGGATCGCTGGGGTGATGATTCCGCTGATGTTAAAACGAATGAATATTGACCCAGCACTGGCGGGCAGTGTCATTTTGACGACAATTACCGATGTGGTGGGTATTTTTGCTTTCCTCGGTACTGCAACATTATTACTGACTTAAGTTGCGTAAGGTTGCCTGCCTAGCCCAGGTAGAAGTAGAAAAGGGCGAATAGAAAAGGCCAAATAGAAATCTAACAGACAATAAAAAGCGCGCTAGTTTTTACCTAAAGGCATAAACTAGCGCGCTTTTTGTGTTTTAACGGTAAGCTTTTGGGGGGAGTAGTCTTAACTGAAGCTTAGTTTCCGGCGATTTGCATCTCTTCAATTAATAACGAACCCGTGCGAATGCTACCGCGCATATCGGTGTCTTTGCCAATCGAAACAATGCCCTTAAACATATCTTGTAGTTTACCAGCGATGGTGATTTCTGACACAGGGTAAGCAATTTTGCCATTCTCAACCCAAAAGCCTGCGGCACCGCGCGAGTAGTCACCAGTGACTACATTTACTCCTTGCCCCATTAGTTCGGTGACTAACAGGCCAGTGCCAAGCTGTTTCAGCATAGCGTCAAAGTCACCACCGTTAGCGGTAACGAGCCAGTTGTGAATGCCACCAGCGTGACCCGTCGTTTGTAAGCCAAGCTTACGCGCTGAATAGCTCGTTAAAAGATAGGTTTCTAATTGTCCTTGGCTAATGATTTCGCGATCAATAGTTTCAACGCCTTCTGCATCAAAACTACTACTCGCTAATGCTTTGGTTAGGAGAGGGCGTTCACTGATCGTTAGGTGCTCTGGGAAAATTGGTTGGCCTAACGCATCTAACAAGAAAGATGATTTACGATACAAATTACCACCGCTGATGGCAGCAATAAAATGACCAAAAATGGTATTGGCAATATCAGCACGAAACATGACGGGCACTTTTTGAGTGCTAATTTTCTCGGCATGTAGCCTTGAGATAACTTCGCTCGCTGCTTGTTGGCCAACAAGCTCTGGTGCATCTAATTGCGCAAAGTCACGATTAACCGTATAAGCGTAGTCGCGCTGCATATCGTCGCCATCTGACGCGATACTGACACAACTTAGGCTGTGGCGTGTACTTGGATAACCGACTAATTGACCGTGGCTGTTACCATAGACTTTAAAGCCTTCAAAGCTAGCTAGTGTTGCGCCGTCAGAGTTAGTAATACGTGCATCACTTGCTAGTGCTGCGTCTTCACATTGCTTGGCAATGTCGATGGCTTCTTCGGTGGTGAGCGCTTTCGGGTGGTATAAATCTAGCTCAACGGGTGTCATTGCTAGGCGATCTTTATCTGCTAGACCTGAACAGTCATCCACTGAAGTGTACTTGGCTATATCGACAGCCGCCTTAACGGCATTATTTAACGCTTCTTCTGATAAATCAGCTGTTGAAGCACTACCTTTGCGTCCATCTTTGTATACCGTAATACCAAGGGCACCGTCATTGGTAAATTCGACATTTTCGACTTCGCCCATGCGGGTGTTAACACTTAACCCCTGTTGACGGCTTAAGGCAACTTCTGCGTTGTCTGCACCCAGTTTTTGGGCGAGTGCTAACGCGTTCTCTACGCGACCTTTAACATGATCAATTTGGGTGTTAATGCTATCGACTTCTTTCATTACTTGCTTCCGATGAGGTACTGGCGAGTTGTTGCGCCTAAGTTAAGCGTTGCCCGAAGAGTGTTTGTTGTACATTTGCTGTATAATAGCGGGAAACTGACTTTGATTTGTGATCATTATGCACCACTTAGACCACGATATCGACGAATTCGATGAAGATTATGTAAGTAAAACCGATGTCAAACGCTACATGCATAAATTGCAGGATTTAGCCTTGACCATTATTCGTCTGCCTAAAGCGAAGCGCAATAAATTGCCACTAAACGAAGAGTTGCAAGATGCGATGATTTTGGCTGATAAAATCCTTAATAAACCGGATGCGTTAAAACGTCATAGCCGCTTTGTTGCGAAATTGCTGACAGAGGTGGATGTTGATGTGCTTAAAGCGGAAATGGACGTATTAGCGAATAAGCATCAACAGCAAAGTAAGCAACACGAGAAGTTTGAACTGCTGCGCGATGAATTACTGGCTGGCGGTAATCAAGAGGTTGAAGACTTATTGGCGCAGTGCGCGGGTATGGAACGTCAAAAGTTAAGGCAACTAGTTCGCCAAGCGTCTAAAGAGCAGGCCAACAATAAGCCTGGTAAGAGTCATCGCGATTTGTTGGCTTATATCAAAGCCCATTATCAAGGCTAGCTGTTACTCTTTCTTCTAATAAATGCAAGATACAAAAAAGCGCTGCCTTTTTACAAAAGCAGCGCTTTTTTAATATCAGTAAAAGCTAGATGTTACTGATTTACTGGGTTAGCGAATCATTAAGTACATGGCACGGTTACCACGTTCAACTTTCAGTGCTAATACACCCGTGTTGTCTTTCAGGTAGTTTCTTAGCTCAGCAATAGTAGCAATATCTTTGCGGTTAACCCCTGTAATGACATCACCAGCTTGTAGGCCGACAGCCTCAGCCGCACTGCCATCTTCAACGTCAGTAATCTCAATGCCTTTGCCATCAGCGGCATTGTCTAACTCGGCGCCATCAAGCATGCGGTGAATACTCGCCGCCTCCACATTGGCTGATTCAGCTTGTTTTAGCTTCACAGTAAAGCGCTTTTCTTTGCCATCACGAATGACAGTTAATTTCACTTTTTTACCTGCGCCAATTGAGCCAATTTTACCGCGTAGCTCAGCAAAGGTTTTCACCATTTTGCCATTAACTTTGGTAATAACATCACCGGCTTTAATGCCCGCTTCTGCGGCGGCAGAGTCTGCAACCACTTGCTCAATAAAGCCACCTTGGGTAGTTTCTAAGGCCATTGCCTTGGCAATTTCGCCGTTAACACTGCGGCCAGCAACACCAAGCACGCCGCGACGAACTTCACCAAACTCAATAATTTGTTTGACCAAGTTATTCATCATGTTGCTGGGAATGGCAAAACCGATACCGACGTTACCGCCGTTTGGGCCAAGAATTGCGGTGTTAATACCAATTAATTCACCGCGCAAATTGACCAATGCGCCACCTGAGTTACCACTGTTAATTGCAGCATCAGTTTGGATAAAGTCTTCGAAGTTTTCGATATTTAACCCGCTACGACCTAATGCACTGACAATACCTGAAGTGACGGTTTGGCCTAAACCAAACGGGCTACCAATAGCGACAGCAAAATCACCAACGCGCAATTGATCTGAGTCGGATACTTTAATTTCCGTTAAATCATCGTCTTTGACTTGTAGCAGTGCGATATCGCTTTCGGCGTCAGAGCCGATTTTTTTTGCTTCTAGCTGGCGACCATCTTTTAATGTTACTAAGATTTCATCTGCTTCATCAACCACATGGTTATTGGTAACGATATAACCTTCATCTGCATCAATAATGACGCCAGAGCCCAACCCTTGGAATGGACGCTCTTGCGGCTGTTGGTTACGTCTTGGATTCCCAAAGAAGAATCGGAAAGCATCTGGTACACGCTGGTTTACTTCATGCGTACCTTTAACCGAAATGCTAACCACCGCTGGTGTCGTGCGCTCAAGCATAGGCGCTAAACTTGGCAACGTTTGGCCTTCAACAGCAAGGGGTAGATTGGCAAATGCTGGGCTTGACGATAACGCAATTGAACTGGAAATTAATGCGGCGCTGATCACTAACGACAATTTTTTCATACTTAAAAAAACTCCTTAACAAGAATTAAGTAGACCCATTAACAGACTAATCGTAATTAACTTAGTTCAAAATAACCTTATTCGGCATTTGTAACACTTTGTTTCTTATCATCAAATAAACCGCTCGGGTTACTTGAGTAGTCACGAGGTGCTTCATCTGTCGTTTCTTCTTTAAAGTCAGGCTTCTTCTCATGACGCAACTTAACGGTTTGTGCGAGCTGTTCTTGAGTTTCCTGAGAGAAAAATGGCATGGCTTCGCTCTCGGTTGGCGTAGCGCGTTGTAATAAAGCAGTACTTTGCTCCATTTGTTTCATCGCTTTCTGGCAGGTTGCGTTCATTTGCTCTAGTAACTTGGCAGAATCATCCAAATGCTCAGCAACATCGTTTTGATATTGGGTTAAAGCTGCTTCGCCTTTAGTGACCTTTTCCGCTAGTGCTTTGTTTTCTTTAGCAGATGCCGATAAAAAGCGACCGCCAATAAAGCCAATTACGATGCCAACTAACAAAAGCGCGATACTTGTTACAACTGTCATATCTAGGTTCCTCGTTGTATTCGTTCAGAAAATTAGTGAGAATATTCAACCATTAGCATAAATACCAATTGAATTAATTAATTGATCAATTCAGAGCGTTGTCAGCGGTGGGAGAATTAGCCAAATTTGTGCAGATATAGTTATTCTACATCGAATAAATTTGGCGCAATTATCGCGACGCTGACAAGCTCCCAAAGGGCGAGTTTAAAAGCCTCAAATACTGCACTATTGATTTTGACAAGGAGAGGGCCATTCTCTGCAATCAATGCCTTGCTTATGAGCCTTTTAATTCTCGCTGAATGATTAAGTATTTATTTCAATTGGTATAACGTAAATATAGCGTTTAATGCAGGCCTAATATAGCGAATATGTTTGCTAATTTTGGTTTTTCAAGCGCGAAGCTTGATTAACACTAGAATAAGCCTCCAATAAACTTATACAGATGATAACAGTAATAGCTGGAATATACGCTTCATGATCAATTTGACGCCGCTGCAAAAATATCAACAAGACTTAACACGTGACGACTTTCAATACGATGCGGCGCAGGAGAATGCTGTTAAACATTTACAGCGTGTGTTCGATGACCTAGAAAACAAACCTTTACCTGTGACAGGCTTCAAAAAAGTGCTTAATCGTTGGAAGCGCGTAGTTGGTAAGCAAGCACCAAGTAATGTCAAAGGCCTGTATTTTTGGGGCGGTGTTGGGCGTGGTAAAACCTACTTGGTTGACACTTTCTTTGATTGCCTGCCGTTTGAAAATAAAATGCGCGTACATTTTCATCGCTTTATGCATCGCGTGCATGATGAAATGAAAACCTTAGCTGGGCAATCTGACCCACTGAAAATCATTGCTAAGCGTTTCGCTGATGAAGCCTGCATTATTTGTTTTGATGAGTTTTTTGTCTCTGACATTACCGATGCAATGATTTTAGGGACTTTATTCGAAGAGCTTTTTGCCCACAACGTCACCTTAGTGGCAACGTCGAACATCATCCCCGATGAGCTATACCGAAATGGTTTGCAGCGTGCGCGTTTTCTACCGGCAATTAAACTGATTAATGAAAACTGTGAGGTCGTTAATGTTGATAGTGGTGTTGATTACCGACTGCGGACACTTGAACAAGCCGAAATTTATCATCATCCATTAGATGAACAAGCTAGTCGCAACCTTGCACAATACTTCACGCAGTTGTCAGTTGAACCGGGTGAAAAAGGTAGAGTCATTGAAATCAACCATCGCGAGCTGACCACCATTGAAGAGTCTGATGGGGTTGTGCATTTTGAATTTAGTGAGCTGTGTGAAAGTGCTCGCAGTCAAAGCGATTACATGGAGTTGAGCCGACTATACCATACTGTGTTGCTAGCCAATGTAACGCAAATGAACGTTGATTGTGATGACGCAGCACGTCGCTTTATTGCCTTGGTTGACGAATTTTACGAGCGCAAAGTAAAGCTGATTATTTCGGCCGAGGTGGCTATGGATAACTTATACAGCCATGGTGGTTTGGAGTTTGAATTTAAACGTTGTCTAAGCCGTTTACAGGAAATGCAATCACATGATTATCTGGCAAGTGAGCACTTGCCTTAATGGCTCAACAGGGTGCTTAGTAGCCAATGCCTTACTTGGTCGTTAGCACCTTGCTCAATGGGCTTTCACATAAGCGCTGGTAGAGTAGCTCAAGCTAAGCGATATGCTTGATTGCGGTATTTATAGCTTTTGCGTTAGCTATCGCCACTGAATTCGTGATTACACGTTTGTTATTGCGCTTATGGTTAAGCAGCGGTGCCATAAAGCTGGCTAACTGCGCCACAGGGAGTGGCTTAGCATAGTAGTAGCCTTGAAAGGCATGGCAGCCAATTGCCGTCAATTGAGCAATTATTTGCTTATCCTCAATTCCCTCTGCGATCACTTTCAAATGAAGTGCTTGCGCCATATGAATGATGGCTTTCACTAAGTTTTTGGCTTCTGGCGTTTGCTCAGCTAATGCTGAGATAAAAGCACGATCTATTTTTAACACATCAATATTCAGGTGTTGCAGTAGCGATAGTGATGAATAGCCAGTGCCAAAATCATCAAGGTATATTTTAATACCAAGATCGCTAAGTTGCTTGAGACGCGCTTTTACAAGCGTGTGATTTTCTATTAATGCCGATTCGGTCAGCTCTATTGCTAACAAATGAGCTGGCAATGCGTAATGGGACAGTTGTGACTCAATGAGCTGTACAATTTCATCGTCAACAATTTGCAGGGCGGAGACATTAATACTAATCGCTGGGCATTGTTCCACCCCATAAAGGTGGCGAAATTTATCAAGTTGGGCGATCGCCTTGCGCGCAACGAGTAAGCCAAATGGCTTAATCTTATTGGTTTTTTCTATAATAGGTACAAAGTCGAGCGGCATAATCAGCCCTCTACTTGGATGTTGCCAACGAGCCAAGGCTTCAAAACCGATAAGCTGTTGTTCATTGTTAAATATCGGTTGGTAATACAGTTCAAATTGATCTTGTGAAATCGCTTTGTCTAAATCTGACTCTAAGCGATGCAAGTGAACGATGTCATCGAACATTTTATGCTGGAAAAAAATCGCTTGGCCGCGGCCTGACTCTTTGGCCTGATACATCGCAATATCAGCGTTTCTGATGATATCTTCAGGATGAAAGTCGTCGGAATCGATGACCGTTACGCCGATACTTGCCCCAATAGTGTAGGTGTTCCCTTCAATATTGTACGGTTGTTGCAGCTCACTTAGGTAGCGTTGCGCGATGTTCGTTGCGCGTCGCTCTGAGGACATATTTTGCAGTACGATAACAAACTCATCGCCACCAAAACGAAACAGTAAATCGTTACTGCGGCTGTTGTGTTTTAGTCTGTTGGCAACTTGTTCCAGTAGCAAATCACCGACCATATGACCTTGGGTATCATTGATTTTTTTGAAGTAGTCCAAGTCAATAAATAAAACGCTAAACGGCATAAACTTAGACGCCAGATGAGTCTTGTTCAATTGCTGCAAGTATTCATACAAGGCGTTCTTGTTAAGCAACCCCGTTAGTAAATCGTGGCTTGCCTGAAACTTTAACGATGCCGTCTTTTCTTCGACTAACGAGTTGGCCCATTGAATACGGGTAATATTCGTGAACAGGTAATAACTTAAACTCGCTGTTGCTACCAGTACCAGTGCTGCAGCAAGATAAGGAAAGTAATCTTCACCACTAGTTAACTTAATTTGGCTAAACTCAATGACCCATTGCTGATTGGCAAAAGGGATATTGGTGGTTTCGACTAAAGCAGGCCGCGTAAAACAGGCGATGTTATTTTCGCAATTTAGCTGCCAACGAGAATCGTAGAGTTTGTGTTTTTGATTGTGCGCGTCGTTGAGTTGGGTATTTTCGTATATCGTTAAGACCAAGTTTTCAGATTGCGTTAAACCACCCCATAGGCTGTCTACCAATTGGTTTACCATTACCATGCCGACAATAATGCCCACATTAGTACTGTTGTTGGATACCTGTAGCAACATTCTCACACCAATTTCATCCTGATCACTTGTGAACGTTTTTGAACTGATAATTTGCTTGTCTATGGCTTCTTCAATTTGCGTACGTAATTGGCAATCTGAATTGAGGTCTAAACCTAGTTCTTGCCCTAGATGAGTGCTTGGCTCGGTAAACGCGACGGGAAGTATGGTCTGGTCGGCAGCTGGTTCACAGCTTTGTGTTTGCGCCACCTTGTGAATACGGTAATCAAATATGCCTGATTCACGCATTTTTGATTCAAAAACAGCGCTGGCAGATTGCTTTATTCTCGGCGCCCACTCAATACCTGTTATGACCGTGCCGGAGAGTAACTCGTCATTGACCAGTTGAGAAAATTGTTGCCGATTTAAATCTGGGTAAACTTTAAGCATCTGTTGGGTCGCAATCAGCACTTTTTCAATCGCGATAATGGCTTGTGATAAGCCCGTGACCTTGTCAATAAAGGTTGCGTGAAATTGGTTTTTAATTTGCTGTTGCTCATAGTGTTGAATAACACCAAACGCGCCGATTGCCATGGCCAAGCCAATCAACGCAGTTAGAACAACAGTTTTATAACGAATCAACTTTTCGAACATGAAAATGAGCAATCTACAACTAATAAAACAGGCGAGGCACCAAAAATGGCAACCTGTGTATCATATGTCAGTTAATACTGCTTGTAAATGATAATTATTATCATTAATATGACTGGTGATTTTAACGCGTAAGATAGCTGCCCTCTAGGTTTCGCTTAGCTTACGTTTAGCTCCGTTAGAGGTTAGGGCGTGTTGTATGAAGTTTATAGCAAAAATAGCACTTGGTTTTATGTTACCTATTGTGGCTGCAAATAGTGCCGAGTCGTCTGTGGTTAACGTGTACTCGTTTCGTGAAGCAAAGCTAATTAACCCTATCATAGAGCGCTTCTCAGCATCGACGGGAATTAAAGTAAACGTTGTTAGTGGTAAAGCAGACAAGCTACTAAATCGCTTAATACAAGATGGTGACAATAGTTTTGCAGATGTATTGTTAACCTCTAATGTTGTTCGTTTGGAAAAGGCTAAGCAACTTGGCTTGCTGCAAGCGATTGAATCTGACTATCTGAAACAACATATTTCGCCTGAACTTAGAGATCCTGAAGGTTTTTGGTATGGCTTGTCGATAAGAGCGCGCGCTATTTTTTATGCCAAAGACAAAGTTAATGCTAGTGATATTAATCGCTATGAAGATTTAACCAGCGAAGCTTGGCACAATAAAATTTGTACTCGTAAGGGAAGCCATACATACAACCGCTCCATGTTGGCCAGCTTTATTGCCTTGTATGGCGAGAAATGGGCAGGGCAGTGGACTAAGGGCTTAGTGAATAATTTGGCAATGCGACCAACGGGTGGCGATCGCGATCAACTGCGTAATGTTAATCGAGGTAAGTGTGATTTGGCGATCGTAAACAGCTACTACTTTGGCACAATGTCGCAAAGTGCTTCACTGCAGGACCGCCAAGTCTACGCAAATCTTGGTGTGATTTGGCCAGAGCAATTAGGCCGTGGTACTCACGTTAATATCAGTGGCGCAGCTATTACCAACGCGGCAAAAAATAAAGAAAACGCACAGTTGTTTATCGAGTTCTTATTAACAGAGCAAGCACAAACGATGTACTCAAATATCAACCATGAATTACCAATCAGGCAAGATATTCAAGCGAGTGACTTGGTGAGATCGTGGGGAGATTTTAAAGCTGATATCGGCTCAGTTGCTAAGCTATATCAGCATTTA
Organism: Thalassotalea montiporae; assembly: GCF_053485855.1. Lineage (NCBI taxonomy): Bacteria > Pseudomonadati > Pseudomonadota > Gammaproteobacteria > Alteromonadales > Colwelliaceae > Thalassotalea > Thalassotalea montiporae. The sequence goes on from NZ_JBQRUO010000001.1 coordinate 499,266, forward strand.
GACGCAGCAGATCGAATTATCGACAGTACAGGCTGGTAAAAAGTGACAAAAGCTAACTCAGCAGAGTGTTTATGACACAAACCATATGGCTAAGTTGAAGCCTTATGGTTTCTCGCTGGAATTATTAGCTTTCGTAAAACGTTAATGTGGATTCGTACACTTAATGTCAATCCGTACACTTCGTATGAGCCTAGCCTGAAAACCGCCCTGTAAGTTTACAGAAAGTGCTAATGGCGATTAACGTAGTTGAACAACCGTTAGCCTGTTATTCGTAGCTGCGTTCCATCCACATTAGCTTTAATTTGAGCTCTTCAATTTCTTGCTGTGCGTCAGCTAATTGCTGTGCTAGCGACTTTTGTGCTTGTGCAGTTTCTTCTTTAATGCTTGCTAATACTGTATCTTCATTGTGTGCCATGAGAATATCGCCTATCTAAAAATATGAAACTTATTCTGTAATATTACATTTTTACTTACAGTTTGTCATGACGAGATTGCACCAATCTTTAAGCTAGAATTGGTCGGGACCTGCGCAAAAGTTAAAGATTTTTAATTTATTTCTTTAATACTAATCACTTAGCAATAATAAATTCTATATCGAAATGAGTCGTTTGTTTTACCTTGTTACGATGAATTTAATGGTTATAAATGCTAGTTAATCGCTGTTACTGGCTTTTACAGGTATTTACTGATATTCACTCAACTTGATAGCTGGTAAGTAATTCAGTCAGTGCTTGACGCTCAATAACAGGAAAATCACGGCGATATCGGTAAGTCGAATATAACTCTGAGAAAATCGACGTATTGCTGAGCTTATCGAGATCTTTGACCAGCTGTTTCCCCGTGCCATCCATGGTTAAGCAGCAGCTCGCATAGTCTGCAATTATGGTCGTTAGCTTTTTGCCCTGCTGATGAAGTGCGAGATCCGCTTCAATGAAATACGCAGCGCCACTCCAATAAACGCGCATATAGGCGCGGTTGTAATGCATATTATCGCTGACTCGATACAACGAGCCGCGAGCTCGGCGCATATTTGCCTGACCACGGCCAAATCCAGCTTCTATACGTGAAATAGCCTGCGTTTGCGTCAATACATTGGCTTGCATCATAGTGATGTGCTGTATGTAGGTGGCGAAGCCTTCGCTTAACCAAGTGTCGTGGTCATCTAAAAATGGTAAGTAAAGGTGGGCGACTTCGTGATAAATCGTCCAATCATCCTTTAAGGCTGTTAAACCGTAGTAGGGAGAGATATGCAGTAAAATAGAGTTGTCGACTCTATTCACTTGACCCCATGGTACGGGTTCTGAGTGGCGGCGACTGTGTTTGACGCGAAAGTCGATAGTGTCAAACGGCAGTACACCGAAACTTTTTTGAGTGGCATCTACCGCAAATTTCAGCCATTTATTTACTGTTTTTTGTTGGCTGGATGAGAAACCGTGATCATTTAGCCAGCGCACAGGCTCTGCGTTTAAAGACGTTGGCGCGTAAATAAAACTCGCTATCACAATAATAGTGATCAGTAAGCGGTTAATACGATAGTTGGCGAACTTAGCTACTGGGCAATCACTTTGCTGCTCGCTGCTGCTCTGCGCACTATTGTTGTTTCGCTTCCCCTGCGACAAGCGCTTTGCTTTTATTAAATTCTTCATATGCTTATACTATTTCTGCGTTTGCTGCTTATACATTGGTTTTGGCTGTACTTGACTCTGTCTTGTACTCAGATTGCTTTACCTTCATGTTGAGCAGCATAGAAGGCTTAACTTACTGTTGATCTTATTGTGATATTTCGACTTTCCAAAAACTCAGGTTAAGGAGGCGCTTAGTGCCAACGCCAATCATTCGCGGTGCAACCACTGCAGACTATGACGCAGTTCTCTCTTTAAATTTAGCATCGGTTTCGGTGTTAAGCCCGATGGATAGAGCACGACTTGAATTACTCACTACGATGACCGAACTCTTTTGGATTGTTGAGGTAGAAGAGCAAGTGGCGGCTTTCTTACTTGCCTTTACAGATAATAAAGCATACGACAGTGTTAATTATCAGTGGTTTAGTCAGCGATTAAAGCAGTTTTTGTATATAGACCGCGTTGTTATTGGTGAGCAATATCGCCGCCGTGGTATTGCTAGTCAAATTTACCAAGCGTTAAAAAACTATGCGCAAAATCAGCAGCTTCATTGGCTGTGTGCAGAAATTGATTTGAAACCCGCAAATCCGCCCTCAATCGCATTTCACCAACAACAAGGCTTTATCGAAATTGGCCAGCAACAACTTATTGGCAAAGAAAAATCAGTGTCGCTGATGGCTTGCCAAGTCATACCAATCCGCATAATAGTATGATTAACTCAGAGCTATTTCAGCGGTTCAAGTACAAGAAAAATTTTTGCTGATATAGTCGCTCTACATCTAGAAAATTTGCCGCCGTGATTGGGCTGCTGAAAAGCTCCCGAAGGGCTTGGCTAAAACACTTTACTGCTGTGTTGCATGTTCTTGAAATAGAGTAACTATGACGAGCAAACATGCGCCTTGCATTAAAGCGTTTTATCTCAAGCTGAGTGAACATATATTTATGCGGATTGGTATAACTAGTTAAATGATTAATAACCACAATGAGCACAAAATTTAATGACATCATTAGTTGAAATCTTTATCCGATTTTTTACCTTAGGCTGCACTAGCTTTGGTGGTCCTGCCGCCCATATTGGTTATTTTCAACAAGCCTTTGTTCAACAGCACAAATGGTTAAGCCAGCAAGAGTTTGGCAATATCGTGGCGTTAAGTCAGTTTTTACCGGGTCCTGGTTCTAGCCAAGTTGGTTTTGCGATTGGCTGTCATCGGGCTGGCATTATGGGGGGCATTACTGCCTTTGTTGCCTTTACGTTGCCGTCGGTTGTATTAATGCTATTGCTGTATTTTGTTGGTTTAGAGTTTGCCAGCAGCCAAACATTTATCGGCGTCGTCACCGGATTAAAATTACTTGCCGTGGTAGTGGTTGCCGATGCTATTGCCACGATGGCAAAGAGTTTTTGTCAAAAGTTGTGGCAACAAGTGTTAGCAGTTATAACGGCTTGTGTCTTGATTTTTACGCCTTTTCCGGCGATGCAAATGGTGCTGTTAGGGTGTGCGGCGGTGATAGGCCGGGCGTGTTTTAGCGCGAGCGGCACTAACGGTTTGACACCAGCGTTAGACGATAGCGGAAAGTCCCGCACGTTGAATTGGCCGATGTTTGTGCTTTTTGCTTTGCTGCTCATAGCGGGGGTGCTGATAACTGGTGGTAGTGCAATCGTTCAGTTAGTCAAAGATTTTTATGTCGCTGGCAGCTTGGTCTTTGGTGGTGGTCATGTCGTGTTGCCTTTACTTCAGCAAGCAGTGGCCGACACGCTCTCGCAAAGCGAGTTTCTAATCGGCTATGCGGCAGCGCAGGCGGTACCTGGGCCTATGTTTACGTTAGCAACTTATCTGGGCGCGAGTATCTTACACAACGCCCCTGTGCTCGGCGCTATTGCCGCAACGTTAGCTATTTTTCTACCAGGCTTCTTGTTGGTATTAGCATTTCAGCCTGTTTGGCAATCTTATGCCAGCAATCCCAAAATTGCCGGTGCATTAGCGGGCGTTAATGCGGCGGTTGTTGGCTTGTTGCTCGCGGCGCTTTATCAACCTGTGCTAGTTTCTGCCATCTCAGGTTGGTTGGATGGAGTGATAGCCTTGATTGGCATATGGTTACTAAGAGGACTTAAGGTTCCAGTACTTGTGTTAGTGGCAAGTTTTGCTGGGCTTGGCGTTTTGCTAGCGCAGCTTTCTTAAGTCGCACTAGCTGAGCGGAAGTATAGTGGCTTGACGATAATTGGTGGGCGCTTTTATGTCGAAAAACCGTTTAAAAATTTATTACACCATTTCAATTGTGAGCTTGTGTTTTGCTGTGCTCGGTTTTGGCTACAACACTTGGCGATTAGAGCAAAGTGAGCACAATACTACGGTTCGAACGGCATCATTTGAGGTGATAATTGCCATTGCTGAACTTGAGCAAAATATTTTTGCTGCGGTTTATGATGAAGACGATGTCGCGGGATCACCACGCATAGGTTGGGTCAAGGTTGGTTTAATTGAGCAACTAAGCGTACTTATCGACCCCAAGGTGGAAGTGGCAGCAGAGCGGTTAAAACAAGCGTGGGCGAACCATTGGGATGAAATCACAAACGATGAACAAGCACTGGCGACAATCAATGAACGCATATCTCAGTTGCAGAGTGAACTTAAGTTAGTGCTTAAATCTTTAAATTAGTTAACGAATTTAAAACAACATGGAGGTTTGTCACACGTGCGCTATACCATGAAACAAAAGCTATTTTCACTGCGCGATAGCTTTAAAATATTTGACCAAAATGACGAGCTAGCATTTATTGCAAAAGGTGGCTTTTTTAGCATCCGCAAGGGACTTAGGTTGATGTTGCCTAATGAAACGGAAGTCGCGCGAATCAAGCAAAAGCTCATAGCGTGGAGGCCAACGTTTTATATTACCTTGGTGACTGGCGAGCGTTGTAAAATTAAAAAGTGTTTTTGGCCATTATTTACCAGCCGCTTTGTACTAACGACCCCTAAAGCAGAAGTGGTGGTTGATGGTGATTTGTTATCACATGAATATCAGTTTGTTGCCGCTGGAGAGCAGATAGCATATGTGTCAAAACGCTGGTTTAGTTTAGGTGATAGCTACGGCATTGATATTAAATATGAGGAAGACATTCCGTTGATGCTGGCTGCCGTGGCAACCATTGATTTAGTCAATCACAATGACAATGGTGCCTTTGATAGCGACTAAAATTACACGCATGGCTAATATCGAGGCGACAGGCTAGCGCTAATTTATCAGCCTAGCCTAGAGCTTAAAATAGACCATTAAATTGGAATAGATTAGTGATAGGTTCGGCTTAATTTAGTTAGTGATATACATCATCACCAATAAAAAACCGAGTAGTAGGCCATTTAGCCCAAGAATATAGGCGAAGCCTTTTAACCCGTCTTTCGCGCTGTAGCCTTTTTGATTTAAGTACAACCACCAAATGCTACACATTAAAATAGGCAGCAAAAAAAATAATTTAATCATGTAGTTAATGCTTTTGTTTTTTTCTAATCATAGAGCAAATACCAGTGTTTGCCTACTTTGCTTTAGGCTTGTCTTGCGACGATTCATTTTGTTCAATTAACGCAGTTAGTGCCTTACGAATACTGTACAAGAACAGCAAACTCGGGATCACCATCATCGAAGTTAAGACAAAAAACAGCGCCCAGTTACCATCTAGCCAGTCGACAAATATGCCCGAGTATGAGCCTAGCATTACACGGCCAAAGGTACCCAGTGACGCCATCAAGGCATACTGACTGGCGGTAAAGCTTTTATTACACAATACCGATAAGAGCGCGACGAAGGCGACTGAGCCCCATGCTGAGGTAAAGCCATCAACAAAAACGGTCATGGCAAATAGCCACTTTACAGGCCCCATTACCGCCATCACAGAAAACAACAAGTTACTGGCTGACATGGCGATACCACCAATAAATAACCCTTTTAAAATCCCGTATCTAATCGTAAAAACACTGCCAATCAGTGAAAAAACGATAGTTGTGCCCCAATTGATCAGTTTTGAGTAATAAGCAATATCTTCATTGGAAAAGCCGACTTCTCGATAAAACACGATCGACATTCTGCCAAGGTACGCTTCTCCTAACTTAAATAGGAAAATAAACATCAAAATTGAAAAGGCTAAGCGCACACCGTTACGTTGGAAAAACTCTTGTATTGGCGCCACTAGTGTTGCCAGTAGCCATGCCGTTAGCGTTGAAATGCTATCGTTTGAGCGCGCAAGCCCAGTCGCTAGTACTGCATCTGTACGTGAATTTAACGCACGATTAAGTTTTGTCAGCTGACGGGCAAATAGGGCAATCATGGTAATGACACTAAAGGTGGCGATACTAAACTGGTATTGCTCATTGATGAACTCAGGCCAGAGAGGGTAGCCAATATTGGCGTAAAGTATGGTCAGCATAATCAAGGGGAGCAGTAGTAAAATACCAACACTTTGGCTTTTGTAGCTGGGCAGTACCGTGAGGTAGGCTTGCTGAATTTGATTGAGCGTTTGCTCACGTTGACTCGTTGGCTCTTGCACCACAAGCGCTGTAATGGATAAAGCCGCCATCATTACCGCTAACACCATAAACACTTCTGACCACTGCCAGTCAGGTGAGCTGGCCAAAATAAACGGAATGCTGCCAAGGCCGGCGTAGCCTGTCCACCAACCTGCTGTTGCCATGGCAGAACCTGCAGCCATCAACCCGTTACTGTTATCGCTTGCTTGATTGAGAATATCGATCCGATAGGCGTCGATGGCAATATCTTGAGTCGCACCACTAATCGCCAAACACAAACCAAACAATGCCATCATAGAGAGTTGGCTAGTGGCATCAAGCGAGCTGAGCTGTAAGGTAAATAAACAAATCAGTAATTGTGTGGTGAATATCCAGCTTCGCCTCAAACCAAGCTTAGCCGTAAGCAATGGGATTTTGATGCGGTCTGCTAGCGGTGACCACAAAAAGTTAATGCTATAGGCAACAAAAATTAGACCAAATAAACCAATGCTAGAGCGAGATAAGCCTTCGTCTTTCAGCCAACCTGTCATGGCAGAGCCAATCATCACCCATGGGAAGCCACTGGCGATGCCAAAAAAGAAAACGGTAAGTAGACGGCGGTCTTTAAAGTAGCGCAGAGATTGAAGTAGCGAGCGAGCGGGCATACGACACAAGAATAACTAATAGTGCGCTAAGCCTATCAAACTGTGGTAGCGGACAAAAGGAGTTATTTGGCCGCTGGGCGTTGGGGCTAATATTGAGGGATAAAATTCGGGACGAAGATTTGAGGCTAAGTTATGAAGCTAAGGTTCGGAACTAAGGCTCGGAACTGAGGCTCGGAACTAAGGCTCGGAATTAAGGCTCGGAACTATGGTTTGTGGCTAAGATTTGGAGTTAAAGGTTTCAGACTAGGGCAGTGGGCGCCAGCCAATGCAATCGATTGGATAGCTGCCTTTACCCGCAAAGAAATCTAAGCAGGTATTAATTTCACTTTTAAAAAACAAATCGGTGGTTAATGCTTGCGCGCCATGCAAGCTGATTTCATGTACCAAGTGCCAGAATACCCGTTCTTTTGCATTGCTCGGTGTTTCATCACTGACACTATAAGTTGTCCACTCTTCCATGGTATCGACAATGAATTTGTCGAGCTCAGTATAATGAAGTGTTCGCTCAATCACGGCGCTAATGTAAGCTCTGATTTGCTTTATTTTTTCATTGATAAACTGCTCAATTATCATGATGGTTACTCTTGCCAACGATGGAAATTTATTTAAAAAGCCATTAAAAGCTCTCGGCTCGATAATGATTATTATTTAACTTAGTTATTGACCAACATTGAGCTGTTGTCAAAGAATTGGGTTAAATTATCATATTAATCTGACACTTGTCAGATGTAAAAGTTTGATAGGTATGAACTTTTTTTATAGCCCTGCTAAAATTATGGAAATATAAGCAGCAAGTGCTGTCACAGGTTAAGCAAATTTGCGAGAGTGCTTGGTTGGGGTAGCAAGGTTAGGTACTTAGGTTAGGTAGCTAGATGAAGATATTTGGCAGAAAGGTTAGCAGAAAGGTGAATTGGCACGACTGGGTGAAATGATCAGGAGGAATAACAGAGGTAAGTATCCAGCTGAACATTATCAGATAAACCAGCTAGGCAATGCTAGAACGCTCCGGCTAGCTGGCGTTTAATCCGTTACGTTAGCTTGTCTTTGAGATGCAATTACTCTGCTGGTAATAAGGTCGCTTTGATAAGCATAATTGGCTCAACAGGCACATCGTCCCAGCCCATCACTTCATTGTACTCTGTCGCTGAACTGCCCATTGCTTGCACAACTTCCATCCCTTCAACAACATTACCAAAAACCGCATAGCCCCATTGCCGGCCAGGATCTAAATTGGTGTTATCTGCTAAATTAAAGAAGAACTGGCGATTAGCAGTATGAGGGCGATTTTCTTTCGCCATAGCGATAGTGCCTTCTTCATTTTTTAGCCCGTTACCGGCTTCATTGACAATATCTGGCAAGGTTTTTAAATGCGTGAAGTCTTTATCATAACCGCCACCTTGGACAATAAAATCTTCGATAACTCGGTGAAAAATCGTGTTGTCGAAATCGCCTTGAACCACGTAAGTTAAAAAGTTATCCACAGTGACAGGGGCTTTGATGCGATCAAGCTCGACGATAATGTCACCTTTGCTGGTTTCCAACTTTACTTTCGGGAAGAGGTTGTCTGGGTCAATTGCCAAATTCTTTGCGTTAGCAAATGCGCTAATGAGTAGCAAAGTAGTGGCAAGAAATATATTTTTCATCGATAGTCCTTGGCTGATATCAGTTTCTTGTTTTACTTGTATTAGTTGTTTTTGGTTACGTTAGTTGTTTTGCATAAATGCAATTAGCTCTGGGTTGTTAGCAAGCTCACTAATTACCTTACCAAGCTGCTGATTTAAGTCGCGCTCCAATACAGCGATATCTGCCTTGATAGGACCATTGCTGTTACCTTTGGAAGTCAACACTTGGCTGTAGATCTTATCCCCCTTATTGATGTTGACTAGCAGGCGAATTTCACTACTGGCTTGGTATTTCACCATCGATTGTTGAACACTAACCAAGGCTTTTTCAATCGACACTTTCATTTGTGTTACGCCACCTTGCGTGCTCAGCCCTTGTGCATTGAGATACTGGCTTAAGCTTGCGCTTAAGGAGTCAGATAGCGACTGTGCTGGCGAGAATAATTCAGCAGGTTTGTCTTGGCGCAAAATTTGAATCAAGTGGTTACTTGGTCGTAAATCAACTACAGCTAACGATATATTGTCACCGCTGTAAATAGGCATGGCTGCTTGGCTTATCTGTGGCGCGACAATCACCTGTGAGGGTGGTGTCGCACAGGCGCTTAGCAAAGTAACAAATGAAACACTCAAAATGGTGCGATAGGAATTAGTTTTTACCGCTTTACTGCTATTTTTTGCGGCTTTACTCGCTTTGGCATTGGGCAAACTGCTCATAGAAAAGCAATGTGTAATAACTGAAGAGATGGCTGAAAAGTAAGACACTAATTGCTCCTTAACGTTTGATACTCGAGAGAACCACGAATTTTTTATTACTCGCAATGGTTTTGCAGTTCGAGAATACCCGCTGTAATTTAATATGGTAAGCCAATTGTCGATTGCCAATAATGCGCAGTTCGCCACCGGGTTTCAATACGCGCTTTGCATCATTAAACATCTGCCATGCAATATGGTCTGTGATGGCATGCTGTTGATGAAATGGTGGATTGCAAACAATTACATCGGCGCTGTTGCTTGCTTCTGTTGTTAGGCAGTCGTCGGCGTTAAAAAGACACTGTGAAAGCTGCTCCGGCAAGTTTTCAGCAATGTTTTGCTCGGCGCTTGCAACCGCCATAAATGACTCATCTTTAAAAATGATATGTGCAGCAGGTTGATTAGCCAGTAGAGTTAAACCTAAAACACCATTACCACAGCCAAGATCGACCACCTGCTGGTTCGCTTTTACCTCAGGTAAATGCTCCAGTAAAAAACGTGCACCGATATCTAAACTCTCACGGGAAAACACCCCAGCCATATTGTGAATATTCATCACTAGATCATTGTGTGCTAGCGACCATTGGCAATCGTGATGCGCTAAGGTGTTGTGAGTTTTCTCAAGCTGAGCAAAGGCCAGTCGAGATTTTTTCTTGGCTAATGAGGTGGTTGTAGTACCTAAAAACTTTTCGAATAGCTTGAGCGTTGAGCTGTGAATATCTTTAGCTTTTGCGCCAGCAATAAAGGTTGGCGTGCTAGCGTGATACGTATTTGCTATCAAGCTCAACTGGTAACTCAACAGCGCATTACTTTTAGGAATGCGATAAAGAATAACATCAACATTTGTTGGTAATTCATCTAACGAGCTTAGCAACTGAACATTATTCGTGTTTAGTTCGTTTTCTTCTAGGTTGTATTGGCTGCCTTGTTGAGCCAGATAAGAATCACTGACGCTAAAGACTTGATGATCAGTAAGGTTACAGGCGAGTGCGCCAAAACTGTCGTTAAAAACTAGCACCGTTTTGTTGCCTGCCAGTAAGTTTTGCTCGTGGCAATGGGACAGTAAATATTCGTCAGTGGCGTCCCAAGCTTGTAGGCTGCGGTTGACTTGTTTTACGGGAAAGCGTGACAAGCGAAGCGGCTTATCGTCGAAAAAAAATGGGCTGTGCATCATATGTAGTGACAATTTCGTGGCAGCAAGCAGCAACCAATTGCGCTGTTTGGGTTAGTCAAAAGTGCTAGTATTGTCGCAAATTCACGAGCCATCAGCCAAGTGAAAATGTACTGTATTGTTGCGTTTGTGCTGTCGCCTTTGTGCTGTTGCGCTTGTGCTAAGCACTTTTTCTCATCGTAGTGACTAACTGAACGTTATCGAGGTTTATTATTAACATTACTGCCCCCAATGCCACGTTGACCTTTGAGCCACAGTTCTATGGAATGCAACAAGCACAACAGCTTTTTGAGCAACTGTACCAAGAGCTTGCATGGCGACAGGATGATATTTTTGTTTATGGCCGCCAAATTACTATTCCGCGTCTACAAGCTTGGTACGGTGACAACCAACAAGCCTACACTTATTCTGGGCTGACATTAAATGCTCTACCTTGGACATCGACCTTAGTGCAAGTTAAACAAGCAGTAGAGGCCTACAGTGGTTGTTCTTTTAATAGCTGTTTAGCTAACTTGTATCGCGATGGTAATGATAGTGTGAGCTGGCACAGTGATGATGAAGCGGAATTAGGCATAAATCCAGTGATCGCTTCTGTTTCACTGGGGGCGAAACGCGACTTTCAGCTAAAGCACAAAGCGCAAAATGAAAAACTGACTGTGCCTTTAAGTAGCGGTAGTTTGTTACTGATGGCGGGCGAAACTCAGCATTATTGGCAGCATTGTATCGCCAAAACAAAGCGCGTAAAATCGCCGCGCATTAACTTAACCTTTCGGCAAATTGTAGTGCCGTAGCGCTTTATCTTGGCATCAGATCAGCGTGTTGCTCGCTCAGACAAAAGCCGAAACTAAATTGCCTTGTCTGCTAGTAAGTTAATTGTATTTGGCGCATTTCAAACACCAAACGGCTGGCACTTAAAGCGGGACAAACTAGACTTAGAGTAAACACGTACTCGCTAACAAAGGTGAAAAATAAAATAAAAACAGTGTATTACCATTGTTTGTTTACTAAGGGAAAAAATATGAATATAGCAACAACAATCGAGCAAAAATTGCTTTCAGCCTTCTCTCCATTGCATTTAGATGTGGTTAATGAAAGCCATCAACACAATGTTGCGCCAGGTAGTGAATCCCATTTTAAAGTGATTATTGTTTCTAAGAATTTTGAAGGCGAACGCTTAATCAAACGCCACCGAGCGATCAATCAAGTACTCGCAACTGAGCTGTCTGAGCATATCCACGCCTTAGCTCTGCATACCTATACGGAAAAGGAGTGGCAAGACTATTACGCCGACAACGTTCCGCTCTCACCAGCTTGCCTTGGTGGCAGCAAACGCTAATCTTTTTTCTGCCCCCCTGCTATTAGCTAATCGCGTTCTTACTCGTATTGACTTAGCAGGGGATGCTCCAACATCTTGATATCAACATTCATTGATTGACTCTGACTAAAAATTAATTGTTGCTGCTGCTGGTTAATACTAAGCGGTGTATTACGATCTAACGTACGTAAAGGCATTTTTAGCAGTGTTTGTTTTGTGTTGCTGCTGAGGTCAAATAACACTACTTCTTGGTGGTTGGCGAAATTTTGTAAAAAATAAATATAGTTTCCACTAACTAACCAACTATAGTCGCTGGCTAGTTGTTCGCCAGAAATGATTAACTCAGCTTGCTTAATGTCAGCACTTGATTCAAGCTGATTGGGAATGTCTTTTATGCTCAAGCGATAAAGGCCTTGGTCATCAACACTGTACCAAATTTCATTAACTGAGCTTTGCACTGCATAGATACCTTCGACTTCAATTAGCACTTCCGCTTGCCCATCTAATGTCAGCCGATAGAGTTGTGCCTTCTCACTTGCATCATCAAAAGCTTCTACTAGCAAGCTACGATCCTCTAGCATCCAGCTAGGCGTTCCAAAGCTATTTAATCGACTATTAATTCGAGTGACCTGTTTGGTCTTGATATCAATAACATATACTGCATTACGGGCACTGGCTTTGTCGCGTACCAAAAAGGCAATTTTATCACCTTGGTGCGACCAACGCGGAACCGAAACATTCTTAGCGAGATTGGTCAATTGCTTGCGATTGGTTCCGTCGCTATCGGCAAACCATATTTCATTATTCCCCGATTCATTCGAAACATAGGTTATTTGCTGACGTTGCTCAGAAAAATCCACATCTTTGTAGTTGAACCTAGACTGTAAAATTGGAAAAGGAACAGAAAGTACTTGTTCAGCCAGCGATAAACTGCCAATGAAGCTATTTAGCTGCCAGTCGTGATAGACAACACGACTAGTGTTAGCAACAAAAGATGGAAAGCTAAAACCTGGTACGTTGAGCTTGCTAACCTCGCTTGTTTTTATATCAAGAATGTAGCCATCTCGTTGGTTTGCTATTTCGGCGCTGTAAACTATGTGTTGGCCAGATGGATGCCAGGCCATACCATGGATGTCAGTTTGACCTGTAGTTAGTCGCTCAGCCTGGTTGTTAATACGATCATACAGAAAGATATCTTCCTCATATGGCTGAGCACGCCTTGTAAAAGCCAGTATGCGATCATCTGGCGAAAAAACTGCGTCGCGATCAGAGTATTCACAATTGGTTTGGCATGAAATCCGCTCTGGTCTTGCGTTTTTTGAGGTTAAATCGAGTAAATAAATACCAACGTCTTCGTTATTGGTGTCGATACCGTTAAAGGCTAATAGCTGACCATTATTGGAAATAGAGATTGCACCGTTTACTTGCGGTTTACAGCTGGCTAGCTTTGTTTGTCCCTTAGTTTGCAGATCGAGTTTCACAATGTGGCAGCGATCTTTTTGCCAAGACTTTTGGACAAAGTAGATAAACTTTCCTAGTTTTCCCCAAACTGGCTTTGATTCTCTGTCAGTGTCGAACGTCAGTTGCTCAGGGGCCAAGCTCGGCTGCGATAGATCTTTAAGGTATAAATCAGGCGCGCTGTTTGCTTGTTTCCAGTAATAAACGAGGTAGCGGCCATCAGGTGAAGTTGCAGGGTAAATAGCACGGCCAGGTAGCGAAGTCAGTGAAGTGATTTTGGGAACCGAAGATGGAGCGCTATGCCAATATGTATAGGACCATGACAGGGCGATAACTATAATAAGTGCAATAGTTGTTAGCCGCCAACCCAGCTGTTTAATACTATGGTGGATTGAGGTGTTGTGATTGTTAGAACTTTCTTTTCCAGAATGCTCACTTCGATATTCATTGAATTGTTCTGGTAATTGCTCGCTTAACTGCGATGATTTAACACCCACAAGTTGTTCACTAGTAAGGTAGTGGGGCTGATGTAATAGTCGGTAACCACCTTTGCGCACGGTTTGGATATATTCATCATCATTTTGGTGAAGCTTTTGTCGAATGTGCCAAACGGCGTTAGTCAGTGCTTTTTCACCCACATAACTGTTGCCATCCCATATATTCTCAATTAACTCATCACGGCTTACTAGGTTCGGATAGTTTTGGGCTAAATAGGCGAGTACTTCAATAAACTTGGGTTGTAATAATTCAATATCACCCTGTTCGCTCTGAACACTATGATCTTCAGGAATAACGGTGTAAGAACCGACTGTAAATGATGTACTGCTAGTTATTGTCATAAAATGGCGTAAAGCCCAGTAAAAATAAGAAAATAGAGATTAAATAGATATTAAAAGGTGAAAAAAACGAGCTGTCTATTCTTTTTTTAAAATTCTGTTTTCTCTATAAGAATATTGAGCGCTATTTATGCTGAGAAAATTTACCTAACATACCTTCAAAAACAATTCCTGTAATTAAACCACTGAAAAAAGCTCAAAGTTGAGTAAGTGATGTGGACTGTTATAAGGGCTCAGCTAGCGACAATAATAACGATTACACACTTGGGAAATAACAAGATGGAAGCAAAATTCAAGCTAAGCACTCTTACTGCTGCGATACTAACGCCACTCATTACTTTTACTAGCTTACCAAGCGCATTCGCACAACAATCAGAGTCTCAAAACGAAGCCACTGAGAAAGAAGTAGAGAAAATTCAAATTACCGGCTCACGGATTAAACGCTATGAGTTTGCCATGCCGATGCCTTTGGTCGGTTTAAATAAAGACGATATAGATGTTATCGGCAGTAACGATATCGCCGATGTATTGTTTGAAGTTCCATCAGCTGTTGCTGGCATCAGCTCATCTACATCGACCACGAGTATTCAAAACTCGGGTTTAAATACTGCCAATTTACGTGGCTTAGGTGATAACCGAACATTAGTGCTAATTGATGGACGTCGCACCGTCTCGAACAGTGCTAATGGTAATCGGGTTAGCTTGGGAACCATTCCATCTAGTTTCGTTGATAAAGTGGAAGTGATTACCGGTGGGGCATCGGCAGTTTATGGTTCCGATGCGGTTGCTGGTGTAGTTAATATCATTACTGAAAACAACCAAGAAGGCTTTGAAATCGATGCTAGAGCAGGGCGCAGTAACAGTTTATCTAATGAAGATTATACCTTTGATATAAGCTGGGGCGGCAGCTTTGCTAACGACAAAGGTTATATTTTTGCTTCACTTAATTATGACAAGGAAACGGCAATTCGCGCTCGCAATGTACCTCGTTCATTAATTCAGGCTGACTATCAATATGACGATGGTGTGAATACTTTTGTTAACATGTTAGGTGACCGTATCCCCGTTGCCGATATCACACCAGATCAATACGGCAGTTTAAGCTCAGACCCCGATGGTGGGCGCTTTGATGGCAGTAATTTTTGGTATGACGAGAATGGCTTGCGTGAAGATTTTGAAGGCGATCGCGACGGTTATGACTTTCGTATTGAGGATGATTTAGACGGTGCTCGTGACCGCCTAAACTTGGCGCTTAAGGGCAGTTACCAAATTACGGAAGATATTAAAGCATTTGCAACCTTGATTCACTCTGACATTGACACGAATAACCAGCGTGAACCTGAAGGGGATGACTACAATGACAACCATCCACTTATCGACCCAGTAACCTTTGCTGCCACAGACTTTGATGCTGGTCGAATTTCATTGGACAATCCATTTGCCCCACAAGTGATTATTGATGCTGAATCAAGTCGAGGCATTCGCTGGGATCGCCGATTCGTCGAAGTTGGCCGCCAACTTACTGAAAATGAGCGTCAAACGACTCGTTTTTGGAGTGGTATCAGTGGTACAGCTTTCAACGGGCAGTGGGATTGGGAAACCTCAGTTGGTTATGGTCGCTATAAGCAAGAGCAAGTGCGCTTTAACGAAATTGATATTGTTAACTTGCGCAATGGTTTAAATGCTGAACAACTCGCAGATGGCACAATCCAGTGTGCAGACGCTGATGCACGTGCCAATGGTTGTGTACCCGTTAATTTATTTGGTCGTGGCTCAATTACCCCAGAAGCGGCAGATTATATACGTGCTAACCTTGCACAAGAAGCAATTGTCGAGCAGTTTACGGTGCAAGGTTATATGGCTGGAGACTTATTTGAAATGCCAGCAGGTACTGTTGGCGCGGCATTTGGTTTCGAATATCGCAAAGACCAAATGGAGCTTAACCCAGATGACCTAAATCAGCGTGGTGGCCATTCATCAGGCCATGTGCCAGCATTTGACGGTGACTACAATGTCACAGAAATCTTTGCAGAAGTTTCAATTCCGTTAGTAGAAGGCATAACTGCGGTTGAACGCCTTAGTTCAGATTTATCGGTTCGTGTTGCTGACTATAGCATTAACAATATTGGTACTGTTGTTAGTTTTGGTGCTGGTTTGCAATGGCAACCGATTGAAGAACTTAATATTCGCACCTCATTTCAACGAGCGTTACGCGCACCAGATTTAACCGAGCTATTTTCACCACCACGCGGTGATGTAGATTCGTTTACTGATATTTGTGATGGTGTTGATGCCAATACAACAGGCCGTATTGCCGATAATTGCCGTTCTAATCCTGGTATTGCAGCAACAATCGCAGAGCTTGGTGTGTATGAAGAGGACAGTGGCAGCCATTCTTCACCAAATGCCGGTAATTTAAACCTTAAAGAAGAAAAAGCTGATACGCGCACTATAGGCTTTGTCTGGCAGCCGTCTTATCTCGAAGGTTTTAGTTTTGCAGCAGACTATTACAACGTCGAAATCACTGATGTGATCGATTCATACTCGAACTCTGATATTTTACGCCAGTGCTATGACAGCGACAGCTTTGGGGCAGATAATCCATTTTGCCAAGATATCAGCAGAAACGCCGAAGATGGCCAGCTAACCAATATTATTCAGCGCCAATTTAATTTGAATTCGCTAGAAAGTAGCGGTGTGGATTATCAAGTTAACTACGAGTTTGAGCTTGATGGTCTGGGGTTACCTGGAGAGCTGGAGGTACGTTACTTACATACTCACTTGATCAAGCACGTGTTGACCTCCGAAGGTTTGGACGGCCAAATCATTGATGATCAAAAAGGTGAACTAGTAAATGAGAAGTTTGAAGATCGAGGTCGTTTAAGTCTAACTTGGCGTTACGATGATTGGCGTGTCAGCTGGCGTACCATTTATTACGGCTCTAGTTTTGATAGTAACGAACTCAAAGGTGCGTATGAAGATGCTATTGCTGACCATCAAGAAGCTCTGGTCAGTAATCCAAATGCTACAGCGCCGGAAAAACCTCTATTTCTTGATATTGATGAAGAGTTCTTTCACAACTTCACTTTGTCGTACACGCACCAGTTCAACGATGTTAAAGCCCGCTTCTCGGTTGGTTTAAATAATGTCTTTGACAATGAAGGGCCATTCCTGCCAACTGGTGATACCGAGGCGGGTGGTTCACATAATGTTGCCGACGCCTTTGGCTATCGCGGACGTTATGGCTACGCTCGTGTAAACCTAACCTTCTAAAACTTGGCTGGCTAGCGTTCGCTAGCCAGCTTGCCAATTTGATTTAGGCATCCACTTTTTCTTATTACCCAGTCTTTCTATGGTTATACGTCACTCAGCTGGCTGCTAACACCTAGAGAAAATTTATCGAGTAGCAAATTATGTTTAAGTTTCATCAGCTAATCATAGTGTTATGGTCAGTCTTTTTGACCGCTTGTACCGCCAATGCGCTAGCAACGCCAGAGCCATCGGTAGGAGCGCTGAACACTATTCCAGAAAAGAGTGCGCTCGAATCGCGTTCGTCAACAAAAGCTTTCACCAAACCGATGAGTATTTCAGATGTGCTTGAATTGAGCAAAGTTCGCAATGCACGATTAACCAGTGATGGCCGAAGCTTACTGTATTTGAAAAATAAACTCGATTGGCAAGGGAATCGCTGGGTGAATCAGGTATGGCGATTTCAAGAAGCAACTGGCGCAAGCCGCCAATTAACGTTTGGTCGAGATTCAGTAAGTAATTTAGTGCTATCCCCTGACGATCAGCAAATTGCTTTTTTTACTCGACGCGGCAAAGACAAAAGCCGTCAGCTGTACGTAATGCATCTTGATGGTGGCGAGGCTTATAGATTGAGTAAGCTTGAGGTTAGTCCTAGCAATCTAACTTGGTCTCCTGATGGGCAATACTTGTATTTCACGGCTCGACCGTCACTTTCTAATGAGCAGCAAAAGGCAAAAAAAAATAAAGCCATTATTACAGCATTTGAAGACCCCAAAGATAAAAATGCTCTGTGGCGAATTGCCTTATCATCAGGAAAGGTCGAACAGCTGACGCAAGCTAGTAGCTCAATTGTTTATTATCAGTTAGCGAATGACAGCGAAACCGTATTGTTGAGTAAAGCGCCAGGCAAGTTATTGGACCAGCGCCATCAAGCAGAGCTTTGGTTATTGAATTTAGCAGATAAAAGCGAAAGACGATTAACTAATAATCATTACTTTGAGCGCAATGGCCGCTTATCAGCTGACGGTAAAATGGTTATCTACACGGCGACGGTTAATGGTCAGAAGGAACAATACTACAACAGTAATTTATTTGTCTTAGATGTTGAGCAGCAAACGAGCCGCTTATTGAGCCAAAATTTTGCTGGTGAAATTGAAGAGGTTGAATGGGCTGCCGACGCTAATTATGTATTCTTCGTTGCCAATATTGGGGTAAGTAGCCATTTGCATCAGGTTAATATCCGTAATAATAAAATTATCCAGCTGACTGTTGGTGATTGGACGATAGATGATTGGTTTTATCAATCGTCACTTGACCGCCATATTATTGAAAAGCGAAGTGCTACTGAACCAGGGGATTTTTGGCAATTAGTAAAGCATGAAAATAGCTTTTCTGATGTTCAACAAGGCTTGAAATCAAAACGTTTAACTAAGCATCACCAAAATATTTCCCAGCAGTACCAGCTTCCAGAACAGCAAAAAATCAGCTGGCCTAGCCATGATGGGCAAATTATTGAAGGTTTGCTGACGTTTCCCCTTAATCACAAGGAAGGGAATGCTTTCCCGTTAGTTGTTCAAACACATGGCGGTCCTCGCAGTTCAGATCAATTTGGATTATGGAGTACCTCTGATTATCTGCCTGTGTTGGCAGCTAATGGTTATGGTATCTTGATGGTTAACCATCGCGGTAGTACGGGTTACGGCGATGAATTTCTTAGAGATATGGTTGGAGGCTACTTTAGAAACGCCCATTTAGATGTGTTGGCTGGTGTCGATTTTCTAATCGCAGAGGGGCTAGCAGACCAGCATAAACTGGTTAAAATGGGTTGGAGTGCGGGTGGTCATATGACTAACAAAATGATCACCCACACTGACCGATTCAAAGTAGCCTCTTCTGGTGCTGGCGCGGTTGATTGGATGTCTATGTATGGTGAAACTGATGCAGCATATATGCGAACTTGGTGGTTTGGTGGTAAGCCATGGGAGAAAAATGCGCCAATTGATACATATCGCAATAATTCAGTCATTAGTGAGCTTTGGAAAGTAAAAACCCCGACCTTAATTTTTGTTGGGGAAAAAGATGTCAGGGTGCCTTCGACACAATCAAAGATGCTATTTCGTGGCCTTCGAGATAACGGTGTCGATACCGAGCTTTATATCGCAACGGGCGAGCCACACGGTTTTCGCAAACCCAAAAACCGATTGTTCAAGATTAACAAAGAGCTTGAATGGTTTAATCGCTATATCTTTAATAAAGCCTACTCACATGAGCCAATTCCAAAGCGTCAAAAAGATTAGCCATAACACGATAAGCAGTTTGTTTTACATAGTGAAAGTAACCACCCCCGTATAGCGAACTAGCGATGAATCTATCTCTGCCTAATCAGCTGGTCAATCAGCTTGATTAGGCATTTTTACATTTGTTTTCTAACGTGTTTCTGATATTACTAGCCCTACTAAAATAAGAATACTAGAAAAAGAATAGGTAGGGAGTAAGAAGGGGAGATGAACGGCTTAACGGTGTTTTTGGCCATGATAGATCGCATAACTGCCGGTTTTGGTGCGGTTATTCGGTGGTTAACCTTGTTGATGGTGGTGCTCACCTTTGCCATTGTTGTGTTGCGTTATGGATTCAATATTGGCTGGATTGCCATGCAAGAATCTGTACTTTATCTCCATGGCTTAGTGTTTATGTTGGGTGCAGCTTACACCTTAAAAGCTGATGGTCATGTCCGAGTGGATATTTTCTACCAAGGTTACACTGCCAAACAAAAAGCGCTGGTTAACCTAATGGGCACGCTAATCCTGTTACTTCCTGTGGTTATTTTTGTTTTTATTGTCAGTTTCGATTACATCTTAACGTCTTGGCGTATTGCCGAAAAATCGTCTGAAGCCGGTGGTTTGCCGTTTGTTTATCTCAGTAAAACGTATCTCTGGTTATTTGCTATAACATTTGGCTTGCAAGGAATAGCTGAGACTATTCGCAATTTAAAAACGCTGTTAAGTGATGAGTCAGCGCGGGAGCAATCAGATGGCAACAGTGATACACAATCACAAAGCCAACAAGGGGATAAATTATGATGAGCTATATCCCTTTATTGATGTTTGTTTGCGTTTGCCTGATTTTACTCATTGGCTATCCCGTTGCGCTAACACTAGCGGGTGTCGCTTTGATTTTTGCTGGTTTTGGCGTCGCTACTGGAGTTTTTGAACCTTTATTTCTAAATGCTTTGCCAAGTCGATTGTATGGCGTGATAAATAATCAAACCTTGCTAGCCGTGCCACTTTTCGTGTTTATGGGGGCAATGCTGGAGCGGGCAAAAATAGCGGAAAACTTATTAACGGCAATGTCGTTAATAATGGGGCGCTTTCAAGGCGGGTTAGCTATTGCGGTCACGTTAGTGGGAATGTTGCTGGCGGCCAGTACAGGTATAGTGGGGGCGACAGTCGTTACTATGGGGTTATTATCACTGCCGACAATGCTTAAACGCGGCTACGATCCTAAGTTCTCAACAGGCATTATTTGTGCAACAGGGACGCTTGGACAAATTATTCCGCCATCAATAGCACTGGTGTTATTGGGTGATGTGCTTTCCAGTGCCTACCAGCAGGCGCAGCTAAAAATGGGGATTTTCAGTCCAGAAACTGTGTCGGTAGGGGAGCTTTTCGCCGGTGCAGTAGTTCCTGGGGTGCTGCTTGTTGCGCTTTATATTGGCTATTGCCTTGCGGTTGCTATTTTTAATCCTAAAGCTGCGCCGAAAGTTGCGAAAGAAGATATTGATGAATTGGATCAGCAGCAATCGCTGAGCCGATTGATGTTAACAGCGCTTTTACCGCCATTGTTTTTGATTATTGCTGTGTTAGGTTCAATATTATTTGGTTTTGCAACGCCCACTGAAGCGGCGGGGGTAGGCGCTATGGGCGCTTTGTTATTGGCTTTGATACAAGGTCAATTAAGCAAGGTCAACTTGCAAGCTGTAATGGACAGCACAGTTAAAATTACCTCTATGGTGTTTTTGATTTTAATTGGCGCTAGCCTTTTTTCACTGGTGTTTCGCGGCTTCGGTGGCGAAGAACTGGTGCATGGCTTTTTCCAACAAATGCCAGGTGGTGTGCTTGGCGCGACATTAATCGTCATGTTGGTGATTTTTTTACTGGGCTTTATTCTCGATTTTATTGAAATCACTTTTGTTGTTATTCCAATCGTTGCGCCAGTGCTATTAATGATGGGGCTAGACCCAATTTGGCTGGGGATCATGATTGCGATTAACCTACAAACCTCCTTCTTAACACCACCTTTTGGCTTTGCCCTGTTTTATTTGCGCGGTGTTGCCGATAAAGTAGTCAAAACAGCAGACATTTATCGCGGCGTTATTCCGTTTATTGCGATTCAACTGTTACTGCTGATTATTTTGGCAATCTGGCCACATTTGGTAACTTGGCTGCCTCAAATAATGTATGGCTAATTTAGGGCTAAATATTAATTCACGGCAGACATAGGGTTAATGAAAAATTAAAACAAGGACAAAACATGCAGCGTATTCTCTCTTATTTTTTCTCTAGTATCTTGTTAGTGGTATTACTTGCTGGATGCGGTGAGCAAGCAACCACAACCGCATCCTCACAGAGCTTAGCAACGCAACAAACTTTCCAATGGAAAATGGTGACCTCTTGGCCGAAGAACTTTCCCGGTTTAGGTGTTGCGCCAGAGAAATTCGCTGCGATGGTTGGTGAAATGAGCGATGGCCGATTAACCATTCAGGTTTATGGCGCTGGCGAGCTAGTGCCAGGGTTTGAAGTATTCGATGCAGTTTCGCAAGGTACAGTCCAAATGGGGCACTCAGGCTCGTATTACTGGAAAGGTAAAATTCCAGCGTCACCTATTTTTGGCGCTATTCCATTTGGTATGACTGCCACTGAATTAAACGCTTGGTTACATCATGGCGGTGGTCTTGAACTATGGCAAGAGCTCTACAAACCATTCGGCATCATTCCGCTGGCAGGTGGTAATTCAGGAGCGCAGTTTGCAGGTTGGTTTAAAAAAGAAATTAATTCAATGGCAGACTTAGAAGGCTTGAAAATGCGTATTCCCGGCCTTGGTGGTGAAGTGCTAAAACGCGCTGGTGCAATTCCAGTCACATTAACTGGTGGTGAAATATTCTCGTCACTGCAAAGCGGTGCGATTGATGCCACTGAATGGGTTGGCCCATACAATGATTTAGCTTTTGGCTTTTATCAAGCGGCTGAATATTACTACTCTTCAATTTGGCATGAACCAGGCACGGGCTTAGAGTTTCTGATCAATGAAAAAGCGTTTTCAGCGCTGCCAAAAGACTTACAAAAAATAATTGAAGTCGCGGCTAGAGCCGTTAATGAAGACACGTTAGATGAATACAATGCCCGCAATAATGCGGCAATGCAGACGTTAATTGAAAAGCACAATGTGCAAATGCGCACCTTGCCTGAGTCCGTGTTGGCCGGCTTAAAAGCGCATACTGATGAGGTGATTAACGAGCAAGTCGTGGCTGACAAGGATTTTGCACGTGTTTGGCAATCATACAGCGAATTTATGGCGTCTATTCGTCAGTATCACGATACAACGTTAAAGCAGTACTTAAACAATCGATAAGTTCAATACGCCCTAAATAACTCATTGAAAATTGCTGCTCGTACCTCTTTTACTGCAAAGACAGGTACACTAGGCAGCAATTTTAAAAATAATGATCAGAACAAGGTTAACAAAGGTTTCTTATGGTTATTCAACCGAAAATCCGTGGTTTTATTTGTACAAATGCCCACCCAACAGGCTGTGCAGCTCATGTTGAAGAGCAAATCGCCTATGTAAAAAGCCAATCGCAAGCAGCGCAAAAACCCAAAAATGTGTTAGTGATTGGCGCCTCAACAGGTTACGGCTTAGCGTCGCGCATTACCGCAGCATTTGGCAACGGTGCAAAAACCTTAGGCGTATTTTTTGAAAAACCACCAACAGAAAAGAAAACAGCCAGTGCTGGTTGGTACAATACTGCGGCTTTTCAAAAAGCGGCAGATGAAGCGGGTTTATGGTCAAAAAACATTAATGGTGATGCGTTTTCTCACGAAATTAAAGCGAAAACCATTGAAACAATTAAAGCGGATTTAGGCCAAGTAGATTTAGTGATTTATTCACTAGCATCGCCGCGTCGCACCGATCCAGATACCGGCGAAGTCTACTCATCAACGTTGAAGCCAATTGGCGAAACAGTGACGACTAAGAACTTAAACACGTCAAAACGCGTCGTTGACGAGGTTACGGTAGAACAAGCGAATGATGCTGAAATTCAAGGTACCATTGATGTCATGGGCGGTGCTGATTGGGAACTGTGGATCAAGGCTTTAGGCGATGCTGGTGTGTTAGCCGAAGGCTTTAAAACCACTGCTTACACTTACATTGGTAAAAAATTAACTTGGCCAATCTACGGACATGCCACCATAGGTAAAGCGAAAGAAGATTTAGATCGCGCTGCCAAAGCGATTAATACATCGACAGCGAGCCTAGCTGGTCAAGCTTACGTGACCTCATTAAACGCTGTGGTTACGCAAGCGAGTTCTGCAATTCCAATTATGCCGCTTTATATCTCAGCGATGTTTAAAGTGATGAAAGGCGATGGCAGCTATCAAGGCTGCATTGAACAGATTCAAGATCTTTTCCGTGAGAACCTATACGGTGACTCACCGCGTTTAGATGAAGCTGGCCGCTTAAGCCAGAACTACAAAGAGCTAGAAGATAGCGTGCAAGATCGCGTGCAAGCCATTTGGGATAAAGTTGAAACAGATACAATCGACGAGCTAACCGACTATGTGGGTTACCACCAAGAATTCCTGAAACTATTCGGTTTTGGGGTTGAGGGTGTTGATTACGACGCAGATGTTAGCCCATTGGCTGAGATTAACCATCTGAGTTAACTACTGATATTTTAAGTGTCTGAAAAAGCCAGCTATTTCATTAGCTGGTTTTTTTATGGGCAGCATATTTTAATATCTTGACTAGAATTTAACCTGAGTCGGCCGTAGTTTACGTATATTTGTTACGAAAAGTGACGAGCGCGGATAGCATAATACTCTTTTTTCGTGCTAAAATTCGCCGCTGAAATTTTTAACTTAAGTCTGGTGGCTAATAACTTTTGTTGAAATTATCTGCTGATAATCTATTGATTTTCGTCGGGTAGTCGATGCAAAGGCTGTGAAACCACTGAAATACACTGAAATCACTTAACGATAAGCGTGCTTAGCAAGATTATTGTTAGTTGGTTTTTATACTCCCGTCAAAGTAGTGCAAGTGTTTATGATTACAATCAAAAAAGGTCTGGATGTTCCTGTACAGGGTGCTCCCCAGCAAGTAATCCATGATGGTCCGTCCATCAAAACCGTTGCAACATTGGGTGAAGAGTTTGTGGGCATGCGCCCTACTATGCACGTCAAAGTAGGCGACCGTGTTAAAAAAGGTCAGGTACTTTTTGAAGATAAAAAGAACCCTGGCGTTAAATTCACAGCTCAAGCAGCCGGTGTTGTTACCGAGATTAACCGTGGCGAGAAGCGTGTTTTGCAATCCGTTGTTATCGAATTAGATGGCGACGAGCAAGAAACCTTCAACAGCTACTCAGCTAATGAACTTGCGTCAATTGCACGCGAAGATGTTGTTGCTAACCTAGTCAACTCAGGTTTATGGACAGCATTGCGTACACGTCCATACAGTAAAATCCCCGCGATTGATGCTGTACCGTCAGCAATTTTCGTTAGTGCCATGGATACCAATCCATTAGCAGCGAATCCAGAAGTTATTATTAACGAGCAAACAGAAGCGTTCAAACAAGGTTTAGTGGTACTTAGCCGCTTAACTGAAGGCGAAGTGTTCGTATCAAAAGCTCCTGGCGCTAATATTCCAACTAATGCTAACGAAGTGGTTACCGAATTTGCTGGTAAACACCCTGCAGGCCTTGTTGGCACTCATATTCACTTCCTTAAGCCTGTTGGTGCTGACAAGTTTGTTTGGCACTTAAACTACCAAGACGTTATCGCCTTTGGTCAGTTATTCACCACAGGTCAACTAAACAGTAACCGCGTTGTTTCTTTCGCTGGTCCTGCGGCTAAAAAGCCTAGCTTAGTACGTACAGTACTAGGTGCTAACATTAATGAGTTAGCTGCTGGTGAAACTACTGACGGTGAAGTACGTTTAGTGTCTGGCTCTTTATTACAAGGTCAAACAGCAAAAACTGTTCACGGTTATTTAGGCCGTTACCACAACCAAGTGGTTGCTTTACTTGAAGGTCGTGAAAAAGAATTCATCGGTTACATGTACCCAGGCCCGAACAAGTTCTCGGTTACTCGCGCTTACATGTCGCACTTCTTTAAAGGTAAGTTGTTTAACATGACAACCACCACTAATGGTTCAAGCCGTGCCATGGTGCCAATTGGTAACTATGAGCGTGTGATGCCATTAGATATTTTACCGACCTTATTACTACGCGATTTAGCCGCGGGTGATACTGACAGTGCACAGCAGTTAGGTGCGCTAGAGCTAGACGAAGAAGATTTAGCGTTATGTACATTTGTTTGCCCAGGCAAAACAGATTACGGCGTATTACTTCGTGACTGCCTGACGACGATTGAGAAGGAAGGTTAGACATGGGCTTAAAAACGTTTATTGAAGATATTGAGCCGCATTTTGAAAAAGGCGGTAAACACGAGAAGTGGTTTGCCCTATATGAAGCCGTAGCGACGGGTTTATTTACCCCTGGTTACGTCACCAAAGGCAAAACTCACATTCGTGACAGCATCGACTTAAAACGCATTATGATCACTGTGTGGTTAGCGGTTTTCCCTGCGATGTTCTTTGGTATGTACAACATCGGTTTCCAAGCCGTTGAAGCACTACAAGCAGGTTATGCATTACCTGATTCATGGCAAGTTGGTTTATTCCAAATGCTAGGTGGTGAGCTAACAGCAAACGCTGGCTGGTTTACTATGATGCTGTACGGCGCTTGTTTCTTCCTACCAATCTACGCAACAACGTTCATCGTTGGTGGTTTCTGGGAAGTGTTATTCGCGGCAGTGCGAAAGCACGAAGTAAACGAAGGTTTCTTCGTTACTTCAATTCTATTTGCTTTGATTTTGCCTGCTTCAATTCCATTGTGGCAAGTGGCTATCGGTATTACTTTTGGTGTTGTAATCGCTAAAGAAATCTTCGGTGGTACAGGTAAAAACTTCTTAAACCCAGCACTAGCGGGTCGTGCTTTCTTATTCTTCGCTTACCCAGCGGAAATCTCAGGTGACGCAGTATGGGTTGCTGTTGATGGTTTCTCTGGTGCGACGCACTTAGCAGCGGGCGCAGCAGCACAAGTAGGCGCAATTGACTACAGCATGAACCAAGCATGGTTCGATGCATTCTGGGGCTTTATCCCAGGCTCTATGGGTGAAGTGTCTACTGCCGCTATTTTAATCGGTGGTGCATACATCCTATACAAAGGTATTGCCTCATGGCGTATCGTACTAAGTGTATTCCTAGGTATGGCGGTAACAGCAACGCTATTTAACATGATTGGTAGCGATACTAATGCTATGTTTGCAATGCCTTGGTACTGGCACTTAGTTGTTGGTGGTTTCGCGTTCGGTATGATGTTTATGGCAACAGACCCAGTAACTATGTCATTTACTAATACTGGTAAATACTGGTTCGGTGCCTTAGTTGGCGTGATGGTTGTACTAGTACGTGTGGTTAACCCAGCGTTCCCTGAAGGTATGATGCTAGCGATTTTATTCGCTAACTTATTCGCGCCATTATTTGACTACTTTGTAGTGCAAGCCAATGTTAAACGGAGGATCGCACGTGTCAGCTAATAAAGAAACTTTTGGCAAAACGGTCGGCTTCGTTTTAGCGGTATGTATTGTTTGTGCAGCGGTTGTATCAACAGCAGCGGTTGGCTTAAAACAAAAGCAAATCGACAACAAAGCACTTGATCAACAAACTAAGATCTTAGAAGCCGCTGGTATTTTGCCAGAGAAAGTGAATAAGAGCTCAGTGAACAGCACGTTCGATCAATTCGTGGAAGCGAAAATGATCGACCTTGACTCAGGTGAGTATATTGACGGTAACCCTGAGTTGTTTGACGAGCGTCGTAACTCTCGTGATGCGCAAAAATCAGACAAGCCTGAAAATGATATCGCTGGTATCAACCGTCGTTCACACGACGCAGTTGTTTACTTAGTGCGTAACGGTGCTGGTGAAGTTGAAACTGTAGTACTACCAATCGTAGGTTCTGGTCTATGGGACTTAATGTTTGGTTACGTTGGTCTTGAAGCTGACTTAAACACAGTGAAAAACGTAATCTACTCTGATCACAAAGAAACTCCGGGCCTAGGTGCGGAAGTAATGAACCCTAAGTGGATCGCTATGTGGCCAGGTAAGAAAATTTACGGCGAAGGCGATGTTGTTAAAGCAAACCTTGTAAAAGGTGGCGCTAAATCTGGCGACATGCACGGTGTTGATGCGTTATCTGGTGCGACATTAACCAGTAACGGCGTAACACGCACACTGCAATTCTGGTTTGGTGAAGAAGGCTACTTGCCTTACATCAAGAAAAATCGCGGAGGGCTTAACTAATGGCTTCTGAAGCTAAAAAGGTATTAACTACCCCGATCGTAGACAACAACCCAATTGCCTTACAGGTATTAGGTATTTGTTCTGCGTTAGCGGTAACTAGCTCAATGGCAAATGCGTTAGTAATGACCTTAGCGGTTGTTTTCGTAACAGCATTTTCTAACTTATTTATCTCTATTATCCGTAACCACATTCCATCAAGTGTGCGTATTATCGTGCAAATGGCGATTATCGCGTCATTGGTAATTGTGGTTGATCAGGTACTAAAAGCATTCTCATACCAATTATCGAAAGAACTGTCGGTATTCGTTGGTTTGATTATTACTAACTGTATCGTTATGGGTCGTGCTGAAGCTTTCGCGATGAAAGAAAAGCCAGGTGTGAGCTTTATGGATGGTATTGGTAACGGTTTAGGTTACGGCTTTATCCTAATTACCGTGGCTTTCTTCCGTGAATTATTAGGTTTCGGTACGTTATTTGGTATTGAAATCCTACCGTTAATTCAAAACGGTGGTTGGTACCAAGCGAACGGTTTATTAGTACTACCATTCTCGTCATTCTTCATTATTGGCTTAATCATCTGGGCAATTCGCCAGTGGAAGCCAGAGCAGGTTGAGAAGGACTAAGCACGATGGAACATTATTTATCACTTTTAGTTAAAACCATTTTCATCGAGAACATTG
Source organism: Thalassotalea montiporae (assembly GCF_053485855.1). NCBI lineage: Bacteria > Pseudomonadati > Pseudomonadota > Gammaproteobacteria > Alteromonadales > Colwelliaceae > Thalassotalea > Thalassotalea montiporae. Next base: position 527,762 of record NZ_JBQRUO010000001.1, read on the forward strand.
CGTTATCTTTCTTCCTTGGGATGTGTACTTTCCTAGCGGTATCTAAGAAAGTTAGCACGGCGATTGGTCTTGGTGTGGCGGTAGTTGTGGTACTAGGTATTGCGGTACCTGCTAACCAAATTATCTACCAAGCAATCTTGGCACCAGGTGCATTAGATGCAGTGTTGGGTATTACTGATCCAACTGAGTCTATCGATTTAAGCTTCTTATCATTCATTACCTTTATCGGTGTGATCGCGGCACTAGTACAAATTCTAGAGATGGTTTTAGATAAGTACTTCCCGCCGTTATACAACGCGTTAGGTATCTTCCTACCGTTAATTACAGTGAACTGTGCGATTTTTGGTGCCGTATCTTTTATGGTTGCCAAGAACCTAACCTTAGGTGAGTCTGTAGTTTACGGTATCGGTTCAGGTATTGGTTGGGCATTAGCGATTGTTTTACTTGCGGGCTTACGCGAGAAAATGAAGTACTCTGATGTACCAGATGGCCTTAAAGGTTTGGGTATCACGTTTATTACCGCTGGATTGATGGCTTTCGGCTTTCTATCTTTCGGTGGTATTTCGTTGTAATAAGATTAATGCAGAAGGTGAAGCGTTTAGCTAAGCCTTCTCAAGATAAGTGCTAAGGAAAAGTCGATGGAAATTATTCTCGGCGTATCGATGTTTACAGCAATTGTTGTTGCACTTGTTTTGGTAATTTTATTTGCCAAATCTAAGTTAGTATCAACGGGCGATGTAACCATCTCAATTAACGGTGACCCAGAAAAAGCGGTAACAGCAGGTGCTGGTGGCAAACTTCTGGGCGTATTAGCTGACCAAGGTATTTTTGTACCGTCAGCGTGTGGCGGCGGTGGTACTTGTGGCCAGTGTCGTGTGCACGTTCACTCAGGTGGTGGCGATATTCTACCAACTGAATTAGGTCACATTACTAAGCGTGAAGCGAAAGAAGGCTGTCGTTTATCATGTCAGGTTGCGGTTAAGCAAGACATGGACATTGAACTTGAAGAAGAAATCTTCGGTGTTCAGCAGTGGGAATGTACTGTTGTTTCTAACGACAACAAAGCAACCTTCATCAAGGAGCTTAAACTAGCGATCCCTGATGGCGAGTCTGTACCTTTCCGTGCCGGTGGTTACATTCAAATTGAAGCACCAGCGCATCACGTGAAATACAAAGACTTCGATATTCCAGAAGAATATCGTGGTGACTGGGAGCGTTTTGGCTTCTTCGATATTGAATCGAAAGTTGACACAGACACGCTTCGTGCCTACTCAATGGCGAACTACCCAGAAGAAGAAGGTATTATTATGTTGAACGTGCGTATCGCTACGCCGCCGCCTAATAACCTATCTTTACCAGCGGGTAAAATGTCATCGTTTATCTGGAGCTTAAAAGCTGGCGATAAAGTGACTATCTCAGGTCCATTCGGTGAATTCTTCGCGAAAGACACTGACAACGAGATGGTATTTATCGGTGGTGGTGCAGGTATGGCACCGATGCGCTCTCACATTTTCGATCAGCTTAAGCGTCTTAACTCTAAGCGTAAGATCTCTTTCTGGTACGGTGCGCGTTCATTGCGTGAAATGTTCTATGAAGATGATTTCAATGGCTTAGCTGCTGAAAATGAAAACTTTGACTGGCATGTTGCCTTGTCAGATCCGCAACCAGAAGATAACTGGGATGGTATGACTGGCTTCATTCACAACGTTCTTTATGAAAACTACTTACGTGATCATGAAGCACCAGAAGATTGTGAATACTACATGTGTGGTCCACCAATGATGAACGCGGCTGTTATCGGCATGCTGAAAGACCTTGGTGTAGAAGATGAAAATATCTTACTTGACGACTTCGGTGGTTAAGCGATATTTCATGGTTAGCTAGCGAGTGATTTAGTGATCTAGCTAGCAACCTATTAAAGAGCGGCATTGGCCGCTCTTTTTGTATCAATCGACATATTTTAGGGTTTATAAAATGAAGTTTAAGCTTGTTATAACAACTTTGCTTGTATCAGTATTTACCTTGCTACTTGCTGGCTGTTTTCCTGCGCCGTCAGAAGACGCTAAACAGGAATTTCATTTGCAAGGCCGTACGATGGGCACGACTTACAATATCAAAGTTGTGGCCAAGCAAGCGCAGTATGATCTAACTCAGTTACAGCAAGATATAGACGCAGCTTTAGTAGAAGTGAATAATCAGATGTCTACGTATCAGCAAGACTCTGAAATCACAGTATTCAACAATGGCCAAGGTAGCGAACCAACCATCATTTCAACAGGCTTTAGAACTGTTGTTAGCGAGGCATTGAGATTAGGTGATATCACCGATGGCATGCTAAATGTTACAGTCGGGCCATTAGTTAACTTATGGGGTTTTGGTCCCGACTTAAAACCTGAAAAAGTGCCGTCAGCAGAAGAACAGGCCGCAGCTTTTGCCCGTATTGGCTTAGACAAGTTGTTGTTGACTGAACAGGGCTTAGCGAAAACGCAAGCAGATGTATATTTAGATTTATCGACCATTGCCAAAGGTTGGGGTGTTGACGTTGTTGCTGATTTACTTGAACGCAAAGGCATTCAACACTACTTGGTAGAAATCGGCGGTGAAATGCGCCTCAAAGGTTTTAAAGCCAATGGTACCTTGTGGCATATCGCGGTTGAAAAACCAATCACCACAGAGCGTAGCGTACATCAAGTGATCGTGCCGCAAGACAACGCAGTAGCCACCTCAGGTGATTACCGTAACTATATTGAAGTTGATGGTAAGCGTTACTCGCATATTATTAACCCTAAAACAGGTAAACCGATTGATCATCGCTTAGTGTCGGTGACTGTGATTCATCCGTCTTCAATGACCGCTGACGGCTTATCAACAGCCATTATGGTAATGGGGCCAGAAAAGGGATTAGCTTTTGCTGAGAAGCACGACTTGGCGGTAATGATGATCAGTAAAACCGATAAGGGTTTTGAAGAGATCAATACCAAGAAATTTATGCCGTTTTTAAAATAGGCAGTCGGTAAACTAGTTACTTAGTCTGTTAGATTGCTTTTTAAAAGAGGTATTAAATAGTTATAAGCGCAACATCGCTGAACATGGTGTTGATGTAACAAATGCGGTAAAATCGCACTGTTTTTAAGTTTTGAAATAGTTCAGTGAGACATACTGGGCTATTGGGCACAACCGATTGCTTGGGTTAGCTTGGAATTATGATGACATTATTTTTAATTACGCTTGGTTTCTTTTTGTTAGTCGTTGCTGGAATGGCGGTGGGCTATATCTTCCAGCAAAAATCATTGGCGGGCAGCTGCGGTGGTTTAGGCTCATTAGGGATCGATAAAGCCTGTAACTGTGATAACCCTTGCGAAAAACGTCAAGAGCGAGAGCGCAAAGCCGCTATGACGAAAAACAGCATTGATATTAAAACGCTGTAAGCAATACACCATCTAATCTCTGAAAAGGCCGCATTTGCGGCCTTTTTTATACCCGTCGAATAGCCATAACATCTTGGCTGATCACAAATAATCGGCCATCAATCACATAGAGCTTTAGTGACCTTGTTGTTTGTTCAATTTTTAGTATTGTGAAAGGGTATTTCCAACTAGGAAGGCTAACTAAGAAGGAAAAAAATGTGAATAAGTTAAGTTTAGTACTAATCGTTACTTGTACTCTGGTATTTCAAGCCAAGGCGAGTAAATTAACTGAATGTAATACCGACACTTGTGCTGAGTATTTTAAACAATATCAAGCAGCGGCAACGCGCGGTCATGCCGGTGCTATGAGCTTGTTGGGTCAGCTTTATCAAGCGGGTTATGGTATAGAAGCTAATATCAAAAAAGCACTGCATTATTATAAGAAAGCAGCAAAAGGCGGCGATATTGCCGCTCACTATAAAGCCGGTCTTGTTTATCTCAGTGACCCAGGTTTCAAAGATTTAAACAAAGGTGTTCGTTATTTAGAAACCGCTGCCAAAAAAAATTATAAAAACGCAAATTTTTTACTAGGTATTGCTTACCTAAGTAAAGATTTTGGTTTGCACGACTTGGTAAAAGCAGATAGCTATCTAGCCAAGTCTTATCAAGATAATCACCCTGATATGCCAGCCGTGATTGAGCTAATTCAAACATCACAGCCTATCACTGCGGAGAGCTTTCCTGACCTTTCCCTAGCACTAGCTAACCAACCCTTAGCTAAAAATGAACATGGTAGCTTGGTATGGCCACATGATGAAACTGAAGTTATTACTATAACTTCGCCGCCGATAGAAGAGGTGCTAACCGAGCAACTAGTACTCTATCGACGCCCTGCCAAAGCGTTGGGCTCACGGTTACCAAACAGTCAGTGTAAAAATCAATTTGGGTGTTACTCTACTGGTGGTGCAGAAGGGCTGAGTGACTTTCCATTTATAAGAATAAAATAATGAGTTTTAAGTTTTAGATAGAGCTTAACTGTATTAATATACAGTTAAGCTCTTTTTTATGTTCTCTTCAATTCTATTAGACATAAAGGTAGAGACCGAGTTTCATTCAGTAGTTACTGATTACATAGCGGCTAGGTTCGAATAGTATTCAGTATTTGTTAGGCAGAGTTTTAAGGTAACGATGCAAAGAAAAATTGCCCATATAGATATGGATGCCTTTTATGTGTCGGTCGAGATCAGAGACAATCCAGCATTAGCCAATAAACCTGTTGCGGTTGGTGGTAAATCAGATCGCCGAGGCGTACTATCAACCTGTAATTACATTGCCCGCCAGTTTGGTGTGAGCTCGGCAATGCCAGTTGCGCTGGCTCGTAAAAAATGTCCTGACTTAGTTGTCGTGCCAGGGCGAATGCAAGTGTACAAAGAAGTCAGCGAGATTATTCGCAGCATCTTTGAACGTTATACAGACAAAATTGAGCCGCTGTCGCTCGATGAAGCTTACTTGGACCTCTCGCATTCGACATTACATCAAGGCTCTGCCACTTTAATTGCTCAAGAAATTCGCCAAGAAATCGTTAAAGCAACCGGACTCACCGCCTCAGCGGGTATTGCACCATTAAAATTTGTCGCCAAAATTGCCTCCGACCTGAATAAACCCAATGGCCAGTGTACGATAGCCCCAGATGACATTTGGGATTTCTTAGAAAACTTATCGCTGCGTAAAATTCCTGGTGTCGGTAAGGTCACTTCAGAAAAGCTCAGTCAGTTAGGTTTTAATACTTGCGGTGATATTCGTCGCTCTGAAGAGGCTTACTTAGTTAGTCAATTTGGCAAATATGGGCGAGTGCTTTGGGCGCGTAGCCATGGTATTGACGAGCGTGAAGTACAGGTGTCGCGCGTGCGAAAATCTGTAGGGGTTGAGCGCACCTTTGAATATGATATTGCGAGCTATGATGAGCTTAGCGAAATTATGGCGCAAAAGTTATTGCCCGAGCTTTATCGCCGTTCAGAAAAGTATCTAGCAAACTCTGGAATGAACAAGCTTGGGGTAAAAATTAAATTTAATGATTTTGTTCAAACCACCAAAGATCAAAAGAGCCATGAAATTAGCTTGCCACTGCTGAATGAACTGTTAAAAGAAGCGCTGCATCGTGGGCAGGGTAAACCAGTACGATTGTTGGGTATCCATATTGGTTTACAAGCCCCCGAAGAGCAGACAGCACAATTAGGCTTAGTATTTGACTAAGTCAGTGTTTACATTGTTTTCTATTAGTGTCCTTCAATCAGTTAGTTGCTAGTAAAAGCAAAGCTGCAGCATCTGGCAAGAGCACGTTACTTCATGGTAATAAGTAATCGACGATACTTGTAACTAACAAATAGTGCTTATTCCTTGCCTGCGATAGCGCTTAGTCTTAATCGTATAATGATTTGCTCATTGGTTTTATTATTACAAACAGGAAGCTAGCGTAATTACAGTTATATTGAGAGTGAGCTTTTCTCTGCTAAACTTCATCTAAAATCAACATGTTTTCATTTCAGTCCTACTAGGAGTTGTCTATTTGTAAACAGCTTGTACCAACCGGAGTACAGCAAGCATGTTATTCAACTCTCTCACCTTTATAGTTTTTTTTGCGCTGGTACTCGCACTTCATTACTCCCCGTTATCTTGGACGGTTAAAAAAGCCAATTTACTGGTGGCGAGTTATCTTTTTTATGCGGCATGGAATCCACCATTTGTCGTTCTCTTGTGGGTTTCTACTTTGGTGGATTGGCATGTTGCGAAATGGATTTTTCAAGAGCAAAAGCAAAGTAAAAGAAAGTTACTGCTGATGTTTAGTCTCGCCACCAATTTAGGCATTTTAGGGTATTTTAAATATGGTGGCTTCTTACTTGAAAACTGGCAAAATTTGATGCTTAGCGTGGGTGTAGACTATCAGGTGCCTGAATGGTCAATTATTCTTCCCATGGGGATCAGCTTTTATACGTTTCAAACCATGGCCTACAGCCTAGATATTTATTTTAAGCGCGCTGAACCTACAAAATCTTTCTTAGACTTTTCCTTATTTGTTACCTTTTTCCCACAATTAGTTGCGGGGCCCATTGTTCGCCCCAGACATCTCATTCCACAGTTTGCTGCACCTCATCTCACTAAACTTAATCAGTTTTGCTGGGGGCTAGTGTTAGTTATTTTGGGCTTGTTTCAGAAGGTTGTCATTGCTGACGGTTTCTTAGCGCCGATTGCTGAGACCGTTTATGATCAAAAGCAAGCAGTGAGTTTTGTAGACGCATGGTTAGGCACTTTTGCTTTTGCTGGGCAAATATTCTCTGACTTTGCTGGTTATTCAACCACAGCCATTGGGGTGGCCTTGTGCTTGGGGTTTTCACTGCCAACTAATTTCCGATTTCCATATGCCGCTATTGGCTTTTCCGATTTCTGGCGTCGATGGCATATATCGCTTTCTTCTTGGCTTAGAGACTATCTTTATATTCCGCTCGGGGGCAACCGCTCAGGTGCTATGCGAACATACATCAATCTCATGTTAACTATGCTGTTAGGTGGCCTTTGGCATGGAGCTAGCTGGAATTTCGTTGTTTGGGGCGGCTTGCATGGCAGCTATCTTGCTATCGAGCGGCTTTGCGCCAACCGCTGGGGGCATCTCGGCTTAAATAAACAGCTTTGGTTTAACCTGTTAATGGCAGCTTTCACATTTTTGGCGGTTAATATCACTTGGGTCTTCTTTCGTGCCGCCGACTTTGACACTTCAGGAAGACTAATTTCATCCATGTTTGGCTTTGCGCCCGTTGACGCCAGTACGCCACTGCCGAACTTATATATCATTGAAGTTTGCGTGATCATCAGCTTATTGCTATTCGCCCACTGGAAAATGCGAGACACCTCTTTGGAGTCTGTGGTTGGCAAATTTCCAGTATGGTTAACGGTTTTATGTTTGACGCTAATGATCAGCGCGATAATCCTTACGCAAGGAACCGGAAATGCATTCATCTACTTCCAATTCTAAGTCGGCTAAAACTGACATTCCTTACCGAGATGTGCCAGCTCAGCCATGGGCGAAAGTTATGCTTATTGCTGCAATATGCTCGTTTATTGTCTTTATTGGCTGGGAGTTACTTGCGCGCTCAATGCACCATATTCCGGGCAGCTATCAAACTGGGTTTAAAGAAATGTGGGCGCAAGAGCGCCGCAAGCTTGATGGGCCAAACGACTTCCGGATCGTTATTGCTGGCTCTAGCAGAATATTGTGGGCAGCAGATCTTGATATTTTGGAGCAAGGTTTTGGGACTAGGCCATTACAGTTAGCGTTACCGGGTACTAGTCCTGCGATTTTCGTCGAAGATATTGTGAATAATACTCGTTTTGATGGTCTTATTGTGGTGGGAATAACCCCATTTCTTGTCAATTGGATTGGCCCTGGGTATTTTGGTGGCCCAGCGCTTGAGTTTTACAATAACCCTTCACCAGCTGGCGTATCGAGCTTTTACCTCCATAACTTTTTATCTAATTATTTCGCGTTTATGGATGAAGCTTTTTCGCTGCCTGAGCTAAAAGATCATTATATTCATTTACCGCAACGCCATGGCGCGAAAGTTCTTAACCAGAGGGGTTGGAAACTAGGCAATGTATTTGCTGATCGACAGACTGATATGTGGCCGCCCATTGAACAAGTCGGCTCCTTTGACCACCAACAAATTTTAAACTTTTGGTCACCGGGAATTGATCTTGATAAGCCCATTCCTGCAGAGAAACAACAGGAAATGAACCAAAGTTTGGCAAAGTTTTTAAAGCCGCTTGTTGAAAAACAACAAGCCAAAGGCGGTGATATTATTTTTATTCGTATGCCGTCATCGGGAGACTACCGCAAAGAGGAGTTGCTTAATGATTATACTGAGCGCTTTTGGCTGCCAACGGTCACGCAATTAAATGCGCCATACCTCGATTGTTTCGACTTTCCCGAGTTATCTACGGCGTTAGAAATTCCAGAGTGGTCTCATTTTTCCCGCCATAGCCAAGATGAGTGGAGCACCAATATCACGGGGCATATTAAACGGGTGTATCAAGAGTTTCGTGGTGTGCCATTGGATACTATATTAATGCCCAGCACTCAACATAAGTAGCGTTCGAAATATGTGGCTTGAGCAATAAAAAAGGCAGAAGCTTGTAGCTTACTGCCTTTTTAACTGATGTTGTTTGTCTATGCTGTAAATTAGCGTGTTTTAAACTTCTGACATACTTGGTGCATTTGTTCAGCAAGCTCGTTTAACTGGCTAGCACTGTTTGAAATTTGCAGTGTACCTTGCTCAACACTTTGTGAGATTTCAGCAATTTGCGAAATGTTGTCATTAACACTGCTCGCTGCCAAAGTCTGTGTTTCCGTTGATTGCTTAATGCTTTGGTTTACATCGGAAATATCATCAACCTGCTCACCAATTTTCAATAATGAGTGCTTGGTTTCTTGAATTTGCTCAACTGCCGTTGTTGCTTGCTCATTATTGGTGGTCATCGTACTGACCATAGTTTCAGTGGTGTTTTGTAGCTGATTGATGATGTTGTCAATTTCACCGGTAGAGTTCATGGTTTTACTGGCAAGTGCACGTACTTCATCAGCGACGACAGCAAAGCCTCGGCCTTGCTCGCCTGCGCGAGCAGCTTCAATCGCAGCGTTTAATGCAAGTAAGTTGGTTTGCTCAGCGATAGAGCCAATAACACTTGAAACCGTACCAATTTTTTCTACGTTAGTTTGTAGCTGATTAATAATCGCCATTGCAGCTTCTGCTTGTTCTGACATTTGCTCAATGACGGATACCGAGTTATCTACAACACTCTGGCCTTGCTGGGTTGCTGATTGTGCTGTTTGCGCCGCTTCACTTGCCTGTGTTGAATTGTTAATTACCTCACTAACCGTGTCTAACATGGCCGTCATTGATTGCTCGGTTTCTGCGGTTAAGTGCGATTGACGCTCAGTACCGTCTTTTGCTTCTGAAGTAATAGTGCTCAGATCGCCAGCCTTGTCTTTGAGCTGGTTCGCTGAATCACTAATGAGCTCGATGGTTTGTTTGTACTGCTGAGTAATGCGGTTCACTGATTTCATGATAACCGCTAGCTCGTCTTCTGATTGTTGGTGATCTAACTCTGTGGTTAAGTCGCCATCAACAACATTATCAACGGCTGTGGTAATTGATTTCACTTTTTGCTGAATAAAGCGTGAGAAGCTGATGTTGACCACAACAACGACAATCACTAGCAACAGCAGCAGAGTGCCTATGATAATCCATGCTAGCTTGTTATCAGCGGCGCGCTGCTCAGTGATGTCGATGCTCATCTCTAAGATGCCGCGCACATCTCCGAGCTGCCAGTCAGTTTTGGGTGAATCTGGGTGACTGTTGTGACAATTTACACAGTTTTGCGCGGTCAACTTATCAGCGACACCGACACGCATTATCTGTTTACCGTTTACTTTGGTTAATTCTGAGTAGGCTTGATCAGGGTTTTTAGTTAAAAACTCCCACGCTTTTTTATTAAAGTCATCAAGTTTGCGACCACTGCGGTTAGCAAAAGGGTATGGACTGATCAGTGAGAACTGCGTGTCTTCACTACTCATTTCATAGCTCACATCATGTAAGAAAGTGGCAGGCACAGGAATCACGCCAGTTTTGTCTTTGTGTTCAGTGGATGCTTTGATCGGGCTATCAGGGTTTATGACAGATTGGACGATATTTTTTGAGTAGTAGGTACGTAATTTCTTAAATTGTTGGGCGGTAAGTACTGCGCCGTCGACCGTTTCACTTTGGGTATTATTGCTGAGCGTATTGGGGAGCAATACGGCAAAGCCAATAATAACAAAGAGAAAAAAGCTAATGGTGGGTAATAGTAATTTCCAAAGAATACTTTTGGATAAAAAATTCATCGAGGTATCTCTACTTATAATCGCCAATTGACTAATAATTGTTTTTGCTAATTCCCTGCTAGTTAGCTTTTCATCCTTTTATCAGCTTCAAGCTCTTAACATACTCAAGGAGTTCAGGTTAATCAAATGGCTAGCTCATGATTTTTACATTTTATTAATGCTAAATTTTGTACCGTTCTGTACAAACAAGCGGTTATTTTATACAGTTTGATTAACATTCTGCTTACATGAAGAAGAACAACTAATGCTAAAAAAACTTTCTTTAATATTACTAGCCGCGACAACAAGTTTTACTGTTTCCGCGCGCGACTTTAGTGACGTCAAAATTGAAACCAGTAAAGCGGCGGGCGATGTTTATATGCTGACCGGTCCAGGTGGTAACATTGGCGTGTTAGCCACGGGTGAAGGCTTATTGTTGGTGGATGACAAATTTGCACCGCTGGCTGAAAAGATTGAAAACGCGATGAAGGCGATTGTTGATCAAGATCTAAAATACGTTATCAACACGCATTACCACGGTGATCATACCGGCAGTAACAGTTACTTTTCACACAAAGCGCCGATTTTTGCCCACCACAATGTCCGCAATCGACTAAAAAGCAATGACAGATTAACCAAGGATGCCTTACCTGTGGTCACTTACGACAAAGGCGTAACGATTCACTTAGCGAATGAAGAAGTGCAATTAACGCATTTGCCGAAAGGACATACTGACAGCGATACTATTGTGTATTTTAAAAATGCTAACGTGCTGCACACAGGTGACTTATTTTTTGAAGGGCGCTTTCCCTACGTAGACACCAATGGTGGTGGCTCCGTCGATGGTTATATTGCCAATGTGAGTTACATGGTTAACAACTTTCCCGATGATGTGGTGATAATTCCAGGTCATGGCAATTTGACAGACAAAGCGGGCATGAAAGAGTTTGTCGCCATGATGATCGACACAAGCAAACAAGTGAAAGCACAGCTTAGGGCAGGCAAGAGCGAAGCCGATATTTTAAAAGCGGGTGTCGCGCAAGAATACAAAGCCCTTTCTTGGAACTTTATTACCGAAGAGCGCTGGCTAAAAACACTGATTGCAGCCTATAAATAAGCCAGCAATCCAGCCTGAAAAAATATTCATTTTCATTTGAGTTTGGCGATTCCACACAGATTTGCACAGGAATCGCCAATTGCCGCTAAAACTCTGCAAATGCACAGCAAAAACCACTACACATCTTCATTGGTTTAGGTAGAATACCGACTATTATTTGTCTGGCTTTTATATTTTTTGAACAAAGACGTTTTACACTCCGCCATCGGGCTATTATCGCGCCGAGAACACTCGACTAAAGAGTTAACGCAAAAGCTAAGCAAGAAGGCCTATTCATCTGACGATATCAAACAAGTGATCAACTTCTTACTCGATGAAGATTACTTGTCAAACATCCGTTTTGCCGAGAGCGTTATTCGCAACAAAGTAAGCCGAGGTTATGGCTGGAATGCGATTCGTCAAGAGCTCAAGCTAAAAGGGATCAATAGCGATATCTACACAAGTGTACTAGACGAGTTGAATGTCGATTGGTACACCCAAGCAGAGCAAGCCTACCGCAAGCGATTTGGTGAAACACCCATAGAAGATCAAAAAGACAAAGCCAAGCGATTACGATTTTTACAATACCGTGGCTTCTCGATGGACGAGTGCTTAACGGCATTGAATGCAAATTAACCGAAAGTGTTGGAAAAACCATGATTAGAAGTAGTGCTGAGATTCGCAAAGCATTTTTAAATTACTTTGCCTCCAAACAACATCAAATTGTTCAAAGTGCCTCATTGGTGCCGGGCAACGATGCCACCTTGTTGTTTACAAACGCCGGTATGGTGCCATTTAAAGATGTTTTCTTAGGCGCAGAGAAGCGCAGCTATACACGCGCTACCTCGTCACAGCGCTGTGTTCGCGCCGGTGGTAAACACAACGACTTAGAAAACGTTGGTTATACCGCACGCCACCACACTTTCTTTGAAATGTTAGGTAACTTCAGCTTCGGTGATTACTTTAAGCAAGACGCGATTAAGTACGCGTGGCAGTTCTTGACTGAGGTTCTGGCATTGCCAACAGAGAAGCTGTTAGTCACCGTGTATGAAACCGACCAAGAAGCGTTTGATATCTGGCACAAAGAAGTCGGCGTGCCAGCAGAAAAAATTATTCGCATTGGCGACAAGCACGGCGCTAAGCAATACGACTCAGATAACTTCTGGTCAATGGGTGATACTGGCCCATGTGGTCCTTGTTCTGAAATTTTCTATGATCACGGTGAGCACATTTGGGGCGGTCCTCCGGGTTCACCTGAAGAAGATGGCGACCGCTTCATTGAAATCTGGAACTTAGTTTTCATGCAGTTTAATCGCCATGCTGACGGCACTATGGAGCCTTTACCTAAGCCATCTGTTGATACCGGTATGGGCTTAGAGCGCATCTCTGCGATCATGCAAGACGTGCACAGCAACTACGAAATTGACATTTTCCAAGGTTTAATCGGCGCTGCTGCAAACTTGTTGGCATGTGATGACTTAGAAAATAAATCATTGCGTGTAATTGCCGATCACATTCGCTCATGCAGCTTTATGATTGCTGATGGCGTAATGCCATCGAATGAAGGCCGTGGTTATGTGTTGCGCCGTATTATTCGCCGTGCAATTCGTCATGGTCACAAGCTAGGTGCCAAAGATTTCTTCTTCCATAAACTAGTGGCGGCGTTAATTGAGCAAATGGGTGAAGCGTACCCTGAGCTGGTTCAGCAGCAAGCGGTTGTTGAAAAAATGCTACGTATTGAAGAAGAGCAGTTTGGCCGTACACTCGATCGCGGTATGGCATTGTTAGAAGATATTATCGCTAACATGACAGGCGATGTGATTGACGGTGATGATGTTTTCAAACTTTACGATACTTATGGTTTCCCGGCTGACTTAACTGCAGATATCGCCCGTGAGCGTCAATTGCGCATCGACCACAATGGTTTTGATGTTGCGATGGGCTTACAACGTGAGCGCGCGCAGCAAGCAAGCCAATTTGGCACTGACTACAACGAACAGCTTAAGTCTGAAAAACTAACTCAGTTTAAAGGTTACACTAACCACGAGTACTCAAGTACTGTGGTTGAGCTTTTCAAAGAAGGTGAGGCGGTTGTTGAATTAGCGCCGGGTGATAAAGGTGTTGTGGTGCTAGACAATACGCCATTCTACGCCGAATCAGGTGGTCAAGTAGGTGACACAGGTGTTTTACATTTAGACGGCGGTACGTTTGAAGTTACCGATACTGTCAAAGTGGGTAATGCGTTTGCTCATCACGGCACAGCACAAATTGCGATTGGCCTTAACCGCCGTGTGAAAGCAGAAATTGATGTTGCACGTCGTGAGAAAATTGTTAAAAACCATACCGCAACACATATTCTTCACGCTGCATTGCGCAAGGTGCTTGGTGAGCATGTGACGCAAAAAGGTTCATTGGTTGACCCTGACAAGCTACGCTTTGATTTCTCGCACTTTGAGGCGGTTACCGCAGACGAGTTAAGCCAAATCGAACATATGGTCAATAGCGAAATTCGGCGTAACGTAAAACGCGAAACTGAGTTAATGCAAATTGATGAAGCCAAAGAAAAAGGTGCGATGGCACTGTTTGGTGAAAAGTACGATGACGAAGTGCGCGTAGTAACCCTTGGTGAATTCTCAACAGAACTGTGTGGTGGTGTTCACGTTGATCGCACTGGTGATATTGGCCTGTTAAAAATTACTTCTGAATCAGGTATTGCTGCCGGCGTTCGTCGTATTGAAGCGGTCACCGCAGAAGCGGCACTAACCTTTATTGATAGCCAAGCTGATACGCTAGCAACCATCGCCTCAATGGTGAAGTCTGACGTTGCCGGTACAACAGGTAAAGTTGAGCAAATGATTTCACGCGCTAAGCAGCTTGAGAAAGAAATTGCACAGCTTAAGCAACAATTGGCATCAGCAGCTAGCGGTGATTTAGTTAGTCAAGCGGTCGATATCAATGGTGTTAAAGCATTGATTGCTGATTTAGACGGTGTTGAATCTAAAGCACTACGTGGCATGGTTGACGAGCTCAAAGTGAAAATGGGCTCAGGTATTATCATGCTAGCAACCGCCAATGGTGACAAAGTTGGCCTAATTGCTGGTGTAACCAAAGATCTGACTGGCCAAGTGAAAGCAGGCGAGTTAGTCAACATGGTGGCGCAGCAAGTTGGTGGTAAAGGTGGCGGTCGTCCTGATATGGCGCAAGCAGGTGGTAGCCAACCTGAAAATATTGCCGCTGCGCTAGCATCTGTTCAGCCGTGGCTAACTGAAAAATTGGGCTAATTCGCTCACTGTAATTTTACATGGCGATTATCGTTCAGAAATATGGGGGAACCTCGGTGGGTTCCCTTTCGCGTATTGAAGCGGTCGCAGAAAATATTATCACCACGGTTAGGCAAGGGCATCAGGTTGTTGTCGTGCTATCAGCCATGGCAGGCGAAACTAATCGTTTGCTGGCAATGGCACAGCAATTAGATGCGACACCGGCTAGCAGAGAGCTGGATATGCTGCTCGCTTCCGGCGAACAAGTCAGCATTTCATTGCTCGCCATCGCCTTAGTGCAGCGCGGCATTTCCGCTATCTCTTTATTAGCTCATCAAGTGGGTATTCAAACTGATAATCGCTTTGGTGCGGCTCGCATACAGGCAATTGATACTCAGCGCTTAACGCAGGCACTGTCGCAAGAGCAAGTCATTGTTGTAGCTGGCTTTCAGGGACAAGACGTTGAGCATAATGTCACGACACTTGGTCGTGGTGGTTCTGATACTAGCGCGGTTGCCTTAGCAGTCGCGTTAAATGCTGCAGAAGCACAGATCTTTACCGACGTTGATGGCGTTTATAGTGCTGACCCGCGCATTGTTGCCAAAGCACAACGCATCCCATGCTTAAGCTTTGATGAAATGCTGGTGATGGCGAGTTTAGGTGCTAAGGTGTTGCAAAATCGTGCCGTAGAATATGCGTTTAAGCATCAAATGCCCATTCGTGTATTAAGCAGTTTTAGTCAAGGGGAGGGGACACTTGTGTTGCCAAAAAGCCAGGCATTAGCTGAAAGCCAAAGCAATAATCCTGTGTCTAGTATTGTGCATGACCAACAACAGGCACTAATTTGCTTAACTGATGTCGCCGATAATGCGGTTTCATCAATCTTTGACTGCCTTGAAAAAGCCAATGTTGAACTTGATATGGTGCAGTTAGTAGGTGAGTCATCACTCGCTAAGCAGCTCTTGTTTACACTGAGTAGAGATAAGCTGGAGTATGCGAGAAATGCACTACAAGAGATTACAATGTTTAACAAATTTGGTACTATCCGCAGCCGCGAATCAGTTGCTAAAATATCAGCAGTTGGTATTGGCCTAAATAGTCACACCAAAGTGGTTGGCAAAATTGTCGCACTGCTCGCGTCTGCTGAAATTGATATTGAATTAATTTCAACCTCAGAAATTTCATGTTCTGTTGTAATTGATGAAACTAATCTGGTTCAAGCAGCTCAAATACTGCATAGCGGATTCGGTTTAGATTCGTCGAACTAAGTTATCTATTTTTAACCATTGTTTTTATGGATAAATTTCAAATTTAGACTAACTTAGATAAGGTCAGTGACCAAAAACTAGCTTAAAAAAATTAGTGGATCTCAATTCATACTTAAAGGAATCGAAGAATGTTAATATTAACTCGCCGTGTCGGTGAAACCTTGATGATTGGTGACGACGTAACTGTCACAGTACTAGGTGTTAAAGGTAATCAAGTACGTATTGGTGTAAACGCACCGAAAGAAGTTTCTGTGCATCGTGAAGAAATCTATATGCGCATACAAGCTGAGAAAGGCGATTCAGAGCCTTCTGGTAACCAGTTCTAATGTAGAACTTGAGAAGAATTGATACAAATAAGGTCAGCATGTTGCTGGCCTTTTTTTTGCCTTTTTATTTCCAACGATGTCGATTTCCTTTACATTGTTAAATTGATGTTAATTTCTATAAAAACAACAAGGAGAACGGGATGTTCTTAACCCAACCCACCAAACGCTGGCTGGTTGCTTCTGTAGTCTGTAGCAGTTTGAGTGCGATTTCTTGGTCAGCATCTGCCGCTAATGAAATCACCAGCATTGAAGGTATCACTGAATACCACTTAGACAATGGCTTACAAGTATTGCTATTTCCTGATCAAACCAAGGAAACCGTGACCGTTAATGTGACCTATCATGTTGGCTCTAAACACGAAAACTACGGCGAAACCGGTATGGCTCATTTACTTGAGCACTTAGTGTTTAAAGGAACACCTCGTCACAAAGATATTCCCGCTGAATTAAGCGCTCATGGTGCGCGTCCTAATGGTACAACTTGGACAGACCGCACGAATTACTTCGAAACCTTCACTGCTACGCCTGAAAACATTAACTGGGCGTTAGATATGGAAGCGGATCGCATGGTTAACTCGTTCATTGCGAAAGAAGATTTAGACAGCGAAATGACTGTTGTACGCAATGAGTTCGAGCGCGGTGAAAACAGCCCATTTCGTGTGACATTGCAACGCACCATGGCAAGTGCCTTTGAGTGGCACAACTACGGTAAGTCGACGATTGGGGCTCGCGCTGATTTAGAAAATGTTTCTATTGACCGTTTAAAAGCTTTCTATAAAAAATATTATCAGCCTGATAATGCCACACTGATTGTCGCTGGTAAGTTCGAAAACGACAGCATGATTAAGTTGGTTGATAAGTACTTTGGTGTAATTCCTAAACCAACACGTGTGATTGAGCCATTATACACATTGGACCCTGCCCAAGACGGCGAGCGTCAAGTGACAGTGCGCCGTGTTGGCGATGTACAACTTGTTGGCAGTGTTTACAAAGTGCCTGCGGGGTCGCATGAAGACTTTGCCGCGTTAGATGTTGCCGCCGAGATCTTTGGTGCAGCAGCAACCGGTCGTTTGCACAAAGCATTAGTTGAGAAAAAGCTTGCTAGCCGCGCATTTGGTTTTAACTTCCAGTGGGAAGAGCCTGGCGTTGCTTTGTATTTCGCGCAAGTAGACAAAGATCAAGATTTAGCGGTTACTCAAGCTGAGTTGCTAAAAACGATTGAGCAGACCATGGAGCAGCCATTTACCGACGAAGAAGTTGAGCGTGCAAAACGTACTCTTTTGAAAGAAATAGAGCTGACTTTTAACTCGTCTGAGCGCATTGCTTTAGGGTTAAGCGAATGGGTTGGCATGGGTGATTGGCGCTTGCTTTTCTTAAACCGTGACCGCATTGAAAAAGTGACAACGGCTGATGTTAAGCGCGTTGTAGATACTTATTTTGTGAAAAACAACCGTACGGTAGGTCGTTACATTCCAACCGACAAACCAGAGCGTGTTGAAATTCCTCAAGTTGAAAGTGTTGCTGCGATGTTAGAAGGCTACAAAGGTCGTGAAAATATCGCTCAAGGTGAGGCATTCGACCCGAGTCACGATAATATCGATAGTCGCACTAAGATGGTGACGTTAGACAACGGCATTAAAGTGGCGTTATTGGCGAAGAAAACACGTGGTGAGTCTGTTGTTGTTCGCGTAGCGACTCAAATGGGCGACTTAGATTCGTTGCAAAGTAAGGGCTTAATTGGTGATTTAACGGGTAGCATGTTGATGCGTGGTACCACGACGTTCACAAGAGAGCAGCTTAAAGACGAGTTCGACAAGCTGAAAACCAATGCGGTTATTGGCGGCGATGCTGAAGGTGCTTCAGCGCGTTTAGAAACGGTTAAAGCGAATTTAGTGCCTGCCTTAAAGCTAATGGCACAAGTGTTAAAACAGCCTTCGTTTGATGCCAAAGAGTTCGACCAACTTGTTTCAACAACCGAAGTTGATATAGAGCAACAACTGCAAGACCCGCAAGCTATTGTGTTTAGAGAATTCTCGCGCCGTCAAAACCCGTTTGACGCGTCACACCCGCGTTATATTGCAACGATGGAAGAACAGTTAGCAAACTTAAAGACAGTGAAGTTAGCTGACTTACAAGCCTTCCATAAGCAGTTCTACGGCGCTAACAGCATGCAAGTTAGTGTTATTGGTGATTTTGACGAAATGGTCGTGGTTAAAGCGTTAAACGACTTATTCGGCGATTGGGCGTCGGATCAGGCTTATAAACGCATTACCCATCCTTACCACAAGCAACCAAGCAAAGATCAAAGCTTTAATACACCAGATAAAGAAAATGCCGTATTTGTTGCTTCAACTACTTTGCCGGTAGGGGTTAACAGTAAAGATGCGCCAGCACTTGAGCTAGCAAACTACATTTTCGGTGGTGGATTCCTAAATAGCCGCTTAGCAACTCGTTTGCGCCAAAAGGACGGTTTAAGTTACGGCGCTGGCTCGTTTGTTCGTATGAGCAGCAATGACGCTCGTGCCTCAATGGGCGCATATGCGATTTGTGCACCGCAAAACTTAGCGAAAGTTGAAGTGGGCTTCAAAGAAGAGCTTGCGCGTTTAATTAAAGATGGTTTCACTGCTGAAGAAGTTGAAGCAGCCAAATCAGGCCTATTGCAAGGTAAGCGCGTTAGTCGCTCACAAGATAGAGAGTTAGTCGCTAAATTAAATGGCAACTTGTATTACAACAAGAGTATGCAGTTCGATAAAAAATACGAACAGCAACTTGCAGCGTTAACACCTGAGCAGCTACACAAAGTGGTGAAGAAATATTTCAAACTGAAAGATTTCTCTATCATTAAAGGTGGTGATATGAGTAAAGTTGAATAAATGAACATTTATTTATAGTTTTGAGAGGCTACCTTGCAGGTAGCCTTTTTTAATTCGGGCAATATTAGCTGCTGGGCTGATGTTAAAAACAAACTTAATTCATCAAAATATTGCTCGATTAATCACGTTTTTGCCCTAAATATCGACGTGTTGTATTAATTGTGAGCAAACGAAATAAAAAGTTTAAAAAACTGTTTGACTTATTTTTCAGAATCATTAATATTCGCAGCCACTGGTGAGATGGCCGAGTGGCTGAAGGCGCTCCCCTGCTAAGGGAGTATACGGTTTGTAGCCGTATCGAGGGTTCAAATCCCTCTCTCACCGCCATTATTTCTTAATGGCATCTATGTTAACTAAGATGTAAAACTGTTAATTATGCGGACGCGTAGCTCAGCTGGATAGAGTACCTGGCTACGAACCAGGCGGTCGCAGGTTCGACTCCTGCCGCGTCCGCCACTTTCTCGAAAGTGGTAATGATTTTAACAACTGGTTAAGCATTGAAAAACAGCTAATATTAAGGCTGGTAAAATAAATTAATAATACTTTTATTGCGGACGCGTAGCTCAGCTGGATAGAGTACCTGGCTACGAACCAGGCGGTCGCAGGTTCGACTCCTGCCGCGTCCGCCACTTTCTTTAAAGTGGTTAAGCAATAAATACTATCCTTACCTCGGGATATAAAATAACGATTAACTGTGAACACAGAGTTCAGCTTGATAGGCAGTATGCTTTGACTTAGATGGCTACGAACTGGTTCGCTATCCTTACCTCAGGATATAAAATATCGATTGACCGCGGACGCGTAGCTCAGCTGGATAGAGTACCTGGCTACGAACCAGGCGGTCGCAGGTTCGACTCCTGCCGCGTCCGCCACATAACTTGAAAAAGAAGAAACCAGTCATTAGACTGGTTTTTTTTCGCCTGTAGAAAGTTCACAGCAAATCTAGTAGATGATCAGGGTTTTGTTGCAGTTGCCCAAAGGCTTAGCTGGGTAGCCTGAAATAAAATCAAAGTGGCTATATTAAGCTTCACTTCCTAGAAACCTTGTAATCCTCATTATTGCCTAACGCCTACCTCGCAATTGTTAACGCATCATCAATAGTCGTCAGTGTGCTTATGAAGCGACTTATGGACACTTTGCTCTCCCTCAAAGAACTAATACCAATTGAATTAATTGGTATCGGATAACTCGATAGTTGAGCTTCACTTCCCTTTTAAACTTAACAACAAAATCGATCTTCGAATGAGAGTACTTGAACCCATCATGGTGAGATTGAGTGTAATTGGGTTTTCTTGCTATTCATCATCGTCGAGCTAGGCTTAGCTATAACTAAAAAGCATGAAGATCATCTTCAATCAACGAAAAAATTGCATAATTGTATAGACAGCTTTTTTATCGATATTGTATACAATTTCATTGTAAGTCAGTGAAATTAGAATAATTAGATAAAAAATATTGTATACAAAAACTGTTTTTGCTGTTTTTTGGCTGCATAAATATCAAAATATTATGAATGAATAGTGAAAATGATGATTTGAGCTATTGACATCTTTTTTTTTATCTTAAATGGCTATTTCTTGATTGCATTTTCAATATTGGAGTGATTATTCTAGCCAGACAAAGAAAATAATAAGAGAGTAACAAATGGAATCACTCAGCCAATTGTTTATTGAAGCGGGCACATTGATGCTTGCTGGTATGGTGTTTGTTTTCGCCTTTCTTGGCATTCTTGTGGTGATCATTAATACCGTATTAGCACCACTTGCAAATAAGTTTCCCGACCCTGTAGCACCGGCCGTTACTCGCCCACCAGTTAAAAAATCTGCGGCTAATGATGGTGTCTCACCTTCAGTTGTAGCGGCTATTTCTGCCGCTGTTTCACAATACCGCCAAAAGCATAATAAAGAATAGATAGGAGCATGGTCATGACAAAACCATTAGGTATCACAGAGCTTGTACTAAGAGATGGACATCAGTCCCTGTTAGCAACCCGACTTCGTTTAGAAGATATGTTGCCAATCGCTCCAGTGTTAGATGAAGTAGGCTTTTGGTCAATTGAATCATGGGGCGGTGCAACGTTTGATGCGTGTATTCGCTACTTAGGTGAAGATCCTTGGCATCGCATTCGCGAGCTGAAAAAAGCGATGCCAAATACCAAGCAACAAATGCTATTTCGCGGGCAAAATATTCTAGGTTATCGCCACTACGCTGACGATGTCGTGGAAAAGTTCGTTGAACGTGCACACATTAATGGTGTCGACGTTTTCCGTATTTTTGATGCGATGAACGATGTTCGCAACTTACAAACAGCGATTAAAGCGGCAGTTAAAGTAGGTGCTCATGCCCAAGGCACACTGAGCTTTACTGAAAGCCCTGTGCACACGCTTGATGGTTGGTTAACAATGGCCAAGCAACTTGAAGATATGGGCGCGCACTCGCTATGTATTAAAGACATGGCAGGTCTGCTTAAGCCTTACTATGCAGAAGAGCTCATTACAAAATTAAAAGAAACCGTTGCGCTGCCAATTTCATTACATTGCCATGCTACCACTGGCTTAAGTGTTGCTACTCATATGAAGGCGATTGATGCTGACATTGATGTTATTGATACTTCAATTTCATCAATGAGTATGACTTACGGTCACTCACCAACAGAAACCATTGTGTCGGCAGTTGAAGGTTCGCCGAGAGACACAGGTTTAGACATGAATAAGCTGGCAGAAGTGGCAACCTATTTCCGTGATGTTCGTGAAAAATATGCCAAGTTTGAAGGTAGTTTGAAGGGCGTTGATGCGCGTATTCTGTTAGCTCAAGTGCCAGGCGGCATGCTAACCAATATGGAAAATCAATTACGAGAGCAGGGTGCAGCTGATCGTTTAGACGAAGTACTAACCGAAATTCCTAAAGTTCGTAAAGATTTAGGTTATATTCCGCTAGTCACCCCAACCTCACAAATTGTAGGTACCCAATCGGTGCTAAACGTATTGACTGGCGAGCGCTACAAAACCATTACCAAAGAAACCGCAGGTGTATTAAAAGGCGAATACGGTGCAACGGCAGCAGAGGTTAATGCTGAGCTGCAGGCACGTGTGCTTGATGGTAGTGACGCCATTACTTGCCGACCTGCAGATCTGCTCGATCCAGAAGTGGATAAATTGACGGCGGAACTAGAGCAGCTGGCTAAAGAGAAAAGCATTGATTTAGCAGACGATGTTATTGATGACGTGCTTACTTATGCGTTGTTCCCTCAAATCGGTTTGAAGTTCTTAGAGAATCGCAATAATCCAGATGCTTTTGAACCTGCACCTAGTAAAGCTGATGTTGCACCGAAAGCAGCGCCTGCACCTTCAGCTAGCAGTACTGGTGGTACTGAAAACTATTCCGTTGCGGTTGATGGTAAAGTTTATGAAGTGGTTGTTGGCCCAAGCGGCAGTGTTAGCTCGGTAGCGCCAAGTTCAGCACCAGCCTCGGCGACAGACGCTGCAATTAAACAAAGCGCATCAGTTTCAGCCGAAGAAACGCTGAATGCACCACTTGCGGGTAATATTTTCAAAGTCTTGGTTAGCGAAGGCCAAGAAGTGGCGGAAGGTGATGTGGTTATCATCATGGAAGCAATGAAAATGGAAACCGAAGTACGCGCAGTAACAGGTGGTACGGTTGTTAGCTTAAATGTCCGTGAAGGTGACTCCGTTGCTGTTGGCGACGTGTTACTGAGCTTATCATAGGGGCATAACATGGAGCAGTTACAAACACTCTGGATGTCCACAGGTCTTGCCAACTTTGAAGTTGGCCAGATCGTTATGATGCTCGTTGGTTGTGGCTTATTGTATTTAGCAATTGCGAGAAACTTTGAGCCGCTGCTGCTTTTACCTATGGGCTTTGGCGCGATTTTAACTAATATCCCTGTCGCTGGCTTCTCTGAAGTTGGTGGCCTACTGCATTATGTTTATTATGCAGGGATCGACACGGGCATCTTCCCGCTGCTGATCTTTATGGGCGTTGGTGCGATGACTGACTTCGGTGCGTTAATTGCTAACCCTAAAACCCTGTTTTTAGGTGCCGCTGCGCAGTTTGGTATTTTTGCTACCCTGTTTGGTGCAATTGCCTTAAACGCCATTCCTGGATTCGAATTTACGCTACAAGATGCTTCAGCCATTGCCATCATTGGTGGTGCTGACGGCCCTACGGCGATCTTCTTGGCGTCTAAATTAGCGCCTGAATTGCTTGGTGCTATTGCGGTTGCGGCATACTCATACATGGCGTTAGTACCTATTATTCAACCGCCAATTATGAAGCTATTCACTAATGAAGAAGAGCGCAAAATTGAAATGGCTCAAATGCGTCACGTGACCAAAATAGAAAAGATTATCTTCCCGCTGGCAGTACTGTTAATGGCGATTTTCTTCTTGCCAGCAGCAACGCCACTGGTTGGTATGTTCTGTTTAGGTAATTTGATGCGTGAATCAGGCGTGGTAGATCGCTTAAGCTCAACTGCGCAAAATGAGTTGATCAATATCGTCACCATCTTCTTAGGCCTAGGTGTTGGTTCGAAGCTAAGTGCAGATGCCTTCTTAAATGTAGAAACGTTAGGTATTTTAGCCTTAGGTGCGGTGGCATTCTCGATTGGCACTGCGTCAGGCGTATTGATGGCGAAACTAATGAACAAGCTGTCGAAAGAGCCGATCAACCCACTGATTGGTGCAGCGGGTGTTTCAGCGGTACCGATGGCTGCACGTGTGGCGAATAAGGTTGGTTTAGAAGCAAACCCACACAACTTCCTGCTAATGCATGCGATGGGACCAAATGTTGCTGGTGTACTTGGCTCGGCAGTTGCTGCGGGTATTCTGTTAGCACTTGTCGGTTAAAGTAACTGGCTCTATGAGCTAAGCTGATAAATTAATAAACAAAAAGCCCAAGCCCCACGCAATACTGCTTAGGGCTTGGGCTTTTTTATGTATTGTGCTTTTTTCTAGGAGAGAGGAGCTAAGGGTGTAGCTTAAAAGTTTGCCAGTCGTTGTTCGTTTGGTCATTTTTTTCAAAACACAGCCTATCGTGTAGGCGGCTTGCACGGCCTTGCCAAAATTCCATGTAATGTGGTTTTACGCGCCAACCGCCCCAGAACTCAGGGTGTGGAACATCTTTACCTGAAAACTCTTGTTCAAACTGCTGTACGCGTTCCTTAAGCTCATTGGGGTGAGTGAGTTGTTGGCTTTGTTTGGATGCCCATGCGCCCACTTTACTGCCGCGGTCGCGGCTGTTGAAGTAATTAGCTGATTCTTCCATGGTAGTTTTTTCAACGGTACCTTCAATACGTACTTGGCGTTGTAAGACATTCCAGTGAAATAACAAGGCGACCTTTTGATTGTCTTCAAGCTCATGGCTTTTGCGACTGCCATAGTTAGTGTAGAACACGAAGCCTCGCTCGTCGAAAGATTTCATTAGCACCATACGCGAGCTTGGCTGGCCATCTTTACTACAAGTGCTAACCGAGACTGCTTCAGGTAATAAGATCCCAGATTTATTGGCATCATTAAACCAAGTGTCAAATAGGGCGATTGGATCGCTGGCATCATCAAATTCAGGTAATGACAGGGCAACCCCTTGGCCAAAAGTAAATAAACAACGAATTTTTTCTAGGAAAGTCATAATGATAACAGCAATTAATGGTTGAGCTTATTTTAGCAATTTAGCATGCTGGATTACCACAATGAAAGTGATAAGCCAGTAGCATAAATTACTTAATGTAGAATGCAATTATACTACTGGCAGAAAGGGTTTTTAGTTCATCTGCGCCTAATTCATCTGCATATAGTCAAATGTTAAGTTCGTTAGTAGTTCAACACCTAACTTCATGCCGCTTTCGTCAATTTTAAACTCTGGCGTATGGTGACCCGGTGCTTCATCTTCTGGAATATCGCGGCTTTTGCCACCAACGAATAAATACAAACCCGGCACTTTTTCTTGGAAGAAAGAAAAGTCTTCAGCACCTGTTACAGCTTTGGTTGCTACAGCATTACCTTCGCCAGCGGTGGCGACTAAAGTTGGCAGCATAGTTTGCATAAGTTTTGGATCGTTGTAAGTGATTGGGTAGCTGTAATCTAGTGGTAACGTTACTTCTGCAGTGGTATTCATACTCGCCGCAATGTTGGTTGCTTTGCGATGCACGGCTTCGTGAATATGCTTGCGAATATCAGGGTTTAAGCTGCGAATGGTGCCGACCAACTCAACTTCGCTTGGAATGATGTTCGAGCGATTACCGCCGTTAATCATACCAACAGTGACAACGGCTGCGCTGTCAATAAGCTTAACTTCGCGGCTAACAATGGTTTGTAAGCCCATAATTACTTGCGCAGCCGAAACAATAGGATCAGCGCTTAACCAAGGATAGGCACCATGTGACTGCTGGCCTTTGATGACGATGCGGTATGGGTCAACCGCTGCCATAATGCCTTCTTCTTTGTATTCTACGGTGCCGACATCTTGACCTGAACTAATGTGTAAGCCAAAAATAACGTCGACATCTGGGTTTTTGAGTACGCCTTCTTTAACCATCACTTCAGCACCGCCAACTTCACCGCGTGGTGCGCCTTCTTCAGCTGGTTGGAAAATAAACTTCACTTTACCGGTTAATTGGTCTTTCTTGTCAGTAAGAATTTTGGCGGCGCCCATTAGCATGGCAATATGGGTGTCGTGACCACAGGCATGCATCACACCGACGTCTTTACCTTCATGCACCGCTTTGACTTTAGACTCGAAAAGTAAACCTGTTGCTTCTGTCACTGGTAAGCCGTCAATATCGGCTCGTAGCGCAACCACTGGCCCAGGTTTACCTGAATCAAGTACGGCAACAACGCCTGTTTTTGCGATGCCTGTTTGTACATCTAAACCAAGCTCAGTTAAATACTTGGCAATGGTTTTAGCTGTTTCGAATTCACGATTAGAGAGTTCAGGATGTTGATGGAAATGACGGCGCCACTTGATAACTTGTGGTTCAATTTTGGTTGCCATATCGGCGACGTCTGCTTTAAACGAGCTCGTATTTGCTACGGCGGTTTGCAATGATGAGCAAGCAACAGCAATGCTTGCAGCTAATAGAAGTTTTTTCATGTTGAAGTTGTTTTTGTTGTTGAAGATAGCTTAACCATACTGCAAAGCGCTGGTGTTTGCTAACCATCTATCTTCGATATTGCGCGAGTTATCGATTAAACCTCCCAGTCGTCTGAGTTATCCAGCAGTTGCTTTAGGCGTTTCTCTTCGAGTAACTCGTCAATGCGTTTACGTACTTTTGACTCTTTAATCGATTGCTCATTGCTCGCTAAGTCTTTTTCGTAGTCTGGTAAATCGGCTTTGTGCTGTGTGTGCTTGCTGTCACGATAAGTCATCTTTATCTCACCCATTGGCAGTAGTTAACAGACATAAAAAAGCCGACAATGCCTTAAAAATCAGCATGGTCGGCATTAATTTGAAAATAGGCAACAAATTTGGCTTTTTCAAATAAAAATGAAAAGGTTTGTTAATTTG
Source organism: Thalassotalea montiporae (assembly GCF_053485855.1). Taxonomy (NCBI): domain Bacteria; kingdom Pseudomonadati; phylum Pseudomonadota; class Gammaproteobacteria; order Alteromonadales; family Colwelliaceae; genus Thalassotalea; species Thalassotalea montiporae. The sequence goes on from NZ_JBQRUO010000001.1 coordinate 554,423, forward strand.
TTAGCACTATACTGTGTTCGTAAAAGCCCTCTAGCTTAGTTAGCTTATGCTTACCAAGCACTTGTCTAATATCTACCAGCCTTCGACTCCTTGCATATCAGGCAGGCGATGAGCGATCCCTTTGTGGCAGTCAATACAGGTTTTTTCACCACTGGCCAATGAGGTTGAATGCATTTGCGCGGCGCGCTGACTTTGCACGCTAAAGTCCATGTAATCGAAATTATGGCAGTTTCGACATTCAAGCGAGTCGTTCGCTTTTAATCTTGCCCATTCGTGTTCAGATAAGCGTTTGCGATTTGCCAAAAACTTCTCACGGGTGTTAATTGTGCCAAATATTTTGCCCCACACTTCTTTTGAAGCCTGCATTTTACGAGCAATTTTATCTGTCCAGTTATGCGGCACATGGCAATCTGGACAAGTGGCCCTAACACCCGAGCGGTTAGTAAAGTGAATGGTTGTTTTTAGCTCTTCATAAACATTGTCTTCCATTTCATGGCATGAAATACAGAATGTTTCGGTATTCGTTGCTTCAAGGGCTGTGTTAAAACCACCCCAGAAGATTATACCCGCGATAAAACCACCGAGTGTTAGAAAGCCTAAACTGTAATGAACGCTTGGCTTTCTAATCGTCTGCCATGCTTTTACTAGGATATCTTTCATCTAACATCTCCTATTTTTGCTCGCCGCTATTAACTTTCTGCGAGGTGAGTGTGTGCATATCAACAAAGCTATTATCAATGAGTGGCTTAGCTTCAAATTGATTAACATGGCATTGATTACAGAAATAGCGACGCGGCGACAGCTCAGCCAAGAAGTTTCCTTCTCTATCCATAAAGTGAGTGACACTAACCATCGGAGCTTGTGAGTCTTGAGTGCGCTCGCGGCTGTGGCAAGACATACACTTATTACTATTTAGGTTCACTTCGTAATTACGCGTGGTGTGCGGAATAACCGGTGGTTGCATTGGGTAATTACGTGTTTGTTTAATATCGCTATTAATCACATTTGGAATTTTCTTGGTTGACTCTTGTGTGTCAATGGCTGTGCTGTGTCTTAGCGTGGCGATGTTGCCATCGTCATTAGCTAGCGCTTGCGCACCGAGCGAGCTAAGCAGCACAGATAAACAACAGATAATGAGTTTTTTCATAATTTTGCTCCTTATGCTTTCTCAATGCGAACCGCGCATTTTTTAAAGTCGGTTTCTTTAGAGATGGGGTCGGTGGCATCAAGTGTCACTTTGTTCGTTAGGCGGCTAGCGTCAAACCAAGGCATAAACACTAAGCCAATTGGTGGTTTGTTACGGCCTCGGGTTTCAACTCGGGTTTCCACTTCACCTCGACGAGAAACAATTTTCACCGCATCGCCTCGGCGCAGCCCACGCTTTTTAGCATCGTCAGGGTGCATATAAACCAAGGCGTCTGGCATCGATTGATAAAGCTCAGGTACACGTTGTGTCATCGAACCAGAATGCCAATGTTCAAGCACTCGGCCTGTCGATAGCCACAAATCGTATTCTTTATCTGGGAACTCTGCGGCTGGCTCATAAGGCAGGGCGAAAATAATCGCTTTGCCATCTGGCTTACCATAGAACTCAAAGCCCGAACCTGGTTTAACGTAAGGATCTGAGCCTTCTTTAAAGCGCCATAAGGTTTCTTTCCCGTCAACCACAGGCCAGCGCAGGCCGCGCTCTTGGTGGTATCTATCATAAGGAGCTAAGTCGTGCGCTTTACCGCGACCAAACGAAGCGTACTCTTCAAACAGCCCTTTTTGAATGTAGAAGCCAAAATCACGGGCTTCTTGATTCAGTCGGTCGTCAGGTACTTCGCTTAGTGGGTATTTGTTGACTTGGCCATTGGCAAACAGTACTTCAAACAAGGTTTTGCCTTTGTAACTTGGGTTTTTATCTAAGGTTTTCTTTTCCCACACATCGTCGGTTTTAAAGCGCTTTGAAAACTCAACAAGTTGCCATAAATCAGACTTCGCACCTTCTGGCGCTTCTACCATTTGATACCAAGCTTGCGTGCGGCGCTCAGCGTTACCGTACGCACCTTCTTTTTCCACCCACATTGCAGTTGGTAAAATTAAGTCAGCAGCTTGTGCTGTCACGGTTGGATAGGGGTCTGAGACAACAATAAAGTTTTTCGGGTTGCGATAACCTGGGTAACCTTCTTCATTGATGTTGGCTGCCGCTTGCATATTGTTGTTACATTGCACCCAATAGAAATTGAGCTTGCCATCTTTAAGCATGCGGTTTTGCAGCACGGCATGGTAACCAGGCTTTGGTGGAATAACATCTTTTGGCAGTTTCCATTTCTTCTCAGCAATTGCGCGATGTTTTGGATTCTTCACTACCATGTCTGCCGGTAAACGGTGGGCGAAAGTACCCACTTCACGCGCAGTGCCGCAAGCAGATGGTTGGCCAGTCAATGAAAATGGACTATTACCCGGCGTAGAGATTTTACCCGTCAACAAATGAATGTTGTAAATCATGTTGTTGGCCCACACACCACGAGTGTGTTGGTTAAAGCCCATGGTCCAGAAAGAACACACTTTACGATTTGGATCGGCATAGAGCTCTGCCAGTTCAATTAGCTTGTCTTTGGGTACATGAGAAAGCTCTGACGCATACTCTAGTGTGTACTTGCTGACAAACTTAGCGTACTCATCAAATGAAATCGGTTTTGAACCACCCGCTTTGGTATTGTTCTTCGCTTTTCTCTCTAGCACGTGCTCAGGGCGTAAACCGTAGCCAATATCTTGGTTGCCCATGGCGAATTTGGTGTGCTTGTTAACAAAGTCATGATTCACTTTGTTATTTTGGATGATGTAATTAGCAATAAAATTCAAGATGGCAAGATCGGTTTGCGGTACGAAAATCATACCGTTATCGGCCAAATCAAAGCTGCGATGTTCAAATGTTGATAGCACAGCCACCTTAACATGTGGCGCACTTAAGCGACGATCGGTTATGCGGGTCCATAAAATCGGGTGCATTTCCGCCATGTTGGAGCCCCATAGCACCATAGCATCTGTTGCTTCAATGTCATCATAACAACCCATTGGTTCATCAATACCAAAGGTACGCATAAAGCCTGCAACCGCAGAAGCCATACAGTGACGAGCATTCGGGTCAATGTTGTTTGAACGAAAGCCAGCTTTCATTAGTTTCGAAGCAGCGTAGCCCTCATGCACTGTCCACTGGCCAGAGCCAAACATGCCAACGCCAGTTGGGCCAACATCTTTTAGCGTTTGCTTTGCTTTTTCTTCCATCACATCGAATGCTTTATCCCACGTGATTGGCGTAAACTCACCATTTTTGTCGTACTTACCGTTTTTCATGCGAAGCAGTGGTGTCGTTAAGCGATCTTTACCGTACATAATCTTGGATAAGAAATACCCCTTAACGCAGTTCAGCCCCTTGTTGACTGGTGATTTAATATCACCATGGGTGGCAACAACTTGACCGTCCATCACACCCACGTTAACGCTACAACCTGTACCGCAAAAACGACATGGTGCTTTGTCCCATTTGATTTTGGTGATATCACTGGCAGTGATTAAGTTGGAAGCTTGTGCAGGTATGGAAACTCCGGCTACCGCAGCAGCGGCTGCAACGGCATTAGCTTTAATAAATTCTCGGCGATTTAGTGTCATCTTAGTTCACCTCGGTTGTTACTGGCGCTTGTGGCTCAGTGAGAAATTGGTGGTAAACCGGCGAAATGCTTAAAAACTCGTCGGTTAGACGGATTTGATCCACGATTTTGGCGATAGCCTTTTGGCTAGTAGCCTCAACGGTAAAAACGATTTTTCCTTGTTCGCTATGGCCATGAACCTCACAGCCTTGGTAGCTATTAACAAAATGGCTTAATGCTTCAACCAACTGTGGTGGTGCTTGTGCAACAAAGCTGGCGATATGGTATTCGTTAGCCTGACCTGTTTGTTGGTCATTTGCTTTTTGGTGGTTAGCTTGCTGGTGATTAGCGTTGGATTGGCTCATGGTTGAGCTCCTCAAATTGAGATGCTGAATAACCAGCACTGTTAGTATTGTGGTTGATGGCAATTGCTTTTTGCGGGCAGGTGGAAATGCAAGCGCCACAGAGCGTGCAATCGTCGTTCTTAATAACGGGTACTGGAATCGCGCTGGTAATAAATTGAAAGCTGATGGCGCGGCTGTCACAAACATCGCGACAGCTTTGGCAGTAAACTTGGTTAGTCGCTAAACAGCTGCTGTTGATTTCAATGTCGGCTGGCCATGGTCGATTGGCTTCGCGATGTGCTTGTGCGATGAATAACGGCTGGTCGCACTGGCGCTCACATTCACCACAAAAGGTACATTCCGCTTGACTAAAATCAAGAAATGGAAAGCCCATACGGTCGCGTTTGATAACTTGTGTTTCACAGTGCTCAACACACTTATTGCATTGTGTGCAGGTCGCGGTAAAAACCGCTTCGCTAGCTGTCCACGGCAAGCGTATTGGGGCTTTTTCTACTTGAGCTTTAAATCGACCTTTTAACAGTTGTCGACGTGCTCGATTAGCAACTTGTTCCATCACCATTCACCCTAATTTGCAACTAAGCGTTATTCGTAAAAGTGCTTAGAATGGGAGTTTAGGAAGTTGGTGGCCCAGTTAAAATTTGTGATATCCAGACGATAAAGCCGTAACCGCCGACAATCATCACAGCCAAAATCGGACCGAGAAAAACAGCAATAAAAATGAAAAGGTTACGCTCGTATTTTTTTTCAAGCGCTTGCTCTTGAGAGTTAGTGTCGATATTCATAACCTGTGCCCTTGGATTGAATATGCAATCAGTCTAATAAAAGTTGAGCGAACAAAACTTGATCTAGATTAAATAGTAAAACGTATGTGTAAGTGCCCACTTATAATCTAAGTTTTATTACTAGCCGCTAGTACATAGATTTAAGTTTAGATTACAATGTCAGCTTTTCACGATTTAAATAAGTACTAGTAAATTAAGCTTATTTATCAGATGCCTAGATATTTTTGTTATCAAGTTAATGTTAGAAACTTCTATCTCCAAAGGTTTTACCGAATTCAGCGCAGGTTTGGTTGACGCTCGTCATCGCGGTGCAATTTTTTTGTCCGGCAGTTTTTCCTGGGCGGTAGATTGGTATTTCAGGCATCACACTTGTTACCAGATTCAGACTCAGAATCAAATTCAAGACCAACTCTCAGAGAAGATTAACGAGGCTAAACAAGCTGAACCAACCAAGCTTGGTGCAATATTTTGCGAAGCAGCAAGTGAACCGTTAAGTGATATCTTCTGCGCGCAATGGCGCGCATTCAATAAACTTGAAAGTGGTGATGAGCTACCAATTAACTTTATTACGAGCAAAACATATCGACATCACCTAGGGCGCGAGAATCACGCTATTTTTTTTGCCGACCCAGCATTTAACCTAGATGCGTTCGCCGCGTTAAGTGGCACGCTTGTCGCGGGTGGTATTATGTATATTTGGCTTGGTGATGAACCAAATGTTGATGAAGCTGAGCAAGTTAATACTTCTAACTTTCTTCGGCGACTGAAAGCATATGCGGCTGCTCAACAAGGTATTTACCATATTTACCAAAGCCAAAGCCAAAGCCAAACTGAACACGCGATCTTTGGGCGATATTCAAAAGATGAAAGTGCAGCGCTCGGTAATGAAGAAGACGATGAGCAAGACAGAGTAAAAGAGCTTGTAAAAGACAAAGCAAAAAATAAATCATCTGATCAATTCCCTGTTGCAAGAGAAGCGGGACTACCGTCAGATGCTCTGTTACCAGCCATAAAAGCGCAAGCGACTGCTGAGCAGTTGATTGCCGTAAAATATATCGAAAAAGTATTAACGGGCGGGCGTAATAAACCTTTAGTGTTAACCGCCGATCGAGGACGAGGAAAATCCACCGCTTTAGCACTTGCCACCGCGCAACTGTTTTTTTCTAGCAAGCGAGCTTTTGCCAGTGAGCGAGCGCTTAATATCGTCATCACTGCGCCACATAAAATGGCACTAGGCATTTATTTTACTCAGCTGCGCAAGCTGTTAGATGGTTCGCAGGAAAGTAAATATCACATGAGTGATCATCAAATTACTTGGCGACAACACAGCTTAACTTTTATGGCCGTGGATGAGTTGTTGCGCAGTAAACATCATTCTAAATCTAACCCTGACTTATTGCTGGTTGATGAAGCCGCTGGAATTCCGGTATATCTGCTCAATAAGTTAGTGGCGCAGCATCACCGCATCGTTTTTAGTTCAACTATTCATGGTTATGAGGGAGCCGGTAAAGGGTTTACTGGCAAGTTTATCCCAATGTTGTCAGCTAAAGGCTTGCAAGTAAAAACGCTGACCTTAAACGAACCTATCCGTTGGGCAAATCATGATCCGCTTGAGCAGTTAATTTTCAAGACTTGTTTGCTAAACGCGAGTTTGGACGAGTTAGATGTGTGTGCTGTCAAAGAGCAAGGCTTCGCACCTGAGTATCGCTATTTTACCGGCGATGAGCTTGCTCAGAATGAACAATTGCTAGTGCAAGTATTTGCGATTTTAGTGACGGCTCACTACCAAACCAAGCCAAGCGACTTAAAGCTACTGTTAGACGATCCTAGTATTACAGTTGCCGTTCAGTTGTTTCAACAGCAAGTGGTCGCTGTTGCTTTGTTGATTGAAGAGCAAGTGGTTGATAAAGCGCTTCATAGCGCAATCGTTAGCGGTCAGCGTAGGCTCAAAGGGCAATTAATACCGCAATCACTTGCGCAACAAAGCCAGTTACCTCAAGCGTTAGAGTTTCGCTATTTAAGAGTGATGAGAATTGCGGTTCATCCAAGTGCGCAAGGGCTAGGCTTTGGCAGCGCATTGATAAAAGAAATAAAGGGTTATGCTCAGCAGGCAGGTATTGATTTTGTCGCAACAAGTTTTGCAGCGTCTTCAAATGTCGTTAACTTCTGGCAAAAAAATGGTTTTACGCCGGTTAAGCTTGGCTTTAATCGAGATGCCTCAAGTGGTGAGCATTCTTTAGTGATGCTTAATGATACGAGCTTACAAGTTGCGCAACAAAAATTTGTACAGCAAGTCTCTGCCGAATTTTATGAAGCACTTAGTTACTGGCTAGCAGATGAATTTAGTCAGCTTGATTATTCATTGGTGATGAAACTTCTGGCCATAGCACCTAAAAGTAGCCTGTCGCCAATAACAGCTCGTGATTGTGAAAAGCTGCTCGCCTTTAAAAATAATGCAAACTTGTATCGACTTGCTCGGCCAAGTATTGCTCGCTGGATACAAGCATCTATTGCAAAGGTTAGTGTTGCACAAATTAACATTGATCATGGTAACGTTGACCAAAACAACCTTGCTCAAGAAGATAAAGCAAAACAATTAGCCGCGCTCAAACCCATGGTTGCCAAATGTTTAATGCTTCATCAAGATGGCGATATTTGCCAGCGCTTTGGCTTTACTGGCAAAAAAGCCCTTTATCAGCACTTTCAACAGCTAATAAAGCTGAGCTAGCGCTTATTACTGTTATTACTTCAAGGATTGCCTCAAGGGTTGTTACAAGGACTGCTGCATATGCCATTGCCAGTACCTTTGCATGCGCAAGTATTGGCAGTGTTTCTGTTTAATTGCTTGGCACTCTTCATGGGATAAAATTCGGCTTAAGTAGTAGTTAATGTATTTTACAATCTGTGTTTCTGGTGAGGTTTGGTAGCTCAGTAAAAGTACCTGTAGCCATTGCTCCATGATCGATAGTGCTTTGGTGTTGCTTTCTTTTTCTTCATGAGTATTTTTGATAGTGGCTTCATGAGTGCCTTTATTGTCTTGACTAACTTTTTGCATTGAACACTTCATAAGCTCACCTCATCAGTATCAACACTACTATTAAGCAGTGATAACCAGAGCACTTTTTTGGCATTAGCATCTAAGCAGCGACAGTCGTTCCCTTTGACTTGTCCTTGATAAATAAGCTGCATCAGTAAATCACTCGACATCTCTATTTTGACTTTCGCTGGTATTGCGGTATGAGTTGATGGCATAGTTTCGTTACCCTGTTTATCTCTTTTTTAATAATCTAGCTGACAAAATTATTTTTGTAAATGATAATTATTATCATTTGTTGCTTTGTAGTTCAGCTAAGTGATAGCCATTGACAATGAGGAAGGAATGCAACCGATTTTAGAGGTTAAAAATTTAGTCAAACAATATCGCGAATTGTTTGCGGTTAATGATGTCAGCTTTGCCATTGAAGCTGGCCAGTGTTTTGGATTACTGGGCCCCAATGGGGCAGGTAAAACAACCACTATCGAAATTATGGAAGGCATTATCAAGGCCAGTTCAGGGCAAGTGCTTTATCAAGGGCAACCCGTTACTTCGGCGATAGCGCAACAAATAGGTATTCAGTTTCAGCATACCGCGTTACAGGATTTTTTAACGGTAAAAGAAACGTTAGATTTATTTTCATCGTTTTATCAGCATTCGTTACCGCATGAGACACTGATAGACCTGTGTGATCTGTCGGAATTTTTAAACCGCGACAACCGACTGCTTTCCGGCGGTCAGCGTCAACGTTTGTTATTGGCATTGGCCTTAATTAATGATCCAGAAGTCGTGTTTTTAGATGAGCCTACAACGGGGTTAGATCCACAAGCTCGACGCAATTTTTGGCAGCTTATCCAAAATATCAAAGCGCAAAATAAAACCATTGTGTTAACCACCCATTACATGGATGAAGCCGAGCAGTTGTGTGACCAGGTAGTCGTGATGGATCACGGTAAAATAATAGAGCAAGGCACCCCAAATGATTTGCTCAACAAGCATTTTGGCCATGTTTTTGTGTACCTACCAACCGAGCAAGTACCTAGTGAATTGGTAAGTGAGCATAGTTGGCAAGTGAACAATGGCAAAGTTGAAATCGTTAGCGAGAATGTTGAATCAACGTTAAGCATGCTTATTGCCAAACAGGTGCCATTGGAACAACTACAAGTGAAATCAGCTAACTTAGATGATTTGTTTTTAAAACTTACCGGCCATTCTTTGCGGGAGTAGTGATGAATTTCAATCGATTTTTTGCCGTATTTAAAGCACGTAATTTAGAGTTTTTCAGAGATAAGTCGTCGCTCGGTTGGAACCTTATTTTTCCAGTATTGCTCTTGGTGGGGTTCGCCTTTGTTTTTAATGACGACAACAAAGCGGTTTATAAAGTGGGTCTGGTGTTATCGGACACAGCAACTCAGCCTGAGCATGCTTTTTTAGCCGTCAAACACATTGAGTTTATCGAGTATGGTGATATAGAAAAAGCGAAACAAAAGCTAACCCGCCATAGTGTTGACCTGTTGATTGACTTCGACAATCGCGAATACTGGCGCAATGAGTTATCTACGAATAGTTACTTCACCGAAAAGCTCTTTCTCGCCGAGGAAGCTTCTTTTAGCGCAAAGACAGTAGCGGGCGAAGCCATTCGTTACGTCGATTGGGTGCTACCAGGGATTTTGGGCATGAACATGATGTTTAGCTGCTTATTCGGGGTTGGCTATGTGATTGTTCGCTATCGTAAAAACCATGTTCTCAAACGCTTAAAGGCAACGCCGTTGTCGGCATTAGAATTTGTCTCAGCACAACTACTCTCTCGCTTGTTTATTGTCACCTTTATGTCGACCGTTGTGTTTGTTGGCTGCAACTTTATGTTTGACTTCTACATGCTGGGTAGCTACGTAGACTTGCTTATTGTTGCTATGCTGGGGGCGATGAGTTTAATTACATTGGGGTTATTAGTGGCTTCGCGCAGTAAAAGTGAAGAGTTAATTGGTGGTTTGTTAAATTTAACTTCTTGGCCAATGATGTTGCTCTCTGGTGTTTGGTTTAGTTTAGAAGGAGCACCGAAAGAAGTTCAATGGTTTGCTGATGTGTTACCGCTTACCCATTTAGTCAGTGCCGCGCGCGAGATCATGACCGAAGGCGCAACCCTTGTCGATGTTAGTTACCATGTAACTGTGCTCGCGATTATGACCAGCGTGTTTTTGGCATTAGGGGCATATTTGTTTAGTTGGAATACTGATCGCTAGCGGTCAGTGGTTGTATACAAACGACTAACAAGCGAGATTAGTAACGCTCGATAATTTGCTGGCGCAGCCACTGGCTTGCGCTGGCGGTATCATGAAATCGTTTTTGTAGCCCTTGCTCTACTTGCTGCTGTGCGTGGTGCTGTTGAGCAACCGAAATATTGTAGACAGCAGACATTGATGGCGAGCAAACAACGGCTTTACCAGCAAAGCTCGGCATGTTCAGCAATTGTTTATTGTAGCGATTAGAAACTTCAAAAGCGCCTGGAGTTGCGCCTCTAAAGCCAGAAGTATCGATTAAAATACCAAAGGGCTTGTGGCTGAGTTTATTTACTTGTGTCGCAACACAATCAATGTACTTGGCAGCCGACTGCTCATTAGCTTCACCACGTAGGATGATACTTAGAATATCTTCTTCTATCGCTAACTGAAACTTTCCGTGAGCAACATTTAAAATGGCTGATGAGGTAGACAACTTACTTACTTCAATTACATTTGATTACAAACTAAAGGCGAAATTTACCTCGTATAAATTCGTTAAACAAGCTTTATTTTTTAATATTTACAGCCTGTTAACACCTTTATTTAGAACAGCCTTTATGTACGCTTATAGCTGTTGAATTAGGCGTACTAACTGGCTGATTTTTATATTTGATAACTGCCGATAATCGAAATAGGGACAGACAATTGTTCGAGTGTTTGTATTGATAGCAAAAAATTCGTTTAACCACTGACAATGAGCAGCAACACCTAATTTATCTGCATAGGTTTTGCCAATCACAATGTGAATTCTTTCCAAGTGATTAGCGCTTGTTGGTTGATACGACTCACTGCCATTGAATAATAAACATTGTTGGCCGTTGCAATGCAGCAAATTGGTATCTCTTAATTGTTGCCAAGTCATAAAGTCATTTGGGTTGCGTTCAAACTCTAATTTAGCAAAAACATTGAAAACTTTTCGCCAATGGTTACCCGTTTGTTGGCCAACCTGATAGATATCTTCTCCTTGCATACCGAACATTTCATCGAGGTTTTGATAAAAAGGAAGCGGAGGAATATTCTCGATATAAAAGTAAATTGGGGCGTCGAGCGAGCCCAAGCCAACATAATGCATAACAATGTAGGTGAATGGAAATAGCTAGCTATTATCGCTAGCCTGAACGGTTACTCACAAGCTGCTTTTAACAAGAAGCAATAAAAAACCCGGCGATACCGGGTTTTTGCATGATTAGTTGATTTTATTTAGCTTTGTTAATGTTTAATTAATTAATAGCGCTTAAAATTCATCTAACATATATTCCAACGAGTCTTCATAAGCCCTCAATTCTTTCTCTAGTTGGAACTTCTCTTTCAGTTGTTCAATTTCACGCCACTTACGTTTTTTGTTAGTACTTGCTTTGGCCTTCGGCTGTTTTTCGAACGAGTCCAATACTGCTTGAAGTTTATCCATGGAATGCTCCTTTTTTCTACAACTGCATGTTTTAAATATCACACCTGCGCGCATAATAAAACAGTTTTTGTGATCTTTTTTTGACAGAAAAATGAACATTGATTACTAATTGGTTACACAAAGTCACAAATTTGATTTGGCTCAAAGTGCTAATAAAAAGTCTCAAATTAGGGTTGCGAAAAGCGAAAATTAAGCAGGGTACGTAGTGGGGAAGGTTAGCGTTAGTACTTTATAAATAAGGCTTGGCGAATAGTTTTAATTAACGTACTTGGGAGTTTTGAAAGGGTAATAAAAAAGGCGACTGTCGTTGTATAAACGAACTAAGCCACCTTTTATTGACGCAAATTTTCGCTTAGTTAAGCGAGTCGATTTGGCGCGTATAGATTAAAATAATTCAGCTAACTGGCGCTCAAGTTTTTCTTGGTCAACAGCAAAATTGCGAATACCTTCAGCTAATTTTTCAGTCGCCATTGCATCTTGGTTCATTGCCCAGCGGAAAGCTTGTTCGGTTAGTGCAGGCTCGGCAGCAATTGCTGCTTGCTCGCTTGATAACTGCTGTTCTACTGGCGCGTCACTTGCTGCAAGCTCATCCATTAATTGTGGGCTAATAGTTAAGCGATCACAGCCTGCTAATGCTAATACTTCACCTGTGTTTCTGAAGCTCGCACCCATAACAACTGTGTTATAGCCTTTAGCTTTGTAGTAGTTGTAGATTTCAGTCACCGAAACTACGCCTGGATCTTCTAACGGCGCATACTCTTTCTTATCAGTGTTTGCTTTAAACCAATCTAAGATACGACCGACGAATGGCGAGATTAAGTAAACACCCGCTTCGGCACAGGCTTGTGCTTGTGCAAAGCTAAATAGCAGCGTTAAGTTACAGTTGATACCTTTCTTTTCTAGAATTTCAGCTGCTTTAATGCCTTCCCACGTTGAAGCAAGTTTGATCAAAATACGATCGTTGCTAATACCTGCTTCGTTATAAAGTGCGATTAACTTTTCTGCTTTCGCGACACTTGCAGCGGTATCAAACGATAAACGTGCATCAACTTCAGTTGAAATACGGCCAGGTACAACGTTCAAAATCTCTAAACCGATAAGTACAGACAATTTATCTGCAGCATCGATAACTTGCTGAGCGGCGTCATCAGATTGAGCTTTTGCCCATGCGCAAGCTTGCTCTAGTAACGGTTGATATGCTGGCAGTGATGCAGCTTTTAAGAGTAAAGACGGGTTAGTCGTTGCGTCTTGCGGCTGAAATTTAGCAATGGCTTCAATATCACCAGTATCGGCAACAACTGTCGTCATTTGCTTTAGTTGATCTAATTGATTCATGGATTTTCCTCTACATGAAATATGAATATGAAAAACAGAGTGATCGGCCAGATGATGAAAAATTACAACAATCTGCTGTTGAGTTGTTTGAGACTGTTGGTTATTTAACCGATAACAAGTGGTTTGTTGCCGTATTTTTATCAAATTTACGGCGCTTTGCCTACCGCTTAGCCAAGAATAAATTGGAATTATTAAGAATAATTGACCGATTGCTCAATAATGGCATTTTAACACTTAGCTTTGTGTAGTTTTCCAGATTGCTGACATTTAATTTTGTTGAAAACACACGCTCTATTTTGTTGAAGACTTACGTTCTATTTTGTTGAAGACTTACGTTCTATTTTGTTGATGACTCTTATCAATTATTTAGCAGGCATCTGCCATGTTTACGTAAAATCTGCTGTGGTATAGTGTCACCATTAATTGATTGAAAAGGCGATATTTATGTTAATTGTTGTCTCACCTGCAAAAAATTTAGATTACGAATCACCACTGGCAACGCAAAGCCATACACAGCCAGAGTTACTGGAGCACAGCCAAGCGTTAATTGAAGTGTGTAAAACATTGACACCAGCCGATATTAGTTCACTAATGGGCGTAAGTGACAAAATTGCCGGCTTAAATGCCGCGCGTTTTGGTGAGTGGGCAACGCCTTTTACTCAAGACAATGCGCGCCAAGCAGTGCTTGCGTTTAATGGCGACGTATACACTGGTTTAGATGCGGCAAGCTTTTCTGAGCAAGATTTTGACTTTGCTCAGCAGCACTTGCGAATTTTGTCAGGTTTATACGGTTTATTAAAACCGCTTGATTTAATGCAAGCTTACCGCCTAGAAATGGGTACTAAACTGGCTAATGATCGCGGCACTAACTTGTATCAGTTCTGGGGTGAGATCATCACAGACAAAGTGAACGAAGCATTGTCTGCTCAGGGTGATCAAGTGCTGGTTAACCTTGCCTCAACAGAGTACTTTAAATCAGTAAAGAAAAAGTCGTTAACAGCTGAGCGTTTGATCACTCCACAGTTTAAAGATTGGAAGAATGGTCAATACAAAATGATCAGTTTCTTTGCGAAAAAAGCTCGTGGTTTAATGGCGCGTTATATTATTCAAAATCAAATTACAGATGTTGAACAGCTAAAAGGCTTTGACTTAGCTGGCTATAGCTATAATGAAGAATTAACCAAAGGCGATGATTTTGTCTTTACCCGCCGTGAACAAGATTAACAGGCCATAGTTAAGTTCACGGTAAGATAAAGCGCGAGAGCTTATTCTGTAGCTTTCGTGCTTTATAACTATCTTACTGATAATATTACTCTTTAACCTCGTGAGTGACAGGAGAGTATATGCTCACAATTTTAGCTAAGTTATTTCAGGCGTTACATTCGGAAAATTCAACACGCCAAATTGCTGCCGCGGTCGCGTTAGCGCTCATTTTTGCATTATCCCCTTTGCTTTCGTTACAAGCCTTTTTCATTTTATTTATTGTGCTACTGATTCGCGTTCATTTGGCGTCGTTTTTAGTGGCCATCACAGTATTTGAAGGGGTGAGGGTGATACTCAACACTACCATCATAGGTATTGGTGAAAGCTTATTAACCAACGCCAGTTTGCAAAGCCTATTTACTGGCTTGTATCAATTCGACGTATTTAAGCTGGCGCAATTACATCATACCTTCAATTTAGGGGCGTTAATACTTGGTATTGCCTTGGCTATTCCGCTGTACTTTGTCACTAAAGTTTTAATTGATAAGTATCGTGAGCATATTAAAGCTTTCTTCGAGCGCTTGGCGATAGTCAAAGCCCTCAAAGCGAGCCGTGTATTTGCTATTTATCAGGAATTGCCAAAGCTGGGAGGTCGAGCATGAGCAAAGTGATCCGCTGGCAAGGGCTAATCGCTTTTGTCGTTATTCTGGCGCTTATTCTTGGCTCTGTGGTGCTATTTGCTGGGCCGATTGCCAAAATGGCGATTGAACGCTTCGGAGGCAATTACACTGGTGCAGAAGTAAATGTTGACAGGGTCGATGTAAACTTCGCACCTTTTGGTGTCGAAATTTGGCAGCTGCAAGCAACCGACCCAAAAGCACCAGAGCAAAACATGGTCGCTTTTGAACATGCAGACGCAAGCGTTGATTTGTGGCCATTCTTATTTGGCAAAACTATTGTTGAGAATATCGAAGTTAAGGCGCTGAGCTTTAACACTGCCCGTCAATCGGCTGGCCGTGTTTATCGAGCGCCAGACGAATCTGCGATTGGCAATATGACTGAGCAATGGCAAGACGATATACAGGCCAATTTACCTGATCCCAATGAGCTGCTTGCACAAAGTAACTTACTGACGGTGCAACGAGCCAAAGCACTGGAAGCTACTTACCAGCAAGAAAAAGATTTAGTTGAGCGCACCAAAGCTAAATTACCAACCAAAGAAACCTTAAAAGATTATCAAGCTCGCGTTAAAGCTTTAGGCGACGTAAAAGTAAAGTCACTGGCTGATATTGAAAAAATCAAAGCTGATTTTGACAAGTTAAAAGCCGACTTTAAGCAAGAGCGCGAGAAGATCAAACAAGCAAAAGCAGATGTTATTGCGGCTAAAAATACGTTAAGCGAGCAAGTCGTTGCGCTTAAGAATGCGCCGAGTGAAGATTGGCAAAATATTTCACAGCAATACCAATTGCAAACGCTAGAAGCGGAAGATTTTGCGCATATTTTATTTGGTGAAAAAGCACGTGAATATTACCAATGGGCGGATATTGTTTTTGCTCATGTTAAACCCTTACTCGCGAATAAAGCTGATGGTGAGCAAGCAGCAAGTGAGCAAACAGCCCTTGCTAAAGAACAAGGTCGATTTGTGCATTTTGAGGAAGACTCTCCGCTACCTGATTTCTGGCTAAAACAAGGCAGCGTAGAAGTGGTTGCAGGTGATGCGCGTTATCAAGCTAAGCTCAGCGATATTACGATGCAACATTGGCTAATCGACAAGGCCAGTGATATCAAAATCGCTGCGGATGGGATTCAAGGTCAGGGAGCATTAGATGCGGCTCTGGATTTCACGCTCGATGCTAGCCAGCAACTGACCAGTCAAGGTAATTGGCAGTTGGCTAAGCTACCTCTGGAAAATATTGGCTTACAAGAAACCGATAACCTAACGCTGCAACTGGTTTCTGCGCTACTGTCGGTCGCAGGGAATATGTCAGTCAATAACGGCGAGCTGGCACTCACCAGTGACTTTGATTTAGCCAGTAGCCAATTTGATGGTAGTGCCGATTCAAAAATTGCCAATGTGGTACTCGATACCCTTAAAGCGAATCAAGCGTTGGGCTTAACCGTTAATGCTAATGGCAACTGGCTATCACCTGACTGGGGCGTCAGCTCAGACTTAGACAATATTTTGGGGAATGCGCTAGCGCAACAAGTAGAAACTAAACTGGCTGGCTTTAAGAGTGAGCTGCAAGCTGGGCTAAATGACAAAATGGCAGGCTCATTATCGCTTGGTGAAGGGCAGTTGGGCGAATTGCTCGATTTTGAAACCTTGCTTAATGACAGCGATAAAGCCTTTGAGAATTTGGCGAATAACGATGTAGTAAAACAGCAACGTAAAAAGCTAGAAGATAAAGCGAAAGACAAAATTAAAGACAAGCTAGGTAAGCTGTTTGGCGGTTAAGAGTAGCTTAATTGAGCTTTACCTTAGCTAGTGACAAGGCCAGTCACTAGTACAAGTCACTAGAACGAAAAGCCCCACAGTGGGCTTTTCTTTTTTCTGCTATTTACAAACGGCTGTGCACTTTAATTGTTAGGACTTTTAGTTGAGGGAATGGGCAAGTTATGCGCTCTTAGAAAGCTCAGCTTATCCCAATAGCCACGCTGCATCACAATTAAAGCGTTTTGAATATGGAAAAAGCCACAGCCTCTTAAGCCAATTGGATCTTTCCACTCCAATATTGCCCATTCACCGTCTTGAAAAATATTTTCGACGATACACACCATCTCGGCATTGGCGAATTCTTCGCGAAACATTTGATAAATCGCCTGCTTACCAACAACGGGGTCATTCGCGACTTGATGGTTAACCGCATTACTGTGATAAAAACTACTCAGCAGTTCAGCATCACCGTTATTAAATGCAGCAACCCACTGTTTTACTATCTTTTTAGGTGATGCGAACGTTGTCTTTTCTGTCTCACCGTCGGTATTTACATCGGTACTTACATCGGTATTTGCATCGGCATTCATTTGTGACCTTTTCATAATATTCCCATTTTGGCATACGACCCAATCTTTCATTGCAAAATGCAATGATGATCTCTCGCAATGTGCAAATAGCTTATTTTAATTCACTCGCCTTGTTGTCTAACTGATTGAAAAATATTGATTAAATTTTTTGGCGTTAGTTTTGCTTTAACAAATGTTGTGTAAAGCGTTACGTGGCTAGTGAGTTAAACAGTGTATTGCCAGTAATGTTTTATCGTTTTAACAACTATACACGAGTTTGAAACCTCGTAAGCGGTAAGGAGTGGCTGTGATGAAGGCTAGTTTATCAAACATGTTGTTGGGGTTGATATTGTGCTGCTGTGCAGTTTCTCTCAAAACTCAGGCGGCATTAATTACTTATGAAACCCAAGGCTTTACAGGCAATTTTTCCAGTTTAGACTTGAAAACCATCTGGCTCAGTTTAGATGGTGATATCAATTCACAGTCGCTTTATGAATTTGAGAGGGTATGGTCGGGCAATCAAACCTTTAGTCATCTAACCATTGATCTGAATCTTGCAGAAGACACTGTTTGGACACTGCAAGCAGGCTTAGACGCGGGTTTAGGGGCTCAAGTTTATTTGGATGGCTTATCTATTTTTAAAGACAGCACCGACCTGTGGTGGGCGTATAATTGGAATCATAGCGATACGGTTAAAATTGAAAATCTAAGCCTTAGCCAAGGCTCACATCAACTTGAATTTTATTGGTTAGAAAACTGCTGTAACGGCTTTAATAGTATTAGATTTATCGAGCAAAGTTCAGGTGTTACTTCGGTGTTAAATCGAGCGGCACTGAGCTCATTTGAAATTCCAAATCCCGTTTCAATTTCACTTTTTGGGATAGCCTTAGTTGGTTTATTTTTTACTAGCTTTAAACGTCGTTACTCGCATTAAAACTGTTCGCTTCGGAAAAGCGTAATCAAAACACGATTGGCGAGCAAAGACTAGATTAACTAGGTAACGAGTTTGACAAGACAAGGACGTCGCATGATTTCACACATGACACTTATTGCTAATCATTTAGAGAGTGGAGTTGCATTCTATCTATCGCTGACATATCGACAGTAAAAACGATAAAGAAGAAGCAAAAATAAAAGCGCCCGACATGCAAACCATTGCCTGTTGGGCGAATACTTTTAGAAACGGTAGCTAGCACCAAAAGTAATACGGCGATCTGTTAGCCCTTGGAAGCACAGTAGGGCACCTTCATTAACACAGTATTGGTCAACGTCTGATTCCGTAATGTTGACCGCCTCAACACCTAGTGTCAGGTTTTCGTTAACGGTGTAGCTAACGCTAGCGTTTAGCTGGCCTCTATCATCCTGCACGACTGGAAATCCCCAAGGAAAGCTCGACGTACTGCCAAAATCAGTAGAGCGATAAGCTTCTCGCCAGGTGTAACGCATACGCGCTGAAATATCGTATTTTTCATAGTATAAGGTGATATTGTAAGCGTTCTCTGACAGGTCAATTAACGATTGCACGGCGCTGACTTCAATATCATCAATTCCTGTTGTTGCAGCAAATACCGCACTAGCTCGGCTAGTGGCATTATCAACTGCCTTACCACCCGAAAATTGCTGGTAAGTGTAGTTTGCTAAAACACCAAAGCCAGATGCCCAACCTAATTTATCTTCAAAGCTAGAAAGGTCGTATTGGAAGGCGAACTCGTAGCCTTTTTGGGTGGTTTCACCGTCGTCGTTGATAGTCGTTGATAATGGTACACAGACACCTACACCGCCATCTGGACCAAAAACGTTTACGTCAGCAATAGGGTTCCAGAATCCGCCTTGCTCACAAATTGGTCCTTCAGTATCACGAAAGCCAGTATTTGGGTCTTCAAACGGGTTTGATTGCTGGGAAACGTGTAAATCTTTGCGCTTTTTATGGAAGTAACCAAGGCTAACGACACTTGCTTCATCAAAATACCATTCAGCACTGATATCAAACGAAGTAACTTCTTCAGGCTCTAGGTCGGGGTTACCAATACTAACCGCCGGGTTAGGGCTAGTACTTAGTTTAACTGAGGTTGATAGATCGTTAAAATCAGGGCGGCGTATGTCTTTGCTCCAAGATGCTCGCACTACAACGTCTTCATGAACATCAGCAACAATGTTAAAACGTGGCAATAAGAAATCGTAATCGCTTTTAGTCACTACTTGGGTAATGGTTTCTGTGCCATCAGACTCTTCCGTTACTGAGTTACCCAGCGAATCTACATCTGTTTTTAAATAGCGAAGGCCAAAATTACCGCGTAGCATCTCTGTTTCAAAACTTACTTGCGCATAGAGCGCATGTGTTTTTTCTTCGATATCAAAGAACGCGTCAACTCCTGACGTGGGATCGTTAATGGGTCTAGAGCCACCATGTGCAGTAATAGCATCATTTAAGGTGTTCAGCACAAAATCGGGGTTTGAGGCAACTAGCTCCGGGTTTACAATTAGAAAGTCTCTTACAAACAGCTGTCTGCCATCAGCATCACCAAAATTGTTTGGCCCAGCGGTTAAGAGTTCTGCGAATAAAGAGCCGCGTGGGCTGTCAGACATACTACGCAATCCTAAATTCGAGCGAATTTCATCTGTGGTATTTGCTGCTTTGCTATAACGATAGCCAAATTCAAGCGAGGTAAATACTGACCAATCTAAAT
This sequence comes from Thalassotalea montiporae, assembly GCF_053485855.1. Lineage (NCBI taxonomy): Bacteria > Pseudomonadati > Pseudomonadota > Gammaproteobacteria > Alteromonadales > Colwelliaceae > Thalassotalea > Thalassotalea montiporae. The sequence continues at coordinate 574,154 of NZ_JBQRUO010000001.1, forward strand.
CGTAGGTAAAATCTGCTCTAAACGCATCTTCGGAGTTTTCCACTTTATCGCGAGCTATTTGCACATCGCGCAAGACTACATTGTTCGGATCGAGCAAGTCGCTAGCAGAAGGGGCAAACGGCGTACCAAAGGCAACACCAAACGCTAAAGCCCCGCCGGTAAGGTCGTACTCAAACGGAATACTATTGTCGTTTGCTCCACCAGGGTCTAGCGGTGCGTTAGGGTTGATAAAGTTCAGTGTGGTATTGATTCTAGGGTTGCTGGATTCTGACTCCGAGGTTGATGCTTCGATACTCACGTGCAAGCGATCGCCATGCCATTCACCGCCAATACGGAAAATATCGCTATCGGTTTCGCGCGAGTTGGTATCACTCGAAAAACGCAGGTTAGGGTCATCATCATCATTGGCTAAATCGACCGGTATGACACCGCGAAGTGCTGCTTGAATGGTGCCCAAGTCTTGCCCATCTAATGAGCCGAAGTCTATGGTTTCAAATTCATCGGGAATTGAAATATCTCTTAAGTTACTCACACCTGATGCTTGCACGCGAGTACTTTCTTCATAACGCTCTTGGCGATTAACAACGGCATCAAACCATAATTTGGCATTGCTGTTGGGAGCCCACTCTAAGGTAGCGACATAGTTTTTAGTTTCGTACTCAAAATTGTCGTAATCTTGGTTGAGAAATTGAATGGGGAGAAAATCAAAGGCTTGTGCGCTAGGGTCGCCACTATTGGCTCTAACGATATTGTCCCGGTCAACACGTGGGCGAAATGCAGTGACGTCTTGCTCGGCGTAACTGGCACTTAATACAATGCCAAACTTACCCATGTCAGTTTCCCAATTGTCGCCATACGAGCCTGAAATACGTGGCTTAATATCATCGGTTGATAGGCTGCTGTCTTCACCTTGTACTCGAAAAGCTGCGAGTGTCTCATCTAGTTGTAAGGGTCTAATAGTTTGCAAATTAATCGTTCCGCCAACGGAACCTTCGATAGTTTTTGCTTCAGGTGCTTTAACAACTTCAACACTAGAAATAATGGCAGCAGAAACATCCTCAAAGTTAATACCACTTCGACCTGCGCCAGAGCCAACGGTTGATACACCGTTAATTTCTGTGCGGTTGGCATTTGTACCGCGAATTTGCACCCCTGTACCGACGCCAGCTGAGCGCGTAATTTGAATACCCGTGACGTTTTCTAACACCTCAGCCAAATTTTGATCAGGTAGTTTACCGATATCTTCTGCTTTGATTACTTCAATCAAATTCTCTGCGGAGCGTTTTTGTGCCAGTGCAGAAGTAAGTGAACCACGAATACCTGTGATCTCGATAACTTCTACGTCATCAGCACTGTTAGTCTCTTGCGCTGCACTAGCGTTACTCAACACCAATGTCGATACAGACAAAATGGCTACCGTAATCTTCGATAGTTTTCTTTGCATTTTAACTCTCCCCTTTTGGTTTTCCTTGGCCTGCTTGATTTTATTTGGTATGACCAAGATTTGTTCTAAGTGTTTTGTTAATCGTAATGATTATTAAATATTGTAAAACTTATGAACGTAGCAATTTTATAGATCAAATAATAACCAATTTCAAATATATTTTTACCAAAACCAAATTTATTGGTATTACCTTGTGGTTTGGTGGATAATCAATAAACTAACAAAAAATAATTAAAACATAGTGTTAATGGCCAAGGTTTAAGGGGTAAATGACTGATGCATCAATTTGACTTTGAGCCACTTTAAAAAATGAGAGTAGGTTTGCAGGCAACTATTAAAGTGGTGATACAAGATATAGTTCAAGTATTAAGGGGAGGCCATTGTTAATGCACAAAACTAGTGAAAAGCTCTGTACAACTTGGTCAACCATCGTGTTAAAAGTTATCGATTAAACAGATATTTTTAATAGTGCCAAGGCTATTTGAAATTTACTAAATGGGGGAGACAGCGCAGTAGAGGCGTATAAAAACAAGAGAGGAATTTTATACGCTACCTAACGCTTTTGATCAGAACGGAGTGCTAAAAGTACTAGTAAAAAGACTACTAGTAAACACAGCTGCCACCTAATGCTCAGCTATGTTTTTTACTATTATTCGGTGAAAAGATTTGCGGTGAACTGATTTGCCGTGCGCTGATTTACCATAAACAGAGGCTTGCTTATGCTTCCCTGCGAATCGAGTAAAGATCGCGCTTTTCACTGCTCTTACGCTTAATTTCTTCGAGCGCTCGCGTTTCTTCCGCATCAAATAAGGTGTTGATTAAACGATCAAAATGTTCGTGCATTGCTTTACGCGCTTTGGTTGCGTCACGTAATTTCAACGCTTTGTAAATTGCCCTGTGCTCAGCAATAGTTTTCTTGTTGTCTTTACTACAAACACTGTCGTAATCTTGAATCACTTCAATAGATGAGGCGCGCAAACTCCAGAGGTTTTTAACCAAATTTTTCATCGCTTCATTGCGTGTTGCGTCGGCAATAATACGGTGAAAGCTTTGATCAGCCGCCTCCATGTTCTTACCTTGCTCCATATCAACTAAGGTTTGATTTAACTTTTCAAGTTCCTCGTCGTTTATCGTCGTCGCCGCAAGCGCTGCTACCTCGCCTTCTACCAAGGCTCTCGCTTGAGTGACTTCAAAGGCGTTAATTTTGACGTTTGATTGGGATGATGCTGAGTTAGCTAAGACATATACACCTGAACTGGTTTTTACTTCTACTCGCCCACGTACTTCCAAAGCAATAATTGCCTCACGAATCGTCGGCCGGCTAACACTGAATTTACTTGCCAGTTCTCTTTCTGGCGGTAACCTGCTACCAGCAGGATAATCGCCAGCGTTAATAGACGCTTCAATTAAATCGACAATTCCCCAGAATAGTCTTTTTGATGCCATTTTGTGCCCCAGTATTTTCTTTATCTATGCTAGTTAGTCGCTATAGTACAGCCATTTTGCACTACATTTTTACACTACATATGGGTATCTGTAGCGCTATAAAAATATACTCACACATTAAAGGGGTATATTCAATATGTAAAACCAATAATTGGAAAAAAATAGCGTGTATTGTTATACCAACGTAATTGCTTTACTTGTGTTCTTGCTAAACTTTATTAAAGTGTTTTTAAAGCTATATAAAACAAAGATATAGATTGTTTTTTATATCTAGCGCTAGACTCGATACGCCATAGTTATAGTTTTATTGGTAATGCCAATGAAATTCAGCGGGGCTTTTGACAAAAAGCATCAAGACGACGGATTTTCGCCACCGCTCAACGTCAGCCGTGAAAAAGTGACGCTAGTGAAATCGCCATTCGCTTTATCTGTTGCCCAATCACCGGTGCCAGAACAACCGGCATACCAAACACCATCGGCATCTTTTGTCGAACATTGGTTATATGCACCTGCTTTAAAATAGTGCCAATCACCGCTGTAGCCCGCGGGATTATCTTTATCGTCTACTTTACCGTATGCATCGATATTGTTAGATAAATCAATTTGATAATTAACTGTCGGTTTATTGGGGGCTGAAAATGTTAAGTACATCACACTACCGACAACATCAATGCGATAACTAAATGACTCGCCCAGTGCAATACCATTTGCTAATGGTTCCTCAGGATTCTCCCAGGTGTTCCCCCAAACGGGGTAAGCAATATCGGTTCGATTTGGATCGTCTTTTGGCAAATTGCGTTCATAATTCCAAAAGACTGAGCCTTTGCTGTGGTTAGGCCATTTTTTGTAGAAAATTTTGATCGGTTCATTACCATAACCAAAACCATTTCCCTCTGCGATCAATGCCTTATCTTTGCCAGCATGAATTTGCCCAACCACTACTGAGTATGCCGCTTTTTTAGCGTGTTTAGCATTTGTCGCAACATGGTTCACTTTTAGTGTCGCATCTAATCGTCCACCTATTTGATCAAACAGCTGGGCATCAGGGTGTGCAGCAAGTGCAAAGTTATTACCGTACGATTTGGTGCCAATAGAGGTATCGAGTCCTCGAATCATTTGTCTGAGCTCGCTGCGCGTATTGCTTGACGTTTGTGTGGTTACCGCTTTATTAGGTGTGGTAAATACCAAGTGCCCTTGGCTATCGAGGTAGAAAAACTCTGGATGTTGGTACGTTTGCAACGCTTTGGTATCAATATCGTCAGCTTTACCGTTACCATCGTTATCAAGTGGTACGGTAATTTTCCAATGCGACAGGTCAAATTTGTCCGCTGGTTTTTCAGACGTACTTACACAAGCAAACAGAAAGACAGCAAACGGCATCAAGGCAAATGCTCTTATCATCGAGTACTCCAAATTAAGCAATTTCATTAGTTTTGTCGGTGACTAAGGCAAACACCAATCATAGGTGAGAGTATGCGCAGTGATAAGCCAGCTCCTATCAGAAAGCTACTGTTAGAAAGCTACTGTTATAAAACTACTGTTATAAAACTATTACCACTGCGTTACTCTTTCTCACTTAGCGCACGCCTAGTCACTTTTTATTGGTGTTGCAGCCTATCGACCTTTTACAGCAACCACTGTTTCTGCAGTACTTGAGTTGTAGGGCGAAGCAGCATTGTCAGTGTCTAGCGAGTCGCCTTCAGTGTAAGACTCAAAGTCATCTTCAAACACAACCATAGTGCCATCCAAATCTGAATATAGCTTCACATCATCGACAAAGTAAGCCGCATCAGGAATGGTTGTGCCATTGTCACCGAGTTTAAATATCGCATAACGAACACCTGTCATCACATCACTAAGTGAAGAAGATGCTGAAGTAAACGCTTCGGTGGTAACACTTGTACCATTTATCGAAATCGTCACCAGTGGTGGTGTTGATGCTGACGCAGCGCTTGCATCCCAGGTCATTTCCACTGTCGTCCACGTGTCCGGCACAAATGCAATGGTGACATCAATATCGTCTTTGTTACGAATGACAAACTTGTCGGCCTGAATACGCAAATCAACGATGGCATTACTGGTACTGGTCGATTCACCAAACAAGCCAATATAAGCATCTTTGGCAACACCATCGGCGGTAACCGCATTGTCTTCTTTGAAGAATTCAACAGACAACTTGCCTTGTGAAAGCGGCGACTCTAATCGATAACGCAATTCGCCTGCATCGTCAGTCATATTGTCGGTGATTTTCGCCACTTGATTATCAGGGTTAGCTACATCACTGCCACCGGGACCATCAATCGTTGCGACAACAGTTTCTGCGGTATTTGAGTGATATGGCGAGTCAGCATTGTCGGTATCTAACGACACACCATCAGCATAGCCTTCAAAATCATCTTCAAACACTAAGGCACTGCCCGCTAATTCTGAATAGATTTTCACATTATCAACATAGTAAGCAGCATCAGGAATAGTTGTACCATTGTCCCCCAATTTAAATATGGCGTAGCGAACACCTGACATTATATCATTCAATGAAGATGACGCTGACGTAAAGGCTTCTGTGGTAACACTAGTACCATTAATCGAAATAGTTACAAGTGGCGGCACAGTGTCGGTGGCGGCAGATGCATCCCATGTCATTTCAACATCTGTCCATACATCAGGGATAAACGGAATCGTAACCTCGATATCGTCTTTATCGCGAATTACAAATTTGTCTGCTTGAATACGTAAATCAACAATCGCGTTGCTGGTACTGGTAGATTCACCAAATAGACCAATGTATGCATCTTTGGCGACACCATCAGCAGTTACTGCGTTATCTTCTTTAAGGAATGAAACCGTCAGCTTACCTTGCTCAAGGGCTGAGTCTAATCGTAAGCGCAACTCGCCTGCATCATCTGTCATGTTGTCGGTAATTTTTGCCACTTGCGTAGGCTCGCCACCCGAGCTATTGGGTGCACCGAAAATAGTAATCACGAGTTCAGCTGATGTGCCATCTACCGAGGCAATGGCGATGGTATCGGTTACAGTGTCGCTTTCATCGACGAGTGATGCAATGGTGGCATTGCTGGTATCTAATTGGTAAGTCCAAGCACCCGATGCTTCAATCGAAAAAGTACCAAAAGTTGTCGCTACATCGGTTTGCGCTTCAGCTAAACTTTCTCCCGCGTCATCATCACTAACGACAACGGTACCTGTTAGCGCTTCACTCACGTTGTTGGCAACACTGGCGGTTAACCCGCTAAAAGTCGCTGGCACATCAACACCAACAACGGCAGATGTCTCAGACGATTTAATTCTTTCTTCGTAGTTGTCGTTGTCAGTATACGCCACCGACACACTCATATTGGCGCCAACTTGAGCTTCAGTCAGCATAAAGGTATTTGAGTTTGCACCCGCAATGGCAACATCGTCAGCCATCCAAGTGTAAGTAATGGCACCACCGTCCACACCATTGGCATCTGTCACTGTTGCCGTTAGCGTTTCCCCCACGAGTGGTGTGCCTGATAAGGCAAGTTGACCAAATGAATTACCTTCATCGTCTGGCAAGGTATCAGAACCACAACCTGCAAGCGAAAGGGCAAATGCAACAACGGCCACTTTTTTGTTTGTAAATATTTTCATTATTATAATCCTGTTGCTTTATGGTAAAACAATTAAAAAATAATTGATTTACACTTTAGTATTTAATTGTATGACATAATTGTCAACCAGCAATTAAAATAAAAGATCGGATTAAGATCTTTCCCTCTCTAGCCACCGCTACTTGCCACGGCTACTAACCCTGATTCAGTAACTCTGATAAAGCTGCCGGTTGAAAGCTCTCAATAAACTCACTAACTTCCTGAAAGGCTAATAGAGTCAAGGCTATCTCTGGCATTAGTGAGCCACTTGTCTTTGTATTTTTTGTCAGTACTAGTAAAAGAAATAAAGGTTAACTTGCCATCCACAGGTAAGGCATAAGTGAGGTTATATTGATACTTACCAATTCCTTTAACCTCATATTCATAGACAGCAATCTTGGTACCTAATCGGGTATACACTTTGTCTTTTTTCCATTTGGCATTACCACTTGCTTTGCGCAGCATATTGGAAATTGATTTATGAATTTTGGTCATCGACGCTTTGTCAGCGGGTGTCGGATATTGAGTAAAGGTGAAACTGACACTATTGTCGGCACCGGTGAACGCAAATGCCGGTGGTACTTTCTGTTTACCATAGCGTTTGCGAATCGCTTTGGCAGAGAGCTGCTTTAACTCTGTTGGCAATGACAGTGTTAAGTGTTCATCAAAAAATGCATGAGATTTTGTATTAGATGCCAGAGCGCTAAAACTAACGCTTAAACTAAAACATAAACTCAAAAATAGTGCTGTGAGCAAAGCGAAAAAATAGCGACACCTGTTATTGATATTCATTGGATATTCCTTATAAAACCTGTGAATTGAATGTGCTGTACTGCATCAGCCACCGCTGTTGTAACCTTGGTGACTATTGGATATCTGGTAAAACGTTGCTTCTGCATAATCGTGTTGATCACCAGAATTGTTTTGATTGTATACGCCTGCCTTAAAATACATGTACTGACCACCTTGATCGTAACCACTAGCAGACATATCAACTTGCGTGCTATGCGTCGTGCCATCGACCTTGGTAATGGTCACTATTAAAGTGTACCCATCGACACTGATTTCGTAGCTAAATTTCTCATTCAATGGAATGCCATCAACAGGATTACTTGCACTATTACTGCGACTACCAATGATTTCATAGTAGATATCGTCACCACCTAATATCTCGTGGGCTATGTATATGGCACCATTTTGATTGTCTGGTAATTTGCGATAGTAAAGCCGCACTGGTTCGTCGTCATTGGCATGAATTTGACCAATGATCACTCGACCAATTTGATACGCTTCACCCGTTGACGTCACCTGATTAACAGCAAGCTCTGCGGTAAGCGTGCCATCGACGCCGCCCGCACTTTCTTTGTCATTTGTTGGCGCCGTTGAAAATACCCAGTTGTTTTGGTTTACACCTTGCGTTCGATAGTTGGTATTACCTCGACGAAGCATCTCTCTAAGCTCTGAACGCACATAGCTGGTATTGGTTGACGTTTTGTATCCTGAAACGCTAGTCGCAAACGCCAAACCACCATCGCTAGTGCTGCGAAAGAATCGAGGATCTTGGTAGCCGTTGGCTAGTCGTGACTCGCTGATACTATCAGAGCGACCGTCATTGTCTTCATCCGTTGGTACGCTTAAATACCAATCAATCAACTCAATGTTATGCTCTCGCGTTTGTTGACAACCAAACACTTCTAGCTCAACCAATTGACTGGGCTCAGACACTGAACCGCCAGTAAGTGATAATTTAAGGTATAGCGCCGTTGCCGACTCCATTGTAGTTAAATCAATCAGCTCAGGAATTATCGTCATCTCAGCGCTCTGTGATGGCGTAACGAGTTCAAGCCAATCTTCGTTATTTTTCGATGCAGCAATACTGAAACCGTGGCTAACCTCGCTATTTTGCCAACTCAGCACCATGGCTTTAACAAGCGCAGGTTCTGCCATTTTAATCGTTAACTCTTCACTCAAGCTTGTCGCTTGCCAGCTTGAGCTGTTGGTTTTATTGCGATCGTGAAGTGCTGTGATATTGCTGTCGGATGAAGAAGCAACAATACTATCGAGGGAGAGTAAGTGAGATGATTCACAGCTGATGTCATCTATTTGTGGTGTTGGTTCTACTGAGGGTGGCACCGCTACTGCGGGCGCAGCATTGCCATTACCGCCGCATCCAGCTAGCAAGACCAATAAGCCAATCAACAATACAAGTGTACGTGAATTATGGGCGCCATCGATGTGTTGCGAACGAGACGCGTATTGCGAACGAGCAGTAAGCTTTCCGATGCCAATACGGTTATTTGTATTAAAAATTGCGGTTGCTATTGAGATTTCATTAGCACAGTTCATCGTAAGCCATCCCTCTTGTTAAGTTCTATACCCCATAGACCTTTACACCAAAACCAAATCATTGGTCAACCAATATAAAGATTTTGGTTTTATAGCAAGGATAGTTCATATCGCTTAAAACAATAATAATTATTCAAAGGTCTGTATTTTTCTTTGATAGAAACACCCTTTTCTGGGTAACCACTGCGCCCTAGAATTAACCATTTAAAATCAAAGAGATAAAGTAAAGTCACTTATTAAAAGCATCATATTGGTAAGGCATAAGTCATTACCAAAATAAATATTGTTTTACCAAAATGGTTGACAACGAAACGTTGTATTGCTTGAATAATGATCATTAAAAAATAAAAAAACTATAATCAATCGGGTTTACAACATGGCTACTACCAACACGTTAACCACCAATCGACTCAATAAGGTCAGCTGGGCATTACGCCACGGGGACAGCTACCGCAAACAACTATTGTGTGCGTCAACCTTATTAACAATGCTCGCGTTTCCAACAATTGCTGCACAAGAAGTAGCGACGCAAGAAACATCAGCGCAAGAGTCACCATCAACCACTGCGGCAACAAGAGATCCAGACGCCGACGAAGTCGAAGTTATTGAAGTACGTGGCTCGCTACAAAGAACCATGACACGCTCTCTCGCTGAGAAAAAAGACAATATGGCAATTGTTGATGCCGTCGCTGCTGCCGATTTCGGCGAACTGCCTGGGTTATCGCTATCAGATGTTATTGAGAATATCTCTGGCGCTTCTGGACACCGCTTGAAAGGTAGTCAAAATGAAATATCGATTCGTGGTTTAGGCTCGTACTGGGGCTATTCAACCTTTAACGGTCGCACCATTACCAATGCGGGACCTGGTCGTGCAGTAAACTTTAAAAAATTTCCTTCAGAGCTGGTTGATAAGGTTGTGATTTATAAATCGCAACAAGCTGACTTAGTAGAAGGCGGTACCTCAGGCACTATTGACGTCAACTCACTTCGCGCAGTTGACAGCGGCAAGTCGCAAACGACTGTGCAAGTGGCAGGTATTTATAACCAATACTACCAAGACGTTGACGGTGATGTTTCTCCGTGGGGCGGAAAAATCGTAGCTTCAACAGTCCAGCAGTGGGATACCCAAGACTACGGTAGCATGGGCTTTACCGCAGGTCTTATCCATAGTGACTCGGCTAACCCAGAAGAAAATTACGGCGGCAGTTCACAAATGGGTGTTTGTGCACTGCGTGCCGCTGATGGCTCATCACTGGTTGGCGGCAGCAACTGCGCCACCGGACAACAAGGGGTAAGCGCAGGTCGTGTTGGTCGCTCGCCTGAATTAGGTATCGATACCGATTTAGCTAATTTTGATCGTAACAGTATCTTCTACGTACCGAACGATGCTTACTGGCGTACTGGTGAAGACGAAGATATTCGCACAGGTGCCGTGTTTACGTTTCAGTGGGTGCCAAACGAAAAACTCGATATAAATGCCGACTTTGAATATTCAGATTTAGAATATACCGAAAAGCGAATGGAGTTAGCACTCGATACGCGTCGCGATGATCTTGCCGATCACATTATCTCAAGTGACCACACTTTATTGTATGCCACAGGTGAAGCACGCCCAACTCTGCAAGGTGAAGATCGCAACCAAGTTGACGAATACCGCGGTGGCGGTCTTGAATTTGAATATCAAGCAACTGAGCGCTTATCGCTTGCTCTCGATCTTTCTTACTCTGAGTCATATCGTTACCGCTTGCGCCACAGGACTAAATTCCGCTCAACCGAACGTTATAACTACGCGCTCGATTTCCGCGGTCGCAATGTGCCAACCCTGACTTGGCTTGACAGTAACCGCCTAGGTCCAGACAATGCAGGGTTTGCCTCTTGGGAAGCTTTTGACGCCAGCCACATGGGTAATTTTGTCAACAATGACCATGCCTATGTTGAATATCGTCGCACCCACGAAGAACGTAAAGATGACATAACCGCCATTGATTTTAGCGGTGAATACGAACTGGACAATGATTATTTCTCTAGCATTAAAGCAGGGGTACGTTACTCGGTTGAAAACTTAGTTGATTATGTCAACAACGATGTGTCATTAGTCATCGCCACCGGTGATCAGCGCAATGGTGCCAGCGATAACGAAGACAATAACTGGGATGAACTCAACCCAGAGGCGAATCTAGCGCTTATCAACGGTATTATTGATAACTGCCAAAACGATCATTCAAACAATATTCAATTTACTGAAGAGCCGGGTGATGGCGGCGATGCCACCCGTTACGCCACCTATGATCACAAGTGTTTTATCGGTCAAATTCTAGGTCAATTGCCAGGCGCCACAGGCACTGATTTTTACGATATTGGTGAACGTGCTGATGGCAGAGATGGCGGTGACCGCGATGTTGAAGAAACCATTACCGCTGCCTACATCATGGGTAACATCGATGCAGAAATTGGTGGCATTCCAGTATTTGGTAATGTCGGTGTTCGTGTGGTGAAAACTGAAACCCATTCCGATGGCTGGGGCGACAAAGTTTATATTACCTCTCGCGAAACCAACGAAGGGGATATCGTTTGGGATTCGGTCATCAACCCGACGGGTGAGATAGAACGTGTCACCCTAGATTCTGAATATACTGAAGTACTGCCCAGCCTCAACTTAACCTTTGTGGTACAAGACGATTTTTATGTGCGTACCGCCGCTTATCGCTCTATGTCGCGTTTTCAAATGAATGCGATGTCGGCAGGTGTAAGTTATGAAACCTGTGAAGATGAAAACGACACCATTTGCGATCCCAATACCAATACCGACTTTTCTGAAGTGATTCGCAGCGGTGAAGCCAATGGTAACCACTTAGACCCATACACAGCAGATAACTTTGATGTGTCGTTTGAATACTACCCATCAGAAGATGCCGCCGTGAGTTTAGCGCTTTACTATAAATCGTTTACTGGCGGCTACGAGACGACCATTGAACAGCGCGATATTACCGTGAATCTCGATGGTGTTGATACCACTTACCCGAATGTGAGCCACATCGTAAAACAAACGTCAGACGATGAGTCTGTCATCAAGGGCTTTGAAGTCAACGCACAAAAACACTTTGTTGAGTTACCTGAGCCATTTAACGGTTTAGGTGCCAAAATCGCATGGAACCACGCCGACTCAAGTTTTGTCACTGACGAGCCAGCAAGCCCAGGTATCGTGCCTGATGCCAACTTATTTGGTTTTTCAAGAAATGTCGCATCAGCGTCAATTTACTGGGAAGGCGATAAAACTACCGTGCGCCTGTTATGGAAGTATCGCTCTAAATACTTACAACCCAATAGTTTGCCGTTCCCCGATCGTTCACACCGCTATGTGCAAGACGCAACCTATATGAACATGTCGGCAAAATACAAAATCAATTCAAACGTCAGCCTGTTTCTTAAAGGTCTGAATTTAACCAACGAACCGCAAGTAATGACGCGAGGTAACGACACCACAATCGCCGATTATTCACGCTCAGGCACCAAATGGGAGTTTGGCGTAAAAGCGAAATTTTAATAGCAAGCGCGTTGGCTAGCTAACGCAACGTTTTACCTCAGCAGGCTATGCTCGCAGTTTCCTGCTGAATTATCCGGAGTGTTTTTTCCAATAGTTAAACACTCTTTTGTTTAAACACTTATTTAATTCAACATGGCTAATGTTCGAGTAATTGAGTTCAAGTAGCAGAGTTAGATAAGGAGCGTTATCAATTCGTCTGTCTTCTCACTGGGCAGCGATATATCAAAAACGATAACGCTTTTTTCGAGGAGTTTATTATGTCAAAACCACGTATTGGTTTTATCGGTCTCGGTTTAATGGGCGGCAATATGGTGGAAAACCTGCAAAATAAAGGTTACCCGCTGACAGTCATGGATCTTAATCCTGACGCCGTTGCCGCTTGTGTGCAACGCGGTGCCAATACTGCAAGTTCTGCTAAAGCACTTGCCGAAGCGAGCGACATTGTAATGCTATGTTTAACCACCTCTAATGTCGTTGAGAAGCTGGTTTATTCAGAAGACGGTTTACTCGCTGGCATGAAGCCAGATTCAGTGCTTATCGATTTTGGCACCTCTATTCCAGCATCAACCCGAAAAATCGGTGCCGACCTTGCCAAAAATGGTGTTGGTATGATTGATGCGCCACTAGGTCGCACCCCTGCTCACGCGAAAGACGGGCTGCTTAACATTATGGCTGCCGGTGATATCGATACTTTCAATAAGGTAAAACCAGTACTTGATGAGCAAGGGGAAAATGTTTTCCACCTAGGCGCCTTGGGTGCGGGGCATACCACTAAACTGGTCAATAATTTTATGGGTATGACCACGGTATGCGCTATGTCGCAAGCGTTCGCTGTTGCTGACCGTGCTGGTGTCGATCGTCAGCAGTTATTCGACATTATGTCGACAGGCCCTTCGAACTCACCGTTTATGCAATTTTGTAAAAATTATGCAGTCGATGGTGTTAGCGACCTCGGTTTCTCTATTGCCAATGCCAACAAAGATCTAGGCTACTTCCTGCAAATGGTTGAAGACTTGGGTACTTGCTCGAAAATTGCTGAAGGGTCGTCGGCAAATTTACAAGCGGCATTTGATGCCGGTATGGGGAATGGCAATGTACCTGAAATTTTCGATTACTTTTTGAAGCTTAACCGCTAAATACAGGTTTTAAGTGAAAAGGCATATAAGAACAATGAGTTAGGAAGTTAAGAAAGTTAGATTACCTAACAACAGGGCATGCTCAGTGGGTAAGTTATCTCCCTAGTATTTCCCCCATTGAGTCGCTCGGCTTTCTCTTATAAGGATATTGGGAAAGCCGATATTTTAATACACATGGTCGCGTTATGAATTACGGTAAATCAGTACAGTTAGCGTTATTGTTGATAGGGGCAGCCCTTACTTTAGGTGTCAGCTTGCCAGCCTCAGCCAAAGACTATTTGGTTGATTCACCCAAAGCATTCAAACGCATTGTTAAACAAGTAGTTGCGGGTGATAAGGTGACGCTGGCGAATGGTACCTATCATGATTTCGAGATCTTATTTACGGGTAAAGGCAGCAAAGACAACCCCATCACGTTAACTGCGCAAACCAAAGGTAAAGTCATTCTCTCAGGGCAGTCGAATTTACGCCTAGCGGGTGAATATTTAATGGTTTCGGGGCTGGTATTCAAAAATGGTTATACCCCCAGTAGTGAAGTCATCGCATTTCGCCGCAATAAAACCGATTTTGCCTATCATTCTCGGGTGACCGAAACCGTTATTGAAAACTACTCAAACCCTGATAAACGCGAAGGCGATTACTGGGTAGCGCTGTACGGTAAGCACAACCGTTTTGACCATAACTATTTAGCCGGTAAACGCAACAAAGGCGTGACTTTAGCGGTGCGTTTAAACGATGTAAACAGCCAAGAAAACTATCACCGTATCGACCATAACTATTTTGGTCCTCGTCCTATTTTTGGCTCCAACGGCGGTGAAACCTTGCGTATTGGCACTAGCCATCACTCGCTAAGTCACTCGTTTACCCTAGTAGAGAATAACTATTTTGACCGCTGCAATGGGGAAGTTGAAATTGTCTCGGTTAAATCCGGCAAGAATCACCTGCGCAACAACGTATTCTTTGAATCACGTGGCACCTTAACGCTGCGTCACGGCAACGGTAATATTATTGAGAACAATATCTTTTTTGGAAACGGCGTCGATCACACTGGTGGCATTCGTGTTATCAATAAAGACCAAATTATTCGCAACAATTACCTTGAAGGATTAACGGGCTACCGCTTTGGCAGTGGGCTAACCGTAATGAATGGCGTGCCAAATTCACCCATTAATCGTTATCACCAAGTAGACAATGCGCTTATTACCAATAACAGTTTAATTAATGTTGACCATATCCAACTCGCTGCTGGCAGTGACGCTGAGCGCAGTGCAGTACCAATTAACTCTACACTCGCTAATAACCTGATTTACAACGACGATCAGCAGCCTTTCACCTTATTCGATGACGTCTCTGGTATTGCTTTTAAAAACAACCTCGCCAATACCCAGCCTCTAGCGGCTTTGTCATCTGGGCTCACTAAGCAAAACCTTACATTACAACGCGCTGACAATGGTTTGTTGTACCCAACCCCAAAAACCGCTCAAGGTATTGCTAACAACATAACACCAATCACCAAAGCACAAACAGGTCCTAGTTGGTATCCCAAAGCTGCGGCAGAAAGCGCCTTTGGCGGCGGTAAAACCATTAGCGTAGCGCCGAGCGAAGATGCGCTATTCAATGCCGTATCGCGTGCCAACGATGGTGATGTGCTGGTATTAGAAAACGGCAATTACAACGCCCGTAAGATTATTTATCTGGATAAAACCCTATCCATCGTAGCAAAAAATAAGCAGCAAGCGACGCTAAGCTTTGAGCGCGGTACTTTCTTTGAATTGCTTGATGGTGGCAGTTTAACGCTCAACGGGTTGGTTATCGACGGTCGCAACAGCCCTGACTATTCAGGCAATACCTTAGTGCGTACTAAAAAGTGGGGGATGACCCAAAACTACCGCTTGGTTATCCAAAATTCACGAATTCAGAACCTTGATATTAACCACTCATTTCATGTGTTTGAATCAGGTAAAGGTGCATTTGCCGACCAAATTACCTTTGACAACAATAGTTTCATCAATATATCCGGCGATATTCTGCGCCTAAACAAAGAGATTGAAGATTTAGGCGTGTACAACGCAGAATACGTCACTTTAACGAGTAATGAGTTCACTCAAGTAAAAGGCGCGCTTGTAAAACTTTATCGCGGAGGCAGCGATGAAAGTACTTTTGGTCCTCACTTGCTCATGTCAGGTAATAAGCTAGCCGATGTTGGCAATGGTAAACGCAATAAAGTCGCTAAAAATTCGCCAGCAAGTGTTTATCTGCATGGCGTGCAAGTCACGGATATTAAGAATAATCAGTTAATTAATAGCGCGCCTATTGTGATTGAACATACTGTGGGCGAACCGATAACACGGATTACCAATAATCAGCTAAGTGCTAAGCCATCTGTGGTCGAGCTGAGAGTCGCAGAGCTAAGAGCCAAGGGTGAACATACCGCGCACATTAAAAACAATCAGCTCGCCATTGGCGATCATAAAACGAGATAAGCCGTGATGATGTTCGCTAATTTGCTCAGTTTACCCAGTTTACCGAATTTTTTATGTCGCCAAGTTCGTCACGTAAGAATGCTAACTTCTGCGCTGACTCCTACGCTGTCGATGCTTATTTTGTTGTTAAGTATGCCTTTAGCAGTTGACGCTAACGCTATTGAATTAAACGCCGTTTCAACAACTAAAACTAATGAAAACAACAATTTTACAAACAACACTTTTGAAAACCATAGCGCTAGTTCAGAAAAAGGTGCGCGAGTTAGCCCCAATTTAGTCATTCGTGCCAGCGACTTGCCATTAATGCGTGCGGCGATTAACGACACAGGACGCTTCGCTACAAAGTATCAAGCGCTTAAAACGCGTGTAGATCAACAAATGCAGCTGCCGATTACTGTGCCCGTCCCAGCCGATGGTGGCGGTGGTTATACTCATGAAAGGCATAAGAAAAATTATCAACTGATGTTTAACGCGGGCTTAATTTATCAATTAAGCCAAGACAAACAGTACGCTGATTTTGTCCGTGATATGTTACTTGCCTATGCCAAGCTTTACCCAACGCTAGGGCTGCACCCAAAACGCAAAGTAAAATCACAAAACCCTGGCAAGTTTTTCTGGCAAAGTCTCAACGAAGCGGTGTGGTTGGTCTATACCATTCAAGCCTACGATCTTATCTACAATGCGCTGTCTTCTTCAGACATTACAACTATTGAAGATAACCTGCTAAAACCCGTCGCCCTGTTTTTATCTGAAGGACAACCTTCTACTTTTAATAAAGTGCACAATCACGGTACATGGGCAACCGCTGGCGTGGGTATGGCAGGCTATGTCATGAACGAGCCGGAGTGGGTTGAAAAGGCACTGTACGATTTGCAAAAATCCGGTAAAGGTGGCTTTTTACGCCAGCTAGATCAGTTATTTTCACCACAGGGCTACTACAACGAAGGACCTTATTATCAGCGCTATGCTCTGATGCCTTTTATTACCTTTGCCCAAGCTATCGATAACAATCAGCCAGAGCGTGATATTTTTAGCTATCGTGATGGCATTATCCTCAAAGCAATTACCACTACGATTGAACTTAGCTACAACGGGCTGTTTTTCCCCATTAACGATGCAATTAAATCAAAAGGTATCGACACCATAGAGTTAGTTAACGGCGTCACCTTGGCTTACGGCTTAACGGGCGATACTGGACTGCTAGACATTGCCAAACAACAAAACCAAATTGTGTTATCAGGCAATGGGCTTAAAGTCGCCAAGGCACTAGATCAGCAATTAACTACTCCTTACCAGTACCAATCTATCGCCTTTGGTGATGGTGCCACAGGTAGTGAAGGTGCCTTGGTGATTATGCGCCAGCACAGCAAGCGAGAGCGCTCTGAGCAGGGGCAGACCTTATTGTTTAAGCCGGCGGCTCAAGGCTTAGGACATGGGCATTTTGATAAGCTGACATGGCAATTTTACGATGGCGGCAATGAAATTGTTTCTGACTACGGCGCAGCCCGTTTTCTCAATGTGGAAGCAAAATTTGGTGGTCGCTATCTGCCAGAGAATAAGTCTTACGCCAAACAAACTGTCGCACACAATACCCTAGTTGTTGATGAACAAAGTCACTTTAATGGCAAAGTCAGTGTCGGCAATGCGAATCACCCTGAACTGTTGTTTTTTGAAACGACTGAAAAGAATACTGCGCCCAATGCCAATCAGCAAAGTAAGGCGCTAAAAAGTAAGATAAAAGCCACAGTCGCTAGTGCCGAAATAAAAACCGCCTATAAAGATGCGGATTTAAAACGCACCTTGGCACTGTTCACCCTAAAAACGAGCACTGGAGCTGAAAAGCCACTAGCGCTTGATATATTTTCAGTCGCCAGCAAGAAGCCACGTCAGTTTGATTTACCGCTGCATTATCAAGGGCAGCTGATTGACACCAACTTTGAAAGACAAGCATTTACCGAATCACTATCGCCATTAGGTAAAAGCAATGGTTATCAGCACTTATGGCTAACCGCTGAGGCAACGCCAGCAAAAGACATTGCGCAAGTTACTTGGCTTAACGACAACGGCAAGTTTTATACGCAAACCACCATTGCTGATGGCGACACACAAGCTCTATTCACCCGATTAGGGGCGAACGATCCACACTTTAATTTGCGTAATGAAGCTGGCTTTATTTACCGAAAAAAGCAAGCCAAAGCGCACACTTTTGTCAGCGTACTAGAGCCACATGGGCAATATAATCCAGCGCAAGAATTTACAGTATCAGCCACTACACAAGTGTCGGGGCTAATTCACAAGGTAGATGGCGAGCTTGATTTGGTTGAAGTGCAATTAGTCAGTGGTGAACGCTTCCTGATCGCGATTAATCATGCCCATCAGTTAACGCCTAAAAACCACAAGACAAGATTTAATTACAATAATAACGACTACCAAACCAATGGTCGATTAACCGTTATTCAAATTCCTAGCATTGCATTAACCAAGCAGGCGAATAACGGGATATTACAAGAGGATTTATCATGAGTGAAAGCGCACACTTTACCTTTGGCAACGAAGCTGAAATAGAAGATCTTGGCGGTGGTTTACGACGCCAAATGCTCGGTTACAACCATGAACTAATGGCGGTGAAAATTTGGTTCGATCAAGGTATTACCGCGTATACGCATGCCCATCGTCACTCGCAAGTCACTTATGTGGTTGAAGGCGAATTTCACTTTATGATTGATGGCGTCACTAAGGTGTTGAAAGCAGGCGACAGTTGTTACATCCCACCTAACGCCGAGCATGGTGCAACGTCACCAACAGGTGGTATTCTCATCGATACTTTTAGCCCCGCGCGCGAAGATTTCTTAAAGGAGTAAGACCATGCAAATTAAAGGATTACGTTGGTGGGTCGTAACACTTATTGCCCTCGCGACTATTATCAACTACATCGACCGCCAAGCATTAAGTGTGCTTTGGCCGGACATTGTTGAAGACTTATTTCCAGATGAATCGGCATTAGAGCGCAAACAAATCTACGCCAATATTTCGATTGTCTTTGTTTTCGCTTATGCCTTTGGACAAGCCATTTTTGGCAAAATATTTGATTGGGTCGGCACACGAATCGGCTTTGTGTTATCGATTGGTGTGTGGTCACTGGCAACTGTCGCCCATGCATTTGCCCAAGGGATACTGAGCTTTAGTATTTTCCGCGCAATTTTAGGGGTTGCAGAAGCGGGCAACTGGCCCGGTGCCACCAAAGGCAATGCGGAATGGTTTCCCACCAAAGAGCGTGCATTAGCACAAGGTATCTTTAACTCAGGTGCTGCTATCGGTGGTATTGTCGCGATTCCACTCATCGCTTTTCTTACCGTTTACTTTAGCTGGCAAATGGTTTTTGTTGTTGTCGGCTTGGTGGGGCTGCTTTGGCTTGTACCTTGGTTAGTATTAGTCAAAGCGCCGCCGGGGTCGCACCCTTGGATTAGCGAAGCAGAGCGCGAATATATATTAACAGGACAACGCCCATCCGCTGACGTGCAACAAGGCGCAACAGTTGGCGCGCAAAATACAGCTCTGCAAATGCAAGAATACAACCCATCAACGGGCGAGCTACTTTCCCGTAAGCAAAGCTGGGGCGTGATTATCGCCTCTGCCGCTATCGATCCGATTTGGTGGTTGTTTGTTTTTTGGATCCCGATTTATTTAAACGAAGTCTATGCCATGGACGTGAAATCTATCGGTATATACGGTTGGGTGCCATACGTTGGTGCGATGTTTGGGGCTTGGTTTGGTGGCTTGCTGGCACAAAACCGCCTAAAAGCTGGCTGGGATACTAATAAAACCCGCAAATTTGTTATTACCTTAGGTTGCTTGATCATGTTGCCATCGTTGCTTGCCATGGCAAATCCCGGTGCGCCCGTAACTGCAGTATTAATTATGGCGGTCATTTTATTTGGCTTTCAAACCGCCATTGGCAATGTGCAAACCCTGCCAAGTGATTTACTAGGCAAACAAGCAGTCGGCACGCTAGCTGGTTTTGCGGGGATGGCGGCTAAGTTAGGCGCGGTAGGGCTTACTTCGCTAGTACCGTGGTTAACCGCCGATGGTAACTATACGCCTGCCTTTGTTATTGGCGCTTCGCTAGCGATTATCGCGATGGCAGCCATTTGGTTGCTAATACCTAAAGTTGAACCGCTAAAGCCGCTATCAGATAACAGCAAGAGCGAATCGCAATCGGCTGATCAAGCCCGTAAGCAAACCAGCAATTAGCGCTCATTTTCTGGGGTAACACTTTTTTTGATAGTACTTTCCTTGGGTAACAATAGGCAATGAACAAGATTTTTTTACTCGGTGAATGCATGATTGAGTTGATGTCGGCACACAGCGCGACAACAACTCAAGCGACAAGTACTGCCGATAAAACAGCTACCAGTAAAACGCTTCAACAAGGCTTTGCTGGCGACGTATTTAATACCGCCGTTTACTTAAAACGGCTCTTTCCAGCCATTGATACGCAGTTTGTCACCGCCATTGGCAACGACAATTTCAGCGATGACATGCTCGATTATTTTCACCACCATGCGTTAAGCACAGACTTTGTGTTTCGCAATGAAGCAAAAACCCCCGGGCTTTACGCGATTCAACTTGATGAGTATGGCGAGCGCAGTTTTAGCTATTGGCGTAGCGACTCTGCCGCCCGCACTTTGATGTCGTTTATCGATGACACGGTCACCAACTCTATCACCAAGACAATTAGCCAAGGAGATCTCTTCTTTTTTAGTGGTGTCTCGCTAGCTGTGATTTTGCCTGAAGAACGACCTAAATTTTGGGCATTTGTGCAAACCTTAAAAGAGGCAGGCGTTCGCATTGCCTTCGATTTAAATTACCGCGCGCGCTTATGGCAGAGCAATGAAGAGGCGCAACTAGCCTTCAAACAAGCTTTTGCCGCTGCGGATATTTTATTGCCCGGTGTCGATGATTTCGCCCAGATATTTGACTTGAAAAATTCAATGCCTGAATCAGCGGTGAAATCAGAAGTCGAGCAAATCATTGCGTTTTTTCAAGACTACGATTACCAAGAGTTGGTGATTAAAAATGGCGAAAAAAATGTCTATTGTGTGTCTGGTAATCAACGGCACGTTGTCGATGTAACGCCGGTGTCAAATGTGGTCGATACCACCTCAGCTGGCGATTCCTTTAACGGCGCCTACCTTGGCGCTCGCATGGTGGGTTCTTCTATTCCTCAAGCAGTAGCATTGGCAAACAAGGTTGCTGCTTTTGTTATTCAACACAAAGGTGCCATTGTAGAAAGCACAGCTTTCTCTTCACGTTTCAACTAACTATTAGCCATTAACTATTTTTTAGGGTTTATACCATGACGTCTTTTTCCTCATTGATGGGAAACCAAACTTTACTACCGATTATTCAAGCTGACTCTCCTGAAC
This sequence comes from Thalassotalea montiporae, assembly GCF_053485855.1. Classification (NCBI taxonomy): domain Bacteria; kingdom Pseudomonadati; phylum Pseudomonadota; class Gammaproteobacteria; order Alteromonadales; family Colwelliaceae; genus Thalassotalea; species Thalassotalea montiporae. The sequence goes on from NZ_JBQRUO010000001.1 coordinate 595,608, forward strand.
AAGGCATTGCGATTGCTCGCGCGATGGCTGATGCAGGATTAACGCTGGTTGAAGTGGTGCTGCGCACCGAAGCCTCACTTGCGGCGTTAACCGCCATTAAAACCGAATTGCCTGAACTGATTGTTGGCGCCGGTACGGTAACCAATGCCGATATTTTACAACAAGCGATAGCGGCAAAAGCTGACTTTATTATTACGCCTGCCGTTTCTGAAAAATTGCTCACCCAGCTAACACAATGTGGCTTACCGGTATTGCCGGGCGTATCAAACACAGGTGAGATTTTGCTTGCTAGAGAGTTTGGTTATCAAGAATTAAAACTATTTCCTGCCTCGTTATCTGGTGGTGCGAAATTTTTGTCATCAATTTCGTCTATATTTCAAGATATTAGTTTTTGTCCAACGGGCGGCGTGACCGCTGAAAACAAAGCCGATTATTTATCACTCGATAATGTGTTTGCTGTCGGAGGTACATGGGTTGCGAGTAAAGACTGGGTAGCAACGCAAAATTGGCAAGCCATAACAGGTGCTTGCCTAGCAGCGAACCAACCTCATTAAGCAAATCAACCTCATTAAATTAGAGATAAAACCGGTAAGGATACAGCTACGAACTTTCCAGCTGGTGACTTTAGCTGTGACGATGTGTAGATTCTGTTTACGACGAAAAAGCTGGCGGCTAAGCGCTGCTGGCCGATGGCAATAGCCAGCAAACATCTATTTACTGTGTTGCTTTTCATTCAACAAGATAACGCTTAGTGCGATTAAGGAAATATTGGTTGTCACTGGGTTAAAGGCTTCAATTAACAGCTGCGGCTGCATAATGGCAACAAACCCCAATAAACCAACTAAGGCCAGAATATTTAGAACAACTAGAGGCTTGTGTCGATAAAAAAAATAAGGTGGTACCATACAGCATTTCACCGACACCTGCTTCTTTGGTAACAAGATATGAGTGCTCTGCTGAAAACCCAAAGCTGGCTGTCATCTGTTTTTCAAGCGGTGCAATATGTACAAGCTTGGGAAAAAGGCCGTGGTAAACCCAGCTAAAACTGACAATAATTCTCGCGATTTGAATGGGTTGCATAACTACTTCCTTGTTGTCAGTTGCTTGTCGTTTGACGTTTGTCATTCTTTTGTTGGGAGATGGTTTAAGGACTAACGACTGTGGGTAAATGTTTAGCCGCTAGCACTTGGCTTTCAGGTAGCTAGTTCTATCTATATCAACAACTTCGATTGTGATTTCACAGCTATTCAATACTAGTGTGTTAAACGCGTCCAATACACTTTTACTTAGCAGTTGTTTTTGCTCTTCACTGCGACCTGAGAGTATTTTGAGTGTGATATGAATAAAGTCTGACGGGCTCTTTTTTGATTGGTTATTGCCTACTTGATAGCTGTTAAAGCCAATTGCTCTTACTTTAATATCACTGCCATCAGGTTCAAATAATTCACTTGCTAAAGCACCTTGAAAGACGGCTGAAACAAGCTTGTTGCTATCAAGTGTACTGGCGTGTTCGATAATGCAATGGGGCATTTGCTAGTTTAAATTGCTAGTTTAAAGTTATATGAAAGTAGCCTAATGCTACCTAATTGAAAGGCAAGAAAAAAGCGCTATTTATCAGGTGATAAATAGCGCTTTTTTTCGGTTTTTGAACTAACGACCAAGCTAACGGTTATCGCTTACTTAGTCTTAAAGTAGCAGGTTATGAGTCGTTATTAGTTGGGCTATTACTTATTCTTCGCTGATTTCTTTGCCACTTTTTTAGCGATTTTCTTCGCCTTGGCTTTTTTCTGGGCCGCCGATTTTTTCACTTTCGGCTTTTTCATCGGCACTTTCGCTTCTTTAAATTTCGGTCTAAGCTCGTCAATCACACGGCGTTGCAGGCGCTCTTTGGTATAGCGCTCAATTTTACCGATTGCTAGCATATCGTGTGCTTCTACCAATGAAATAGCCGTACCTTTGTTACCAGCGCGACCAGTGCGGCCAATACGGTGCAAGTAAATATCGGCTTTGCGTGGCATATCGAAGTTAATCACGTGGGTAATATCGTCAATATCTAAACCACGGGCTGCAACATCGGTTGCCACTAAGACATTAAGCTCACCTTTGCGTAAACGCTCAACCGCGCTATTACGCTTGTCTTGTGGCATTTTACCTTCTAACCAAACACATGGAATTTCAGCGCTGTAAAGTTTGCCCGATAAGAACTGAACGGTTTCACGCTTGTTGGCAAACACTACGGCACGTTCTACTTCTTCTTGTTTCAGAATATGCGTTAGTAGCTCAAGCTTATGTTGCTTGTCATCCGCTAGGTGCAACCATTGGTGGATCTTTGCTTTTTCTTTGCGAGACGGGTTAGCCTCTAAGTATACTGGCTCATCAAGGATCTCTTTAGCGAACTTGATCACACCAGCACCTTCAAGCGTTGCCGAGAACAACATGGTTTGTTTACGCCAGCGCGCTTCACCGATTATACGGTTGATGGTGTCGGCAAAACCCATATCCAACATGCGATCCGCTTCATCCAGAATCAGGATTTCAATTTCACGAGCATCGAATTGTTCGTTTTCAATGTACTCCATTAAACGACCCGGTGTAGCGATCAGCATATCTGTGGTGGCCGTTAGAATTTCTTTATGGCTACCGTAATTAACACCACCGGTGATAACTCCGGTTTTAATGTTAGTGTGGGCGGTTAGTAGCTCGTTTTGCTCGCTGATTTGCAGCGCTAATTCACGTGTCGGCGATAATACGAGTACTCGTGGAAAGCCTGGCTTTGTGCGTGGGTAATCCAGTAAATGCTGAGCAGCAGGTAATAAAAACGCAGCCGTTTTACCTGTCCCGGTAGGCGCTGAGGCTAAAATGTCTTTGCCGTCCATTGCTTCTGGCAGCACTAATTGCTGAATTGAAGTGGGCTTTTTAAAACCGGCTTTGGCAATGCCACCGATCAGGTCTTGGTCTAAATCAAACTGCTCGAACATGAATATTACGTCGCTACTTGGGCACAAAGATGTGCAGATTATAGTGTGAAACTGTTTATTTACCTAAAAGTGGCTTGTGCCAACATAAATAATAGTTGGGCTTGCACTCTTAGTTATTGTCTTTAATGTCGCGTGGGCCGTTTGCAAGCGGCTTTACGCTAGATTTCTTGCGTGAATTTGGCGATTGGTCAATTAAGCCAGAATATCAGCAATCTCTTCCAATACACTTTGGCACCATTGGCTGATACGGGCGTCAGACTGGTCATATTGGTTGTCTTCATCCAAAGCTAAGCCGACAAATTGGCTGCCATCTTGGGTCAGGGCTTTGGAGGCTTCAAACTCATAGCCTTGGTTTGGCCAATAACCAATGACATGACCACCTTGTTCAACCACACAGGTGTGCAGCATACCTAAGGCGTCTTGGAACCATTCGGTATAGCCAATTTGGTCGCCCATACCATACAAGGCAACAATTTTATTGGCAAAGCTAATGGTTGCTAGGTCTTGCCACTGAGACTCCCAATCTTCTTGTAATTCGCCGTAATCCCAAGTGGAAATGCCTAAAATCACTAGGTCGTAGTCGGCAATTAAAGATAAAGGCTCGTCTTTAATATTGTGCAGCTCTACTAGCGGAGTGCCGGTGTCATCGTTACCCATTTCTGCTTGAATTTTTTCCGCAGCAATCTCGGTATAACAAGTGGTTGAGCCATAAAATAAGCCGATTTTCATTGGGGTTTTACGCCTTGCTTTATTGGTGTTCCAACTAAGATGATTCTCAGCCAAAAACGAATTGGAATTAAAACGGGCGCGAGTTTAGCAGAAATGGCGTATTCTTCGCCACTACTATTACTTCAATTGGTATGGTGCCTCAAGGATTCAGCATGGCATAGATCCGGTAGCTATAGGCTTAGGTTTGCATTTTTAATGCTTAGGTTGTAATTTTAGCCATCGAATCAGGGTCTGTGTGTTCACTTGGTTGCTAATAGCCAATAATCTCGTAACCCTATTACCCAATTTTGGAAGATGTAAATGAAAAAGCTGTTTTCTGCCGCGGTTTATGCCAGCGCGCTTCTTTGTTCTTCTTTTGCGCTTACCGCACATGCTGAAAGCCCTGAGCAAGTTCCAGCAGCTGTTGCTAACGCTTCAGCGGCCACTTTTAATGCTGAAAAATTAAAACAAACCATTAGTCAAACATTAGGCTTGGAAGTGAGCACTGCTCGCAAAACGCCAATGCCTGGCTTAGCTGAAATTGTTACCGAACAAGGCTTGTTTTACACCAGCTACGACGGTGAATACTTTATTCAAGGTAAGTTATTTAATTTAGGACCAAACGTTACTAACTTAACGGAAACTAGCCTAGCGCAAGTACGTTTAGACGGTATGGCTAAATTTGAAAAAGACATGATCGTGTTTCCTGCGAAAAACGAAAAGCATGTCGTAACGGTATTTACCGACATTACCTGTGGTTACTGCCGTAAATTGCACAACAGCATGGAAGAGTACAACGATTTAGGTATTACCGTTCGTTACTTAGCTTACCCTCGCGCTGGTGTTTACCAATCGCCAGGCACTTATACGCAAGGCTTTGAAGACTTGCGCTCAATCTGGTGTAACGAAGATCCTGCCAAAGCGATGACACGTGCGAAAGCGGGTTCAAGTGTTGCTCGCCGCATTTGTGACAAGCCAGTAGAAGAAAACTTTAAATTTGGTCGTCAGGTTGGGGTTAGTGGTACACCTGCGATTATCTTAGCAAATGGTTTTATGCTGCCGGGCTATCGTGATGCGGATGACCTAATGAATATTTTAGAAAACCTATAGATTTAGTCGTTTTCTTAAAAACCAAAGGCCGCACTTTCGTTGTGGCCTTTTTTATTGGCTCTTTTTCGTTGGCTTTTTTTGATGGATATTAGTGTGCGAATCTAAGTAGAATTAGCGCTTAATACCGCAGCTTTGCTTCCTAAAACTCAAATTACGCTGACACCATGCAAAAACAAATCATTCGCCGCACGCCAGTTGCCGACCTACATTTACCGATGAATCTTCACCCTGTGGTACGTCAGCTTTATGCCAGTCGAGGTGTCGCGGGTGATCATGAGCTTGAATTAACGCTTAAGCAAATGGCGCCAGTAACTAGCTTGAAGGGTTTAGCTGCGGGCTGTGACATTCTTTATCTAGCACTGCAAACAGGCAAACGCATTACCATCGTCGGCGATTTTGATGCCGATGGCGCAACCAGCACAGCGTTGATGATGGAAGCCTTAACCTTGCTAGGCAGCCGCTCGCATAATTTTATTGTGCCGAATCGCTTTGAATACGGCTATGGTTTGTCACCAGAAATCGTGGAAATTGCCCATCAGCAAGGGGCTGAGCTGATCATTACCGTCGATAACGGTATTAGCTGCTTTGCGGGTATTGAGCGCGCGCGATCGCTTGGCATGCAGGTGATAGTTACAGATCATCACTTGCCCGGTGAAAAGCTACCGCCTGCCGATGCCATTATTAACCCCAATCAGTACGACTGTCAGTTCCCGTCAAAAGCCTTAGCTGGCGTGGGTGTTGCTTTCTATTTTATGCTGGCACTGCGTAAACTGCTGCGTGATGAAAACTGGTTTGCTAACCAACAAATACCAGAGCCGAACCTTGCACAATTACTCGATTTAGTGGCGTTAGGTACGGTCGCTGATGTGGTGCCGCTTGATGCCAATAACCGTATTTTGGTAGCACAAGGGTTAAAACGTATTCGCGCGGGTTTCACACGCCCCGGTATTCAAGCGTTAATTGAAATCGCTAAACGCGATCAAGCTAAGCTAGTCGCGGCGGACTTTGGCTTTGCCCTTGGCCCACGGATTAATGCGGCAGGGCGATTGGATGATATGTCGTATGGCATTAATTGCTTGCTGGCTAATGATTTAATGGAAGCGCGGGTAATGGCGTCAGAGTTGGATGAACTCAATAAAGCCCGCCGCGAAATTGAACAAGGGATGCAAGTGGAAGCGGAGCGCGTGCTTGCGAGCCTTAAGTTTTCAGAAGACAACTTGCCTTTTGCCATTGCGCTATTTCAAAAAGACTGGCACCAAGGGGTCATTGGTATTGTCGCCGGTCGCTTAAAAGAGAAGTTCCACCGTCCGAGTATTGTGTTTGCTGCTGCGGATGCTGACTTTCCTGATAAAGATGGCGTTTTTGATAACGAACAGGAAATCAAAGGCTCAGCACGTTCAATCCCAGGCTTACATATTCGTGACTTACTTGAGCATATCGATAGCCAACATCCGAATATTATTATCAAGTTTGGCGGTCATGCCATGGCAGCAGGCTTGTCGATTCAGGCGAAAAACTTCGATCAGTTTAATCAGCTGTTTAGCCAATATGCCGAAGCTTGGTTAGACAAAGAGCAACTCACCGGTACGCTGCTATCTGATGGCGAATTACCCGCCTCGTTAATGACCATTGAATTTGCGGATTTACTACAAGAAGCAGGCCCTTGGGGGCAACAATTCCCTGAACCACTATTTGACGATGAATTTGAGCTGTTACAACAGCGTATAGTTGGCGAAAAACACTTAAAGCTGGTGGTGCAAAAAGACAATATTGCCTTTGATGCCATCGCTTTTAATATTGATGTCAAAGCGTGGCCGAATAGTCAGGCGAAAAAGGCCCATATCGCCTATAAATTATCGGTCAATGAGTTTCGCGGTAAGCAAAATGTTCAATTGATGGTGGAGCATTTGAAAGCCTTGTAAAAAGCGCTATTTTTAGCCGCCTATTTAGCCATGCATTTACTCGTTTAATTAGCCATTTATTTAGTCGTTTAATTAGACAGGCAATTGAGCTACAATGCCGGACTTTTCCAATCGGCATTTTGATAAGAGTTTTCGACCCGAATGTTTGAAGTTAATCCTGTATTAAACACCATTAAAGACATTAAAGAACGCACCACCATGCTTAGGGGGTATCTTTGACTACGAAGTCAAAGCTGAGCGTTTAGTCGAAGTTACTCGCGAATTAGAATTACCGGAAATTTGGAACGAGCCAGAGCGCGCACAAGCGCTGGGTAAAGAGCGCTCGGCGCTTGAAGCTGTGGTCAACACCATTGAGCAGCTCGAAGCAGGCTGTGAAGATATTGAAGGCTTAGTTGAGCTGGCGATTGAAGCTGAAGACGAAGATACTTTCAACGAAGCTGAAGCCGAAGCACAAGAACTGGTAGAGCAGCTTGAAAAGCTAGAGTTTCGCCGTATGTTTGCTGGCGAGCAAGATGAAAACGATTGTTACCTCGACATTCAATCAGGCTCAGGTGGTACCGAAGCGCAAGACTGGGCAGAAATGCTGATGCGTATGTACCTGCGCTGGGGTGAAGCACACGGCTTTAAAACTGAAGTAATTGAAGTGTCAGACGGTGACGTTGCCGGTATTAAAGGTTGCACCATTAAATACTCTGGTGAATATGCTTATGGTTGGCTACGCACTGAGACGGGCGTGCATCGTTTAGTACGTAAGTCACCATTCGATTCTAGTGGTCGTCGTCATACCTCATTTGCTTCAGCGTTTATTTACCCTGAAATTGACGACAATATCGAAATTGATATTAACCCAGCCGATTTACGCGTTGATACATTCCGCGCGTCAGGTGCTGGTGGTCAGCACGTTAACAAAACCGATTCAGCGATTCGTATTACCCATATTCCTACGGGCGCTGTGGTGGCATGTCAAAACGATCGCTCACAACACAAGAACCGTGCAACAGCCATGAAGCTTTTAAAAGCTAAGCTGTATGAAATGGAAATTCAAAAGCAAAACGAAGATAAACAAGCGCTCGAAGAAGGGAAATCAGATATCGGCTGGGGCAGCCAAATTCGCTCTTACGTATTAGACGATAGCCGGATTAAAGATTTACGAACTGGCGTGGAAAACCGCAATACCCAAGCGGTATTAGACGGTGATTTAGACAAATTTATTGAAGCTAGCTTGAAGTCTGGTCTTTAATAACCCAATTTTTTGAATATTAACTAAGCTAACCTGCGAAATGTTAGCTGTATTTTAACCAAGTTTGAGACTGAAAATGACAGACCAAGCAAATCAAGACGAAAATAAATTAATCGCCGAGCGTCGCGGCAAATTAGCGCAAATTCGCGAAAACTGCCCGGCTAATGGCCATCCAAACCAGTTTGACCGAAAACACTATGCAGCTGATTTACAAGCTGCCCACGGTGAGAAAGACAAAGAAACGCTTGAAGCTGAAACTGACGTTTACAGCATTGCTGGTCGTGTGATGGCTAAGCGTGGTCCATTCTTGGTATTACAAGATATGACGGGTCGCATTCAAGCCTACGCTGATAAAACCGTACAGAAAGACATTAAAGCCCGTTTAGGCGGTGTGCTGGATATCGGTGATATCGTTGGCGTAACAGGTACTTTGCACAAATCAGGCAAAGGCGATTTGTATGTAAATATGGACAAGTACGAGTTACTCACTAAGTCGCTACGTCCATTACCTGAAAAATTCCACGGCTTACAAGATACGGAAACTAAGTACCGTCAGCGTTACGTGGATTTGATCACTAACGAAGAAACCCGTGAAACATTCCGTATTCGCTCGAAAATTGTTGAAGGTATTCGTCGCTTCCTAGCGGATCGCGACTTTATGGAAGTGGAAACGCCAATGCTACAAACCATTCCAGGTGGTGCAACGGCGAAACCATTTATTACTCACCACAATGCGTTAGACGTACAAATGTACATGCGTATTGCCCCTGAGCTTTACCTTAAGCGCTTAGTGGTTGGTGGTTTTGAGCGTGTTTTCGAAATTAACCGTAACTTCCGTAACGAAGGCTTATCAACACGTCACAACCCAGAATTCACTATGATTGAATTCTACCAAGCGTACGCTGACTACCATGACTTAATGAACTTAACTGAAGACATGCTACGCACGCTTGCGGAAGATGTGATGGGTAATCCAGTGATCCGCAACACCGTGAAAAACGCTGAAGGCGAAGTGGTAGAAGAGAAGTTCTACGACTTTGGTAAGCCATTTGTGCGTTTATCTATGGTTGACGCGATTTTGAAATACGCACCAGAAGGCATGGTAACCAGCGAAGATGAAGCGGCACTGCGCGACCCTGAAAACAACTTCGACACCATCAAAGCATTAGCGAAAAAAGCACATGTGAAAGAAGGTGATGCGGCGAAAGTATGGGGTCCAGGTAAGTACATTTGTGAAATCTTCGAAGAAGTCGCTGAGCACTTACTTGACCAGCCGACGTTTATCACTGAATACCCGTGGGAAGTATCGCCACTGGCACGTCGTAACGACGAAAACCCATTCATTACTGACCGTTTTGAATTCTTCGTTGGTGGTCGTGAGTTAGCGAATGGTTTCTCTGAGCTTAACGATGCCGAAGACCAAGCCGAACGTTTCCGTAAGCAAGTGGAAGAGAAAGACGCGGGTGATGATGAAGCGATGCACTTTGATGAAGACTACATCAACGCACTTGAGTACGGCTTGCCACCAACAGCCGGTGAAGGTATTGGTATCGACCGCTTAGTGATGTTATTCACTGACTCGCCAACCATTAAAGACGTGATTTTATTCCCGCATATGCGTCCGCTAGCGGAATAAGCATAAGTAGCTGCTATTTAGCCTTGTGCTAATCTTGCTGCCTAAAATACGTCCCGTTCCAAAATAGATGAAGAAAAGCCCAAACAAACGTTTGGGCTTTTTTGTTTTCTAGCTCGCTCTTAACGCGATTCAACAGCCCTAGTTATTTTTCATGTTAACCCTTGCGAGGTTCGCACTTGACGATACGAAATGTGCAGAAGTTGTGCAGATTTTGCTCAGAGTGTGAAGTTTCAATGGAGTTCCTTTGGGCTTTATGACAAGCACTGAACCTAACACCTACAATGCCATCAGAGTTGATGAACAGGACATTCTGGAAATGGATTTTTCAATCGCGCACTAAGTATTGCGTTGACGGGGTTTCTTCCTTAGTCACAAAAATACTGACTTAACAGCGTGGGTAATTGCCAAATACAGCCATAAAAATTTGTGGTGCAGGCGAACCGCCCACTAATTCAATTCAGTTTGTAGGGCATGAAATGATGAAAAAAACAGGTTTTAATTATACCGCATTGGCAGTGTGTTTAGCGCTAACAGGGTGTGGTGGTAGCAGCGACAGCGAGACAAGTACAAATAGCAGCAGTAATGTGTTACCCCTTGTTGATGCAGGCGCGAGACAAGACGTTGATGAGCGCAGCTTTGTTACTTTATCAGGCACTGCTACTGATGCTGAAGGGGAAGTGAGCTTTGTTTGGCAACAGGTTTCGGGCACACCTGTTAATTTAAACAACACCAATACACTTACCCCAAGTTTTCGCGCACCTGCAACTACCAATGATGAGAGTTTAGTCTTTAGGCTAACCGTCACTGATAGTGACAATGCCAGCTCGTCAGACGAGGTTAGCATACAGGTTAGCGACCGAAGAGCCTCTCCACAGGGTATTAACGAGAATGCTCAAGACAGGAGAAATCAGGCAAATAACAATAGACGCAATGACCCTCGTTTTGTTAATAACCGCGAGGTCAGAACGATTGATGGCTCTTTCAACAATCAAACAAATACGCTTTGGGGCTCTTCATTTAGCCATTTAGCGCGTTGGGCAGTCGCTGACTATGAAGATGGTATTGCTTCATTAGCAGGAGCTGCGCGTCCAAGTGCTAGGGTTGTGTCGAATAATATTCATGCTCAAGAAGATGGTGAAATCATACCAAATACTTTTGGTACCACAGATTTTCTTTGGCAGTGGGGGCAATTTCTTGACCATGATATTGGCGTTACCGATGGTGTTGAAGAAGCCGCTGATATTGCTGTGCCACGTGGCGACACCTATTTCGACCCTCGCGGTACTGGCGAACAAACTATTCTGTTCTCGCGGGCCTTGTTTGACCACAACACTGGTACTGACCAAAGCAATCCGCGTGAGCAAGAGAATGAACTTACGGCCTGGATCGATGGCAGCATGATCTACGGCTCAGATGACGAACGTGCACTTGCATTGCGAGTAAGTGAACAGAGCCCTTATTTGGCGACTAGCGAAGGTAACTTGCTACCTTTTAATATTAATGGGCAGACCAACGCAAATGCCTTTGCTGTTGATGATGAGCAACTGTTCTTGGCGGGGGATATTCGTGCCAATGAACAGGTAGGCCTAGCGGTTATGCATACATTATGGGTACGTGAGCACAACCGCATTGCTACCAATATGGCGCAGGCGAACCCTGATGCCAGTGGTGAGCAAATATATCAAGCGGCAAGGCGACTAGTAATCGCGAAAATTCAGATTATCACCTATCAAGAATACTTACCGGCGCTCATTGGAGAGGACGCAATTAGTGATTATCGTGGCTACAATGCGGCGGTAAATCCAGGCCTATTCAATGAGTTTGCAGTTGCGGCTTATCGCTATGGCCATTCATTAGTTAACAATCAACTACTGCGCCTAGATGCTCAAGGCAATAGCATTGAGGCTGGCGCTTTATCATTGCGTGATGCCTTTTTTACCGCCCCTAACTTGCTGACTAATGAAACAAGCATAGACCCTATTTTGAGAGGTCAGGCGAGTCAACTTAGTCAAAAACTTGATGTTAATGTAACCCATGAACTGCGAAATTTCTTGTTCGGACAGCCAGGAGCGGGAGGCTTAGATCTGGTTTCACTTAACATTCAACGTGGACGAGATCATGGGGTACCCTCGTACAACGATATGCGAGATGTGTTTGGTTTTGAGCGTGTTACCAGCTTCAATGAAATTACTTCAAACTCTGAGCTTGCAGCAGCGTTGGCGCAAACATATGAAACGGTTGACGATATTGACTTGTTTACTGGAGGACTGGCTGAAGACCCGCTTAGCGAAGTCGGCTCACAAATGGGAGAGTTATTCCGTGCCATGCACATTCGCCAGTTTGAAGCCTTTCGAGACGGCGATCGCTTTTGGTATCAGCGTTACTTGTCGCCAGAAGAGTTAAGGTTAGTAGAAGGCACGACTTTAGCCGAAGTTATTCGAGCCAATACCAGTATAGGCAGTGAGCTTCAAGACAGTGTTTTTTATCTAAAAAGAAACTAATCTTGTGACGTTATGTTGATGATATAGTGACCTGCTAGTAACAACTCAAATAAAAAGCACCTTTAGGTGCTTTTTTACTCAAGAGATCAAACAATTATCTTAAAGTAGAGTATGGATAACATAACTGCACTGCCAAATTGCACTAGCGATAGGGCATTTCAAGGTTACGCGAAAAACAGTAGCGAGAAGCAGATTAGTTATGAAAGGCTGAGGTTCTCTCGCTACTTTTTATTAGATGATATTGGCCATGGCGCTTACCCTTTGCCTACATAAATGGAGTTGCTATAGTATTTCTAATTTGCAAAGGAGCTGCTTATGAACAAGCGTTACTCATTAATATTTTTAATTCTCGTCCACTTTCCTTTTAGTTCTGCAGCTATTGCTAAGCTGCCATCTGAAACGTCGCCACAAGAACAGTCTAGTCATGAGGCTGCCAGAGCTAAGCAAATTTTATCTACTGAAATAACGCAGATTATTGATGCTAAAGCTAAGCTTCGCGTGCCGCCAAAATTTCCAATTAGTGAGGCTAAAAAGGGAATAGATGGCTGGGTAAGACTGAGCTTTATTGTTGAGCCTGACGGTTCAACCAGTAATGTCGTTATTTTGGAATCAACAGGGCGCAAGAGCTTTGAACGAGAAGCGTTAAAAGCACTTAAGCAATGGCAATATGAGCCTGCAATGGAAGGTGGTAAGCCGATCCAACAGTGTAAAAATAGTGTTCAAATTGACTTTAAAATGGCCCGTGAGCAAGAAGGCGTTTCAAGACGTTTTCTCAGCTTATATCGTAAGCTTGAAAAAGCCTTTAATAAAAATATTCAGGAAGATATCACTGAGCTAATTGATAAGCTTGAAAGCTATGAGGTAAAAACGCTACGCGAGTCATTTTATAAATATCAGTTAATGACACGCTATGCAAAGCACCAGCAAAATAAGCGAAAAGAGCTTAATTACCTTAACAAAACATTTCAATTCTCTGGCGTTAGCGGCTTCTTTGACCATAAACGCGCAGTACAAAGTGATACTGTCGATGCTGTTGGCGTCAAAGTGAAACAGGGTGAATCTGCAGACGAAGCTATTTCAGCGAGCACGCAACGACACTATAAGTTTCTTGATGCAGCATTATTTCCAGTGTTACATGACAAGCTTTTATTAGAACTCGACTTTGGCCGTGTCGGCGATGCGTTAGATACCGTTGATAAGCTTTTGTTACTGTCCTCTGCCAAACCTAACTGGCCGGCATACCAACAGCAAAAACAAACGCTTATTGATTTTATTGCCAGTGATACGCCAATAGTTACCCAAGGTTTTATCGGGAAAAGAGACTTTTGGCAGCACACCTTAATTCGCAATGAGTTCCAACTCGCAGATGTCTCAGGGGAGCTGCACAAGCTGGACATACGCTGTCGTAATAAACGCCACGTTTACACTGTTAATGAGCAATCTATTTGGAAAATTCCGCAGAGCTGGCAAGGCTGTAATGTCCTTGTTTATGGCGATAACAAGGCGAGCTTCAAATTAGTTGAACTAAATCCAAGCAATACAGCTAAGCAGCTAAAAAGTGCGGTGGCAGAAAAGCCAAGATTACAGGGTTAGTAGTTCATGGTTAATAATTCAGGGCTTCTAATTCAGGGTAATAAGGCTTAGGGTTTTTGTCTCTCTTATTTTTGTGCACAAAAAAACATCAAAAAAGTTGTAATAAAAATAAGCTCCTGATGACTAGTGGGGGGAGTGCTTAGTCATCACTGATTTTACTTTGTTTAATCGTTTGGGAGCTGAATATGGAAATTATTGAAAAAACTGTTTTAATCTTCACTATTGTGGCCTCGATTGCAGGACTTGCTTGGCTAGATAAGCGTTTCGCTTTAGGTTTATCTCGAGGAATGAGCCTAGGTGTTTCATTAGAGGATAAAGACGCGCTGATAGAATCGGAATTAAAGCGCCAAATAGAAGAAAAATCTCAAGAAGTAGAGTCACTTAAAGCGCGAGTAGCGACCTTAGAGCGGATTATTACTGACCCTGCCGAGCAATTAAAACGTGAAATAGATCGACTTTAATCATTTATATGCATTTACTAGTCAGCTGGCGCCGAACCTATCGGTATTTTTCAAACTAGCTGGCGCTTAATTTTTTAACACGCATTACTTTTTAACCAGCTAGGCTGTGTTAGAGTATGTTCGCTAACCGAAAACAATAAGGAATAACGAAATGGCATTTGAGGTAAAGTTTGAATTAAAAGATTCAGATTTAGCGCATTTTCGCGAAGTAATGAAAAAAGCGATTGACGGTGCATCGCACTTAAGTGAAGACGATATTCTGGCTAAGGCCAAAGAGCTTAGTGCGAGCGTGCAAGCAGATGTGCCAGAGTTCGTCGCCGACCGTTTACGTAAGCTCGAAGTTTTAGTCACCATGGTAGAAGATGCCCAATGGAAATTAGACGGGGAAGAGCGAGCGAATGTGCTAAGTGCACTAGCTTACTTTAGTGATCCAGAAGATTTAGTACCGGATCATATTCCAGCACTAGGCTTTTTAGATGATGCGATTATGATTGAGTTAGTTGTAGAAGATTTACAAGACGATATCGAAGCATTTGAAGAGTTTTGTGCATACCGTGAACGTGAGCAAGGCCGTGCCGGCGATAAAGAAATTACTACAGAAGATTGGCTAGATTCAAAACGCAGAGAGTTGCATAGCCGTATGCGTAATCGTCGCAGCTCACGACGCAGTGGACGCTCAGGCTTCCGCTCAATTTTTTAAGTTATTGCTGTTAAGGCCAAAGCTCATACAGGTTATAGCTATTTGTGCTTAAGCTATTAACCTAAGTTAAATAATTAAATAAAAAAAGCCTCAATTTTACGAAAAATTGAGGCTTTTTTTATTGTCGTCTTAAGTTAGCGATTAACTACCGCAGCCACAGCTATCACCACAGCCGCCTTCTTCGCTTTTCTCACTATGCACATGGCCGTGTTCTAGCTCTTCTGCAGTCGCTTCACGTACTTCTAGAATTTCTACGTCGAAGTGTAAATCAATACCTGCTAGCGGGTGGTTACCATCAACGGTAATTTCTTCGTCAGTAACATCCACAACGATAACCGTTTGCTCGCCTTCATCTGTTGTTGCGCGCAGTTGCATGCCAACTTGTAAGTCATCCACACCTTCCATCACGGCTTTTGGTACGGTTTGCACGTATTCGTCGAAACGCTCACCGTAAGCAAGGTCGGCAGCCACATCTACTTCAAATGTGTCACCAGCTTCGCGGCCGTCTAGAGCTTGCTCAAGACCCGGAATTAAGTAGCCAGTACCTTGGATAATATTAAGTGGCTCATGATCGTAAGAGCTGTCGATTAAGGTACCTTCGCTATCTGATACTGCGTAGTGAAGTTTAACAACTGCATTGTTTGAAATTTTCATAAAATTAAAGCGCTCGTAAAATTAAATAATAGGGTGAATAAATAAAACTAAGCTTTTTCACTTGGCGTTATTCATCTGCATTCTGTGTATGTTCATATGGTAGTGCGGTTAAAAAAAGTTTAACACTGTCGTTATCTTTAACCCTAAGCACGTCGCTGTCAGATAATTCATTGGCAACAACGGCTTGAATATAAAGCTCACCAGTATCGGCTTGGTAGCTAGCAAGTACATCTCCGCCGGTACGCCAGTTTTCAGCCATTTGTTTTTCGAAGCCAATGGCTGAGGCGAGCGTCGTTTCGCTGTGGCCTGTTAACAGTGCCATCATTTTTTTGTTTTTGCCTAAATACTGCATGCGGGCGACAGTTTCTTGGCCTAAGTAGCAGCCTTTTGTAAAGCTAATTCCGTCGAGTTTATCTAGGTTGAGCATTTGTGGAACGTACTTGGCTACTGTGCTCTCGTTAAGTTGTGGAAAGCCTTCGCTAATCTCCAATAGCTGCCATGCTTCGGGGCTAATTTGCTCTGCTTCAATTGTACCTAGCAGTTGTTCGCTCTCTTCAGCGCTAGCAACAACTAAATAACGAGTGATTTTGCCTGCCAAGTAAACGATACTTGCGCCTTGGAGCGTAACAACGGGAGTTAGGGCGTCAGGTAAGCTGCCAACTTGGTTGGCTAATTGTTGACTCACATCTTCGCCAACCAGGCAAGTAAAGGTGAGTTCTGTTGCTTGGCTAATCTCTACTTTGGCAAATACACCAAACTTTTGTAATTCTGCAAGTGAACTTTTGACTGAGTTTTCAAGCTGAACAAGTAACAATGCACCTTGGTGTGTCATTAGCCTGAATACTGATAACACTTTACCTTTGGCATCGCAATGGGCACCGTGCTGCAAGCTGTGAGCATGTTGCTCATTAACGTCGCAAGTCACTTGCCCTTGCAGGTATTTTTGCTGCTCTTCACCGGCAAGTTTGATCGCAGACAGTTGCGGCAAAGGCATCATAAAATTGGGGGGCAGTGTCGAAAGATTCGGTAGTGCTGAGCTCATGTGGTGATTAATGCAGAAAATTAGGTTTGAAATACAAGTATAGGCAGATTCAAAAAAAACAAGCGAAAGCTTGGACTTTATTTCAATTGGTATTATTTGTGAAATTGGTAGAATGCAGCTAGTTTTGATTATGAGGAAAAGAAATGTCGTTAGCTAAAAATAAAGCGCGCCTAAAATGGGCATGTCGTCGTGGTATGTTGGAGCTTGACGTACTGTTTATGCCGTTTGTTGAAAACGCTTATGACGACTTAACTGAAGAACACAAGCGAGAGTTTGAGCGTTTGCTAGAATGCGACGACCCTGAGCTTTTCGCCTGGTTTATGGGACACGAGGAATGTGAAGACCCAGCACTTAAGGAAATCGTGCAAATTATTCTTAACCGCATCAAAGTGTGATATTCGCTACACCCCAATAAAAGTTAATTGGCTGCTCGCTGTTGGCTGCTCTTTGCTGACAGCTTGTTATCTTGTTTTTTATTTTACGCAAATCAACGCACAAACCGCGCAGTGGTTATGGCATGGGCTGCTATTACTTTTCGCTTCCAGTGCCGCACTAATTTATCTAACCAAGCGTTACTTTTTTGAGTCCCAGTCTGAACAGCTAACCATAGCGCTGCCTGAGCATGAGATAAATTGGCGGCAAGGTACTTATGTGGCAGACAGTGCCAGTCGATTGAGCTTTTTAGGCTTTTGGTTGGTGTTGTTAGATAAAACGGAAGTGCTAGACAAACAGGCAGCAGGACTGGCAGGCAAAAATACAATAGCTCGAATACGAAAGAATGTTCAGTACGAGCTGTTTATCTATCGTTCTCAGCTAAATTATCAACAAGTTTGCTATTTAAGCTATTTAATTAAAGCGGCACAAAAGGGCCGCTAGCTTAACTGGCCTTGAACTTCTCTTGAGTGATTCGGTGACAATATTGTATTGCCAGAAGACGGCGCTAATTCAGGGTAGTCTAGCGTGTAGTGCAAGCCGCGACTTTCTTTGCGAAGCAATGCACTTTTAATAATTAATTCAGCAACCTGTACTAAGTTTCTTAGTTCTAATAAGTTGTTGCTGACACGGAAGTTTTGATAGTACTCGTCAATTTCACGTTGCAGCAGCTCAACGCGATGCAATGCACGCTCTAAACGTTTGGTTGTACGCACAATACCGACATAATCCCACATAAATAAACGCAGTTCGTGCCAGTTATGTTGAATTACCACTTCTTCGTCTGAATCCGTCACACGGCTTTCATCCCACTTTGGCAGTTTTAGGTACTTTTGCGGAGTTTTTAAATGGTTAGCAATATCGCTTGCTGCCGCACGAGCGAATACTAAACACTCTAAGAGTGAATTACTCGCCATACGATTAGCACCATGTAAACCGGTATAGGCCACTTCACCGATGGCATACAAGTTTTCAACATCAGTTCGGCCATTCTTATCAATCATCACGCCACCACAGGTATAGTGTGCGGCTGGTACGACAGGAATAGGTTGTTTGGTCATATCAATACCAAGCGACATGGTTTTTTGATAAATCGTTGGGAAATGCTGCTTGATAAACTCTGCTGGCTTGTGGCTAATATCAAGGTACATGCAATCGGCGCCTAGACGCTTCATCTCATAATCAATTGCCCGGGCAACGATATCGCGTGGGGCTAATTCTGCACGCTCATCAAACTCTGGCATAAAGCGACTACCGTTAGGCCGACGCAAAATTGCACCTTCGCCGCGTAGTGCCTCAGTTAGCAAGAAAGTGCCAGCATCAGGGTGATACAAGCAGGTTGGGTGAAATTGATTAAATTCCATATTTGCGACGCGACAACCAGCGCGCCATGCCATAGCAACACCGTCACCACTGGCGACATCTGGGTTTGAGGTATATTGGTATACCTTGCTGGCGCCGCCTGTGGCTAAGATGGTTTTGCGGGCGTGAATGGTTTCCACCTTTTCACTATTGCGGTTCCAAATGTAGGCACCCACACAGGCTTTTTCAGCACCTTCGTCTGAGTTGTTAATTAAATCAATTGCGTTGTAACGTTCAAACACGCGAATACGATTGTGTTGTTTAATACGCGTTGACAAGGTTTCTTGCACCGCTTGTCCTGTAGCGTCAGCAGAATGCAGAATGCGGCGGTGGCTGTGGCCGCCTTCACGGGTTAAGTGATATTTCGCGTCGCCACTGTCACTTTCTTCTTGGTCAAACTCTACCCCTTGTTCAATCAGCCATTCCAAACAGGCTTTGGCATTTTCTGCGGTAAAGCGCACAACATCTTCTTCACAAATGCCAGCGCCGGCAATCAGTGTGTCTTGCACGTGAGAGTCAATACTATCGTTTTCATCAAAAACAGCAGCGATACCGCCTTGTGCGTAATAAGTTGAGCCTTCATTAATTGGCCCTTTACTTAATACAATAACATCGGCGTTTTTCGCTAAATGCAGGGCTAAGGTTAAACCTGCTGCACCGCTGCCAATAATTAACACGTCACAATTGTGCTGTTTGCTCATAATGCTCTCTATTTGATTGCTTTTTTACTGCCTAGCCAGGCCGTTAAAGGTGTAAAAATCACAATATTACGTTAATCTAATTGCAACGGATTTTAGCGTGTAACTTGCTAATCGAATAGTCATAGCTGATGGTTATTCGCTCAATTAACAATTTTTTTCGATTTTTTCGAACTTTATGAGATGCGTATAGTCATAACAGTTGCGTTTGTCATGAGCCAGATGTTGAGTTAAGTAGTTTTGTAGGAGATATGGCTCATATGAGCGAACAGTTAATCGATCAGGAATTGGTCGAGAGAGTACAACGTGGAGACAAAGGGGCTTTTAATTTACTGGTTACCAAGTATCAATCAAAAGTCTCTAGCTTGGTTGGACGTCATGTCAAAAATCAGGCTGATGTGCCAGATATTGTACAAGAAGCATTTATCAAAGCGTATCGGGCACTACCTAACTTTCGTGGGGAAAGTGCGTTTTATACCTGGTTATACCGAATCGCTGTCAACTGCTCAAAAAACCATTTGGTTGCGGGTAGTCGCAAACCACCTAGCTCTGATGTTGAGGTGGAAGACGCCGAGTTTTATGAAGGCGGCGATGCACTAAGAGAAAATGCTTCACCTGAGCGTATGCTGCTAACTGATGAGATCAAACGAGTTGTGTTTGAAACCATGGAGCAGCTACCGGAAGATTTACGTTTAGCCATTAACTTTCGTGAGATTGAAGGGCTAAGCTATGAAGAAATCGCAACCATTATGGAATGCCCAGTGGGTACTGTAAGGTCAAGAATTTTCCGAGCGCGTGATGCAATAGATAAAAAGATTAGCCCTTTGCTTAAGCGGTAGAAAGCCAAGTGCTGGGAAACCAAAAGTAGAGAATCAAAAGGTGGCTGCGTTAAAGCTGCAACCTAATAGCTAATCAGTAAAAGATATTCAGCAAGAACCATTAAGCGTAAAATGTAGGTGCGCTAACCAAAAGGTGTTTTTATGAGTGATAATAAGTTTGAAACCGTCTCAGGTATTATCGACAGTTACCAGCAAGACGTTGAAAAACTTGATAGTGTATTGGCCGATAGCGAAGCGGCTAAGCGCTGGGAAAACTATCATCTGATCGGTGATGTGTTAAGAGATGAAACACCAAAATCTGTGCCGTTTGATTTATCTGCACAAATCGCGGCAGCGATTGCCGACGAGCCAACAGTATTAGCACCTAAACGTCGTACTTTCATTAGCGCAGCCAAAGCGAAAGTGGTTCAATTTGGTAAGCCATTTGGGCAAGTAGCGATTGCGGCGTCTGCTGCGGGTTTAATGATTTTAGGTGTTCAACAAACCAATGTTGCAGACAATGAAGTGATTACACCTGCCCAGCAAGTGATTCAAACAACACCGTTTGTGGGTGTCGCTGACCCTGTTAGTCTGAACTACCAAACCCCAGATCGCGCTGCGCAAAAACAAGCATACTTGGAACAACAGCGCCGTTTCCAAGCACTGTTAGCAGATCACCAGCAGCAAGTTAAGCTTAGTGCTGTAGCTAAAGGCACAGCAGCTAAAGCAACTGAGTTAGAAAGTGATAAAGCGGCAGATATTACGTCAGAGAATAAGGCTGAAAATACTCCTCAATGAAATTAATTAGTAGTTTGGCACTGCTGTTAAGTGTTAGCTTTTCAGCAGTGGCAATGGAAAGTGAACAAGCACAGTCTTGGTTAAAGCGACTTTCCGATTCACTGAACAACCTCAATTTCACCACGTCATTTGTTGTCGTTAAAAATAACCAAGCTGAGCCTTACCACTGGTTTCACGGTATTAGCGGTGATGACAAGCAATTAGAAATATTATCACTGCTTAATGGTCCTCGCCGTGACGTGCTTCGCCGCGGAGAGATTGTCAGCTATATCGAGCCAGAGCTTCCCCCTTACTCGGTTGCTGCAAGTCATATTAGTGGGCCTATACCAGCGATTTTTAGCCAAGATGTTTCTCGCCTTGAAGACAACTATGAGTTTATTTCTGTTGGACGTAGCCGTGTTTTGGGTAAAGCTGCTCAACTTATTCGAATAGTTGCCAGAGATGGTCATAGATTAGGGCATTGGCTGTGGTTAGACATGGACACTGGCTTGCCACTAAAAATGGCGTTAATTACCCGCAAGGGCCAATTGCTAGAGCAAATTCAATTTACTCACCTTGAAATCACAGAGCAGCCATCAGAAAGCTTAAAACAGCTAGAAAGCGCAGAGCTGCCGCAAGTGCTGGCATTACCCGATAGCCAAACTCAAGCATTTGCTTGGCAAGTAAACTGGTTGCCTGCTGGCTTTGAGCGAGTCAGTGCGAATCGCCATCGCATCGCTAACACAAAACAGCCAGTTGAATTTATGCTATTTAATGACGGATTAGTGGATATTTCTGTTTACGTGAACCCAAGTCAGGAAAAGCAACGAGCTGTTGAGTTTGTCATGAATGGTGCAACTGTTGTCTTAAACCAGATAACGAATGGTATTGAGGTCAGTGTTGTTGGTAAAATACCATCGGCAACGGCTAAAGCAATTGCAGATTCAGTGGCACTGAATGGCTCAAATCAAACAGATGCAGGTGCTCAGTAGCTAAAAAGTCAGTAAAATGCTCACCAAACAAGAGCTCCAAAAACGTTCAGTAAAAAGGTTAAGAGACAACAAGAGTGGACAACGAATAATGGATGAAAAAGCGACCATTGTTGAAGTTAACAACCACAGTGTGGTGGTTGAAAGCCAAGTTAAGTCCACCTGCAGCCAGTGCCAACAAGTGGACAACTGTGGCAGCGGGCTTGTCGCTAAAGCTTTACCACAACAAAAGCTGCGCGTGGAAATTGTTACGCAAGAACAGTTCACCGTTGGTGAGCAAGTGATTATCACTATCCCTGAGCAAGCTATGCTAGCAGTAGCTTGGCAAGTGTATTTATGGCCTGTTATCGGTTTAATGCTCGGCGCTGGCCTAGGTCAACTATTGCTACTTAACGGCATATTAAGCCATGAATTGTCAACCATTATGATGGGCTTGGTTGGCGGATTTGTGGGCTTTAAATGGGCAAAAGCCAGATTGGATAACAACCCGAAACAACAAGCGCTAGTGCCAACGATTAAACAACGTTTAATTCCTACTTTAGCGACACCAATTTCATAGTTAGCCCTTGCCTGCTGATGCAAATAAAAAGTGAACTGGCTAGTTTTTCGGTTCACTTGCTACGTTTTTTAACATCTTTTTCAGTGCTATTGGGCAACTATCTCAGCCCAGCTATAGCCCCAGCGCGGTAAATTAGCTAAAATCTCGCCATTCTAGATTTTGCAGCTTTTTTTATACATTCCAGTTTATGAAACATATCCGAAATTTCTCCATTATTGCCCATATTGATCACGGTAAATCGACCTTATCAGATCGTCTAATTCAACATTGTGGCGGTTTGTCTGATCGTGAAATGGAAGCACAAGTTTTGGATTCAATGGATCTTGAACGCGAGCGCGGTATCACCATCAAAGCACAAAGTGTGACGTTAGACTACAAAGCCCGTGACGGTGAAACTTACCAGCTGAACTTTATCGACACACCAGGCCACGTTGACTTCTCCTACGAAGTATCCCGCTCGTTAGCGTCATGTGAAGGTGCGCTGTTAGTTGTTGATGCCGGCCAAGGTGTTGAAGCACAAACGGTAGCCAACTGTTACACCGCAATTGATTTTGATATGGAAGTACTGCCGATCCTTAACAAAATCGATTTACCACAAGCTGACCCTGAGCGCGTTTGTGAAGAAATTGAAGATATTATCGGTATTGATGCGACAGGCGCGGTATCTTGTTCGGCAAAAACCGGTATCGGTATTGAAGATGTTTTAGAGTGCATTGTTGAAAACATTCCTGCGCCAGAAGGCAACCCAGACGATAACCTACAAGCGCTAATTATCGACTCTTGGTTTGATAACTACCAAGGTGTTGTTTCACTTGTACGTGTGATGAACGGTGAAGTTCGTGCGGGTGACAAGATGGTTGTTATGTCGACGGGCCAAACTCACATTATTGATAAAGTCGGTATTTTTACCCCTAAGCAAACCGAAACTGGCGTATTAAAAACGGGTGAAGTTGGCTTTATTATCGCGGGTATTAAAGAAATTCACGGTGCGCCAGTAGGTGACACCATCACTATTGCGAAAAAGGAAGCAGAAGCACCGCTGCCGGGCTTTAAAAAAGTACAACCGCAAGTATACGCGGGTATCTTCCCAATCAGCTCTGACGATTATGAAAACTTCCGCGATGCGCTAAACAAGCTGAGCTTGAATGACGCTTCGTTATTCTTCGAGCCAGAGAACTCATCAGCACTAGGTTTTGGTTTCCGCGTTGGTTTCCTTGGCATGTTGCACATGGAAATTATTCAAGAGCGTTTAGCGCGTGAATATGACCTAGATCTGATCACTACAGCACCAACGGTAAACTACGAAGTAGAAACTACCCGTGGTGAAGTGCTGCAAATTGATAATCCAACAGATTTACCACCGATTAACGAAATTGCCGAAATTCGCGAGCCAATCGTTCAAGCGAATATTCTTGTGCCGCAAGAGCACTTGGGTAACGTGATTACCTTGTGTATTGAAAAGCGCGGTGTGCAAAAAGACTTGGTTTACCACGGCAATCAAGTGGCGGTAACTTACGAGTTGCCAATGGCCGAAGTGGTGATGGATTTCTTCGATAAATTGAAATCTACGAGTCGTGGTTATGCATCATTAGATTACCATTTTGTTCGCTTCCAACCAGCTGACATGGTGCGTGTAGACGTGATGATCAATGGTGATCGCGTTGATGCACTGGCAATGATCACCCACCGTTCAAACTCAGTACCTCGTGGTCGTGACTTGGTGGAAAAATTACGTGAGCTTATTCATCGCCAAATGTTTGATATTGCCATTCAGGCAGCGATTGGTAACAACATTATTGCCCGTAGTACTATCAAGCAAATGCGCAAGAACGTAACAGCTAAATGTTACGGTGGTGATGTCAGTCGTAAGAAGAAACTATTGCAGAAGCAAAAGGAAGGTAAAAAGCGCATGAAGCAGTTGGGTAACGTTGAAGTACCACAAGAAGCGTTTTTAGCCGTATTGAAACTCGATAAGTAATCTCGACTTCCGCCTAGGCTTAGCTTGGTTTAACTATCTATTAACTAAGCCGAAAGCGAAAAGGAAAAAAGAGAATAAATCTCGAAGAGGACAAACCCGAAGAGGACAAGATAGGACAATTATGGCCGTATATTTCTCTCTGTTTTTAGTATTAGCAACTGTCGTCACTGGTGTGGTTTGGGTTGCTGATAAGTTTTATTTGGCGCCACAGCGTCGTTTAAAGTTGGCAGATGCCATTGCTGAGCGCGGTGATGCGCTAAGCGACGAAGCGAAGGCAAAAATCAGCGAGCCTAATGCGCTGACAGATACAGCGGTACAGGTCTTCCCTGTAATTGCTTTTGTCTTAATTTTACGTTCGTTTTTGTATGAGCCATTCCAAATTCCGTCTGGCTCTATGATGCCAACTTTGCTCGATGGCGACTTTATCCTAGTGAACAAGTTCAACTACGGGTTAAAAGATCCAGTTGCCCGCAATAAGTTTTGGGAAAACGGCTTGCCAGAGCGTGGTGATATTGTGGTCTTTAAATACCCAGTTGACCCAAGAATTGATTACATCAAGCGTGTCATTGGCTTACCAGGTGACCGCGTCATTTATCGTAACAAGTCGTTATATATCAAACCTGCGTGCCAGCCAACGGATGACGTTTGCCCTGAGTTTGAACAAGTAGTGCAAGATTTTGAATCAAAAGGTGAATACGTTGATAACGGCTTTGAGCTAACCCGTTACACGTCAAATATGCCTAACAAAACGCATGAGATTTTAGTGAACAATAATACGTTACCACGCACTGGACACTACTTTAACCAAGCGGGGACGCAGCGCGATGAATTCGTTGTGCCAGCAGGTCAATATTTTGTCATGGGTGATAACCGCGATAACAGCTTAGATGGTCGTTTCTGGGGCTTTGTTCCTGAAGCCAATATGGTCGGTGAAGCGGTGGCTATTTGGATGAGCTTTGGCTTTGAACGTGGCGAAGATAGCTGGGTACCAGATTGGATGCCAAGCTGGTTCCCGTCATCGGTGCGTTTTTCTCGTATTGGTGGTATTGAGTAGTGATTAGGAATACCCCAGAAGCATTAGCTAGACTAAGCAAGCGCTTAGGCTATCGCTTCACAGAGCAAAAATTACTGCTGCAAGCCTTAACACATCGCAGTGCCAAAGGTTTGCATAATGAGCGTTTAGAGTTTCTTGGCGACTCAATTTTGGGTTTTATTATTGCAGAGCAGTTATATCAGCAATTTCCGAAGGAAAGTGAAGGTGAGCTAACTCGCATGCGTTCAAGCTTAGTGCGTGGTGTTACGTTAGCGCAAATGGCACGTGACTTTAAGTTAGGTGAGCATTTAATTTTAGGGCCTGGCGAAAAGAAAAGTGGCGGTCATCGCCGCGACTCGATTTTAGAAGATGCGGTGGAAGCCATTATCGGCGCAATCTATTTGGATGCGGATATCGAAACCTGTAAAACACTGGTACTAAAATGGTTTGCGCCGCGCCTTGCTGAAATTCAACCAGGCATTACCCAGAAAGACCCGAAAACTCGCTTACAGGAATACCTACAAGCACGCAAAATTGCCCTGCCGCAATATGAAGTGATCGATATAAAAGGACAGTCACATAACCAAGAATTTACGGTCAAATGTACGACCGATATTAATCAACAGGCTATTATTACCAAAGGCAGTAGCCGTCGTAAGGCAGAGCAAGCTGCCGCTCAGCAAGTGTTGGAGATGATAGAAAATGACAGCTGATACTCAAAAGTGTGGTTTGGTTGCCATTGTCGGTCGTCCAAATGTCGGTAAATCAACCTTACTCAATGCTCTACTTGGCCAAAAGGTCAGTATTACCTCACGTAAGCCACAAACTACGCGCCATCGCATTTTAGGGATTTTAACCGAAGACGAATACCAAGCTGTGCTGGTTGACACTCCAGGTTTACACTCGGAAGAAAAGCGTGCCATTAACCGTTTAATGAACCGCGCTGCGAGTAGCTCAATTTCCGAAGTTGAATTGATTGTCTTCTTAGTTGAAGGGACGCATTGGACAGGTGATGATGAGCTGGTGCTTAATAAGGTTAAGCAAAGTGGTGTGCCGTGTATTTTGGCGATTAACAAAATCGACAACGTACAAGATAAAGAAGAATTACTACCGCACCTACAAAAGCTAGGTGAAATGCATGACTTTAAAGACATTATGCCAATCTCTGCAACGAAAGGGGATAATGTTGAGAAGATAAAACAGCTTTGTTTTGATGCCTTACCTGAAGGTGGTTTCTGGTTCCCAGAAGATTATATTACCGATCGTTCTAGTCGTTTTATGGCGTCTGAAATTTTACGTGAAAAGTTAATGCGTTTCACAGGTGATGAATTGCCATACTCAACGACAGTAGAAATCGAGCAGTTTAAGCAAGACGAGAAAGGTATTTTACATATTAATGCCTTAGTCTTGGTTGAGCGCAATAGCCAAAAACGGATGATCATCGGCAATAAAGGTGAAAAACTGAAAACCATGGGCCAAGAAGCCCGCCGTGATATGCAGGCACTTTTTGGTCAACAAGTGTTTTTAGAGACTTGGGTAAAAGTGAAAACCGGTTGGGCAGATGATGAACGAGCGTTGCGCAGCCTTGGTTATGGTGACGATTACTCTGGTTAGCTTGTTTAGCAATAAGTCCTCTGATTAAACGCGCTAGAGGTGATTTAGCACTTGCACACTCCACAGCCACAAGCCGCATTCTTACTCCATAGTCGGCCTTACCAAGAGCACAAGCTTTTGGTTGAGCTATTAACGGCAGAAGACGGGAAGGTTGCCGCCGTGGTTTATGCTGGCAAAAGTGCTAAATCGAATAAAAAAGCCTTACTTCAGCCATTTCTGCCACTGACGGTCACGCTTAAAGGTAAAAGTCAGCTTAAGTCGCTGCAAACCATCGAGGCCAATGGTAAGTCCTTGTTACTCAGCGGTGAGTCATTATATTGCAGCTTTTATGTTAATGAGTTACTGGTGAGGTTGCTACCTGAACAAGTGCCTTGCCCTTGGTTATTTGAACGCTACCAACAAACCTTATTGTGCTTAGCCAAGCAAGGTGTTAGCCAACAAGCACTGCGACAGTTTGAGTTGGCTTTGCTAGAAGAGCTAGGCATAGGGCTAGATTTCTTTGCGCTGCAAAGCATTCAAACCGATACCGTTAGCTTTAATCTTGACTCTGGCTTTACTGAGCCGATTTCGAGCTTACCTACGTATTCAAAAACAGCATTGCTTGGTATTGCCTCAGGGGAGTTTAACGATAAGGCAAACCTTTATACAGCGAAAACCTTAATGCGTAATATCATCAATCAATTGCTCGGTAACAAACCACTTAACAGCCGAAGCCTGTTTGATAAAAAATAATACCAATTGAATTAATTAATTGGTCAATTCAGAGCGCTGTCAGCGGTGGGAGAACAAGCCAAATTTTTGTTGATATAGTTGTTCTACATCTCATCAATTTGGCGCAGTTATCGCGACGCTGACACGCTCCCAAAGGGCGAGTTTAAAAGGTTCATATGCTGCGTTATTGATTTTGACAAGGGAGCGACCATTCTCTGCAATCAATGCCTTGCCTCTGAACCTTTTAATTCTCGCTGAATGATTAAGTATTTATTTCAATTGGTATAAGATAGTTTGAGAAAAGAGACTCATTTATGAAGGACATTTTATTAGGGGTCAATGTTGACCATATCGCTACACTGCGCCAAGCGCGTGGCACGACTTACCCAGATCCTGTACATGCGGCGAGCGTTGCTGAACATGCTGGCGCTGATGGCATTACCATTCATTTACGTGAAGACCGCCGTCATATTCAAGATCGTGATGTGCATGTAATGAAAGAAACCTTGCAAACACGTATGAACCTAGAGATGGCCGTGACCGAAGAAATGATCGCCATTGCCTGCGACGTTAAGCCGACCTTTGTTTGCTTAGTACCGGAAAAACGTGAAGAGTTAACCACTGAAGGCGGTTTAGACGTGGCGGGGCAGTTAGCTAAAGTAACGGATGCTGTTGAACGATTAGCGGATGCCGGTATTTTGGTTAGCCTATTTATTGATGCCGACAATGCGCAAATTGACGCTGCAAAAGCCGCTAAAGCACCTTTTATCGAAATTCATACTGGTCATTACGCCGATGCAACAAGCGAGGAAGCACAGCTTGCTGAGCTAGCAAGGCTTCGCCAAGGTATTGAATATGCTGATAGCATTGGGTTGAAGGTCAACGCTGGTCATGGTCTTAACTATCACAATGTTAAACCGATCGCTGCCATTGAGCAGATCATCGAATTGAACATAGGGCATGCGATTATTGCCCGCGCTGCGATTGATGGCCTAGAAAAAGCTACTCGTGATATGAAGCGACTAATGCTTGAGGCACGT
Organism: Thalassotalea montiporae; assembly: GCF_053485855.1. Lineage (NCBI taxonomy): Bacteria > Pseudomonadati > Pseudomonadota > Gammaproteobacteria > Alteromonadales > Colwelliaceae > Thalassotalea > Thalassotalea montiporae. The sequence goes on from NZ_JBQRUO010000001.1 coordinate 624,164, forward strand.
CAGTAATGTCTGTGGTTGGTGTTGGCACTGATATTGTTGAAGTAAGCCGTATTGCGCAAATGAAAGACGCGGCCAAACAACGCTTAGCAGAGCGAGTGTTAACCGCGAGCGAACTTGCGATTTATTCAGCCCATCACCAGCCACAAGCTGACAGCTTTCTTGCCAAACGTTGGGCGGCAAAAGAAGCGGCGGCAAAATCATTAGGTACTGGGATTGCCGATGGCGTTTCTTTTCAACACTTTATTATTGAAAACCTACCCTCAGGTGCGCCAGTCTTAACCTTATCTGATCGCGCCTTAGTGCTTGCTACCGAGCTTGGTGCCAGTCATTGGCATATTTCTATATCTGATGAGAAGCATTACGCACTCGCTTTTGTTGTCTTGTCGAGCTAGCAATAATTGGTAATGAAAGTAATTATCTATATCGGTTACAATTTTTTTGTTAATAAATTGTTAACTGGTATAGAAAAGTGCTTTTGTTTAGCTATACTCAGAATGGTTAAGCAGTAACAAAGGCCTTTGAAATTAACCATGCAATCTGAAAAAAAGCCCTTGGTTGAACGCCGTGGTGTCCAGCCAGAACATTCCGTGTGGTGGGATAAACTCACATTAGCACAAAAATTTTCTGCCAGTAGTCTTGGTAAGTTTGGTTATGAGCTACAGTTTGTTCGCTCTGGCGACCACGGAAGCCTAGCCGTGCTGACATGCAACAATGGTATTGCTACCATTAGTGACGATGGTGAGATAGATACATCCCCAAGCATTCAAATACGCTAGCCAGCATATTTAGCTAGCACTTCAGCCTTAGAGCCACTCAAAGGCTCTACATAAACCCAAGCAGCCATAAACTACCATTTAATCTAACCTGCCTTTTGAACGCCTTGATAGCTTTGTTTATTTACAAATCTGTAGTTTATTTCTAGTTGTGTTTTTTATGCAGGAAAGACAATTAGCTTTGACTACTTAATTCTTCGACTTCTTCCAGCACTTTAGGTGCTTCATCGAGGACATTATCTATATGTTCGAAGAACTCAAAAAACTCAGGCTCAAGTTGATCTAATAACTGCCCTTGTTTGAGCATAGTTTCGATTTGGTGAGTGATCTTGCCAAGTGCTGGAACTCCGGTATAGCAACAAGCACCGTTAAGCTTGTGAATAAGCGTGTTAACTTGTTCGATATCTTGGCAAACAATGGCTTCGTTAATCAGTGATTTAGTTTCCGGCAAACTGTTGACTAGACCTGAAAGCATATCTTTTGCTAATTCGACTTTATTGCCCGTTCGAGTTAATGCAAGCTGCCAGTCTATCGCGGTCGTTTGAATGGGGAGTGTAAAACTCGCGGCATCAATTACTGTGGGGGATTTAATCTCGGCGTGCGCAGTTGTCTCGGCTTTTGGACTTAGTAAGGTTAAGTCACAGTATTCGTATATGGTGTGCTTTAACATAGATTCATCAATGGGCTTAGTCATGTAAGAGCTAAAACCTTCTACCATTAACTTTTCTTTCTCGCCACTAAGTGCATGGGCGGTAACCGCAATAATCGGTGTTTCATCATTAAACGTCTGTGCCTTAATAGTTTTAAGGGCAGTAATGCCATCCATTACAGGCATTTGAATGTCCATAAAGATTAGGGCGAATTTTTCACTTTGGCATAAATTGACCGCTTCTTGACCATTACAAGCAGTATGTATGTCTTGCACTTGTTCGGCTAGCAGTGCATGAATTAATTTTAAATTAGCATCATTGTCGTCTACGGCGAGTACCTTAATCGGTAGTTTTTGCTCGCCAACAATAGGCACTTGCGTAGTATTCTCGTGATGCTGCGGCATTAACGATTTAGCGAGTCGAGAAGGCGTGATAGGTTTACTTAGGCAACTTGTCGCGCCATTACCTATTAATACTTCATGTAGGCTCGGTGAATTACTGTTCACGGCCAAGTGGATGGTGTTGGTACGTTTTTGAAGTAGCGCAATGAGCGCTTTTAGCTCTGGTAATGCAGCTGGCGTGACATCATGGCTGATAAGAGCAAAGTCATAATGCTGATTTTGTTCTAGTTCAGTGGTCAACTCGTCCAAGGTACCAATTGGCATTACCTGCATGTGCCAGCTTGTTAAAATGTCACTGGTGGCAATTCGGCTATGTGTGTGCGGTTCAAAATATAGAATGCTTTTACTGGCTAATGCTTCAACTGGCAATGCGTGAGCCAATATAACCGGGTTAATCTCGCACTTAAAAGTGAACCAGAACGTTGAACCTTCTCGCTCTTCACTGATAAAGCCAATATCACCTTGCATCTCTTGGGCGAGTCGCTGCGAGATTACTAAGCCAAGCCCTGTGCCACCATAAAGGCGGGTAACACTTTTATCCGCTTGACCAAAGGCTTCGAAAATTGTTTTTTGTTGCTCACTGTTCATGCCAATACCGGTATCGGTAACCGTAACTTTAAAGCTCGCTTTATTGTCTTGCTGATGTTCGATATCAACATCAATACAGACAGCACCTTTATCGGTAAATTTTATCGCATTGTTGGCAAGGTTGATCAGAATCTGCTTAATTCGCATCGCATCGCCAATTAACGAATCCGGTACTTGTGGCGCGATTCGCAGTGACAATTCAATATTCTTTTTGTGAGCGCTGGGCGCTAATAAGGTTAACGATTCTTCTAAGGACTCACGCAAGGTAAATGGAATACTTTCTATCACCATTTTGCCAGCATCGAGTTTCGAGAAATCGAGAATGTCGTTGATAATGGCTAACAAGTTATTGGCAGAACGTTCAATGGTTTGTAGGTAATCTCGTTGGGTATCGCCAAGCGGTGTTTTAAGTACTTGGCGAGTAAAGCCGATAACGCCATTCAGCGGCGTTCTTAGCTCGTGACTCATGTTGGCTAGGAACTCAGATTTAACCTTGTTTGCTTCCTGTGCTTTGCGCTTAGCGATATCTAACTCAACGTTTTGAATTTCAAATTGCTCTAAACTTTCGCGTAAATCAACGGTTGCTTGGTCAACACTGCGTTGCATCTCGTCATGGTAGTCACCAAGGCTCTGCGCCATTGCGTTAATACCGTTTTTAAGAAAGTTGAGTTCGCCGACCAGTTGACCACTAACACGGCTTTCAAGCTTGCCTTCACGAATACGATCAACTGCTTGCACCATTGAAGTTACTGGGCGGGTTACGTTTTTAATTAATCTAAAGGCAAAAATTGCACTGATCAGTGAGCCAAAAACCACAATACCCAAGGCAATAACAATCTGACTTTGCTGACGAAATTGCACTTTGTTGCGATCAATTTGAATGGCGATATAGCCAAGCGCATTTTCATACACTAAGTTTGGCGATTGCTGTCGGATGTCATCGTATATTGGCGTGCGAAATATCAAGTAGTTTGGCACCACTTCAACCATGGTTTGCTGTGGGATCAATTGATCAGGTTTAAGTCGCAACAAGCCAGTGTCGCCATGATACGCACTCGTTACAAAAATCTGATTGTCAGCGGTAAAAATCGTAATATTTTTAACAATATCAGAGTGGTTACGATGCGCAGTACCAATTAAGCGGCGCAAGATATCGCGATTTTTCTCAATAATGGGTTCAACACCGACAATCGCAATAGGCTCAGCGATACTTTTAGCACGAAGCGTTAGGTATTCGTCTAATTCAACATATCGGTTGTAAGAAAAGTAGCCACCAATGCCAAGGCCAATCAGTGTCGTTGGCACTATGGTAAGCAAAACAACCCAGTCTTTAAGACTTATTTTGTGCATGTTGAGGCAGAAGTTAGGGTAAAATCAGATATCTATTGTCGGTATCATGTCATATCGACAAGTAAATTTGTAGCTTATACCTTAAGACCTTATTTTTTCATGGCAAAAATATTTCAAGCACCTAAATCATCTAGTCGCAATCAAAAGTTGTTGGGGCAGGTTATTAAACTCACTATCGATCGCCTTGACGTTAATGGCATCGGTGTTGGCCGTTATCAAAAAAAGCCCGTATTTGTCGCAAACACCTTAGTGGGTGAGCATGTGCAAGCCAAAGTCATTGAAACTAACAGTAAGTTTATTAAGGCGAAAGCCGTTAAAGTTGCCCACCTTAATGATCAGCGCCATAAGCCTGTGTGTGAGCACTATTACGTTTGTGGTGGCTGCGATCTTCAACACTTATCTCATCAAGGACAACTCACCTTTAAGCAGCAAAAAGTGGCAGAGCTTTTTGCTCGTCAAGGGCTTACAGGGTTGCCGTGGCAATCCGCGGTTACCGGAAGTGATTGGCACTACCGCCGTAAAGCTCGCATTGGTGTGCAGTACAACAAGCTAGGTGAGGCAACGCTCGGATTTAGACAAAAAGAAAGTAACACCTTAGTGCCGATTAAATATTGCCACGTATTATCAAAACCTTTGGCGTCGATTACCACAGCACTCGCTGATGTGCTGGCAGAATTAGCTGAGCCTAAAAGCATCGGTCATATTGAAGTTATTCAAACCAAACAAATTAGGTTGGTTGTCAGGCAATTACGTAAGCTTTCTGCACATGCTAAAACCGTTTGGCAACAAGCCGCGAAACAGCATCACTGGCAAGTAAGTTTTGACTATGGCGATAAGGGCAGTGATTTACCTGCGTTAGAAACGACGGAAACCCAACCGCTGAGCTATGAACTTGATTGGTTGAACGACCGTTCAATAGACAGTTCAATCGACGGCTCACTTGGTAGCTCAGATAAGGGCTCAGATCAAAATTCAGATAACAAAAGCATTACTATTAAGTTCGCGCCCAATGACTTTATTCAAGTAAATGGTGAGGTGAATCAACTTATGGTCAAGCAGGCGCTTAGCTGGCTTGAATTAGACAGTGCAGATGTGGTGTTAGATTTGTTTTGTGGCTTAGGTAACTTTTCTTTGCCAATGGCAAAACAAGTCGCAAAGGTAGTCGGTGTTGAAGGTGTGCAAACTATGGTGGATAGTGCCTCGGCAAATGCCGCTCGCAACCAAATCACGAATGCAGCATTTTATCAGCTTGACCTCAATAGTGATTGGCAAAATCAAGCATGGCAAGCGCATCAATTTAACAAAGTCTTACTCGATCCAGCACGTGCTGGCGCGCTGGAAGCTTGTGAGCAACTCGCCACGATAGAGGCAAACTGCATTTTGTATGTCAGTTGTGACCCACGAACTTTAGCGCGTGATGCTAAAGTGCTTAGCGAACAGGGTTATCAGGTGAAAAAAATTGGTTTAATCGACATGTTCAACCACACAAAGCATGTTGAAACTATGGTATTGTTTGAGCGTATTGCAACAAATTAGAACGCGCTTTATAGAGTTGGTTAAATATTCATCTAAACACAGCTGGCGCGGCCTTCATTTTCTGTACAGCTATTCTTTTCTAATTGTTCGCCAAGGGAGTATTTATGGTATCGGTACGCAAGTCTCATCAAATCTCAGCGACTAGTTTTGAGCACTGGTTAGCAGAGCTTCAGCTAAGTGACACAAAAGCCCAAACCTTGCAGGCTTTATGGCTGCAAGTGCAGAGCAAGTTTACCGATCATGATATTGCGCTCGCCAAAGCCAAAGAAATGGTGGAAATATTAGCCGAGCTGAACCTAGACAAAGACTCATTAATTGCCGCTATCTTAACACCGTTGATTGACGAGCAGGTTTATGACCTGCTTGAAGTGAAAGAGCAGTACGGTCAGCAAGTTTATATGTTGTGTAAGGGCGTGCAGCAAATGCAGGCCATTAAAACTTTGCAACAAACACAAACCAACAAAGTGGCAGCAAACCAAGTAGACAATATCCGCAAGATGCTACTGGCGATGGTAGAGGACGTTCGCGCTGTGGTTATCAAGCTCGCTGAGCGTTTGTGTTATTTACGTTTGGTGAAAAACAGCGAGGAAGACATTCGCGTACTCGCCGCAAAAGAAACAGCAAATATTTATGCACCGCTCGCCAACCGACTAGGTATTGGTCAACTAAAGTGGGAGCTAGAAGACATTGCTTTTCGCTACCTACATCCAGAAACCTACAAAAAAATCGCGAAATGGCTTGATGAAAAACGCTTAGCGCGCGAGCAGTACATGGTCGATTTTGTTGATAGTTTGCAGCAGCAATTAGAGACGGTAAAGGTGAAAGGGCAAGTGTATGGCCGCCCTAAGCACATTTATAGCATTTGGAAGAAAATGCAAAACAAGTCGTTAGATTTTGAACAACTGTTTGATGTACGAGCGGTGCGTATTATCGCTGAAGAGCTGCAAGACTGTTACGCCGCATTGGGGGTAGTACACACCAATTGGAAGCACTTGCCGAGTGAGTTTGACGACTATGTTGCTACACCAAAGCCAAACGGCTACCAATCGATTCATACTGTGGTACTTGGGCCTGAAGGGAAGTCGGTTGAAATTCAAATACGTACCGAGCAAATGCACCAAGATGCTGAGCTAGGAGTGGCGGCGCACTGGCGTTATAAAGAAGGTAGTGCTAGCGGTAAAACCTCAGGTTTTGATGAAAAAATTGAGTGGCTACGCAAGATTTTGCAATGGCAAGAAGATGTCTCAGAAAGCGGTGAAATGCTTGATGAACTGCGCAGCCAAGTATTTGAAGACCGAATTTATGCCTTTACGCCCAATGGCGACGTGATTGATTTACCTGTTGGCGCAACGCCACTCGATTTTGCGTACTATATTCACTCCAATGTTGGTCACTGCTGTATTGGTGCTAAGGTATTTGGGCGAATAGTACCTTTTACTTATCAATTACAAACCGGTGACCAGGTTGAGATTCTAACCAGCAAGCAACCTAATCCAAGTCGCGATTGGCTAAATCCAAACTTGGGCTATATTCACTCAGCGCGCGCACGTGCTAAAGTTCAGCACTTTTTTAAATTGCTTGATCGCGATAAATATATCGAGCTGGGCAAGCAAACGCTGGAAAATGAACTAACGAAAAGTCAAATAGCAGAGGTGGATTTACTGGATGCTGCCAAACGTTTTAACGTTGGCAGTGTTGAAGATCTCTATGCTGCTATTGGCTCAGGTAATGCGCGTTTGCAGCAAGTTGTAAATTACTTGCAGCAACAAGTAGCAAAAGATCAGCCCGAGCCTGAAATAGACCCGCAATCACTCGTTAGCCAGCAAGCGGCTAATAAAAAGCCAGCGCGCAATGATGGTGTGATTGTCTCTGGCGTTGGTAATTTGATGACGCATATGGCGAAGTGTTGCTTGCCTGTACCAGGCGATGACATTCTCGGCTTTATTACGCAAGGGCGCGGTATTTCGGTACATCGCAGTGATTGTGAGCAATTAGCGAACTCGCTTGAACAAAATCCAGAGCGTGAAATAGAAGTGCAATGGGGGCATGAACAGCAAAAAAGCTACCAAGCAACCTTACAAGTGACCGCCAGTGATCGCCACGGTTTATTGAGAGATATTTCGACGATTATCGCCAACGAGCGAGTGCTTATCACGGGTATGGCAAGCCATTCTGACAAGTTTAAGCAAACCACCCGAATGAGCTTTACGGTAGAAATTGCCAACAGTAGTATGCTCAATCGCATCGTCACTAAGCTTCGTCAACTTGATGATATTATTGACGTTAAACGGCTATCACATTAACTCATGACAAACACTAATATGAAAGATGCACCAGCATCAATGGCAAAGCTGCGCTGGATAATGGCGCAGCTACGCGATCCTGAAACGGGCTGCCCATGGGATCTCAAGCAAGACTTCGCATCAATTGTTCCACATACTATCGAAGAAGCCTATGAAGTGGCTGAGGCCATTAACCAGCAAGACTTTTCTGAGCTAGAAAAAGAGCTTGGCGACTTACTGTTTCAAGTGGTGTTCTATAGCCAGTTGGGAGCAGAGCAAAAGCGGTTTGATTTTGATTCGGTTGTCGCGGCAATTTGTGAGAAGTTGATCCGTCGTCACCCCCATGTCTTTGGCGATAAAACGCTAACGACGGACGCTGATATTAAAGCGAATTGGGAAAATGAAAAAGCGAATGAGCGAAAGCAAAAGAATCAGCAAGAGAATCTAAGTATTTTGGCTGATATACCGCAGGCGTTACCGGCATTATCAAGAGCTAATAAGATTCAAAAGCGTTGTGCGCACGTTGGCTTTGACTGGGATAATATTTCGCAATGCTTTGAGAAAGTTGAAGAAGAAGTTGCCGAAGTTAAAGCTGAGTTGACCGGTGATCTAACCAATAGCGCACAACAGGCAAGCTTAGGGGAAGAGCTGGGGGATTTACTCTTTGCTGTGGTTAATGTTTGTCGTCATGCTAAACAAGACCCTGAAGCGCTGCTGCGAGCCGCAAATGATAAATTCAGTAAACGATTCAAGCATGTTGAACAGCAAGCGACAAGCTCCGGTAAAACCATGGCTGAACATGATTTAGCGACGTTAGAGCAGTTTTGGCAAAGTGCTAAGCAGTTAGAAAAAAACGGTTACGAGCAATCCCAGCAGTGTCAAACTGAGTTGCAGGCAGCTCAACCAAAGCAAACTGCTAATAAGCCCTAGGTTGTTATTTATTCTATGCGTATAAGTAGAATTGCCTTGGTTATTGTCGGTTTACTCTTTGTGGGCTTGGGCATCCTTGGGGTGGTTTTGCCTGTGTTGCCAACAACGCCGTTTTTGATTGTTGCGGCCGCCTGTTTTGCAAAGTCTTCGCCTAGGCTCCATCAAATGCTGCTTGATAACCGAATATTTGGACCAATGATCCGCGATTGGCAAGCACACCGAAGCATTCCACTGCGAGCTAAACGAATAGCTTTAGTCTCAATGGTATTGGCATGTGCTTGGTCATGTTATGTACTGCAAAGTTATTTGTGGGGGGCGTTAGTTATCGCGCTGATCACTGGGCCATTTATTTTTGTTTGGCGCTTGCCAATTAGTGAACAAAAGCCACCAGAAGGCCGATAAACGCCCAAGTAACTTATATAGCGATTAATTCAATTGTTATCAGAATGTATAGATATAAAAAAACGAGCATATTGCTCGTTTTCTCGTTATGTCATGTTAACTTGTTAGGTCATTGCCTTTTCAGCTTCAACTTTGACCAGTTTGTCGTCTTTGGCAACCACGATACAATCTCGGCCATTCTCTTTTGCTTTATATAAAGCTTTATCTGCCAAGTTAAAAACATCGGTACTATTACTGCATTTTTGACTAAAGCCTGCGATGCCAAATGAACAAGTCATTTTAAGTACTTTGTTCTTTTTGCGTAGTTCAAACTTAAGGTTGTTGATCACACCCTGAATTTTTTGCCCTATTTGAACGGCGCGATCAATTTCGGTTGCCGGTAAAATAATTACAAATTCTTCACCACCAAAACGAGCTACATAATCAGAGTTGCGAATGTGCTTTTTCAACGTTTGGCCTAAGCATTTTAAGACCTGATCGCCAATGCTATGACCGTAAGTGTCATTGATGCTTTTGAAGTTATCAACATCAATCACCATTAAGGTCAACGGCTGCTTAGTGATTTGCCAATGTTTGCGTTCATCATTAATACGCAGCACATAACCTTTCCGGTTGCCGATAGTGGTTAGTTCATCGATTAAGCTGGTTTCTTCAGCAACATTAAGCTGTTTTTCAAGTTGATCAACAAAGTTCGAGGTGCTTTCAATTTGGCTGGTCAGTTCTTGGATTGTTGCTTCGTTGGTGCGATGAATTTGTTTTTGTTCATCGGAGTAGCTATTCATTAGCTTAGCGATCAAACTGACACTGTCTTTGATATGTTGCTGCATGCCGCTGAGTGTATCAATACTCTTAGCTTTAACTTCCATATTCTGTAACTCGTTGGCCATCGACTGACTCACTTTGTCACAGCTATCTTGTGAAGAATCAACCAGTTTTTTAACCACACAAGTTTGGCTAATGGCATTCATTAAATTGGCATGAATGTCATTAAGCATTTCTTCGGTAGCACAGCGCTCTTGCTGAATAAGCAAGGTTAAATAAGTGGTGGTACGCTCTAATAAGTTTATGGCAGTGAAAAAGGTGCCTTTACCTTCTTTAACACTCGACGCCTCGCGCAGAATACCACTAATAAACTCGTCATTCGGGTATGTTTTGGTTAATTGTTTTGAGACGACAACCACATCTTTGAGCAGCTTTTTACTGGCTAAGTGAACATCAGCGGCAACAACACCCGTTTCATCTGTTACTACGTCTTCCGCTTTAACAACTACGCTCGAAGATTCTCTTAAGTTACTTAGATCTGTGGCAAAGTAATCAATCGTTTGGCCTGCGCTCATTAACACCGTATGCGCGGGTTGAGCGGTATTAAGTTCTGCTAACAGGGTTTCAACTTTTTCCAGCTGATTAGATGATAAATTACGAGTGCCTGTTTTCTTAACAATCGCTTTAAACTTGGCGAGATCTTTTTTCTGATTTTGATAATCTACGTTATCAAAATTCTTTTTCATTTTTGCGTATTGTTCTACCAACGAAGCGAAAGTAAACATCGCTTCATTAGACTTAATTGCTTCTTTAATATTATTAACTTGCACAGCTAACGGACCTGAATTTGGAGCGGCCTCGAGAAAATGTCTAATAGCTCGCTTTAATTCCGTGTTAGTGCGCTTGAGTGCTTGTAAATCTTGACTACTCATGGCGTTGAAGGCTTACGTAAATCCTAAAATTAGTAACTTGTTTGGTTATGAGCTGCGCTTGGCGATGTTATGTCTTGCAGGCCAGATTCAAGAATAAAAAGAATGCATTGAAATGGCTATCGTCAGCGTGTTCACAAAATAATAACAAATGTGCTAAGCGAACTCAGCAAAAATTCAGTGATTAATTGATCAAAAGGCGACTAAATTTCAGCTAATGCTTGTTCAACTAAGGCAGCTAAATGCGCGGGTAGATCTGCTTTAAGTGCAATTTGCTGGGCTGTTGCCGACATTTTTTTCCAAGTTTTTTGCAAAATACTGATAATTTTTTCGTCACTATGTTTTGCTGCAAACGGCGCAAAATAGTAGCTGAGAAACACTAAGCAGGCGACATCTTCAAGCGTTTGACTTTCAGGGTTAGATTTTAGCTTTTCCTTGCGAATAATTGCGGCTGTTCGGTCAGCATCAGCTGGTTCATAGCCGTTGGCTAACATCAGCTCACTAGCCGTTTCGGCATGAAGTTGGCCGAGCGCTTTGCGCCATTTTAGATAACCCGCTTTACCTTCGGGATATTCGCTACGTGCAATTGCCCAACGTTTGACATGTTGAGCGCGTACCGCAATTTGTAAGTGCTCGCTGCTGTCTGGCCAAAAGCTATGTAAGCACTGTGACATACGTTGACCGTAAACTAGCTCTTTCGGTTGTGGTTGACCATCAATCTGTTCAACATTGGGATCTTGCTGGTTGATTGCATCAATCGCGTCAAGGACAAGGTTAAGTGCTGCGCTCATAGTGTTCTTTTTCCGTTCTAAGTGGCACCATCATACTCAGTTTTTTAGCGTTGCCAACTGTCTGTGTTAAATCACTAATTTTATTGGCTGCTTGCTTGTTGTTCATAGGGGCTTTGGGTATAATGCCGCCCCGTCCTGCTATACTTGCATCTTGCATCGAAGATCCAAGTTTGGCCAATTTCCAAACTTCCTTATTTTCTGGGTTAAACATGACTACAAGATATATTTTTGTAACGGGCGGTGTTGTGTCGTCGTTAGGTAAAGGAATTGCTGCAGCCTCACTCGCTGCGATTCTGGAAGCACGTGGTTTGAAAGTGACCATGTTAAAGCTTGACCCTTATATTAATGTTGACCCAGGGACGATGAGCCCAATTCAGCACGGTGAAGTATTCGTGACTGAAGATGGCGCCGAAACAGATTTAGACTTAGGTCACTACGAGCGTTTTATTCGCACCAAAATGACCAAGCGCAACAACTTCACCACCGGTCGAATCTATCAAGATATTTTAGCGCGTGAGCGTAAAGGTGAATTCCTTGGTGCTACCATTCAGGTTATCCCTCACATTACCAACGACATCAAGCGTCGCGTTATTGAAGGTGCGGAAGGTTACGATGTCGCTATGGTTGAAATTGGCGGTACGGTCGGTGATATTGAATCACAACCTTTCCTAGAAGCGATTCGTCAATTAGGTACTGAACTTGGCCGTGAACGCGCCATGTTTATGCACTTAACGTTAGTGCCTTATTTAGCCGCTTCAGGTGAAATTAAAACTAAGCCAACTCAGCACTCGGTAAAAGAGCTGCGTTCAATTGGTATTTTTCCTGATCTGCTGGTTTGTCGCAGTGAAGACGTTATTCCTGCGAATGAGCGCGCGAAAATTGCGTTATTCTGTAATGTTGAAGAGCGTGCTGTTATCTCAATGCGTGATGTTGACAGCATCTACAAAATCCCTGCATTGCTAAAATCGCAAGGTGCTGATGAATTAGTTTGCCAACGCTTTGGCTTAGATGTGCCAGAAGCGGATTTATCTGAATGGGAACAAGTGCTTTACCAAGAAGCTAACCCAGTTGATGAGTTAACCATTGGTATGGTGGGTAAGTACATCGAACTGGCTGATGCCTACAAATCAGTTAACGAAGCCCTTAAACACGCCGGCTTGAAAAACCAAGTAAAAATCAAGATTGAGTACATTGACTCACAAGATCTTGAAGTTAAAGGTACCGAGTTACTTGAGCATTTAGATGCCATTTTGGTACCAGGTGGTTTTGGTGAGCGTGGTGTTGAAGGTAAAATTCTTGCTGCGCAATACGCCCGTGAAAACAAAGTCCCTTACTTAGGAATTTGTTTAGGTATGCAAGTGGCCTTGATTGAGTTTGCCCGCAACGTTGCTGGCTTAGCAGATGCACACTCAACCGAGTTTAATCCTGAAACACCTTACCCAGTGGTTGGTTTAATTAACGAGTGGTTAGATGAAGACGGCCAAGTTGAAACACGCAGTGAAGCGTCTGATTTAGGCGGCACCATGCGTTTAGGTTCACAACTGTGCCACTTAGTGAAAGGTACCAAAGTCTGTGACGTATATGGCAGTGAAACAATTTATGAGAGACACCGCCACCGTTATGAGGTAAATAATAACTACCGTGACCAACTAAGCAAAGCTGGCTTGGTATTCTCGGGGTTATCTGCGGATAAGAAATTAGTTGAGGTGATAGAAAACAAAGATCACCCATGGTTTATTGCGGGCCAGTTCCATCCTGAATTTAATTCAACACCGCGTGATGGACACCCACTGTTTGAAGGCTTTATTGCAGCAGCATTTAGCTTTCACAAGCAAGACGCTTAATTTTCTAAAACCGTAGCTTAGCTACGGTTTTTTTATTGTCGCTATTTATTTTCGTGACGTGCAAGTCGTTAACGTTCGGGGTAAATTAGCGGCATAAAATGCGTGTTGATAGCATGCATTAATTATCATTATCGAATTATCAAAGTTTAACAATTATCAAAGCTCAACATAGCAAAAGCTGTAGAGGAACAAACATGTCAAACATTGCAAAAATTATTGCACGCGAAGTGATGGACTCTCGCGGTAACCCAACGGTTGAAGCCGACGTTTATTTAGAATCTGGCGCATGGGGTCGCGCTTGTGCGCCATCAGGTGCATCAACGGGTTCGCGTGAGGCTCTTGAACTGCGTGATGGTGATAAATCACGTTATTTAGGTAAAGGTGTATTAAATGCCGTTGCTGCAGTGAATGACAAAATTGCCCCTGCATTAATTGGTAAATCAGCGCTTGAGCAAGCAAATGTTGATCAAATCATGATTGACTTAGATGGCACGGAAAACAAAGAAAACTTCGGTGCCAATGCCATTTTGGCGGTATCGCTAGCAACGGCTAAAGCGGCAGCCATGGCAAAAGGTGTGCAGTTATTCGAACACATTGCTGATTTGAATGGCACTCCAGGTCAATACTCATTACCACTACCTATGATGAACATTCTTAACGGTGGTGAGCATGCTGACAACAACGTCGATATTCAAGAATTTATGGTACAGCCTGTTGGTGCGCCTAGCTTTAAAGAAGCATTGCGCATGGGGGCGGAGATTTTCCACCAACTGAAGAAAGAGCTTTCAAGCCAAGGCTTAAACACTGCTGTGGGTGATGAAGGTGGCTTTGCCCCTAACTTAGCGTCTAACGAAGATGCGCTTAAAGTGATTGAAACAGCAGTAAAAAATGCTGGTTACGAGATGAATAAAGACGTGACCCTAGCGCTTGATTGTGCTTCGTCTGAATTCTACAAAGACGGTGTTTACGATTTAGCTGGCGAAGGTAAGCAGTTTGACTCTGAAGGGTTTGCAAAATACCTAGCTGAACTTTCTTCTCGTTACCCAATCGTGTCAATCGAAGATGGCTTAGACGAGTCTGATTGGGATGGCTGGAAAGTGTTGACCGACCTAATTGGTGACAAAGTTCAGCTAGTAGGTGACGATTTATTCGTAACCAACACTAAGATTTTAGCGCGCGGCATTGAACAAGGTATTGGTAACTCTATCTTGATCAAATTCAATCAAATCGGCTCACTAACCGAAACCTTAGCGGCGATTAAAATGGCGAAAGATGCTGGTTTTACCGCGGTTATTTCGCATCGCTCAGGTGAAACTGAAGATGCCACGATTGCCGACCTTGCTGTTGGTACAGCAGCTGGCCAAATCAAAACTGGCTCTTTATGTCGCTCTGACCGCGTTGCTAAGTACAACCAATTGCTTCGCATTGAAGAGTTCTTAGGCGATAAAGCATTATTCAACGGATTGTCAGAAGTTAAAGGTCAGTAACCTTTAGGCGCTGATAGCCTTTATTAGCTGACAATAAAAAAACGCTGCTTGATGCAGCGTTTTTTTATGACGGAAGCGCTCATTTCTGCGTTCGCAACCTTGACTAAGATGCTATACGTTCTAGCGTACTAGTTTATCGCTACCTCTATTTTGTCTTTACCTGCTTCTTTAGCGAGGTAAAGTGCTTGATCGGCACTGGCAAACCAAGATTCTTGGGTATCGAAGCTACCAAGCTGGGCAATGCCGATACTGCAAGTGACAGGACAAGGTAATTTAACGCTTTCTATTGTTAATTGCTGACGAATACGATTGGCCAAGCTTAAGCCATCATTTAAGTTGGTTTCTGGGCAAATAATCACAAATTCTTCGCCGCCCCAGCGGGCAGTAAAATCTGTCTCACGGGCACAGCCTCGAATGGTATTAGCGAGTACAACGAGCACCTCATCGCCCACTTGATGACCAAAATTATCATTAAAGGCTTTAAAGTTATCGACGTCACACATGATCAAACAGCATTCTGATTGGTAACGTTTTTTACGATTGATGCATTCCGCGATTTTGTCGCTAAGGTAACTGCGATTATGTAATTTCGTTAAATGATCGGTCACGGCCAGCGCTTCCAGCTGGGTGTTTTTCTTTTCTAGTGCTTGGTGCAAGCGCTCAAGTGCTTGGTTCTTTTGCGCCAATGCGTGTTTTTGTTGCAGCGAATAGTAATACCTGAGCCCCATCATCATCACCAGAAGTGCACCGATGGCACCAATTTGCCAAGCCAAGGTGTAATTGGTTTGCGAGATTACTTTAACGGGTTCAAGTAAGCTAAATGCATGACGGTGGTCTTCTTCACTTAGCTTAAGTATGGCTTGATTTATTTTTGGCATTAAGTCGCTATGCTCATGCCGTAAGCCAATACGTAACTGATCTTTTAAATCGGCTAAACCGATAATACGAATATTGGCTAAATTATGCTGGTGGATCAAAAAATTAGCGCCGTAATAAGAGCTGACAAACAAATCGATTTCTTTGTTATTAACTTTTCTTAATCCTTCAAGTTCACTTGCCACTGGCACTTGTTCAATATTGGGGTAGTAGCGGTTGAGGTAGCTTTCTAGGCGGTAGCTTTTAACAACGCCAATACGCTCATTGGTAACTTGGGCCAAGCCGCCAATCAGCTTTTGTTGATAATGAGCAAATATCACGTTAGGGGCTTGGAAATAGGGGACTGAGAAAATTAAATACTCGGCTCTCGCGTCGGAGTAATTTAAAAATGGTGTGAGATCGCACTCACCTTTCGTTAGGGCCTCAATCGTCGCTTGCCAAGATTCAGTTTGAACGAGCTTTATCTCAAGGTTGGCAAACTTGGCTATTTTCTCAAAATAGAATGCCGATAGCCCAGCATGCTGACCTTGTTCTAGATACTCATAGGGTGTCCAATTGGGGTCAACACAATAGTTCAGCGTTCTAGCCTGTGCTCCATGCGCAGCCAACAAAAGCAAACAACACCCGATAATTTTATGAATAAATTGTGGCAAGTGTTACTTCCTTAACGATTTACAGGCAACTGCTGTACAAATGTCTGGTAGTCAATTTGGTTCGCTCACTCACTGTCTGTCCTTGACGCCTTTATTAAACCTAATGTGAATGTGACAACATTGCAACTTAGTTGCAAAGCCCCCTGAAATTACTTCCTTTGTTATGTGCTTAACTGGCCTGATAAAAACTGTTTTCTAACGACAGGTGAAAATTTTTCAATCGCATAGCGCAGCATTGTTCTTGGCATATTTACATGGTGTTTGACTAAAAATTTGTACTCAGTGTTATAGTCTTTTTTGCCTATTTCTCTGAGCATCCAGCCAACCGCTTTGTGAATAAGGTCTTGTTTATCTGTTAATAGTATTTCGCTTAATGCTAGTGCGTCGGCGAAGTCGTCACGTTTAATAAAGTGATATGTAGCGATAATGGCGACGCGTCGATGCCAAAGGTTCTCAGAGTCTGCTAGTTGATATAGTAATGCGCGGTCTTTACTCGCCGTTTTACTATATAAATAGCCGCCAACAATTGGGTGGGCAGAGCTATCGACTAAATCCCAATTGTTAACTTGATCTAAATTTTCTAAGTAAAAATCGAATATCGCTTGATGCTCGTTTGAGCGCTTTTGTTTAAATCGGCTCACGAGTATCAGTAATGCACACAAGCGGGCTTCGTGATATTCACTGTACAATAATACGTTAACTTCACTCAGTGGGAGGCTTTTGTATTGGCTTACTATTTTTCGGATTTGTGGTACGCGAATGCCAAGAAACTTATCACCCTCGCCATATTGCCCTAGTGCTGTTTTAAAAAAGCGCGTTGAGTGTTCAGCAATTTTAGCGTCGGCCATCGCATCAAGGCTAGCTAGCACTGCAGCAGCTGATTGTATTTGTTTTATGTGCTTTGGCATAAGCTCTTAACTCTTTTACGCTTTCACTATTTTCTCGCTATTTTAGCTCTACCCGCCAAGGTGGGTTTTTTCGATTTTCGCCAGCCCAATATAGCTTTATTTTGTTGTTACTAGGGTCTTTCAGTATCGCTTCGCGCCATAGGTATCGTTGATCTGTTGGCAATTGTTCAAATGTAAAGCCCTGCTTAAGCAAGCTATCCACTTTGTTATCAAGTTCCTCACACTCAAAGTAGATAACGCTTTCGTTTGAGTTAAGCTTTTCGGTAAGTGATAGTGAGAAGGTAGCATCACCGTCTGGGCATTCAAATCTTGCGTAGTGATTTGTATCAACAATTTGAGTAAATCCCATTGCGCGATAAAAAGCGGTAGATTGAGCCATATCAACGGTTGGCAGTGTTACTTGGTTTAGGTTCAATGTTAGCGTCCTTGAATTATTATTTTTATTTCTACTCTATGAATTTTAGTCGGATTTGAAAATAAAATATTCTGGTGCAATTGTAAGAGGCTGTGTAAACCTCAATTGCACTGCTGGCAATGGCAATGGCAATGGCAATGGCAATGGCAATGGCAATAGCAAAAGGAAGAGAGTAAGAGTGACAGACTAAACCAGCATCAGGTTAAAAGTGATAATAGAGTTGCTAACACTAAACAGAAAAAAAACGATTAATATGGAATCTATTGTCTTAAATCCACTAGACCATACATAAAGCTACTGCATCGTATTTCAGTGATAAGGGTTACCTTGGCCCGATTCTAAATAAGCCTGCAGGCTTGATAAGTATTGCTGCCAACCCGATTGGCAAACCCGATAGCAATTAAGTGATGGCACTAAACCGTTATGTGTTAGACTGACATTCGTCCCGTGTTTTTGCTCTTCTAAGTGCCAAATAATATTGGTACCAAGCCATTCATCTTTCTGGTCAAGCGAAGGTAAATCGTGAAAAGCTTCGGTAACATGCCAAACGAGAGAATGGCATGGCGTGGCCTCTGCGACTGTCATCACCCAATGTGTATTGTTTTCAAAATACACACTTAGCAAGTCGCCAATTCTACTGGCACAAGTGGCATTTTCAGTCCACCATTTACACACATCCAAGGTGAGTGCAGTGTATATACTTGCTGGTTTGGCTGCGATATAAAAACTGGAGGTGAAGCTTTGCTCCATCGCTATTTGCTCGATTGTCTGCCCTAAAATTAAGTGTAATCAATTCTGAGTGTTCTGCCAGCACGCCAATAACTAGGGCCTTTGCTAGCGTGAAGTGAATTGGTTTAGCGAGTTGTGCCTGCTCACTTATCACTTATCACTTATCACTTATCAATTATTTGGGGCTTAACGCTAGCCTTGCTACTTTTAATGCATTAATAAATCGCTAGCATGCCAAGTAATGACATCGTACACTTGGATTTGTCTATAAAATAACAAAATGAAAGACTTAGCTCGCACTTATGTAATGGTAACTGCTTTGCTGACCAATAATATACCGAGCGCCTTTGAAATCGGCACAGGCTTTAAAACAGAAAAATAATGAAAAAAAATTTATATAACCTAGTGTTGGTTTGGTTGGCTTTTGTTGCTTGTTATCCTCACCTTGTCGCTGGTCAAACTAACCAGGCTTCTGCAGTTGAGCAACAAGCGGTACAAATATCGACAGTAAATGAAACTTCTGTGCAAGAAGCCAGCTCATCAGAGTCACATTGGGAGCTAGATCTTGGTTTAGTCACCACCTATCGCAATACATTAATTGATAGCATTGATGAGTTTCACAACACTATAGAACTTGATGCCGTTATTTCTGGTGGCTACTACAAAGATAACTTTTTTGCTGAAGTTGCTCCCTTATCAGGGCGTCCGTTTACTATCGGGCATATTCTTTATCAAAGCGAAACGCGGCAGGTAAGTGTTATAGCCGAGTCGTTATTTTTTGAGTTGTCAGAAGACGATCAAGAGCGCGGTAATTTACTCGATGGTATTGAAACACGAAAAGCTTCAACGGAAGTTGGCTTTGAGTACTTTGGCATCTTTAGAAAATTTGATGTGCGGATGGCCGTTGTACATGACGCATTATCAAGGCATCACGGTACGGTTGCCAGCCTTGATGTATCAAGGCCTTACTTTACCCGTCACGCAATGTTCTTACCGGGCATCAGTGTTGCTGTTTATGATGATAATGCCACCGACTATTACTACGGGGTAAGTGCCGAAGAGGCGACAAGCTTTCGACCTGAGTATCGACCTGGTGCTGCATGGGTTGGTCGAGCACGACTCTACGTTGAACGGCCAATGGATGATGACTGGTCAATTATTGCGGCGGCTAGTGTATCGCTGTTTAGCGACAATATTAGTGACAGTCCACTGGTGAGTGGCCGTGATACGGTTTATAGCTTGAGTGTAGGCATGCTATGGACTTTCTGATGGTTAGGCCGTATCGACAACTGTTAGTGAAGTTAGCCGCAACAATAGGTTTGTTATTACCTATGCTTGCGATTAATCAGGTGCAGGCTCAGGCTCAAAACAACTCTGCACCAGCAGAACCGTTGAGCCAGCAATCAAGCGAACAGGCTAATCAAGCTCGCCACACTAAGTCGCCGATGTTGATTGCGAGTCCCAATGTTTGTGAGCTCGCTGCAGGTACATACCTATGTTCAATGAAAGCTGCATTAATATGGGAAATGCCACAAGCTGGCCACTATTGTTTATATGAGCAAGAAGAATTAGAACCGTTGCAGTGCTGGCAAAACCAATGGTCAGGCAGCCATGTGATGATGTTTGAATCAGATAAGCCTATTACGTATATCTTGCGTAGTTATCAATCTGCCAACTTGCTAGGTGATGCTATAGCGCAAGCAAATATCAATGTCATCGGTACGTTAGAACAGCGCATTCGTGCCAAACGTCGTCGTCGTTTCTTACGGATATTCTAGCCACATCTCAGCAGCAACTTAGCTAAAAAATTCACTTGCTAACATGAGAGTCATACACTTTTTGACAACTAACATTGATTTATACAAGTGTGCGACATTTCTCGACATCTCAATTAAAGAAACATACAGATCTCAACTTTAAGATTTCCCTCATACCAATTGAACTAATCAATATGCATTTAATAGCAAAGGGAAATGATGATGAAAAAGTTAATCTCAACACCAGTAATCTTATCTAGTTTTGTATTCGCACTGAGCTCTGCGGCGGTTAGTGCTCAGCAATTAAGCCCAAGTAATCTAGTTGAACGGCCATTAGTCTTAGCTGATGGTGAAATTGCCGTCGGTGGGGCATTGCTCTTTGGCGAACAAACTGACGGTGACAATAAATGGCGCGCATTGCCTGTGTTTGGCTACGGCGTTACTGATAATGTTACTGTTGGATTTGGCGGTATTCGTTATCAATTTATGGAACGCTGGCAAGACAAAACAGGGCTCGAGATGACGCTAGGTTTAGGTTTAACTGGCGGGCGAGAAGTTATCGGCGCTGACGACTCTTACGGGGTTGGTCTTGATTTGTCGGGTAAGTATGTATTTAGCTCAGATACCGCACTGACTTTTGGCATCGAATATATTCATTGGCAAGAAGACAAACGCGATAATCGCGGTGAGGTTGCATTGTCAGTTGGATTTGAACAGCGCCTTTATGGTCAGTTGAGTGCCTTTGGTCAATATACCTATAGCGATTTGCACGACTTCGTTGAAGATGATTCACATGCAGGCTCACTTGGCTTAAATTACACCTTATCAAAGCAGTCTGATATTGGCGTGCTTGTGACCTACTCGAATTTTGACGCACAAGCCAATGGTTACAAGGCCGATGATATTTATGAAAAAACCGCTGGCGTGTATTACACCTATCGTTTTTAGCGGTATGATAGTGAGCGAGTTCATTTGTTTTTGGTAATTCATTGAAGCCAAGATGATGAACTCGCTTTTTAGCGCGCAAATTGCTGGCGTAGCGTTGAATATTATGCTGAGTTGTATATTAAAAGGGAGTTAGCTGCCTAATATGAAAATGAAGTTTATAGAAGGTACATTTATTAAAAGTAAGCACAAGGGAAGTAAGCAGATGGAAGATAAACATGGAAGTTAATCAAGGGCATGTCTTCTTAGTTGAGGATGACGCCAGTTTAGCGGACTTGGTTCAAGATTACTTTCAACGTCAAGGCTACCAAGTGTCTGTCGAAGGGCAAGGTGATAAAGCGGTTGAGCGAATTCTTGCCGCCAAACCGGATTTGATCATTCTCGATTTAATGCTGCCTGGCAAAAATGGGCTAGATATATGTCGAGAGCTTCGACCACAACTTGATACGCCGATCTTAATGCTAACTGCGCGAACAGATGATATTGATCAAATTGTTGGCTTGGAAGTTGGCGCTGATGATTACATCTGTAAGCCAGTTAAGCCGAGATTGCTACTGGCAAAGGTAAATGCGACCTTGCGCCGCGGTGCAAAAATCGCTAATCAAGTAGCAGCTGAGGAGGCTGCAGCTCCCGTTGCGACACAAACTATCGCACCGGGTATTATTAAGTGTGGCACCTTAACCGTTAACAAGAATAAGCAGGAAGTATTTCTTGCCAACGAAGCGATTGAACTAACCACAAACGAGTTAGAGCTGCTTTACCAATTTGTGGCGAATGCCGATCAAATATTGTCGCGTGACGATTTACTTAACACCCTACGTGGCTTTGGTTACGACGGCTTAGATCGCACTGTTGATATGTTGGTGTCGCGTCTGCGAAAGAAACTGGGTGACAACTCCACCAAGCCGAGCAAGATTAAAACGGTGTGGAAGAAAGGCTACTTATTGGTTGCTGATGCATGGCAATAAATGACACCTATTCGTTTACAATAAACACTCATTTCGCAGCAGTCACTTAATGCTACTCACTTAAAGGCACTCACTTAGCATCAGTAATGAAAAACCTTTTTATTCGGCTCTATCTGTTTCTTATTTTAACCTTGGTCGGGCTAGGTTGGAGTATTGATCTACTATACAACGCAACCTTAAATAAGGCTGTGGTAGCTGAACGCCAATTAACGTCAGATCTTGAGCTGCACAAAGGAACATTTTTCTTACTGGAGACCGAACTCAAGCGCCAACCTGCGCAAACGCGCGAGCAACATTTAACGGCAATCACCACCTCATTTGGTTATCCCGTCTCTTTACTGCATTTAGCTGAGCTAACATCGATTGCTGAGCGTGTTCAAACTCCTTTTAGTCAAGCTCAGCTGGACTATTTAAGCCTTGGTGGCATTGTTACGCTTTACGATGATATCGCTGGCGAAAGCTGGTTTTTTAAAACCTTAACGCCGACTCAAGCAAACCCTCGTATTAGCGCAGAAGCGATAAAGTTCGCCCCAGCAGAGCCAGCCAATATTATTGCATTAGGGCCAATATTGACAGAAAGCGCAGGGCAAACCGACGCTGTTTATACTTTGATATTTTTTATTGGCCTAGCATTGGTGGTTTTTATTTGGGTGTGGCCAATCTCTCGCGGCCTAATGTCACTTACCAAAGCCGCAACAATCTTCGGGCAGGGCGATTTTAGTGTACGAGCCAGCACTAAGGTGGCAAAACCTTTAGAACAACTTGTTTTGCGTTTTAATTCGATGGCGGCGCGTATCCAGCGTTTAATTAAATCGCACCAAGAGCTATCGCATGCTGTTTCTCATGAGCTAAGAACGCCAATCGCCCGCATTCGTTTTGCTATGGAAATTATTCGCGATGAAGACGATAAAGTCATGGTCAATCAATACATAGATACCATGGATAAATCGATTGAAGAGTTGGACGCCTTGGTTGATGAGCTATTAGTTTACGCGCGTTTTGACCGTGAAGAACCGCAGCTTGAGCTTAAATCTATTAATTTGGTCAATTTAGCCTATGACATATGCCATCGATTTGCGTTAACCGAACCTGAGCTAACTTTTCAAATAAATGGCATTAACTACCAAGATGCAAATGAACTAAGTGAAGTGACATGCTTGGCGGACAAAGAAGCGATGAATCGGGTGGTCGATAACTTAGTTCGCAATGCCGTGCGTTATGCTAAAACCACCATTAATATTGCTATTTCAAATGGCAGTCAACAAGCAAGTCAAAGCGGCAGCCAAGAGGGAAATACGCATTTTCAAAAGCCAGCAGCGCAGCAGGTGAAACTTGCGGTACAAGACAATGGCCCCGGGATTCCAGAGCCAGATAGGCAATCTTTATTTGAGCCCTTTGTTAGGCTGGAAGAGACATGTGATCATAAATCTGGCGGTATCGGCTTAGGGCTAGCCATCGTAAAACGCTACGTAGAGTTACATAAAGGACGCGTCGAAGTCGATCAAGCGCCGCTTGGCGGTGCGAGCTTTATATTGACTTGGCCAAAGCAGTAACGAGTCTATGTTGACTCTTACATAGCTAATGACACTAAAGCGTAACTATTTGCGTTCAAGCAGGTCCCACTTATTGCCATAAAGATCTTCAAACACCGCCACGGTAGCGTAGCTTTCTTCACGAGGTTGTTCGAGGAAATTAACACCGTTCGCTTTCATTTGCTCGTAGTCTCGCCAAAAGTCATTGGTGTTAAGAAATAGCATCACTCGTCCACCCGCTTGATTACCAACTGCAGCGAGCTGTTCATCGTTCTTTGCTTTCGCAAGCAGTAAGTGGGTGCCGGTTGTGTTTTGTGGCTTCACCACGACCCAGCGTTTGCCGTCACCCATTGCGGTGTCTTCAACCAGAGTAAAAGAAAGCTTTTGGGTATAAAACTCAATGGCATCGTCATAATCAGCCACAACTAGGGCTATGGTGGCAATGTCTTGTTGTATTGTTTTGCTCATTTATTCAAGTTCGCTAGGAATAATAACGCGGCATTATAGCTGACTCGCTTTATTTAGCTATCGGTTACCTGCAAAGGGCTAACTACTATGAGTTTAGTTACTTGTTAACATTACTCTTGAGGTGGTTCGGCGTGAAAATCAATTTGCCAATAACCAACATCTAACCATTGCCCAAATTTCAGTCCAACCTTATTAAATTGCGCTGCTTGGGTCATTCCCAGTTTTTCATGCAGACCCACACTGGCGGGGTTAGGTAAGGTAATGCCGCCAATTGCATGGCGTATGCCAAGTGCTTTTAGCTGCTCAAACAAAACTCGATATAGTTTTACGCCTAGCCCTTGTCCAAGGTGCTGAGGCGACAAGTAAACTGACACTTCAACAGCAAAGCGGTAAGCACTGCGCTCTCGCCACTTGCTAGCATAGGCGTAGCCAATTAATTGCTGTTGTTCGTTTTCAATGACTAGCCAGGGCAACTTGGCTGCTAAAACCTTATCAATTCGATGGCTAATCTCTTCTGCCGAAATAGGTGTTTCTTCAAAAGTTGCCGTTGAGGTTTCTATATAGTGATTGTAAATATCACAGATAGCTTTTGCATCTAGCGCATCTGCTTGGCTTAAATTCCTAATTGTTGTCATCTAGTTACCGTTAGTTTTACACCTGAATCTATCAAAATACTCGCAAAGTTACTTCAAGGTAAAGTGAAGAAATTTGGGGTGTAAATGACTATTTTTACTAGGCAAATTTTGATTGCCATATTTTGGCCATAGTTTATCGCCACATTGCCAGATTTTAGTTAGTTCATGCCCAAGATCTTTTGTTGAACTTGCACTTAAGCTTTCCCTACTGGAGCAACAAGGCAGTGTTCACCAATAAAACAAGAGATTACCTACAACCACAGCAATCATTTTTCTTTGCACAGGCGCGGCGAAAACGCAGGTATCAACGAATTAGACGATTTCTGATAATTGCTGTGATGGGCTGTTTGGTATTGCTGCTCATACTCTATACGCGTCAATCCATGGCATCTCAGGTTCAACGTAATGATGGGGCAACTAATCCTTATTTACTGAGCCCAATGTTAGTGTTTAATCATCCTGACCCTAAGTTGCGATTCGCTAGTGCGGTTGATACCAGCATCGATGTCGAAATAAATGGCTTAATCGCGATGGCTGAGTTTAAGCAAGTCTTTGTCAATCCGCATGGCATTGCACTTGATGGTCAGTATCAATTTCCATTGCCGGAAGATGGTGCCGTTCATTATTTACATATGCGTGTTGGCGAGCGTGAAATTAAAGGGACTATTATGGCTAAGCCGCAAGCTAGGCGGCTTTTTAACCAAGCGAAAGCGACGGGGAAGAAGGCGAGCATAGTGAACCAACATCGCCCAAACTTGTTTACTAATGAGCTAGCGAATATTCCCGCAGGCAGCGAAGTTGAAATTACCATTCGTTTAATGATGCCGGTATCAATACATAATAATCAGTATTCGTTGCGTTTACCCAGTGCAATAACGCAGCGATATCAACCTACGCGGACACAAGTCGCTGCGGAGCAAACTATAGGAAGTCGTAACTATCTTAGTAGTGATGTTAGTAGTAATGATGTTAGTAACTATGCGCGTATACGCACTCGAAGTGGGGCTTTGGAGTCTGGAACCTTAGGATCCGGTTTAGTTCGTCATTTGTCTGATACAACTCATGGTGATAAAAAGGTAGATAGTAAACTTGCGATCAATGTGCAGTTAAATTCAGGTGCTGAGCTTTCTAAAATTAGCAGTGCTAGCCATCAAATAGCAGTAGTATCCTCTGACTATGGTCGATATAACATTCAACTCGCTAGTGGCGAGGCATCAGCCGATCGCAGCTTTGAAATCAACTGGCAACTAGCGATCTCAGAAACGGTTCAAGTAGCCACCTATCATGAGCAAGTAGGAGAGGAACACTTTACCTTATTGACCCTTTACCCGCCTAACTCTTCTCTTAAGTCCCAAATTAACTCATCTCTAGAAAATCCGCTATCGGACTCTCACGAATCCGAGGTAAGCACTGAAGTGAATCAACTAGCGCGCGATATGATTTTTATTATCGACACATCAGGCTCAATGCAAGGAGCCTCAATTGCACAAGCCAAAGCGAGCCTGCAATACGCGATAAAACAACTTAATCCTGCCGATAGCTTTAATATCTTGGCCTTTGATAGCAACGTGTCGCGCTTGTTTAGCCAAACGCAAATGGCAACTAGCGAAAATATTTCCCGAGCTAAACATTTTGTCAGTGGCCTACGTGCTGACGGTGGCACCGAAATGTATCAGCCACTGAGTCAAGCACTAGTGATGAGGAGAAGCAAAGCAGTAGATGAACAGCGAGAAAATGTCCTTCGCCAGATTGTGTTTATTACTGACGGTGCAATCACCAATGAATTTGAGCTGATGCAACTGCTCTCGAATAGTACGCAAAATTATCGTTTGTATACTATTGGTATTGGCGCAGCACCCAATGGCTATTTTATGAAAAAAGCCGCGCAATTTGGTCGCGGTCACTATGTGTTTATTCAGCGCCAGCAAGACGTGCTAGATAAAATGACCGAACTTTTAGACACCATTAGCAAGCCGCAGGTTACCAACCTAGAGCTGTCTTTTAATAATGCTATTCACGCAGCACTTGATGTTTATCCAAAACGATTAAAAGACTTACATGCGGGTCAGCCTTTGCAGGTAGCGATAAAATCATCACTACCATTGACCAGTTTCGAAGTCACCGGGCAAACGCCACAAGGTGATTGGTATCGTTCAGTGGTGATTGATGAAAGCAAACTCGCTGACTCTAAATTTGCGAAAGCCATTGGTGACGAGGAGAGCGGCAAAGGAGTGTATGAAAAAGGTGTAGCCAAGCTTTGGGCGCGCAGAAAAATTGCTGACTTACTGGACGGTTTAGTCACTGGCAATCCGAAAGAGCAAATAAAAAGTGAAGTCACAACAACATCGCTTGCCTACCAAATATTATCGCCATACACGAGTTTGCTGGCGATAGAAAAGCCAGTCGCCTACCCAGAGGCCGCCGTTAAAATAGCACGAGCTAAGCGCCTTGATATCAGTGAAAAGCTGGCTAATAGTCGGTTGGCAGTGCAAGAAAGCTTGCAATTGATGATGCCACAAACATCACTTGGTTGGTTGTCGCAGCTAATGTTAGCAGCGTTATTGATGATTTCAGCATGTGCCGTTTATTGGTTTAGCGGGGTAAAGCCATTAGCTATAACGAAGGAAGGGAGAACGCTAAGCAAGGATCAAAGCACATGAAACCTTGGCAAAGGGGATTGGTGTTAGGAAGTAGCAGCTTATTAGTGTTAGGCGCAGTGATGGCGATGCATGCACTGTGGCTGCCAACCAAGTCTTGGCTCGCCCATGAGCTTATTAGCATTAGTTGGCAACATTACCGCGAAACGGGCCAATCGCTGAAGCCTTGGCCTTGGGCAGATACAACAGCGGCTGCACAGTTAAGTTTTTTGCGGCTCGAAGAAGATATTGTTGTGCTAAATCATGCCGATGCTACCTCGCTGGCATTTTCAGCGGGGATGATAGCGCCCTTCAATCGCGTTGATAGTGAGTCAACTATTGCTATTGCTGGCCACCAAGATACGCATTTTCGATTGCTCGCCAATATCAAAGTCGGGGACGAAATTAAACTCACCACCGCTGATGGCCAAGAGCGGTATTATCAAATTTTTGGCAGTGACATTGTCGAAGAATCAGCGATGCTAAGTATAGCGCCAAGTCAGGGCGGGCTGGTATTAGTGACTTGTTATCCTTTTAGTGACTTAACTAACTTAACTAGTTTAACGGGCGATAGTCCGTTAGCTAGTGTTGAACCCGCGTCGAAGCGACTCATAGTTTATGCATTACCAGTTTACAAACAGCCAGTTTACCAGCCACCAGTTAAATAGACCTTTGGTTATTAACGACTTACGCTCGATACCTAGGGCGTGTTGAACTTTCAGGGTTGTTTTTGCAGCAGTCTGTTTGGGTTTTATACCAGGCGGCACTTGTGTAGTGTAGTCATTCTCCATAAATAAGTGCCAACACAGTAGAAAATTCAAACAGACGCTGCCCTGCGGGTTCATCTAAACGCTTCCTGCTCATTGTTGCTCGCTTTTTACATAGAACGACTATGCGACAAACCGAGCGCCGCGATCAGAAAGCGTTTAGATTGAACAAAATTCAATCTCGAAAGGTCAACACGCCCGAGTATTCACGTTACTTAGCGTGTACTACTGAAATTTTGAATTCTCACCTATAGTTAGTATTTAATAGTTGTAAAGCGTTTAGAACTCTGGAGCCTGTTTAATCTAAACGCTCGCTAAAGTGCTAATTAAGAGTGGTAGCGAATAAACTGCTCAGTATTACCTAACTCGATAATAATAGTGCAGCGCAAGGCTGCGATAATAAAGGTATTGGTTGTTATGGACAGCAAAGTGGATTCCAACGCACAGGGGGCTTTGGTTCAGCTCGATGTGCTTAAGTTGGTGCTAGACAATATCGGCGCCTGTGTCTTTATCAAAGATACTAATGGCTGTTACACCTATGTAAATCAGCTCGTCTGTGAAATGTTCAACCGGCCAAAGGAAGAGATCATCGGTTATGATGACCATCATTTGTTTTCACTAGATAAGTCGGATGACATCAGTAAAAACGATGAGCAAGTGCTTAAGTATGGCAAAACCATATCTGCAGAAGAGAGAAATATTATTGCTGAAACGGGTAAAGTTTGTTTTTGCCTAGCCGTTAAAAAGCCATTGCTTGATTGTGCAGGTAACATTATTGGCATGTTTGGCGTGGCAACTGATATTACCGAGCGCAAGCGCATGGAGCTCGAGATCAAACAAAACAATCACCTGCTCGACACCATACTCTCCAATATTGATGCTTTCGTGTACATGAAAGATCGCAACTATCGCTTTGTTTATGCCAATACCAAAACATTGGAGTTATTTAATAAAAGCATTGATGAATTGCTAGGGCATCGGCTTGACGAGTTAGTTCCTCCTGAGAGCGTAAGTAATTTTAATCGCATGGATGATCAACTGTTCGCCACTGGCAAAAAGCAGGTGGGTGAAGAGCATTTTGTTGATGATAAGGGCGAAGACAAATATTACTGGTCTACTAAGATCCCCTTATTTGATGGCGATAACGAAATAAATCGGTATATCGGTTTCTCGACAGATGTGACCGAACTTTCAAAGTTAAGGTTTCAGTTAGAGCAGCAAGTACAAGCTGAAATTCGCAAGCGCATGCAGCAAGAACAAAGAGCCATTACTGACCCGCTAACTGGGCTTTACAATCGATTTAAGTTAAATGAAACCATGGATAGCGAATTAGGTCGCGTTCGACGTTATCGCAAAAGTAGTAGCATCATTATTATCGACGTTGATCACTTTAAGGATATTAATGATGAACTGGGCCATCAAGAAGGCGATAAAGTATTACAAGCCATGGCTAAAATTATTGCATCGCATATACGAGCAGCTGATATTGCTGGTCGCTGGGGCGGTGAAGAGTTTTTAGTTATTTGCCCTGAAACGGATTTGGATGGCGCAATACAAGTTGCCGAGAAAATCAGAAAGGCGATTGAGTCAGCGCCTATCGCATGTGTTAAAAACCGTACTGTCAGTGCTGGGGTTGCCGAAGCACGAGGGCATGAGCAAGTCTCGCATTTTATTGGCCGTGCGGATATTTGCCTTTATCAGGCCAAACGCTCGGGTCGTAATAAGGTCTGTTACTAGCCTAATTGGACAAATACGGATGAAAGATAAGTGATTTACATTAGGTCAACTAAGCGTATGATTTAATAATCAAATTTATTAGGAGTTAGATAATGTCAGAAAAGCCTTACGAACCCCCTAAGGTTTGGACTTGGGACAGTGAAAGTGGTGGCAAATTTGCTAACATTAACCGCCCAATTTCAGGTGCTACATTTGAAAAAGCACTGCCTGTTGGTAAGCATCCACTGCAATTACATTCACTGGCAACACCTAATGGTGTGAAAGTGACGATTATGCTGGAAGAGTTACTTGCTGCTGGTGTTAAAGAAGCTGAATACGACGCTTACATGGTAAACATTATGGAAGGCGATCAATTTGGCTCAGGCTTTGTTGAGATCAATCCAAACTCTAAGATCCCTGCGCTTTATGACAACTCAGGTGAAACACCTGTTCCTGTGTTTGAATCTGGC
The DNA here is from genome assembly GCF_053485855.1 of Thalassotalea montiporae. Taxonomy (NCBI): domain Bacteria; kingdom Pseudomonadati; phylum Pseudomonadota; class Gammaproteobacteria; order Alteromonadales; family Colwelliaceae; genus Thalassotalea; species Thalassotalea montiporae. Next base: position 654,364 of record NZ_JBQRUO010000001.1, read on the forward strand.
GCAATATTAGTTTATTTAGCTGAAAAGTTTGGCGCTTTTATTCCTACCGAGCCATCGACAAGAGCCGAATGTTTTTCTTGGCTAATGTGGCAAATGGGTAGTGCGCCTTATTTAGGTGGTGGCTTTGGCCACTTCTATGCCTATGCACCAGAAAAATTTGAGTACCCAATTAATCGTTTTACTATGGAAGTGAAGCGCCAGCTTGATGTTTTAGATAAGCGCCTTGCTGACAATACTTACATATGTGGTGAAGAATACACGATTGCCGATATGGCGATTTGGCCTTGGTACGGTGTACTTGTGCAAGGTGGTTTATACGAAGCAGCTGAGTTTTTAGACGTGAACGCTTATCGCAACGTTGTGCGCTGGGCAAATCAAGTTGCTGAACGACCTGCTGTACAGCGTGGTCGTATGGTAAATCGCGCTTGGGGTGAACCTAACGAGCAATTACATGAGCGCCACGACGCCAGTGACTTTGAGTTGCGCACACAAGATATTATTGGTGAGCCTGAGTCAGAAGAAAACTCGTAGCACATTATCTTGCTATAAGTTAGCTGCAACGCTAAAAAGCAAAGCTAAACAAAAAGCCCCAAGCAATAGGGATTGCTTGGGGCTTTTTAATTACGACTGTCGTCAGTTGATTGGCTTATTTCAACTTACTGGCAAAAGTCTTTTTAAACTTCGCTAATTTCGGTGAAACCACAGCTTGGCAGTATTGGTTTTCTGGGTTCGCGTTAAAGTAACCTTGGTGGTACTCCTCGCCACTGTAAAACGGCATTTGCTCGTTCACTTCAGTAACCACAGGATCGGGCCAAATAGCGTCTTGATTAATCTCTTCAATAATGGCTTCTGCCGCCTGCTTTTGCGCATCGTTGTGGTAGAAAATCGCTGAACGGTATTGGCGACCAATATCATTACCTTGACGATTTAACTGCGTAGGGTCGTGCAACGCGAAGAAGATTTCTAAAATCTCGCGATAGCTAATAAGTTCAGGGTTAAAGGTCAGTTGCACCACTTCTGCGTGGTCAGTATTACCTTCGCAGACCGTTTTGTAATCGGCTGTTGCTTCCGTGCCGCCCATATAGCCAGACACAGCTTGCTCTATGCCAACCAGTTGATTGAAAGCTGCTTCAATGCACCAGAAGCAACCACCAGCTAATGTGGTTTGTTGAAAGTTTGTAGTCACGATAAACGTCCTAAACACCTAATGATAATGTTAAAGATACATCATAGATGTTTAGACGTCTAGATGTTTTTACTGGTTGTGACTATTAATCGCTTTTTGCGCTCAAGTTATAGGCAATATGCTGATGAAAGCGCACCGTGACCTCATCATGCTTAGGATCAAACGCCAGCGTTTGTGCCATTTGCTTAACCGCCATTTCGATTTGATTGAGAAACCTTGCATGGGCTAAATCAGTTTGATTGTCTTTGGTTGCGACAAACACGAGTTGGATATGATCCACTAAGTGTCGAGCATCCCACTTACTCATTAAACCGCAAGGGGATAGCTCAGGGTTGTAGCCGAGCATTTGCAATTCACCAACGCGTGAAACGGTTTCATGCTCGTTGCAACGAACAATTGGAATTAAGCCATTGGCGATAAGTGCACCATTGTTGAGATTAAAACGCTGCGCAGCGTTGGAAAAGGCGTCAGTAATTAGCGTATAAAATGGGTTATACGGATCGTCAGAAGACGGGTCGATATCAGCCAAATTCACTAAGTCAGATTTAACTGGAATGTTAATGGTTGCATAGGTCATTTGGCGTTGTGACGCGGGTAGCTCGACACTTTGGCTCGCATAACGAACGTTAATAGTTCTCAGCTTATGAGCTTTTGAGTCGGCACCCGATTTTTGTTTTTCGAATAAATCGTAGGTCAGGTGCTGGTGATCTCTTAATCTAAAATTCAAGCTGCCCAAGTTTAATGTTGCTTCAAATTCCAGTAGCAGTTGGCTGACTTTGGCATGAAAGCTAGCAGCATTAATTCGAATGTCGCTGCCAATTGCTAAAAACAGCAAGGTGATTTTTTCAGCGCGATAGCTGGCATCGTAAAACGACTTCTGCAATTGATGATAGCTAGGGTTGTAGTAAAACAAAATCTGCTGATTAGTTTGCCACTGATGCATTTCTTGAGAGTAACGAACTCGTGCTAGTTTATCGTTTGCAATAAATAGGGCATTAGTGATTTCGTAATGCTGACTCAATTCAAAAAGCTTGGCACTAAGCGTTTGATAAACAGATTCATACTCTCCCTCAACTTTGCTAGGTTGTGTTTGCAACGCTTCAATAAGGCGATCTGTTAAGGGAAACTCGGCAAGTAAATAATGGTTATCTCTGGCGTTAACTGGAATGTAGGCTTTTTGCGGTGCTGTTCGTTTACGAATAATTGACATCTATGGTCCCTTAACATGTTAATTCGTGAATTCGAGCCGAGTATAGAGAGTGCAGATGACACTTTTATTGCATGGTTAACCAGTTACTTTAGCGTTTATCGCCTTACGTTAGCGTCAATATAGGGGAGTGCGCTTAGGTGTGAATTTTTGATGACAAATTGCTGGCCGAGCTTGGTAATTAAATAGGTATATTACTCTGCTTAAGAAAGTGCGAAAATATTTACGCAAACAAACTCATCGCATTTAAACCAACTAATAACAATTAACCCAATGGATTACTCATCTTATGTTCGCTGATCAACAAGCACTGGTTGCTGCCATCAATCAAGTGATGCCATTTGGTAAATACGCTGGGCGTAAGTTATTGCAGTTACCCGAACCTTACTTGGTTTGGTTTAATAGCAAAGGCTTCCCAGAAGGGAAGTTAGGGGAACAGCTAGCGTTAGTATATGAAATCAAACTCAATGGTTTAGAAGCTATGTTGCAACCGCTGTTACAAGCCGACTAGCTAAGCTAATTGTCGAGCGGTAGCGTTGTAAATCGACCAGAGCTGATTGAGCCTCAGTTAGTTGATGCCGAGTTAATTGAGGCTTAGCTAGTTGAATCATTAAATAAACTGCTAGCTTGCGGCTTTATTGCCTAGTCAGCGTCGATATCGATTGATTCGGTAGTCGTTTCTTCATCACTGGCTTCGACTTTAGTACGGCCAAATAGTGTATGAAACTGCTTTGGTGATAACACTTTGTTTTGGTACTTAAGCCAAGCTTTTTCGACCTTATTTTCTGGGGCAAGCTTGCCTTGGCACACTTCAACAAAGCGTTGCTCCAACTCGGTTTCTGGAGTTTGAGAGCCATCAGCTAATGCTTTTAAGGCAACGCCGTGGTTTTCTAAAATTTGTACTTCAGCGAGCGTAAAGTCGCCACTTCTACCCATACCACGTGGGTAGTTTCTATCATCGTAAAATTTGCGGTTAGCCTTAAAGCTATCTTTTGGAATACTAGTTGCATTCATAACAAGACTCAAAAAATAAAAATAAAGATTACGAGCGTTTTTTATCGCAAGATTTGATAATTGGCAATGGCATTTTTATGAATTTGTTATCATTTGTGTTTAATTGTTGATGCTTTAATCACTCTTGTTTAGTGCGCGAACATTTAGCTTATTGTGTTGCTTTCCTACTTGTTAAATATTAACCGCATGTTTTCAAATAGCTTTTCAAGTTTAGCTAATTAATGATTCATTTACTTGTTCCTACTAGTTACATCAAATGACATTTTTATGAATTTTTTGTTATTGCATTCGGATTCGATTTGTTCTTAAATGAATCGTCAACTGTTCTTCAAGGTTGACCGCTTAATCAATTTATAGTCAATAAAACCACAATACTTTTAACAAGTTACGGAGACTGATCTATGAGAAGACAAAAACGAGATCGTTTGGATAGAGCGCATGCAAATGGTTATCAAGCCGGCCTTAGTGGCAAATCCCGAGACAATTGTCCTTACCAAAGTATCGAAGCCAAATCTGAATGGCTCGGCGGTTGGCGAGCGGCAATGAATGACCGCAATATGGGCTTATTTAAATAAGTCTTGCCTTAAGTTAATAATCTACATAGACAACAAAAGCTATTTAGTATTTAGATAGCACACTTATGAAAAACACACGTACGGAAACACGGAAACATAAGTACAGACAACAAAAATTTCCACATCATGCTATTTTCCAGCGTGATCATGACAGTAAGGATTCCGAAAAAAGCCGCTTAATGCGGCTTTTTTCATGTCTAGGGCGTGTTGATCTTTCAGGGTTGTTTTTACAGCAGTCTGTTTGGGTTTTATACAAGGCGGCACTTGTGTAGTGTAGTCATTCTCCATAAATAAGTGCCAACACAGTAGAAAATTCAAACAGACGCTGCCCTGCGGGTTCATCTAAACGCTTCCTGCTCATTGTTGCTCGCTTTTTACATAGAACGACTATACGACAAAGCGAGCGCCGCGATCAGAAAGCGTTTAGATTGAACAAAATTCAATCTCGAAAGGTCAACACGCCCTAGTCATTTAGATCTTTCTTCAGGACTATTGTTTGTGGCAAACAGGGCAGCTTGTTTGCGGGGCGAGAGTAAATTGCTGCCATTGCTGGCTTAGGCCATCAAACAACTGTAGCTGATTGACGTTCACCGGAAGGTTAGCGAGGTATTTTATTGCCGTTAGGCTTTGCATGCCCGCAACTATCGCCAGTACTGGCCCAAGTATGCCGAGGGTTTGGCAATTTTGATTGTTATCGGCTGCGTCGCTCGAAGAAGATGCAGGGAATAAGCACTGATAGCAAGCGCTTGATTGACGCGGATCTATCATCATGGTTTGGCCATCAAAGCCTGTTGCTGCACCGATCACAAGTGGTACGTTATAGTTGTAGCAAGCTTGATTAAGTAGGTAACGGGCGCTAAGGCTGTCGGTGCAATCAATCACTAAATCAACTTCAGGTAAATAACTTTCGGCGAGCTCTGAGTCAAACATCTCATCAACCGCTTCGATATCAATCAAGGGGTTTTGCTGCGAAAGTTTTTGCGCCGCTATTTCCGCTTTGTTTTCGCCGATGTCATCTGGGGTGTAGAGCACTTGTCGCTGTAAATTGGATGCTTCAATTTCATCGCCATCACAGAGCACTAAGTTACCAACTCCGGCACTGGCAAGATAAAGGCTCACTGGGCAACCCAACCCACCCATGCCGACAATCAACACCTTGGCGCGCTGTAGGGCAAGTTGCCCCTGTTCGCCAATTTGGCTTAGCATTATTTGACGACCGTAGCGGATATGCTCTTGTGCTGTTAACACCTTAATCTCCTTGATAAGCCAGTTGTTGTAAGGCACTTGCCTTAAATTGTAGATAAATCGGTTGATTAACCGCTAATGCCAGTTGCGACAATGAATAACTGGTAATAGCTGAAAAAAATTCCTGACCGCTGCAGTTCACCGTTAACAAGACTTGATGTTGATGAACTGATATATGCGTAATAATGCCGGACAGTTGATTAACGATAGAGCTATGATCTGGCGGTGAAGTGCAAACACTGATATCGCTGGCAAGAATACTACATACGCTGCTGCCTTGGTTAAAGATAATGCGGCCACTTAAGGTATATAGCTCTAGGCCATTTGGCGTGCGCAGTTGCACTAAACCATTGTCCCCTGCTAGACCGTTTTGCCCTGCTAAGTCTTTTTGTTCAGGCAAGTCCGTTTGTTCTACTTTTAATACCGTTTGCGGCACGATGCGTTGCTTTTGGGTTAGCTGGGCGACCACGCCTGAGATTTCGCCACGCTCGATAATTTGACCATTTTCCATAACATAAAGCTGCTCACACAAAAATTCGTGTTCACTCATATTGTGACTGACAAACAGCATGGGCATTTGGGTAGTGAGATGCAGCGACTTAATCAGTTGTAAAATTGCTAGTTTATTTTGCCTATCCAGTGCGGTAACTGGCTCATCTAATATTAGCAACTTAGGCTCTGCCAATATTGCCTGCACTAATGCAACTTTTTGTCGTTCACCACCTGAGAGGTAAGTGACTTTGCGATCAAGTAACAAGGTTAACCCAGCTTGCTCGATAATCTTGTCGGTATCGAGTGTTGGTGACGACAAGCGTTTACGGCCAAAAAGTAAATTGTCTCTCACGTTTAAGTGAGGGAATAAGCTGTCTTGTTGAAATACACCGACGATGCGCCGGTGCTTGCTCGCAACATTTAGTCGTTCTTTGGTTGCTAATAGCTTAGTGCCAGCCAGACTGATATCACCAATTGCAGGCGTGTTGAGGCCAGCAATGGTTTTTAGTAGCGTAGACTTACCCGCACCTGAATGGCCGAATAAGCCAACAATACCCGTTAGCGGTATGCGCTCTTCAACGGCCAAGGAGAAGTTTGCCAGCTGTGCCTTGATGTTAATTTCTAAATAACTCATTAACGCTGCCTTAGCCCATGCGAGCCTTCATTCGCATTGCGTTGGTCATGGTGAAAATTGAGTAAATAGATGAGCGCTAACGTAATTAATGAGCCAATTAGCAGTATTGAGGCCAGTAAATGTGCTTGTTGATAATCAAACGCTTCAACATGGTCGAATAATGCGATAGATAGCACCCTAGTTTCATCAGGAATATTGCCGCCGATCATCAGTACCACCCCAAACTCGCCCACGGTATGCGCAAAGCCTAAGGTTGCCGCCGTGATAAAGCTGGCTTTGGTCAGTGGTAAAATAACGTGGAAAAACAAGTCGAGCTTGGTCGCCCCTAACATACGTGCTTTGGCCAGTATATGCGGGTCAATTTGTTCAAACGCTTTTTGTAGTGGCTGAACAACAAAGGGCAGTGAATAAAATACTGAGCCGATAACAATTGCCGAAAAGCTAAAGGCTAGTTGCTGGCCAGTAAGCGACTGCCATAATTGGCCGGGCAGGGCATCTGGCGCAAAGGCAATAAGCAAGTAAAAACCTAAGACGGTTGGCGGAAGTACCAATGGCAAAGCAACCACAGCCTCAATCACCACTCGCCATTTGGATTGTAACTGACTTAACCACCATGCCAGCGGTGTGCCCAGCAATAATAAAATCAGGGTTGTGACACTTGCCAGTTTAAGTGTTGTGAAGGTGGCTAATAGGTCAAATTCAGTCATGGCGAGTGGCACTTGGTATATCTTGAGACAACTGCGCAGGGTTACTCAATGCATCAATCGGCAAATAGCCGAGTGAAGCGAGCTTTTCTTGTTGTTCAACTTGCGTAAAAAACGCAATCAGCTTACTCGATAGTGCAGGCTGTTTACTGGCAGAAAGTACACCTGCGTATTGGGTGAGCATCTCGGGACTTGTAAGGGTAACTTGCTGCACAGGCAACTGATGGGCGACTAGCTGACTAACCGCAACTAAGCCCCAATCGACGGCGCCAGAATGAGTTTGCTGAAAGGTTTGATTGACATTATTGCCGATAATCGCGCTTTTGCGATATTGCTGCCAAAGTTCATGCTCGGTTAGCCACGCTTGTGCCGCTTTGCCATAGGGGGCGGTGATAGGATTTGCAATGGCGATACGTTTAGCAACAAAGTCTTTGTTGATAATAGCTTGTGGCGTTAGAGCCGGATTTTTCGCCGCATAAATGGCGAGTTGCCCTATGGCATACGGAGCAAGCGTTGTTTGCTTGATAAAGCCGTTATCGGCCAATAGCTCTGGGTGTTGGCGATCAGCCGAAAAAAACAAATCAAATGGGGCGCCATGGCGAATTTGCTGGTAAAGCGCGCCGCTGGCACCGCTAATCCAATGGATTTTTAGGTTATATTGTTTTTCAAAAGGAGCGGATAATTGTTTTGCACTGGCCGCAAAATTACTGGCAACGGCTGCTCTGAGTACGATGTCAGACTGGGCGTAAGCACTGACGCTGAATGCTGCCAAGCTAAATAAGCCAAGCAAGTTAAACGAAAAAAAGCTAAACAAGCTAAGGCGAAGTTGCTTAAGGTTGTGCAGGTGAGCGAAAAAATCAGGCAAGTGACGCCAGCGCGAGCTTACATCGAGTTTGTTGAGAAAGGATTTAATGAACTTACTCGTTGACGTTAAAAACTGCTGCATTACCAAGTAATTGCTTTATCTTGATCACTTTGTCTGGCGTCTATCCAAACTTCGCCATCGGTTCGCGTTTCTTTTTTCCAAAACGGTGCTTCAATTTTGAGGTAGTCCATAATAAATTCGGCAGCGGCAAATGCATCACCACGATGTGCACTCGTGACGCCAACAAAAACAATATTATCGCCGAGATTCAGCTGGCCAACCCGATGAATAACCGTTACTTTATTGATCTGCCACTTGGCTCTGGCGCTATCAATGATGCGGTTAAGTGACAGTGCTGTCATTGCTGGGTAGTGCTCTAGAAACAAGCCTGTGACTCGATGACCTTCATTTTGCTTACGCACGCGGCCCGTAAACGTTACAACCGCGCCATCTGCTTGGTTGTTAGCTTGCAGTAATGTAATTTCATCACCGGCATTAAAATCAGCTTCGCTCACTCGTACTTTGGTGCTCATTGAGCTGGCGCTATTAAGGTCAGTTACAGTCAATGCTTAGCCTCCGGTCACCGGTGGAAAAAATGCGAGTTCATCACCAGCACTTACCACAGTATCTTTACTCACCATTTGTTGATTAAGCGCCGCTAAAATATTGTCGCTACTTAGAGGAGATTGCCAACTAGGGTGCTCTTCCATCAATTGCGTCAGCACTTGTTCTACAGTGGTGTTTTCGTTAACTGCGATTTGAACCGAAGCTTGACCAAGCTGCTCACGTAACCTCGCAAAAAATAATACGGTTAACATGCTTGTGTGCGCTCCCAGTGTCCGCTTTTACCACCTGATTTAGTGGTTACAGCGATACCTTCAATCACCATGTTAGGGTCAACGGCTTTACACATGTCGAACAAGGTTAAACAGGCAACTGACACCGCCGTTAGTGCTTCCATTTCAACACCAGTTTGGCCCGAAAGCTTGCATAGGCTAGTGACTTTAACTCGGTTGTGCTCAGGCTCGAGAGTAAAGTCAACTTGAACTTTTGTCAGCATCAGTGGATGGCAAAGCGGAATTAAATCGCCACACTTTTTCGCTGCCTGAATACCGGCAATACGCGCTACGGCGAACACGTCTCCTTTTTTATGTTTGCCTTCGGTTATCATGGCTAAAGTGTCTGCCGACATCTTGATATAGCCTTGTGCCGTGGCCTGACGCTGCGTAACCGCTTTGTCAGTAACATCAACCATGTTGGCTTCGCCTTGTGCATTCAAATGAGTTAGTGAATCACTCATCAATTAACCTCGGGTATGACAGTTAACATCAATATTTTTCAGGTGCGGTGCAAAGTTGCACGGCTTGTGGCTGGCATCAAGCTGCTCTGCCAATAACTTATCCCATGCGGTTTTACAGGCATTAGTTGAGCCGGGTACACAAAATACTGCGGTACCATTCGCCATACCAGCAAGGGCGCGAGATTGCACCGTAGAAGTGCCAATTTCACCTAATGAAATATGACGGAAGGTTTCGCCGAAACCTTCAATCTGTTTGTCAAATAATGGCATTAAGGCTTCAGGCGTATTGTCACGGGCGGTAAAGCCTGTGCCGCCAGTTGAAATAACCACTTGCACATCGTCACTGGCAATCCATTTCGAGACAATGGCGCGTAATTGATAAACATCGTCTTTCACTATCGCCTTTTCAGCCAGTGTATGGCCTGCTTGAGTTAAGCGCTCGACTAATGCAGCGCCTGAGGTATCTGTTTCTTCACTGCGGGTATCTGAAACGGTAAGTACAGCGATATTTAATGGAATAAATTCAGGTAAACTTGCTTTGGCCATTAATAACTCCTTAGTGGCGTCAACAGTTGCGACTGAGCTTGTTGCCAGTCATCAGGGGTATTGGTATTGGTTAATGTACTGGGCGTTAAGCACCTAATTGACTGATGTGGCATTTGTGCCAATAGCGCCTTAATCGAAGGCCCTTTCGCACTTTGACTTAGTTGAACTAAGTGCTGATTAAAAAACAATTCAGTATAGGCATTGTTTGGCAAATAAAGCGGTAGTGAGTGTTGTTCAAAATGTACCGCCTGCTTTAGCAGCTGCCCAGCCTGTTTTAACTGAGTTAATACTTGGGCGTTCATCAAGGGCAGGTCAACAGGAATAATTAATGCTGCCTGACAAGGTACTTGTGCAAATACGCTATAAATACCGCCCAGTGGCCCAAGTTGTGGCATTAGATCAGGTACGATATTGGCCTTGTTGTCGGTCTTGTTTATAGCTGAATCTGTGCTTAAGTTTTCCGATGACGCGCTAATCACCACGCGATCAACACCAGCATCAGCAAGCAGTTCTTGACTAAACGACAACATGGTTTGCGAACCCGCTTGCTGCGCGCGCATTAGCTGCGACTTATTTTTCCCCATGCGGCGTGACAAACCACCAGCGAGCACTATGCCAATGCAGCCATTTTGATGGTTATTCAAGTTTAGCCTCCTAACATCGACAAATGTTTAGTGGCACCGGTCAGCCGGTCTTGTAAAAAGTGGCTAGCCTTTTTATCACCCAGTAAGGCGGTAATTTCGGCTGCTATGCGTTCAATCTTTTCGTCACTGGCTTTAGCATCGTCTTGAGAATCTGGGGTTAACAAGTGACGTAATTCGTGCCCTTGCTCGGCAAACAAGCAAAGGTGAAGTTTGCCGAGCGAGCTAATTCTCAGGCGGTTACAACTCGCACAGAAGTCTTTGCTGTACGGCATGATAAGGCCAATTTTGCCAGCATAGTCTGGGTGGTAAAACTCTTGCGCTGGGCCTGCGGTTTTATCTCTTAACGCTGGTAGCCAGCCATTTTGCAGTAAATGACGCTTAATGGTGTCACCACTAACGTGCTGTTGATCGAAGAAGGTTGTGTTATCACCAGTTTGCATCAACTCGATAAAGCGCAATGAAACAGGTTTGTCTTTTACCCAAGCTAAAAAGCGTGACAGTTCATCTAAATTAAAACCGCGCATTAATACAGTATTTACCTTCACTGTTAATTGCGGCGCCGCAAGTGCTTGGTCAATGCCCTCTAAAATGGTGGCTAACTTGTTGTGGCCAGTAATTAGCTGAAACTGCTTGGCATCTAAACTATCAATACTGATATTGATAGCGTCTAAGCCAGCATCTAACCAGCTCGGCAAATGCTCAGGCAATTTATAACCATTAGTGGTAATGGCTACTTTTTTAATCCCTGAGGTATTTTTACAGGCACTGATAATTTCAGGTAAGTCTTTTCGCAAAGAGGGCTCACCGCCAGTAATACGAATTTTCTCGGTGCCTAAACGAGCGAAGGTTGCCGCCAGTGTTTTGATTTCGGGCAGGGTAAGAAAGTTGCGATCGTGATCGCACTGATAACCATCAGGTAAGCAATATTGGCAACGAAAGTTGCATACATCAGTAATTGAAAGGCGCAGGTAATAAAACCTGCGACCAAAAGCGTCTTGTAACATCTCACCTTTCCAAATGCGGGAGGCTAGCGCGTTTCCTTGCTAACCCTGGTGGTTTGACTTGTGGTCGCTGTATTGCGTTGCCACTCGTTAACCACGGCTTATCAGACTTATCTTTGTCGCTTGATGCAACAAATACTTAGCGCTGAAAAGCTCGGCGAACCAAATTGTTCCTTAAGCATAACAATTCACAGCTAGATTTCAAACTTGCATAAAACCCAGTATATTGAGCAGGCGCAAATTATTATAAGGTTTTGTCATGGCTGATTGTTTTAGTCAATCGGGGTTGTTGCCATTTGAGCAAGCGAAAACCCTCATATTAGAAAATGTTCCAACCCACAGCGATAGCGAAGAAATTCCCATTGAGCAGGCAATTGGTCGAGTTCTGGCCAGCCAAGTGCTGAGCCCCGTCAATGTGCCGCCTCATGATAATTCAGCGATGGATGGCTATGCCTTTGCTCAGGCAAGTGTTGAGCACACCAGTAGGTTAAGGTTGGTAGGCAAAGCGTTTGCGGGTGCACCCTTTCAAGGCCAAGTCGGCGCTGGTGAATGTGTTCGCATTATGACTGGTGCTAAATTGCCTTTAGGCTGTGACACGGTTGAAATGCAAGAAAATGTCGAGGTTCAAGACGAACAGCATGTGCTGCAACAAGCAACGAAGTACGGTCAGCACGTTAGAGCGACAGGTGAAGATATTCAGCAGCAGCAAGTATTGATGAACAAAGGACATCAGTTAACGAGCGCTGATATTGGAACCTTGGCTTCTATCGGTATTGCCTCCGTCACCGTTGTGAAACTGCTGACTATTGCGTTGATTGCGACAGGAGATGAGTTAAAACAGCCAGGTGAAGTGTTAACGGAAGGGGATATTTTTGAAAGTAATCGCTTCTTTTTGTCGGCGATGTTGAGCAAGCTACCAGTTAAGGTGATTGACTTTGGTGTTATCGCTGACGATAAAGAGAAACTGCGAGCAGCGTTTAATCAAGCTAACCAGCAAGCCGACGTAGTCATCTCAAGTGGCGGCGTTTCCGTGGGGGAGGCTGACTACACTAAACTGATTTTGGAAGAATTAGGCCAAGTAGGCTTTTGGAAAATTGCCATGAAGCCAGGCAAACCGTTTGCTTTTGGTAAGCTTGCTAACAGCACCTTCTTTGGCCTGCCGGGAAATCCAGTGTCAGCATTGGTCACTTTTTACCAGCTAGTTGTGCCTGCACTTTACCAAATGATGGCTGCCAAAATGCCACCGCGCGTAAAACTGCCGGCAGTAACAACTTCAGCACTGAGAAAAGCACAGGGGCGAATGGATTTTCAACGGGCGGTTTGGCAGTTAAATAGCGAAGGCCAACTTGAAGTGACAAGTACAGGCTCACAAGGCTCTGGCATCTTAACCAGCATTGCCAAAGCTAACTGCTTCATTTTGTTACCACAAGATCAAGGTCGAGTGGAGCAGGGCGAAATCGTGACGATAGAGTTGTTTGACGAGTTAATCTCATAATTAGCTACTTTCCTGAACAGTAATTTCTAGAGCGGCTCAGGTGTTACTAGCAGTGACTTAAGGATTAGTTTTATGAAATGATGTGCTCATTTATGAATGATTGTAATGAGCACACCGTTTTCTGAACTGAGGCATGAGATAGTCACTTATTCAATAAAGTTAACATTAATTTTATCCGCTTTGGCTACGTCGATAATTTCAACACCACCAATACTGTTTTGCAGGCGAGAGGCGGTTTTATAAGCACCGCGAGTTTCCGCAAAAGTAATAATATCGTCGCCATTACACATAACTTTCAACGCAACGTCATGTGTTGATAGATTGTAATCCTCCATTGCCACTTTCATTCGAATGGGTTTGTTGCTAGCCGCTGATTTACATACTTTGATCAATGCGCGCTCTACTTGTTTGTCCATTGCCATACTATTGCCGCTTACCAGCGCCAACGATATACCAGCAACAACGCCAGTGATGACAGTTTTAACCTTAGTTGTTTTGATTGGACTATTCATTGTTAATCTCCTTAATTTAGATGGCGTGCAAAGTGCTACTGAGCATCAATTAGCACGCTTGTTTAAAGTGCTGTTGTAGGTGTATTGCCAAGCACAAGTTAATAGTGGTGTTTTTTCATCGAAAAGTTGTTAATGAGTAGAGACTGGCTGTAAATATCTTTACCGTATAAAACAGGTTGTTCGTCGCTAAGTGATTAATAAATAGTCTCTTATTGAAAATGTGAATAATGATTTTTGAAAAATATAGTTACATTCAATACCGGTAACACGAGTCTATAGCCGACAAACGGCGACAAAAGTTTGGTGAAAAATTGGAATTGTGTTACTGTCGATCTATACAGTTTATTGTCTAATGTTTTGCTGCGTTATATAAGTGCAGTGTTCGGTAAATGAGGGAAACGCATGGCAGTTGAAAGTCGGTTTGTGGTAATTAGAGATGGCGTGGAGGTGCAGACGTTTATGGATAAGAAGGCCGCTGATGAATACGACAAAATGTTGGATATGGCAGATAACTTGTCTGCGATGCTCACCGATGCACCAATCGAATTGTCAGAGCAAGTAACTGAAGACCTTAGTATCTTTTTAGCGGAGCGACGCGAAGAAGTGCTCATTGCGCTGCAAGCGAAAAAGCCAAAGCCAGCACCAAAAACTGAAGCGCAGTCTGCGAGCGACAAAGAGCAAGCATCAAATAAAGTAAGTAAAAAAGATAAAGCGACTAACACTAGTAAAGCTGATAGTAGTGATGAAGAACAGCTTCCAGAAGCAAGTTAGTGACTGCAAACTTACAAACTGCATCTTCGGGTAGCCTGTCATATCAATTGATTTATAGTGACAAACGCAAAACAATAGGTCTACAAGTTAAGCACGGGCTTATCACAGTGCGTGCTCCCTCCTTTGTTGATAAGACTTTTGTTGAGCGATTTGTGGCCAGTAAAGCAAGCTGGCTTAGGGCAAAAGTTTCTCAACAGCACAATACAGAAAACCGCTTACCACGCTATCGGCTTATGGATGGTGGTCGTATGCTATTTATGGGCAAAGAGTTCGATATTACAGTGCAAACGGGTCGCAGAAGCAGTATTGACCTTGGTGATGAGGCTTTCTCTTTTAAACTGCCAGGCAGCTATTTTGCTTCAAGTGAAGATGAAATAAATAGTAAAGGCACACCTAGCAAGTTAACACTTCAGTTGGAAAAACAGCTTGATCAATGGCTCAAAGAACAGGCGTTAAAATACCTGCCTGAGCGGGTCAGATATTGGTCATCAATAACCAACTTACTTCCGCAAGAGGTTTTGATTAGGAAGTACAAATCCCGTTGGGGAAGTTGCACGAGTCGAGGCGTTGTCAGCTTAAATAGCCGACTAATGTTGTGCCCTGTCGAAGTTATTAACTATGTTATTATTCACGAGCTTTGCCACCTGGTTCATCTTAATCATTCCGCAAAATTCTGGCAGCTTGTAAACAGCCATTGCCCTGATGTGGAACAAGCTAAATCTTGGCTTAAACAAAACCAGCGAGAGTTCTATTTTTAATTTCAGTAGCATTCTATAAATAATTAGCGCTTGAACATTTGTTTGAGCTGCTTTTTCCAGATGCATTGAAGTTAAAGCTAATCAGCTTTCCTCTGCTTTGTAATAATTGCTTAAGTAACCTAGCGCTTTATTTTTTCAACTGTTTTTATATCTTTCTATATAAGCCTTTTCTTTGCACATAATCTGCCCCTGCGAATATTTTCGTATTTTTTTCATGAATGCGTAATTTTTATACGACTAAAGCGGTTATATATGAAAATTATTTGTTAATTGAGCGTTAAATTTAACGAACTATTTTCAAATTTTTGGATCAAACAATGCATAAGCAGTAAATCAGAGGTAAGAATGCACAAGTAGTAAGGTTGGGTTTATGAGGAAAGGTCATGAAATTAACAACGAACGTTGTCAAAATGGTACTGATATATTGTATATCAGCGATAATTTCGCTCTTGTTAATTAAGCTACTGTTGCCATTTTAAAGGCTTTTTTGCCACAGAATTAATTTTTTGTACCAACTGGTTTGGTGCAAGGTCTTTACTTATCTCTATATTTTTCGCCTTATTTATCTACCTGTTCCCATGTGTCTAAAAATCTTACAAATATTGTTGATATTCATTAACAATTTGAAAAATATGCGTTAGATTAGACTATTAAAATAATAATAACGAAAGGAAGTACCTCTTTATGAGTTCGTCGGTTCTTATTTGTGATGACTCGAATCTCGCGAGAAAACAAGTGCTAAGAAGTTTACCCTCGCAATGGGATGTAGATGTTCAACTTGCCAAGAATGGTCTTGAAGCATTGTCTGTGTTACGCACTGCCAATATTGATGTCATGTTTCTTGATCTAACCATGCCTGAATTAGATGGCGTCGGTGTGCTTGAAGCACTTCAACAAGAAAATATAAGCCTGCCTGTATTTGTTATTTCTGCAGATATTCAACCTGAAATGCAAAATAAAGTGTTAGAACTAGGTGCAAAGGCTTTTTTGCGTAAGCCTATTAATGCCGATACCTTAGCCTCGACTTTGCAAGATTTTGGAATTCTGTAATGGCGTATGAATTAACTGAAGATCAACAAGATTGCTTGCAAGAGTTGATCAATGTTGCCATGGGTCAGGCAAGCGATCAGCTCGCTCGCTATTTAGACTCCTTCGTCTACTTAACCGTGCCTAATATTGCCTTGGTCAATGGTCAAAAGTTGAGTGATGACCTTGTTGCTAACGAAGCATCTATGGCTGTTGTGAGCCAAGGCTTTTTTGGTTATGAGGGGATTCGTGGCGAAGCCTTACTGGTCTATCAACACAAAGATTCGGATCGTATCGGTGATTTGCTGGGCTACGAGCCAGATGAATTGTCAGTTGAAGAGCAGTTAATCGATATTAGCTCAATTTTAACAACCACTTTTTTGAATGTATTTGCTAGCCAAATAGAAAATCAGCTTTCATACAGTGCACCAAAATTACTAGCAGATAGTAAAGGTACCTTATCGGCTCATTTAACTCAGCTTTCGTTTGATTGGGATACGGCATTAACGGTAAATATTAATTATCAGGTGACCGACTACTCGTTCAATTGTGAAATGATTTTGTTAATTCCAGAAGCTGCGATCGATAACATTAAAACCGTTATTGATAGGATCTTGGCAGACTTTTAATGAGTGAGGGGATGATGGACAGCCAAATAATTGATCAATTAAATTCTGGTGTTTTACTGGTCGATCTGAACTTTAAACTCGTTCATTGGAACCGCTTCCTCGCTGTTCATGTTAATAAGCCTTTTAATGACGTTGCTGGGCAATCAATATTTGATGTCTTTCCAGAGTTACCTAAACGTTGGTTAGAGCGCAAGCTAAATAGCGTTATTCAACTTGGCACACCAAGCTTTTGCGGTTGGGAGCAACGACACCACTTATTTGAATTACCTCACACTCGGCCAATCTCCACAGACAGCGAGTTTATGGCACAAAACTGTACGTTCTTGCCTTACCTTGAGCAGCAGCAGTTGGCAGGCGTTTATATCTTAATTGAAGATGTCACCGATGTATGCCATTACCAGTCAATGCTAAAAGCCACGATGCAAGAGCTAGAGCTAGCGACTCGAATTGATGGCCTAACTAAAGTTTACAATCGCAAGTTTTGGGAAGAGTCACTTACTCATGAGTTTTCGCGTGCCAAGCGTTATGCTTGTGACATGAGTTTGTTGATGTTTGACCTTGATCATTTCAAGTCCATTAATGATAACTATGGTCATCAATGTGGCGATCTTGTTCTTGTCGAAGCTGCTCAAAGAGTTAACTCGCTATTGCGCGATGCTGATATTTTAGGTCGCTATGGTGGCGAAGAGTTCGCTGTTATTTTAACGGAAACTGCGCAGTTCGGTGCGGTTGAAGTCGCCGAGCGAATTAAGAAATCGCTCACTGCAACTCCCGTAGTCTTTAATGGCAAAGAGATTTACTTTTCTGCGAGCATTGGCATTGCTTCATTTAACTCTGAGCAAACCAGTCATGAGACGCTAATTGCTGAAGCTGATGCCGCTTTATATCGGGCGAAATCGTCAGGGCGAAATAAAATCTGCCTCTCTCCAACACTTTATAAGTGTTCTTAAAACCAAAAACGTTAAACCATCACAAAATGGCTGCAGAAATTGGCATCAAGCTGTTTTGCCTAGTTATGCACAAAAGCTATTGGTTTATTCATAATTAATGGGTTTTATTCAGTGTTTTAGAGTTGACATTCTAAAATGACAGTGGCATGTTAAGCCCATGCTTAAAATTCAAAACCACATCATTACCATTATTACCACTACCACCCTCGAGGGTTGGTGGTCATTGGCTGACGTGTAAATAAAATAGATTTTTACAAAGCCCGTGACCTAACAAGGTCACGGGCTTTTTTGTTTTTAGAGGAAGAAAAAATGCGGGTATTAAAGTTTGGTGGGTCATCACTGGCATCAGCGGAACGATTTAAAGCAGTTGCCGATATCATTCTTGCCAAAGAAAAAGAGTCTAGCGTTGCCGTTGTGGTATCTGCGCCACAAGGTGTTACAAACCACTTGGTTGCTATGGCTGAAAATATTGGCGATGAAGCCAAAATGCAGCAAGATTTATCGCATTTCAAGCAAGCCATTGAAACCATCATCACTGACTTAAGTGCTAGCATTCCTTCTTTTGATAAGCACCATGCCGAGCAAGCGTTAACTGATTGGGAGCATCAATTAACGCGCTTGATGCAAGGGGCACATTTACTTGAGTTTTGTCCGGATCATGTCCGAGCACGCATCATCTCAACGGGTGAGCGACTAAGCGTTGCTATTTTATCGTCAGTGATCGCCGCACATGGAAAAGAGGCCGTAGCTTTAGCACCTGAGCAATTCTTAGCTACTAATGATGTATCGCTGAATGCGGTTGCTGATCTCGTGTTATGTAAAGAGAAGTTTAGTCTTGCTTATCCTTCACTATCGGGCATTAGCATTATGCCTGGCTTTATCGGTGTAAATAGCAAAGCTGAAGTGACTACGCTCGGTCGCAATGGCTCTGACTATTCAGCCGCGGTATTAGCCGTTTGTGCGCAAGCAGAATGCTGTGAAATATGGACAGATGTAGACGGTGTTTATAATGCTGACCCGCGTATTATTAAAGACGCAAAACTATTGGATTACCTCTCGTACCAAGAAGCAATGGAGCTTTCCTACTTTGGTGCGAAAGTGCTGCACCCAAAAACTATTGGCCCAATCGCGCAATTTCACATTCCTTGCCTAATCAAAAACACCGGCAACCCGTCAGCACCGGGTACTCGCATTGCTAATGAAACTGACGACAAGCAGCAAGTAAAAGCGATATCTAACCTAGATAACCTGACCATGGTTAACGTGTCTGGCCCTGGCATGAAAGGCATGGTAGGTATGGCTAGCCGCGTATTTGCAGCGATTAGCCGCGAACAAATTTCTATGGTGATGATTAGTCAGTCATCAAGCGAATACTGTATCAGTTTTTGTATTCATACTGCTGACACGTTCCGCGCCGAACAAAGTTTAAAGCAAGAGTTTGAGCTGGAGCTATTAAACGGTTTATTAGAGCCAATCGAACTACAAAGTAATTTATCTATTGTTTCGCTCGTTGGTGATGGTATGCACCATCAACGCGGTGTGGCGGCTAAATTATTCTCATCATTAGCACAAGCACGCGTGAATGTTGTGGCGATTGCGCAAGACTCTTCTGAGCGCAGTATCTCAGTGGTGATTGAACAGCGTAAATGTACTGACGCACTTAAAGTGTGTCACCAAAACTTCTTCTCACATCGTTTAACCATTGATGCTTTTGTTGTTGGTTGTGGCGTTGTTGGTAGTGAACTGCTAGGTCAAATTGCTAAGCAGCAAGCGAGTCTTAAAGCGCAGCAAATCGAACTAAAAGTATATGGCCTAGCAAACTCAAAAGGTATGCTATTTAATGAAGGTGGTATCGACTTAGCTAATTGGCAGCAAACACTAGCCGATGCCGATGAGCAGCAACGAGAGCCGCTGACGGTTGATAACTTAAAAGCTTTTGCCCGTGATAACCATTTAATCAACCCAGTATTAGTGGATGTTACCTCGAATGAAGCGCTAGCGCTGCAATACGCAGATTATTTGGCAGAAGGCTTCCATGTTGTTACACCAAACAAAAAGGCTAATACTGACTCTTGGCAATACTACGGCAAGTTACGTGAAGCGGGGCAAAGCACTAATCGCCGATTCTTATACGAAACAACTGTCGGTGCTGGCTTACCTGTGATTGATACCCTACAAAACCTGATTAAAGCGGGTGATGAACTGGTGCGATTTGAAGGGATTTTATCTGGTTCATTATCATACATCTTCGGTAAGCTGGAAGAGGGCATGTCACTGTCTGAGGCGACGGCGATTGCCAAAGAAAATGGCTTTACTGAGCCTGATCCGCGTGATGATTTAAGCGGTATGGATGTTGCGCGTAAACTATTAATTATGGCGCGTGAAGCGGGCATGCCATTAGAGCTAAAAGATATTCAAGTAGACTCTGTGTTACCGAATAACTTTGACGCGAGTGGCGATGTCAGCGAGTTTATGAATAACTTAAATGCACTTGACGGTGAAGTGGCTGAGCAAGTGGCGAAAGCCCAAGCAGAAGGAAAAGTGCTACGCTATATCGGTACCATTAACGAAGGTAAATGCCGTGTGGCTATTCAAGCGGTCGCTGCTGACCATCCGCTTTACGTGATTAAAGACGGCGAAAATGCATTAGCAATTCACTCTCGCTACTATCAACCACTGCCATTTGTACTACGTGGTTATGGTGCTGGTGCTGCTGTCACTGCAGCTGGTGTTTTTGGTGACTTACTGCGCACGCTAGCATGGGAGCAACAACACTAATGGCAGTTTCAGTTTTTGCCCCTGCTTCAATCGGCAATGTCACGGTTGGCTTTGATGTTTTAGGCCTTGCTGTGCAACCGGTTGATGGTAGCTTGTTAGGCGATGTGGTCAGTGTCGAAGCCAGTGATAGTGACTGCCTTGATGTCATTGGCAATTTCGCCAATAAATTACCGAGCGAGCCAAGCGATAATATCGTTTGGCACTGCTTGCAGCTATTTAACCAAGCCTTGGTTGAACAACATAAGCCTGAACAAAAGGCTGAGCAAGGTCATGCAATTCAGTCTGTTAGGTTAACGCTTGATAAAAAAATGCCAGTTGGCAGTGGTTTAGGTTCAAGCGCGTGCTCAGTTGTCGCCGCGCTTGAAGCGCTTAATGCGTTCTATGACAAACCGTTTTCGCCTGAGCAGATGTTAGCCATGATGGGACAAATGGAAGCGCAAATTAGCGGCAGCCTACACTACGATAATGTTGCGCCTTGTTACTTTGGCGGTTTACAGTTAATGATTGCCGATCCCACTATAATTACGCGCACTTTACCAAGCTTTGAAGATTGCTATTTTGTGATGGCATATCCAGGTATTGAAGTCTCGACTAAAGCCGCACGTGAAGTACTGCCTAATGAGTACTCAAAAGCCGATGCTATTGCCTTTGGGCAAACCTTAGCAGGCTTTGTTGACGCCTGTTACCGACAAGACAAACAACAAGCTTTCGGTCATTTTAAAGATGTACTGGCTGAGCCATATCGTGAAAGTTTATTGCCGGGCTTTGTTGAAGCGAAAGCTCATTTGCAATCGGCAGGTTGTTTAGCCGTTGGCATATCTGGCTCGGGTCCAACATTATTTGCTGTAACCGACGACAAAACACTGGCTGACAACGCAGCTACTTGGCTGCAAGAAAATTACTTATCAACAGAATTAGGTTTTGTGCATGTCTGCAAAGCCGACACACAGGGCGCTCGCTGCCTGTAAATGGAAGGAAGTTAACGTGAAGTTTTATAATTTAAAAGAAAATGAAGAGCAAGTTAGTTTTGCTCAAGCAGTTAAACAAGGTTTAGGCAAAAATCAGGGCTTATTCTTTCCTGAAGATATTCCGGCGCTCGACAATGTTGATGAGCTATTGGCAATGTCGTTGGTTGAGCGCAGCGTGCATGTATTAGCCCCCTTTGTCGAGGGCGATTTAACCAAAGGTGAACTGGCGGAAATTGTCACCAATGCCTTTAACTTTCCTGCGCAAATTCAGCCGATCAGCGAGCAACGTTCAGTATTGGAATTATTCCATGGTCCAACGCTAGCCTTTAAAGACTTTGGCGCCCGCTTTATGGCGCAGTGTCTACAAAAATTCACTAATGGTCAAAAGATCACAATTTTAACGGCAACTTCCGGCGATACGGGCGCGGCTGTTGCTCATGCATTTCATGGCCTAGAGAATATCCGCGTGGTGATCTTATACCCGAAAGGTAAGATCAGCTTACTGCAAGAGAAAATGTTCACAACCCTTGGCGGCAATATTGAAACGATTGCCATTGAAGGCAGCTTTGATGATTGTCAGGCACTTGTTAAGCAGTCATTTGACGATAAGGAGCTAGCACAAGCAATTGGCCTAAATTCAGCTAACTCAATTAATATCAGTCGCTTACTCGCGCAAGTATGTTACTACTTTGAAGCGGTGGCTCAGTTAAAACGCCAAAATAGCCAGCTAGACGATATCGTCTTTTCTGTGCCAAGTGGTAACTTCGGTAACTTAACGGCGGGTTTATTTGCTAAAGCGATGGGCTTGCCAATTAAACGCTTTGTTGCTGCAACTAATGCCAACGATACTGTGCCACGTTATTTAGCAACCGGCGAGTGGGCGCCAAAAGCCACGGTAGCGACTATTTCTAATGCGATGGATGTTAGTAACCCGAATAACTGGCCGCGTGTTGAGCATATGCTAAAAGCGGGCATAGTAGACGAATGTGTGAGCTCAATTTCTGTTGATGAAGAGCAGACCCAATCAACTATGTTGCAACTGAATAAATTAGGCTATATCAGTGAGCCGCATGCGGCAGTTGCTTACAAAGCGCTTGGTCACTGTGAAGACAATGAGTTTGGTGTGTTCTTAGGTACTGCGCATCCAGCTAAGTTTAAAGATGTAGTGGAAAGTACTTTGGGGCAGCCAATTGCGCTGCCAAAAGAATTAGCCGATTGCGCTGGTGAAAAGATTTTATCGGTGGATATGAATGCTGATTTTGCTGGTTTAAGAGCTTACTTGCTTAAGTAAGCTCATTAAGAAAAGGCATTTGAGCTTAAGTAACAAGACTTAAACTTGCTTAATCAAAATAAATGATCATTTCTGCCGCTTCGCAGTGGCAGTCAAACCCGCAAAGTATGCAATCGTAGCCGTTGAGCGCGTCTTCACGCCACTTATCTGGGTGCGATTGCACTAACTCGCCACCACATTTGGTAAAGTATTTCACCGCGCTATTGCCCGGACTTTGCTTCCATAAATGACTAACGCCAGCGATTGCCCCTTGCTGTTTGGCGGCAGCAATCGACAGCTTAAGTAATTCACTGCCAATACCGTAGCCCCGGTAGTTTTCATCAACGGTATTACATTTGAAATAGCAAACTTGAGCTGCGTCTGCTCGCCATTTTCGTGGGCTGCACCATTTGTCGATATGCCATTGCTCAGCGGCATAGGTAATGCGAAAGCCAACGAGCTTGTCGCCGTCATAGGCAACAAAGCCAGCATTAATCTCGTTTTTAAAACCTTTTTGATACCAGTCTTGAATATTGTTCTCGTCCATATAGCCATCACCATGCACATGGTTGGCTAGCTGGATCACTTTAGCAAAGTCATTTGGGGTCAACGCCCGATAGTCAATGGTCGTCATTACTGCTTGTCACGCCAATTAAAATAATGGCATAGTTTGCCACTGTTTTGATTTAGTTGCATTAACGCTCGCCTAATGAATACCAAGTTGAATAATTATTTGATCACTCAGCGAGAATTTAAAGGCTCATAGGCAAGGCATTGATTGCCGAGAATGGTTATTCCCTTGTCTAAATCAATAACGCAGTATATGAGCCTTTAAAACTCGCCCTTGGGAATGCATAAGCAGCATGATAACTACACAAAATTCACTCGATGTAGAACAACTATATCGTCATAAATTTCGTTTGTTCTAATACTGCTTATGTCATTCTGAGAGGCTAAATAATTAATCAAATTGGTATAACCTATGTATGATCCGCTGCACGATTCCATCCCTGGTATTAACCTTGACTATCCCAGCAGCTATTGGGCTGATGTTTCTGGCGAAAGCCCAGACAATGATGGCCAGCTGCAAAGTGATCTCGATGTTGATGTCGTTATCATTGGCGGTGGCTTTACCGGCTTATCCTGCGCTTATCACCTTGCCGCCGAGCAAGGTATCAAAGCGGTTGTGTTAGAAGCAAATCAAACCGCTTGGGGCTGTAGTGGTCGTAATGCAGGATTTGTCTTAAAAAGCTCTGGTCGAAAATCGTTTACTGAAATGGCGAACGATTGGGGCAATGAAGTAATGCGCGGCATCTATCAAGAAATGGCGGCGGGCGTTGATACCGTCAATAGTTTAATTGCACAAGGCATAGACTGTGATCGCCAAACAGCGGGCTATTTAAAAGTTGCTCATAAGCCGAGTAAGTTAAAAGAGCTCATTGCGCTGGCTGATGTTCAACGCCAGCAATTTGGTTATCAAGTGGAAGTGCTGTCAAAGCAGCAAGTCCGTGAGCAGTACATGGATGACCAACAAGCCTATGGTGCCATTCGCTATCAAGATGGTTTGGGTTTGAACCCACTTAAACTCGCATGGGGCTATCAGCGCTTAGCGTGCCAAGCGGGTGCTAAAGTTTATACTGGTACGCCAGTGGTTAATTGGCAGCAACAAGGCGAATATCAAGAGTTAATCACGCCAAATGCCAAGGTGCGAGCGAAAAAAGTAGTGCTAGCAACCAATGGCTATACACCCAAAGGCTTTCATCCTTGGGTTAATCACCGATTCTTACCTGTACTGTCTCAAATTATTGTGACTGAGCCACTGACCGAGCAGCAAATTGCAGCATGCAACTGGCAAACGAATAATGTGGTGATGGACACTCGTGCGTTAAAATACTATTACCGAAAGTTGCCAGACAATCGCATCTTATTTGGTGGGCGCGGGGCCATTACTGGCAAAGGCGCAGAAGATGATTATTACCCGAAGCGCTTGCTTTCGGTATTAAAGCAGAGTTTTCCTGCACTTCAAGATATTAACTATGACTATGCATGGGCTGGCTGGATTTGTATGTCGCTCGATGATATTCCGCATATTTACCATGATGACAAACAACAGGTTTTCTATGCCATGGGCTATTGTGGAGCCGGTTTGTCATTTTCAGCGCAAGCAGGCAAGCGCTTAGCGGAAAACGTCGCTGAAAAACAGCTACCAAATTCATTATCAAGCTTGCCAATATTTAATCGTCATCTACCTAAGTTTCCGTTTGCGCCGCTAAGACGAGTTGGCCAATGGAGCTATTTTCAATATGGCAAAATCAAAGATAGGTATTTTTAGCAACTTAGCATAGTGACTTTTAGGTAAAATCATTTATTACAGACATAAAAAAACCACGCTAAAGCGTGGTTTTTCATTCGGAAAATATATTGCTATAGCAGCCTGACGTTTGCTTGGATAGAAGTTGTAACACCAGATGGTGAGGTAATATCTATAATAAGCAAACCGGATTCTGGTTCACCATCTGTTGGGTTTTCCAGTGTAAACTCAATACGATGTGAACTTAATGTATCAGGTACCGTAAACGATGTTGTGCCTTCTACTGTGCCAGCAGTAGAGGTCACAGTAACGGTCGTATCCCTAGGCATTGCTTGCCCTGCGGTATCTGAAAATAGTAAAACTATGTTAGTCACGTTACCATCGGCGATAGTAATATCGTTTGAGGTATTTGAGCTACTTGTCTCATAGACAAAACCCGCTTGGTTTTGCAATGTGTATGATGCAGCTGAGCTTGCCATGACCATGACAATCGCTTTACGCACATGAATGGCTTGATTATCTTCAGCTGCACAACGCGCGCCTTGACACTGTGGACCGTTAAACAGGCCGTCTTGGGTTGTAAAGCTGTTATCGTTGTTAAAATCTAGGAATACTTCACCGGCATCATATTGATTATCTTCATCATCATCACGCCATGCCTCACTCATATCTACAAAACCAGAAGCTTGCGCAATCTGACGGCCGCGGCCTGAAGATACTGCGGAGTTAACAATGGCAGTACCGTCGCTGTCGTCAAAGGTATTATTACCATTAGTGTCAAAGAATGTCTCGTGGCCAAGCGCCGTCGCTAAAATGGTAATACGGTGATCTGGTACACGTGGCTCTGCACTTGTCCAAGTAACTGAACAAGCGCCGTTAGTGGTGGTACAGCTTGGCTGAATGGCACCGCCTTCGGTGGTAAAGTTTACTGTTGTGCCGTCTGGTACAGGGTTATTAAAGTTGTCTGCTAAGCGGGCTGTAATTTGCGCTTCAACACCGCTGATATTGTCAGCCTCTGGGTTGCGAATATCAGTTGACAAGGTGACTGAACGTTGCTCAGGTAAACCGGTATTCACTGACAGTAAATCTGACTGGGTTTGTACCTCAATAGTTTCATTGCCAACATTCATTGTCGACTTAGCCGAAACACGAACGGCTGTTGGCACTGTGCCTGCCGTAACTTTAACAGTGACAATACCTTGACTGTTAGTAAGACCAGATGTTGGACTTAGCGTCATGCCACCTACTTGTGTACTTAAAGTAAAGTCTACAGCTTGTTGCGCTAGTGGGTTACCTAAGGCACTGCGCACAGTAAAGGTTAAGGTAGATGTTTCTTGTTGGCCTTGGCCACCTGTACCTTTTAAGACAATAGAGGTGGGCTCTGCAGAGGTAAATTCAATTGAGCCAAGCTGTTCGCCAGCGATACTCACTGTGCTTGAAGCAATACTAGTAACGCCGTTAACGGTAATTGATGCAACGATAGCATCATCAATACCTGAGCTGCCTGCACAGCTTAAATCTTCAAAGGTCGCATTGGCAGTTCCTTTGATGGTAAACACTGATTCATCAACAGTCGCATCACCACTTTGCACACAGTTTGAAGAAAAGCTTACTGGTGTTGGTGTATTAATACGGTTCCCTTCGCTATCTACTAAATCAACAGTTAAACCTAATGTCCCGCCTGCACTGATGGTGTCTGAGCCTAATAGAACCTCACCTTCGTTAAAGGTTCCGCTAGCATCAATATGACCAATGCGAATACCTTCATCGACAATAACAGCGTCAGCAGCAATGATTTCGTAGTTAAATTGACTAGGTGTTACTTCACTGTCTTCACCAAGTGACGCAACCACAACGCCAGCGCCTATTTGACCGTCGCTTACCAGCGTAACCTTAGCTTCACCTTGGCTATTAGTTAGTGCCGTTGTTGTGTTTAACGTGCCAATATCTGCAGTAAAAGTGACAATTTCATTGGCAATAGGCTGATTAGCATTAGTCGTTAAGCGAGCAATAATTTGCGCTTGTTGATCAGCTTTAAACTGGCTCGTGACTTGGCCATCAACTAATAGTTGGCTGGCTAGACTAGGGGCTTGCACGGCTGTTGTCTGTAAAAACTCGAAATCGTCTGATGCCGTCAGTTCACCAATCGTCGCTGTGGCTGTGCCTGCGCCAGCAGCAAGCTCAATATTAGTGACCGTAACACTTGCTTGGCCTTGTTCATTAGTGAGGCGAGAGCTAACGGCTAGGCTACCGATGGTGGTTTCAAAGCTGACACTGCGGCCTGCGATGATTTGCCCATTGCTATCTAGTACTGTAGCTAATAGCTGTACTTCATCATTGGCTTGAAAGCTTTGTTGACTTTGCCCTGACGCATTCAAAATGGCTAGGGTAATTGAATTGACTGTTTGGCTTTCACTGGCGGTGGGATTGTCTCCTGAGCTGCCATTACAACCAACTAAAAGGCTAAGGCTCGCAAAAAGCAGTGCCGTGAAGTACTTTTTCATTCGGAATACCTGTTGAAAAGGATGGACGTAAAACTACAGCAAGAATAAATTTCTGTCGGTAAAAAGTCTATGAATTTTCTGGGCTATTTTGTGTTCTTAATCAGATTTTACTCAGTTAAATTGCTGGTGATTTTAACGAGCGAGTTTGGCTACTCGCGTAATTCAACTGCTTGGGCAGCGCATCTAGTTGCCTAGTTCACCTTGTTAATTAACTTGCCTGTATTAAAGCCTGCGATGTTTGCCGCAACTATATTTAAAATACGTTGCTGTGCTTGTTGGCTTGCCCAAGCAATATGGCCCGTGATAGCAAGATTGGGAATATCACCGCTAACCAAGCCTGCAACCAAAGGATGTGAGCTTGGTGGTGGCTCTTGATCAAGTACATCTAAAATGGCGTAACTAAGCTGCTGTGTTCTCAATGCATTGGCTAATGCGTTATTGTCAATTAAGTCGCCACGGGCAGTATTAATCAGTATTGATGAAGGCTTCATTTGAGCTAAGCGATCACTATTGATTAACCCTTGAGTTGCGGGCGTTGAAGGGCAATGTAAACTGACAACATCAGCATTGGCTAGCATATCATCAAAACTGACGCGGCCTTCGCGAACTGTCTGGCTGTCAGGTCGCTCTGCAATTAGTACCTTCATATCAAAAGCACGTGCCGCTTTCGCAACCGCTTGACCAATATGGCCATAGCCTAAAATACCGAATGTTTTTCCCGCGACTTCATTAATTGGTTGATCGTGCAAACAGAATGCTTGGCTTGTGCTCCATTTGCCGCTGGCAACATTGTAATTATGCTGTTCAATATTTTGAAAACGCTTAAATAGCTGTGAAAAAACATATTGAGCGATTGCTGGCCCTGCATAGTTTTTTGCATGACAAACCTCAATTTGGCGCTGTTTAGCAGCGTCTAAATCAATGTTGTTCGTGCCAGTTGCGGCAACACAAATCAGTTTTAGCTTGGATAGCCTGGCCAGTGTTTCGGCATCTAATACCACTTTATTGGTGATAATTATTTCGGCATGTTGGGCGCGGTCAATCACTTCTGCTGGCTGAGTAAACTCATGTAAGGTAAGTTTATCTGTCACTTGGCGAATTGAATTTACATCAAGGCCAGAATTAAAGGTGCCGTAATCAAGAAATACTGTTGTTGTCATTTTATTGCCGCTTAGCGTGGCTCAGGGGAATGGCGCAAGCTTAACGAGAAAGGCAATAGGCCTCAAGTACGGCGATTCACATGGTTTTTACGATAGTTGTAATGGCGTTATTAACCCGCAGCACTTATAGTAACGCTGGTAAAGGTCAGGGCATAGTGCCTGCAAAGCCTAATAACAATAACTAGAGATAGTAAACCATGAAATTAAACAAATTATTCGCCGCAATGGCGATTTCTGGCGTACTTTGGGGATGTAACTCAACAGATACTAGCCAAGCTGTTAGCCAATCACCAGAAGCCGAGGTTAATACTGTGGCTGCAAATAGTGCAGAAATTGCAGCTGCAACTGAGCTGTTAATGTCAGAATGGACTGGCCCATACCAAGGTGTACCAGCGTTTGATAAAGTATCACTCATTGGCTTAAAGCCTGCGCTAGAAAAAGCGATGGCGTTGAATTTGGCTGAAATCGAGGCGATTGCTAACAATCCAGCACCAGCAAACTTCGAAAACACCATTGTTGAAATGGAACGTGCAGGCAAAGTACTCAATCGCATTTTCAGATATTACGGTATTTGGAGTGCTAACCGTTCTTCAGCTGAATTTAGAGAAATTCAAAGTGAAATGGCACCTAAGCTGTCAGCGTTTTTCTCAAAAATTAGTCAAAACGATAAACTTTTCCAACGTGTTTCAGCTGTTTACAACGGCGAAGAAGTCAAAGGCTTATCAAAAGAGCAGCAACGCTTAGTGTGGTTGGTGTACAACGGTTTTGCTCGCAATGGCGCAACCTTGCAGGGCGAACAAAAAGCACGCTACGCTGAAATTAACCAACGTTTAGCTCAGTTACATACAAAATTCGCTAACAACGTTTTAGCT
The DNA here is from genome assembly GCF_053485855.1 of Thalassotalea montiporae. Lineage (NCBI taxonomy): Bacteria > Pseudomonadati > Pseudomonadota > Gammaproteobacteria > Alteromonadales > Colwelliaceae > Thalassotalea > Thalassotalea montiporae. The sequence continues at coordinate 683,781 of NZ_JBQRUO010000001.1, forward strand.
GATGAAGAGAACTACGTACTATTTCTTGATGAAAGCCAGCTAGGTGGTTTAACTGATTCTATTATTGCGGCAGCGGCTAAAGCGGCAAAAGAGCGCGGACAGGAAGGTAAATACGCCTTTACCAATACACGTTCTTCAATGGACCCGTTCTTAACCTATTCAACTGAGCGTGAATTGCGGAAGCAAGTTTGGGAAACCTACTACAACCGTGGTGACAATGGTGACGAATTTGATAACAACGAGATTATCAAAGAGATCTTAACACTTCGTCACGAGCGTGTTGGCTTATTAGGTTACGACAACTATGCATCATGGCGTTTAGAAGATCGTATGGCGAAAAAGCCAGAAAATGCGATCGCATTAATGGAGAAAGTTTGGCCAGCAGCAATTGCCCGTGTTGATGAAGAAGTGGCAGACATGCTGAATATCGCCAAAGCAGACGGCGTGAAAATGATCAAACCATGGGACTATCGTTACTACGCTGAAAAAGTACGTATGGACAAATACGCACTTGATTCAAGCGAAGTGAAGAAGTACCTACAAGTTGAAAAGCTGCAAGATGCAATGTTCTATGTTGCGGGTCGTTTATTCAACTACAGCTTCAGTGAAATTACCGATGGCTCAGTACCTGTTTTCCATGAAGATGTGCGCGTATGGGACGTAAAAGATAAAACCTCTGGCGAGCATATTGGTTTATTCTACTTAGACCCGTTTGCCCGCAAAGGTAAGCGCAGCGGGGCATGGGCGACAACTTACCGCAGTCATACAACGATTGATGGTAAAACTAACGTATTATCGTCAAACAACTCGAACTTCATCAAAGGTAAAGAAGGCGAGCCAGTATTAATTTCTTGGGATGATGCAGAAACCTTCTTCCACGAATTTGGTCATGCATTGCACTTCTTATCATCAAACGTTGATTACCCAACACTAAATGGCGGTGTGCGAGATTACACTGAATTCCAATCACAGCTATTAGAGCGTTGGCTAACGACAGATGAAGTGATTAACACTTACTTGGTGCACTACAAAACTGGCGAGCCAATGCCAAAAGATTTAGTCGCTAAAATCAAGCAGGCAGCAACTTTTAACGAAGGCTTTAAAACGACTGAGTACTTAGCGTCTGCGATTATCGATATGAAGCTACACACGACAGATCCTGCTGGTATTGACCCAGATAAATTTGAGCGTGAAGAATTAGCGAAGCTAAATATGCCATCGCAAATTGTTATGCGTCATCGCACACCGCATTTTGGTCATGTGTTTAGTGGTGAAGGCTACTCAGCTGCATACTACGGCTACATGTGGGCAGAAGTGCTAACGTCTGATGCGTCAGAAGCGTTTGAAGAAGCTCCTGGTGGTTACTACGATCCTGCTGTTGCAGCGAAATTAGTAGAGCACTTGTTCAGCGTGCGTAACGCGGTAGATCCTGCCGAAGCTTATCGCGCGTTCCGTGGCCGTGACGCTGTGGTTGATGCGCTAATGCGTGACCGTGGTTTTCCGGTGACTAAATAGTAACTTTTAAAATAAGTTATCAGCTACTAACTAGCTGAACTAAAAGTTAAATACGCTAAAGCCCGCATTTGCGGGCTTTAATATTTTTATCTATATTGCACAATCAAAATATCACGTTAACAAGGAATATACTGATGAAAATCAGCCCATCTGAACGTTTGTTTTACCGTTTACTAACAGCTGACGATGCTCAGTTATTGGCAGATCTTGATCAAGATCCTGAGGTGATGAAATACATTAACGGTGGACGAGTTAATACACTTGACGATATTGAACAAGTGTTCATTCCAAGGTTGCAAAAATTTGTTAATCCTTCGCAAGGCTGGGGGATGTGGGGCGTTTTTACACAAGGTGTGGAAGCGCAACAAGCCACCGATGTAACTCAAACCGCATCTCAAGCAGAGCATGACCGCGAGCGCTTTATCGGCTGGATTTTAATTAGACCAATGGGCTTTTTTACGGATAAACCCAACTGGGATGAATTAGAAATTGGCTGGCGTTTTAAACGTTATACGTGGGGCAAAGGCTATGCCACTGAATCTGCACAACATGTGATGTCGGCGATTCAATCACTGGGTATTGCACGCGGCATTGGCGCGATTGCCTTGCCAGATAATTCCGCCTCGATTGGGGTGATGAAAAAGCTTGGTCTCCAATATACTTCTACTTACTTGCACACAGATCCATTAGGTGACGCAGAAGTTGTTTATTACCGGCTCGCTTGGTAGTCGGTAGTAAGTAGTCGGTAATAAACAAAGTTTATTTATAACTATCTACTCGTAGTGACGTTCACGTTTCGTTTTTATCACGGCAATATATGCATGCCAGCTCGCGTAGCTCAGCACTGGCATAATCAAAATAAAACCAAACCCTTGGGTTAAGAACCCTACAAGAATGAAGCCTAGAATGACCAAGGCCCATGCAAACATGGCGACGACATTCTTGTTAACCGCTTTTGCTGAGCTTATCACCGCCGTCATAATATCAACGCGGCGCTCAACCATAATTTGTGGCGTAAAGGCGCTGATAGTGAACACCACAGCAGCCATGGCTGCCCCCACTAGTGTACCGAAACCTAAAAAGAACGTAAGTTCCTCAAAGGTTGGATTTACGGTATTGGGATACAGTGCATGGATCAAGGCGGCTAGGCGAGTCCACGCAATCATACAAATCATTAATAAGATGGCAAAACCCCATTCGCCAACGGGATTTCTAAACATGGATTTAAGACTGTGCGACATGGTTGGCTTGTGACCTTTTTCTAGCTCCCAGGCGACATCGTATAAACCGGTGGCAAATGCCGGACCAATCAAAGCAAAGGCAATTGTGGCGGGCAAGATAATCAAATGATTTTCTGTATTTGCTACCAAGTAGAAAATTGCCACAGGTACGACACTAAAGATAAGGCCGTAAATTAAGCTGATTAATGGTGCTTTAGTAAAATCTTTGATGGCTAAACTTAACCAGTGAAAACAGGCAAATGTACTTACTTGATTACTTTCAATCGTTCTGGCAAACGCTTTTTTGTCTCGTGTTTGACGGTTTGCTTGTGCCTGTGTTGACGTCTGAGTGGTCGGCATATCATATCCCTCGTTCGTTGTCGTTCTTGCGGATACTGCTTCATAATCTAGGGTAGTCTACCTATTTGATTACGCAGTTATATTAACCATGGTTCATTTTTCCCGATTGAGCCAGTTTATGCATAAGTTCGTAAGCTAGTTTGTATTTTTAGGGGTTAATCTTATGGCGTAAGGTTAGTTCGTAACCAGCAGCGGTGAAGTTAGGAGGAAGTATGCACAACGAACTAGACGTAAAATATTGTCTGTCGGTGTTTAATAAGGTGCTTAGTGACGGTGAAGTGTTAGAGGGTAAACGCCATTGGCAAGGGCTGTCTGCGTGGGCTGATTTTGATGGCTATACCTGCTATTTACAGTTTAATCAGGTGGTGGTGACTTTGCTGTTTCACGGCAAGTATGATGTTAGCAAGCCTAATGAAGAGGCTTGGCAACAATTTTTAAAGAAAATTAAAAGTTTGGCAGACAGTTTATAATGTTTTAACTTTCTGGTTGTCGGCTACACAGGAATGCTTTTACCAAGCAATCACTTTATGCTGCCAATCAAGGTAACTAGCCTCTCCATCCAACTCAACATGGTGTTTTGCTGACAATAATTGCGTTGCAACAAATGCGGGTGTAAATAGCTTGTCTTTGCGCACATTGCGCTGAAACGGTTTAGATAACGGTGTGTCTGTTGTTCCGGGGTGAAATAAAATAAATTTGACGTGCTTAGCTCTGCGACTTGCCTCTATCGCCAAACATTTTACTGCCATATTTAACGCTGCCTTTGACATTCGATAACTGTACCAACCGCCCAATTGATTATCACTAATGCTGCCGATGCGAGCGCTCATCACAGTAACAATACAAGGTGCTTGATAATGCTCTAAATAAGGCATTAAGGCTTGTAACCAGCGCAGTGGTGTTAACGTATTGGCTGATAAAACTTGATCGAATGCGCTTGGCTCAAACGCTTCGATTTTTTTCTCTGGCATAAAGTCTTCGCTGTGTAAAATACCATTGCAGATAATAATTTCGCTCAGTTGCCTTTGCTCCTCAGAGAGAGTCGCAGGTTGTTCTCTAGTGAAGTTCGATGAGAGCTCAGTTAACAAGGCTTCTATACTTGCTTGCTGGTAATCACTTTGTCGCCAAGTTAATTGTCCATTGGCCAAAAAAGGCGCCAGTGATTGCGGCATAGCTTGTCGAGATACGGCGATAACCTTGTTATGTTCAGCTTTGGCTTTATTTTTGTTTAGGCTGTCGTTTAGAAGCTGCGCAATCACAGCTTGGGCAATGGCACTGCTGGCACCAATCACTAGACTCGTTGTCATTGCCGCATTTTCCTTTTTGAATCTATGTCATGTTCGGTGTGAGGTAGCCCATCACTAACGTTGCTTGATTGACAAGACTGTTGAACGGTCGTTGAAACCGTGCACCCACAATCTTGTTTGTCTAGCGTTTCTTGCTTAGTTAGCTTGGCGTAAAACTTAGAAATGCTATGGCGATTAGCTGCAAATAACCGATAGCCGAGCTTTGCCAACGGTCGAGTTAGTCGCCAGGCTAATGGCTTAACCCAAAACTCTTTACCAACTAGTCGCCATGCATGGTAATTTACGTCGATACCCGTGATCACTTTACCCCTAAGCTTACCGTATATAACGCGCATCGCCTCTTGGCTATCAATATCAGGAAATTGAGTAGCAAAATCGCTCTGATGTAAGTCTTCAAATTGAATCAACTGCTTGGTATTTCGCTTGGCTAATGCATTGATTTCAGCTATGCATAACGGACAGTTGCCGTCAAAAAATAGGGTAAGCTCTGCCATATTAATTTCCTATTAAATATAAGTCTGCTACTAACGATAGGTTGCTAAAGAGCGTTAAAAGTCAGGATATGACAAAGCACTACGATGCTGGTTAGTACTATTCGCAACAATTGGTAGCCAAGTGGCTTATCAGTGAATAACCCCATTTTAAATTCACTTGCGAGCAGCAACACAAAGCCACTAGCTAACACGGGTAAAGCCAGTTCTGCTGGCAGTAATAAGCAGGCGAAGGCAACTAAAGTAAATAGGTTGGAAATGATAGTTGCTGTTTGCTTTAGCCATAGGGTACCTGCAAGGAAACTCAATATACAGGCGCTGTAGGCGACAAAAACTTGGTACGGCGAGAGCGACAATAAAGAGGCATTACTCGTTGCAGCCCATGTTGCGGCAATAAATGGAATTAGCCCTAGGTAACCCAGTGTTCGCCAATTGATTATATTTGCCATTGCTTTCACACCTTTTGTTTTCACGCCTTTATTGCCTGTGCAATGCAGTATTGACTGTCTGAGAAGTTACGCAGCACGATGCACAGGCGATCAGTAACGCAGGGAGAATTGCTGTTTAAATGGCTTAGTTAATCTGTAGGCAATACCAACTCATCTATTGCATCGCTGATTAAGTCGACTTGTTGCTGCATTTTTATCTGGGCATCGGTAACACCTTGATTATAAAAGTGCGGTGAAAACTGCTCGACAATAAAGTCACATAGAAACTCCGCATCAAAGCCATAAATGTCTATGGCTAACTCGTCGTTTAAGTAATTGGTAAGTTTTTGGGTTAAATCATTTTTTTGTTGCTTTGATAAGGATTTCATTACGCTAAGAGTTGTTCGACTATGAAGGAACTCTTTATACTAAGGTGAAAATTTTATTCAAGCCTAAACTATGCTCGACTACCTCAAGAAGCTATGGCACACCGACTGTGAATTTTGCCGAAAAACTCGCTATTTCCTGTTATGGCTTATACTCATGTTATTAGCGGATTACTTTGTTTTTAAATTAATTTTTTAGCAGCCTTGAAAGTTTTTATCGGTTGCTTAAGTGATGAACTGATACGAAAACAAGAGAGGAAAGTCTTGATGGCACTAAAATGGGTAGACTCACTTGATATTGCCTTAGCCTTAATTGACGAACACCCAGCGGTTGATCCAACGCAACTGCATTTTCCTGAATTAATGCAGTGGGTGATTGCTTTAGAAGAGTTCGATGATGACCCAAACCGTTGTGGAGAGCGTATCCTCGAAGCTATTCAACAAGCTTGGATTGATGAAGCTGACTGACTTTGCGTTAAGTTAAGTTCACGTTTTTTGATCGTTATTATTTTGAATACCATAAAAATTTGAACTTGACCCAATGGTCGGCTTTTTAGTTCACGGTTCATCAACTATACTGTCGGCCAAATTTAGCGTCAGGATCATTAATACGATCACTTCGCTAACTAATTTCCGCCCTAATACCAATATTCTAACCAAAACTATTATGACAGAAGCCAAAAAACGCCCATTGTATCTTCCTTATGCTGGCCCTCACTTGCTTGAAACTCCGCTACTAAACAAGGGTAGTGCGTTTAGCAAAGAAGAGCGTGCGATGTTTAACTTAACCGGATTAATTCCACCAAGTTACGAAACGATTGAAGAGCAGGTTGAACGTTGCTATCAGCAATTTAGTAGCTTTCAAACAAACTTAAACAAGCATATCTACCTACGTAATATTCAAGATAAAAACGAAACCTTGTATTACCGACTAGTGGAAGAAAATTTAGAAGAAATGATGCCAATCATCTATACGCCAACGGTAGGCGATGCATGTGAGCGTTTTTCTGATATTTATCGCAGTAACCGTGGTTTATTCATCGCTTATGAAGAGCGTGACCAACTTGATGATATTTTGCGTAATGCCACCAAAAATAAAGTCAAAGTAATTGTCGTGACTGACGGTGAGCGCATTTTAGGCTTAGGCGACCAAGGTATTGGTGGTATGGGTATTCCAATTGGTAAGTTGGCACTTTATACCGCTTGTGGTGGTATTAGCCCAGCGTATTGCCTGCCAATTACATTGGATGTCGGTACCAACAATGAAAAACTATTAAACGATCCTATGTATATGGGCTCAAGACACCCACGTATTAGCCAAGAAGAATACAACGAATTTGTTGATATGTTTATTCAAGCGGTGAAGCGCCGCTGGCCAAATGTGATGTTGCAGTTTGAAGATTTCGCACAGCCTAATGCAATGCCGCTACTAGAAAAGTATAAAGACGAAATTTGTTGCTTTAATGATGATATTCAAGGAACAGCATCGGTAACGGTTGGAACATTATTAGCGGCCTGTCGTACCAAAGGTGTTAAGCTTGCTGATCAAAAGGTCGCCTTTGTTGGTGCCGGCTCCGCCGGTTGTGGTATTGCTGAGCAAATTATTAGTCAAATGGTCAGTGAAGGTGCGTCACCTGAGCAAGCACGCTCACAGATCTTTATGGTCGATCGTTTTGGCTTATTAACTGAAGGCATGACTGGCCTTAGAGACTTTCAGCAAAAGCTAGTGCAGTCAACAGGTGCACTAAGTGATTGGCAAGTGGCGGGCGAATACGCCAGTTTGCTAGAAGTGATGGAAGGCGCAAAGCCAGATGTATTAATTGGTGTCTCTGGGCAAGCAGGATTGTTTACTGAGGAAGTGATCAAAGCTATGCACAGCCATTGTCCTCAGCCAATCATTTTCCCGTTAAGCAATCCATCACGCCAAGTAGAGGCAACACCTGAGCAAGTGATCACGTGGACACAAGGCCAAGCGATTGTTGCAACAGGTAGCCCATTTAAACCGGTTGAATATCAGGGTGAATTGTTCCCAATTGCCCAATGTAATAACAGCTACATTTTCCCGGGGTTAGGCTTGGCAGTTGTTGCCGCTAAAATCAGCCGCATTACTGATGAAATGTTAATGGTTGCGAGTGAAACATTGGCGCAAGCATCGCCATTGGCTAATGCTGGGCAAGGGGAACTATTGCCGCCAATTACAGAAATTTCAGCATTAAGTAAGCGTATTGCTTTTGCTGTCGCGAAAGTCGCCTATGCGCAAGACCTAGCGTTAGCGCTTTCTGACGAGCAATTAAGTGCAAAAATTGAAGCGAACTTCTGGCAGCCTGAGTACCGCCAATATCGCCGTACTAGTATCTAAAAAGCTGCTAGGTACAGTATTTAAACGTAGCGTGAAAAATTAATGCTGCTAATGCAAAACGGCTCGCTTTGCCCTTTAAAGTTGAATACGAGGTGGAATGTGAGCTGTTTCTGTTTTTTTCTAATATTTGAAAGCATTCCGCAGTCAATTCACCCTCAACTAACACTTTGCAGGTTAACGCCGCTATAGGTAATCACTAACGCTAGAGCATACGCCAACCAAGACCTGTAAGCGTCACAACAATATCATTAGTTTTTTAGCATCACTTAGTCTATAATCGCGCCAAAATTTTTAGCGTTCATTTCGTTTGGCGGGCAGTATTCCCAATTCCTTGCAAAGTGAACCCATTATTCAATTACTTAAAAGAGGCTTTATCATGGCTATCGAACGTACTTTTTCTATCGTTAAACCAGATGCAGTTGCTAAAAACGTTATCGGTCAAATCTACAACCGTTTCGAAACTGCTGGTTTAACTATCATCGCTTCAAAAATGGTTCACTTATCCAAAGAACAAGCTGAAGGTTTCTACGCTGAGCACAGCGAGCGTCCTTTCTTCGGTGCTTTAGTTGAATTCATGACTTCTGGCCCAGTAATGGTTCAAGTTTTAGAAGGCGAAGGTGCTGTACTTAAAAACCGCGAAATCATGGGTGCAACTAACCCAGCTGAAGCATTAGCAGGTACATTACGTGCTGACTACGCAAACTCTATCGACGAGAACGCAGTTCACGGTTCAGACGCTTTAGAATCAGCAGCTCGTGAAATTGCTTACTTCTTCACTGAAGAAGAAATTTGCCCACGCACTCGCTAATTCTATTTTAAGCGTCGTGTAGCGCTCCCGTTCGTTGTCAGAAATGCTCACGTAATATTCATACGCTGCGCGTTTCTTCCTAGAACGAAAACGCTACACTTAGCTTAAAAAGAGAATTACAAAAAGGATTTTACTGAGTTATCGGTAAAATCCTTTTGCGTTATTTAAGGTTTGCTGTTTTCCCTAAATAACTTGCGAAGATTAGCGCTGTTAATCGTAAGCATTTTTAAAATGAAGCGCTGAAAATGCTTACGATTAGTTATCGCATAACCTTACTGACACCACTTTATAATTGTTTATGGTGGTGAAAAAGTGTACAATCTTGCGCCTTTAAATTTTGTCTTCTAGAGAAATTGATTTATGTCTGAAGTGGTACAAGTGGCTGAGCAAACAGCCTCAAAAGTCAATCTACTAAATTTTGATCATCAAGGTTTACGCCAATACTTTGAGTCAATCGGTGAAAAACCGTTTCGTGCTGATCAAATCATGAAGTGGATGTATCACTTTGGTTATGACGATTTCGAAAAAATGACTAACTTGAACAAGAAGTTACGTGAAAAATTAGCGCGTAACTGTGAAATTGTTGCACCTGAAATTTCGCAAAAGCAAGTGTCTAACGACGGCACAATCAAGTACGCGTTAAAGCTTGAAAGTGGCCAGGAAGTGGAAACAGTTTGGATCCCAGAGAACAACCGTGCAACTTTATGTGTTTCGTCACAAGTGGGTTGTGCACTGGAATGTAGCTTCTGTTCAACGGCGCAGCAAGGTTTCAACCGTAACTTGTCGATGGCTGAGATCATTGGTCAAGTTTGGCGGGTGGCTAACGATATTGGTGCAACGCGCATTGCTGGCACGCGCCCGATCACTAACATTGTGATGATGGGCATGGGTGAACCACTGCTTAACATGAAAAACTTAATTCCAGCATTAGATACAATGCTCAATGATTTGGGTTATGGATTATCAAAACGTCGCGTTACCGTTAGTACTTCAGGTGTTGTACCAGCACTTGATATGCTGAAAGAAAAAATTGACTGTGCGTTAGCGATTTCGGTACACGCGCCAACCAATCAGTTGCGTGATGAGCTAGTGCCAATCAACAAGAAATACCCATTAGAAGATTTCTTGGCGGCATCACGTCGTTACATCGATGGTTCGAAAGCGCAAAAGGCGGTGACAGTTGAGTATGTGATGATAGATCACGTCAACGACAGCACTGAGCAAGCCCATGAACTAGCGCATGCGTTAAAAGATACGCCGAGTAAAATTAACCTTATTCCGTTTAATCCTTACCCTGGATCTCCTTACAAGCGTTCAAGCAATTCACGCATTGATCGCTTCGACAAAGTACTGCAATCGTATGGCTTTACTGTGATCACACGTCGTACCCGTGGTGATGATATTGACGCGGCTTGTGGCCAATTAGCTGGTGACGTGCTTGACCGCACTAAACGTACCGCGGCAATTGCAGCAAAGCGTGGTGACTCAGCAAGTGAAATTGAGGTTAAAGTCGTTTAACTAGCCCTTCAAATTTCTCTGGCAAGTATCTTGTTCAGGGGCCATTAAAGGCACTCACTAATGAGACATCAGTGAGCAACCAGCAAGCGCTTAAGCCCCTTGCTGGTTTTATTTATAGTAGGTCAAAAATATTTAGTGTTTGGCTGCTAGTGCTAGGCTGGTATAGTATTGTTCATTTGATGCTGGCCAAGTACTTTACCAGTAATTCCAAGATAACAATAACGATCAAGCATGCTATGCAAAATATGGATAAAGCGTTTAAACTTCTTGCCCTGAGCGCAGCCCTTAGTTTTTTATCAGGCTGTGTCACGCAAAACTATGAAAACTCCAAAACGCCTGTTGTTCAGAATGAATCGAGCAATACGGAAATTGCGATGACTCGCATCTCACTTGGCTTAGGTTACTTAAAAATGGGTAACACGACACAAGCTAAGTTAAATCTTGAAAAAGCAAAACGATTTTCACCCAATCTAGTGCAGGTTTACACCGCATTTGCTCACTATTACGAAACGGTTGGCGAAGACGAGTTGACCAGTGCTTCATATGAAAAAGCTTTATCGCTAAAACCCGATGATGCTGATACGCTCAATAACTACGGCGTTTTTCTTTGCCGCAAAGAGCGCTTGGCAGAAGCAGAGCAACAGTTTTTAAAAGCAATTGCAGTACCGACCTATTTGCTGGTGTCAAAAAGCTATGAAAACTTGGCGTTATGTCAGCTAAAAGCACTAAATTTTGAAAAAGCAGAAACTTATTTAAATAAAGCGATTGACCATAACCCAGCCAATGCCTCAATTTTATATCAAATGATGCGTCTGCAATATGCGAAAGGGCAGTATCATCAAGCCTTGGCTTATGCTAAACGGTATGAAAAAGCGACCCGACGTTTTACGCCAGATTCATTGTCACTCAGCTATAAGATTTATGAAGCATTGGGCAATCGGCGAATCGCGAAAAATTACGGCACGATGTTGGTTAAAATGTTTCCCGAGTCATGGCATGCAAGGCAGTATTTGCTCAACGAGCTAGAGCAAATAGAAGCAGATGAATTGGCTGAGCAATTCAGATTGTTGGCATTAGCTGGTAATACGTCATCAACTACCGATAAGCTAAATAACTCAGTGACCAGTGCCTCCACTGACCCTGCAAAAACTGTCGCGAAGAAAGTTAAAGTATTAAAACCTAACAACAAGCCGCCTGTTGCAATAAAACGAAGCAAGACAGCTGTGGTGGAAAATTCAGAAGCAGTAGCTAGTGCCAAAACCGCAACCTCCGCGACAGCAAGTGTCGTTACAACAAGCACGAATAAGCCTAAAAAAACTATCGTATTAAAAGCACCAAAGCCTGAAGCAAAGCCCAAAGTGTCGCCTGATGCATCTGTGCAAGCAAAGGAACTATCTGCATCAGCTGAGGTCATTAATGATAATAATCAGTCAGTTGAACAACCGATACCACAAGATGACAGTGCCGAGCTAGCGATAACAGCAAGCGAAACATCGGTAAGTGAACCCGAAAAAATTGCACCCAAAGAAACTGTGTCAACGCAAACTGAGCTAGCAGAGCATATAGTTTCAAAAAGCACAGCGACAGCGATACAGGAAAACTCAGACGGTTTGATCACTGCTGAAACTGATGCTGTCGAAGAACTAGAAGGTAACGCGCAGGTATCGGGACGGGAATCAGAGCAAATAGTAAAACAAGTAGCTGAGCCGTTAACAGAGCCAGTTTATTTAACGCTTGCTGATTTGCCTCAACACAAAATAGTGAAAGGTGAGAATTTATTCACCATTTCGAAGCGCTATAACATTTATTTAAGCGCTTTACGCAGATGGAACAAACTAGACGAAAATTCGCTGATAAAGATCGGCGACATTATTTATTTGGCTGACCCTGAAAGTGTGCAAGCCGAACAAGAGCAATAAATTTAAATGAGTAATACATCAACTGAATTATCAGAAGATATTGAAGTAATTGGCCCTGGTCAGATGCTGGCAGAGGCAAGAGTTGCAATGGGGCTGAGCCAGCAACAAGTGGCGGAACAGCTTAATTTCCGCCCTGCGTTGGTAAACGAAATAGAGCAAGAGATCTTTGACAGTAAACTGCCAGATACCTTTAACCGAGGGTATTTGAAAAACTACGCTAAATTAGTGGGTGTAGACGAGCAAGATGTGCTCGCAAGTTACGAGATGCTAGGTGTAGCAGCCAAGCAGCGTACTGAGTTACAAAGCTTTTCCAAAATTACCGAGAAGGAAGCGCAACACAGCCGATTAATGTGGATTAGCTACCTTATTTTGGCGGCATTAATCGCTTCTACCGTGCTGTATTATTTACAAGACGCCAGTAACAATGCGCTAACGATAGAGCCGCAACCCACCAATAGTGACTCATCAAAAACTCAAAACACCAATCAAGCCGCAGGTTTAACTGCCGACAATCAAAACCCTGAATCAACAACGTTAGAACCAGCAGCGACGGAACCTAAAGCTTCGAACAATCAGCTAGTGTCAAAAGTTGCAGAGCCAGTAAATGAAGAGCTCGCGCCAGAAACCCCGTTAACAGTGCCGCAAGCTACTGTTCAACCATCAGTTCAAGCAAAGCCTATTGAGCTTGCGCAAGCTAACGCTGAAGTTGCGCAAGCGCCGATAGCAGAGCCCGTCAAGGTGGTTTTCTCGTTTGCAGGTGATTGCTGGGTCAACATCTATGACGGTGCAGGTGAGCGTATTGCATGGGGCATTAAAAAAGCGGGTTATGTCATGGAACTTAACGGCGTTGCTCCTTTCAAAGTAACCGTTGGTAAACCCGAATTAGTTGCTATTGATTTTAATGGTGAGTCTATCGACATGAGCAAGTATAATGTCGGCAATATTGCAAAATTTACCTTACCCGAATCTTCTTAGCCTGAGTTTTCTTAGTTTATGTCTATGTTTAATGAATCTCCGATAGTCAGACGCAAATCGCGCCAAATTATGGTGGGCAATGTCCCAGTTGGTGGTGATGCACCCATTAGCGTGCAGTCGATGACGAACACCCTAACCACTGATGTTGCTGCTACGGTCGCACAAATCAAATCGCTTGAAGCGGTTGGTGCCGATATTGTCCGCGTTAGTGTCCCGACCATGGATGCCGCTGAAGCGTTTAAAGAAATTAAAAAGCAAGTGTCAGTGCCATTAGTCACCGACATTCACTTTGATTACCGTATTGCCCTGAAAGTAGCTGAGTATGGCGCCGATTGTTTGCGTATTAACCCAGGTAATATTGGCAAAGAAGATCGCATTAAAGCGGTAGTTGAGTCTGCGCGTGATAAAGGTATTCCGATTCGCATTGGCGTTAATGGCGGTTCATTAGAAAAAGACTTGCAAGAAAAATACGGTGAGCCAACACCAGAAGCGTTATTAGAGTCGGCGATGCGTCATGTGGATATTCTTGATCGCATGAACTTTCATGACTTTAAAGTCAGTGTTAAAGCGTCAGACGTATTTCTAGCGGTCGGTGCGTACCGACTGTTAGCAGCGCAAATTGATAATCCATTACACCTTGGTATTACCGAAGCGGGTGGCTTCCGCTCGGGTTCAGTTAAGTCTGCTATTGGTTTAGGCATGCTGCTCAGCGAAGGTATTGGTGATACGTTGCGTGTTTCTCTTGCTGCTGATCCCGTTGAAGAAATTAAAGTAGGCTTCGATATTTTGAAATCGCTGAAAATTCGCAGTCGTGGTATTAACTTTATTGCTTGCCCGAGTTGCTCTCGCCAAGAGTTTGATGTGATTGGCACAGTCAATGCGCTGGAAGAGCGTTTAGAAGACATAGTAACACCAATGGATGTTTCTATTATCGGCTGTATTGTTAATGGCCCAGGTGAAGCAACTGTTTCTGACTTAGGTTTGACCGGTAGCAGTCGCAAAAGTGGTTTCTACTTAGATGGTACCCGCCAAAAAGAACGCATCGACAACAACGATATAGTTGATCAACTGGAGCAAAAGATCCGAGCAAAGGCCAAGTTGATGGACGAAAACAGCAAGATCGCCGTTAAGCAATTAGAAGACGAATAATTTGATATGGTTCGTCTGCTAGCGTGCTGTTTACGTTTAAACCGCTAGCGCCTATAATGCGCCGTTGATTTTTACTATTGTTTTTAAGTTAAAAGAAGAGAGCTGATTAAGTGAGTAAAGCGATTCAAGCAATTCGTGGTATGAATGACTGTTTGCCGTCAGAAACTAAAGTGTGGCAAATGGTAGAAGACACCCTACGCAGGGTAGCTGGCAATTATGGTTTTGCCGAAATTCGTATGCCGATCGTTGAATCTACCGCTTTGTTCAAGCGCTCTATCGGTGAAGTGACCGATATTGTCGAAAAAGAAATGTACACGTTCGACGATCGCAACGGTGACAGTTTAACACTTCGCCCAGAAGGCACTGCAAGCTGTGTACGAGCTGGTAACCAACACGGTTTGTTGTACAACCAAGAACAACGCCTGTGGTACATGGGGCCAATGTTCCGCCATGAACGTCCACAAAAAGGACGCTATCGTCAATTCCACCAATTTGGTATTGAAGCATTTGGTATTGCAACACCGGATATTGACGCCGAAATTATTATGCTTTCTGCGCGCCTTTGGAAAGAGCTAGGTATTGCTGAACACGTTACGCTAGAGCTTAATTCATTAGGCTCAAACGAAGAGCGTGCCGCTTACCGTGATGCACTGGTTGAGTACTTAACCAAGCATGAAGACAAGCTCGATGAAGACAGCAAGCGCCGTATGCATTCTAATCCGCTGCGCGTGCTTGATAGTAAAAACCCAGATGTGCAAGCGGCTTTAGCCGACGCGCCAAAGTTAAGCGATTACTTCGGTGAAGAGACTCAAGCGCACTTTGCTCAACTAACCGCCTATTTAGATAACGCAGGTATCAAGTATGAACTTAACGAGCGTTTGGTGCGTGGCTTAGATTACTACAACCGTACGGTATTTGAGTGGGTAACTTCTAGCCTTGGCGCACAAGGTACTGTTTGTGCGGGCGGTCGTTATGACAGTTTGGTTGAACAGCTTGGCGGCAAAGGTACACCGGGTGTTGGTTTTGCGCTTGGCATTGAGCGTTTAGTGTTAATGCTGACCAGCTTAGAAAAACTGAATAATATTCGCCCACAAGTAGAAGCCTATGTGATTGCTTTGGGTGAAGGTGCCGACTTAACTGCAATGCAGCTTGCGGAGCAGTGGCGCGATGAAGTGTCAGGTATTCGCATTCAAAACCACTGTGGCGGTGGCAACATGAAGAAGCAAATGAAACGCGCGGATAAATCAGGTGCACATATTGCGCTTATTTTAGGTGAAGATGAAATTGCCAACGGGCAGGTAACGGTCAAGTATCTGCGTGGTCAACACGAACAACAACAAATCGACTTAGCGCAAGTCGCAGGTCTGTTAGCAAGTATTATGTAAGGAAGTATTGTGGAAACATTTGAAACAGAAGAACAACAAGTCGAAGCGATCAAAAAGTTTTGGCACGAATACGGCAACTACCTTATTGGCGGCTTAGTTGTTGGTTTATCAGGATTTGTTGGTTTTAACTTCTATAAAGATAGCAAGCTAGAAGGCGAAATGGCCGTTGCTTCTCAGTATCAAGCTGTTATTGACAGCCAAACAGCAGATCACGAAGCGTTTAAAGCAAACGCAGAGCAATTTATTCAAATCAATGCAGAATCAAGTTATGCGTCGCTCACAGCGCTAAGCCTAGCTAAAGATGCGGCCGAGCATCAAGACTGGGAAAAAGCAGCGACACATTTACAACAAGCGATTGATAAAGCGAGCAATGCTGGCATCAAGTCAATTGCGACAGTGCGTTTGGCACGTGTACAAATTCAGCTTGAACAATTTGACAAAGCGTTAGCGACTGTTGGTGGCGAACAATCAGAAGCATTCAAGGCTGCGATTGAAGAAATCAAAGGTGATGCTTACCTTAAGCAAGGTAAAGTTGAGCTTGCGCGTAACGCTTATCAAGCAGCAATTGATGCCGATGGTTTAGCGACTAATCCAAGCTTACAGCTGAAAATTGATGATTTAGCACAGGCAACTAACCTAACTCAATTGCCTAACTAAATAGCGAGCTGCGTTGTGAAAAAAGTGATAAAAAAAATAGTAAACGTACGATTATTATCAGCCATTGCGCTGGCAACAACACTAGCGGCGTGTTCATCAACTGACGATGAAGACGAAGCGATAAAAATTGCTGAGTTGACTGATATCAATGAGCAATTTGAAGTAGATGTTGCTTGGGAAAAGGGCATTGGCGATGGCGTTGATGACTACTTCTCACGCATTAAACCTGCTTACGGCTACAACAAAGTATTTAGCATCAGCCGAGAAGGTGATGCTTACGCGATTGACGCCAACAGTGGTGATAAAGTTTGGCATATTGACCTAAGCGATGTGAACAAAGAACGCGGCTTTTTCGACAGTCGTGAACCTGCGCTACTAGCCGGTGGACCAGTAACGGGCGTTAATAAAGTCTTTATTGGTAGCGAAAACGGTCAAATATTTGCGCTTGATGCTGAAACAGGCGAATTAGCTTGGCAAGGCAAAGTAAAAGGCGAAGTGATTGCTCGTCCGGCATTAGACTCTGGCATTCTTGTAGTCAATACGGCATCGGGCGTGTTAAAAGCGTTTAATGCCAATACCGGTGAAGACCTATGGCAGGTAGATCTTGATGTGCCGCCATTAACATTGCGTGGTATTAGTGCCCCAACAGCCGCAGCAGGCGGTGTATTAGTAGGAACATCAGCAGGTGAATTATCGGTATTTATGCTGGAAAAAGGCCAACAAGGTTGGACTGTACCTGTGGGTGAAGCAACCGGTTCAACTGAGCTTGAGCGTGTTATTGACGTTGACAGTCAACCGCTAGTTTTTGGCGATAAGGTTTATGCAATTTCATCGCGCGGTAACTTAGTGGCGATCGATATTCGCAATGGTCGAATTTTGTGGAAGCGCCAGTACTCTTCATATCGCCAGTTAGCCATCAAGGGTAACACCTTGTTTTTGACTAACTTAAAAGGTCATGTTTACGCTGTTGACCGCGTGAATGGCTTAGAGCGCTGGAGTAACTTAGCGTTAACTAATCGCAGTGTGACAGGTCCTGTTGTTATCGGCGACTACTTAGCGGTTGGTGATTTTGAAGGTTATTTACATTTCCTTGACCAAGAAACCGGTGAGTTCGTTGCTCGTCACAAGGTAGATAGCAGCGGCATTTATGCAACGCCAACGGTGGCGGAAGGCACTATCTATGTGCAAGCGCGCGATGGTTCGCTGCAAGCAGTTAAGCTCCCCTAATTATTATGGCTATAGCTTAAGTTATTAAACACTGAGCTATAGTTATAGAAATGTTTAATGGCTCCATGCTGATGCATTTGGGGCCTTTGTTTTTTTATTGGTATCGCCAATTTATGGAGATACATCACTTGGCCGCCTTTGCTTGCGGTCAGTTTAGAATTTGAGGTAAACATGCTACCAGTTGTTGCTTTAGTCGGTCGCCCTAATGTGGGCAAATCGACCTTATTTAACCGCCTAACTCGCACCCGTGATGCGCTGGTAGCTGACTACCCAGGCTTGACGCGTGATCGCCAGTATGGCCAAGCGTCGGTCGAGGAGCATCCGTTCATTGTTATTGATACTGGTGGTATTCATGGTAATGAAGAGGGTATCGACGCATTAATGGCTGAACAATCGCTGATGGCGGTTGAAGAGGCTGATGCGGTACTTTTCTTGGTTGACGCTCGTGCAGGCTTAACATCAGCTGATGAAGCAATTGCAGATTATCTGCGTAAGCAAGATAAGAAAGTATTCTTAGTCGCGAACAAAATTGACGGTATTGATGCAGACTCGGCGATTGCTGAATTCTTCAGTCTTGGCTTAGGCGATACGGTTCATCAAATTGCGGCCGCGCATGGTCGTGGTGTTACGCAGCTATTAACATTGGCGTTATCACCACATATTGAAGAGCTTGGTCAAGAAAAGCTCGAAGCTGAAGAGGGCGAGTTTGAAGACGAACTTGTCTTTGAAGAAGGCGAAGAAGTTGAAATTGAAGCGCCTGAGCAAGACGATAAAATTAAGCTAGCCATTATCGGTAAACCTAACGTGGGTAAGTCAACACTAACTAACCGTATTCTCGGTGAAGAGCGTGTGGTGGTTTACGACATGCCAGGTACCACACGAGACAGTGTGTATATTCCTATGGAGCGCAATGACCGTGAATATACTCTGATTGATACAGCAGGTATTCGCCGTCGCAAGAATGTTAATGATGTAGTTGAAAAATACTCAGTGATCAAAACATTGCGTGCCATTGAAGATGCCAACGTTTGTTTATTGATTATTGATGCTCGTGAGGGGATTACCGATCAAGACTTAAGCTTGTTAGGTTTTATTCTTGAAGCAGGTCGCTCACTCGTACTGGCAGTGAATAAGTGGGACGGCATTGACCAAGAAGTTAAAGACAATATCCATAAAGAGTTAGACCGCCGCCTAGGCTTTATTGATTTTGCCCGTGTGCACTTTATCTCAGCGTTGCACGGCACAGGTGTTGGCCACTTATTCGAATCGGTAGAAGAAGCCTTTGTTTCAGCGACTAAGCGTATTTCGACCTCTATGGTAACGAAAATATTGGATATGGCGGTGTTTGACCATCAGCCACCAATGCATAACGGTCGCCGTATTAAGCTTAAATATGCGCATGCAGGTGGTTACAACCCGCCAATTGTGGTGATTCACGGTAACCAAACCAAACACTTACCGCCGTCTTACAAGCGCTACTTGATGAATTACTACCGTAAATCATTAAAGATCATGGGGACGCCAATTAAAATTGAGTTTAGAGAAACCTCTAATCCATTTGCCGGTAAGAAAAAGCTCACTTACACCGAGCAGAAAAAACTAGCGCGTGCGACGCAAGGTTATAAAAAGGACTAGCTTAGCTTTCCAAGTTGTTAAAAGCCGTTAATTGAAGCTATTCAAATAACGGCTTTTTTCTATCGATTATTTTAATTGGGATTACCCTTGCTGAAATTGCATTTGTTGGCGCTTTTGGCTAGGGTAACGGCTAGCTGTAATGAAAGAAAAATTAAGGTGCTACACCAAACATGGCAGAGCCAATCAAAATTGATGTTGCTAAGCGTTTAAATCGCAATCTTGGGTTATTTAATGCTGGCTCTCAAGTAACAATAGATATTGTGTCGCCTGCCGGCAAGCGTGGTAAATTTCGGACGACTTTTCTTGGTTATTTACCAAAGCAATACGTGCTTATCCAATATCCTGAAAGTAACAAGCTAGGCGGTTTTGCTCAATACATTACACAAGGCACTAATATTACGGTGCGTGGTGTCATCGAAGGGCATGAAGGCTCTATCGTTGCTTTTGTTTCACCTGTGCGTCAAACCTTGCAAATTCCCTCTCGCTTAATGGTGCTAGAGTTTCCAAAAACATTGAGCCTACAAAATCTGCGCTCTTCAATGCGTATTGAAACGGACATTAAGGCTAAAGTAAAAGTCAATAACGATTACTGGCAGGCGAAAGTACAAGATATGTCGTCTAAAGGGTGTCAGCTGTCACTGCACAATGGCGACTCACTTTTGTTGAATAAAGAGCAAGATATTTTGATTGTTATCGAAGACTTTCAGGAAAAAAGCAATATTAAGCTCGATGCGGTGATTTGCAATGTCAAAACCCAAGTTGATGGTATAGCTGTTGGTGTTCAATTTAAAGAGCAGGGTAGTAAGCAAGTCATTGAATTACTCAATGCCGCATTGACGGTTGAGCTTTAAGCAATATGAAACTCTCTGCTTCAATGCTCAGCATAGTTTCATCACTAGATGCGTTTAAAGCCGCGACTAACATCTACACCTAATATCCGTAAATGAGCTTTCTCGTAATAAAAGCGTGGAAACATGCTGGATATTTTCCTACCCAGCTTGTTTATTCGAAACTTTCGCCTTGAGTTTACCGTCACTCAATTGTACTGAAATCTCCTCACCTATATTAACTTTCTCGACAGACTTTACGATGTCGCCAGTTTCACTTCGGGTGATGCTATAACCACGCGCTATGGTGGCTAGTGGGCTGACCAAGTGTAATTGCTCAGCAAGGGCGGCAAAGCGTTGCTGCTGTTGACTTAATCCTTGCTTAAAGCTTTGTTTAAATCGCTTATCTAACTGGCTCAATTGCAGCTGGTATTGACTAATGGCTCGTTCTGGTGATTGATGCTCTAACCGCTGTGCAAGTAACGTGGGGCGCTGGCTTTTATTGACTAGCAATTGATTCATTGCTTTGGTTAAGCGCTGTTGCAGTTCATCAGCCTGTTGGCTTGCCACTTGTAACTGTCGTTGCGGATCATTTTGCTGTAAGCGCTGTACTAGATGGGCACTGCGCTGCGATTGCAGATGAAGCCTTTGATTGATTGCTTGTTGGCAGCGCTGTGTTAGTTGCGTAATTTTAGCAAGCTGCTCTTGCTGATCACCAGAAATAAGCTCTGCCGCCGCAGACGGGGTAGGGGTTCTGATATCAGCAGCAAAGTCGGACAATGTCGTATCAATTTCATGACCAACCGCGCTGATCACCGGTAGCTCGCTATTACTGATTGCACGCACGACACGCTCGTCATTAAAGCACCACAGATCTTCTAGTGAGCCACCGCCGCGACCGACAATTAACACATCCACTTCATTACGCTGATTGGCAACTTCAATACTCGCGACAATATCCGCTGCAGCTAGCTCTCCTTGAACAAGCGCCGGGTAGATAATAAGCTCTGTGCTTGGGCTACGCCTTGCCATGACACTAATAATATCTTTAATAGCGGCGCCGGTTGGCGAGGTAACAACACCAACTTTATTGTAGTGAGAGGCAATTGCTTGCTTGTTGCTGGCGTCAAACAAGCCTTCGCCATCAAGCTTAGCTTTAAGTGCTTCGTATTGCTGGCGCAACAATCCTTCACCAGCATCTTCCATTTGTTCGATAATTAACTGGAAGTCGCCACGCGGTTCATACAAAGAAACCTTAGCTTTTACCAATACTTGCTGACCATTCTTAGGTTTAATGCGAACGTATCGGTTATTTCCTTTAAACATTGCACATTTAACCTGAGATTGGCTATCTTTTAACGATAAATACCAATGACCTGAGCCGGCGGCGATAAAGTTAGAGATTTCACCACTTAACCAAACGACATTTATTTCGCTTTCCAGCATAAAGCGGACTTTTCGGGTCAGTTCGCTGACTTGTAAAATATGTTGTTTATTGGTCATTTAAAGGCTATTTCTTGGAAGTTAAGCTAGTGTTTAGCCATTATATCGCGCATTTGACGGCTTGGGATGAATAAATTTAAATTTACGAAAAATTAAGTTTACCTTGTAGGCCAAAACGGTTAAAATTCTGCCGCAATATTTCTTCCACCTATTTAACCTTGTGAGATATTGCAATGCTACGTATAGCCCAAGAAGCGTTAACCTTTGATGACGTTCTATTAGTACCAGCCCACTCTACGGTACTGCCTCATACTGCCGACTTAACCACCAAACTTACTCGCAAAATTTCATTAAATGTGCCTATGGTATCTGCCTCTATGGATACGGTAACTGAAGCGCGTTTAGCGATCACTCTTGCGCAGGAAGGGGGCATTGGTTTTATTCACAAAAATATGACCATTGAAGAGCAGGCGCGCAATGTTTCTAAAGTAAAGAAATACGAAAGCGGTATTGTTTCTGATCCTGTTACTGTTGCACCTAATATCTCAATTGCTGAAGTGACTAAACTTTCTGACGAGCTAGGCTTCTCAGGTTTCCCTGTCGTTGACACTGAAAACAACTTAGTCGGTATTGTTACTGGCCGTGATTTGCGCTTTGAAACAGACCTTACCAAAACGGTGGCTGAGTTAATGACTAAGAAGGAAGACTTAGTAACAGTTAACGAAAGCGCTGAGCGTGAAGAAATTTTGCACTTAATGCACGAGCATCGCATTGAAAAAATCCTGATGGTTGATAATGCCTTTAAGTTGAAAGGTTTGATCACAGTAAAAGATTTCAAAAAAGCAGAGCGCAAACCTAACGCTTGTAAAGATGAGTTCGGTCGTCTTCGCGTGGGTGCTGCTGTTGGTGTTGGTGCAGGTACAGACGAGCGTATTGACGCATTGGTTGCTGCTGGCGTTGACGTACTTCTGATTGATACTTCACATGGCCACTCGCAAGGGGTTATTGACCGTGTTGCCGAAACACGTGCTAAATACCCTGATTTACAAATTGTTGCTGGTAATGTTGCCACTGCTGCCGGTGCTAAAGCGCTTGCTGATGCTGGTGTTGATGCGGTTAAAGTAGGTATTGGCCCAGGTTCAATTTGTACAACGCGTATTGTAACTGGTGTTGGTGTGCCACAGTTAACGGCTATCTCTAACGCCGTAGATGCGCTAAAAGGCACTGGCATTCCGGTCATTGCTGACGGTGGTATTCGTTTCTCTGGTGATATCGCCAAAGCCCTAGTAGCAGGTGCGCACTGTGTGATGGTTGGCTCAATGCTAGCGGGTACGGAAGAATCGCCAGGTGAAGTTGAACTTTACCAAGGTCGTTACTACAAATCGTACCGCGGTATGGGCTCATTAGGCGCAATGGCACAAAAAGAAGGTTCATCAGATCGTTACTTCCAGAAAACTGACGGCGAAGCTGACAAGCTAGTACCGGAAGGTATTGAAGGCCGTGTTGCTTACAAAGGCCCAGTAGCTGCAATTGTTCACCAACAAATGGGCGGCTTACGCTCATCAATGGGCTTAACGGGCTCAGCGACGATTGAAGAGATGCGTACCAAGCCTGAATTTATGAAGATTACGGCGGCGGGTATGGGTGAGTCTCATGTACATGATGTGACCATCACTAAAGAAGCACCTAATTACCGTATGGGCTAATTGTTGAAGTCATTTGGCCGTAATTTCTGCGTTGTCGATGCTCACATAGTAAACTATGCTACGCGTCTCCGCCTTGAACTCACGCCAAATGACAGTCAACAATTTGCAACAAAGGTATAATGAGTTTTTATACCTCGTTTTAAAGAATTGAAACAGGCTGACAGCCATCATCAATGGAAGTCAGCCTGTTATTTTTAAAATTTATATAAGGTTTTGATATGACCAAAGATATCCACTCATCGCGCGTTCTAATTCTAGACTTCGGCTCTCAATATACGCAACTGATTGCACGTCGTGTGCGTGAAATTGGTGTTTACTGTGAACTTTGGGCTTGGGATGTAACCGAAGAGCAAATCAAAGAGTTCAACCCAACGGGTATTATCTTAGCGGGTGGGCCTGAGTCAGTGACTGAAGCCGGTTCTCCGCGCGCACCAGAATATGTGTTTAACGCTGGCGTGCCAGTGTTAGGTATTTGTTACGGCATGCAAACTATGGCTGAGCAGCTAGGTGGTGGCGTACAAAGCTCTGAGCATAAAGAATTTGGCTACGCGGCGGTTGAAGTAATTAACCAGTCTGCACTATTCAAAAACATTGAAGATTCCGTTGGCGATAACGGCAATGCGCTGTTGGACGTATGGATGAGCCACGGCGATAAAGTATCGGCAATCCCAGAAGGCTTTGTTACCGTAGCGCAAACACCTAGCTGTGCTTATGCTGCAATGGCGAACGAAGAAAAGCAATTTTATGGTGTTCAATTCCACCCAGAAGTAACGCACACGAAACAAGGTATGCGTATTCTTGAGCACTTTGTGGTGGATATTTGTCAGTGTGAAAAGTTATGGACACCAAGCTCGATTATTGATGATGCGATTGCCAAGATTAAAGCGCAAGTGGGTGATGATGAAGTTATCCTAGGCTTGTCAGGTGGTGTTGATTCATCTGTGGTTGCCATGCTAGTGCACCGCGCGATTGGCGATAAGCTAACGTGTGTATTCGTTGATAACGGTTTACTGCGTTTAAACGAAGGTCAGCAAGTGATGGATATGTTTGGTGATCACTTCGGCCTTAATATTGTGCATGTTAATGCTGAGCAGCGCTTCTTAGACCGCTTAAAAGGTGAAGCTGATCCAGAAGCTAAGCGTAAGATCATCGGTAATGTTTTTGTTGAAGTGTTCGATGAAGAAGCCGGTAAGCGCCAGAATGCGAAATGGTTAGCGCAAGGTACTATTTACCCTGACGTAATTGAGTCAGCTGCTTCTAAAACGGGCAAAGCGCATGTCATTAAGTCACACCACAATGTTGGTGGTCTGCCAGAAGATATGGAAATGGGCTTAGTTGAGCCACTGCGCGAGCTATTCAAAGATGAAGTACGTAAGATTGGCTTAGAGCTAGGCTTACCATACGATATGCTTTACCGCCATCCATTCCCTGGGCCTGGTTTGGGCGTTCGTATCTTAGGTGAAGTGCAAAAAGAGTATGCTGACTTATTACGTCGTGCTGATGCTATTTTTATTGAAGAATTACACAAACATGACCTTTACAACAAAGTGAGCCAAGCATTCACGGTATTCTTACCGGTACGCTCAGTTGGTGTGATGGGTGATGGCCGTAAATATGACTGGGTAGTGAGTTTACGCGCAGTTGAAACGATCGACTTTATGACTGCTCATTGGGCACACTTACCATATGATTTCTTAGGTTTAGTATCAAACCGTATTATTAATGAAATCGATGGTATTTCTCGTGTGGTTTACGATATTTCGGGTAAGCCACCTGCAACAATCGAGTGGGAATAAATAGCTTACAATAACTGCTTTATAAATAAGCTTTAAATTGAAAACGCCGTGATGCTTTATTGATAAACAATAATCATCACGGCGTTTTTGTTGGTGTTATACCAATTGAATTAATTAGTTGATCAATTATGGCGCTGGAAAAAGGTTCATAAAAAAGGCGCTATTTTTGTTAACTAGTTGTTCTAATTTCAAAAATATCAACGCAGTTAATGAGCATTTTAACCAGCCAGAATGATTAAGTATTTATTGAAATTGGTATTATCCTTGGTCTTTAATGTTGCGCTGCTTCGCCGCTTGGCTGCAACTGAAATAGCCGGCAATAAGCAAAAGCGTAATCGCAAAGTTATTTTCACTGCCTTGTGTAGCTTTTGTAAGTAAGGATATGGCAATCATTAAGCTAGCAAATACAAGTGCGATGGCAATTTGTACTTTGTCGTTTGTACAAACCTTGTTTTTTAATTGTTGCATATTCATCTGTTTCTCCTTGATGTGAAAATGATTTAAAAATCAAATCGTGGTGTTACTCATACAGCGCACGCGATTGCCAACAGAGGCGTAAGCAACTACCACGGCATAAACTGCAGTTGCACCCGCTGACCAGTGCTCTGCAGCAAGTGCGACAAGTAAACTCTGTAGTGTGAAATAACAGCTCATTGCAATGCTCAAATAAAAAAGCGATTGAACCGTGAATTTAACGCGATCTAAATGATTAGCCTGTGCTTGCTGAGGATCTTTTTTCTGGCTGTAAATTGT
The DNA here is from genome assembly GCF_053485855.1 of Thalassotalea montiporae. Lineage (NCBI taxonomy): Bacteria > Pseudomonadati > Pseudomonadota > Gammaproteobacteria > Alteromonadales > Colwelliaceae > Thalassotalea > Thalassotalea montiporae. Next base: position 709,645 of record NZ_JBQRUO010000001.1, read on the forward strand.
TTTGAAAACCAAAGCGAACAGTAAGCCATTAGTTATGATCAAGGTTATACTGCGATGTAACGCCTGTTCATTAAAGCCCTGCCACAAAGGTTGCTGATTAGCATGTACGCTAAGATCAAACATTATCGTTAACAGTATGCAAGCCAAAGCGACGAGCATTAACTTAAGTGGCACAAAGGTTAAAAGCGTGCGTTTTACTATTGAGCCTGAACGTTTGGGCTGATGAATAACTTGTTTGAGCCATTGAAAGTGGCGTTTTTCAGTAACGTCAATAAGTGCAAAAGGGGCTAGCTGTATCATAAATAGCACAACGGCAAACATGCTTGGCGGCTGAAAATTAAGTTCTAACTCCCAATACAAAAGCAAAGCTAAGCTACTAAGCCCAAGTGAAAAAATGACTTGGTTTGCGCGTTTAAATTGCGAGATGAACTTTGCAAAATCAACCGGTTTTTGTTGTTCAACATTGCTTTCCAGCGGCGTTGAGGTATATTGCAAAGCCGTTAGCCCATGACAGGCACGTTTGGCATAATAGTGTGACACAAGCCAAAGTTGAAAACCTACGACACAACAAAAAATCACGCTAATTAACATGCCTTTCTCCCTAAAGTTTGCTATTCATTAAGTTGCCAAAAACAACGCGAATTTCTGAGTCGGTCACCCCATTTTTTCGCAGTTCATTGATACAAGTTTCGAGTTTTTCTTGCGTCCATTTTTTAAGATCAAGGTGACAATAGTTTTTTGCATCTTCTCGAATAAAGCTGCCTCGATAGCCTTTGCTATGCACTATTTTGTCCCGTTCAAGTAACTTATAAGCTTTAGCAACCGTTTTACTGTTGATTTCTAACTCATTCGCTAATTGCCTGATCGAAGGAAGCGGTGTGCCAGGCGCTAATAAATCACCAGCAACAGCTGACTTAATCTGCTCAATTAGCTGAGTAAAAACTGGCGTTGGATCGTCAAGATCAATTTCTATTTCCATATTTATTCAATAATGCCTTGTTCAAAACTGGCAAAGGTTTAAATATTCTTAATGTGCCATCTGTAGTAATGGTACAAGTGGTTTTTGTGTTTTTCAAGTAACGTGCGTGAAAAAATGTTTAAAAAATAGACGCAGATGAAATTGGAATAGTGAGTTTTTTCGGATAATTTATCTTTTACTGGTTATCTAGTATGCTTGATAAATACACAGGAATTGGCCGTTTACCAATCTGAATGACACAGTCGTTATTGTGGCAAGAGTCACAACAAAGCAATGAATTTGCTGAACTTTGTAGCGCGTTATATGAACGTGAGGTTACCTTGCTGGCACGTGTCGAGGTCGCTCAAATAGAAACCTTGCAACGGCGTTTACAAAGCCTGCCTTATTATGTGCAAAAGGCTGCTCATGCGATGGTAAATGCCGAGACACCGATGACGCTTGATAGTCAAAATGCCACTTGGTCATCGAAGCAAAGTCGCAACTTACCACAAGTTGGGCAAGAGCTAGATGCCATTGCACATTGGTATTTAAATCAAGAACTATCGCTAGGGTTAGTCGTTCCAGTTGAAGTGGGGGAGCGCTTGGTGCTCGATTGCATTGATCGATTAGATAAAGTGCAAGGGCGAGTGCGAACGAATGGTCACGGTTGGTTTGCATTCAAGCAGGAAAGGCAAGGTAAGCAAAAGCAACAAGAGCATCAGCATGCCAATCTTCACACCAAGGCTAAATTGTTAAAGCCGACTAAAAAAATCATGATGGCAAGCTGTGCAGGCCATGTTTGGCAAAACAACAAACCATGCCGACCGATTATTCCAACCTTACGAGAACTTTTGTTGTCTTGCTCAATCAATTGGAAAAATTTAAAGAAACCGCTACCGGTCGATAATCATTAATCGCAGCAATGCAACTAATACCAATTTCAATAAATACTTGATCATTCTTGCTGGTTAAAATGCTCATTAACTGCGTTGTTATTTTTGAAATTAGAACAACTAGTTAACAAAAAATAACGCCTTGTTTATGAACCTTTTTCCTGCGCCATAATTGATCAACTAATTAATTCAATTGGTATAACGGGCTATCGCATATTCACTCTGCTTGGGTATAATATCCGCCATACCTTTCTAACTCATAATAATCAGGCGTCGAGCTTTCATGCGCATCATTACTGCACTATTGCTGATTTTTATTATTTTTTTGCAATACCGTTTATGGTTTGGCAAAAACAGCATTTCTGATTATGTTGCGTTAAAAGAAGAAGTCACGCGCCAGCAGGCAGATAACGATAAATTAAGGCAGCGAAATAAACTGCTTTATGTTGACACTGACGATTTAAAATCAGGTGTTGAAGCGGTTGAAGAGCGTGCCCGAAACGAGTTAGGAATGATTAAAAGCGGCGAAACATTCTTTCGTATTATTCCAGCCAATAAATCTCAGCAACGAAGAAATTAGTTCAGGAAGTTGTTAATGAATAAACCTATGGTTGCTGTTACAGCCATTGTTCCCGCTGCTGGTGTTGGCAAACGCATGCAAAGCGAGCATCCCAAGCAATATTTAAGTCTGGCGGGAAAAACAGTTATTGAACATACCTTAGCCAAGTTATTGGCAAGTAAATATATTGAACGAGTGGTTGTCGCATTGGGGGCTGAAGACGGTTATTTTCATGACCTTGAAATAGCCCACACCCCCAATGTTATAACAGTTGTTGGTGGCCAAGAACGTGTTGATTCCGTGCTTGCTGCGCTCAAAGCAAGCGAGCAATTTGCCCCGCAAGCTGCCGCTTGGTCTCTTGTTCACGATGCGGCAAGACCTTGCGTTAGCACTGAAGAAATTGATCGTCTTGTCGAAACCTGCCTTACACAACATTGTGGTGGGCTATTGGCTGCACCAGTCAAAGATACTATGAAGCGCGGCGATACCGAACAGCGCGTGCAAACAACAGTGGCACGAGAGCAACTTTGGCATGCATTAACACCACAAATGTACCGCACAACCGAGCTGATTCAAGCGATAGAACAAGGGCTTGCTAACAAGGTCAATATAACCGATGAATCCTCCGCCATAGAAGCTGCGGGGTTACCAAGTATGCTAGTCAACGGCAGCCCAAATAATTTAAAAATCACTCAGCCAGAAGATCTAGTACTGGCAGAATTTTTATTAATGAACGAACAACGACAAGAGAAACGGGAAGCGTGATGAGAATAGGTCATGGTTTTGATGTCCACAAATTTGGTGGTGAAGGGCCAATTGTACTAGCGGGCGTAAAAATTCCGTTTGAGCATGGCTTTGTTGCCCATTCAGATGGCGATGTCGCCATTCACGCGTTATGTGACGCGATTTTAGGGGCACTTTGTTTAGCCGATATAGGTAATCACTTTCCTGATACCGATGCCGAGTTTGAAAATATCGACTCACGTATTTTATTGCGCCACGTTGTTGGTCTTATGAATGATAAAGGCTATCGCTTAGGCAATGCCGACATCACAATTGTTGCGCAAGCCCCCAAGATTGCGCCGCACCTATTGGCAATGCGCGAAATATTAAGCAGTGATTTACAAGCCGATATTGATCAAGTCAATGTCAAAGCAACCACGACCGAAAAACTCGGCTATGTTGGTCGAAAGGAAGGGATATCTACCCATGCAGTGGTGCTGCTTGAGAGAATGTCGAGTGAAAGTAAGTGAGTTAGCAGACAAGTGAAGCAAGATTTTATTTGTTATGATGAGCTGGCTTATTTACATGGCAAGCCAACATCGACAGCACAATTGCGTACTGAACACGCAGATTTCAAAGTATTTGAATTGCTACCTTTCGCGCCGAGCGGTGATGGTGAGCACTTGTTACTGCACATTGAGAAAACAGGCGAGAACACTACGTTTGTTGCTCGCCAATTAGCGAAACATTTTGGCGTTAAAGATATGCAGGTCACGTATGCCGGTTTAAAAGATCGCCATGCGGTTACTCAGCAATGGTTTGGCGTACACTTGCCGGGTAAGGCAATCGATGATTTATCAAATCTTGATATTGCAGGTGTGAAGGTGCTGAGTTATCAGCGCCACAACAAAAAATTAAAAACGGGCGCGCTAATTGGCAATCGCTTTGAGTTAACCTTGCGGGAAGTTAGTGATATTGCGTCAATTCAACATCGGTTTGAGCAAGTGACTAAAACAGGTGTCCCAAATTACTTTGGTGAGCAACGTTTCGGCTTTAATGGTGGCAACTTACAAAAAGCATTGTCATTGTTTAATGGTCAAAAAATCAAAGACAAGAAAAAGCGCAGTATGTATTTGTCTGCTGCTCGCAGTTACTTGTTCAATCAAATGTTGAGTGAGCGAATTGTACAAAACCGCTTTGTAACGCCGATGCAAGGTGATGTGTTTATGCTCGCTGGTAGCCAATCAATTTTTAAAGCAACCGAGCAAGACACTGACCTTCAAGCGCGTTTAGATGCGCATGATATTGATATGACAGCCAGTATGTGGGGTAAGGGCGAGCTATTAACGCAGCACCAAGCCCATCAGCTAGAGGCAGATATTGCAGCAGCTAATCCCGCACTTGCTGACGGCCTGTGCACCCTTGGTTTAAAGCAAGAGCGCAGAAGAGCGCGGTTGACCATGCTTAATCCAAAAGCTGAGGTGATTGATGAGCGTACCATTCGCTTGTCATTTATGTTGCCTGCGGGAAGCTATGCCACGGCAATTTTAAGAGAGCTAACTCACTATACCGATATGGCAGAACAGGCTTTTCAAAGCCAAAACTAAAGCCAAAGTTAAGCTGTTATAACATAAGTATTTTAATGCCTGCTTAAATCGGCAAAGCGCAACGATAAAAATTAAAAAGGAATGAAGGAAGTCAAATGAGAATATTACTGAGCAATGATGATGGCGTGCATGCACCAGGCATCAAAGTCTTGTATGAAGAACTGTCTAAATTCGCTGACGTCACTCTAGTTGCTCCTGATCGCAATTGCAGTGGTGCAAGTAACTCATTAACTTTGCTTAACCCTTTACGTGCACAAACCTTAGATAACGGCTTTATCTCCGTAAACGGCACGCCTACTGATTCCGTTCATTTAGCGATAAGCCAGCTAATGGACCCGTTACCTGACTTAGTGGTCGCAGGCATTAATAATGGCGCAAATTTAGGTGACGATACCTTGTACTCAGGTACCGTGGCTGCCGCAACCGAAGGTCGTCATATGGGCTTACCTGCAGTTGCAGTCTCCTTAGTCGGGAAAGGTGAAAATCATTACCAAACTGCTGCGGTTATCGCGGCAAACATAATCAAGCGATTAAAGGCACACCCATTACCTTCCGATCAAATTCTAAATGTTAACGTACCAGATATTCCACTTGAGGAAGTAGCTGGAATTAAAGTGACACGTCTTGGCCATAGACATAAAGCAGAAACCATGAAGGGCATGGCTGACCCTTGGGGGCGCACTATTTATTGGTATGGCTCACTGGGTAAAGAGCTTGACGCTGGCGCAGGAACAGACTTTAATGCGGTAGCCAATAATTATGCATCTGTCACACCTTTGACTGTTGATATGACGGCTTATAAAAGCATGGAACGAATGACTGAGTGGATGAGTGAAGTAACAATATGAATGTCAATGTAGGTCGCAGTATTGGCGGGAAGTCGAGTCGCAGTGGGGAAATATTGGCGCAAAAGCTTGCCAATGAAGGCATCAGTGATCAACGCGTATTACGTGCTATTGCACAATCGCCTAGGCACATATTCGTACCAGAAATTTTAGCGCACAAGGCATATGACAATACCGCTTTGCCAATAGGGCAAGGACAAACCATTTCTCAGCCCTATATTGTCGCGAAAATGTCAGAATTAATTTTGGCCGATGGTATACCTGAAAATGTTTTGGAAATAGGCACTGGCTCAGGTTATCAAACTTCCATTCTTGCGCAGTTAGTCAGTAAGGTATTTTCTGTTGAACGAATTAAAGCATTGCAATGGCAGGCCAAACGTCGACTAAGAGCCATGGATTTACACAATGTTTCGATGAAACATGGTGACGGCTGGCAGGGTTGGCAAAGCAAAGGCCCTTTTCAAGCGATTATTGTTACCGCAGCGCCAAGCAGCGTTCCAGAGGCTCTGTTAACACAGCTAGCGGATGGTGGTCGACTTGTGATTCCGGTTGGCGAACAATCGCAAGTGCTTAAATTGATTACCCGCGATGGGGATGATTTCCATGAGCAGCAAATTGAAATGGTGCGTTTTGTACCGCTTGTGCCAGGAGATTTACTGTGAAGATATTTTCTGCCTTATATGAATGGACACTTAAATGGGCCGAGCACAAGTTAGCGCCTAGAGTACTTGCCATACTCACTTTTGCTGAATCAGTGTTTTTTCCCATTCCTCCCGATGTATTACTGGCGCCTATGGTACTCGCTAAGCCGAAAAAAGCATGGGTTTATGCAACTTTAACCACAACTGCTTCTGTTGTGGGTGGCGTTGTGGGGTACCTACTGGGCTATTTTATGTTTGATGCATGGATTCAGCCGATTATTACTGAGGTAGGCTATCAAGATAAAATGGACCACGCCATGGCTTGGTTCGATCAATGGGGCGTTTGGGTTGTCTTTCTTGCCGGTTTTACACCTATTCCTTATAAAGTGTTTACCTTAAGCGCCGGTGTTTTACAGATGCTCTTTTTACCGTTTTTAATTGCCTCGTTTATTGGTCGAGGTATGCGCTTTTTCTTAGTTGCGGGCTTGATCCAATGGGGCGGTGAAAAAATGGAACAAAAGCTTCGCCAGTGGGTTGATGTGATTGGTTGGAGCGTTGTTGCAATTATTGCGATAGCCTATGTAGTATACCTAGCATAACTATGCACTTTTAGACTCAGTTTTATTTGATTTGTACGTAAAATTACAGGATGTTTAGCCGTCACCTTTTTCTAATTATTATTAGCCTTCTGGTGCTTTCTGCCTGTAGCACCAGAAATACGCCTGCGCCAGTAGTTGAGTCGCGCTCAACCGTTTCTGTGCAAACACAAACACCCGCGAGCATTAAAAGTTCATCCTATACCGTTAGAAAAGGTGAAACCCTTTACTCCATTGCTTGGCGTGCGAATAGCGACGTTAGAACCATCGCTAAACTAAACCGTTTGTTACCTCCTTATCGTATATTTCCTGGTCAAAAACTTAAAATTAGTGGAAATTCAAGCAAGCCCAGTAGGAATAAGAGCTCGGCAAATAATTCGACTAAAAGCTCTGGTACTACCACCAATAAAGCGCCTAAAAAAGCTATTGCAACGACCAAAAAGCAGGAGTATGGTAAAGCTGCAAGTGGGCAAAAAATAAGCAAAAAGCCTGCTGCAACGGCTAGTAACTTTTCGCAGAAAATCCGGCGTTGGTTATGGCCTGCTAAAGGAAAAGTCGTCGCGACTTTTTCAACAGCAGCGCAAGGAAACAAAGGGATTGATATTGCTGGCAAGCGTGGCGATCGAATCACAGCAGCAGCTGATGGTAAGGTGGTTTATGCGGGTAGTGCATTAAGAGGCTACGGTAAGCTCATCATTGTTAAACACAACGACGACTACTTGAGTGCTTATGCACATAATGACGAGCTGTTGGTAAAAGAGCAGCAATCAGTCAAAGCTGGTGATGTAATAGCTAAGATGGGTGACACAGACGCGCAAAGAGTCATGCTTCATTTTGAAGTTCGCTTTCGTGGAAAATCAGTGAATCCTATGAAGTACTTACCTAAACGATAGCGTTATAAAAAGAATAAAAATGGAGATAACTTGAATAATTAATACTTAACTTTGCTAGTTGATGGGAGAAGTAATATGGGCTTAGAAAAAGAAATCGACGCAATAAATGTTGAACAAAGCACAGTTGATACGGAACCTTCAGTTAAAACTCAGGAAGAGGTCTCTGCAAGCCTAGATGCAACGCAGTTATACTTGAGTGAGATTGGTTTTTCACCTTTGCTCTCTGCCGAAGAAGAAGTCTACTTTTCGCGTTTATCGCTAAAAGGCGACGAGAAGGCACGAAAGCGTATGATAGAAAGTAACCTTCGATTAGTAGTTAAGATAGCTCGGCGATATAACAATCGCGGCTTACCATTGTTAGACCTGATAGAAGAAGGCAATTTAGGTTTAATTCGCGCAGTTGAGAAATTTGATCCAGAGCGCGGCTTTAGATTTTCAACTTATGCAACTTGGTGGATACGTCAAACCATTGAGCGTGCCATCATGAACCAAACCAGAACCATTCGTTTACCCATTCATGTCGTTAAAGAGCTCAACATCTACTTGCGTGCTGCCCGCGAGTTAGTGCAAAAACTAGATCATGAACCTACGGCAGAAGATATTGCTAAAGAGCTCGATAAGCCAGTTGCTGACGTGAGCAAAATGCTCCGCTTAAATGAGCGCATTACCTCAGTAGATACACCGTTTGGTGGCGACTCTGATAAAGCCTTGCTTGATGTTATCCCAGACGAGAAAGGTGCTGGGCCAGAGCGTGATTTGCAAAGTAACGATCTTAACAACAACATTATCGAATGGTTAGGTGAGCTTAACAGCAAACAGCGCGAGGTACTTGCGCGGCGTTTCGGCCTTATGGGCTATGAAGCGGCAACCTTAGAAGATGTTGGTACAGAAATTGGGTTGACCCGTGAGCGTGTCCGCCAAATTCAAGTAGAAGCGCTTAAACGCCTACGTGATATTCTGAGCCAGCAAAACTTATCAATTGAAGCAATCTTTCAAGATTAGTAAGTGATAATAAGCTTTTTCAGTTATTCGCTCCTAGAATACGAACACAAAGTAGTATAAAGAAAAGTAGTAAGAAGAAAGTAATAAAAAGCCAACTTAATTCAAGTTGGCTTTTTTCGTTGCTAAGGCTGTTAATCGAGCGATTAGTGGCTCTAGGTGCTTAACTGATTCTATACGTATAGTACTATCTATATTGCGGTTAAATTGTTAATACTAAAAACCATCATCACCAAGCCACAAATAACCAAACAATAAAAATAAGCTTAACCAAAGTGCGATTGGAATCCAGCTTGAGCGGAATCTTAGTTGAACTGAGTGACTATGATTGGAGTAGCCAGTAATAATCGTTTTAATAACGTTATCGCCTCGCCAACTATGCACTAATGCTGCGACTATATGTATTGCAATTAAGCCAAGCAGAATATCAAAGTTACTATTGTGCAAACTATCCAGCGTTTCTGCTAGCGAGTCACTCACACCATAGATAAGTGGCCCTTCTGCCAGTACATCATCTGTAGCGAATAAGCCTGAGATAAGCTGCACCCCAAGGCTAAGCAGTAGTGCAATTATCATATAGGCGGCCAATGGATTATGGCCAGGGAAAGCTTGGTGAGGTTTGGCTAACCAGCGTAAGGCGCTTACTGGGGATGCAAGAAAATAGCTAAACCGCGAGGTTTGACTGCCGAAAATTCCCCAGAATAGACGACTTATCCATAAAGCCAGCATGGTATAACCGCAGATAAAATGGAGATCAAAATCACCTTGCTCACCTGAATACCACAGCAAAGCCAACAAAATCAGTTGGCTCATATGATAGATGCGGGTGAAATTGTCCCAGACTTTAAATTTCGTCATTACTGCAATTAAATAATTTTACGAATTGGTTTCGCAACTAATCGTCACAATCCATTTTGAAGGCTTTATGGCCTTTTTTACTGGCCTTACCAATTTTACCTAACGCTGATTTAATCGCAGGCAAGTCTTTCGCTTGTGCTAATTCTGATACGGCAGACTTCAAATATTCCATGCCTTTTTGGTACTTTTTAAAGTCAGCTTGTTGTTCAGCAGTCAGTGTCTTTTGGTCGCTAATTGCCAATGGCACAAGATAGGTTGATTGATTTACAGCGGTCATCAACTCATTAGCAATCATTGAAACTTTTTCAATATCACCAGATTTCACTGCTTTTTTAACTGCTTTCATACTGCCTTTCATATCACCCATTAAGTCAGCTAATTCAGTTTTTCCACACATTGGGTGGCTGGCAAAGCTTGGAGCGGAGAAAGCGAGCGCTGACAATACAACAGGAACGATCAATTTTTTCATAGTAAGCCCTTTATATTATTAGATATTTTAATTACGAAATGATTAGAAAGCTTTGATTCGCTAGTAAGATACTAAAAACACGATGCTTTGTAAGCAAATAAATGTCAGTCTACCTACTACAAAAAATGTCATAGAAGTGTATTAATAGTGACATTAAATGGCTTTACTACTGTCATAAACGAGTAAGCACGACTAATTTGCAATTCTAGTGAACCTGCTTGCAGGCTGCTATTTCAATGGTTTTCTTAGCTTTTTGTCATTTCTCTGTAACTTTTTGTCAATAAAAAGTACATATTTCCAAAACATTTCTGTCATTTTTGCCTCGTACGATTAGCCGCAATTCTAAATACATGATGTACACACTAATTTCTGCGGAGCAGGTAACAAAATGCAATTAACAAACCTATTTAAAATAAGTGCAGTTTCAGCTGCCTTGGTGCTAGCCGGTTGTGGCGGTGATATTGAACTTTCTTCAAATGTTGATAACTCAGTAGGTGATACTAACATCACCAACCCAGCACCAACTAACCCTGACACTGGTGCTGATTTACCGGGTATCCCTTCTTCTTCATTGTCAGCTGAAGTAAGTGCAGCGGTAGGTTTTGACGTGCAAGTACAAGTGATTGATGGTCAAGTGTCTGAAAATACGACTCTAGCTAAATCAGATGGCAGCAAGCCAGTATTTTACGCCATTAGTGGTGCATTAGAAGTTGAAGCAGGCGCAACCTTAACGATTGAAGAAGGTACAGTATTATTTGGTCAATCAGGTAACGATTACGTTGTTGTTCATCGTGATGCACAAATCATGGCAGAAGGTACGCGCCAAGAACCGATTATCTTCACTTCTTTACAAGACGTTAAAGGTGAAGAAGCTACTGCTGGCCAATGGGGCGGTATTGTTATTCTAGGTAATGCGCCATCTAACAAGTGTCCTTCAGACGGTTCTGACTGTGCTCTGCAAGTTGAAGGTGTTGCTGAGGGTGCAGTATTTGGTGGTACTGACTGGGAAGATAATTCAGGTGTACTTAAGTACGTTGTTGTTAAGTTCGCTGGTTTTGAAATTGCACCTGATAACGAGCTAAATGGTGTGACATTCGGTGGTGTTGGATCAGGTACTACCGTTGATTTCTTACAAGTTCACGCGAATGCAGATGACGGTGTTGAGTTCTTCGGTGGTGCGGTAGATGTTAAACACTTAGTGTTGACTGGTAACCGTGACGACAGCATCGATTGGGATAACGGTTTCCGTGGTCGCATGCAGCACATTTTCGTACAACACGCCGCGAATGCCGGCGAAGCTAACCGTGCAATCGAAGCAGATAACGACGGTTCAACGCCAGACAAAGAGCCAATGTCTAACCCAACTATTGCGAACATGACAATTATGGGTAACAACTTTGACACGGCTGATAAAGATTCTGAAGGTATCTACCTACGTGAAGGTACTTCAGCAAAAATTTACAACGCAGTGGTTACTGGCCCGTCAGAGATGGGTGAGTGTTTAGAGTTTGAAGCAGGTCAAACTGTGACTAATGCCGAGTCTGGTGCTATTGTGATGCAAAACAGCACCATGGCATGTACCAACGGCGAAAACTTCAAAAACGCTGGTGATTTTGATTTAGCTGCTTGGTTTACTGCTGAGTCTTCAAACGCTGTAAGTTCGTCAATCTTAGTTGATGAAAACGGTGTACCTAGTGCGCAATCGCCACTGTTAGGTGCCGGTCAAGATCCAGCAGCAATCGACACTTGGTTCGACTCAACGGATTACCAAGGTGCATTTGACGGCACAAATGATTGGCGTCAAGGTTGGGCATTCGGTTTTGGCGGCGGTGAAATTACGGCACCAGCTGAGCAAGAAGGTTGTCCAACAGGTACTACGGCTATTGCACCAGTTGCGGGTAACACAACCTGTGAAATTTCAGGCACTATCACCTCTGACTTAACGCTAACCTCTGGCAACCTATACGCATTAGACGGCCCGGTATTCGTTGGTAACGATAAAGCTGATTCAGCAACTTTAACGATTGAAGCTGGTACTACTATCTTCGGTCGCTCAGGTGGCGACTACATCGTGGTAAGCCGTGATTCAAAAATTGAAGCACTAGGCTCAGCAGCGAATCCAATTACCTTTACTTCTAGCCAAGACGTTAATGGCGAAGCGACTGGTTCTGGCCAATGGGGCGGTATGGTTATCTTAGGTAACGCGCCTTCAAACAAGTGTCCATCTGACGGTTCAGATTGTGCACTACAAGTGGAAGGTGTCGAAGAAGGTGCTGTATTCGGTGGTGCTGATACTGCTGAGAACTGGGAAGATAACTCAGGTACCTTACGCTACGTTGTAGTTAAGCACGCTGGTTTTGAAATCGCACCAGATAACGAGTTAAACGGTATCACTTTCGGCGGTGTTGGTTCAGGTACAACGGTTGAATACATCCAAGTACACGAAAACGCAGATGACGGTGTTGAGTTCTTCGGTGGTGCGGTTAACGCGAAATACGTAGTACTGACTTCTAACAAAGATGACTCAGTTGACTGGGACAACGGTTTCCGCGGCAACATGCAATACGTACTAGTTAAGCATGACGAGAATGGCGGTGAAGCTAACCGTGCAATCGAAGCGGATAACGACGGTTCAAATCCAAGCAAGCAACCTCAGTCAAACCCAACGATTGCTAACATGACCATTATTGGTAACAGCTTCGACACAGCCGACAAAGATTCTGAAGGTATTTACTTACGTGAAGGTACTCGCGCTCAACTTCACAACTTTGTTGTCACTAACGCAGCAGGTGAGTGTTTAGAGCTAGAAGCAGGTACAACGGTTGACCAAGCAATCGCTGGCGACACAGTAATTACTAACTCAGTATTTGCTTGTAGCGAAAACTTCAAGAGCCAAGACAGCTCATCAGGTGCATTTGACCTAATGGATTGGGTGTTAAATGTTAACGCTGATAACAGCACAGAAGCAGGCGTAGCAGACGTTGTTAACGGTATCTACACTATCGACACAACCACGCCATACAGCTTCGGTTCACACCCGTTCTTCGACAACGCTAACCACATTGGCGCGGTATCAGAAGACAACGATTGGACTGCAGGATGGACTGTTGGTCTAGAGTAATCTGAGCCCTATCAATGAATAACGATTTGATGAGATAAGTGATTGCCGCCAGCGCTCAGTTGGCGGCATTTTATCTTAGCCTGAACTCTCTACTCTCAGTATCCATTTAGCAACTGACCAACAAGCATTAGCAGGTCAGCCATTCTAAAGAGGTTTGAAATGAACACGAATATTAAGCGCTTTGGATTATCAAGTTTAGCTGTGGCGGTATTGTCTGGCTTAGCTGGTGTTCAAGCGACGGCACAGGAAGCTGACGAAGCAGCGGCAATAGAGGAAGTCGTTGTAAAAGTCAGTCGTTTAAAAGGTACCGCCAGTGCGGTGATAGAAGAGCGTAAAAACCAAGCATTCGTCGCCGACATTTTAGGTGCCGAGCAAATTTCACGAACAGGTGACAGCGACGCGGCCGCAGCACTTCGACGTGTTACTGGCTTAACGCTAGTCGATGGCAAATTCATCTATGTTCGCGGTTTAGGTGAACGCTACTCAAGCACCACCTTAAACGGTGCTTCTGTACCATCGCCGGATCCAACACGTACAGTTATTCCTCTGGATTTATTCCCGTCATCAATTATCGAATCTTTATCGGTGCAAAAATCCTACTCACCATCAATGCAGGCGCATTTCGGTGGTGGTAACGTTGATATCCGCTTAAAGTCGATTCCTTCGCAATTGGTTTTCAATATTGCTGGCAACATTGGTGGCAATACAGATAACAGTTCAAATGGTTTAACCTACGAGGGCGGTGGCGACGATTGGTACGGTATTGACGATGGTACTCGTGAAGCACCAGCGGCACTGCGCCAATTATGGAGTAACTTTGATGCACTAGGCGAGTTATCACAAGCTGATAATCGTGCAATCGCTGCCGACTTGTACAAAGACTATGATCCTAAATCAGAAGATCCCGATCCCGATGTCGGCTTAGATTTAACCTTAGGTAACCGTTTCGACGCGGGTGATTTCCGCTACGGTTTCTTAACAGCATTATCTTACGACAATGAGTGGCAAGTATCGGAAGAATACGAAGGTCAAGATTTCGTGCTTCGCCCTGATGGCTCATTTGATTTAGTGCGTGGTTTTGACGATGTGGTGTCAACTGAGCACTCGGTTAAATGGTCAGGCATGTTCAACTTCGGTATTGAATACTTGCGCGATCACAAGTTAGATTTTAGCTCGATCATCTTGCACGACACCAAAGACCAAATCAAAGACAAGCTCGGTAACACCAACAACGTTTTGTTATCTGACGGCTTGCGCGTGCGTGACTCTGAAGTGACGTACGAAGAGCGAGAACTGATTGTTAACCAGCTACGTGGTACACATACCTTTCCGGAGCTGAACTTCCTGGGCATTGACTGGATGTATTCAGACTCACGCTCAAATCGTTATGCACCGGGGAATATTTTAACTCGCTATATTTTAGCGGACGAAAATGAAGATGGTGTCTTCGATTTGGAAAACGAAAGTTCATTGCGTAATGCGACAACCGCTTCTCGTTATACTTTCCAAAACCTAGATGATGATGCTGAAAACGTATTCGTTAACGTATCGCTACCGCTAACGTTCGACACAACCGAAGTTGAACTAAAGGCCGGTGCAAATTACATCGAGAAAACGCGTCAAGCATTTGCCCGTCGTATTGATGTTAATACACTAGCGTTTAATGGTCTTGATTTGTCTGGTTTTGAGATGAACGAGATTTTAACTGACGATGTTGTTTTAAATCAGCCGTTAAATGGTACGGAGCAAATTATTCGTGACACCTCGGTGGCGGGTGATGATTACTTATCAGCGCAGAAGATTGATGCTTACTACTTTGAAGCCGATGTATTCTTTGACAACACATGGCGCTTAAGCGGCGGTGTGCGTTGGGAAGACTTCCGCCAAGTGGTTGCGCCACTTGACCCTGCAACGGGTCAATTTGATTTACCAGCTGAGCCTACGGTAGAAGATTTAGCAGCTTTAGCGTTCCAAGAAGATGATGTGTTTGGCGCACTAGCGTTAACCTATATTCTTGATGAAACCATGCAATTTCGCGCATCTTACGGTGAAACAACTATTCGCCCTGATATTCGTGAAGTTGCACCAGCAACCTATATTGACCCGCTAACAGAGTTCCCTATCGGTGGTACACCTTCGGTACGCAGTACAAAGGTGAAAAACTACGATTTACGCTGGGAATGGTACTTAGACACAGGTGAAAACTTATCGGTAGGTTTATTCTACAAAGATATGACTGACCCGATTGAGTCTGTGCAATCACCAGCGCAAGATGGACCACCGCTTATTCGTATTGCCAATGCGGAAGAGGGTGAAGTATACGGTGTTGAAGTTGAGTTCATGAAAGATTTTGCCTTCCTAGGCGACTTTATGGGCGGTATTGGTAACGATATTTTCTTGTCGGGTAACGTAACGCTATCTGATTCAGAGATTCAAATCGATACACAAAAAGTGGTTGAGCAAACCGGTGTTTCTACATCAATTACCAACCCAACACGCCGTATGACGGGTCATTCTGAATACGTTGTTAACCTTAACCTTGGTTACGATCATCCAAATGGTAACCACACCGTTAACTTAGCATACAACGTGTTTGGTGAACGTATTATCATTCCTGGTATTGATGATAAAGATGACTCATATGAGCAACCATTCCACTCGTTAGACTTGGTTTACACTTTCTATCCAACGTTCTCAACACAGTTGAAATTTAAAGTGCAAAACCTGCTTGATGAAGAAAAAGAAATTGAGTTTGATAACACCTTATTGCGCAGCGAAACTCGCGGTATCGGTTTTGACGTTCAATTTAAGTGGGAATTCGATTAGCGGTCTCAACCTAATCATTCTATAAAGGCGGCCATAGGTCGCCTTTTTTATGTGTTGTAAATAAATAATGCAAACAGTCTGTTGATATCAATACCGCAAGAAATATCAAAAATTAAGCCCGAAGAATCTTTACAGTAACGCCATTAGCTAAGGCTAGTTAGATTTTATTTAACGCGTAAGGAGTTACTATGAATATTACCAAATCAGTTACCATCAACAAGTCGGCTGAACAAGTGTGGCATTTAGTCGCTCATCAGTTTGATAAAGCGCACTTATGGATGGGACCAATTCCTCATTCAGCTGCTATTGGGGCGGGCGACAGTGAACTCGGCGCACCAATGCAAGGTCGAATGTGTGATCTGAGTAAAAACCCAAATGGTGCCAAAGTGAAAGAGGTGATTACCCAGTTTAGTGAGCAAGATAAAACCATTTCATTTGATGTGTTGCCGGTAAACAATCCAGCAATTGTGCCGCTTAAACAAAATCATGTGCAGATGTCGGTGCGTGCAGTTGACAGTAATAGCTGCCAAGTAATTTGGACAGCGTCGCCACAACTTAAATTATTGGCTTACCCGTTTTATCCGCTGCTAAGACTGATCTTTCCTGTTGCTTTTGGCAAACTACTGGCGGGTCTAAAGGACTACGCCGAAAATGAGTTAGCCGACAATGACGCACTATTGGTTTAACATGAACAACAGGACAAGGTTATGCAGCGATTTTTTAACAGTATCGACTATATCGAGCAGCACTTAGACAAGAAAATCAGTGTTCACCAGATCGCTGCTGCTGCCCACTATTCCACCTATCATTACAGCAGGGTATTTAAAGCATTGGTTGGAGACACACCGAAAGAGTACTTGCGTAAGCGTCGTTTGACTTTAGCGGCGCGCCGACTACTCACCGAAGAAGTTGGCATATTGGAGTTAGCGTTAGATTGTCAGTTTGACTCACAAGAAGCATTTACACGCGCTTTTAAAGCACAATTTAATATCACGCCAGCCCAGTATCGCAAAATCAATGAGCCGTATCGCCTTTTGTACAAGCAGCCGTTTAGTGAAAGCGAATTAGATTATCTGAAAAACAACCTGACCATGGCACCGGAAATTATTGACCAGCCGGCGATGAAAATTGTCGGAATTGCTAGCCAATATGATGATGGCGACTTGAGTCTACCTAAACTTTGGTCGGCATTTGCTCCTTATCGCAATAGCATTCCTAACCGAGTTGGTACCGATTTTTTTGGTATTTACGAAGCCTATGAAGAAACCGAAGATAATACCACCTTTGTTTATATCTGCGCGGCGCAGGTGGCTAATTTCGACGAAGTACCAGAGGGTATGATCACCCGTGAATTGAGCGCGCAGCAATACGCAAGATTCACTCATATCGGGTCACTGGCTAAGCTTGAGGATACCCTGAGGTATATTTGGGGCAGTTGGCTACCAAAAAGTGACTATGAGTATGCAGAAAAGCCGGACTTTGAACTTTTACCCGCGGGCTTTAATGATGCAGACCCTAACAATAAAATTTATTTAAATATTCCTATTGTGCCCAAAGCCTAATGGTGAAATCTAAAAGCTATCCCTAGTGGCTGACCTGAAATAATCGTTTTCGTCACTAGGTTTACGCCTCTTAACATAAGCCTCTGGCCTTCATCTCAGTATCTCGTCTTATCGTACTAAGCCAACCTAATCGCTCAGTTGCACTTAAATTTGCGGTCGTTTTATCAAGGCAAATTCAAAGACCGCAAGAAATATCAAAAAACACAATCGATGATTGATTAATCTTATCGCCATTAAAGCACTTCGCTTTTTAGTTTTTATATTTAGATAAAGTTTTGGAGATTCAACATGATTAAAAGTGTACTTATTACTGGTGCAAATGCCGGCTTAGGTAAAGAAGCGGCGAAACAACTGGCTGCGAAACCTGACATTGAAAAAATTTATTTAGGCTGTCGTAATAAAGAAAAAGCAAAGGCTGCGCAAACTGAGTTAGCGGCGTTAACTGGCCGAAATATTTTTGAAATTTTCCTCATCGATGTCAGCGACCTTAACTCTGTTCGTCAGGCAGTTAAGCGACTACCTGAAAGTATTGATGCCTTAATTATGAATGCTGGAGGGTCTGGCGGTCGTCAATATGATCAACTAACCAGTGACGGTGTGACCAATATTTTCGCGGTGAATTTACTTGGCCATGCGCTGCTGACTGAGCAGCTTATTGCAGCAGGTAAGCTTAATTATGCAGCCTTATATGCTGGCTCAGAGGCCGCTCGCGGGGTTGAAGAAATGGGCATGAAACGGCCAAATTTGGCAACTTCGTCGGTTGATGATTTTGCTGCAATTGCCAATGGTAGTTTATTTGAGGGGAGTAAGGATGCCACAGATCACTATGGTTCAATCAAATATATGGCCGCCATGTGGATGTCAGCAATGGCACGTCAGCACCCAAACCTTAGGTTTATTACCATGAGCCCTGGGGCAACAGTTGGTACTGAAGGTTTTAATACCTTACCTTTTGTTAAACAGCTAGTGATGAAAACCATGTTGCGCTTTATGTTGCTGCTTGGCAAGGTACACGGTGTCGAAACTGGCGCGAAACGCTATGTCGATGGCCTATTTAATAGCGAGTTCCGAAGTGGTGGCTTCTATGCCAGTTTACGCGGGTTAACAGGAGTTATTGGTCAGCAAGGCAGGCTATTTTCGGATATTGACAACCAAGACTTTCAAGACAATGCCTATCAAGCAGTGCAGCAGTTGATTAGTACCCACTAATTTATCTTTACAGAGTAAATAACTCGCTTTTAGAGGCTAGACTTTCGATTTACTAAACTTTTCATATGTAACCTTTTCATATGTAACCTTTTCATATGTAACAAAAGTGACGCGAATAAACGCTTGAAGTGCGTTACCCAGGCATTAGTTTGAGTATATAGGGGCAATTTCTACCTCATGAAATCTTTTGTTTTGTTTCGTGCTGGGAGAGTGGAGTGGTGTATGTCATTTCACTTCTTAGTTATAACAACTAATTCAATTCTTTTTTACACTCTTTAGTTTACTTTTGGTTGAGTGATAATTAAACTACACCGAATAGTTTACTTAAAGGGTTGTTCTGTGAGCGCCGCTAAAGAGTCAAAGTTAGTGAAATCAAAATTAGTTTGGATTGGAGGTCTAGTGATGGCAGTGTCGATTTTCTCTTGGTTTAGCCAAACTGAAACGTCAAAGCAAAAATTTCACAATACCGAAACGCAATATGAAACGCATTTCGGTGTGTTTTGGGAAATCATCAAGTCGTATGTCACCACTAAGCGTGCTGCGCCTGTGCCACCATCAACTTTACCGATTAAACCGCTAACATTTGAAGAAATTCGCGCCGTACGCGATAACAGTGCAGTTAAGTTAGGGCACTCTTCAGTGCTAATGAAAGTAAACGAGCAGGTTATTTTGCTCGATCCTGTCTTTAGTGAGCGCGTTTCGCCAGTGCAATGGGCGGGGCCAAAACGTTTTCATCAGCCACCGATCAAACTGGCTGATATTGAACAGGTTGATGTCGTAGTCATTAGCCATGACCACTATGATCATTTAGATAAAAGCGCGATAAAGCAGCTTAAAGAGAAAGTTGGTCAGTTTGTTGTGCCACTGCGCGTGGGAGACTACTTGCGTGAATGGGGCGTAGCAGAAGATAAAATTACCGAACTTGAATGGTGGCAGAAAACGCAGGTTAATGGCGTTGAATATATTGCGACCCCAACACAGCACTTTTCCGGTCGCGGTTTAATGGACCGTGATTTGACGCTTTGGGCGAGTTGGGTGATCAGAACGTCTGATATTAATGTCTACTTTAGCGGCGATAGTGGTTACTTTAGTGGCTTTGCTGAGATTGGTGAGAAATATGGGCCATTTGATTTAACCTTTGTTGAAACTGGCGCTTACAACAAGCTTTGGTCGGAAATTCATATGCTGCCAGAAGAAAGCATGCAGGCGCATATTGATCTTAAAGGCAAGGTGATGATGCCGATTCACAATGCCACCTTCGATTTGGCGTTACATGACTGGGACGAACCACTTGAGCGAGTTACCCAGTTGTCAGAGTCGAATCAGGTAACGCTTGCAACGCCGATTTTTGGTGAGTTTTTTGATTTAGCTAATCCACAAGCAAACAACCGCTGGTGGCGAGAATTGTAGCGGAGCATTAAATCAGCCAGCATAATTTATTATGTTTGGTGTTATTTGCATTCGCCTAGTCAGTGATAGAATAGTCTGTCTAACAAAAGGCTAGCTGCGAGCTAGTAAATAAACGTCGAAACTATTTAAAGTATTGAAAGTGAAAGTATTAACGCGGGCAAAGTAAGTTCATGGCAAAGTTTGAAAATACCGAATTTGAGTACATTGTTGACTCAAAAACCATTGCAACCTTTTTGAAAAAGCACTTTGGTGGTAAACGAAGTGCGGCCATGCCATCGGTTGCTTTGCCTGTCACTAAGTTCTCTTTTGATGATGTGCTCGCTGCACCAGATAACACTGGCGTTAAGCTTGGTCATTCATCGCTGTTACTGAAAGTTAACGGGCAAGTGATCTTGGTTGACCCTGTGTTCAGTGAGCGAGCGTCACCTGTACAATGGGCAGGGCCGAAGCGTTTTCATGAGTCGCCAATTGACTTAGCTGACATTCCGTACGTTGATATCGTACTGATCAGCCATAATCATTACGACCATCTCGATAAAGGCTCCATTGCTCAACTAAAAGATAAAACTGAACAATTTATTACTACGCTAAAAGTTGGTGATCAACTTGTTAAGTGGGGCGTTGATGCCAGCAAAATTGTTGAGCTTGATTGGTGGCAGTCAATAACGGCTAAAGGCATTGAATTTGTTGCCGCGCCTACGCAGCACTTTTCAGGTCGAAGTTTATTTGATCGCGATCAGTCGCTGTGGGCAAGCTTTGTCATTCGCACGCCAGAAACTAACGTCTTTTTTAGTGGCGATAGCGGTTACTTCTCAGGCTTTAAAGAGATTGGCGAAAAGTATGGCCCGTTTGATTTAACCTTTGTTGAAACCGGCGCTTATAACGAAGCGTGGCAAGGGGTACATATGATCCCTGAGGAAAGCTTGCAAACGCATTTGGATCTGAAAGGCAAAGTTATGATGCCAATTCACAATGCCACCTTTGATTTAGCGCTACACGACTGGGATGAGCCATTAGAGCGCATCACCAAACTGGCGGAAGAAAACAATGTTGAGCTTTCAACTCCTGTTTTTGGTGAATTTTTTGCGCTAATTTATTCTAAAGCTAATGCCACAGATAGCGACACAGACAGTGCCACAGATAATGCCATATCAAGTGAGCGCTGGTGGCGCTCGCTAAAATAGCCAAAGGCGCGCTAAATGGTTATGAGCGACACTTCAATGAGTTGCCTTTTTCTTCCAGCGCTTTTGCCTGCTCTTTAATGTCTACATCACTTAGAAACTTAAAAAAGCCATCTTGTCGATCGGTTTGCAGGTAAACATCGACCAACAGATCACGTTTAGGCATGGGCTCAGGTAAGCAAAAGTCGGTTAACCCTAAACCAAACGACCCTGTACCTTTACCACCGTTAGCTTTGTGAGCTGCGATTTGTTGTTGAAAGCCTCGAAATAATTGCGCATCTTCGGCGGTGAGTGACAATGAAGTAACAACCTCGGTTGGCTTTAACTTGCCAAACAGTTCATACGCCGCTTTATTTTGGTTATCAACTACCACTTCAAATACCTTGTCGATATTGATTGATTGGTCTTTGTTCTGATCTTCACTTTGGTATCGGAAGGTAATAGTCGCAGCCCCTTTTTTTACTTCGACTGCCTGATCGGTTTTTATTGCGACGCTAATTTGCGCTGGATCCATCGTCATTGGATCCATTTGACTCATTTTGTACATGCCAATAAAAGACATCGATGAGCATGCGAATAAGTTTGTCAGTAAACAGCACACCAACAAGCCTTTAAGTAATGATTTCTTCATATCCATTGCTAGTAACTTCATTCCTTTTTTAAAACTAAACCTCAACTAACGAGGAAAAGTGAATGTATTTTGAACACTTCTTCCGACCTATACCAGCACTTTAAGTTCCCCAATACGTCCAATTTAGGCTTGCTTAAGTTGTTATAGCTTACTGTACACTTTTGTGACGATATTTTGAAAACGGTAAGAAAAACGTCACCTTACTGTAATTTAATAAAGCTGAAACATTAGCGAAACACAACCGTCACATTTCAAACTTAAAATTCTTACCATCTATTTTTATAGCTTTATTCGTTAGTCGTGTGCTTCACCGCGCAACTAACGCATTTTATTAAATACTCTAAGGTTTACTCTTATGAAATTGTCAAAACTGGCGCAAGCTGGGTTGTTTGTAGGCATGGCAAGTATGGCTTCATCTGCGCTTGCTGCTCAATCTGAGCAGCTAGATCAAGCAGTGAAAGCTGGCCAAGAAATCAACCAATCTGCCGGCAAGTCACAACAAAAAATCGATAAAATTGCCGATCAAATTCAAAGCAAGCTTCAACAGTTTAAAGCGGTTAACAAAGAAATTGATGGTTTGAACGTATACAACGGTCAAATGCAAAAACAAATTGATAACCAGCTAATGGAATTAGCAGACTTAGCGAGCTCAATGGAGCAAGTGAGCATTATTGAGCGTCAAATCTCGCCATTAATGGCGCGCATGATTGACACCCTCGAAGCCTTTATTTCATTAGATGTACCTTTCTTATCTGAAGAGCGTAGCACGCGTGTTGCCAACCTTAAGGCGATGATGGAGCGCGCTGATATTTCTGCTTCTGAAAAATTCCGCCGAGTGATGGAAGCTTACCAAGTAGAAGTTGATTACGGTCGTACTATCGAAGCGTACAGCGATTTACTTGAGCTAGACGGCAAAGAAATGGATGTTGACTTCCTTCGCATTGGCCGCGTTGCTTACATCTACCAAACACGCGACGGTTCACGCATGGGCGCTTGGAATACAGATGCCAAGAGCTGGGACGATTTAGACGCTGGCTACCGCACTGATATCAATAAAGCATTACGCATTGCCCGCAAACAATTAGCACCGGACCTAGTGGTTGTTCCGGTTAACGTGACTAAGCCTTCAGCCGGAAAATAAGTGGAGTTACCCTGAAAATGAAATCATTTAACCGTGTTACACAGCACGTTTCAACTTTCTTGGCAGCAGTAACCCTAACTTCTGCTGCTTTTGCTGCTAACGCTCAAGAAGCTACTAGCCTAGACCAATTACTTGAACAATTAGCGCAAGGTAAAGTTGCACAAACTCAGCAAAATAAACAGCGTGAAGCTGACTTTATGGCGCGTAAATCTGAGCAAGACCAGTTGCTAGCAAATGCGACTAACGAGCGTGACAATCAAATCAAGCTAAGTACTGAGTTAGAAGCTAGCTTCCAAAACAATGAAATTGAATTAGCCAACCGTCAAGACGCGTTAAACAAGCGTTTAGGTGAGTTAAAAGAACTATTTGGTGTACTCCAGCAAGTGGCTGGCGATACTAAAAGCAAGTTCCAAAACTCAGTTATTTCTGCACAAATCCCTGGCCGTGAAGCTTTCTTAGATGAATTTGCTCAATCAATGGGTTCTTCGTCAAAGCTTGCGTCAATTGAAGAAATTGAAAAGATCTGGTTCGAATTACAACGTGAAATGACGGAAAGTGCGAAAGTAGTGCGTTTCGATCGCGAAGTAGTGTTAGCTGATGGCTCAAAACAAACTGCAACTGTGACGCGTATTGGTAACTTCAACTTAGTAGCGAACAACAAGTATCTAGAATTTATCAGCGAGACAGGCAGTGTTGCAGAGCTAATTCGTCAGCCTTCTGGTCGTTACTTAGGTACTGCGGCTGATATGACTGCTGCTAACCCATCACAAGGCACGCAACAAGTCGCCTTTGCGTTAGACCCAACAGGTGGTTCAATTTTAAGCCTGTTAGTACAAGCACCTGATACGCAAGAGCGCGTTGACCAAGGTGGCCCTGTCGGTTACGTGATTTTGGCGATTGGTGCGATTGGTTTACTCATTGCGCTTGAACGTTTCATCGCATTATTCCTAGTGGGTAACAAGGTTAACCGCCAGCTTAAAACGGCAACACCTTCTAACGATAACCCGTTAGGCCGCGTATTAATGGCGAAAGAAGAATACAAAGATGTTGACGTTGAAACCTTAGAGTTAAAACTTTCTGAGCGTATTCTAAAAGAGGTACCTCAGCTTACCTCTCGCTTAACCATGATTAAGATCATCTCCGTGGTCGCACCGCTTATCGGTCTACTAGGTACAGTAACCGGTATGATCAATACCTTCCAAGCGATTACCTTGTTTGGTACAGGTGACCCGAAATTAATGGCCGGTGGTATCTCACAAGCACTTGTGACTACAGTACTTGGCTTAGTTGTGGCGATTCCTATGGTGTTTATCTCTACCATCTTAACCACACGTAGCCGTGGCATTATCAATATTCTTCAGCAGCAAAGCGCTGGCATTGTTGCAGAGCGTGCAGAGAAAGGAGCGTAAACATGATTATATTCATCGAAATGATGAATAGTATCAGCGCGTTTCTTGATACCGGTGGTCAGGTACTGACCGTGATCGCCGGCGTTATCTGCCTTATGTGGTTACTGATTTTCGAACGTTTGTTCTTTTTCTTAAAAACGTACAACGGCATTAAAAAATCAGTTATTGCCAACTGGCAAGCAAGAGCTGATAAAAGCTCTTGGAATGCTGAGCAAATTCGTGTTGCGCAAGTATCGCGCTTAACGGAAATGCTTAATCAGAATGTAGCCTTGATTCAGAGCCTAGTCGTGCTATGTCCACTGCTAGGTCTACTGGGAACCGTGACCGGTATGATTCAAGTATTCGACGTAATGGCAATTTCTGGTAGCGGCAATGCGCGCTCAATGGCGTCAGGGGTATCTCGCGCCACTATTCCAACCATGGCTGGTATGGTCGGTTCATTATCGGGTGTTTTTGTGGTGACTTGGTTACAACGCAAAACCAAACGCAGAACCGAACAGTTAGAAGATTCACTTGTGCTTCAGCATTAAGCTGGAGCCAAAATAAGGATTAGAACTATGCGTTCTCAATTAGCAAAAGTTTTACAAGAGCAGGAAGAACAGGAAGAAATTAATATGACGCCGATGCTAGACGTTGTATTTATTCTACTCATTTTCTTCATCGTTACCGCCTCATTCGTCAAAGAAGCTGGTATTGAGGTTAACCGTCCAGAAGCTGCGACAGCAGTGAAAAAAGAGCGCGCCAATATTCTTGTTGCGATTAGTGATAAGGGCGAAATTTGGATCAATAAGCGTCGTGTTGATGTGCGTGCCGTACAAGCGAACATTGAACGCTTAAAAGCAGAAAACCCACAAGGGACAGTGGTCATTCAAGCTGATAAAAAAGCGACCACGGATGTGTTGATCAAAGTTATGGATTCTGCTCGCGCCGCTGGTGTGTTTGATGTGTCAATTGCTGCTCAAGAGGCATAATCGATGAGCACTAGTGTAACGTCAAATAGCAGCGCTACAAACTCATTAGCACCAAGCGCTTTACCACGTTACGGCATCGCGTTAGCGCTTGCTGTTAGCGTGACCTTTGTCTTGCTTTGGGGTATGCAAACCTTGATTACTGGTGGTAAAGACGCGTTAACTGAACCACCACGCGGTAACGTGCTCGACTTTATTCGTTTAAAGAAAGAAGAGACGGTACAAAAGAAAGAGCGTAAACCACAAAAGCCACCTAAGCCGCAAACCCCACCGCCACCAATGCAGCAACCACAAATGCAGCAGGCAAACCCGAATGCAGATGCGATCAGCACAGCGTTTACCGCCGATGTGAGTGCCGATACTGGCCTAGCAGGTGGTTTGAGCTTAGACAGCAGTGATGGCGATTACTTACCGATTGTAAAAGTGGCGCCAATTTACCCTCGTCGTGCGCAGTCTCGTGGTATTGAAGGTTACGTGATTGTTGAATTTACGGTAACCACGAATGGCTCAGTACGCGACCCGAAAGTCGTCGAAGCGCAGCCAGCAGATATCTTCAACCGCGCGGCAGTCGACGCAGCTTTGAAGTTCAAGTACAAACCTCGTGTTGTTGACGGTACTGCAGTAGAAGTGGCAGGCGTACAAAACAAAATTACATTCCAAATTGACGGATAGGAGCAGCTCATGAACAAATCAAAGCTAATCATGTCCTTAGTAGCAGCTGGTGTACTATATGGCTCACCAATTGTGAGTGGTGACTTTTTAGGTGGCGTTGTAAAGGCGGCTGAAGCATCACCTGCCAAGCGCGCTTCTAAGAAAGTACCAGCGATGCGAAATCGAGTATACACCCAACTAGCCCGTGCTCAGCAATTGGCTGACGGTGGTGATAAAGCGGCTGGTTTTGGTGTATTGGACGATGTAAAAGAGCGCATTAATCAGCTTAACAGCTATGAAAAAGCCATGATGTGGAATTTCTATGGCTTTATGCATTACGGTAATGACGACATCGCCAATGCGATCACCAGTTTCGAAAATGTTATCGCTGAAGAAGCCATCCCAGAGTCGCTTTACCTTTCAACCGTATACTCGCTTGCTCAATTAGCAATGCAGCAACAAGACTATGGTAAGGCACTTGGATTTTTACAACAGTGGCGCGCCAATACCGATAAGGAAATGCAGTCTGGCCAGCATATTTTGTTCGCTCAGGTCTATTACCAAGACAAAAAGTATGCGGACGCACTTAATCACATCAATGCCGCCATTGATATGGTTAAAGCGAAAGACGAAACACCAAAAGAAAACTGGCTAATTCTGCAACGTGCAGCTTACTACGAGCTTAAGCAGCCTGAAAAGGTGACTGAAGTGATGGAAGAGCTAGTGCGTTTATACCAAAAGCCACAGTACTGGATCCAATTAGCGGGCATGTACGGTGAAATTGGCGAAGAGAAGAAACAACTTGGTGCGATGGAAACCGCATGGCAGGCAGGCTATATCAGTAAATCTAGCGATATTATCATGCTCGCCCAATTGTATTTATTCAATCAGCTACCGTACAAAGCGGCAAAACTATTGGATGACTCGATTGCTAAAGGTATTGTCATTGCCGATGAAAAACGCATTCAGCTAATGGCGCAAGCCTATGTCATGGCCAAGGAAGACGACAAAGCAATTCCAGCCTTGATCAAAGGCGCTGAAATTGCTGAAAACGGCAAGTTCGACGAGCAACTAGCACAAGCCTACTTAAACACGGAAAAATGGCAACAGTCGATTGATTCCGCCAAAGTCGCGCTTAAGCGTGGTGATTTAGATAACGAAGGCAATATGCACTTAGCGCTTGGCATGGCGAACTTTAACCTAGGCAACTTTGACGAAGCAATCGCTGCTTTCGCCGATGCTCAAGCCTTTAAAGACGTTGCCAAAACCGCTAAGCAGTGGACTAAGTACGTTGAGATAGAGCGTGATTATCAACAACGCTTGGCAATGAACTAGCGCCATTATCTAGTGAAATGTAGCCAAATACACTCAATGAGTATGGCCTTACTAAGTTAAATTAAGGGGCTAACTACTCAAAGATAAAACAAAAGCCGCACTTGCGGCTTTTTTAATATATATGACATTTCAAATTTAAATGTAAGTGGTTTAGAGCAGCCTTATTTAAGTTAAAAGGGGCACACTATACCTAAGAGAACTTATAGAAAGTTTCGAGAGTTCGATACTTCTCAATTAGAAGCACATATTTAAGGAGTTAGACTTCAGCACTTAAACACCTAGCGCTTCTCAATCATCTACCCACTAAAACGGCTAACTAAACAGCTAGCGCAAAAACTGTTTAACTAGCTTTTGGTTTAAACCTACCTAGGTATTCTTTTTGAGTACCTTGTCGTCCCAGCGTGACTAGCAAATTACCATTTTTTGTTTTGATTCTCAAAAGGCTACTTTACGTAATTTTCTTTTAAAAAATCTCATGAAGGTAAATTTTTGTGGGTATATTCTACGAAAACATATCGCTATTACTGACTTTAAGCGTTGCGATGGATATAGTTGAAATTTATTT
This sequence comes from Thalassotalea montiporae, assembly GCF_053485855.1. Classification (NCBI taxonomy): domain Bacteria; kingdom Pseudomonadati; phylum Pseudomonadota; class Gammaproteobacteria; order Alteromonadales; family Colwelliaceae; genus Thalassotalea; species Thalassotalea montiporae. The sequence goes on from NZ_JBQRUO010000001.1 coordinate 737,695, forward strand.
ACTTGTAATAAGTTGTAGAAATGTAATGATTTAATTTGGTTTTACCACTTTTGTGAAAATATATTACGAAAAACTAAGGGTTTTTATATCTAAAATAGCAATTAATGAAATAAAATTACAAAATAAATTTACATTAGAGTAAAGAGTCTATATACTAGCCAGCAGTTGAGTAGAGATACTCGTTAATCATTAAAAGCGTTATATGAGGTGTGCCATGAGATCATTATTTGTTGCTGCGTTAACTTTAGCTGTTTCTTTCACGGCGTCAGCAAAAGTTAATCAAGTTGAATTTAGAGCGTTAGATCAAACTGCTGAAACACAACTTTGTATGGCAGCAGCACAAGGTGGTATCGCCGAAGCGAAAGCGGTAGCGCGCTCACTTGGCATGAAATATAGCGAAGTAAAACGCAAAACCTACTGTAACGAAACATCATTAAGCCGCTTTGCTGCAAAATATGATGCGCAGGCAGCATTGTCAGTAAAAGATGTCGTTTTCAAATTTGTTGCTGCAGACGAAGCACTTGCCTCACAAATCTGTCGTGATGCAGTGGTTAATGGCTTAGATGCAGCACAAGCACAATACAAGAATATTGATGCTATCTACTGTAATGGCGAAATCATTAGTCGCTTTGTTCGTAAGCACAAAAGCTAGAACACAGTGTTCTAAAACCCAATTGCTATTTTAAGCTCTCCCCCAAGCTGAGCTTTCTTTTTGCCCCACACCTAGTGTGGGGCTTTTTTTATTTCTTACTCAGAAATGGAATTAATCGAGAGCCTTAAGCTCTCCGCTGCTCTCAAATAGATGATCTTTCTTTTGGCCCTGCACATAGTGCGGGGCTTTTTTTATTCCAAGAAACTTGTCGACAGTTAAAGAATGGGTAATAGTAAGGTCGAGCTTATTGCTCTCCCATTCCCAGAAATTTATTGATAGTAAATAGCAAGGAGAGATCGCTTAACTCTTCTCTGTACCTAAAGTATTGAGCTTTCTTTGGTCCTGCACATAGTGTGGGGCTTTTTTATTCTCAGCAACTTGTCGACAGTTAAAGTACGGGTAATAGCAAGGTAAAGCTTCTTGCTCTCCTCTATCCCCAGCAAACTGAACTTTCTTTTGGCTCTGCACATGGTGTGGGGCTTTTTTTATTCTTAGTGATCTGTCCTAGACAATATTGACAGTTAAAGTGCGTGGCAGCGATTTTTTAACTCCTTTATTGATAGATAACTAAGCTAGCTTTGTGCCTTTCACGCAGTGACGCTTTTTATCCTACAAGGTTTATCGATAGGGGCGAGAAAGGCGAACGATAGAAACTAAACATGAAATGAAAAGGGGTGAACGTTAAATTGCTTGCTCTTACCCTGCGGTGATTTGTGGCTAGCTGTAATTCAGTTTCTAGGTATTGTTCCTCTTATTTGCTCGAAAATCGTGAGTAAACAGTGCAAGTGAAAAGTGTTTAGCAAAGCGCCTGCTGCGAAGAGTATTTATTCGGTGTGTGTTTAACCTTTAGGCACAAAATCTGGTCTACCAGTGATGTTAATTTAGGCAAAAAAAAAGAGTAAAAAAATATGATGTTTTTATGAAAAAAACATTGCAAAAGCAGAGGCCAATATTTTTCAGGGGTCTCCTTTGTTATCCACAGAAAATGTGGAAAGTTGAATAACCTTATTATCTGTGGATAAGTTTGTTACTAACATTCGCTACGATAGGTAATTTCAAGACTAGCAAACAAAGCATGTAAAAATGATCAGTATGGTGGCGATCAAAGAATCAAATTGATGGAATTTTGGATCTTTATAGGGAAGTGTTGCGTAGTGGGTAATTTGAGCAATAGTGACATTTTTTGTACTATTGCTCCTAGCCCTTTATTCTTCTGGGGTTTCGCCTGAAAAGTGTTCAGGCATTATACGTACGGTTTTGATCATGTTGTCGCTTACGTCAACGATCTCTACCGGGTAGCCGGCGATCCTAACACTTAGTTTAGCTTGTGGAATATCTTCCAAATACTCAATAATTAAGCCATTAAGTGTTTTTGGCCCGTCTGTGGGTAAATGCCATGACATTTCTTTATTAATGTCTCGAATAGAGGCACTTCCATCAATTAAATAGGAGCCATCAGGCTGGTGATGAACTTCTTCCGAAGGTGCAGGAGCTGCTGTTGTCGTAAAGTCGCCAACAATCTCTTCTAGAATGTCCTCAAGCGTGACTAAACCTTGGATGTCGCCGTACTCGTCAACAACTAAGCCTAAGCGTTCTTTCGCGTGTTGGAACTTAAGTAGTTGAACATTGAGCGGGGTGCCCTCAGGGATAAAATACAATTCGCGGACTGCACGCAGCAGTGTCGCTTTGGTAAATTGGTTTTTTGATAATAAACGCAGCGCATCACGCATATGCACGTAGCCAACAACATCATCGATATTGTCACGATACAACAGTACACGGGTGTGGTTTGATTGCGTTAACTGCTTTTGAATTTTCTTCCAGTCTTCGTTGATATCAATGCCCACTAATTCGTTACGCGGGATCATAATATCTTCAACCGTAACTTTCTCTAGGTCGAGAATGCTCACCAGCATGTTTTGATCGCGCTCTGGTAGCAAGGCACTTGACTCGTTAACTACGGTTTTTAATTCTTCGGTGCTTAAGCTGTGCTGTTCTCGCTGCTCTGAGCTTATTCTCAGCAATGCCAAAAAGCCGTTCGTTATCCAATTAACCGCGATAACAAAAGGGAAGAGTACTTTTAACAATAAAGTCAGAATAACTGAGCTTGGGAATGCCACCTTTTCGGGGTAAAGGGCAGCTAGCGTTTTCGGTGTTACTTCGGCAAAAACCAGAATAACTAAGGTCAATGCTAGACCCGCGTAAAAAATACCTGCGTCGCCAAAAAAGCGAGCGAAAATAACCCCTGAAACTAGCGATGCAAATACATTAACTAAGTTATTGCCGATGAGAATAAGCCCGATCAATCGATCCGGTTTTTCGAGCAGTTTACTTACTCTTTTCGCACCTTTGTGTTTTTGTTTTTCAAGGTGCCTAAGACGGTACCTATTGAGTGACATCATGCCTGTTTCTGAGCCAGAGAAATAGGCAGAAATAAATATGAGCACACCTAAAATAATAAACAGTGTACTAGTCGAAATGTTGTCCAAAAAGGGGGATCCTATGTTGCCAAACAGATTGATTTTAGCGCGAAAACTAAAATCAGATATCCGTTATACCTTAAAATTTATGGCGAACAAACAGATATCTTCACTTGTGTATTAAAAACTAACTTAACAGGAATTCTTTTACAAAGCGGCTGCCAAAGTATGACAAGGTAAGTAATGCTGTTGCCACTAGTGTCAGCGTTAGTACGCGATGGCCACGCCAACCGTTTTTAAAGTGCCCCCATAGTATAATGCTATATATCAATAAGGCGAGTAACGACAACACGGTTTTGTGTGCATTATCGGTGTTAAATAAACCGTCTAAGAAGATAAAGCCTGTTAAGTTTGTAGCTGCTAGCGCTATCGTACCGACCGCTAGAATGGTAAATAACTGACGTTCTACCAACATAAGTGGTGGCAAGTGGTTCACTGCCGCCAAGTTTTTAGATTTCAGCTTCATATTGATATAGGCAACTTGAAAGCCATACAAGCAAGCGATTATCAATACACAGTAGGCGATAAGTGACAATGTGATATGGCTCAGCACAGTCGCTTGGGTTACTGCCAAGGGGATGTGTGCTACATCTGGTAAGAAAAAGCTGATAAACAGCCAAATGCTAGCAAAACCATAAGCAGCAGGCTGTAGCAGATTTAACTGATACTTCACTGCTGTGGCAGTGATTAACATAGTGATCACCACGCTAACCAGTGTTACCACGTTTGGCAAATTGAAGTTAATTGCCCCTTCAACAAACAAAGCATTCGTCGTTAGCAAGGTATGTGGCACAATCGCAATACATGCAAGCAAAAGCACGACTAAGTGGTTTGGTCCTTTGCTGTCAAATAACTTAGATAAAATGGAAGCCGTGGCGAGTAAATAACAGAACGCCGCAATTAAAGTGCTAATGTCAATAAAGTCCACTACTCATCCTAGTGTGTTGGTGTTGAATGACAATGAGTTGTCTACTAAAAAATCAGCGTCAGTTTATCAGATTGATGACCTAACGCCATGTTTGTCTTTAATTAATCGATAATTTTGCGGCGCAGTGGCTTTATTGCTGAAACAAATAGAAGTAGCGCACAGCTAGCACTTAGCCAAAAAGGTAACAGTTCGTGGCTGTGTTGCATCTGTTGATTAACATCAATGCCTAGGTAAGTCACTAATTCATCAAGTAATAAGCCAAAGGCGATGGCTGATACCGAAATGCCTAGTAGGTAGCGAGATAATACGGAAGTGCCCATTTCATTTTTAATGACGCCTAAGGTGGAAATATTGGTGGCAGGGCCTGCCATCATAAACACTAAAGCGGTGCCAGGTGAAATGCCAGCCATGATAAACCCCGCCGCAATCGGCGTAGATGCTGTTGCGCAAATATACATAGGAATTGAAATCAAGATCATTAACAACATCGCAGGAATGCCGCTGCCATAAGCTGTTAATAGTTCAGTTGGGATAAAGGTTTTTACTAAAGTGGCGAAGATAAGGCCAACGAGCAGCCACTTGATAATATCGTCAATTAGCTGAGTTAATGCGTATTTAACGCCTTGTAGCGTTTTCTGGCCGGCACTTTTTTCTGTGGCCTTGTCGTGTGTTGATGCACAGCAGCTAGTTACTGTTTCAGTGGCATGCGCCTCTTCTACTTGTGTTTTGCTGTGGCAGCAACTGCCTTCAGTTTGTACTGAATTGCTTTGAGGATCTGCTAGCGGCTTTGCTGTTTTAACCAAAAAGCCTGTTGCAATTGCAGAGACAATCGCAGAAATGGGCCTAAACACGGCGAAAAATGGTCCTAACATGGCATAGGAAACGGTTATAGAATCAACGCCAGTTTCAGGGGTAGCAACTAAAAAGGATGAAGTAGCTGGTGACGATGCGCCGCTGCGTTTTAATTCAGTAGCAACGGGTATAACGCCGCATGAACATAACGGCAGAGGGGCACCCACTAGCGCAGCTTTGACAATCGCGCGATTACCTTGTCCTAAATGTTTGGACAACAATTGGCTCGGTAGCCAAGCTTTCATTAAGCCAGCGATTAACAAGCCCAAAAGCAGCCAAGGGCTGGCATCTAAGGTTAATGCAATAAAATTTGATACGAGTAAGCTTGCGGTTTCCACTTTCGCCCCAATATTGTTGCTAACGTCCGCCAGCGTATCATAAATGGTTTTACATACGCTATTTTCCGCAAAACAAGTAGGGAATTATTTTAATTGCTTGTTTAACGCGTATAATGGCGTCAGATTTTTTCACCTAATTCACTTGTTGAGACTTCCATGTTTGAGAATCTTTCCGATCGTTTAACCAAAACGCTTAAAAACATCAGTGGTCGCGGTCGTCTGACCGAAGATAATATTAAAGACACCCTGCGCGAAGTGCGCATGGCGTTGCTAGAAGCTGATGTTGCTTTACCTGTTATCCGTGATTTTATTAAAAAAGTGAAAGAGCGTGCGGTTGGTCAGGAAGTATCAAAAAGCCTAACGCCGGGTCAGGTCTTCGTTAAGATTGTTCGCACAGAGCTCGAAGCTGCGATGGGAGAAGTGAACGAAGCGCTTGATTTAAAAGCGGCGCCACCAGCAGTGGTTTTAATGGCAGGTTTGCAAGGTGCAGGTAAAACAACCTCGGTTGCTAAGCTGTCAAAATTCTTAAAAGAGCGTGAAAAGAAAAAAGTACTTGTTGTTAGTGCTGACGTATATCGACCTGCGGCAATTAAGCAGCTTGAAACACTTGCTAGCGAAGTTGGTGTTGAATTCTTCCCAAGTGATATCAAACAAAAGCCGATTGATATTGCCAACGCAGCGATTGATCATGCTAAACGCCAGTTTTTTGATGTACTGATTGTCGATACCGCGGGTCGCTTGCATGTTGATGAAGACATGATGGGTGAGATTCAGGAATTACACGCCGCTATCAAACCAGTTGAAACTTTATTCACTGTTGACGCGATGACAGGTCAAGATGCGGCAAATACCGCTAAAGCATTTAACGATGCCTTGCCACTAACCGGTGTGGTATTGACCAAAACTGATGGTGATGCTCGTGGTGGTGCGGCGCTGTCAATTCGCCATATCACAGGCAAGCCAATTAAATTTATAGGTGTTGGTGAGAAAACCGATGCATTAGAGCCTTTCCACCCAGATCGCATTGCTTCACGAATTCTTGGTATGGGTGATGTGCTATCACTTATCGAAGAAGTTGAACAAAAAGTCGATAAGAAAAAAGCCGAGAAGCTTGCCAAGAAAGTAAAAGCAGGTAAAGGTTTTGACTTAGAAGACTTCCGCGAACAGTTGGTACAAATGAAAAACATGGGCGGCATGATGGGCTTGATGGACAAGCTGCCGGGCATGGGGAATTTATCTGAGCAAGTAAAAGGTCAGATGGATGACAAAATTACCGTGCAAATGGAAGCCATTATTAACTCGATGACGCCAGCAGAGCGCGCTCGCCCTGATATTATTAAAGGCTCACGTAAGCGCCGTATTGCTGCCGGCTCTGGCACGCAAATTCAAGACGTTAATAAGCTACTAAAACAATTTACCCAAATGCAGAAAATGATGAAGAAGATGTCGGGTAAAGGCGGCATGCAGAAAATGATGCGCGGTATGAAAGGTATGATGCCACCGGGTATGGGCGGTGGCGGCTTTGGCGGCGGTATGTTTGGTCGTTAATTCTCAAGACAGTACGCTTGCGGAAATGAAAGCCTAATTGTTATATGCAATTAGGCTTTTTTGTTTTTAGCTACATAATTTTTATCTCGTTTTCTTTTGGCTAACTGCGTTGCGAGCTATATTTTAAAGTAATAGTTAAGCTGAACAGCTAAAAAGAAGAGCTTAAAAAGAAATCGCGTGCTATCGGAAAAGCGTGCAAGTTTTACCACCTTCAATCAGTACGTTACGGCACTTTCACCAATATCTAGAGCAATAAGCAAATGGTAGAAAAAGAAATCATTAGTCAGGCAGAGCTCGATAAGCTGCTTCATATCAATCACTTTATTGAGCAGGAAAAAGATAATTCGCTGATCAGTGAAATCAAGCACGCTATTCTTGATTCAGGTAAGTTAGAGCTTGAGCAGTGGCAGGCACTGCGAGAGCAAATTAGAGAGATAGAAGAATTAATTCCCCACATTGATTTATTGATCAAACTGAAAAAAGAGTCTGATAGCCAATAACTGTGACAAACTTTTGTTGGTTCAGCTTTTTGTTCATGAAGTAGCCTCTCATCGAAAACTTAAATTACCATCAATTACTTGGTTAACAACTAATAACACTGCCAAAGCTAGCATTCACTTGCAATATCACCAGAAAAGCGTAGAATACGCGAGCTTTTCTGTCTGCCTGAAATATTGGTTGTACAGAAAGTGTCTGGAAAATTCGTTTAACATTAAATATATAGAGGACGGTATGGTTACCATTCGTTTAGCTCGTGGTGGCGCGAAGAAGCGTCCATTCTATCAGGTTGTTGTTGCAGATAGCCGTAACTCTCGCGATGGTCGTTTCATCGAGAAAGTAGGTTTCTTCAACCCAACAGCACAAGGTCAAGCTGAAAAATTACGCTTAGACCTAGATCGTATCAACCACTGGGTTGGTCAAGGTGCTGGTCTATCTGATCGTGTGGCTAAGTTAGTTAAAGACGCTCAAGCAGCTGCTTAATTAAGTTAGTAAGTTTTAGGATGTATTGGTGAGTGATATGAGTGAAAAAATCCTCCTGGGTAAAGTAGGCGCAGTTTACGGTATCAAGGGCTGGGTAAAAGTTCACAGCTTTACTGAAGATCCTCAAGCTATTTTTGACTATTCACCTTGGTCATTAAAATTAGGTGGTAAAGAACAATCAGCGGAAATTGTTGATTGGCGCAAACATAATAACGGCTTAATTGCCAAGCTAGCAGATGTGGAAGATCGCGACCAAGCTCAAAGCTTAGTACATTCTGAAATATTTGTTGATGAATCACTATTACCAGAGTTGCCGGAAGGTGAGTTTTACTGGCGTGATTTAATTGGCATGAGTGTCGTGACCGACAAAGGTTATAACCTAGGCGAAGTCACCGATATTATGGAAACTGGCGCTAACGACGTACTGGTTGTTAAAGCGAACCGCAACGACGGCTTTGGGAAAAAAGAGCGGTTAATCCCGTATATTTTTGACCAAGTCATTGTCTCGGTAAGCAATGAAACGAAACAAATTTGTGTTGACTGGGACCCAGGTTTTTAAACTGTGACAAGCAGCAAAATGTGGATTGGGGTGATTAGCCTCTTTCCAGAAATGTTTGATGCCATTACACAGTATGGGGTGACAGGCCGAGCGATTCGTAAAGGCTTAATTGAATTTCATTCGTGGAATCCAAGAGACTTTACCCATGATAAACATCGCACTGTGGACGACCGACCTTATGGCGGCGGACCGGGCATGTTGATGATGGTGCAACCGCTACGCGATGCGATACATGCTGCCAAAGCGAAAGCTCAAGCAGATGGGCGTAACGCTAAGGTGATTTACTTATCACCACAAGGCCGGAAACTAGACCAAGTTGGCGTGAGTGAATTAGCACAAGACGACTGCCTGATTTTTGTGGCAGGGCGTTACGAAGGAATTGACGAGCGGATCATCGAGTCAGATATTGACGAAGAATGGTCAGTGGGCGATTACATTTTAAGTGGCGGTGAACTGCCGGCGATGAATGTAATTGACGCAGTCGCAAGGTTTGTTCCGGGCGTGCTAGGGCATGAACTATCAGCCGAGCAAGACTCGTTTTCTGATGGTTTACTTGATTGCCCACACTACACAAGACCAGAAGTATTAGACGCTGGCTCTGAAAATGAGAAAGCGGTACCTAAGGTGTTGTTAAGTGGTAATCACGAACATATTCGACAATGGCGACAGTTTCAGTCACTGGAAAGAACTTGGCACAGGCGACCAGAACTTTTAACTGACCTAGCTCTGACGGCAGAACAGACTGAAATGCTGAAGCAAATTAAGCGTGAAGCAACTGACCGTGAATCCTAGGAAGAGGTAATTATGAGTAACATTATTAAAGCTCTTGAACAAGAGCAAATGAAAACTGACTTACCTGCGTTCGCGCAAGGTGACACAGTTGTTGTACAAGTAAAAGTTAAAGAAGGTGATAAAGAGCGTCTTCAAGCGTTTGAAGGTGTTGTTATCGCGATTAAAAACCGTGGTTTACATTCAGCTTTCACTGTTCGCAAGATTTCGAACGGTGTAGGCGTTGAGCGTGTATTCCAGACACATAGCCCATTAGTTGACTCTATTGCAGTTAAACGCCGCGGTGATGTTCGTCAATCTAAACTTTACTACTTACGTGAGCGCTCTGGCCGTTCTGCGCGTATCAAAGAGAAGTTGGCGAAGAAGTAACTTTTACTCTAAAAGTATTACTTTTATACCCCAGAAAAAACCCGAGCACTGCTCGGGTTTTTTATTGCCAATATTTATTCTCACCTTTATTCACAGCATAATACCTATTCGCTATTCATATACTCAATAGCATTTTCACTCTATACAACAAGCCAAAATCTCCCCGTTATTTTTGTTTTTTTTCTGTGCTGATTGGCCTGATGTGTCAATTGTGTGGCCTAATCTATCATGTCTCGTGATTTAACTTTCTATTATGGTAATTAAGCAACTATTATAAAAAGTGAACAACAGGAGTGCATTATGGGCATTACAGTTACCCCTACGGGTGAAGCTTGTGGCGCATACATCGGGGGCGTCGATTTAACTCAGCCTTTGAGTGATGAGCAGATTGAAGAAATTCGCCAAGCTTGGGGCGAACACCACGTTATTATTTTCCGTGATCAAAAATTATCAGATGACGACTTAGAGCGTGTATCTGCATCATTTGGTGATCTGGCGATAGATCCCTTTGTTAAGTCGCTTCCAGGTCGTGAGCATATGATTGCGATTCAGCGTGAAGCTGACGAAACCGCAGCAATCTTTGCAGAGATTTGGCATGCAGACTGGACGTTTAAATCGAACCCTCCATTTGCAACTTGCTTGTACAGCATCGAAATACCACCAGTCGGCGGTGATACTTTGTTTGCTAACCAAGTTTTGGCATTAGAGGAAATGCCGGAAGAACTGCGCAGTCGTTTAGAAGGGCAGTTAGCGATTCATTCAGCGAAAATGGGTTACTCGAAAAAAGGCTCTTACGGCGATAAGTACAAGAGCAAGAGTATGGAAGTGATTGCCTCTGATGAAGCATTAGAGCAAGAAACGCATCCATTTATCCTTAAACACCCGGTAAGTGGCAAAGAGTCAATATATGGCTCAGCAATCGCCTACATTATTGGTGTTTCAGACATGCCGCAAAAAGAAGCAATGAGCCTGATTATGGAGCTGCAGCGCTGGCAAGTTCAAGAGCAATTCGTTTATGCTCATAAATGGGAAAAGGACATGTTGGTGATGTGGGATAACCGCAGTGTATTACATAAAGCAACGGGTGGCTACGAAGGTTACCGCCGCGAATTGCATCGCACAACAATCTCAGAGAAAGACGGTCGTCCATTCTCGTTATCATAATATCAATTAGAAAGAAGAATTAAGGTTACAACAATGACTACACAAGAATTAATTGACGCTCTAATCCCTGCTGTTGACAAGTTTGGTGGCTTCCCGTCATCGGTTAAATTTAAAATTGGTGATGCGAGTGTTATTCACGTTCACAACAAAGAAGTAGTTGCCGAAGACAAAGATGCGTCGTGCACAATCACCATGTCACTTGATACCATGAAAGAGATCATGGCTGGTGAAACCGATGCGATGAGCGCGGTAATGGAAGGCGATGTTGAAGTTGAAGGCGATACATCGGTTGCTGTTAGCGTTCAAGGCCTATTTTAATTGATATACGGCGCATTTAGCGCCGTTTGCTTTGAGCTATCAATTTAAGGTTTGAGCAAGTTTAGAAAAGCACGTTACGGTTTTGTTTAGTGCTTTTGTAAACGGGCTCAAACCTTAATATTCGTTGGTAACAAAACGTTCTTTGTTTAATCAGCAATACTTGATGTTTACAGTAAATATTCATCAAATAACACATACTTCCCTCGTTATGCCAAACGCTTTAGCTTGATTGGCTTAGGCGCATTGATACTTTAGCTTAAACTGCTGACCAACCTGACTAAACCTTGAGGTAAACAGAACTGCTATGTCGTGGAAAGATAACAGACGAGCCAATCTGACTATTCAAGCAATTGCCAATATTTTAGAAACGAATGGCATAGACTTAGCACAGTGTTTTGGTGATACAGGGATAGACATCAATCAAATGCTAAATGCAGATGTTGATATCCCTAATCAAACTGAAATTGAAGTTATTGCAAGAGCCGTTGAAGTGCTGCCTAAACAGGCGGGTTATGGGGTAAAAGCTGCACAGGCATTAGATGTCACCAACTTTGGGGTTTTGGGGTTAGCAATATTAACAAGCCCAACCGTGCGCTCCGCTTTAGAGGCGATGGCGAGCTTTTCTGAGGTGTCTATTCTACTTTCTCGGGTGAGTTTTCGAGAAAGCCTCGGCCGTGTTGCCTTTATACTCGATATGGAACATTTGCCTGCGGCGATTCACCGATTTACCTTTGAGCGTTACTTTTATATGACGCTGCGTTTTCTGCGCGAGATGAGTCCTGATTATGACATGTCTGACTTTGAACTTCAGTTACCGTTTTCAGACCCTCTTTATGAGCAAGAGTTGACTGCAATTTCTGGTTTGAAAGTCAGGGGCAATCAACCCTTTTACGCGCTAATCGCCTCGAAAGAACTACTTGATTTACCCGTTACTAATACCGATCCCATTGCTCACAATCATTTTCTCAGTGAGTGTCAGCGCATTCTTAACGAAACCAACAAATTTGGTGGCTTCGCACAAAAAGTTCGCAATTACATTCTACAAGAAAAGAATTTTTCGCCTAAGTTAACTGACGTCGCTCACTCCTTGTTTATCAGTGACCGCACATTAAAAAGACGGTTGCAGGAAGAAAACCATAACTTCAAGGCTGTGGTGATGGACACCAAGATGACGCTGGCAAAGGAGTTACTCCTCGCGGCTTCGTTGCCAGTCAAAGTAGTCGCAACTAGGCTGGATTATTCTGAGTCTGCGAGCTTTTTAAGAGCCTTTAAAAAGTGGTGGGGAGTATCGCCTGCGCAGATGAGGGCGGCACAACCTAAGCCGTTAGTAAAAGATAGCGAAGTTCAGCATTAGCCAGTAGTAAGCACCATTAAGCACTTTACTTATTGGTAACCGTTACAAGCAACAACTACAAATATCAATAATACCAATTGAATTAATTAGTTGAACGATTATGGCGTAGGAAAAAGGTTCATAAACACAGGTTTTATGCTCCCAGCAAAACCTAAGTACCTACATCCATTTAGGCAAGGCGTTATTTTTGTTAACTAGTTGTTCTAATTTCAAAAATAACAACGTAGTTTATGGGCGTTTTAACCAGCCAGAATGATCAAGTATTTATTGAAATTGGTATGAATACTAAAATAAAAGAGAAATACTATGCCCTGTCATATTGCTAGATACAAAAATACAACATCAGGAAAATTCGGTTGGGCCGTTTGGGACAATGGCCTATACGATATTGATGTAGACAGCCCTGATACCCAGTCTTTTTTGCGTGATGGTCGAGAGCTGGCCTTTAAAATGCAAAATAATTTAACGGAATACCAAGACAAATTGCTCGATGAAGCAGAAGTAGAAGTTCTGTCGCCAATTACTAAACCGTGTCGTATTTTATGCCAAGGCTCAAACTATCCTGCTGCTCGCGTTGAAACTGGGATGGATCCACATGCTAAAGACTACAACACACTATTTCATAAATCAGATGCCAGCATTACCGGCCCTGCGTCAGATATTATCAAGCCAAGCCACGTTAAATTGCTTGACTACGAGGTCGAGTTAGCTGTTGTTATTGGCGCTGACATCCAAAAGTCAGTAACGGTAACGCGCGACAATATTCATCAGTATATCGCCGGTGTAGTTATGGTTCACGACGTTACTGCACGTGACATTCAAATTCCACAAGTACAGTTTTATAAAGGCAAGAGCTATCGAACGTTTTGTCCAACAGGACCTTATTTATGTCTGCTTAGCGATGATGAAACGAAATACCTTGAGCAACTGAACTTGACGTTAACGGTCAATGGCGAGCTTAAACAGCAAGATCATAGTAGCAATATGATTTACAAGCCTCATGAAACCCTAACTGAGCTCTCTCAAATAGAAGACCTAGCACCCGGGGATATGATTTTTACTGGCTCACCAGGCGGTTGTGCGCTATCTGTGCCACCTAAAGCGATTGTTAAACTGCTTGGTTTATTGCCTGAAGCGGTTAAATGGAAAGCCTTTGTCGGCAAACAAGCTAAAAACCCTGAGTACCTTAAAGCGGGCGATTATATTGAAGCACGCATTGTCAGTGACGATGGCAAAATTGATTTAGGTACTCAACGCAACACTATTGTTAATCAGTAATTAAGGTCAACAGTGCCTATGTTAACTGGGTGAAAGTTATTGCTTTCCCCTGTTGTAGCTGTCTACTCAGGACTCTAGGCGTATCAATACCTTTAACTTCTCTGAACCTGTAAATTATCAGTACCTTGAGTGTGTCTGTGCATTTGCCAATATCAGTGACTGAGAAATACAGTGGGCGGGAATAGCTTGTTAGTGCTATTTTTCAATGTTTGCGTCGCTTGTTTAACTCGTTAGAATGATTATTTAAAAACGTATAACAGAGTGATCCTAATGAGTTTAACAACACTAGAAACCAATGGTAGCGTTGCGATTCTTACTATGAATAATGGTGAGAATCGCCATAACCCAGCGTTCGCAGCAGAAATGAAGGCACAGCTAAGTGCTGTGCTAGCAAATGAAAACCACAAGGCGCTGATCATTAGCTCAAGCGATGAAAAGAGCTGGAGTTTAGGCATTGATACTGACTGGCTAATGCCTGCAATGCAGCAAAAGCAATATGCCCAAATCCAAACGTTTATGTACGATATGGATGAAGTATTTAAAACACTCTTGCTGTTTCCAATCCCTGTTATCGCCGCCATTAATGGTCATGCATTTGGCAATGGCGCAATTTTATCGTGTGCCTGTGACTTTAGATTTATGCGTTCAGACCGTGGATTTTTCTGCTTTCCAGAAGTTGATCTATCAATACCGTTTTTACCCGGCATGATCGCATTTGTGAAAAAGGCCATGCCTTACTATCGCTTTAATGAGATGAAACTGACTGGTCGCCGCGTCGGTGCACCAGAATTGGCTAGCGACCATGTGATTGAGCAAGCCTGTGATGACAATGAAGATTTGCAAGCTAAAGCACTAGCGTTCGCGCAAGGTTTTGATAAAAAACGCGCAATATTTGGCGAGCATAAAAAGCGTTTGCACAAAGAGATTATTGCGGTCATTGACCAAGAAAACAAACCATTGATTGATAATCTACAGTTGATGGTTTAGCACCAGCTTTTAAAAAGGATAATAAAATGAGTATCGAATTTAACTATCAAGGTAAAAACGTTTTTGTTGTTGGTGGTACCAGTGGCATTAACTTGGGGGTTGCCCTTGCTTTTGCGCGCTGGGGAGCGAAAATCGCGGTAGCCTCGCGTAAGCAAGAAAAAGTAGATGCAGCGGTGGAGCAACTGCAAGCCTTAGGCGCAGACGCTTTTGGGGTGACTTTTGATGTGCGCAACGCGGATGATGTGAGCGCAGGCTTTGCTCAAGTAGTTGATTTTTTTGGTGGCGACATCGATGTGTTGGTTTCTGGTGCCGCAGGTAACTTCCCGGCACGTGTTAACGACATGTCAGTGAATGCGGTCCGCTCTGTGGTTGAAATCGATCTCATGGGCACCTTTCATGTGATGAAAGCAAGCCATCAATATTTGCGTAAGCCTGGCGCAAGCGTAATCAATATTTCTGCCCCGCAAGCTTTTCTACCTATGATGCATCAAACTCATGTTTGTTCAGCAAAAGCTGGTGTGGATATGGTGACACGCAGCTTAGCGATGGAGTGGGGGCAAGATGGCATCCGTATTAACTCAATTGTGCCTGGGCCGATCGCTGGAACGGAAGGGATGGAGCGCTTAACACCAACGCCAGAATTAAAAGCAATGTGTGATAAATCGGTTCCGCTTGGCCGTCAAGGAACGCCCGATGATATTGCCAATGCGGCAGGTATGTTAGGCAGTGACCAAGCGGGCTATATTTCAGGTGCTATTTTACCTGTTGATGGCGGTTGGAGTCAGTCTGGTGCTACTTGGTTGATGGCCAACCTATCAGAGATGCTTGATCAGAATGCTAGTTAAGCATTCAGTTATTACCATCGTCATTTAGCTAAAGACGATATCCATTAATGGAAACTAGTTACTGTTGTGGCTAGTTTCCATTTTTCATTGCCTACTTTTCACTTTTCTCGTGCTTATAATGCTCATTTACTTCGACAAGTTGTCGCTGAGCAAAGTGTGGTAAGACAATCAAAATCAAAATCAAAATCAAAATCAAATTCAAATTCAAAATCAAAAACAGAAAATAATGCCAAGGCCTGCCGCTAACGTTTATATCTGCGTTTGTAAATTAACGTCGCTACTTAAAAGCAATGGCTAATGAATCTGTTGGTTTAGCTTGAAGTGCCAAATCTCGGTAATGTTGCTCGCGAATCTCAATAAATGCGCCATTGGCAACGCCTTTCTCAATCACGCGCATAAGTTGATCCAAGTGAGGCATTAATTGAGAACGTCGACTTATCGCAAAATAGTATTTTCGCTTATCTGTAGGTTGGTAAATGGCTGGCTTTACCTGATCGCTAAGCGCTAATATTTTTAAGTTAACTAAAGTGCTGTCGTAATTGTGAATAAAAGTGTCGACGCGATGATTGATCAGCAATTTTATCTTCTGCTCCAAAGAATCAACCTTTACTTTAGCTAGTGACTCATCGTTATCAAATTCATCGAAATAGGCAACTTGAGCGGTGATTGCAATACGTTTAGAAGTTAGATCCTGGTAATTTGTCAGGGAAGATTTTTCTGGGGCACGAACAAAAAATGTTGAGGCTAAGATTTGGTAGGGCGGATCGATATAAATAAGGTTTTCTTGCTGTTCAGCAGAGTCCTGCAAACCGACTAATATATCCAGTTCACCGTTTTGCAAAGCGCGTAATCGACGTGAAAACGACAGCGGTTTAATGTCGATTTTCATCATTAAATTTTCGGCAATATAATTGAGATACTTTGCATGCAGGCCGTCAATAAAGTCGGGTGATACCGCGCTGCGAAGCACTAGCTTTTCATGAGCAGTCGCACTGCAACAAAAAAGTACTAATGCTGTTACAAGAAAGAATTTATTAACCACTTAGCTTCCCTAAAACAAAGGTTGAGTTTTATACCTAGTGATACGCATTCTTGTCATGAAAAGGCGTGAAAAGGAGAGTGACGAACGAATAAGCGCATTAAGGTTATTATTATTCCCTATATAGCAAGTTAGTCGAAACTTTCACACTGTCAAATTCAATTGAATTGAAGTTCTCATTTTGTCGTTAGGTAGATTACTGTTATCTAGTTACAAGCACGCTAAATTTCTTGAGTTACCAAACATCACAAAGATTTGGCATTTATACAAAAATATGTAAAAAGTGAGCTAGAAAAACATTAGGTACTGAATTGCTGTGAGTTTTTACTCACAAGGAACAACCCCTGCTTTATAACTGCGATCAGCCCTTGCACCTGAGTACCAGATATAGCAATTGTCAGATTTAAGGCTATTTTGGCCTGGCTGAGCAGCAATGTTCACATTGTCTCTAAAAGAAAACGTCGCCACAACATTTGTACCCGTCACCCCTTGCGCTACCCAATCGTTACTATGGTAACCCGCAAAGACAAATTCTTGGTCTTGGCCTATGTTCTCAATTAGTGAAGGAATCGTTGTCGCTGAAGCTGAAGGTGTGCCGTAAATAAAGTAGCAATCTTGCCCACAAATATTATTGAAAGGGTTGTTAGCTGGTTCATTACCGAAGTAACCGCCACCAGTCACTGGGTCAGTTCTAGCAGGGTTTCGGTCAGCTAGACCTACCACTGCTAACTGTGAAAAAACTAAATTCGCTTGAGACTCAATTTGCCCTTTTACCGCCATTAACGTGCTGTTACGGGCATCGGTTTGTAGGTTGATAAACCTTGGAAGTGCAACTGTGGCTAAAATTCCAAGTATCAGAATAACGGCAACAAGTTCTATTAATGTGAAACCACGAAAACGACGATATGAGTATGATTCCATTATTTTTTCCTTTCTACAGCTCAGGTGTTACGACAATTCTTCCCTAGAATGTGAGCGTAGCAGATAGCTCGCTTATTCATCAATGACAGGCCTGTAACAAGATGTAGTCCATTCAACAGGTGTTGGCAGTGTTATTTCTCGCTCTCATTTACTTGAGTTAAAAGGCGCTATTGGCTGGGGCGAACATGCTTAGCCAGAATGGCATTAATATGCACTACCACTCCAGGCTGTTTTCGCCAGCGCCACAATAAATCTCTGGATTGCTTACCTGTGGTGGTGATATCAACAATACGTTCTGGGTAGTCTTGACCAAGCTGAACATCATACATTTGTTGCTCCATAGGAGTTAACTCCCATGGCTTGTGAATGAATGGTGCAGGAATTTCAGCTAGCTCAGGTAGCCATTGCTTGATAAAAGTTCCGTCAGGGTCTTGCACTTCAGACTGTTTGACTGGGTTATAGACACGAATGGTATTAATCCCCGTAACGCCCGCTTGCATTTGAAATTGCGTGTAGTGAATACCTGGCTCGTAGTCGAGAAAATAACGGGCAAGGTGTTTAACGCCGAAGCGCCAATCAAGCAGTAAATGATGACATAAAAAGCTAACCAGCATAGCGCGCATACGAAAGTTGATATAGCCGGTTTCTGCCAAGCAACGCATGCAAGCATCAACGAGAGGGTAGCCAGTATTACCGTCTTGCCAAGCAGTCAATGCTTGTTCTGCATTTACGCCACTTTGGTAAGGGAAATCATTGTAACCGGGATTTAGGTGCTGAAACTCTAGCTCAGGCTCGGCTTCAAATTTTTGAATAAAATGGCAATGCCAATGAAACCGTGAGGAAAGTGCCGAAAGTGCTCTGCGCCAGCCTGGTCGTTGCCAATGACTTAACAAGGCTTGGTAAGCATGACGCAGACTAATATTGCCCCATGCCAGGTAAGGTGAGAGCCGAGAGCAAGCCTCGCGGCTGGCACTTGGGCTT
Organism: Thalassotalea montiporae; assembly: GCF_053485855.1. Lineage (NCBI taxonomy): Bacteria > Pseudomonadati > Pseudomonadota > Gammaproteobacteria > Alteromonadales > Colwelliaceae > Thalassotalea > Thalassotalea montiporae. Next base: position 756,078 of record NZ_JBQRUO010000001.1, read on the forward strand.
GATATTGAGTAATGGTAACGCTGGCCGCGTTCAATAAAGAATGACGCAAGAGTCTCTAGTGCCTGCTGTTCACCACCCTGTTGAAAGTTACTATCAACGACTTGCCAGCTATCGGGCGCTTCAAATGTATCCAGCTGACGCAGTGTTACGTTGGGGATGGTTAGCCAGTTGACACTAGGTAAATCTACGTTGACCAATTGTGCTCGCATATAGTGTTGCCAACGCTTATCCCAATCAAGCCGATGGCTTAAGCCGCGAACAACAGCGCCCGCTTGACACTCTTGCCATACAACTCGGTTCGTCTGACACCAGTTCTTAACTTGTTTGTCACGGGTAAAGGTGTGAGCTAGTCCCGTTTCTTGGTGGCTAAATATATACCTAAGATTAAATAGCTGAGTTAGTTGATTGAGGCACTCAATAGCGTTGCCTTTAAGCACCAGTAAGCGAGTGTCAACATTTAGCTGCGCAAGTGACTGATTGATGCTTTGCCAAGATTGGAAAATAAACCGCCAATGCCGCAATGACATATGCTCATCGGCAACCATAATATCCTCAACAATATACAGAAGCAGAACTGGTAATCGAGTTTGAGCGGCAAGCATCAGGGGAAGATGATCGCTTAGTCGAAGATCTCGCTTTAACCAAACCACGGCAATATCAGTTTGCACATTGCTCAGTTGTGTTTCATTTCTCATAAATGTGAGTTTTCACCGAATTAAAGCGCCCAAAGGCCTTGGTTAGCTAATAGGTCTCAAAACATGCGGACAACTGAAGTTTGATACTTTGCCAAGAAACGCTTGTTCACCAAACTTTCGCGCCAAACTTTCGCCACCAATTATTTAACCGCCACAAAATATTTAACACAAGCTGGCATCAAAATCTGATTGGAGAAAAAGCGGATTATTGTCGTTTAGTACGAGTCTTTTATTCAGTGAGATTACCGTGTTACTCGGATGTTTAAATCATGGCTACTAATTAAGCTAAAACCCTTGATTTTGTTGTATTAGTATCACGTTTATAACGAAACTATCACAGCTTTGTAGTGATTTTATAACTTGTAAAAAATTGTGAAACTTTATCTGTTTTTACGTCCTCTTATTGGCTGCCTAAGTTAAAAGGTACGACCAATACCTTGTTGGTTACTTAGTTTTTAACAGGGCCGTTTATATAAAAAAATAGGAGGGTTAAACATGTTTAATTTGCGCAAGCTTTTAATATCTCAACGTTCAAAGCCGACACTAGCTGTTATCGGTGTATCTGCTGCAGCTATTTTATCTTCAGGCCTAGCTAATGCGGGTGCATGGGTTCCTAAACAAGGGGAAGGTTACAACAAGCTTGCCTACGCTTATTACGAAGCGGATGAATTTAGAGGCGATAACGATAACTTCTCTGAATTTATTGGTGAAAATACTTCTTTTTATGGTGAATATGGCTTAGGCAACAATTTTGCCGTTTACGGTCAATTACTTTATCAATCGCTTGAGCAAACAGACGCCAATAATGTTAAGCAAACCAATAATGGCTTTGGTGATGCTGAAATTGGTATTCGTTATCAATGGCAGGCGGATCCTTTTGTCCTATCTACCTCTTTCCTCGCAAAGCTACCTTATTTATACGATGAAGATGATGATCTCGCCTTAGGTAATGGTCAAGAAGACTATGAGCTAAGAGTCTTATTAGGTAAGAGCTTAAACCAATATGGTTATTTAGGCGCAGAATTTGGCTACCGTTATCGCAGCGGTGCGCCGTCGGATGAATATCGTTACTTGTTGGAATATGGTTTCAGCGTTAATAAAAACCTCTACTTGCGAACTAAGCTTGATGGCGTGCTTAGTGCCGAGAATGCTGATAGCAACGCTAGTGACACCAATGCCAACTTATTGGTGGTACCGGAGTTTGATTCTGGTAAGTGGGAATTGACCGCTGGTTGGACGTTTGATTCAAGTTCAAAAAATAAATGGGGCCTTGAACTTACCTATACCCAAGATATCTATGGCAAAAATACCTTGGAAGGTGACAGCATTCAACTTGGATTAACACGAGTGTTCTAAGCATATGTCGTTAATAGCAATATGTGTCCTAGTCGGGCACTTTATTTTACTGTTGGTGCTATCACTATTTGGTTTGCACCGTCTTTCTATGGTTTTTCGTCGCTATAAATATCGCGATAAAAAGCCCCAAATAACCCAAAAGTTTGACACTTTACCTAGCATCACTGTGCAGATCCCTCTGTACAATGAGCGCTTGGTTGCTAAGCGTATCGTTGATGCTGTTGCTGACTTTGATTACCCGCAAGACAAATTGCAAATTCAAATTGTCGATGACTCTAACGACAGTACCAGCGATGTTATCGCCGAGCGTGTTGGTTACCATCAACAGCGCGGTATCAATATAGATCATGTGCAACGCACTAATCGTCACGGCTATAAAGCGGGCGCATTAAAAGATGCCATGGAAACCGCAACGGGCGAATTTATTGCTATTTTCGACGCCGACTTTTTACCTGAGCCTGACTTGCTGAAAAACAATATCCATTATTTCTTTGAAGATGATATTGGTATGGTGCAGTTTAGGTGGGAGCACTTAAACAAAGCGAGTAGCGAGCTGACTCAAACTCAGGCGATTATGCTTGATGCTCACTTCAGTCTTGAGCAGCAAGTGCGCAGCGCCAGTAACAAGCTATTCAACTTTAATGGCACCGCCGGTATTTGGCGAACTAAGGCGATTGTTGATTCCGGCCATTGGAGCGCGGATACGCTAACTGAAGATTTAGATTTAAGCTATCGCGCTCAACTTAAAGGCTGGCGCATGCTGTATTTAAATGATGTTGGCTGTGCGGGTGAAATTCCTGCTGATATCAATGCGTTTAAAAGCCAGCAACATCGTTGGGCTAAAGGTGGTGTAGAGGTGATGCTGAAGATGCTGCCTACGGTTTGGCGCTCATCATTACCGCTAAAAACGAAAGTAGAAGCGAGTTTTCACCTGTCAAATAATCTCGCTTATCTTATCATGTTGATAGACACCTTAGTGTTCTTAATCCCGACCTTGTGGATAAGGCAAGCTTATGACCTTTACGATGTGTTATGGCTAGATTTACCATTACTATTCTTAGCGTCGGCTAGCCATTTGATCTACTTGTTCTACGGTCAAGTCGCCCTCGGTCACTCCAAGTTGCGCGCTGCATTGCGCCTACCAAGATTAATGTTGCTTGGTATACAGCTAGCAACCAATAATGCGAAAGCTGGTTACGAAGCGCTGCGCGGTGAGCGAAGTGAGTTTGTTCGTACTCCTAAAAGTGGTGAATTGGTAGAAGGCGATGAGCAACAACAAAGCCAAACGCCAACACCAGAAACCAAGGCCGCTAAATCCAGCATACTTTCAGCCAAGCTTTATCGAGCAGTAGCGCCGCGTGGTGCACTATTTGAATTTGCTGTTGCTGTTGTTTATGGCTTTGTCTTGATTTGGGCGATTGCCAATGATCATTGGTTTATGGCACCGTTTTTGTTGCTACTGTTACTAGGTTTTTTAACAACCTCAATTCACAGTATGCGCAGCTATCAAAAACATCAGCAAGAGTAACTGCCGTGACTCGCACGATAGCCACTAATACCATAACCTCAGACACGTTAACTAAGTTGGCCTGTTCAGGTCTTCACGCGACGACTGTTCACAGTCGCAGGTCTTGGCTACTTTATGCAAGCTTGGTTGGTGCGGTCTTAGTGGCATCAATGAGTCATTGGTTAAGTGAGGTGCACAGCCAATTGTCACAGGCAGCTATCACGTCAACTACTATTGAGCTTGGCGGTGATGGCTGGAGCCTAGCAAATTCGGATCTAGTACAGTGGGGGATGGGCAATTTAGTTATCGTCCAATTTACCTTGATGTGCTTGTGCATGTTAGTGGCTTGGTATTCTGTGCGCGCATATCAGCAAAAAACTCAGCAAAATACTTCCTTTGCCGCGAGTATGACTCGCGCTAGCTGGTTGATCTTGGCAGCGGGCATCTTAGCGCGCATTGTTTTACTTGGTGTTGAACCATACACTTCAAACGATGTTGACCGTTACCTATTTGACGGCCGTATCGCACTGACTGGTTTAGATCCTTATCAAGTTAGCCATGATGACCCTGCGCTTGTTGAGCTTAGAACAATATGGCAGCCACCAGCAGAGCACGCCGCCTATCCAACACTTTATCCACCGTTAGCGTTGGCATTATTTAGCCTTGCTGCCAGTGTGGGAATCGACCACGCTCAATCGCTGTGGCAGTTGATGTTAACCTGCGCCAGCATTGCCTCGCTATGGCTAATGTTTTTATTGCTTAAAGCCCATAACAAGCTGGTACATTTACCGCTGATTGCATTGTCACCGATAGTCATTATCGAGACGGGTGCAGCCCTGCATGTCGATGCCTTTTCAACGTTAGCGATAGTCGCTGCGCTTTATTGCTGGCAGCGTAACAAACTCGTTTTAACGGGGATTTGTGTCGGACTTGGCGTCCTCACTAAAATATTGCCGCTGGTACTGTTAATGCCACTTGTGTTTGCTAACTTCTCGTTGCGCCGAGCAATAACGTTAGTTGCTAGTGCCATTGCGACGATTAGTCTTGGCTACGCTATTACCTTGGCATTAGGGCTATACCCTGTGGGCAGTATCGGTGTGTTTTTTGAGAAATGGCGCTTTGCTGCACCGCTATTTTCCTTGTTAACCCCGCTAGGCACTCAAGCGTTTATTGCCGCATTAGCAGGTGTAACCTTAAGCTTAATTGCCATTGTGGGTTACTTGGCTAGCCGTCAGCAAGCGAACGCTCAAAAGCCCGTCGCAAATAATGAGCAAACTCTGCTTTCTAACGATTTAGTTAGCGCCTGTCAGCTTGCGCTCTTTATTCCATTATTTATTAGTCCAGTATTATTTCCTTGGTACTTAATGCCGTTGGCGGCACTCGTCGCGTTAAAACCCAATCTTGCGTTATTACTCATTCTTGGTGTTATGCCATTTACCTATGAAGTACTGGATCAGTTTGTTTGTTGCCAAATTTGGCAACCAGCGCAATGGCCTATCAATTTGTTGGCTGGTGCTTATCTCTTTGCATTGCTGAGTTTAATTTATGCCGGCGTCACAAGGTGGAAGAAACAAACTATTACCGAGGGCGAACTTTCGTCGCCCCAAAAGAGGTTTTCATGTTAGCTATAGTAAGTAAATATCATCATTGGTTACATGGTCAATGGCCTGACGCCAAAGTAGAAAAACTACCGGTAAGCCAAGCTAATGGCACCACTAATATTCCCGGTACCTATATTGTTGGTGACTTAACTGGCGTGCCATTGTTAAAGTTTTCTGCCGACACTGGTGCAAAAGCTGTTCAAGACATACTGGCCGATACCAGCTTCAGTAATCGCAAACATACAGCTGAGGTTGCTGATATCGTTATTATTGGTGGTGGTGTCAGTGGTTACTCGGCGGCAATTTCCGCCAAAGAAGCTGGGTTGAGCTTTAAGCTGATTGAAGCTAACGCACCGTTCTCAACCATCAATAACTTTCCTCACGGTAAGCCGATTTATACTTATCCCACTGAGATGACGCCAAGTGGCAAGCTCCAATTTGGTCAAGAGGTTGTTGACAAAGAAAGCTTGTTAACCAGCTTGCAAGCGGATGCTAAGCGCCATGATATCAACCCTGAGATTGCAAATGTTACCCATATTGAGCGCAAAGGCGGACACTTGCATGCAATGCTTGACAGTGGCGAGCGTATTTCGGCGCATCGCATTATTGTGGCTATTGGTCGCTCAGGTAATTACCGCAAGCTTAATGTGCCCGGCGAAACACTCGAAAAAGTCAGTAATCGCTTAATTGACCCGAGCCAATATCAAGGGAAAAAACTACTTGTGGTTGGCGGTGGTGATAGTGCCCTAGAAGCGGCAATTAGCTGTGCTAATTATGAGGCACAAGTAACGCTGTGCCATCGTCAAGCCGAGTTTTCGCGCCCAAAACCAGAGAATATTGAGCAAGTGAACCAGTTGGTTGAGGCAGGCCAACTTGACTTAAAAATGTCAACTCAGGTGACTGAAATTACCGAAGATGCCGTTAACCTCACCAACAAAAAGGGCGAGCAACAAACCCTAGCCAATGATGAAGTGCTATTGGCGACAGGCCGGGAGGCTCCACTCGAATTTTTCCGCCGCAGTAAAATCCAAATTAGTGGTGAAAGCAGCTTTTCAGGTTGGTTAGCCTTTGCTTTGTTTATGCTTGCGATGTTTGCCCTGTATGACTGGAAAGGCTATGGCTTTGTAAACTCATTTTGGTCTACTTTTACCTTCCCCAATAACATGCCTGAGGTGATCAGTGGCCTTGGCAACTGGTGGTCTGCGCAGGTTGAAGACAGGTCGACCTTGATCGGCACTATCGCCATGTCATTAAAAAGTCGCTCCTTCTATTACACCTTTTTATATACCACTTTGATCGCCATATTTGGATGGCAGCGAATCCAACGTAGTAAAACCCCGTATGTCACGGTACAAACTAGTGTGCTGTTTACCATTCAACTGTTTCCACTGTTTTTACTACCGGAAATAATTCTCCCTTGGATTGGTTACAACGGCGGCTTTGATGCAGGTTGGGGCAAAGCGGTGGGGGATGCTTTGTTCCCTTCATATATTTCAGCGCAAGACTTAGCCAACCACGTTTGGCCTGATTGGGGGCACCCACGAGCTTACTGGCATGCCTACAGTTTTATCTTTGCGTGGCCGCTTGGTGTATACACAGTGTTTACCGATCAACCTCAGGTGGCTTGGTTGGCGATAGCCGTGGTGCAAACATTCGTGATCATTCCTTTGATTGTTTACAAATGGGGCAAGGGCGCTTACTGCAGCTGGATTTGCTCTTGTGGCGCAATGGCTGAAACCATGGGCGATCAACAGCGCCATAAAATGCCGCACGGCAAAAACTGGAACAAGCTGAATATGCTTGGCCAAGTTATCTTACTCGCGGCCTTTGTCATGCTATTTATTCGTATCTTGGGCTGGATTTACCCTGAAAGCTGGATGAATTCAATGTTCAACTTGCTTTTAAAAGGTGAGAACCAAAATTATGAACTGGTCAATGCGTTTAGCTGGAAATGGGTCGTGGATACCTTTATGGCTGGGGTCTTAGGGTTTGGTTTGTACTTTAAATATTCTGGCCGTACTTGGTGTCGCTTTGCCTGTCCGCTTGCCGCGTTAATGCACATCTACGCGCGATTCAGTAAGTTTGCGATTGCAGCAGACAAATCTAAGTGTATTAGCTGTAACCAATGTACCAGTCAATGTCATCAAGGTATTGATGTGATGGCCTTTGCGCAAAAGGGTAAGCCAATGGTTGACCCGCAATGTGTTCGCTGCTCGGCATGTGTGCAAGTTTGTCCAACTGGCACATTGAGCTTTGCTGAAATTGACCGTGCTACCTCACAAGTTGTCAAAACCGGTAAGCTTGCTGCCAGCCGCGTACAAATGGCTGAAATTATTGAGGTTAAAAATGTATAAAGGTTTTCGCGTTGCTGCGGTTATTCCAGCGCTGAACGAAGAGCAGGCTATCGGTAAAGTGGTTAGTCAGCTTGTGGGTTTGACCTCCAACAATGACAAAGGGCAAGCGACTGCGGTGATTGATCAGGTGGTGGTTTGTGATAATGGCTCTACTGATGCAACCGCAGCCAATGCTGAGGCGGCAGGTGCTCATGTCGTCAGGCAAAACCAGCCCGGTTACGGTATTGCCTGCCTAACGGCGCTCGAATGGCTGGAACAAGAGCAACTCAAGAACCTACAAAACAAGAAACAGCAAGCGTACGACATCATTCTGTTTGTCGATGGCGATGACTCCTGCTTTATTGAGCAAGCAGAGCGACTATTGGCTGGTATTGCTAGTGGTGATGATATGGCGATTGGCTCTCGTACACTTGGGACGATTGAACAAGGGGCGTTAACACCGCCTCAGCTGTTTGGTAACTGGTTATCATCGCGATTAATTCGGCTGTTCTGGCGTCAGCCAGTCACCGATTTAGGGCCTTTTCGTGCTATTCGTCAAAGCGCATTGAAACAGTTAGCCATGGCAGATCAAACCTTTGGTTGGACTGTTGAAATGCAAGTCAAAGCGGCCATGCTGCAACTTAAAACTAGTGAGTATCCAGTTGATTCTAAAGTCAGAATAGGGCAATCAAAAATCAGTGGCACGGTTAAAGGTACTGTGCTGGCTGGCATTGGCATTTTAACCATGATCGCAAGGTTGCGTTTATTTGGTTTTAGTGGCCCTGAGCTGTCGCCAACAAAAGAGAATACTCAGTAATGACAGTGCTCAATGCCGCTAAGCCCGTCCAAGCTAAGCCAAACCCAAACACGTTTGATCGGTCTGCGCTTTTTGAAGTTATTTTTGGCTTGTTAGTCGCTTGCACCTTGCTACTAGCTACTTTGGGCTATGATTTGTATCAAGCGCGCACCGCCAAGCCAATTGAATACTGGCAGCTGAATCAAGAAGCTTTCGCGGCTGAGAATACCAAAACCATTGCCCATCAGTCTTGGCAACAGCTACTGGCGAAGTATGCTCGTTACTCTGAACCGTTATCGGCGACAGTATTCGATTACCAAGCAGTTAACGAGCAAGATAAACAACAGTTGAACGCTTATCTTCAGGCTTTGCAAGATATCGACCCGCGAGCATTTAATCATCGTGAGCAATTTGCTTATTGGATCAATTTATACAACGCACTGACGGTAAAGCTTGTGCTCGATCACTACCCGATTGCCAGTATACGCGAAATTCATCAACTGCCGTTTGATAGCTTAGGAGAAATTATTGGTCCTTGGGACATCAAAGTCGCTCAGGTAGCTGGGCAAGCGTTGAGTTTGAATCAAATTGAACACGGTATATTGCGCAGCATTTGGCAAGAACCAAGAGTGCATTACGTGATTAATTGCGCTAGTCGCGGCTGCCCCAATTTACCATTGCAAGCGATCACGGCAAACGAGTTGGAGCAACAACTAAACACCGCAGCAAAGGCTTTTGTTAATCACCCTAGAGCAGTGAACTTGGCTGATACCCAGCTTACCTTATCAAGTATTTATAACTGGTTCGGTACTGACTTTGGCGAAGACCAGAATGCGCTGCTTGCTCACCTTATCCGCTATGCCGAACCTGAACTTGCCAGTGCACTAACGAAATTTAATGGCGATATTAACTATCAATATAACTGGCAACTTAATCAACCGATTGACGCAGCTTTGAATACAGCAATGCAAAACCTAGATAAAACCGCAATAGAGACCCAAGATGACAACAACTAATCCAAGCCTAGTGATTATGTGTAAGCGCCCCAAACTACATCAGGGCAAGCAACGCTTGGCACAAACCATAGGTGCTGATGCGGCATTTGATATTGCCCAGTTGTTGTTAGCTTGCGCTATTGAAGACGCTCAAGCTTGGTCGGGCAATGTCGTTTTAGCGGTTGCTCATCAAGAAGATTTAGCGTGGGGGCAGGCTTTAATTAGCCAAGCGAAAGAGCAGCAAGCTCAGGTGATTTATCAAGGCGGTGGTAACTTAGGCCAACGACTTAACCACATCGACAAACACTTGCGAAGTCAGGGCCATCAAAAGTTGGCCTTTATTGGTACCGATGCGCCGATGCTTAGGCAGGCACACTATGTCGGCTTAGCCGATATGCTAGCGAAAGACGATATTGTGCTCAACATGGCGGCCGATGGCGGTGTTGTGATTATGTCAAATGCTCAGCCTTGGCCTGATTTAACCAATCTGCCATGGAGCTCGTCTTATTTAGGCGCATCACTGGCGGCTTGTTGCCATAGCTGGGGCTTGTCGGTTGGTTATCACACCCCAGGTTATGACATTGATGAAAAGTGCGATCTTATTACCTTATATCGCGACTTAGCGGGCGAACAGCGACCTGCACGACAAAAACTATTGCAATACATAGCGACCATATTAACGTTAGAAGAGAGTGACTCATGCACGATGCAGTAAAAGAATATTATGGTAAAACCCTACAATCGAGCGAGGATTTACAAACGAATGCTTGTTGTACAGACAGCAATTTAACGACCGATGTGAAAACCGTATTGGCGAACATTCACGATGAAGTGCTAGCAAAATACTACGGTTGTGGCTTAGTGACGCCAGAAAGCCTAACCGATTGTCATATTCTCGATCTTGGCTGTGGCGCAGGCCGCGACTGCTATGCCTTGGCGCAAATGGTAGGGGAGCACGGTTTTGTTACTGGCGTTGATATGACTGAAGAGCAGCTAGCAGTGGCCAACAAACACTTGGCATTTCACCAGCAAAAATTTGGTTATCAGCATGCAAATACTGAGTTTAAGCTTGGTTATATTGAAAAACTCGACCAGCTTGGTCTGGCTGAGAATAGCATTGATGTGATCGTTTCCAATTGTGTGATCAATTTATCGCCAGATAAAGAAGCGGTGCTAAAGCAAGCTTATGCGCTGTTAAAAAATGGCGGTGAAATGTATTTTGCCGATGTTTATGCCGATCGCCGTATTCCTGAGCACCTGAAAAACGATCCACTACTTTACGGTGAGTGCCTCAGTGGCGCTTTATATCAAGGTGACTTTATTGAATTGGCTAAACAGGTTGGCTTTGCCGATCCTCGATTAGTTGAGCGCCGAGAAATCACCATAGACAACCCTGAAATCATTGAACGTGTACAAGGTATTAAATTTCACTCTAATACCTATCGCTTGTTTAAAGCACCTGAGTTAGAGGTTAATCAAGAGGACTATGGCCTTTTTGTCGTTTATCAAGGCACTGTAACGAGTCACCCAGACGCTTTACAGTTCGACCAAGATAACTATTTTGCTAAAGGCGAAAAAGTTAAGGTAAGCGGCAATACATGGCAAATGCTAGCGCACAGTCGGTTCAAGTCACACTTTGAATTTGTCGGTGACTTTAGCCAACATTTAGGGGCGTTTAAGCGCTCTCCGTCATGTGCCACTAATCAGCCTAAAGCAAAAACGAGTACAACGACTTCGGGCTGCTGTTAATGAACAAGCAACATAGCGAAAGCTGGTATAAAACGCCTACGGGTGAAGAGCGTGGTTATATTATCCCCCACGCGCTTGATGAACTTTGGTTTCATACTGGCACTCGCTGCAACCTCGAATGTAGTTTTTGCTTAGAGGGCTCAAGCCCGAGCAGTAAGCGTCTGCAAGGACCAAAACTGAGTGAGGTAAAACCTTTTATTGATGAGGCACTTGCTTTAGGGGTTAAGCAGTTTTCTTTTACCGGCGGCGAGCCATTTTTGCTCAAAGATATGATTGACATCTTAGCGTATGCTAGCCAGTTTCGACCTTGCCTTGTGCTCACTAACGGCACTACGCCACTGATTAAACGCTTACCTGCACTTCAAGCTTTGGCGGCAAGTAGCGAATGTAAACACCCCATCTCGCTGCGCATCAGCTTAGACTCAGCCGAAAGCCAAAGCCATGATGCTGGGCGGGGGCAAGGCAATTTTGCATTAGCGATTAGTGGCTTAAAAAAACTACATCGAGCAGGCTTTAAAGTGTCTGTGGCGCGACATATGTCGGCTGACGAAAATAGCGATCAAGTCACTAAGCAATTTCAGGATTTATTTGCCTTAAATGGCTTACCTGAAGATCTTAATATTGTTGCTTTTCCAGACTTCTTACCACCGGGCAGCATTGCTGACGTGCCGCACATTAGCAGCCATTGTATGGTTACGTATCAAACCGAGCAGCAACGCAAAAATTACATGTGTAGCAACTCTAAAATGATTATCAAAAAAAATGATCAAATGCAGGTATACGCTTGCACCTTAGTGGATGATGACGAGGATTATCACTTAGCCAATACGCTCAGCGATAGCATGAGCGCTCGTATTAGTATGAAGCATCACAGGTGCTACAGCTGTTTTGCTCATGGCGCCAGTTGTAGTGAATAACCTTATTTTTTTCGGAATTTAGTTGGGAGAATTATTAAATGTTAGCAATTATCGGTGGCACAGGTATTTATCAAATCGATGGCTTAGCAGTAGCGCAGGAGCATGAGATTGATACGCCATTTGGTAAACCTTCTGCCACCATTAAGCAGGGCAGTTATCTAGGGCAAACGGTTTTTTTTCTACCAAGACATGGCAATAGTCATCAACTGTTGCCGAGTGAAGTCAATTATCAAGCAAATATTTGGGCGCTTAAGTCGCTTGGTGTTACTCAAATAGTGGGTTTTTCAGCTGTTGGTAGTTTGCAGCAGGAAATTGCGCCCGGCGACTTAGCCATTTGCGGGCAGTATTTTGATTTTATTAAAGGCAGCCGTGCCAAGAGCTTCTTTGGTAACGGCTTGGTTGCTCATGTATCAACCGCCGAGCCTAGCTGCAAACACTTAGCACAAGGTATCGTGGCGGCCGCTAATAACCTTGAGGTAACCATCCACGACAACAAAACCTATGCTTGTGTTGATGGCCCGCGTCTTGGTAGTAAAGCGGAAAGTCTGTTTTTAAAAAATGCCGCTGCTTGTGATTTAGTGGGCATGACAAATGTACCAGAAGCATTTTTAGCGCGCGAAGCACAAATTTGCTACTGCACCATTGGCATCGCGACAGATTACGATTGTTGGCAAGATGACCCTAGCCAACATGTGAGTGTGGAGCAAGTGATCAGTCGTTATGGCGAAAGCTTAACAAAAGCAAAGTCGGTACTGGAGTCGTTTATTAAAACTTATCAGACAGATGAGTCATGCGGTTGTCGAAACGCGTTGGCAAGTGCAGTGTTAACGCCAGAATCTGCCTTATCACCAGAGGCTAAAGAGTTATTAGCGGTGTTAAGCAGCTAAAAACTCTTAGAAAGTCGAGTTGAATGCCTTGCACATTGGCAGCTGCAAGGCATTTTTTAGTCCTTTCTGCGCCACTTTTTAACGTAAGGTAAGCAGAACAAATACAAGCCAGTTAGCCAGAGTAATAGCAACACTATAGCAACGGGCAGCATTAGCCATAAATTGGCTTGTTTTTGAAAGAAAGTACCGTCGTGTAAGCTTTCGATAAACTCTGAATTACGGTAAGCCACTTGCAGCACTTTACCTGTTTGGCTGTCGAGCTGAACTTCCCATGAACTTTTAGTTCGCACTTTAATCACGCCTTTACTTGGGCGAATATCTAACCGATCTATGTCTTGCCAAGTTGAGACGTTTGCCTGCTCAATCGTCTTGGTTTGTGCCAGTATGGTGGAAAAATCAAGGCTAGGTATAGCGCTGATACCATGCTGAGTTGGCGGCTGTAAGACAGCAAACTCTTTTCTCACTAATAGTAGAATTCCTGTCACTATGACAAGTAATAAAGGTAGGGCAATTAACACACTAGCCCACTTGTGAATCGTACGGTTTAACTTGGCAAACTTCATTTTATATTTTCATATCAAGATAACGTCTCAACCTTAGTGCTTGTTTTCCATATCAGACTTAGCCGCTAACAAATCGGTTAGCAATCTACCAACTCAGTGTAAATAGGATTGGCAGCAGTAAATAGCCTCAAGGCATGGCTTGAACAAAAAACGTATGGCTTGAACTAAGATTAAATAATCGCTCATTCTAACGAATATTGCTGAGATAGCGCCAGTGAAACCATCTAGCTTAACCCGCCGTTCATCGTTTAAATCTTGGCTTGAACTTACATTGTTATTCTTATTGTTACCATTGCTCCTGTGGCAGTTTAATCATTTGATAACATACTGGGTGCTGCCGATATTAACTGTGATTGGTGCCATTTGTTTGTGGTTATTGATCTCTGATGAGCGCTTTAAGCGCTTTCGACTCACAAATAAATTAGGGTTTAACAAACGCATTGCGAACACACTTTGGTTGTTCTTTGGCGTGATGCTTGGTAGCACATTAGTTTTCGCACTTATCGCGCCGGAATCTTTATTCAAATTACCGATTGAAGGGCCGAAAACGTGGTTGTTGTTACTCTTCCTCTACCCACTGTTTTCTGCTTTGCCGCAGGAAGTTATTTTTCGCACCTTTCTCTTTCACCGTTATAAAACCATATTGCCGCGTAAGCGCCATCGAATTTGGCTAAGTTCTACGAGCTTTGGTTTTGCTCACATTATTTATGGCAATTGGGTTGCTGTGCTCCTGTCTACCCTTGCAGGTTATTGTTTTAGCAGGACTTATGCGGTATCACGCTCAACCTTACTGGTTGCTTTAGAGCATAGTTTATGGGGCGTGTGGCTATTTACTCTTGGCTTGGGACACTTTTTCGAATTACAGGCCTGAGAATCAGTACGCTCCTAGAAACTTGAGTCACGAAAAGTTAGATGAAAATAAGTTATAGGTTGCACTCGTTATTTTAATATGTGAAAATTCGAATATGTAAAATATCATATGTTTTCTTAGCTAAAACTGAACAAAGCATTAGCTAGAGAGCTGAATAGAGAACTGTATAGAGAGATTAGTCATGGCAATTAAAGTAGGTATTAACGGCTTTGGCCGCATGGGCAGATTAGTGATGCGTGCTGCATGGCAGTGGCCGGAACTTAGCTTCGTACAAATTAACGATCCTGCAGGTGATGCCGAAACCTTGGCGCACCTGATGAATTACGATTCTGTTCATGGTACTTGGCAGCATCAAGCAAGCGCTGAAGGCGATAAGATGATTATTGATGATCAGCAAATCGCTATTACGCATAACCTGGCGATTGCTGACACTGATTGGTCAGGCTGCGATATTGTGATTGAAGCTTCGGGTAAGATGAAAACCAAAGAGAAGTTGCAAGCCTACTTAGACCAAGGGGTAAAGCGTGTGGTGGTGACTGCGCCCGTTAAAGAAGAGGGCGTACTCAATATTGTCATGGGCGTAAATGACAACTTATACAATGTTGATGAGCACCCGATCGTGACAGCAGCTTCTTGTACGACCAACTGTTTAGCACCTGTAGTAAAAGTGCTGCAAGAAAACATTGGTATCAAACACGGCAGCATGACGACCATTCACGATATCACGAACACCCAAACCATTTTAGATGCGCCACACAAAGACTTGCGCCGCGCTCGTGCTTGCGGGCAAAGCTTGATCCCGACAACAACAGGCTCGGCAACGGCAATTACTCATATTTTCCCTGAATTGAAAGGCCGCTTAAATGGCCATGCGGTGCGCGTGCCGCTGGCGAATGCTTCAATTACCGATTGTGCGTTTGAAATGGAGCGTCCAGTTACCGTTGCAGAAATTAATCAATTAATGTCAAAAGCTGCTGAGCAGGAGCTAAACGGCATTTTAGGTTACGAAGAAAAGCCTTTAGTGTCAGTGGATTATAAAACCGATCCGCGTTCAAGTATCGTTGATGCGTTGTCAACTATGGTAGTGAATAACACCCATTTAAAAATGTACCTTTGGTACGATAATGAGTGGGGCTACGCTAACCGCACTGCTGAGCTAGCAAAAATGGTAGGTTTAAGTGTTAAATAAACTCCGAACGCTATCTAGTGAAGTAAAACAGTATTTAGTGATCACTGCTAATTACTGGGCTTTCACGTTAACTGATGGTGCTTTGCGCATGCTGGTGGTTTTGTATTTCCACCAGCTGGGTTACTCGCCTTTAGCGATTGCTATGCTCTTCTTGTTTTATGAGTTCTTTGGTGTGGTAACTAATCTTATTGGCGGCTGGCTAGGGGCACGTATTGGCCTTAATCGTACGATGCAAATTGGCTTGGTATTGCAAGTTGCCGCATTGGCGATGTTGGCGGTGCCTGATCAGTACCTAACGGTTGTGTTGGTGATGGCGGCGCAAGCGCTTTCAGGTATTGCTAAAGACCTCAACAAGATGAGTGCTAAGAGCAGTATTAAAGCCCTTATTCCGAAAGGTTCAGCGCAAAACGGGCAGCATGGAACTTCTTTTGAAGGTAAATTGTTTAAATGGGTAGCCTTGCTTACTGGCTCAAAAAACACCTTAAAAGGTATTGGCTTTTTTCTCGGTGGCGCTTTGTTGACATTGCTAGGTTTTCAATCTGCCATGCTTGCAATGGCCAGCGCTCTGTTTTTAGTGGTAATTGCCAGCCAGCTGTTATTGAAAAAAGATCTGGGTAAAGCAAAAAATAAACCTAAGTTTAACGATATATTCTCTAAGTCTGCGCCATTAAATTACTTATCAGCGGCACGGCTATGCTTATTTGCGGCTCGCGATGTTTGGTTTGTGGTTGCAATACCTGTATTTTTTGTCAGTGAATTGGCTTGGCAGCATCACCATGTGGGGTTGTTTATGGCGCTGTGGGTGATTGGTTATGGCATAGTACAAGCGTTATCACCAAAGCTAGTGAACCTCTCAAATAAACCTGTGCATGCAGTTGCAAGTCAGTGGGGCGGCATACTGACTCTGTCTGTTATCGCGCTAATGTTTGCCTTAAATAGTGAGCTATCAGCAACTTGGGTGTTGGTGATCGGTTTGTTACTCTTTGGCGCCGTATTTGCGATAAATTCTGCCGTGCATAGCTATGCGATTGTTGCGTTAGCCAAAGAAGATGGTGTTTCCATTGATGTGGGTTTTTACTACATGGCGAATGCGATGGGGCGATTACTCGGCACGATATTTTCGGGATTGATGTATCAACAATATGGTTTAATGGCGTGTTTGGTTGCCTCAAGTGTACTGGCGGGGCTGGCTGCTTTGTTGGTAACACAAGTCAAAGTGGCGGATGAGGCAGTTACAGCTTAGTTTAAAAAAAGCTTCAAAAACAAAGCGTCAGAAACCAAACGGCACAAACAAAAAGTGTATTTTAGCAATTTACATAGACCGGAGTCACTATCACTATGAGCACTAGCGCGAATGACGAGCGCAATAACTATCGCACAATTTGTCATGCGTCGATTGGCACCAATGACCTTGTCAAAGCCAAAGCATTTTATCAGCCTGTATTGGCAACATTGGATATTGACTTAGTTAGTGAATACGAACACGCACTTGCTTTTGGCAAGGGTTACCCAGAATTTTGGGTGCAAATTCCATTTGATAAACAGCCAATGAGCACCGGCAATGGGGTGCACTTTGGCTTTGTGGCGAAGTCTCATCAGCAGGTTGAAAACTTCTACCAACAAGCTTTAGCGTTGGGTGCTAAGTGCAATGGTAAACCTGGTCCACGACCAGACTATGGCGAACCTTATTATGGCTGTTTTGTGATTGACCCTGAGGGTAATAAAATCGAAGCTAGCTTTTGGGATTTTAATTACTCATCTAGGGCGTGTTGATCTTTCAGGGTTGTTTTTGCAGCAGTCTGTTTGGGTTTTATACAAGGCGGCACTTGTGCAGTGTAGTTACTCTCCATAAATAAGTGCCAACACAGTAGAAAATCAAAACAGACGCTGCCCCTTTTGTTTTAATAGATGGGGTTCATCTAAACGCTTCCTGCTCATTGTTGCTCGCTATTTACATAGAACGACTATGCGACAAAGCGAGCGCCGGGATCAGAAAGCGTTTAGATTGAACAAAATTCAATCTCGAAAGTTCAACACGCCCTTGTTAACTAGGCTATTTTTAACTCGCTGTTTTACCTTGTGATATCTAAATTTTGGGGCGTTGAATACTGTGTGATTTGTGCTTTGATTTATGCTTTGATTGGTGATTGTTTGTCGTTATACTGCGGTAAGCGTTTATTTTAAACGTGTACAAAAGATGCATCTGCAGTAAAGAACTAAAGCAAAGAACAACACCAATAGGCGCCACAGGTAAGTGCAAAAAAATTTCTTATTCCACTTCTATAATCAACACTTCAACAGTTGGCTGGCAATTAGAGAAAAGCCATTTTTATCTTTCGCTAGAATATACTCAAATTGGTTAGGCGCATTCGCCTTTACTAGTGGATTGGCACTGGCATCTGTATCAACATCAAGCTTTGCGTTATCACTAAGTCTTGGTTTTGCTCCGTGGAATGCACAAACAGCAGATACTTTTGAGCAAGTTTCAAACACCAATACCTCGTTACTTGAACAACTTGCCCCAATTAGGCGTCTGTCTGATACCGAGCAAGCAAAAGCGGTTCATCAACTGCAGCTTTTAAAGCCCTCGTTAACCCAATACCCATTAAATGAGCAGCTAGAGTATTACCACGTGCTTGCTGAGGTCTACTCACTGCAAGGGCAGCACCGACTTGCCCGAGCAACAGCTGAGCAAGGCTTAATTTTAGCATCGAGCTTAATCTCACCACGCATTATTATCGCCCAGCTAGCTTACGATCTTGGCTATGCGCTTGAAACGTTGGGGAAGCCAGAGCAAGCGATGGAGCAATATTTAGCGGGCTTAGAAGTTGCTGAATCATTAGATGATCAAAAAGAAATCGCCAAGGGCTTAATCAATATCGGCGCTATTTATTATCAAACCGACAAACTCTCAGAAGCTATTATTGCTATAAACGATGCCGCCACGATTGCAGAACGTCTGTCGGATTTAGAGCTCAAAGGCTTGGTCTATAGTGAACTGGGGATTTTGTACGGTAATTTAAAGAAAGGCGAACAATCTCGCGAGTATTATCAATCTTCCTACCGCTACTACATGCAAGCAGAAAAACCGTTACTTGCCATCAATAATTTACGCAATATCGCGGTTAGTTATTCGGCAAGTGGTGACACAGACCAAGCAATTAAAACCTATCAGCGTTTACTCAACGAATTGGCACCACTCAACAACACAGAGATGTTATTTAGTGGTCATGTTGGCTTAGCAAATATTTATGTTAATAAAGAGCTTAAGCAGTATGACCTCGCACTAGAGCATTTAGCAATTACGGAGCTATTACTGGCTGATGTTGAGCATCATTACTTACCATTTCAGTTCCTTATCAATAAATCTAACATTCTCAAGGAAATGGGACAGTACGAGCAGGCTCTAAGCACCATTTATGAAGCGTTTAAGCTGTTTTACAGTGACAACATAAACGCTGCGCCAATGGATGAGGCTGCACTGTTAGTACTTCGTTCAGAAACCTATCGTTTAATGGGGGAATATCAAAAAGCCTATAACACTTATCATCGTGTGTATGAGCTTAATATGGCGAACCTTGAAAGCAGTACCGCACAAGCAGAAGCTGAATTGCGCTTGCAGTATGAAAGCCAGCGTGTCGATATAGAGAAAAGCTTGCTTGAAAGCCGTCATCGACTTGAGTCACTTGCGTTGGAAGATGTGAAAGAAACAGCGTATTACAAGCAGCTTTACATTTATGTCGCGGCACTATTAGCAATTGTTTTTGCGATTTTGCTTAACAACTTAATGAAAGGGCAGAAGCAATTAGTGAATGCATCGCGCACCGACGTATTAACTAAAGTGCTGAACAGAAGTCGGTTTATTGAGTTAGCGCTAAAAGGTTTGAAACGCGCAAAGAAACGACGTGAACCTGTCGCCTTCATGCTGATCGATTGTGACTTTTTTAAAACCATTAATGCGCAATATGGTCACCGAGTTGGCGATGAAGCATTGATACTGATTGGCCAAATAGGGCAAACCGTATTTGAACGCCCCAATATTTTTGCCCGCTACGGTGGCGAAGAGTTTGTTGTTTTGCTGCCTGGTGTCAACTTAACCGCGGCTAAAGAGCTAGCTGAAAGGTTTCGCCAAGCGGTTGTTGATGCAAATCCAAAGCTCAGTGTTGCGACTGAGTTAACGGTGAGCATTGGGGTCTCAACGACCGAAGCTGTGAACTCATATAAACTACGTGATTTATTTGATTATGTCGATAATTCGCTGCACGACACTAAGCACCAAGGTCGGGAGCGGATATGCAGTTAATGAGCAGGCGGCTTCTTGGCTTTATACAAGGCATTAACGTCTTTGGGCGTTTTGTAATTTTGGCGTTCGCCGCAGCCAGTAAAAGTTTATCGAGAGTGATTAAGAACGCCAGTTTGCTGAGTATGCCGTTAGCATTGACGCTTTTCGTTGCACCCATTTATTCCGTTGTCGGGTATGCCCTGCCAATCCCGCAAGAACAGGTGCTGGAAATGCCGGTTTCTGAGCAAGTATTGTCTTTGGTAGGTGCTGTTGAAGCAAAGCGCGTTGAAAATTTAGCTGAATTTAACTTACAGGCCGCTAACATTAAGGCAAACAATGATGCTGAACGCTTATTACTTCATTATTGTCGTGGGTTAGTGGCACTCCAAAATAAACAGTTTGATAACAGTGTTGACGCGCTAGAAAAAGCTAATAACTTGCTGGCAAAGTTACCTGAACAATTACAAGCTAGCGCACCATTTTATCACTATTATCAAGCACTATCTGATGCCTATGTTGGCTTGGGGAACTATCAGCAGGGTTATCATTATCGCCGTACTTATCTCATTAAATTTGCGGAAGAATTTGAACACACTGAGCAGTTACAGTTGGCGCAACTGGAAGAGCGATATCAAATTAAGCAGCGTGAACAGGTCAATTTGTTGCTCGCTGAGCAAAGTAAGCTAAAGCAAGCGGAAGTGGCGCGCATAGAACTTAAAAAACAAGAACAAGAACGTTACGCCATTATCCTAGTGTGCATTTGTATTGTTTTCTTGTTGATGATTTTTCGTCAATTGCAAATTCGCAAGAAGCTAAAATGGCTTGCCAAAACAGACACCTTAACTGGCCTTAGTAATCGCGATCATTTATTCAAAGTTGCTCGTCAGTTGGTTGAGCGAGCGCATAATAATCGGCAAGCGTTGAGTGCACTTGTGATTGATGTTGATCAACTTAAACGCATCAATAATGAATTTGGCTATGGCGTTGGTGATGCAGTACTTCAAGAGGTGGCTCGCTTAGGTCAAGAAGTGATGCGCTCGCGTGACATTTTTGCTCATCTTGAGGCAGAAGAGTTTATTGCTGTACTACCGGAAGCTGATAATGTTTCTGCACAAGCAATTGCCAATAATTTTGCTGCCAAAATATCAGCTGAACCTTTACTTGTTGCCAATCATTCTATTGAGGTTACGGTGTCGATTGGTATTGCCAGCTTGACCGAGCAAATTCGAGATGTGGATGCATTAATCAAAGCAGCAGACGATGCCATGTACCTTGCTAAGCGCTCTGGTAATGGTCAAGTGGCGAGTTTTAATCCAACTGCATAGATAAATGCACTATAATTCCCAATTCGCCAATTTTTCACACGCGAAACAGTTTTTTCTATGTTGAGAATCCGCTAAGCTAGCAAACATCATCATTTGGATCGTTTGATCCGCGAAATGACAACAATAAAAATTGCACACTAGGTTAAATGATGACCCTCGCCAACACTTCTTTGTAGGTCGATATTTAGCCCGCACAATTGTCTGTAGTTAGGAAAAAAATTCATGTCTGACACGCTCGAATATAGCCTTGAAGGGATCGAACAAGTCCCGCTTCGCAAATTTACTGAGGAAGCGTACCTCAACTATTCCATGTATGTCATTATGGATCGTGCCTTACCGCATATTGGCGATGGCTTAAAACCAGTGCAACGCCGTATTGTTTATGCGATGTCAGAGCTTGGCTTATCAGCAGTCGCAAAATATAAAAAGTCAGCTCGTACCGTTGGTGACGTTCTAGGTAAATTCCACCCGCATGGTGACTCTGCCTGTTACGAAGCCATGGTACTCATGGCGCAGCCATTTTCTTATCGTTATCCGCTAGTTGATGGTCAAGGTAACTGGGGTGCACCAGACGATCCTAAATCATTCGCGGCGATGCGTTACACCGAAGCGCGCTTGTCTAAGTTCAGTGAAGTGTTACTGTCAGAGCTTGGACAAGGTACCGTTGATTGGGTACCTAATTTTGATGGCACCATGAAGGAGCCGAAAACGTTACCGGCTCGTCTACCACATATCTTATTGAACGGTATTACGGGTATCGCGGTTGGTATGGCAACGGATATTCCACCGCACAATGTGCGTGAAATTGCCAATGCTTGTGTGCATTTAATCGAGCAGCCAAAAAGCGAATTAGCTGACGTGCTAGAACATGTGCAAGGGCCTGATTATCCAACAGATGCGGAAATCATCACGCCAAAAGCGGATATTGAGAAGCTCTACCAAACGGGCCGTGGCAGCATTAAAATGCGGGCAGTTTACGAGGTAGAGCACGGTGAAATTGTCATTACCTCATTGCCGCATCAAGCGTCAGGCGCGAAAGTGTTAGAGCAGATTGCTAGCCAAATGCAGGCGAAAAAGCTGCCGATGGTCGTGGATTTACGTGATGAGTCAGATCACGAGAATCCGATCCGCTTAGTGGTTGTGCCACGCTCGAATCGCGTTGATACCGAACAGTTGATGCAACACTTGTTTGCCACTACAGATCTTGAGAAAAACTACCGTGTAAACCTGAATATGATTGGCTTGGATGGCAAGCCAGCGGTGAAAAACTTGCGCGACATTTTGGCTGAATGGTTGGAGTTTCGCCGCGAAACGACACGTAAACGTTTGCAGTACCGCTTAGACAAAGTGTTAGCGCGATTACACATTCTTGATGGTTTACTGGTTGCTTACCTTAACATCGATGAAGTGATTGAAATCATCCGCAATTACGACGAACCAAAGCAAGAGTTGATGTCGCGCTTTAATCTGTCGGAAATTCAAGCCAATGCCATATTAGAAATTAAACTTCGTCAGTTAGCGAAACTTGAAGAAATTAAAATTCGTGCCGAGCAAGATGAATTAAACAAAGAGCGTGAAAAGCTAGAAAAAACGCTTGGCTCAAAAGCACGTATGAATACCTTATTGAAAAAAGAAATTCTTGCTGCCGCAGAGCTTTATGGTGATGAACGTCGCTCACAAATCGTAGAACGTGGCGAAGCCAAAGCCTTGTCTGAAAAAGACTTAGTGCCGAGTGAACCCGTAACTGTTGTGGTTTCAGAAAAAGGCTGGGCGCGTTGCGCGAAAGGGCATGATATTGAACCTGCACAGATGAGTTATAAAGCGGGTGATAGCTACTTATGCTCGGCGAAAGGGCGCAGTAATCGTCCAGTCGTCTTTATTGATACCACAGGGCGGGCTTATGCAACCGATGCGCATGGCTTGCCAACGGCACGTAGCCAAGGCGAACCGCTAACTGGGCGTTTTAATATCTCAGCGGGTGAAAATTTTACGCAAACCTTGATGGCAGATGATGACAGCCAGTACTTACTGAGTTCTGATGCAGGGTATGGCTTTGTTGGTGCGTTTGGCGATATGGTCAGCCGCAATAAAAATGGTAAAGCGCTGCTTAGCTTGCCAGCCAATGCAAAAGTGTTAACTCCATTGCCTATTTCGAATTTAGAGGAAAACTTGTGCTTAGCTATCACTAGCGAAGGCCGGATGTTGGTATTCCCAGTAAAAGACTTACCAGTGCTGAGCAAAGGTAAGGGTAATAAAATCATTAACATTGCCTCGGCAAGAGCAAAAGCACGAGAAGAGTTTGTGACCTTAATGGCGGTTATCTTACCGAGTGATTCGGTAACCTTGCACGCGGGTCGTCGTAAACTGACACTAAAAGCTACAGATATTGAACACTACCGAGGTGAACGAGGTCGTCGCGGCAACAAGCTACCACGAGGTCTACAGCGTGTTGATCGCATTGAAGTGGAAACCTCGGTGACTGAAGTGCTTGCCGACGAAGAGCAAACGCCAAGCGAAGAAAGCTAGTTGATACATATTGCACTAATAGATTGATATCAATCGACTAAGCTGAATACGTATGCAGTTAATTGCCGAGCATCAGAAAAGGCAGTTAGGATAACAGTACAATGAGCACACTTGCCTCGGCAGTGTGCTTTTTTTATAACTTCTAATGAATACTATTCACCACTGCAATTATAAAACGCTAAAACGCAGTCTGGGGGGGATAAATGAACAACACTAAACCAAACCTGAGCTTTTGGCAGATTTGGAATGTCAGCTTTGGCTTTCTTGGCGTGCAAATTGGCTTTGCTTTGCAAAATGGCAACGTTAGCCGAATATTATCGGACTTAGGTGCCGACCTTTCTTCACTTTCATTGTTCTGGCTAGCAGCGCCCATTATGGGCTTAATTGTTCAGCCGATAGTCGGCGCGGCTTCCGACAAAACCTGGAACGGTTTAGGTCGACGATTGCCCTTTATTTTAGGTGGTGCCATTGTGGCGGCGATGGCAATGGCTTTGCTGCCTAATGCCTCTATGGTCGTAGCCTTTATTCCACCCATGATTTTTGGTTTGTTTATTTTTGCAATTAAAGACGCCGCCTTTAATGTCACTTTCCAACCGTTTCGCTCGCTGGTATCAGATATGGTGCCCGATGGTCAGCGCAACTTAGGTTATTCAGTACAAACCTTGCTGATTAATATTGGTGCGGTTGTTGGCTCGATATTGCCTTTCTTTTTAACCAATGTAATTGGTTTAGATAATTTGTCAGCCCAAGGTGAAGTGGCGCCATCGGTTATTTGGTCGTTTTATATAGGTGCAACTGTGCTTTTGGGTTCTGTACTTTGGACAGTATTTCGCACCAAAGAATATCCGCCAGAGCAGTACTATGCGTTTAAAGAGATGGACGCTGCAGCGGTTGCTAAAGAGCAACAAACACAGCGTAGCTTAGGCGAGCGCCTAGCGGGCTTTTGGGCGTTGTTCAAAGATATGCCGGTGATCATGAAACAGCTCGCGCTGGTGCAGTTTTTCTCTTGGTTTGCGCTATTTATTATGTGGACTTATACGCCTGCAGCGATTACGCAGCACACCTGGGGCGTAGCTATTGAATGGTTTGACCCAGCCTATATTGCTGCTGCCGGTGGTTTACCAACCGATATCGCTAAAGCGAAAGGCTCTGCTGGTGATTGGGTAGGTATTTTGTACGCCGCACAGGCCTTGTTTTCTGTCTTGTTTGCTATTGTGATGACCAAACTTGCCAACACATTTGGCCGTAAACTTACATACTCGTTAAGCTTAATCGCAGGTGGTTTAGGTTACTTAAGCTTTGTATTATTCCAAGACC
This sequence comes from Thalassotalea montiporae, assembly GCF_053485855.1. Lineage (NCBI taxonomy): Bacteria > Pseudomonadati > Pseudomonadota > Gammaproteobacteria > Alteromonadales > Colwelliaceae > Thalassotalea > Thalassotalea montiporae. Next base: position 780,987 of record NZ_JBQRUO010000001.1, read on the forward strand.
CAACGCTAACTCATGTTGATTTGCTGATCACCCAAGTGGAAATTCCAAAAGGGGCATTAGGTTTAGTGTGGTCTATGGCAGGTGTTGGCATTGCATGGGCGGCCATCTTAGCTATGCCTTATGCGATTCTAGCAGGCGCATTACCTGCTGATAAAACTGGTGTTTATATGGGAATATTTAACTTCACCATAGCGGCGCCACAAATTGTTTCAGGTATTGCCTCTGGTTGGATTTTAAGTCATGTATTCGACAACCAAGCGATTAACATTATTATGCTGGCCGGTGTTGCCATGTTCTTAGCGGCAGCGTCGGTTATTTTTGTAAAAGACACTGAAGCAAAAGCTTAGGCTTAAATTCTATTCATTATGAATTTTGGATGTGGGGGCGGCAGCCCCCATTTTTTTATTCCAGTGATTAGAATTAAATTCTAGTGTTACATTGAGGCTTGTCTACTCAACTTTATACAAGTTTTAGAGATAAAATACCGCAGTATTGTTATTGGTTTACCTTAGTTGCAATTAGTGCTTTATTAGCCCATGATAAATTTAAACATTATTGTTTTATAGAGTTTATTTCCTGTGAAATAGAGCTCTGTAAATGGCAAGTAAAAGCTGATTAAAGGGATTTAATATGAAAGCCAACTACTTAGTTTTAATTTTAATGTGCTCCACACTAATTGCTTGTGGTGGAGATGGAGGTGATGTTAACGATATAGATAAAGATGGCGTCCCAGATCAACTCGATATATTCCCCAACAACCCTGCCGAATCTAAAGATAATGACTTAGACGGAATTGGCGACAATGCCGATAATGATGATGACAACGATGGCGTTATCGACAGTAATGATGCGTTTCCATTAGACCCCAAAGAAAATCTCGATACTGATGGAGACGGCATAGGCAACAATGCAGATACAGACGACGATAATGACGGTGTTGATGATAGTACTGACGCGTTCCCCCTTGACGCTAGCGAATTTGAAGATCACGACAAAGATGGTATAGGTAATAAAGCCGATCTTGATGACGATGACGATGGCTTCAATGATGATATTGACTCCTTTCCACTAGACTCCGCACAAGCGTTAGACGCTGATGGTGATGGTGTCGGTGATGAAACTGATCTTGATGATGATAACGACGGCGTAGAAGATATCTATGATGCATTTCCATTGGATAAAAGTGAACAAAGGGATTTTGACCTTGATGGTATAGGCGATAACAGCGACAGTGATGATGACAATGACGGAATAGTAGATACTCAAGACTATTTTGATGTTGTTGGCGTGCAGAAGCAATATGAACAGGGATACTTTGTTATTTTCAGCCTGAGAGGGTTCTCTTCAGAGCAACAGCAGCTTAATCCGCTGAACGGCTGGCATTCGCAATACTACGTATATGATGTTGAAACAGGGCGGAGGCTCTCAAGCCTTATAACTGAGGGTTACTACAACGCTAACTACAATAATAGGCGAGAAGCTTGGGAAATAGAATTTCCTACTCACATGGACCCCAAAAGTTATAGAGTAGAATTTTCAGTGTATTGTTCATTGGCGACTTATGATTGTGATGGTGTCCCCAACAACGACTACACGGTCAATCAATCCCATGAATTTAGCGTTTATTGCTCAGCATCTTCAACGGATTGTACTATTGAATTAGAGCCTCACAAAGCAACACAACTAACAAACAGCATTAATACTCAAGATTCACCAACAATAGTAAGTGATAGTTTAGGAGCTCTGTATATAGCGTATCGTGATTTTGCCGATCTAGGGGTAACTAAACTCGCAATCTCACAAGATAATGGCGCGTCATGGGCAGAGCTTGCTGAAATGCCATCACTTTATAATGAACAGATAGCAGTCAGTGCTGATAATCAGATTATTGCTTTAGATAATTGCAATTTTACTATTTGTTTATATCAACGAGTAGATGCTGTTCGTCGCACTTATAGAACGCTTGCACCCTTGTTGGTCGAGTTAAATATCAATAAAAGTGATTATCAAGATGAAGAGGGAGTTGTGTATCCGTTTTCTAATCTATTTTTTCAGCGAATGAAAGATGGAAACTATTTAATTGGCTTTTCTTTATTAAAAGGAGCTAGTAATTACAACTCCGATTTATATTTGGTCAAAACGGCTGATTTTATTGAAACGCTGGGCATATATAAGATAAATAGAGAAGATGGTATTAACTACGGTTTGAGTGTGGCTGAAAGCGATGATGGCCAGTTATTGATTACTTATGCTCACCTTGATAGTAATTACGAGTTTACTTGGAATGTGTTGCAAGGAAGTGACTTTAGCTCTTTACAAACCTATGGCCAATCAACCGAAACAATTGGTAACTTAAAAGCTATTAATATCAATAACCAGCTCAAACTAATAGGTGTTGTTAATGGCTCCATCCATGAAATTAATTTGGCTGAAAGTGAGTCAGAAATAGGTAAACAGTTGTATAACAGTGGTGTTAATTTAGGCTTTAGCTCTGTGACATTGGATAACGGAGAGCTACTAATAGCCTATCCCGCGGATTGGAACAATCAACGCGATATTTTTGTCGATAAAATAGGTAATCAAGCGTCACAGTAATCGTTTTACATTAGAGATGTAGTTACTATCTCTAAAGCAAATACACTCAAGTATTGTATAGATAAAGGAGCCATCAGGCTCCTTTATTACGCGGTGTAGTTTACTAGAAACGGCTGGTGAAAATAGCGAGTTGAATAGAACTTTAAATTGAGCTTTATAAATTCTAGGTTAATGCGATTGGGTAAATGATAGCCGAGATAACTTTAGTTGGTGCTGGCTAAACACTTGGCCATCGACTTGTTTAAGGCCGAAGACAATCTCAGGGTCTGTTTTATTCCAATCTATTTCGATAAATCCGTAGTTTACATCGTGGGTGTATTGCCCTTGGCGATGTTTGTTCGGGCTAACATCTTTCCATTTCTCACTTAGCCCTGAGCTGGTTACTTCCCAAAGCGGGTACATCTCATGTTCGGTGACTTTTGATATTTCGCCCCAGTGCGTATCACCACTGATAATTATTACTCCGGGAATTTTTTCCTGTTTAATGAAGTTGAGTAGCCTATCGCGATCACTTGGGAAGTTTGCCCATGACTCCCAACCTGTAAACTCGGGTAAAAGTTGAAGACTGGAAGCAATAATCTTAACGGTAGCTGGTTTCTTTAATTCAGATTCTAGCCACCGCCATTGACGCTCACCCAGCATAGAGGCTCCCTTAACTGGGCTAACTTCGTACGGCCCCATATTTTTCGGCATGCGCTTTGTTGCATAACTAAACTTGCCTACTTGGTGCAGTTCGTCTCGGTTCCAACGTAAATCTGGCATAATAATATGAACGGTTTTATTCTCTTTGCCAGTCACATTTTCGCCATACCCCTCTTCGCCATACATATACGAGGTATAAATACCATCGCGGTGATAGCGTGGTGAATCCTTTGGCTCTTGCCAAAAGTCCAACATAATTTTTCGAGACGCTTCTTTTTGTGGGTACTCTTTGCCTGCATCATTTTCGCCATAGTCATGATCATCCCAAATGGCGATTAGTGGGGTAGTAGCCTTCAGCTTTTTAAATCCTGGGTGTTCACCTAAGGTGTTATATTTTTGCTGAAGCTCACTCATATCTTCGGTATCGCCATAAATATTGTCACCAAGAAACACAAAAAGCTCAGGTTGATCGGCAACAATGGCATCGAATATAGGCATGGGTTTGTATTGCTTGCCACAAGAGCCGAAATAAATTTTAGACAGGGGCTTGGCAGCTCGTGCTTTATTGTCGATTTCTGCTGTCTTTCTATCAGCACTATCAGCAAGTGCAATTGCGTTTACGCTTACAGATAGAGAGGCAGCTAGTAGCGCTGTGGTTAAACTTTTAGTCATCAGTTGGCTGATATTTTTCATCTTATTTACTCAAGATACGTCGGTTATTTGTGTGCCTGAGATTTCATTAACTTTATGATAATTATCAATTTAACAAGGTTAATACCAATTTGATTAATTATTTAGCCTCTCAGAATGACATAAGCAGTATTAGAACAAACGAAATTTATGACGATATAGTCGTTCTACATCAAGTGAATTTTGTGCAGTTATCATGCTGCTTATGCATTCCCAAGGGCGAGTTTTAAAGGCTCATATACTGCGTTATGGCGTTTGACAAGGGAACAACCATTCTCTGCACGCCAAGCCTTGTCTATGAGCCTTTAAATTCTCGCTGATTGATCAAATAATTATTCAATTTGGTATAGTTGGGTGGTGGCAAATCATTAGCTAAATTTCTTGTTCGTTTGTATAAACCAAACCCAAAACAAAAAATCCGGCACTAATAGGCGTGCCGGTTTTAGCTTTTTGGGCGCTCTAATGGTAACTAGAATGCTGCTTTGATGTTTAATGCCGCTGTGCGTGGTGCACCAATCCAAGCAGCTTGGCCAGCAACACCACCTAAGTAGCTTTCATCGGTAATGTTATTAATGGTTAAGCGAACTTCCAGAGATTGAATTCCCTCAACTGGACGGTCAACGGTGACACCTGCGTAAACGTCAGACACTATGTAGTCATCAATACGCTGTGTGTTAGCAGCATCTAGCCAACGCTTACCAACCCACTTAGTTGAAACACCAGCAAATTTTTCGTCGCGTAACCAGTCAAATGAAACAACCGCTAAGTCTTCAGCTGAGCCGAATACGGTATTACCCGTTGGGAAAGCCGAGGTACCTTCAACGTATTCTGAATCGTTAGAAGTATATGACGTGTAGGCCGTCCATTCGTTTGAAATGTACCAAGTGAAAGACGCTTCAAAGCCAGTCGAGTCAATACCACCCACGTTAACATATGAACCGTTGTTGCCAATCAAGAAGTCGATACCGTCTGGCGAATCAGGTGCAATGAATACCAAGCGGTTATCAAAGCTGATGTCGTAGTAAGTTAAGCTAGCTTCAATCGAGTCCGAACTGTAACGAATGCCTAAGTCGATGTTGTCAGCCGTTTCTGGCTCAATGTTATCAAGTTGTGAAGCATCACGCTCAAGCACAGAATCTTTAATGGCGGCAAAGTTCTCAGCGTAACCCGCAAAGACTTCCAGACCATCAACCCCTGTATTTAACACAACACCTGCTGAAAGTAGGGTGTCGGAATCTGAGTCTACTTTTAACTTTGCCGCGCCGCGGTTGAAGTTATCGTCTGCCTCTAATTCAACGAGGAATTTTTTCGCGCCAACACGTACCTTACCCCAGCCCATATCAAGTTCATCTTCTAGGTAGAACATCATGGTATCGACGGTGAAACTGCGGTCGTATTGCACCCAGTACGGGTTATGATCAAACTGGAAGCTGGTACGGGAGTCGATAATTTTATGCCAATCACGAGACTCGTCACGCTCATAGTTTTCATACCAAATACCACCACGTAAGGTGTTGTTGATATTGTCAAAGGTGCTGTAAAGGGCAAAATCACCATTAAAGCCAAAACGCTCTTTGTTGTAATGAGTATGTCGGTATGAGCCGACAGGAATTGCACTGCGCTCATAACAAGCAGGATCTGCTTCAGGACCTGAGCCACCGTAAGGTGCAAGAATTGAACTCTCGCAGCCTGCAGCCGGTGCTAAGCTGTTACCGTTGGCATCAACAAAATAGATACGACCAAGTGGTGCACCGCCCAATACTGTATTGCCTGAAACAAGCTCTGAATGGCCAGCATCGCCATCATCTTTTACGTCGACTAGGTAAGGTGGAACCCAATCACCACGGCCTGAATTGTCGTGAAAGTAAACGTTGCCCGACACTTCAAAACTATCGGTTACGTAAGCGGCTTTTAAATACCCGAAAATATTTTCGCGCAGTGTTGACCAACCACGGCGGTATGTTTGGTCAACGTAAGGAATGCCTGTCCAGTCTTCAGTTAGGCCATCCCACTCTGGATTTTGTTCAAAACCGGCAAGACTAACGCGTTGGTAATTGTCTTCATGTGTATCGTCATAAGAAACGTAAGCGGTTAAATCAATACCGTTAACGGCGCTGATGATTTTTGCAGCGTAATGATCGCGCTCGTTCTCTGCCGCTTGTTGGATCCAGTCGCTACTTTCTGTGCTAGATAAGCTAAACCAAGCGAAAGTGTCTTTGAATATTTCGCCAGTATCATAGCGAGCGAAGTACTTTTGACCATCAAAGTCTGCTAGCGTTAAACTGACCGTCGCTTTTTCTTCTTGCTCAGGATCCGAGGTCGTGAAGTTCAATGAACCACCTAAGGCTTCATGAGAGCGAGACGCAATGTCTGCGGTACCTTGAGAAACTTGCACTACACCTAGGTTTTCAGTGTCAATATAGCGATTGGCTTTCGCGCCACCGCCGTAGTTTGAGTTACCGTTTGCAATACCATCAATGGTAATGCCAATTTGTTGCTCGTCTAGGCTTAACTGGAAACCACGAATTGAAACGGTTGTTGACCAGTCGTCAGATCCAAAAGTGTCGCCCTCGTTGATTAATACGCCCGGTAAATTATCAATAACCGCTAAAGCGCTGGTCATTGCCGACTGCTGTTTGAACATTTCTTCTGGCGTTTCGTTGTTTGCATAAGAAACGCTTTTACCAACCACAGTGATTTCTTCAATCATTTGTTCTTCGTCTGTGTTAGTAGCCATAACGAGCGGTGAGGCTAGTGCGATAGCAATGGCTGAAGCAAGTAATGACTTATTATTTATGCGCGTAGACATGAGAGTCCTCGTTAGTATTTTATTTATTGGGCGTGACCAACATAAAAGCTGGAAAGCACAAGCTGCTATGTGTTTCACGCGTTGGTCTTAATGAACGAGGCAGCAGTCTACGAGTGGTTTATGACAAATCTGTTGAGCTTTATTGAACGTTCAATTAATAAATGGTTAACTTTCAATGACATAAGCTGAAATAACTCAACAGTATTGAGTACGCGTGCGGGAGTTCCTTAACGAATCTTAAGCTGGGAGTGGTGGTGAATCTTTGCAGCTAGTATTTGCTACTAACTTTTTCTATTAGCTCTATTAGCTAACTGCCACAGGACTTTCTAACGATTAAGTTTGTTGGCATCAAGGTGGTTTTCACAGGTTCGCCGTGAATTAACTTAATCAGGCTATCAACCAAGAGTTCACCAGCAAGCTTAGTGTTTTGCTTGGCTGTTGTGAGTGATGGGAAGGTAAAGCTTGCCATTGGAATATCATCAAAACCAATCACAGCAACCTGCTCAGGAACTTGGTAGCCATTATCTTGCAAGGCTCGCATTGCACCAATGGCAATTAAGTCGCTTGCCCCAAATATGGCATCAAATGGTTCACCGCTTTCGATAAGTGCTAGTGCTGCTTTGTAACCTGAGTCTTCGGTAGATATCGCGTCAATTTGACAGGCTTGATTGACACCAAGTTGGTTGTCGGTAAGTGCTTTGCAATGACCTTTATAGCGATCAAAAAACTCTGGCGCATGGCTAGATGCTTCGCCTAAAAAGGCAAAGTGTTTGCGGCCATTCATGATCACATGTTCGGTTAGCTGATAGCCTCCGTGAAAGTTATCGCAACCAATCGAGACAATTGGTAGTGACTCTACTTCTGCACCCCAGCGAACAAAGCGGGTATCTTGCTCAATTAATTGGATAAGTTTTTCTTCGTAATCAACAAAGTCGCCATAGCCAAGCAGAATTATGCCGTCGGCTTTGTTTGAGTCTTCAAACTCGGCATGCCAGTCATCATTCATTTGCTGAAAAGAGACGAGCAGGTCGTAGCCCTTGTCTGAGCAAGCTTTGGTAATGCTACCCAACATTGACAAGAAAAATGGGTTTATTAATGAATCATCGTTAGTCGGATCTTCAAAAAGCAATAACGCTAAGGTGCTACTTTGCTGTGAGCGCAGGTTACTGGCGTTTTTATCCACTTTGTAATTGAGCTCGCGAGCGATCGCCTGCACTTTCAAGCGCGTTTCTTCATTAACCAGAGGACTATTTCTTAATGCTCGCGAGACGGTTGACTGCGAGACACCTGCACGAAAAGCTATGTCAAAAGAAGTAGGTTTTGATTTCAAACTAAGGACTCAATGACAATCAATTGTAAAATATTAACGTTTACTGCTACTTAAGTATAGATTTTATGTTTTCGCTAGCTTGTGTTTTTATTAATTAAACTGTTGAGCAAGTTTTTATAGAAGCACTTAACTTATTGCAACTCATCACAAAATTTCTACCTTGAGTCCCTAATCGTGTTTCTAGCCAGCAATTTTTGCTGTAAATCGTTATAATCTTAGGTTCATGCCTGAAAGTTTAATTGATAATGGTTGGCGGTAAGTTGTCTAAATCTATTTGGTTACGTTACTCATTTGTTTGTCTCCTCACCTTAGTTATTGCTGCGATTGGTTTCGCTGCCACGCAGCATTTAAGTAATTTGGATACGAGAGAGTTAGCGCGAACACAAGCCAATATTGAAGTGGCAACGAGTTACTATGTTGACGGCAGCAATCAATTATCAGCTAGCCAAGTGCGCGAACGTCAAGCTGGCTTTATTTCCTCAGCGCCTAATGATATCCCTTTTGAACTGGGAGATAGCGCCTATTGGGTTAGGTTTTCACTAGCTAACCAGACATTAGATGATGCTGCCTTGGTGTTGCATATCGACAATTCCATGTTGACAGAGCTGGCGGTATATCAGTACTCAAGCGCAGTAAATTCGCCTTTAGCAGCCTTAAATCAAGGAACGTTAAGCGCCACAGCCTTCCCACATTTGAATGTTAACCTTAGTGCCAAGCAAAATATTGAGTTACTACTTAAGTTAAAAGCAGGTGGCCCACCGAATATTCCGTTAGTTTGGCATCAAGCTGAGCAGTTTCAGACTAAACAAGCACTAACAAGGGTGCTGTTTGGTGTCGTTATCGGTGTACTTGCCGTGATTGCCCTTTATAACTTAGTGATTTTTAATGCTATTCGAGACAAGGTTTATTTAATTTACATCGGTTACTTGCTCGCCGCGTTTTTAGTCTTAGCCACGGTAAATGGATACGGCTACATACTGTTTAGCCCTGAGACCCAAGCGCTGCTCAATACACATTCGCTGTTCTTCCATTATTACTTACTGAGCTTTTTGGTGCTGTTTACCCTGTACTTTTTAAAGTTCAATGAAGACAAAGGCAAGCTGTTTCACATTGGCCAAGTAAGTGTTGGTGTTCTAATTTTCCTCAGCTTTATTGGTGTGTTTTTACCGCACGCGCTGCAAGCAAAGATATTTTTTAGTCTAGTACCTATTTTTTATGCCTATTCGATAGCCCTTGTTGTTTTAAAGCTCAGAAAGGAATTTGCTTGGGCGAGGTTTTATATAATTTCTTGGGTACCGCTACTAGCTGGCGCTGCAATTCAGCCGCTGGTTTTACTCAATCAAATTGATTATTCGTTTGTTTTGCGCAACGCCTTTTTACTTGCCGTATTGTGTGAAATCACCCTGATGTCGTTTGCGCTCGCCGAGCGTATGCGCCGTCATGAAGCTGAACGCATTGCTGAAATGAGCTACCACTCAGGCTCTGGAATACCGCGCAAGAATGTTTTTGAGCGCTCCTTGTATAAGTTAATGCAAGCGCCTGATGCGCATTTGCATGTGTTGGTGATTAAACCTGAGCATATTGAGCGTGTTGCTCTTTACGTTAATGATGCGATGAATACCGCTTTATTTAAGCGAATCTACGAAAAGCTCACGCCACTTTTTGCTTATAACGATGCAATTGAGCCAATAGGCATGAAAGGTGAGAAGATTGCCTTGGTCGCAGGCAATATGTTGGCAATTGTTGTTAACGAACAGAAAAACCAGCAAGCATTAGACACCATAGTTTCTTCTATCAATACTTTGGTCGAAGAAGCTTACCGTATTGAAGCGCTGCAAATACCGCTGCAAGCGAATATCGGTGTGGCCAGCTACCCAGAACACGGTAACTTACCATTTATCTTATTGAACAAAGCTCAAATGGCATTGCCCGATGCAGAAAATTGCACAGGTAAGTGGGCAATATATGAAGAGTTTCAGTCAGATAACAGTGGCTATCGGTTAAAGCTTGCTGCTGAAATTAATGCTGCAATCGAGCAGGGGAGCTTTGAGCTCTATCATCAGCCGCAAGTGGATTTAAAAACCATGCGCGTTTGCGGTAGTGAATGTTTAATTCGTTGGCATTACGATGGCGACAACCTAAGCGAACAAGGTTTCATTCCACCAACGGCGTTTATTCCCGTTGCCGAAGATATGGGCTTAATTAACAAACTAACCCGTTGGGTCATTAAGCAGGCCATTGCTCAGCACAGTGTATTGTTGGCACAGGGTTACAAGCATCACATGGTATCAATCAATATTAGTGGCAAAGATATTTGCGCAGAAGGTTTTTACGAATATGTTGCCGCTGAAATTGAAGCAGCTGAAATTGCCGCCAACAAGATAGTGTTTGAGCTAACAGAATCGGCCACGATCACCAATAATGCCCAAGCTCTAGAGGCCATTGAATTGCTAACCGAGCTTGGTGTTACCATTAGTATTGATGACTTTGGTACTGGTTATGCGTCTATGGCCTACGTTAGTGAATTGCCATTTAAGGAGCTAAAAGTTGATCGCCAATTCGTTCAGGATGTTGGCGATGATAAGAAGCGCAGAACCATTGCGGAAACGACGGTTCGAATGGCTAAAGGCTTGGGGCTTGAAGTGGTTGCTGAAGGGATTAATAGCCAAAAAGATGAAAACCTATTGAGGCAGTTTGGTTGCGATATCGGTCAAGGGTACTTTTATGCTAAACCTATGGCATTTGATGACTACTTAGAATGGCTGACCGACGAAGTGAATGGACGCTCCCCTGAGCCGCTTGAAGGAGAGTTTATCTCTAAGCATTCACTATCTTAACCTTGGTTGATTAAGGTTGTTCAAGGTTGATTATGCTTAATCAAGCACTAGTCGCTTTTAATAAACTGCCCTGGGGTTATACCAAAATGGCTTTTGAATGTGCGGGTGAAATGCGCTTGATCATTGAACCCCAAAGTGCTGGCTATTTCAGCGATACGCGCATCAGGTTGAGTGAGCATAGCTTTGGCCTTACTTAACCTTTCGTTCATTAAGTATTGATAGGGTGTTAATCCAGTAAACTTCTTAAATTCCCGAAGAAAATAGAATTTACTGCAATTAAGTAGTTCCGCTAGGTCATCCACGGTAACGGTTTCACCAATACGTGTTTGAATATAATTGGCGACTTTGTCTACTTGTCGTTGCTCAAATTTAGAAATACGCTGCTGGCTATTCTGTAAATCAAAATAGTTAGAGTAGTGCTGAATATAGTGTGTGCTCAGTAGGGCTAACAATTGGCTTAGATAAACCTTTCCGTTGCGCCCTTGAGCAGCAACCTCCAACAAAAACAATTCAATAATACCTTTGATGGTTTCGTCGATAACATTGTAATTATTCAGAAAGCTAAGCTTTTTTGAGTCAATATTAAGCGGGCAACTATTGAGAAAAGTGGATGCTTCAACCGCCAGAATAACAAAATAACAAGGCTCTGAGATATCGTGAGTAAAAGGCGTTTTTGGTGGGTTTATCCAGATATTGCCGGGCGTTGTTTTAAGCGTGATTTCATTGTGCTGCTCGCCGACTTGCCAATGCAACTCTTCTTCCAGTGCCAGGGCAAAGTAGAAGTATGGTGTGTACACATTCTGCGGATAAAAATGCGGTGAGCTGCCTTTTTCAAGAATAACGCCTTGCCAGCCAAGTGCTTCACTGGAAAGCTCGATATCTAGCACCTGCCCACAATCAGACAGCTGCCCATTAGTCGCTTGAAAAAACGCTAGCTTGGATTTCATCTTTGTTTTACTCAATCATTGCTCTTATGAGTCAGAGCGCTTCTTAATATTGATCTTTCTAGCGCATTTATCACTTGTTTGTTGTTTCACGCTTATTAGAAGTTATTTGCAATTAATCGAGCTGCAATAAATTACAAAACCGTAAGCACGAATATTCAATATCCCTTACATACTCGCCTATACACTAGTCCTCAATTCCTAACCAGAGTAGTGAGAGAAGGTTATGTTTAAGCAAATACTACTTGGTCTAACAGCAGCGTTATCAATACATGCGAGTGCTGCGGCAATTAAGTCATCATCTATCAGTGAGGAAAATATTATGCAACAAATTCAATTAGAGACAAGTGTTGGCAAACTTGCTGCAAATCTATACTTGCCAAGTAGTCATCAAGAAAGCACTGAAAAGTTACCAGTGGTATTGGTGACTGGCGCTTGGACTACGGTCAAAGAACAAATGCCAGCTGTGTATGCCAGAGCTTTGGCAGAACAAGGGTATGCGGCATTGACCTTTGATTTTCGTGGTTGGGGTCAGTCAAGCGACAAGATTAAGTATCTTGAAGATCCCCAGCGTAAAATTGAAGATATTCAGGCCGTTATTAGTGCGCTTGCAAGCAAACAGAGCGAGCTGACACAACTAGATGTTGAGCGAATCGCAGGGGTAGGTATTTGTGCTTCGTCTGGCTACATGCTCGATGCCGCGCTCGCAAATTCGAATGTTAAAACCGTTGCCGTTGTCGCGCCTTGGCTGCATGACAAAGCACTAGCAACAGCAATTTATGGCGGTGAGGAAAATGTTGCTAGCTTGTTAGCCCTCGCAGAGCAGTCTGCACAAAAAGAACAGCCAGTTACCATTGAGGCGGCTAGTTTAACCAATCAAAGTGCCTTGATGTATCAAGCGCCATATTACACCGAAACTCACCGCGGCTTGATTCCCGCTTATGACAATTTATTTAATGTTGCTTCATGGCAGGGCTGGCTTAATTATGATGCACTTGCCACAGCAAGTGCCCAAAATAAACCGGTATTAATGGTTGCCTCAGAGGCGATGGCTCTACCTGCAGGTGCTAAGCAGTATTTAGAAAACGCTGGCGATAATGTGCAAGCGGTATGGTTTGACGGTATTAGCCAATTTGACTTCTATGACCAAGCGGATGCCGTTAACAAAGCAGTTGGTGCAATTGATAAGCACTTTAGCAAGTATTTGTAATTTTGAACTGATTAAAAAAATACTGGCCTGTGTAGGTGCTATACCAATTGAAATAACTACTTAATCATTCAGCGAGAATTAAAAGGCTTAGAGGCAAGGCATTGATTGCAGAGAATGGTTATTCCCTTGTCAAAATCAATAACGCCGCATATGAGCCTTTTAAACTCGCCCTTTGGGAGCGTGTCAGCGTCGCGATAACTGCACCAAATTGATGAGATGTAGAATAACTATATCAACAAAAATTTGGTTTGTTCTCCCACCGCTGACAGCGCTCTGAATTGAACAATTAATTCAATTGGTATTTCCTTAAACGAAGCATAGGCCAAGCAAAACTTAACTCATGAAAGAGATCTGCGATGAATAAGTTATTGGCAATTCTAATACTATGGAGCGTAATGATGACAGCTCATTCAAACCAAGCAACACAAAGCCCTGAGCGTAAAGGCTCGGCAAATATTAGCCAAAATAGAACGCAACAGCTAACCCAAGATGAGGCAAAAATTAGAAGCACTATTTACAGCTTTTCGGCACTGGCTGATCAAAGTGCTTTTGAGTATTTAGGCGCACTATTCGCTCCAAAAGTGACTTTGGATTACACCGAGCTTTTTGGCGGCGAAGTGCAAATTGTGACTAATCAGGCATTAATGCAGCAGTGGGCGGGCTTTTTGCCTGGCTTCGACACCACTTTTCATGAGCTAAGCAATATGCGTGTTTCGCAGCTTGAAATCGCTGCTCATCAAAAGAGTGCACAGCAAAATAGTGAGCATCAAAAGAATGCACAGGTGAATGTCGATTTTACCGCCAGCCATTGGCTGGGAAAGTCAGGCTACTGGTCAATATCCGGTGAGTATCAGTTCACACTGGCTAACTATGATGGCCATTGGGTCATTCAGTCGGTAAAACTTTTTGCGAAAAGTGAATCTGGTAGTAGGGAAATCTTAGAGAAAGTAGCACCACTTGCAGCGGAGAAATTTGCAGCTAAGCGTCAGCGATTGATAACTATCCAATAATTTTGATAGCCAATTAAGTAAATAAAATGCCAGCTTCTTTGAAAAGAAGCTGGCATTTTTTATCTCAGTTTTACGATGACAATTAAGTGCTAATTATCTTTTAACATCAGCATTGTGATAGACGTGTTGTACATCTTCACAATCTTCTAGCATCGCAATAAATTTGTCGAAGTTAGCGATATCTTCTTCGCTAGTAACGTCGGTGTATGTTTGCGGAACCCAAGTGATTTCTTCAACTTCTAAATCAAATTCCGGCATGCTGTTGGCAAACTCAGTTTTGATTTTGAAGAATTCTGTGTGCGGCGCATAAACGGTAATAATGCCGTCTTCTAGCTCAACGTCAGTAACGTCAATATCAGCCATCATAAGGTTTTCTAGTACAGTTTCGTCGTCTTCACCTTTAAAGGCAAATACTGCTTGGTGATCAAACATATGAGACACAGTGCCAGTTGAACCAATTTTTGAATTGGTTTTAGTAAAGCATTGACGAACGTCTTTGATGGTGCGGTTGCCGTTGTCAGTTAAGCAATCGATAATAACCATGCAGTTGCCAGGACCAAAGCCTTCATAACGGGCTTCTGAATAGTCTTCACCGCCAGTACCTTTTGCTTTATCAATTGCTTTGTCGATAACGTGCGTTGGTACCTGATCTTTCTTTGCTTTATCAATTAAGCTACGCAGTGCTAAGTTGCCGTCAGGGTCAACACCACCACTTTTGGCAACAGCGTAAATTGCTTTACCATATTTTGAATAAACTTTAGTTTTTTGACCGGCGGTTTTCGCCATAGACTCTTTTCGGTTTTGAAACGCTCTACCCATCTTATGTTTGCTTCTTATTTACAATGATCCAATGACTAGATTTTAACAGCGAGTGCAGGGTTTTTGCTAGGGGCAGATGGCAATCTATCAATGATTTAAGTTAACCGGAATCCTTCAGCAAGCCATATAGTGAAATTTGGCCAGTGATAATATAAAACGGGAGGAAATTAAGTGGCTACCAAATTCAAGTAACCACGGGTTATTGGATAAACTGCATAGGCTTACCTTAGTGTTGGCGTTATTGTAAAACTAGCTGTCGCTGTCGGTGATGGTCCATTTGAGTAATGCTGATAGTAAAACCACAACATACATTGATTAGCGGCATTTTAGGGGCAGTTGTTTTACCCACTAGTAATTTATTCATTATGAATCTCCATTACGTCTTGTTTGTTACTGCGGTTTGTTATCATCAGTTTTAATGGCTTAACAAGTGCCGTTATCACTCGCTCAGGCTCGCTGTTGTTTGAGTTCTGTAGTGCTTCACTTGATAGATGGCATTATTGTTCGCCGTACTTTGGTGATTAGTGGTGAAACTCATTTGTTTAAAGGTTAATAAATTACCTTTAACTATGGTGTTATTATCAACCAGCATGGCACTCGTAAAATCTTCATAAGCCCCTAAGCTGTCATCAGCTAAATAGCGAACAATACCGCGATTACTGTAGGCTAAAGATTTTAAATACTGCTTTTGGTGAGTAGGGCCGTTAACTTTGTCAATTTGCCTAATGGCATTGCTACAAGCGCTATCAGCTAGTGATAACTTGTTAAGCTTAATGTTCGCAACGCACATGCCCATTTCTTGATTGTAGCTAGAAGCAAGGTCTTTGGGCGCTGAGCTCAGCTTAGATAACCCTAGTTGATACTTGCCTTCGACAATCTCGTAAGAGCCAATAGCATTCTTGACTACTGCCAATTTGAGTCCGTTAAGTTTTGCTTCTGTTGCGACACTTTTCGCTGCTACCGCGACCGCGCTGGCTGTTGTGCCAAGCAGTAAGGCAAACATCGACATTTTACCCATGCGTGATTTCATGGTGCTCTCCTTATCTAAAGTTTGGTTTAATGTTGTAAATTCGTCACCAAGCGGTGACGTACTAACTTTAGAAAGTAGAGCGGTAGTCTGACAAACGATAAAAACGCACCTGTTAAGTGAATTAATTTCGCCTGTCGACTTTTTACATCAAATATCTTTTTTTGAGCGGCTAAATACGATGTGTGCCCAGTTATATCAGGTATATGGGAAACGTTAGAATTAACGCTTAAGCATTAAAGATCATATGCCATCTGACTAAAACCATGGTCTACAATGATGGCCTGTTAGCAGCTAGTCAGCAAAGTTATCTTTCACCCAGTTGGCAAAAGTTGTTAGCTCATCGGCACTTTCGATATGTTCATGCTGGATAAGAAAATACTTATCGTTGGTGACTAATTCACGATCAAATAGTTTTACTAACAACTGTTCACTAAACCATGCTTTACTGATCGGCATTGGCACTAGCGCTATTCCCATGCCTTGTTGGGCAGCACGAGCAACGCCGAACATGCTGTCAAATTGAATAATTTGTTTCGGATCAAAGTTCGGAACATCATTTTTGTCTGCCCATTGATGCCATGACCAAGGGCGCGCTTGGTGCAAAATCAACGGAACTGAACTTAACGCATCTTCGCCATGTGCGGCCCATTTTCGGTATAGCTTTTTGTTACAAGCTGGCACATATCGGATAGGAAATAATTCGTGTACCACACTGCCATTAGGTTTGCCGTTGGCTAATACAATCGACAAATCCGCTGTCGCAGGAGTTTGGCTTGCAGACTTCACTGTCTCCAACTGTAAATTAATATCTGGATTAAGCTCCGCCCACTCACTTAACTTTGGGACAAATAGCTCGCTAGCGAAAAACTCTGGCAAGCTGATCGTGATCGTCTTGTTTTGTTGGCTATTAGTAAAATCAGCAATGGTTTGCTCTAAATTGGTGATGATTGGGTAAACTGAGTTATAAAATTGCTTACCTGCACTGGTCAGTTCAATCGAGCGCGTTTGACGCTTAAATAGTTGAGTACCGAGTTGATCTTCAAGTTGCTTAATTTGGTGACTAACCGCAGAAGGGGTTAGAAAAAGCTGAGATGCTGCATGCTTAAAGCTTAAACATTTGGCGGCGATGCAGAAAGATCTTAGACCTCGAATTGGAGTTTGAATGCTCATGATGAAAAATAAAGCTACATAGAGTCCTTGCTAGAAAATCATCTTTAGCTAAGCAATACCTAGACCATGAGGTTTTTCTTATTAAAAACAGGTGATTGCAGTAAGTGTGCTATTTTTTGGCGAGTCTTGCTGCGCTATCGCGATGCAGGCGAACCAAATTGGTGCGAATAGGGCAAAAAAAAGGGCACTAAAAAAGTGCCCTGACAAATAAAGTAAGTGTCTAATGGTTTAGAAATCGGGGGAGATTTCGAAAACGCTGTTAGAATAAATGCACTAAAGCAGGATGACAATTGAGAAGAAATCACTCGACGGATTAAATTATTTCACTTATGACTTTTAAAAATAAATATCTTGAATGTTTGAATTGCAACTGCTTGTTAAGCAACACATTTACTTGCTAGTTATTTAGTAATTATTTGCTATCTATTCGCCAGTTCAGAGCTGCTAACCCGTTTAAAACCTTTTTGTCCACTTAGTTATAAGGTCGCAATGATAGCCCTGGTGAGGTATTAATTTCGCCCTGTTCGTCTACCGTTGCAACACTATTACCGCAGAGTAATACCGCTAGGGTGCCATGCTCTGAGCCGCGGGTAAAGGCGAACTGATAACCATATTGAATTAAGCTATTCACTGAAAACTTTTGCGACATGGTCATATTACTCAGCAACTCACCTTCAGTTGCTCGGCTATGTCTGCGCTCTTCAGTGCTCAACTTTTTTGACCTAGATTCCATTCGGCCACCTCTTAATGAACTTAGTCTTTTTAGTATAGTATTTAACCAGTTTGAGGTCGATAGTGGTCTGAAAAGTGATGAATGAGTTCAAGTAGTTTAGCTAGAGAAGTTCTGACAGGGGCTAATACATCAAACCATAGGGTGATTCGATACAGCACTTAGTTCTACTATCAACCATTTTAGTATCAAGTGGTTATAGGCCTAGCTAGCTGCTGACAAAGTTTGTCAAAAGGAAGAGGTTGGCAAAATAAAAAGCCTTGAATAAAGTCGCAATGATGAGCAAGCAAAAACTGTAACTGGCTTTCTTGCTCTACGCCTTCTGCTACCACGGCTAGGTTGAGCTCGTGTGCCATTGAAATAACCGCAGACACAATTGCTTTATCACTTTGATCTGTCGCTAAATCGATAACAAAAGAGCGATCAACTTTTAGGGTATTGATCGGCAAGCGCTTAAGGTAGCTAAGAGAGCTGTAACCCGTGCCGAAATCGTCGACCGAGAGTTTCACACCGATTTTTCTTAGTTGTGTTAACTGCGCTAACACACTGTCGAAATTATAAATTAACAAGCCTTCTGTCACTTCAAGTTCTATGTTTTCTGGCGCAATGTTAAATGCGGCAATGGTTTCTTCAATAAAGGTGGCTAAGTTGCGGTCACTAAACTGACGTGGCGATAAATTTACTGCTAGCGTCATTTGATGACCTTGATGGTGCAATTCACTCAGTGCTTGGCATGCTTGCTCGAAAATCCACTTGCCTAAATGAATTATTAAGCCGCTTTCTTCTGCTAGCGGAATAAAACTGGCAGGGCTCACCAAACCTAATTCAGGATGATGCCAGCGAATGAGCACTTCCGCCTTAGTGATGGTTTTCGCTGGCATGGCATAAATTGGCTGAAAGTACAGCTCAAATTGGTTGTGCTCTAACGCTAAATCAATTTCCTTTTTGAGCGTTAACATGCGCTGCATATCAAGCTCCATTTCAGCATTGTAAAAGCTATAGGCTAACCCTTTGGTTTGCTTGGTGTGGTTCGTGGCGATATTGGCGCATTTGATCAGCCGTTCAACCGATTGACCATCACGTGGGTATGCGGCAGCGCCAATTTTTAAGGTTAAGCTGACTTGGTTAATTTTTTCGTGAATATGACTGGGTAAATGTAGGGTTGAGCGAATTAAGCGAGATAATATTTGCTCGCAATCATCATCACTCTCAATATCATAAAGTAGAATGCCAAATTCATCGCCGCCAATACGGGCAACGATATCACTATTTTTAATTGATGAGCGTAATTGCTCTGCAATAAACAACAGCACTTCATCACCAATACGATGCCCTAACTCATCGTTAACGACTCGAAAGTGTTCAATATCAATAAACAGCACATAACATGAATAGTTACGAGCAATCGCTGTATCTAAGGCGTTCCAGAAAAATTGGCGGTTAGGTAGCTCGGTCAGATGGTCAATTAGCGTAAGCTTCTCGTTTTGCTCTTGCAGGTGTTTAAGTTGGGTAATGTCACTGATAATAAATATCCATTGGCACGCGGATGAGTTGCCTTCACTGGCAGGAATCGCCGATACCATTAGCCATTTCATGGTAAATGGGGGTCTCATCCAGCACAGTTCGCCTTGCCAAGCTTGCTGTTTTAGCTGACTAAATTGGAACTCAGGGTATTGCTTTTCAATGAGTGTGAGCAAGGTGCTTATCGCCGTTTCACCCTGCGTTAAGCTATCAGGGTTAAATAACTGTCTTGTTGCCGGGTTGTCCATTAGGCACTTCATATCGCTGTCACAAATAAGAATCGCGGTATTGATCATTTGCACGACTTTAGACACAGATTGAATGAGTTGCGGGGCACTTTCAGGCGCTGCCACTAGCGCAGCTAGCCGCTCTTGAGCGTATTGGTGGTTAGCAACAATATTCTCGTTGGCAAGCACAAGTTCACGCGCTAGTTGCAGGGTTTTCTGTTTTTCATCAAATTCTGATGCAAGGTTCTTAATGATTAAGTATTGGCCAGCATCACAGTTGATCGCTTGGGCTTCATAGTGCTTGGCTTGGCCATCGGCTTGAGGCTCAGTCCATATGCCGGAATTTAATTGAGCTTCCTGTTGTTGGTGCCAAAAGGATTTAGCGTCGCGAATAAAGTCGTCAAGAAAAAGCGAGTTGCCAAGCATATGCAGTGACGTTGAACTTGCTGGCAAATTCGGTAGTAGCGCGGCAATCCAAGGCAGATCGTTGAATACTTTTGCAAACTGTCCACTGCCCAAATATTTGAAAACAGCGCAATTGAGGGCTGTCAGGGCTTGTTTTAAGTCATGCTCCATCGGCTTTACCTTACTACTTCTTGTTCGGCAATTGAGCGAAACAGTTGTTCTACATTTTCACCTGTTTTGGCACTCGTGTTGATGACTTGAGCAAAGCCTGCGCTCTGTAGTTGTGCGTGTAAATCTTGTGATAGTTGGCCGTTTAAATCGGATTTATTGATGGCGAGATAAGCAGGTGCATCAGAGTAGTCTTTAGCCATTGATAATAAGGTAAGGGCATCAACTGCCGACTTAGGCCTGCTTTGATCGAGCACCACAATATAAGCGTTTGCCCCATTTAAATAGCGGGTATTAAAACCACAGAACCTGTCAGTGCCTTCAATATCCCAAATCAATAACTGCACTTCACCTTGCTTGGTCACCACTTGATGTTTGTCAATTTTTACACCAATGGTCGTTAGGTATTTATCGGCAAAAATGCCATCAACAAAGTGTCTAACTAGGCTGGTTTTTCCTACAGCAGAAGCGCCAATTAAGCAGACTTTTTGACAATACATAAATACTTCACTCCTCACCGCTTGCCAAGGTGATACTTGAAACTAGCACTTTTCTGCTGGCACTGGATATTTGCGTTAGTGGTAACTCGCCAACGCCAACGGCAAATAAAAGGTCGTTGGGAACATTTCGCAAAATCAGGGCGGCTTTAACATTGTTTGCGCGCTGCTGGCTAAGCTCAAGATTAAGCGCTTTACTGCCAGTGCTGTCGCTGTAACCCGTAAGGATAATGCCCAGTTTAACGCCAAGTGAGTTACTCAATGTGTTAATGCTTGTGAGTTGTTTTGCCAGCTCGGTTAACACCAGCTGCATCTCCGCCGTTAATTCTGCCGACTTGGTAGCAAAATCGATAGGTGAAAGCGCTAAATTAGCGAGCATATTATCAAGCATTAATCGCTGCTTTTCCTCGTTTGATAAGGCGTTACCAGTAATCAACACGTCATTTGTATCAATATTCGATAACCCTGGAAGTAGCTTTAACCTCTCCATCACATTGGCAAAGGTAAACCTATCAACAGTGCCGTTGAGTTTTAGGTTTTGATTTTCCATAACGTAGGTTAGTTGGGTATCAGCTAATAGATGAGCAACCTTTTGATTGATTAGCTCTGGTGCTAATGAAATAAAGGGGGTTTCAATTAACATCAATTGCGAGGGATTGTACTGCTTGCTAAGTAGCCTTTCACTGAGCGGATTTTGGCTGGCTAGGTGGCTGCTTAACCAATCTGAAAGCTTAACCGCGGCAGGATCTCGCAAGTAATTGATATATAACTTATCTTCGTGCCACTCAAGCTGTTGAATTACAACACCCGGAGGTACAGGTAGTGCTTCGATAGCTGTAACAAGGGTAGATTGTTGCCAAGTATTAAATGCTTTATTACCGAAAACTAGAGTGGTTGTGATGAGCAAGATAACCACTAGCCAATGAGCTTTACTTGAGGCTTGTTTAGGCTGTAATTCAGCAATAAGGCAAGATTCAAGCTCGGGTTTTACCTGTTCAAGCGTAGATGTATCACCTTTAAAACTAGCGAGTTCATTGGTAAAAGTACCGTGAATAGCCTCTAAGGTTTGTTGGAGCAAGTAAGTTAGTTCTTTTGGTACGGTACCAGAGATTGCTCCTGCTAATATTGCATGTGGCGTACAGGTGATAATGAGTGTGATATTTTCAGCGGCGATAGACTCCAGCACCACATCTTGCTGGCTGTTGAATGAATCTGCCATAAAGTCATTGATGGCACTAAGCATGGCCGACATCAATACTGGATCATTATACTGACTATTCTCGACTTGGGCATCACATAACAAAGTGCCGCTTGGTCGATGGATCAGCATAACGCTTTCCACGCGATAAACGAGTGATTGCTTTAGTACATAATCACTAAACTCAACACCTTGTCGCCATGCCTCAATTCGCCACCGTAACCCTTTGATGGTTAAGCTATGTTCAATCAAGTAATTGAGTTTGGCGAGAAAGCTATTAAAAAATACCGCGACAGATTTTCGAACCAGCCCGCCTAAAACGGGGTAGAGAGAATCAATAATGCTCGCCTTGTTACTTTCGATGCTCTTGCTGATCGCCTTTTCCATCAAAGGGGCAATGGTAGTTACCAAACTCGCATCAATCTTTTGCCTGTCATCCAAGGCTTCTGTGATAACTTCTGTAACGATTGCGCGCGCTTCTTTGCGAACTGCCGCAGTAATGTGTTCGTTGTGCTCACCAAATAGTAGGCTTTGCACGCTATGAATATCGTTTTCGCTTGTTCGCTTATCTTCCATGGCGAGAAAGTCCTGCTCGATTTTCGTTAACTGTCTTTCCCTTTAGCACTCGCTGTAGGGTTAGTTTTAGGCTTAGTTTTAGGCTTATTTTTAGGCATAGCTTCGTTCGGGTTTTCGTTTGCCATTGGCACACTATCTAAGGCATTGAGCTGTGAAGCTGCTGCGTTGAGTATGTTGGCAAGTACAGAGCGATCAGCTTTATCATGGGCAAGTTGGCTTGTTATGGACATTAACTTGTCATTAAACTGCTCTGCTAATTGGGCAATTTCTTGAGATAACTGCTCATTGAGCTGATGAGTGGCATTGGCCGCATTTTGTTTGATTTTCTCGCTTGTTTGCTGAGTTTGTTGCTCAAAATTAGACAATCGATCTGCGGTAGTATCGACAAAAGCTTGAATGTGATCTTGGCGTTCGTTATGCGCATGGTCGCTATCAAGTAGCTGATCATTAAGTAATTGAATCTGCTTCTCTGTTTCTTCGCGCAGAGTTTTAAGCTCTTGATTCACGTACAGGGTCAATTGTTCTATTTGGTTTGAAAGTGATTGTTCTATATTTGAAAAATGTGCTTCAAATTCACGTTTATCTTCACCAAATAAAATGTCTCTAAGTTGGCCTAGTTGGCCCAATTGATTAGCGATTTCAGGTGATTTTTGTTGGCCGTTCACATCATGGGTTTGCTTTGCCATCGTTACCTCCGTTTACTTAAGCGCAATCCTTGAAATTATTTATCTAAAAACTGAACTGATTAACTCATTTTTACCATCAACTTTTCTGATGAAGTCTTAACTGAGTGGTAATTAACTAAAAGATATATCAGTGTTTTTTAAGTGTAGACCTAAATTGCAGATTCGGGGGGGCGTTGGCCTTCAAATAAGGTAAATTTATCCATAATTTAAGTAAGGTTTCTGTAGCTAAATGGTGACACTAGGCAACTTGAACAGGGAAGTACTTTTTAACTGGTGAAAAATCAAGGAGTAAGGTTAAACACCTGCGGTAATTACTGGTGCCACATTGAGCCTAGGCCATACAGCACCTACACTAAAGCTGAGCAAATAAGTTTGCTGCAAGTTACCCAGTTTCTAAAACAGCAGTATTGGACGGAGTCGTTTCGTTGTTTGAAGTTGTTGGGGAGCGTCTGCCAAATATTACAGGTATTAGTTACGAGTATCAGTTAGTGACGTAAGGCAGCCCATTCAGAGTTTTTCTATCCATAAAGAATCCAGCAAGAGTGCTGGGTAACGTCGATTTTTATTGTCAGATTTTCAATCGTTAGTTTTCTATCTTCATTGATGAAAAGGACGTGTTATGGATATGTTAAGTGTTAACGGTCAATTAATCCCTTTAAGTTCAACCGATAGTGACTTGGCTTCAGGCTACCAAGGGCACTTTGTCAAAGTTTCTTATAGCCGTGAAATTGCCGGGCAAGCGGTATTTAGCAAAGACAGGGTTGATGTTAGTGCAATTGGTGAGTTTCGGTTTTTTGTTCCGCCAGCAAACCTCGTGGTTGATGAAGCCGTCACCCTTGAAGTTTACGCCCCCAATGGCGAGTTACTCGCCAAGCTTTATGTGAGCCATGGCAGCTTAAACGCCGCTAATATCAATATGACCTCGGCTGACATTAGCCAGCCATTTGAAATTAAAGTGAATCCTAAGCTCGTTTCAGTCGGTGATATTGCGCCTGTTGCTGAGCAAGTTATCAAAGTCAAAGGGCGAGTGGTTGATGTTTCGGGTGCTGGCAAAAATGTTGGTTTGCAAGTGCTGATTTTTACCTCACAAGGCAGTGAAACAGCGTTTAGCATGGAGTCTTTCAATGCTATCGCCGCCGCGAAAACCGATAAAAGCGGCTATTTTTATTGCTCCGTTGCCAATCAAGTAGCAAGCAGTGCCTACGGGATGATTGCTGGTATGGAACAAGAGCCGATAGTTATTCCACTTGATGAGAATCGCATCCCTGCCAATATTATTTTAGTTACCGACCTTTCGGCTTTAGACGATGAAAAAGGCTGCGGCTGTGATACGGAAGTGGAAAGTCAGCCAGATAATGCCGATCTGGTTAATTCCAGTGCATTTTCACAAGATGTGGGTGGCAAGTGTATCGACTTTACTGTGCCTAATCGTACGCTGGAAGAGTTTAGTTTTTACCAAACGGTGCGAACCACAGAGCCAGAAATTCGCGGTTTGACCATTACCGCCAGTGAAACCGATAAGGTTAGAAAGCAGTTAGAACTTCATTCAGATCTCGCCTTTGGTGTCGTTGCAAAGCTTAAATCTTCATTTAGCTCAATGTCATTGCTTAACTTTGCCGTGCAAGAAGATAGCGGCGCGGCTAAACCTGCTCAGCCAATTAATGATGACGGTGGAGTAAAGGTTGAAGGCGATACTAAAGGCCACGGTATTTCGGCAGAAGTTGCTAACCAAATGGCGCAGCGGGTTTCGAAAATTCCAGCCTATACACGCCGTAATTATGTGCTTAATTTAGATATTGGCCAACGCGCGCCGCTGGTGTTAAACAGTTTAGATATTACCGCGCCAGATATGCGCTTTGACTATCAAGATATTATTCAGCTGATCATTGCGCAGAACAAACGAAAGCAAAAACTCAAAGAGCTGGAAATGAAGCTGGCGGCCGCCTATTGCGGTAAAAATGGGGTACAGGAAGAGCAATCGTTTTGTGAAAAGTTAGCTGCCCACAATGCGATTGAAAGTGACAAAATAAATGCCCTACTGGCAGAGCTTGTGAAAAATGTGCAGCAAGTCAGACTTGATGGCGACACCATGAGGCACCTGCATAAAGTGCTGGTAGATATTGAAGCGCTTGCCAATGGCAATCAAGTGGATAGCAAGCAAATCAAACAAGTTGCTGCCCAGTTAGACAAAGTAATTGTACTGGTTGAAAAGCAAGCCACAGATTCAGACAGTAAAGAAATTTTGCTAGCAAACTTGCGCCGAATGGCGGTTGAATTAGCCAATAACCTCAGTAATCAAAACCTGCCGTTCGAACCTTGCCCAATAAAGCCAGTGCGAGAAACCATGGGCATTATTTGCCTAATGCAAAAGTATCAAGAAATTCGTAATTTATTAGCGAATACACGCATTTTATCACTGCCTGAAATTCTTGAGATTAAAGAATATTACCAAGTATTTGTTGATAGTATTGCGGGCTTTGTCCGCTTACTTGATGAGTATTACCATTTCTACAATTCTGGCGTTAGCTTTGGCATGGAGCTTATCGATCGCTATTTTTATGAAAACTACGAAGAAATTAAATCAACGTTAACCCATTTGCTGCGTGAAATTCAAACCAGCCAGCGTTATGTATTGGCGTTAGAGCGCGCCTATATTCGCAATCATCCGGGGCGTCAGGAGTTGACGGTGGAAACCAGCATTGACTGGGATGAAACACCCACCATTTATGAAAATACCACCATCGCCCATGGCCATATTCTGCACTTTAAACAGCAATGGAAAGCGGATGGCTATTCACTGGGGGATTTACTTTATAGCTTGCCACTGGCGCCATGTCAGGAAAAACGCATTTCTATTTTAGATTGGGACAGAACGGAGCAGGCGCGACGTGATGAGTCGACGGTTGCGACTGAAAGCTTAACCGCCAATATTGAGCGTGACCGTGATATTACTGAAATTATGAGCGCTAACCTCAATGAAAATATGCAGGCATCATCGTCTAACCGCACTAAATCTAGCTCCGGTGGCATTGGCGGTGGTATCGGTGGCTTTTTCAAAGGCATTGTTTTTGGTGTTGCCGGTGGCGTGGCCCATTCTGGCGCAAATTCCAGTTCAAGTGCCTCGCAGTCATCATCGCGAAATTTAGCCTCCAGCGCGCTAAATCGCTTACAAGATAGCACCTCACAATCGGCGTCAAGCCTGAGAAGTCAGCGTAATACTGTCGTCCAAACGGTTGGCCAGCAAGAAGATGTGCGGGCGCAAACTGAGGTCGTGAAAAACAATAATCATTGTCATGCCATGACCGTGGAGTATTTCGAAGTACTAAAACATTATGCAGTTGAGCAGAACTTGGTGGATGTTCAGGAATGTCTATTCGTGCCTATGCCCATGAGCCATTTTGACCATCAAAAAGTGCTGCGCTGGCGACATACCTTACAGCGCTTTATGTACGGTCGAAAATTGTTAAAAGGGTTTGACGCCATCGAGCGCATTGAAACTAACTATGTTAATGCCGACTTGCCAGCAGGCAGCCATGCCGACGAAGTGATTCAGGCGTTTTCTGGCTATATGACCATGTCGTTTGAGCTAGCACGGCCGTTTACTCCAGCCATCGATACTGCGCTAAAAATGGAAGAATACGATCTAACCATAGATTTCCCTTGGTTTAACAAGAAAATGACCATCAGTTTAGAGCGCCCAGTACCACTGACCGATCAAGAAAAAGATGCGATTTTTGAAGAGCAATACGTGCCTGATATTGTTCGTCAGTTTGTCGATACCCTGTCGGTTTATGCGGTGAGCGAGGTTGGCACCCTGCAATTGCTCAATGTTGATTTAACCTTACTGTCGACCTATCGCAAAGGCGTACCATTGCGCATCGGCTTTGCTAGCGCTGGTACCGGCACAGTGACGCGTCGGCAAATTCAGCATTTGGTGGTGGCGGCCAGTACGTCAGTCAAATCAACATCAAAAATCATTCTGCGCTCTATGCATTTGGGTTATCAAACTAAATATATGCGTGATTACATCACCCGTAATAACCGCATTAATAATGATATTTTGTATAACCAAGGGCCGCTTGGGCCATTTGTGCCGCCTTATATTGCTGAACTGCTTAATATGGGGCCAACCTCAGATGCCGCGCAGCTTTATACGCCGCTTAATAATCGCGAATTGTCGAATCCACGCAAAGAAGATCAAGATGCCGCCAGTGCCTTAGTCCAGTTTTTAAATGAACATATGGAACTAGCGCATAAGGTGATTTGGAGCAATATCGATGCCAGTCGCCTATTTGGCTTGCTTGATGGTTACCTCGCACCAAATAGCAGTGGTCGCAGTGTCGCCAGTGTGGTTGAAAATAAAGTGATGGGCATTGTCGGTAATAACTTAGTGCTGAAAGTGATCCCGGGTGAAAGGCTCGATCCAGTATTCCGTGGTGTTCAAGATCTACTGGCTTATTATCAACCCACCACACCTATCGACCCATACCGTATTAGCCTACCAACCAAAGGTGTTTACGCTGAATCAGTGATGGGGCAATGCAATAGTTGTGAAACTATCGATGAAAGCCGTCATTGGCGCTTTGACGAAGTGCCATGCTGTGGTGATGCACCTGAAATTGGTGCGCTTGATACGGGTAGCCGCCGTTCTGAGCCGGGTAACTTGCAACCGAAAGACTTGCCAGAAAACCTGATCAATATTCAAACTGCTGCCGCAGCACCTGCGCCAACCAGTTTAGCTGATGCCTACAAACTGCTCGGCCAAGGGGATGTGTTCAGCGATATTACTGGTCTTGAAGGCACCCAGAAAAATGCGTTGGGTGCACTCAATACAACAGCAAAACAGGCTACCGATATGGCTTCTATTTCGAAAGACTTTGCCAGCTTGTCAGTGATGGCGAATCAAAAACGTGACGGCGCCAAACAAATAGATCAGATCAAAAAGCTGCATAAAGAAGGCTATTTAAACGATGCCGATGCCACTGAGCAAATTAAAGAAGTGCTTAAATCCTTTAATGCAGCAGCGAAAAATGTGACCCAAAGTAAAGATGAAGGCAAGGAATCGGCCGCCGATAAAATTGCTAAGAAAGTGGTGGAAACCGGCTTAAATAAAGGCAACAAAGACGTTGAATATAAGAAAACTAAAGCTGATGGTGAAAGCGAATCTATTAAAGTAACCAAATGCGAGAAGAATGAGGGCAGTGAAAATAATACCGACGGTGATGGCAATAGCGGCGCTAGTAATGGTGATGGAGGTAACAGTAACTAATTCTCGTTAAAAGCGACGGCTATTGTTAAGCGAGTTTAATTTTAAGCCCCGAATACGTCACTTATTGCTATTTTTAGCTAGCTCAATTTAGCGAGTTCATTTGTGCTAGTGATAAGTGACGTAATCTTAAGTCTCACAAACTTTGTACAGCCAGCGGCAATGCTATCGGCTATCGGCTATCGGCTATGTGCGTTTGCCTGTGCTATTGGTTTAGCTGATTGCTCGACTGGCAAAGCCACTTCTGCGCTATTAGTGCTAAGTTTATTCAGGTATTTGCTCAATACTTGCCATGCCACGATTCCGCAGATAAGGTTACCTATGCAAGCGCCGATAAATACGCCGGTTAAGCCGTAAAGCTCTGCACCCAGCCATACAAACGGTAGGTAGCAAATAAATAGTCGAACAATTGAAATCAGTAAGCCAGTTCGTGGCAGACCAATGGCATTGCACACTGAAATACTGATCATGCAAACACCGAGCGAACCGTAGCTAATTGGCACCATCATTAGGTATTGTTTAACAATAGCTTGTACCCCTTGCTCATGGGTGAGTAGTTGCACAAATAGATCTGCGCTGAGCCAAATCAGCAACGCAAATACACATTGCACAGATACAACAAAGAGCAGTGCGGTGTTAACCAGTGATTGGATTTCGAGATAGTTCTTCTCACCTTTTAATCGACCGAGCATTTGCGGCAGTGCCATGGTTAGCGCTAAGACCAGAATAATCAGAATATACTCTAAGCGATTCGCTAACCCCCAAGCACCGATTGCTGAATTACCATAGCTAGCAATAATCATAGTGACAAACATTGCTGATAGTGGTGGTAAAAACTGGCTAAGCATCGCGGGCAGTGTTGTTTGCGTGATCGCTCTTACCCCTTTTCGAACTACTTGAGTATTAACCGGCAACATTAGGAAATAGCTGGCAATTATACTTCTAAAAATCACGATAAGGCCGATGCCAAACGCGATACAGGTTGCCCAAGCTGCGCCTGCTAAATTCAGATCAAAATAGAAGATAAGTACAGGGTCGAGTATTAAGTTGATAACGCTGCTAAGCACCATCACTTTTCCGGGAATAAGTGCTTGGCCAAAAGAACGGCAAATGCAGTAGCCTAAATGCAATAACGCGCCAAGCCAGCAACTCAATAACCAAGGTAACCAGTAGCTGCGTAGCAGTGGATAAAGGGAGCTATCAGCACCAAGTATGCTGGCAATAGCTTCTTGATAGTACCAAAGTAGGGCACATACGATGGTAACCAGTACACTGCCTAGCCCCAACACAATGGCACCTAACTGGCGTGCATACTTAGTTTTACCTGCGCCTAATGCCGCAGATGCACATGCTGTTGTCGCAATCCCTATCCCTACCTGTATACCAATAATGAGTTGATAAACAGGCAATGAATAACCCACCACAGCTAATGGCTGTTCACCTAGTTGACCAATAAATGCATTATCAATTAATTGATTACCCATAATTGCAAGCAAACCCAGTAGCATAGGCAGTGTTTGTTGCAGCAAGGCGTTAAATTGAGCAGAGGGCTGTGATATGGGAAATAAAGTCATGGGCACCTTAGTACATAAAAGGTGTAATACCGATTCAAATATTGAGTGAAAAAGGGAGAAAGAGAGCCGCTAATGGGCGCTCTTTGTGTGTTGGTTTATTAGCGCTTATTTGCGTTTAACCATACGTTTAGCCATAAGTTAGACAGTAACAACCACTTTACCAATTGCTTGACCACTGGCTAAGCGATCGTGGGCTTTGCCGACTTGTTCAAGGGTAAATTCTTCTTTATCTACAATCGGTGTTAGTTTGCCTTCATCAGCAATTTCAGCCAATTTCGCTAAAATCTCACCGTGCTCTTCACGTTTATGGTTGTGTAGCATCGGAATTAACATAAAGACCACATGCAGTGATAAGCCTTTAAAGTGAGCTAAGGTAAGGTCTAACTCAACCATAGAAACGGTAGTGGCAACATTGGCATTTAATGCTGCTGCTTCAAACGAGTTAATCAGATTGCCTGCACCGACTGAATCGAACACGGCATCAAAACCTGCGCCGTTGGTGTATTTGCTAACATAGTCAGCAACGCTTTCAGTTTTATAGTTAATGGCTGTTGCGCCTAGGTTTTCGATGAGCGCTTGTTGCGATTGTTCACCGCCCGTTGCATAGACATCGCCACCAAAATAGTTAGCAAGCTGTACAGCAATATGACCAACACCACCTGCGCCGCCATGCACTAATACTTTTTGACCTTGGTTAACTCCAGCGCGAACTAAACCTTCATAAGCGGTAATGCCAACCAGTGGAATTGCCGCCGCTTCGCGCATTGAGAGTGATTTTGGCTTGTGTGCGATAAGCTTGGCGTCAGCTAGCATAAATTCAGCTAATGCACCTTGTAGATCGGCTAAACCGCCAGCACAACCGTACACTTCATCACCGACAGCAAAGCCTGTTACACCTTCACCAACAGAGTCGATAACACCCGCAAAATCCATCCCTAATACACCGGGTAGTGCCGGCGACAATGGCGCTAAATCTTCACCCATTTGGCGAATCATAGTGTCAACGGTATTAACGCTGGTTGCTTTAACCTTTACCACAACGTGGCCAGCGGTTGCTTCAGGTTTTGCGAGTTCAGTCGCTGTAAATACATCACTACCGCCAAATTCGTTAATTACCATTCCTTTCATTTGAGCCTTCATTTGTGTTGTCATTTTGTATTGCCTCTAATCAGTGCTTCTGTTGTGAACATTGTCAGCCGCGGTATGGCTGTTTCGATTAAGTGAGGAAAGTATATTTGCAGAATTAAATCTTGATAATAGACTCTGCTATGCAATCTGTTTTAAGATTTATTTAATAATTGGTGTTGATAGCGAGTGATTCATTATGAATAACGACCACCTTAGACTCTTTGTCCGTGTTGCCGCATTGCACAATATTAGTAAAGCTGGCAGCGAACTGAACCTGTCGCCTCCTGTGGCCAGTATGCATATTAATAAGTTGGAAGAGTCACTTGGGGTGAAGTTAATTCACCGCACGACCCGCAAAGTCTCGTTAACTGAGGAAGGGCGCGAGTTCCTACCCCATGCGGAAGAAGTGCTTAACGCGGTTGATAGTGCTAAGGCATCGGTTGGTGCTGGCAGCTTTACCCCACAAGGAACTATTCGTGTTACCGCGCCATCATCGTTTGGGCGTATGCATATCGTGCCAGCGTTAAAAGAATTTGTAACAGCGCACCCTGAGCTTAAAGTGGATCTTAGGCAAAGTGATAGCATAGTTGATATGGTGGAAGGGGGCTTTGATATTGCCATTCGCAATGCCGCCTTAAATGATTCAACCTTAGTTGCCAGAAAGCTTGCCGCAGATAGACGCATTATTTGCGCCTCTCCTGACTATATTGAAAAATATGGTGAACCGAGCACGCCTGTCGATTTACTTAATCACGAGTGTATTAACCTAATTGGTATTGACCACTGGGATTTTCAAACCCCCAATGGCATTGAAAAAATTAAAGTAAAGGGAGCCATTCGCATTGATAACGGTGAGTCGATTCGCGACGCCTGTATTGATGGTGCGGGGCTTACTATTACCTCGATTTGGTGTGCCTACAAAGCGCTAGCCAAAGGTGAGCTAGTGCAAGTATTAAAAGACTATCCATTAACAACAGATACGGCGATTTGGGCTGTTTATCCAAGCTCACGATTACTGGCACCGAAGGTGCGCGCCTTTATCGACTTCTTTATTGAGTATTATGGTGAAGTGCCGTATTGGGAAAAATAGCTGGAAAAAATAGCTGGGAGAGTAGCCAAGAAAAATAGCTGGGAAATCCTATGACTAGCTAGTTTAGGAGCTTAACTCTCTTTACTGAGTTTAGCTCCTATTCCCTAGCTTATATCGAAAGCTCCTTTTTCTAGCTATATCGAATTTGCCGTTTGATGTTTCATACCTGCCCGCCAAACTAAGGTAAAAAACAGTAAAAAATACAAAGGCGTTTCTAAAAATGTGTCGTAGTTAAGCCAAGATCCTTCACTCATATAGTTAGCGACTAGGTAATTTACCCCCGCCATTATGGCGCCTATCACCGCCAGACCAATCACAAAAAATTGGTGCTCAATAGGAGAGTTAAGATAACGCTCAAAGCGCGCGCCAAAGTAACTACCTTTTCTAAATAAGCCATCAATTAACAGTACTGAAGCACTTATTATCCCCATAAATGTCCCCTTAAGTTGCACCAGATACTCACTTTGAAACACCAGCGAAAAAATACCTGAGATCATTAGCATAACAGTGCCAAAAACTGCAAAACCACCGAGCAGGTCTACTTTAACAAAACGTTGGGTAACGACCAGTGCTAGCCCCAAGGTTACCCCGGTCAGAGCCGCGAGTGTTAAGTCACCCGTAATTTTTGCAACAACAAAAAATGCTAAACCAAGGCCGATATCGGCAAATATTGAGTGTTTGTTTTGTTGCCATTTTTGTCGTTGTATTTCCATCTTCGCTTGCGTTTGCGGTGAAACATGAGCGCTATTGAGTTTGCCGACCTTCTTTTCTCCGTAGTAGATGTCTTTGCCGGGATGGCTGGTGTAGATCAGTTCATTACCGTCTTCATTATCACTGCTAGTGCTAACTTCAATACCGACATTCCAAAGGCTGAAATAACCAACAGATACTGTGATCGGCTTTGTCAAACTGCTGTTGATTGATTCACTGCTTGCGTCAACATCTTGATTAGCAGGCGGCTCAACTTTGTGTTTGATCACTGGCAAGCCCTCAACAAAAGTGCCAGTAACTTGGTCAATTAAGGTGTTATTGCAAAATAGTTGAGAGGTGTAAGTGGATAAAGTGAAGCTAAATATAATTTTATAATCGTCACTTCCATATTCAAAAGGTCGCTCGTAAGTCCATAAACGCATTAACTTTAATCTCTATGTTATTAACTTTTTGCCAATGAAAATGCCGTATTTTCAGAAAATTTTCAATGATCATAGTCGCAGCTGCTGGATATTTACATTACGCAATACAGCGAGCTAAGAATAGCCAGTATATGTTTGTATTAGAGTTCGTGACTCTAAGCTAGAAGTGCTCTTCGCTTAAAACGGTTCGAATTCGCCTTTTCAATTCAGCTTAACTCCGGGTAGATAGCTCGTATTCGCATTAGCTATTGAAAAACACATCAGTATATATCGGCTCTTTAATCCTATGGTTGCTAAGTGGTCACTATAAGTTGTTATTGTCAGCAGCTAACACCTTGGCAATAAAGTGTTTGAGATTTGCTTTTTGATAAGGCTCCATGGTCAAGCCTATGATGGTTAAGGAAAATATCAGTAGAAGCATAGATATTAGAGCAGGTTTTTTAAGCAAATAAACAGCTCGCTTTAACTTTTCTTGGAGTTTAACTCTCCCCGCTTTTAGCGAAAAGGAACGTTTAAGCAGTTGCTTAATATAGCTAGCGGCGCCTTGCTGTTTATATAAGTCCCAACAAATTCCAATCATTAGGCAGAAAATCACTAGCGGAAATAAAGCTATGGTCAGGTTAATAAGCAGCGTAATAGCTGCTGGCAAGTTTTCACTAAACAGCGCTAACCTCACGGAGTGAACCCAGTCAAGGTTAGGAAGTTTGGTAAAAAGCATAAATAGCATAACGAGACAAGCTGGTAGAAAAACGATCAGAGCAAGTTGAATCGCTTGGTCGCTTACCTTAAATAAAGTTTGCTTAACTGGCTTATTAGGCGACACTTTATCTACATTTAAATCTGACGTTTCTGGATCAGTTTTAGCATCTACTTGAAGCGATTCTGGAGTCAATTCAAATACTGCTGCAAATGCTTTTACTGATTCAAGCGAAGCGGTACCGCTTTTTTCGATTCGTTGCACGGTTCTCAAGCTTAAGCCAGTCAACTCAGCTAATTCACTTTGACTCCAGGCACGCTTTTTTCTTTGTTCTTTTAATAATTTACTGCTTATCTTCATGTCCATAAATCGATACCTTGCAAGGATAGTTAAAGATATCATTCTGGCGCTTTTTACGCCTAGGAAAAACGTCACGGTAGTGTTATCAATGCGACATCAATATGACATTGATGGAAAAATGAGCGAATTGAGCGGGCGGCTTCAGCTGTTAACCAATGATTAGTTGGCGATTACCTTGATACTTATTAAAAGCGCCTGCTCTTTTTGTTTTCCTCTTAAATAAGCCTCCCAAGTAAACCGCTAATATCAGCCGCTGATATTAACACTGGAGTAGCCAAAATTTATTATTAACAAAAAACAAATACTGTCTTCTTATGCTGATTATTTATTCATTAACTGCAATGTAATAAATTTGCCGTCATCAATTTTTCACTTATTTTTTACGGCTTTCTTATGTTGAAGCCGTTGCAGTAATTACCTAACAGAAAGTGCTTAACACCATTTGCTTTTAGGTAGTCAATTTGGAGGCAGTAATGAATAACTCAGCAGTTTCTACAAAGTTATCTACGTCGAGCATATCTACGTCGAGTTTAGCGAAGGCGAGGGCATTAGAACTGCCATCACGTGATGCCATGCTAGCGCGTGCGCCTTCCGTGCAGGCATTTTGGGATGATAACCGCGAATTATTGGCGAGCGCTTGGCAGGAATGGGAACAAAGTGAGTCAACCTTTCAGCCGCTTACCGAATCGCTACTTGATAGCAAACTACGAGCAGCAGTTGAACAAGCGTGGCAAAATCCAATCACTGAATCAGAAGTGAAGAGTTTATGGCAAGAAGTAGCGCCGGGTGTTTACACCACGCAATTTTTTAACCCAGAAAAACTTGCTGATTTACGCGATTATCTGGCTAAAGCTGCGGATTCTGGCATTCCTGTTAGGCCGCCTTATGGCATCGCACTTAATCGCTTTGGCGCGAT
Source organism: Thalassotalea montiporae (assembly GCF_053485855.1). Classification (NCBI taxonomy): domain Bacteria; kingdom Pseudomonadati; phylum Pseudomonadota; class Gammaproteobacteria; order Alteromonadales; family Colwelliaceae; genus Thalassotalea; species Thalassotalea montiporae. The sequence continues at coordinate 816,245 of NZ_JBQRUO010000001.1, forward strand.
GTTGGATAAGCGTTCAGAAGGCTACTTGGCAGCTCCAAGTTTTCAAGCGTTTTACCAGACCTTGATGGATCGCTACATGCGCCCAGTGGCTCGGATGCTATTTCCTGATATTACCGGCTACGACACCCAAACCTTTGGTTTTTCGATTAATTACCAAACCGGAGTTGATACTTCGTTGCGTCTTCATACTGATGCGTCGGCGGCCACGCTAAATATCAATATGAACTTGCCGAGTGAGGAATTTACTGGCTCTGAGGTAGATTTCTATGATCGTCAAACGGGTGCTATTAAACGCTTATCGTTTGCGCCTGGTACAGCCATGATTCATCGTGGCAGTGTTGCTCACGCCGCTCAGCCGATTACCTCTGGCGAGCGTTCAAACCTTGTTTTTTGGTTGTATGGCGACCGTATGCAGATACCGAGAAATATAATGCCAATTGAAGACTTAACAGCAGCAGAACGCTGGACAGTGCCAAACGTAATCAAAGATACATTAGCACCGTTTTAATCGTGCTTTAGCTTCAAAAAACATTGTTAACACAAGGTTTACACTCAATAACGGTATTTTGATGATTAACTTATTATCCTTGCCGGCAATGTAAATTTCTCGCTGTTTTGAGCAAAGCACTTAAGCATATTGGCACAGTAGTACTCAGCAAAAAGACGTAATTTATAACTTCAGTAAATTAGTAGCTTCATTAAATTAGTAGTTTAGTAAGAGTAGGGTGAATACATGAAAAATAGTAAACGTTTAACGCTTCCATCAATATTATTTGCAGCGAGTATTATCAGCCCTGTAATGAGCCCACTGAGCTTTGCCGATACGTTTACCGGCCAAACAGTAAGTATCGGTGTGTCTAACTGGGGAATATTCGACTCTACGACAACCGAAGCGTTCTTTGTTCAGTATGACTACCATACGCTTCCTACGATATATAACGTAAAACCAACATTTATGTTTATGTCGGATGTTGATGGCAACCAATATTATGCGGTTGGCGCTAATCGTCATTGGCAAGTGATGCCCAATGTAACTGCAGGTTTTGGCTTTTCTGCTGGGTATTTAAAGCATACCGAAGCGCTAGGCGACAATATTGAGTTTTATAGCCGTTTTATAGCTCGCTATCACTTTAATGAAGATCAAGCTGTTAAGTTCGAATTTGGTCATATTTCTAATGCGGGCTTTGGCGATATCAACCCAGGCTCTGAAAATGTGGCACTAAGTTATGAGTGGAGCTTTTAGGTTTATTACTCTCACGCTCATTGCTAAAGAAGGCAGATAGGCAACTATCTGCCTTTTTAGTTACAACTCAACTCCTTTAACTTGTATCTATCGCGTTTGGTAGCTAACAAACCTCTTATTAATCAAATTCTTGGTATAAGGCTGCTCGAATGTTCAGCCTTTAAAATTTATATGTTTTTCCTCAGTTGATTCAATGCCTATAGGCACTAAAAGGTAACTAGGGCATGTTTTTGTGCGTTCTTGTTTCTTAAGTTTCTTTTGTTTATGTTGGTATACATAAGTAACTAATGAGCTTAAATATCTAAAGAGGAAAAACTTATGTGGAAAGTAATAGCATCACTAGCATTTGTTGTATTAACTAATGTGGCAACCGCCAACGCTGCTAAGCAACCTATTATTGATTTAGCATCTTTGCAAAAAGCCAATTGGACAGCGCAAGAACTTGAGAATGCAGAGGTGATCACGGATTTTGTACAAAACTTAATGAACAATCACAATTTCGATTATGTTTTACAGCGCTACAACGACAGTGCTTACACACAGCACAACCGCAACTTGCCAGATAAGGTCACCGGCCTAGTCAGCTTTCTACAAGAATTTGTTGAAGACTACCCAGACTATAGCTATGACGTGAAACACATCTATGTTGATGGTGACTATGTGATATTTCACTCGCATGCCACGCTGAAAAAAGAAGATCGTGGTAACGATCAAAAAGGCATGAATATTATTGATACATGGCGTTTAGAGAACGGCAGAATTGTTGAGCACTGGGATTCAATTCAAGCGTTGGATGGCTTTATGCGATTTTACTCGTTAATCAGTGGCGGCAATATTCGTAATGAAAACGGTGTGTTTTAGTAGTTTAGGTTAGTAAAATCTGGGCTAGTTAAATCTGGATTAGCTAAATAATGCAGTTAGCCAAATAGTGCTGGGTTGATACCACAGCATTATTTGGCGCGTACTCTGAGCAATATTAACTAGTTAATATCTTGCACCTTCATTACTAACTCTTCCCAGTTGCGCTGATTTTCCATCTCATGTTCCAAGCCTTGCTCGTCGGCAATGGTAAAACGCTTAATTGCAGGAGTTTTACTGGTAGCTTGGTAAAGCCAGTAAGCTTCCGCTTTTAGTGCTTCATTAATCGGCTTGTCGATTGATTCATACACCATTTGTTTACACGCATTGATGGACTCTGCTGGAAATTTAGCAATGCGCTGCGCTAATTTATCAACGTAAGGGCCAATTTCATCTGGCTCTAGGGCTTTGTTAATCGTGCCGTACGCTTCTGCTTCATCGGCGTCAAAGTCACGAGCGCTGAGGATAATTTCTAATGCGCGGCCTAACCCTGCTTGACGCGCCATACGTGAAGCACCGCCACCACAAGGTAAAATGCCCATCCCCACTTCCATTTGCATAAACTTGAATTTACCGCGTGCGGCAAAACGCATATCTAGTGCCAGCGCTAATTCATGACCGCCACCACGGGCGAAGCCTTCAAGCTTGGCAATTGTTGCTTGTGGTACCTTACTAATGCGCTCACAAACTGATTGCAGGTCAAGTAGCTGGGCATCTTCTCGTGATACTGCTTCTTCTGACATATCTTTGAGTAGCTCAGTATCGTAGTGACAAACCCAAATTTCAGGGTTAGCGGATTGGAATACAACCACTTTAGTGTCGCGATCGCGCTCAAGTCGCATAGCGAGGCTGTTGAGATCTGCCAGCATTTCTTGGCCTTGCACGTTAACAGTACCAAAATTAAAAGTGACCGTTAAAATGCCATCTTGCTGATCTGTAGTGAATGTCTGAAAACCTTGATATTTCATAATAAACTCTCTAGTTAGTGGGTTCTTTAGTAACGCATAGCTTGGTTGACTTATCGCCAATCAAGCTGTGTTTCTATACTAGAATGTTTATTTAAAATTTATTATTGGTTACATAATGCAATCTGTTTTACATTTTTGTTAATAATGGTTTTTTGCGAAAGCTTACTTTTATTTATCTCGCTTTTCTTACTCGTTTTCGGCCAGTTTTTCGTTCGGTTTTTCGCTCAGTGACGACACTCAGCAGCCAAGCTTGTAAAAAAATAACCAGTGCTAGTTGGCAAGTCCAAACCACATAGCTAATACCTTTCGGCTCTACCAGTGCTACTGAAATTATCATTAACAGCCAACCACTCACTTTAAGTCGTTTTTCTTTATGTTCATTTAAGCGCCCGTCAAAGCATGCTTTGTAATGCTTTTGCATCGCTAACGATAGGCAAACAATGGCGAAGAGTAGGGCGATAACACTTAAAATATTAGCCATGCTTTATCTCCTTGCCTCTGTTAATGGTGGAAGTGATTTAGATGATGGAACTGATGGCTTGGCTAGCTTGTCTGTGGCTAGCTTGTCTGTGGTTAGCTTGTCTGTGGCTAGTGACTTATTTAGTGTCGAAAAAAAGTAACCACAAGTCAGCAACAGCCAAAAGTTAATGGTAGCTTTGGCTAGGTCAAAGGAATGGTCAAAGGCTGGGGTAGCTTCCCCACTCAGTGAAAACACATTTATTAAATTTAAAGAGCCCAACTCAATCGCCAATAGGGTTGAGAAGACAATGAAATTCAGGATCAGTAAGCATTTTTTACCTTGCTTAATGCCCTTTAGCCAACAGAGTAAAACAGCAACTAGCCATGTAATAAAAAAAGCGTTGGTATCAATTCCTGAAAAACTGTCTAACGAGTTAAAAGTACTCTTGAAGCTATCAGCAAGTATTAATTTAGTGCATAAAAAATACATACCAACAGCAAGTGATAAACCATAGAACATGCCACTATTGGTTTTTTCCACGAAGACATAACTCGCCTTAGCTTGCTTAACTTGATTCGCTTGAATAGCTTGCTTTTCTTGATTAGCTTGGCGTTTTTGCAGCCAGATCACCATGCCTGTGGCTATGAGCACAGTTGCCATCATCCCCAAGACAAATAACGTCGCTCTAAGTGCAGGCGACGCAAAGTGTGCTTCGTGTAAGCCGTAGAAAATACGTCTTACCATACGCGGTGTTCGCTCAGCTTCAATCTCTGGCAGTAGCTCACCACTGCGTGTCAATGCGAAAGTTTCGGCTTTGTTCGATAACAGCTCATGTTTTGCTTTTGCAAAGACAAGCTGGGCGTTGTTATCCATTGGGTTATTGATAGTTAAACCCTCAAGCGTGTGCTGTGTTTTCCAGTGCTGGCCGAGTAGTTCATTCAGTTGTGATTGATAGCTCTGAATTTCAATTGGCTCATCGGCAATTTGTTTAGCTGGCTGTAGCGGCTTGTGGCTAGTAGAAACCTGCTTGTCGAGCGCGCGATAGCTATCGAAATAATGGCCTATGGCAAATGGTTGATACATGCTGATATAAATCAGCATCACGCTGGCACAAATGATAAAGCAAAACGGAATGGTGACTACGCCAAGCATTGCGTGCAAGTCGATAGTGAATTTTTTCGGCTCGTTGCGACGAATGGTGAAAAAGTCTTTAAAAAATCGTCTATGCGTATAAATCCCTGTAAAGAGTGCAATAAGCATCGCCATTGCGGCAGCACCTGTTACGTAGCGGCCGCCCCATTGCCTGAGCGATAGTGTGTAATGAAAGGTGCGAAAAAAGTTACCGCCCTGAATTTGTTGGCGATCGGTAAATTCCAGCGTAACAGGGTCAATGTTGCGTGAAACGCGTTTGGCTCTTTTGCCATTCGGCTCGGCATTAACTTCGCGATAGGATACGCGATAGCCACTGCCGCGCTCATTGGGTAGGCTGATTTGCCAGCGTTTGGTGCTGGGTGCCTCGGCGTGAAGTTTACTTAAGGCATTGTCGAGTAACACCTGTTGTGAATGTGGCGAGTGTTTGCCATTGCTTAGCCAGTGGGTAATTTCGTGATTGTAGTAGCTAAGCGTGCCAGTGAGGAAAATAACAAATAGCAGCCAACCAGCCAGCAGGCCAACGTAAGTGTGCAGCCAAATCATTGATTTTCGAAAGGTCGTTTTCATCTTATTTACCTGCTGTAACGCTAGTTGCTTTGGTGCTAATTACTTTGGTGTTAGTTAACTGCGCTATTGTTTTGGTTGGTGTATCCATTGGTTTGGCTTTGTTTTCAGTGTTTGATGAGCCCGTGTTTGATGATCCAGTACTCGACGAATTAGCTGACTCGCCAATAAAAGCAAAATGAATCGCTAAACTCAGTGCGCCGCTAACCAGTAAACCTAGATATAAACGCTTGAGTGAGCCCACCGAAAAAGCGCAAATAAACACGGCGAAGAACACCACATATGACCACATAGTCGCAGCGTAAACGGCATCGGTGAGCAAACTGCCAAGCAGCTTGATAAATAAGGGCACCATCGCCAAACTGCTGGCAACGGCCAATGCGTATGCGCCAAGTGTCGCGGCAACTAAGTGAAGTGTCATAGTGAGAGTATTTGACATAGTAGAAACTGAAAACTGAAAGCTGAAAACTGAAAAAAGCCAGCGGCGAGCACTGGCTTTATGGTTTGTATAAACGTCTACTAAAACGAGTGTTAGAAGTTGTAGTCGAAGGTGACTTTCGCGTTGCGACCTTCACCCGGTAGTCCGCCTAAGAACATTGCTTTCGAGTAGTAGGTTTTGTCGAAAATGTTGTTTAGGTTAACTTTTACTTGCCAGTTTTTGTGTTCGTAACCGAATGCGGCATCCCAAACGCTGTAGCTACTTAGTGCCGATACAGGTAAGCCAAAGCCGGTTGAGTTAACACTGCGCTCATCTTCATAAGTTAGGCCTAGGCTGGCGTTTAACTCACCCGGCAAACCTAATAATTGATCGCGGTAGTTCGCCCAAACACTGGCAAACTTTTCAGGAATACCTTTCACTGGGCCAGATACTGGGGTGCTTGTACCACGGTTACTGTTACGAATTAACTCAGCGTCTTGATATGTCGCGTTAGCATTCATTGAGAAGGTTTCGCTAATCGCTAAGTTTAAGTCGAACTCAACACCACGGGTTTTGTCTTCGTCGTTGTAGAAGTACTGTGGCACGTCAATGTTAAATTCAGCATCGTTTGGATTGTCGTTAAACAATGGGTTGTTGTAACGCAAGTTCGTACGACGCGTGTCGAACCAAACTACAGAGCCAATTAACTCTTCGTTAAGCGCAGTAAAACGCACACCTAAGTCAATTGATTCAGATTCAGAGTCTGGGCGGTTATCGGTTTCAGAGCTCGAAACACTACCTAAAATACTGTACGCCGTACGACCTTTTGAGGCGTTAGCAAATACCGCAATTTCAGGCGTAATACGGTAATTCAAACCTAGGTTGTAAGTGAAACCACTATCGTCTGTATCTGCTTCCTCGGTTGCCAGTGGTGAACGATCTGTACCTTTGTGTTGGTAAGTTTGCTCCAGCTCTGTGTAAGCACCACCAAAGCGACCCGTTAGGCTATCAGTAAAGTAGATAACTTCCTGAATGCTAATGCCAGCAGATTTCACGTTCTTGTCGTAGTTTGAACGTAAAGATGGCGCGTAGTCATCAAACGAGCCTGTCGGCCAGTTAGGGTTTCTGATATCCAAAATGTAAGGCACAGCGTTTTCAGCTGAAGTACCATCAGCATCGTAGATTGACCATGATTTCACGCTCATATCACGATCTTCATAGTTGGCACTGATTAAGTGCTCACCATCCATGCCTAACCACTGCCACTTGATTTGTAAGTCAGCAAAGTATTGCAGTGATTGCTCGTCTGAGTATTGGCGACGGTATTCTTGGCGGCGCGCAGCGTATGGGTAAAGCACATCGTCAATTACTAGCGGAGCACGCGGGTTGGCATTGATTTCACCGCTACGATTCCAGTAAACATAGTTAAATGCACCGGTTTGACGAACAAATTGCGACTCGTAATCACGGTATTGTAGTTGTTGGATTAAACGAGTTTCGTCATTAATTTGCCACTCAGACTTTAATTTAACGCGCAGCTCTTCACCTTTATTTGGTGACGATAATGGCGAGATTAACGCACCGTTGCCTAAATCGAATGGCTGGAAGCCATCAGTTGCAACAATTGAATCAGCCAATTGTTGGCGCTGAGCGTCAGTTAACTGAATACCAAGTACACCGTCGCCATCGGCATCACTATCGTTGACTAGTGCCGTCCAATCGTTCGGACTACCGTTGATGCTGTCGTGGTTTAAAATTCTAACCGGATGACCAATTGAATCAATTTGTACGCTGTCATCAATATACGCGGCTGATAACGTTAGTGCGTGATTGTCGATGTTGTCTAATAAGAACGTAGAGTAAAGCTCGGTGCGCTCATCGCTTAAGCCGCGGTAGCCGTCACTTTTTTCGTAGTTACCCACTAAACGGTAGGCTAAGTGATCTGTCACTGGGCCTGTTGCGTCAAACATCACTTGTTGGCTGTCCCAGCTGCCAGCACTGGCGCGCAGGTGGTATGCAGCTTCACGCTGTGGCTTTTTCTCTACTAGGTTGATAATGCCGCCAGCAGCGCCAATACCGTATAGCCCAGTTGCAGGGCCTTTTAATACTTCAATGCTCTCTACGTTTGTCATTGAGCGGGTAGGGTTGTAGCTGTTGCCTAAACCACCACCAGCGTACATACCGTCGTAAGTGTAACTAACGCCTAAACCGCGAATCACTAAGTTATCACCAATACCATAGTTGTTGCCTGCTTGGTTTAAACCACTGATATTGTTTAGTATCTCTTGTAGGTCAGTTGCGCCTTGTTGATCGATAAGCTCTTTGCTTACCACCACAATGGCCGCTGGAATTTCGATTAAATCCATATCTGACTTAGTGGCAGTACCAGAGTTTAGGATAAGCTCATTGTGCTGACCATATACGCTAATGCGTTCCATATTTTTGTCGGCTGGTGCTTCGGCATTGGCGTTTGTGCCTAATGCCATCATCGCGATTACTAACGGCGATAACTTAAAACGGTTCATCTGTTTTCCCTTGTCTTCAGTAGAGAGTTCAATTGAGTTTCTAATAGAGAGTTCAATTGGTCTTTTATTCGTGTTTTTAATATTTTTAGTGTTTTTCACATCTACTTAACGTGTCGCGAGCACTTATTAAGGCGGCTTAAACAAACATTTGAAGGAGACTTTGCGCTAGTACCTTCCTCTCACTTACAAGCGGTAGGGTGCTTTTTGATAAAACACAATTGCTTGTAAAAATGTAGATGCTAATGATTCGTATCTACCTATTTAAGTTTTTAATAATCATTTAACCATTTGGTTAGTTGATTAAATAAAGAAGCCAAATAGCTTCTGCTTAGCTTATTTCACTTGGCTAAAAGCTTTTGTGATGAGAGGTAGGAAAAATCGCGGGCATTATAGAAGTAAGCTTAAGCTTTAAATAGACGGTGATTACTTATATCATTGTTAAGTTAAACTTAATTGATGTTGCGAATGATATGAATTCACATTTACTTAATCGTCTAAAATTGATGGGTGTTTTTTGCCATGTGGTGGAAGCTGGCTCTATGCGTGAAGCAGCAGCTAAGTTGGGTATAAGCCCACCGGCGGTAAGCCAATTTATTAATCAGCTAGAAAGTGAGCTTGACGTAACTTTGCTGTATCGTTCTACTCGCCGTATCAATGTGTCAGAAGCCGGTGAAAAGTTTTACCTACAAAGTAAGAAAATGCTTGCCGCAGCTGAACAAGCGGAAGAAGTGATTCACCAGAGCCGAAGCGCGATTAGCGGTGAGCTTCGTATCGCCTTACCCGTAGGCTTGGCAGCCAAACCCGCAGCACGAGCACTTGCTCCCTTGTTTAAAGAGCACAAGGAGTTAAAGCTATCGCTGATCGCCAGTGACGAAACCGTTGATCTAATTGATGAACGTATTGATATTGTAATTGATTGCGGAGAGGCGAAAGACTCTAGCTATATTTATCACCAACTTGGTAAAGCGACTAAAGTTATCTGCGCTAGCCCTAAATACCTGCAACAGCATGGTAACCCAGTCACGCCGCGAGAGTTGGGCGATCACACTTGGTTAGGCCTAGGTGAAATTGAAGCGAAAGGGGTGTTGAATCAGGTAGTTTTACACCATGCTAAATCGGCTCCAGCGAGCTTTAAACCAGCCTTACGTTATGTGTTTAATGACCTTAATGCGTTAATCAGCCATGTACAGGAAGGGCTAGGTATTGCTCAGTTGCCTACTTTAGAAATTCAGCATTTGCTTGATAACGGCGAGCTTGTGCCGTTACTACCTGATTGGCAAATCGAAAAACACAATGTTTACGCTCTTACTCGTGATAAAAAATACACCTATAAAGTGCAAGCAGCACTGGCAGCACTAAAACATTATTTCGGCAATATTGAGAGTTAGTGCTTTTCTTATTGCCGAAAAGTATTTTGAGAGGGGAGGCACTTTGTTGTTAAAAGCACAGTCAGCCCCACGCAGCAAAGCTTACAAATGGTGCTCATAATTGATATTCACAGTTAACCCCAGATTCTTGTGCAAAATCACGGTCGTGGCTGATCAATATGAACCCGCTACGGTACTCGAGTAAGGCTTTTGCTAGCAGTTGTTTTGACGCTAAATCGAGGTGGTTATCTGGCTCATCAAGCAGTAAAAAAGGTTGATGGGCTTGATGGCTAATGACTAACACTGCAAGCTTCATTTTTTCACCGCCGCTAAGTTGCTTACCAAGTCGATAGACAGCATCACGACGAAAGCCAATGCCAGCAAGTAAGGTTCTAGCATCAGTTTCTGTCATGCCATCACACAGCGTCATCATGTTCGCTAGTATAGATAGCTTCTCTTGGATAACGCCAAAGTGTTGGTCTAGGTAGCACACTGGCGTATTGACCATTAGCTCCCCGTAGCTTAGCGCAATTTCTCCTAAAATAGCTTTTAATAATGTCGACTTACCTGAGCCGTTATTGCCTTTGAGGTGAAGCTTGTTATTGGCAAAAACTTTTAAAGAAATAGGTTGTATATTGCCGAAGGGCAATACGCCATCAATTACCGAAATAGCTTTTTTCGCATTACTTTGCTGATCTGCAATATACAGCTTTTGTCGGCTGACTTGTTCGTGCTTTTGGGATAGCTCTTGTGTTTGTGTTTGCAGTTGCTGCTGGCGAACTTGTGCGCTTTTATTGCGGCTAGCGTTACTTGCACTTGCCTTACCTTTTTTGAAGTCGAGCAGTATTTTTGATTGGCTGCCTCCTTTTCGCAGGCGGTTTCCTTGCGCTGCTCGCTGTTCTGCTTTTTCTTGGTTTAACTGCGCTTGTGTTACAAGTTTTTTCTGCGCCTTGTTTAACTGCGCTAATTGTCGCTCTATGGCTAGCTGTTCTGTTTGTTTTTGCTCAGCATAAAAATCATAATTGCCGCCATAAACACTTAACCCTGTACTTGAAAGTTCCCAAATTTCATTCATTTCACGCAGCAGTGCACGATCGTGGCTGATCAGTAAAATGTTGCCAGTATAGTTTTCAATCGCATTTATCAGCCATTGCTTCGCGCTTTCATCAAGGTGATTTGAAGGCTCATCAAGTATCAGCAATTGCACATTGCTTTTAAATAACTGCCATAGCTGCAAACGTGCTAGTTGACCGCCGCTAAGTTTTGCACAGGGAAAATTAAGATCTTCTGGTAAGCCCAAAATCGCAAGTTGTTCTTGAAGTAGGGCAGGTAAATGCCATTGCTCATCAACTATTTCAAACCACTTATCATCACAATCGCCTGATTCAATGTTATTGATCGCTGTGAGCATTTCGCTAACCCCCAAGTACTGGGCAATCGAGAGCTCACTACCAAGTAACTCGCTAGCTTGTTGGCGATAAACTGCATATGAATTTGGCGGAGTTACTGTGCCTGTTGATGGCATTTGCTCACCGCTGATGATTGATGCAAATAGTGATTTGCCAACGCCGTTTCTACCAACCAAACCAACTCCCTGCTGGGTTAACGAGCAAGATAAACTTTTAAAAAGAATATTGCCGTTATCAAATTGATACGAGATATTGTAAGCCTGAAATACGGGCATAATCTGCCTCCTAAATAATATCAGTTGAAATCAATAGGGCAGACGGCTTAGCGAACAACTTTTATTGCATAACGATTTATGAAGAAAAGCTTATGCAGGCAGTCACAGCGGCATATTACTTGAAAACTAAACGTAAAATTAGGCGTAAAAACTTATTCCTAAAACTAAGCTCTGACTTTCGTATTAGTTTTGCTGATTTATGTATTTAGGCTGAGTGAGCCTAGAGGTAACGAGTGCCGCTAGTATTGGTAAGTAAGCTACGCCGACTAACCCTGTAAATCCAAAAATAAAATGAAATATGGATAACAGACTTAGTTGTTCATGATGGCGTAAACTCCAAAAGGTAAGTTGGTGTTATGTTAACGCTTTGATTGTTTTTTAGTCAAGTGACAGTGTGCTCAACTGCTAGAACTGTTAATCGTTGTTTTTGAACAGCTAGCTGTCAGCACTGTCTTTAAGAGCTTCTATCAACTTTTTAGTCGCGCTATTTTTATTAATATTCTTCGGCCATAAGGCATATAGAGGTAAAGGTTCAACTTGCCATTCGGGGAGTACGTTAATGAGTTTTCCGCTCTTTATATCGTTTTCTACTTGTGGTTTTGCTAATACCGCGAGACCATTGCCATTGACGCAAAACTGGTAGATAGCTTCAACGCTGTTCAACGTAATCTGGCTAGTAAATGCGACTTCTTTTCTGCTATTTCCTTTTAAAAATAGCCGCTTGTTTGGTAGTTGAGATAATTTTAGCCAAGCCCACGTATTTAAGTCACCTGGGTTTTGAGCGGGTATGTGCTGTCGATAAAACGTCGGGGCGCATACTAGTACTCGTTCCAAAGAGCCTAAACTCGTTGATTTAAAGTCATTATCTGCAACCTTACCCGCTCTAATGGTGAGATCGGTGCGCTCATCAATAATGTCGCTGTTTGTATCTGAATAATTTAGTTCAAGTGTCACTTTCGGGTATTTAAGGGCAAATTGAGCAATTGCTTCGCTAATTGGTGATTTACTCAGAGCAGTTGGTAGCGACACTTTGACAGTGCCCGATGGTTCTTTCTGTTTTTCCGATAATAAATCTATGCCTTTGTTTGCCGCTTCAAGCATCTTTTGAACTTGTTGGTAGAAAGCTTCACCTTCATTACTCAAGGTAAGCTTTCTTGTTGACCGATAAAGCAAGGCGCTACCCGTTTTTTGTTCTAGTTGGGATATGTGATAGCTGACCACAGATGGCGATAACGAAAGTTTTTTTGCAGCTTCTCTAAATGAGCCACATTTCACAACTTCTGCAAAAATTGCCATGGCCTTTAATTCATTAATCAAAGCAATTGTTCCAAATTTTAGAATTATCAAATCAAATTAAAGCAACTAATAAAACTTTCGGCAATGAGCAAGAATAGAGACTTTATAAAAGAGGGAGGTTTGTTATGTCGATGCTAGTTTCTATGGCAGTATTTTCTTTATCTATGTCGATAAGCCCTGGGCCAGTGAACTTTGTGGCACTAACCAGTGGGTTAAATTTTGGTTTTTTAAACTCATTAAAGTTTGTTGTTGGGGCAACCGTTGGCTTTATCGCACTGCTGTTTTTGATTGGTATTGGCTTAGGGGCTGCAATTGAAGGCTTTCCACTGTTAATGGCGACTCTAAAGTATGTAGGGTGTGGTTACTTTATTTATATAGGCTACAAAGTATTTACTGATACAGGAGGTATCAGTGAAACAAACGACTGTTCTTCAATCCCTTCTTTTTCTCAAGGCTGGTTGATGCAATGGTTTAACCCCAAAGCATGGATGGCCTGTTTAGCGGGTTGCGCTGCCTTTGATGTTTACACTTCTGAGTTAAGGCTTTTTCAGTTTCTAACTATTTACTTTGTTATTTGTTTTATTGGCATAGGGGGCTGGGCATTGATGGGGAAAAAGATTAAGTCTTGGCTTGTATCTGTAAGCCACATGCAACTCTTTAACAGAGTAATGGGCGGAACCCTTTGCATTCTTGGGGTAGGGTTGTTGTTCGATTGATATGCTTGGTTTAATTAGCTACTACGACAAGGTACAGAAACAAAAAAGCCTCAACCGAAGTTGAGGCTTATCTGATGAATGGTGCCGACTGCCGGAGTCGAACTGGCGACCTACTGATTACAAGTCAGTTGCTCTACCAACTGAGCTAAGTCGGCACACAAAACTGTGTGCGATAAACATAAGTTTATCTTGGCACCGAAATATCGAAACTTATATTTATAAACATTCGCTATTTCAAAATATGGTGCCCAGAGGCGGAATCGAACCACCGACACGGGGATTTTCAATCCCCTGCTCTACCGACTGAGCTATCTGGGCTTCGGTAATTAATTTTAGTAAGTAACTCTACCGATTAAGTTATCTAACTATCGTCTTTTTGGCCGTGCCTTGAAGACGGGCGCTATTAAACTTCTTTTACTAATTCAGGTCAACTACTTTTTTTAAATAATTATTTGTTTGCTGGTTTTTTACACGTTGTCGCTATTTAGTGTACAAATATCGGAATTAAGCGCTGTAAATAGTCCAAATCCCGATAGTTATAAAGCCAACACCTGCAATGTAAGCTAATACTTTTTCACTTATATAAGCAGATAAAAAAGTGCCTGCGATTACGCCAACGGCGGAAGCCACAATTAAGGCAGCTGACGCGGCGGCAAAAACCATCCATTTACTGATTTCTTTATCTGCTGCAAACAACATAGTGGCGAGCTGGGTTTTATCACCCAACTCGGCAATAAACACAGATGCAAAGATTGTGAAAAATACGCGCCAGTCGATACTAAAAAAACTGTCCATTACTTGGTTAACGTTCTTTAGTTAGTGACTAAGACTTGTTGACCGGTACGTAACCTTCAATTTCAGGCTCTTTGCCTTCGAATAAGTAACCCACCATAGCTTGTTCTAGAAAAGCGCGATCATCAGGGTTCATCATGTTCATCTTTTTCTCGTTGATTAGCATGGTTTGTTTTTTCTGCCAGTTACCCCAAGCTTCTTTACTTATATTATCGAAAATACGCTTACCAACTTCACCAGGATATAGTTGAAAGTCTAAACCTTCGGCTTCTTTTTGTAGGTTTTGGCAAAATACTGTTCTGCTCATGATTGTTCTCGTCTTAAAAAATTGGTTCTGATTATACGTATAAGTAGCCAGCTAGAAAATGATCCAGCTATTCATTGTCTTGTTTCTTTAGATCAAGGGTGCTTTAATTCAATTATTCTTCGAGCAACCAACCGTTAGTCGTGGCGATGCCTATCTGCTCTAAAACATAGGCCCAAAGTTTAGGGGCTGATGTTTCCAAGTGCTTATTGCGATTGATAACTTGCTGCTTGTAAACCTTGTTCTGTGCCCAACTGCCACCATCATTCTTCATATTTTGAATAAGCGGTAAAATACGATCCATTGCTTTAGCAAAACTAGCGTCAGGTGTTTTTGCTTGTTCAAACTCATGCCACAGCGCTGTGAAGTATTCTTTTTGCGTGTCAGGTAATAGGCCAAAAATACGATTGGCAGCAGCAATTTCTTTATCCGACTGCTCGGCGAGTATTGCTTTTTCATCAAAGGCAAAGGTGTCGCCGGCATCAATTTCTACAATATCGTGTAGCAGCAACATCAGTGTTACGCGTGAGATGTCTACTTTACCTTCCGCATAAGGTGCTAATACGTGTGCCGTTAGGGCAATGTGCCAACTGTGTTCGGCACTGTTTTCAAAACGATTGTTATCGGTTTTGATCAGGGCGCGGCGATAAACCGCTTTTAATTTATCTAACTCTAAAATGAAATCGAGTTGTTGAGATAGTGCTTCCATTACGGCTCCATCAATGAAATGTGGTGGTCATTTTGGGTAAAAGTGCTTAGTGTTAGCTAACGTTAAATAGCCTCTAATTCTTTTATTTCACCTAATATTTTTACGGTAGAAGCAGCAAAACCGAGTGCTGTTTCTTGTGAAATAGTTAGCCAAGCGTGTGTATTTGGTTCATTTACGGTGTTGCTTTGAGCGTATTCACAGTCAACGAGTACGGGCGTTATATCTAAATGAAAGTGACTAAAGGTGTGTCTAAACTCAGTCAGCTTTGTTGTTTTTATACTATTTAAGCCAAGCTTATCGAGCGTTGCTGGAATTTGGCTTTGGCAGTCAGTTTCTAAAAAGCACCAGAGGCCACCCCAAATGCCTGACGGTGGCCTTTTTTCCAGAAGCACTTGCTCGCCAACTTTGGGAATAATCATCACGCATTGTTTAACAGGTGTTTCTTTCTTTGGCTTTTTTTGCGGAAAGTTCGCTTGCTCGCCAGTGGCATTGGCTAGGCAAACTTGCTCGACTGGGCAAACATCACATTTAGGTTTGCTACGTGTGCAAATGGTAGCACCCATATCCATCATAGCTTGATTAAAAAACTGCACGCCATCAGCTGGTGTCAGCTTTTCCGCAATTGGCCAAAGGGTTCTTTCGTACTTGGCTTGGGCGTTGTGACCTTCTACTAAATAACAGCGCGCTAAAACACGTTTCACGTTGCCGTCTAAAATCGGGTGGTGCTGGCCAAGCGATAAACTGAGTATTGCTCCCGCTGTAGAGCGACCTATACCGGGTAGGGCGATCACCTGTTCAATCTCGGTTGGAAACTCGCCGCCGTGCTGAGCAACAATATGCTTGGCAGCTTTGTGTAAATTTCGCGCACGCGCGTAGTAGCCAAGCCCCGTCCAGTGATGCAGCACATTATCTTCATCAGCTTGCGCTAGTGATTTCACATCAGGAAAGCTCGCCATAAATCGTTCGTAATAGGGGATAACAGTGGCGACTTGGGTTTGTTGCAGCATGATCTCAGAAATCCAAACGCGATAGGGCGTTTTATTCTGCTGCCAAGGTAGATGTTTTCTACCCTCTTTGTGATACCAAGTAAGAATGTCGTTACCAAATGCTTTGGCTGACTGGGCGGATATAGTGATTTGATCTGTCATAGCGGCGACAGTGTAGCGAAAACTGACACTGGAAAAAAGCTGATAAAAAGGGTTAACAAAGGCTTACAACGCAAAGCATAGAAAAGATCAGTAAAAAGTTGGTGCAAAACCTTGTCTGATGATACCTATTCACTCTATGCTCATGCCAGAAATTTTATTTACGCTTACTTTAATGGACATACAGAAATGAAAGCTGAAGCAAAAAATCGCAGCCGCCGATTAAGAAAAAAATTACGTGTTGATGAATTCCAAGAGCTAGGATTTGATGTTGCATGGCAATTAGCGGCAGATGCCAGCGAAGAGCAGGTTGATACGTTTGTCGATGACTTTATCGTGCAGGTGATTGAGCCTCGTGGTTTAGGTTTTGGCGGAGAAGGTGATACTTTGTGGCATGGTTTAATTTGCACAATGGACATTGGTAAGTGCACAGAGGAAGATCGCCAAGCGGTTGAAAGCTGGTTAAAAGATAAAGGTGCAGTAGCTGTTTCGGTATCAGCGCTTTACGATGTTTGGTGGGGATAGCTCCACCAAACCACGTTAACAACCGGTTTTAGCTTTAGTCTAAGCTTTTGTTTTAGCTTATGTTTAAGCCAACGGAAAAAGAGCTAGGAAAATGCACTAGATAAAGCATAAGGTAAAAAGCACAGGGAAGACTAAATTTGACACAAGCGTTACTTTCTCCTCATCAAATAACCGAACAACTGGCGCTGCTGCCATTAACCGCTGAAGACGCCTCACCGCTATTTACCCTTATCCAGAAAAATCGCGCTAACTTAGCCAAATATCTTTATTGGGTAAGTGATGTAACCGATGTTGCATCAACCGAACGTTATATTCTTGAGCGTGTGAATAGTGGCTTACCATCAGCTACTTGGCTGAAAATTCTTGATAATCAGCAAATCTGTGGTGTTTTCGGGATTAAATTTATCGATGCTGACAAACAATTGGCAGAAGTGGGCTATTGGTTAAGCAGCGACAGCCAAGGAAGAGGCATTATTAGCCAAGTTATCCGCTACATGACTCATTTACTCGCCAAACACAAAGTTAGCTACTTGAATATTGCATGTTTAGAACAGAATGCTGCCAGTATACGTGTTGCTGAAAAGGCGGGTGGTCAGCTTGTGAGTGTTGAGCCTAAGTTCTTGAAGGTCAATGGCGATTGGCAAGCGTTACTGACCTTTCAAATCCCTCTGAAAAATAAACACGCCCTTGTGTAGAGGCTAGTAGATATTACATTTTGGCTTCTCGCGACTCTTTCTTGAGTTTAAGCTGCTAACATAAGATAATACGCCGCCATTTTAACCGCTAAGATGATTTTCGATGACAGAAAGAACCCACAAAACCATTGAACAAGCAAAGCAGGAAGGTAAGTACATTCGTACGGTACGTAGCTTTGTTAAACGTGAAGGACGCTTAACTAAAGGTCAGGCGCACGCGTTGGATAACCACTGGCAAGACATGGGCTTAGATCATCAAGACGGTATGCTCGATTACGCCCAAGTCTTTGGCAACGACAACCCAGTCGTGTTGGAAATTGGCTTTGGTATGGGCAAGTCATTGGTTGAAATGGCTAAGAACGCACCAGAACTAAATTACATTGGTGTTGAGGTTCATCGCCCAGGTGTTGGTGCTTGTATTGGACTGGCTGTAGAGCAAGAAGCCAATAACCTAAAAGTATACGAGCACGACGCGATTGAAATTTTAGCTGACTGTATTCCAGATAACAGCTTAACAACAGTACAGTTGTTTTTCCCTGATCCTTGGCACAAGAAAAAGCACCATAAGCGCCGCATTGTAAAACCTGAGTTTGTTGAAACTATTCGCCAAAAGCTAAAAGTTGGTGGCGTTTTCCATATGGCTACTGACTGGGAAAACTATGCTGAGTGCATGTTAGAAGATATGCAAAGTGCGCCAGGCTATGAAAACTTGTCTGCAACCAATGACTATGTGCCTCGTCCAGATAATCGCCCGCTGACTAAGTTTGAAAACCGTGGGCAGCGTTTAGGCCATGGCGTTTGGGATATTCAGTTTAAGAAACTGTAATAATATAAAACCACTTAAAACAAAAAGCAGAGCTATAAATTTAGCTCTGCTTTTTTTATGAGTCTATTTTATTGGCACTACATCCTAAGATTTAACGTGCTTCTTCCTCTTCATTAACTTCTATTACTTCACTGGTCAGTCGCTCGGTAAATTCTGCGAGCTTGTCTTGTTCAACGAAAAATAAATGCTGACTGTAGCGCTTGTTACCGGTTTGCACTAACCAATCGTCATCAATAATTTGCCAATGAAGCGCCGCTTGTAATACCCGGCTAGGGTATTGTCCCCAATAATATTGGCTGGCGTCGATATGGGCTTGATTATTGGGCGTGAGTTCGCTGCGCTCTTCAATTAGCCTTTGTTCAAGGTGCGCTAATACTTTTGGCTTTAGCGATGTCATGATCTCGCGTTTAAAGCGATTAAAGCGTTTGGCTCGGTAAAGTTGCCAAGCCATCCAAATAAGCAATAAGGTTGCGGCTAATGCTAAAATTTCCACTGCAACTACTCTGTGTTAATCACTGCGAATAATATAGCGCGCATACTAGCAGTATATTGTCCAAAACATAAGGCGTGGTTCTCCAGAACCTTAAGACAACTCTTGTTGATATTGCTTGCGATAACGTTTGGTTAGCTTGGCTTTATTGAGCTGATCTTTAACAAGGCAGCACAGTGCCGAAGGATATAGATTCGGCTTCTTACCTTGGCCTAAACGTTTCAGCTGTTGTTTAACAATCGCCATTGTTGCTAAGCCACTTAGGGTTTTGTCTTTCCAGTTAACCACGGGTAATGGGCTGACGTAATCCGGTTGCTTTTGCCACTTATTTGGCAGTTGTGGCGTCATCGCCAATGCGGTTGCCATGCCAATTAGCTGAATATTTTCAGCCAGTGCTTGTTCTGCGACGGCAAGGCGTTTAACGCCACCTGTCACCATAATCGGCATTGTAGCCTTAGCTGCTAGTTGGCTCGCAAATGACAAAAAGTAAGCCTCGCGTGCAAGAGTTCTTTCATCCGCACTGCGCCCTTGCATAGCAGGAGCTTCATAGCTTCCACCTGATACTTCGATAAAGTCCAGATTGTAGGGAGCCAACATTTCAAGCACTTGCTCAGCGTCATCAACATCAAAACCGCCTCGTTGGAAATCGGCTGAGTTGAGTTTTACCGACACAATAAAATGTTCTTCTACATTGGCTTTGATGAGTTTAACGGTTTCAACCAAAATACGGGCGCGATTTTCAATGCTGCCGCCCCAACGGTCGTTTCGCTTGTTGGTGAGTGGTGATAAGAATTGGCTGAGCAAGTAACCATGAGCCGCGTGAATTTCAACACCGTCAAACCCAGCTTGTTGCGCACGCTGGGCGGTAATTGCAAAGCGGTTGATAACGTCTTGAATATCATCTTCGCTCATTGGTGTTGGTTTAGGGAACATATGACTGTGCTTACCCATGTCCATTGCGATGTCTGATGGTGAAATCGCTTTACCGCCTAAATTTTTGAAGACTTGTCTACCTGGGTGATTGATCTGCATTACCACTTTGGTATCGCCGTGTTTTGCCGCTTGTGCCCAAGTACGAAAGGCAGTTAAGTCGGTTTCTGCTTCCAGCGCTACGCCACCAGGCCCTGTCATGGCAAGATGATCAACCATTACATTACCCGTAATAATCATACCAACACCACCTTGTGCCCAAGTGCTGTATAGGCGCATTAATTCAGTGCTCGGCAGTTGATTATCGGTCGCCATGTTCTCTTCCATCGCGGCTTTTACTAAACGATTTTTCACTTGAATGCCACTGCTGAGCTCAAGCGGCGAATAGATGGGCGAAGTATTGGGAGATTTCATTTAGGTAGTTACGTTATTGTTATCATTATGGATTGCTAAATAATAACCAGTTTACGCAAAATGCCTAGCAGTTTTATGCTTTGAGCTAGATTTTGGAGCCGTATTTTAAAGGCCAGGGTTCAAAGGCCAGGGTTCAAAGGCCAGAGTTTAAAGGCCAGAGTTTAAAGGCTAAGGTTTAAAGTCAGCTTGTTCATGCATTAACAGTTTCGCCTTTAATGCTAAACCACCAGCGTAACCCGTTAGCTTTTTGTTAGCACCAATCACGCGATGACAAGGAATAATCAACGCAATTGGGTTTGCACCATTTGCTGTGCCAACTGCTCGCACCGCTTTTTCATTATTAATGCTTTTTGCTAACCAGCCGTAACTGACGGTTTGGCCAAAAGGAATTTCGGTGAGTGCTTGCCATACCGTTTGTTGAAATGGTGTGCCTTGTGGGGCGAGTGTTAAATCAAATTGTGTTCTTTGCCCTGCAAAGTACTCGGTTAATTGTTGCGTAACTTCGCTAAAATGCTTATCGCTTTGTGCTGAGTTTTCGGCAAACTGTATCGGCGCAGCACCTTGCTGAAAGGCGAGTGCAGTGATGCCGTCATCATTGGCGGTGATTGCTATCTCACCTAGCGGTGAGTGGTAAATAGTGTGGTACATAGCGCTAATCCTGATTTTAGTCGTTTTTGCTTTAGTAACTGCTTTAGTAACTGCTTTAGTAATTGGTTTTAGTCATTTTTTAGTTATACAGATTATTGCGCTTTGAGCGATAGCCAAAGGTATAACGTGGCATATGCTCGCCAAGGTTGCCATTGCTCGGCGCGTGCCAATATTTGCTTCACATTGGGCTTATTATCTTCAACTGTGAGAGCCTTGATGACTCCAAGGTCACTGGCAGGGAAGGCATTAGGATCACTTAAACCGCGCATTGCAAGGTAGTTTACTGTCCATGGACCAATACCTTTGAGCTCCACCAGTGTTTTGGTCAGCTCATCAAGCGATTGGTAATCGGTAAATAATGCTTCGTTTTGTTGATAAAACTCAACCCAGCGAATAAGTGTGTCAATGCGAGATTGCGTTAAGCCAAGTTGGCCGAAGTCAGCCGTTTTAAGATCATTAACCGATGGGAAGCACTTATTCAACTCGGGGTGGTTTATCGATAGTGGTTGCCCGTATTTTTCAGCAATACGGCCCGCATAGGTAGTAGCTGCTTTAACGGAAATTTGTTGACCGAGAATAGCGCGAATAGAGAACTCGAAAATGTCCCAGCAGCCAGGCAGGCGAATTCCTGGGTTTTGCTCAATTTGTTTTGCCAACAGCTGATCACAAGCTAGGTGTTGGTGAATTGCATCCATATCTGCGTCTAAATCAAATAACTTTCGCACTTTCGCAATTACTTGATCGAGCACGGATAAATCATCAAGCGCGACTGTCAGTTTTAATGCATGCTTATTAGCAACATCTGTTACGCTTATCCAGCCAGCCACGTGGCCGAGTAAAACACTTCGCTGATAGGTTTGCTCGCCAACAATTTCGATACCGGGTAGTTGCCGAAGCCTGAAAAATTCAAGCATAGCCTGCCAATCAAAAGGGGGGCGGTAACTGAGCAGTACGGAAATCTCGTTTCCTTGTAGCTTTTTACTTAGTCGATTACGCACTTGTTGAGGCGTTTCTTGATACGTAGCTTTTACCGCCTCGTTGAATCGTCGAATACTGGTAAAGCCAGCAGCAAAGCAGACATCAGCTATCGGTAAGTTAGTGCCCGTGAGCAGTTGTCGGGCCTTTAGTAGCTTTTGATGCTGGGCATACTTACTCGGTGGCAAGCCAAAATGCTGTGAAAATAACCGCCTTGCTTGGCGCTCTGAAATGGCAAAACGTGTTGCTAGCTCGCTCAGTGATAATCCTTCTTCAATAGCATCTGCTAGCTGCTGAATTGCTGGGGCGAGCTTTTGCGCAGGCGCTAATTCTGGCAAACAGCGCTTACACGGCATGTAACCCGCGTTTTGCGCTTGAACTGCGGTGTGAAAATAACGAACATTTTCTTCTTTAGGCGCGCGTGCTGGGCAAATGGGGCGGCAAAAAATGCCTGTGGTTAGTACTGCAGTATAAAATTTACCATCGAATCGGGCGTCTTTGCTTAACCTAGCCCGCTGACAAACATCAGGGTTTAGTTCAGATTCGCAGCTTAAGCTGTTGTCAGGTGAAGAAACATTGTCCAAGCAAAGCATAGTGATTTGGTCTGCAACTTGTGTTTTGTTCAGTGTATCAAAAAAACAAAATTGCACTGGCGGAAATCGGCCATCTATTCAGCATTAACGTTCAACTTATACCACGATTCAACGCCCGAATCTGGTTTACCTGTTGCGATATGTAAACAGGCTGGGCAATAGTTACACAGCTCATTATGTAGTTGTTGCTAAATTGTTAATTAATCGAGCAAAAGTCGGGATTTTATTGACAAGTTTTTCAAACTCGCTATAAAAGGTGTTTAATCTGTATGCTTTGCCGTGCCATTAAATAAAATACGTGCAAGCTGCGAGTCCTTTTTCGAGCGTATGGAATGCCAATGAGTGACATGTTTTACTATGACAATAGATTAAGTCGACGCGTACTCGGCTATATTCTACTGTGCAGTGTAATTTTGTCGCTAGTCTCTACCACCATTCAGCTTTATTCCGATTACAACGATTCCCTAGATCGACTCGAACAGCGCTTCAATAATATTGAAACCAGCTATATTCCCTCCATGGCGACCAGTTTGTGGGACTTTAATAAGTCGTTGATGGAGCAGCAAATCAAAGGTATTGCTGACCTGCCAGATATTTCTTACGTGAAAGTGATTACTGATTTAGGCAGTAGTTATGAAGTAGGGGATGAAGGCGCAATAGTTAAAGAGCTATATCGCAACTATCAAATAAATTACGGTGAGAATGAAATTGGTGTTTTAGAAGTGTACGCCAATTATGAAGATATATATCAGCGCTTATGGCAAAAAGCGGGTGTTATTATCGCCACTGAAACCATTAAAATTTTTATTGTTACCTTCGTTATTATGTTGGTGGGACACTGGCTTGTTGCCCGCCATATCTATCGTATAACTGACTATGCTCAGCAGCTTGCAACTGACAATTTAGACGTTAGCTTGAGGCTCGATGGTCGCCGCAGAAATAAAGACGAACTCGACATTCTGGTCGATGCCATTAACACCATGCGTCTGCGCATCAAACAAGATATTGTTAAACTTGAAGAAGCAGAAAATGCTTTGCTTAGTTTAAATGGTGAATTAGAAGTTAAGGTGTTTGACCGCACTGCTAAGCTGCAAGAGAGTAATGCCCAGCTTCAGCAATCACTCGATGACTTAACCTTAGCTAAAGACCAATTAGTGCAGTCAGAAAAAATGGCATCACTTGGTCAATTGGTCGCTGGGGTGGCACATGAGGTGAATACACCGCTCGGTATCTGTGTGACTTCAATTACAGCGTTGAAAGAAAAAGTCGATGCATTGAAAAAGGCAGTTGATGATCAAGAGCTAACCAAGTCGCAATTGTCAGACACGTTAGATCTTTTAACTGAATACCAGCAAATTATTGAGCGTAGTTTGAATAAGTCTGTTGAACTGATCCGTGGCTTTAAATCGGTGGCGGTGGAACAACATACAGATCCAGAGCACAAAATTAATTTAGCGCAACATGTTAATGATGTGGTGAACACAGTGAAAACCATGTTTAAGCGCAAGAAATACAACATTCATATCGATTTAGATAAAGACTTTGAATTTGTGACTTTCCCCAGTGCGTGGAACCAAATTCTGACGAACTTTTTAATGAACTCCCATATTCATGGTTTTGAAGGGCGTGACGAGGGTGAAATTTCGATTAAGTTCTCTGAGAGCAACGGTTATCTCACCATGCTTTATCAAGACAACGGTCACGGCATTGATGCTGAATTAAAGAAAACTATTTTTGACCCATTCGTTACTACTAAACGTGGTCAAGGTGGTTCGGGGCTAGGCTTAAATATTGTGTTTAACTTAGTGCACTCTAAACTGGGCGGCACAATAACTTGCCCAGATGTAGACGCTGGATGTTGCTTCAAGGTTAAAGTACCAGTTGAGTACGTTGAAAAGGCTGTGTTTAAAGAGTCTATGGCCTAAATTTCTGCAATGTCAGCTTCAAGGTTGTTCAAGCTATCATTATTAATGACAGGTACAATTGTATACTAAGACATCGTTTACTAATACATAAACGCACCGTGCTCATTAACGACTTCACACTATTTTCCACACTAATAACAATAAATAAGAAAGGAAATTCAACATGGCAATCGTATACAAGACAAGGACGCAACTTGTAGTAGAGACCATTCGAGAAAAAATTCTAAGTGGTGAAATTACCGCGGGCCAGCCGTTACGCCAAGCAGCGCTTGCCGAAGAACTAAATGTTAGCCGTATTCCCGTGCGCGAAGCCTTATTGCAATTAGAAGCAGAAGGACTAGTCGCTTTTGAACCGCACAAAGGTGCAACTGCAACTGAATTAAACGTTGACCAAGTTGATGAGTTATTTGAACTTAGAGCAATGCTTGAAGCAGATTTACTGGCCGCATCGATTCCAAACTTGTCAGAAGAAGACTTGCGAGAAGCGAAAGTGTTATTGGACAAACTGGAAAACGCGTTAGGGAAAGAAAATGCAGCCAATACTTGGAGCCAGCTTAATTCCGATTACCACAATTGCTTATATTCAGCGGCCGACAGACCACAAACCCAAGACTTAGTAGATACGTTAAATAAAAATGCTGATCGCTACATTCGTATGCATTTGCTTTGGGCAGGAGGGATTTCTAAAGCTGAGTCTGAGCACAATGATATTTTGGGCTTATGTCAGGCAGGTAATGTGGAAGGTGCCGTTGCGGTATTGAAACAGCACATCTTGGGTTCTCGCGATGAAATCAAAGCCTTCTTACTCGCTCGCGAAAAAGGCAGTAAGTAAAACGTTATAAATAACATTGCCTTGGCCGTTTTTACCAATGTGTTTGTTGGTAATTACTAACTTGGGCTGTGATTGACATTTTTCATACAAATCTATAGTATTCTCGCCCTTAAAACGACCAGTAATTCAAGTTTTAACCGCCAATGCTTTATGGTTGCCCGCCAACCAGAATATGGCGATTTTGCTGGTTTTTGACTACTTTTGTTAGCCATAACTCAAGTGGTTATTGCAAGTCATAGCAAGCCATTGCTAATCACATTTTCACTAACTTTTTACACGAGAATACGATGTTTGAAATTCATGCGAGTAAGGTTTCAAGCCTGAAAAATGATGTTCTATCAGGTTTGACCGTGGCATTGGCATTGGTGCCAGAGGCAGTTGCATTTGCCTTTGTTGCTGGTGTTGAGCCGTTAGTCGGCCTTTATGCTGCCTTTATGGTGGGACTTATCACTTCAATTTTTGGTGGCCGCCCAGGTATGATTTCGGGGGCAACAGGTGCCATGGCAGTAGTGATGGTAAGCCTTGTTGCTTTGCATGGCGTACAATACCTATTCGCGACCGTAGTGCTCACCGGCATACTGCAAATACTCGCTGGTATATTCAAACTTGGTAAGTTTATTCGCTTAGTGCCACACCCAGTGATGCTGGGCTTTGTTAACGGTTTGGCGATTGTTATTTTCCTTGCTCAACTTGGTCAATTTAAAGTGGCAAATGAAGAAGGTATTTTCGTTTGGATGCAAGGTAATCAGTTAGCCACAATGGCGGGTTTAATTGCGTTAACAATGGCTATTATTCACTTCTTACCTAAGCTAACGAAAGCAGTGCCATCATCATTAGTCGCGATTATTGTGGTGACTTTATTGGCGCAAAGCCTAGATTTAGATGCTCGCACAGTTGTTGATTACGTTCGTGATATGACTAACGACCCAGCAGCAACAATTGCCGGTGGCTTACCGCAATTTGCGATTCCAGAAGTACCATTTACCTTTGAAACATTGCGAATTATCTTCCCATTTGCGTTAGTACTTGCTGCTATCGGCCTAATTGAATCACTACTAACGCTAACGCTGATTGACGAGCTAACAGGTACTCGTGGTCGTGGTAACAAAGAGTGTATCGCGCAAGGTGCATCAAATACTGTAAACGGCTTTTTCGGTGCCATGGGTGGTTGTGCCATGATCGGACAATCAATGATTAACGTGAACTCTGGTGGTCGTGGCCGAGCTTCAGGTATCACGGCTGCACTTGGCTTGCTTGGTATTATCTTATTTGCATCTAGCTTAATTGAACAAATTCCATTGGCGGCGCTAGTTGGTGTCATGTTTATTGTCGTCATTGGTACTTTTGAATGGTCAAGCTTCCGCATAATGCGCAAAGTACCAAAGGCTGATGCTTTTGTTATCGTACTAGTATCTGGTGTTACGGTTGCTACTGACTTAGCAGTCGCGGTAATTGTTGGTGTTATTGTCTCAGCATTAGTCTTTGCTTGGGAGCATGCTAAACACGTTAACGTTAAACGCTCTGTTAACAATCAAGGTTCAACAGTTTACGAAGTTAATGGTCCGTTATTCTTTGGTTCTGTATCTAGCTTCCTTGATCAGTTTGATATGGAAAATGATTCAAACGACGTTATTGTTGAATTTAAAAACTCTCGTGTTGCTGACCACTCTGCGATTGAAGCGATTGATACTTTAGCCGAGCGCTATATTGCTCGTGGTAAAACTATGCATTTAGTGCACTTAAGCTCTGAGTGTAAGCAGCTATTAGAAAAAGCAGGCGACTTGGTTGAAGTGAATGTGATTGAAGATCCTGATTATCACATTGCAACCGACAAACTTGCCTAATAAGTTGGTTGAGCGCTGACATAGTGCAGCGCTTTAGCTTGCTATACTTGCCTAAATACGAGATGTTAGGCAGGTATAGTGGCTTATCTGCTCCATCTAATTTTGCTACATCAGATAATGTAGAGAAAGTATGCAATTAGAGTTTTTTGACGTTCCTAGCCCTTGTATTGGTGTTTGCCAATCAGACGAAAAAGGGCACTGCTTGGGTTGTTTTCGCACTCGCGAAGAACGACAGCAGTGGATTACTTTATCCTCCGACGATAAGCAAAAAGTCATTAAGCGCTGTGTGCAACGTAAGAAACGCAAAGATAAAGCTAAGCTAGCGCCAAGCAACACAGTACAAAATGTTTCAGTGCAAAACAGCTCAGCAGAGTCTTCACCTCAAGCATCACAAGAACAAATAGCAGAGCAAGTCATTCAACCATCCTTACTTGATCCCACACCCAAAAGCACAGCTAAAACTACCACTTCGTCAAACGATGAGATGGACTTTGGTGATTTTGAACTTTAGTTTTCAGCTTTACTAATAAACTTTACTAATCAGTTTTATCAGCCAGCTTTGCCATTCTGCTTTAATAGCCTTGCGCTTGTCCGTCTTTGCGCATTTCGCTGGCACCGTGGTAAACCCCAGTTTGAAGATCTTTTAGAATAGCTTGATAGCCACCAAAAGGACCACTGGTGATATGTATTTTGTGACCGCGTTTTTGCAACTCTTTAACTGCACTTGCTGTCACGCCACTTTCTAACTCAAGTACACCACCATCTTTCATTCGGCCTTCCCAAGTGGGCGATGTTGAACCTTTGTGGTGGAATCGAGCTGCATCACCAGCTTGCTGTACATTCATGCCAAAATCGACAATATTAGTCACCATTTGCACATGTCCTTGCGGTTGCATCGCACCACCCATTAAGCCAAAGCTCATATAAGGTTTATTGTTTTTGGTGATAAATGCCGGAATTATCGTGTGAAAAGGGCGCTTTGCTGGCGCGTAAACGTTTGGGTGGCCTTTGGTTAGAGAGTATTGTGCGCCGCGGTTTTGGAAAATAAAGCCCAGACCATCAGCGACTAAGCCTGTGCCCATACCGCGATAATTGCTTTGAATTAAGCTCACCATCATGCCATTGGCATCGGCAACTGTTAGGTAAATTGTATCGCCTTCGATAAGTTTAGGGTCGCCATGTTCAACTTGCGTGGCTGCGCTGTTCATGTCGATAAGCTTAGCTCTGGCTTTGCCATATTGTTTTGACAACAAGTAATCTAAGTTGATGTTTTGGTAATCAGGATCTGCGTAGAATCTGGCGCGGTCTTCAAAGGCAAGCTTTTTCGCTTCGGT
Organism: Thalassotalea montiporae; assembly: GCF_053485855.1. NCBI lineage: Bacteria > Pseudomonadati > Pseudomonadota > Gammaproteobacteria > Alteromonadales > Colwelliaceae > Thalassotalea > Thalassotalea montiporae. The sequence goes on from NZ_JBQRUO010000001.1 coordinate 844,477, forward strand.
CATGACGTGCAGATAGTCTGAACTATTGTGCCCCATGGCATTTAAATCAAAATTTTCAAGTACAGTGAGCATTTGCAGTGCGGCAATACCTTGGCCATTGGGCGGCAACTCCCAAACATCATAACCACGATAATTGACAGAAACTGGTGTAACCCAAGTACTACTGTGGCTGGCAAAGTCTTCATACCTTAGTGGGCCGCCTATGCGTTTGAAGTAGGCGTCCATGGTTTTGGCTATTTCACCTTGATAAAAAGCGTCGCGCCCACCCTTAGCAATTTGTGACAGCGTATTCGCTAAATCAGGGTTCTTGAATACTTGGCCTTCGACTGGTGCTTTGCCGTTAATTAAGAAGGTTGCTTGATAGTTAGCAATTTCTTCAATTTCACCCGTTTTATGTAGTTTTTCATAGCGTTTTTGATAGATTTCCATGTAGTAGGCGATAACTTCTGTAACGGGAAATCCTTGCTTCGCATAAGCAATTGCTGGCGCTAGGTTTTGCGCCATCGATAGCTTGCCAAATTTTTTGTGAAGTTCGAACCAAGCGTCAACGGTTCCGGGGACTGTCACTGGTGGCGTTCCCCAGTTTGGAATTTGCGAAACATCACCAATTTTCGCTTTTAACTGAGCGAGAGTTTGTCCTTTGGCTGATCGCCCTGAGCCATTTAATCCGTGTAGCTTTTCGGTTTTGGGGTCCCAGACAATCGCAAATAGATCGCCGCCGATACCGTTCCCCGTTGGCTCCATGAGTCCTATGGCTGCATTAGCAGCAATAGCCGCATCCATTGCGCTGCCGCCATCTTTTAATATGTCGATTGCTACTTGGCTGGCGAGTGGGTGAGAGGTTGCTGCCATACCATTCATCGCTAGCACTGGTGAGCGAGTAGCCCAAGGTGCGCCAACAACGCGGTCGCCTCTGCCGTCTTCCCGTAAAGTCACGGTTTTACCGGTTACATCATCGACGATAGTGCTGGCTTCAGTGGCCGTACCCAGAGAAAGACCCATTGATATACCGATAATTAAAGGAAAAGCGCAGATTTTCATGTTGAACTCCATATTTGGGCTTGTTGTTAATATAGCGTTTGTCGGCAATAAAGTTCAATTTATGGGCTATTCAAGATGTTATCACTATGATGGGAATGAGTTATTTGAAGGAGTTATTTAAGGGAACTATTTAAATGAATTGTGTGAAAGAATTATCTAGCGCTTTGCTAAGTTCTTACTAATCATGAAGGTACAAGATCAAAAAAGCCTCACCAGTTGGTAAGGCTTTAATATTTAGGTATTACTACTTAGGCATTAGAACTTAGGCATTTGAATACTAGATATTTTAGTATCGTGTCATACAATACCCATTAAATAGTGGTTATTGACGGACACCTTCAATATGCAGGTCAAACATAATATTACCAAAGTCCATTTTATAGCCGAAATCTTTCATTGCGATTTGCGTTGAACCTTCAAATCCTGCGCGGTAGCCGCCCCAAGGATCTTTGCCTTCGCCAACTTTAACGGCATCAATCACAATTTCTTTGTCCATGCCCTGCAGAGTTAGGGTGCCGGTAATTTTGAGTTTGTTGTTACCTAAGTCTTCTACTTTAGTGCTAACAAACTCTGCTGTTGCAAACTTACTAACATCAAGGAAGTCGTCGTTGCGAATATGCTTGTCACGCTCAGCGTGGTTTGAATCGACGCTACTAGTGTCGATTTTTAACATAATTTTACTGTCAGCAACTTTATTGGCGTCATAGCTAAAGTTACCTGAAAACTTGTTAAAGCGACCAGTAACATAGCTATAACCTAAATGACTGACTTTGAAATTAATCGCGGCATGCGCGCCTTTAGTGTCAATCACATAGTCGGCTGCCATTGTTGGTAATGTAGTTGCAGCGCTCAATAGCACTGCTAAAGCTAGTTTTTTCATGGAATTATTTCCTATTTACTTTTGTACGCTTGGTGGTGTACTCATTAGTTAATACATTTAATATCAGTGAGCTAACGCCAAAAAGCAGGTTAGTTTTTTTGCCCGCAGCTACTGCTGTAAGGCAGGTTGTTTTCCAAGCAAAATTCTTCGATTAATTGCGTTTAGACATTGCCTTCAGACATTCTCGTTAAATCATTCGACGTAGCGTTTCATCTTTGTCGATGAAATGATGCTTTAATGCCGCCAATGCGTGTACAACAACTAATGCAATTAGTGTGTATGCCAAATATTCGTGTACTACGCCGGCAATGTCTTCTTGGTTTGCAAACAGTTCACCAAGCGAGCCGACATTAAACCAAGTGAAAACTTCTATGGCTCTACCGTCTGCGGTTGAGATCAAATAACCACTGGTCATTATTAAAATAAGCAGCAGATAAAGCAGGTAGTGCATGATAGTAGCTGCTTTTTGTAAACTTGCAGAGGTAGATTGAACGGCCTTTGGTGATGGTGTTAAAAGTTTCCACAGCAAACGCATAAAGGTCGCGATCAATAGCAAAATTCCGATACTTTTATGCCAATGTGGTGCGGTTTTGTACCATTGGCTGTAATAGCTTAAATCAACCATCCAAAAGCCAACGGCAAACAAGCCAATGACCACAATAGCACTTAACCAGTGAAAGAATTTGGAGACTATGCCGTATTGGCTTTCACTGTCTTTTAACATCTCGACTTTCCTCATTAACCTTTATTTCAATTAGTATTACATACCGCTGAATTTAAGCTCTCAGCGCCGTTCGCATTAAGATTTCAATTATTGGTGTTTATCTGCAAACCGCAATTTATACCAATTCACAATTTTGTGTTTGCTTGTATTCACCTTTGCAAGCGCGAAAGTTATATAACGCAAAGGACGAGCTAAATGACCTAAGTGCTAGCCATTTGATTGCAGCTTAGCAGGCATCTTTGCATTTCTTTACATTAGCCTATAAAAAAATATCGCTCGATGCTTATCTTAAGTTATTGAAACGAGTCGTGGGATAGTCTCATTTGTAAATTCTCTGTAAAGGTTGTTCGAATGTGATTCAAACTGGTGTCGGCTAATGACTAACGATAAAATGGCTAATCTTTTCTTTTCTACTTATTCTGTTAAGAAGCTTTCTATGGATAATCTTATTCGTCAATGTTCCTTTATTGCGGGGCAATGGCTGCCAAGTGAGCAATTGTTTCCAGTAACAAACCCAGCTAACAACCAAACGGTGATTGAAGTCTATGATGCTGGAGCTGCTGGTGCTGTGACGGCAGTTGAGGCAGCCTATTCGGCAATGCCGAGTTGGTCTAAAAAAACTGCGCAACAACGAGCAGATCTTATGCTTAGTTGGTTTGCTTTGATCATGGAACATCAAGATGAACTTGCCCGTTTATTGACGTTAGAGCAAGGTAAACCGCTGGCAGAAGCAAAGGGAGAAGTTAGCTACGGTGCATCATTTCTGCAATGGTTTGCTGAAGAAGGTAAGCGAGTTTACGGTGATATTATTCCGCAAACCAACGACAGCCAACGTTTATTGGTGCTGAAGCAACCGGTTGGTGTGGTGACAGCGATCACCCCGTGGAATTTTCCCAATGCGATGATCATGCGAAAGGCTGCAGCTGCACTAGCCGCAGGTTGCAGTTTTGTGGTTCGTCCTGACCCGCAAACACCACTTTCGGCATTGGCGCTGGCTGCGCTGGCGGAACAAGCGGGCATTCCTGCTGGTGTTTTCAATGTTATTGTGTCTGAGCAAGCGCAAGCAGTGGGCGAAGTGTTAACAACGCACCCCAAGGTAGCTAAGTTTACTTTTACCGGTTCAACCCAAGTGGGCAAATTGTTGATGAGCCAATGTAGCCAAGGGATCAAAAAGGTTTCTATGGAGCTTGGTGGTAATGCGCCGTTGATTGTTTTTGACGATGCCGATCTTGAATTAGCGGTGCAGGGCGCGATTCAATCTAAATATCGCAATGCTGGGCAAACTTGTATCTGCACTAACCGTATTTACGTGCACAACCGTATACGTGAGCAGTTTACTGAGCGATATGTCGCAGCGGTAAAGCAGTTGAAGTTAGGTGATGGGTTGCGTGAAGGCATCGATGTTGGCCCGTTAATTTCAGCAAAAGCGGTTGATCGCATGCAAAGTCTTATCGATGACAGCTTAGCGATGGGCGCAACCTTAGTTGCTGGTGGTCGTGCTGTATCAAAAAGTAACTTTTTCGAACCTACTGTACTCACTAACGTGACTGATGAAATGTCTGTGGCGGGAGAAGAAATATTTGGCCCTATATCGCCGATTATTGGTTTCGATGACGAGGCCGAGGTTATTAGCAGTGCTAATGCTGTTGAGGTTGGCTTAGCTGCCTACTTTTACAGTGAAAACATTCGCCGGATATGGCGAGTCGCAGAACAGTTGGCATTCGGCATGGTCGGGATTAACGATACTGTGATCTCAAATGCGGTTGCGCCATTTGGTGGTATCAAGCAGTCAGGCTTTGGCCGTGAGGGTTCTAAATATGGATTGGATGATTACTTAGTGACTAAGTACTTATGCTTGGGAAGCTTATCCGATTAGCTATTCAAAATATTGGATTGTTGATGATAAATAAGCGGTGAAACAGCCAAGGATGGTGTTGTGCTTTTTATTAACTTATTCAAGTGCTCATTAAGTTTTTTGCGAGCAAATCACGATAGTGGAATATGCAAAGCGCTGATAGTTAACGCAAAGGTGAATTAGCCATTTACAAGGCTAATTCAATTACCATTTCGCGCAGCTCCTCTTTGGAGATTGCGTTGTCGTGGTTTTTATCAAAACGCTTAAAGATACTCTCACACATGCGAATACCTTTGTCTTGTAACAAACAGTCAATCAGTTCAACGAACTCGCTACGGTTAATCATGCCATCGCGATCTTCGTCAAATACTTCAAATAGCTCGTCTACCCATTGGTTAAGTTCCATAACACTCTCTTAATGCCAGGTAAAAACAGGATTAAAACTTTATCGCGTCTAGCGAGATAATGGAATGAATTATTTCAATTTTCTGATTGGTCGTAGCAGTACCTGAGCAAATCTATAGCAGTTAGACGCTAATTTGGTCGTTTCTATCACTATTAGATTGTCTTTTCATGCTTATTGAAAGGGTAAGAATTAACTGCTGCTTAGCCTAGCTTAGCCAAGGCATAACTGTTCTATTCTATTGATTAGCGCTGTTTGTTGCCGATAATTGCTATCAGTCAGCGTTGTAATCGGGTAAAAGTTTTCTGCTGTGAACACTGCCACTACACCCGCATTGCGATTACCTTTAAGCCCTTGATGAGTTTGTGTGCGAACTTCCTTGATATCGTCAAATGTTAGCAAGACACGGCGCTTGCCTCGCAATGAAAACTGGCTGATCAGCAATTTACGACTGGTGCTATCAAAGATAGACAGTTTGAAATCAAGCACGAGTAAACAAATGGTCGGGACAAAGAAGCCCAGTAAAATAGCCGCAAGCGATAACTGCTGATGTAGTGTGGTAAATAAGGTCAGTGACTCCACGGCGAGACATGCAATGGCTAGTTTGCAAGGATAGCTAGAAACAATCAGCAATTCACCTTTCTCAATAACTTTCACAAAACCTCTTTAACACCTGTTGTTACGGGCTATTAGTTCAATTTTAGCTGACAATTTCGTAAAGTTTTACGTGCTTTGCTTTACTAGCGCATATAGCCGTTGAATAACGTTGCGATTAGCTTGTCTTTAATTCACTAATTCCTTTTTTATTATTTTTTACAGTTGGCTGTAATAAATTCCAAAAAGAACAGACTAGTAGGCGTGTTAGTTCTTTCTGTTACTTCAGTCTGTTACTGATTGCGATTAAGTAGAGCCTTAATATTTACTTTAGTATTAACAAGGGATTTAAAATAATAATGTGGAAATTAAAACGTAAAGTCGTTTGTTCAGCCCTATTAGCCTCTGGACTGCTGACAAGTTCGATGATGACAAGCGCGGAGCAAACATCGTCAATATCTTCACGGTCAAACCTGTCTATCGAAAATTGTCATGTTGATGGCATAAAAGAGCAAATCAAATGTGGTACTTTGACTGTGCCAGAAAATTACCAAATGCCAGCAGGTCAACAAATTGACTTACATTTTACGGTGTTGCCGGCAATTGATAATTCAAACAACAAAATTCCCTTAATGTTTTTAGCGGGCGGGCCAGGGCAGGCGGCAACAGAGTTGGCAGCGATGCTGCGCAATCGCTTTTACGAAGTACGCAAAACGCATGACATTATTTTGGTCGACCAGCGTGGAACGGGGCAATCATCTCAACTTAAATGCGATGATGAAGCGTTTACCGCCCAAAGTGTTTATGAGTCACTGACGTTCGATTTCGAAGTGACTGAAGTAGAAGATTGTATCGCTGACTTTACTCAAGACCTTAGCCAATACAATTCAGAAAATGCGATTCGCGACTTTGATGCAGTGCGCGCTGCATTAGGCCATGAAAAAATTAACGTTTACGGTGGTTCGTATGGCACGCGAGCTGCAATGATTTATATGCGCATGTTCCCCGAGAGCCTCAATAGTGCGGTGTTAGACAGTGTTGCCCCACTCGATATGCGCATTGGTTTATTCGGTCAAAGTGGTGCCCGTTCTTATGAATTATTATTAAGCAATTGTCAGGCGGAAGAGAGCTGCCAAAAGGCTTTTCCAAACTTAGATCAAGATTACCAAAAAGTGTTTGCTGAGTTAGTGGCAAAGCCGGTTGAATTAACCATTCCACATCCTCGCTTGGGCACAGCTACCAAGCTAATTATTGATGCTGACAAATTTGTTTCAACGATTCAACAACAACTCTATAGCTTGACTGGGCGTAGCATGATGCCACTGGTAATCAATCAGGCGGCGCAAGGTAACTTTATGCCATTCGTTGGTGTACTTGCCCAAGCGGATGAAAAACAGCCGCGTGGATCTGTTTATACTAACTTGCTAATGAATATTGCCTGTAATGAAGATTTCCCTTTGATCGCGGAACAAGATTGGCAAGCCGATGCAAGCAATCAATTTGCTCGCAACATCAGTCATCGTGGTGTTCGATTAGTTTGCCCCTTATGGCCAAAATACCGTCCTGAAGCTAGCTTTTATGAGCCTGTAAAAAGTGACATTCCAACCTTAATTTTGTCTGGTAACTTAGACCCTGTGACACCACCTGAAAATGGCGAGCGAGCGGATCAGATGTTAGCAAACAGTCGTCATATTGTTGCTGAGCATTTATCGCATATTGTTGCGGTTAACGATTGTGGCGTTGGGCTAGTAGCTAAATTTATTGATGAGCTGGATTTAGAAGGCTTAGACGCGAGCTGCTTAGCTGAATTACCCGCCGAAACATTTATGACCAGTCTTAACGGCAATACTTAAGGAACGAGCATGATCAAAGTTGAAAATTTACATAAAACCTTTGGTAAAACCGTCAAGGCATTAGACGGTTTATCTTTTACTGCCAATGATGGCGAGATCACCGGCATATTGGGGCCAAATGGCGCAGGTAAAACCACCTGCTTACGAACCCTTTATGGCTTGCTAAAAGCGGATGAGGGTATTGCTACTATTGATGGTATCAGTGCGCTAGAACAACCGATTTTAGCGCGTGCTCAGTTGGGGATATTTCCAGATAAATTTGGTTTGTATGAGCGCTTAACGGCTTATGAGCAAATTGACTATTTCGCCAGTATTCACGGTTTATCTGGAGCCAAAAAGAAAGCGTCAATTGAGCAAATTCTTAAAGACCTTGAAATGGAAGAGTTAGCACATCGTAAAACACAAGGTTTCTCGCAAGGTCAACGCATGAAAGTGACCTTGGCACAAGCGTTAGTGCATCAGCCAAAGAACTTTGTCTTGGATGAGCCAACTCGCGGCTTGGATGTGATGAGTACACGAATTCTTCGCGATTATTTACGTCGCTTTAAAGAGCAAGGACACTGCATTTTGTTCTCTTCGCATGTCATGCAAGAAGTTGCTGCGCTATGTGATCGCGTGGTTATTGTCGCTAATGGTCGATTGGCGGCAGAAGGCACACCAGAGGAGCTTTGTCAGTTAGCAGGAGAAAGCCAACTGGAAGAAGCTTTTGTAAAATTAATTGGTTCAGACGAAGGAGTGGCAGCCTAATGAGTGCAGGATTTAGCCAATTGAAGGCGCTAATCATCAAAGAGTTCAAAGAAGCGTTTCGTGACAAGCGCGCGATGATGGTGGCGTTTAGTATGTCGTTGTTAGCGCCGGTGATGATTATGGTGATGTCAAAAACCATGATCAAAGAAATGGTCGATAAACCGCCTGTGTATGCAGAGTTTGTCGGTGCTGAATATGCCCCTAAACTTGTTAAAGATTTAGCGGACGAGAATATTTTACCGTTAGCAGAAGCCGAAGAAAGTGATCTGCGAATTTGGCAAGAGCGCGGTATTACCATCACCATTCCTGAAACTTATGGTCAGGACATGATTGAGGGTAAGATCATTAATGTTGTGCTTAATGCCGACTACAGTGACAAGCCAAGCCTAGCGCCGATTCGTCGTATTAAAGATGTGGTGCGCGACCACGCCCGAGCGATTGGCTACAAGCGTTTGATTATGCGCGGTGTTGATGTTCGCATTCTACAGCCACTTAATTTAGTGGAACAAGATCGCGCTCAGCCAAGCAGCAATGCCATGATGATTAGCATTATGTTGGGCTTGTACCTATTAATGGGCGCCTTTATGTCGGGCTTGTCGATTGCGATTGATTCAAGTGCGGGTGAGCGTGAGCGTAACGTTTTAGAAATGTTGCTATGTCAGCCGGTAAGTACCACCAAAATCGTACTGGCCAAGTTGTCTTGCTCTGCATCTATCTCAATTTTATCGATTATCTTAATGTTGGTTGTTACCTCAATCTCAATCGGTTTTGTGGATCTGTCAAAAATTGGTGCAACCTTTAGCATTGACCTTTACATGTTTGTTGCCTTACTTGGCCTGTTGATTCCAATTTGTATTTTGGCGGCAGCGTTACAGCTATTCTTCTCGTTCCAAGCGAAAAGTTTTAAAGAGGCGCAATCAACCGTCACTATGCTGATTATGCTGCCAGCCTTTGTACCTTTTATTTTGATGTTTATTGACGATAGACCAATGTGGCTTGATTGGCTGCCAGTTGCCGGTCAATCCATCATCATGGAAGACTTGTTTAAAGGTTTGGCAATTAACTGGTCGGCATTTGCCTTTACCAGTGTCACCACAGTTGCATTATCTGCAGTGTTGGTAATGACATTGGCACAAAAGCTGAAATCAGAAAAAGTGGTCATGGCGCTTAGCTAAACCAGCGTGGCTTAGAGATTTTTCATATGATACAGTTAGTTGCTAATAATAATGATTATTCAGTAATACCGAGTGCTGGCACATCTGAAAGTGCGTCAGTGTTATCTGAAAATAGTCATATTCGCTGCACTAATCACCGTTCTAAGGAAAGTCTTTTGAGCCACCAGCAAACCTTCATGCAATGGATGGATTCGCATGAAAAAATGCTTAAACATATCATTATGGGCTTTGAGGCTAAGCCAGCAATTCAAGAAGAGCTCTTTCAGGAAATCGCGCTTAACATTTGGCAAGCCTTACCTAAATTTAAAGGCCAAGCATCGGTAAAAACCTTTGTCGCTAAAATTGCTCACAATATTTTAGCCACCCATGTAGCCAAAGCGGTTCGAACGGTAAAAGCCGATAGCGAACTTGATGACCAACCACTCACTGATGCTAGTTCAACCCCTTATCAATCTCTTGATAAAGCGCAAAGGCAGCAACGTCTTAGACAAGCCATTCGGCAACTTAACTTCGAACAGCAGCAAATTGTGACACTGGCGCTTGAAGGTATGAGCTATCAAGAAATGGCGGATATTTTGTCGATTAGCGTCAACTTAGTAGGCGTTCGTTTACAGCGCGCCAAAACGGCCTTGATGAAGTTGTTGGAGGCATAATGACAGATAAGCAGCTAACCAACGTTGAGTTGCACAAGATGCAAAGAGACGAGCCGAGTGTACTTGATGAACAGTGGTCAGAATTAGTTGACGATTGGCAATCACAACCATACGAAAAAGTTGATATTACTCAACTGGTTAAGAAGTTGAAAAAGCGTACGCTAGCAGCAAAAACTGTACTCGGGCTTGATGTGTTGGCGACAATTTCATTGTTTGGTGCTCTTGTTTACTCGCTGAGCGAGCAAGTTATCGACTGGACAACCGTCATTTATTTGAGCTTTGGGGCATTTGGATCACTGATATATACCATCATCGAGTTCAACATTCGTATTAAAACTTGGCGCATGGATGCCAGCGACCCCAAGCAGGCGTTTGAAAAAAATATCAGTGGTATTAAAGGGGCGATTCAATATGCCAACCTTTGGCTAATTAGTTGCTTCGCCATATTGCCGATTGGTAACTGGTATATCTGGGAAATTTCCAAAACCAGCGATAAGCCGGTATGGCCGGCATATTTGTTTGCTAACTTGCTAATTGTCGTGATGTTAGTCGGTGCCTACCTATACAAGCGCAAACGGGTTAAAGAGCTTAATGAGTTAAATAAAATAATAAATGGTTAATTATTTTTTATTTGATTTTAATTTTGCTCTTTGTGAACAATGTTGAATTAAATTCTTTTTAAAGCGCTTTTATTCTCTTTTTTATTTTGCTCTTATTCTATATAGTTAGCTAATCTCCTAGCGTAAAGTTTCGCTTCGGGGCGCAATATATTTCGCTTAGAATTACTGCATATAACCAAGTTGTTCCCTGCAAATATATTGGAATAAACGAGCGCACAAATTTCGCTGGTTTATCGTGTACAAATTACCCTAGTTCGGGCAGAATATTCTGCCTCAAAATCATTATCAACGTTATCACTGTAGAGGATAAAACATGCTGACTCGGGATATGAATATTGCTGATTTCGATGCGGAATTATGGCAGTCAATGCAAGATGAAGTAGCACGCCAAGAAGCTCACATCGAATTAATTGCCTCAGAGAACTACACCAGCCCACGTGTACTTGAAGCGCAAGGTTCACAACTAACTAATAAGTATGCCGAAGGCTACCCAGGTAAGCGTTACTACGGTGGTTGTGAGCATGTTGATAAAGCAGAGCAATTAGCGATTGAGCGTGCTAAAGAATTATTTGGTGCAGATTACGCGAACGTGCAACCACACGCTGGTTCACAAGCTAACGCTGCGGTATTCCAAGCATTAGTGACACCAGGCGCTAAAGTGTTAGGTATGAGCTTGGCTCACGGTGGTCATTTAACTCACGGCTCACACGTTAACTTCTCTGGTAAATTGTACGAAGCAATTCAATACGGTTTACATCCAGAAACTGGTGATATCGATTACGAAGAAGTTGAGCGTTTAGCGCTTGAGCACAAGCCTGAGATGATCATCGGGGGGTTCTCAGCATTCTCTGGTGTTGTTGATTGGGCTCGCATGCGTGAAATCGCTGATAAAGTAGATGCTTACTTTATGGTGGATATGGCACATGTTGCTGGTCTTGTTGCTGCTGGCTTGTATCCAAACCCAGTACCACATGCTCATGTTGTTACAACAACTACTCACAAAACACTTGCAGGCCCACGCGGTGGCTTGATTGTTTCTGGTTGTGGTGATGAAGACGTTTACAAAAAACTAAACTCTGCGGTATTCCCAGGCGGCCAAGGTGGTCCATTAATGCACGTGATTGCTGCAAAAGCTGTAGCGTTTAAAGAAGCATTACAGCCTGAGTTTAAAGCATACCAACAAGGTGTTTTAGATAACGCCAAAGCGATGGTATCTGTACTTCAAGAACGCGGTTACAAAGTTGTGTCAAATGGCACAGAAAACCACTTATTGTTGTTAGACCTTATCGATAAAGATATCACTGGTAAGGATGCTGACGCAGCCTTAGGTCGCGCACATATCACAGTAAATAAAAACTCTGTGCCAAACGATCCTCGCTCACCGTTTGTTACCTCTGGTTTACGTTTAGGTACGCCAGCTATTACGCGCCGTGGTTTTGGTGTTGAAGAGACTAAGCAGTTGACGGGTTGGATTTGCGATATTTTAGATGATATTGAAAACGAAGATGTTAACGCTAAGGTTCGTGAACAAGTTCAAGAAATTTGTTCACGCTTCCCTGTATACGCGTAAAGTGTATGCCTAAGCTCTATGAGTAAGGTATATGACTAAGATATAGGCAAAACGCGATATAAATTGCGTTAAGTTTTTTGAAAAAGGTCACTTCGGTGGCCTTTTTTATTGCCTAAAATTTTTGTCGCCTAAAGTATAGTGCCAAATAATAGAGTGTAATTATATGTGTACAATTGCTGAAAATAAAACTTTACAACCGTAACGGTGCTGGCTATCATGGCCTCAAATTAGCTTAGGCTAGCAGTAACTTAAACAGTGAAATTATTATTTCGTTGTACAGTTCTTTGTAAGCCAAGACACTATTCAATTTGGTTTAAAGCCAAACAGATCAACTGAACAAACTGAGCACTATTGAAATGTTAAAAAGTTATCGATATTACCGCTCTACCTCTTTTTGTAAGGTAAGCGTTTAAAATAAAAGGCCGCAATTTAGGCTTTTTAACGCGTCGCTTACTGACACCTTTACTCTATAATTTATTTTAATTAACGACTTCACTGGAAACGATTATGGGCACACAACCACATGTAAAGACCTTGAACGACATTCACGTTAATGCCGAAGAGGTATTGATCACACCTGAACAATTGCGCAACGAACTGCCGCTAAGTGAAGAGGGGCGTGAATTTGTTAAAGCTTCGCGCCGTACCATTTCAAACATTATTCACAAGAAAGACCATCGCTTATTAGTGATCAGTGGTCCATGTTCAATTCACGACATTGAAGCGGCGAAAGAGTACGCCCGTAATTTAAAAGCAATGCATGACAAATACCAAGACAGCTTGTTTGTTGTGATGCGTGTTTACTTTGAAAAGCCAAGAACAACTGTTGGCTGGAAAGGGTTGATTAACGACCCACATATGGATGGCTCATTTGATGTCGAAACAGGTCTGCGCAAAGCCCGTGAATTGCTGCTCTACTTAACAGAGCTTGGCTTACCACTTGCAACAGAGGCGCTAGACCCAATTAGTCCACAATACCTAGCGGAGCTATTTAGCTGGTCAGCCATTGGTGCGCGTACTACCGAATCTCAAACTCACCGTGAAATGGCCAGTGGTTTATCTATGCCGATCGGCTTTAAAAATGGTACCAATGGTAGCTTAGATGTCGCCATTAATGCGATGCACTCAGCGGCGTCTTCCCATCGTTTTATGGGCATTAACAAGCAAGGGCAAGTGGCGCTTATCAAAACTTCTGGTAACCCAGATGGTCATGTTATTTTACGTGGTGGTAAGCAACCTAACTACGATTCAGTCAATGTTGCTTTATGTGAACAAGACTTAGTGAACCAAAAACTTGAACCAGCAATTGTCGTTGACTGTAGCCACGGTAATTCAAACAAAGACTACAGCCGCCAACCTTTGGTTGCAGACAATGTGGTTAACCAAATTTGTGAAGGCAACAAGTCAATTATTGGTATTATGTTAGAAAGCCATATCAATGCTGGCAATCAAAGCGCAAACTTACCAAAAAATGAGCTGAAATACGGTGTGTCGGTTACTGATGCTTGTATTGATTTTGCAACAACAGAGGCGTTGTTTGCGCAAGCCGATGCTAAATTAGCCGGCGTGTTAAAAGCAAGAATTGCTTAATTGGCATTCTTGCTGCTGGCAAATTCTCATATCGCCCATGCGAAGGCAGCACGAAAAAACACAAAACAAATACGAAAAAAATAAGTTAACAACGATAAGCATATGAAAGATATCACTGAAGCGCTTGCGCAATGCCGTGCTGAAATTGATCAACTAGATAGTGAACTAGTCCAGTTATTGGCAAAACGCCGTCAGGTGACTAGTCGGGTAGGTGCGCTAAAAAGTGAAGTTGGCATGCCAATTTATGCCCCAGATCGCGAAGCGAGTTTAATTGAGCAGCGTCGCAAGCAGGCGAGTGAGCAGGGCGTAAACCCTGATCTTGTGCAAGATATCTTGCGTCGAATTATGCAAGATTCCTATTCAAGCCAAGATGAAAGTGGCTATCGTTGTGTTAACCCTGATTGCGGTGAAGTGGTTGTTATTGGCGGTCAGGGCCAACTCGGACGTATCTTTGTTGATTTGTTTACTCGCTCTGGTTACACAGTACACATTATTGAGAAAGATGATTGGGATCACAGTGAAGCGATTCTAGCCAAAGCTAGCTTAGTGATTGTTGCTGTACCAATTCGCTTTACAGCGATGATTATTAAACAATTAGAGCACTTGCCTTCGTCATGCATTTTGGCTGATGTGACCAGTGTTAAAGAGTCTCCTTTGTATGAAATGTTAAACGTGCATAAGGGACCTGTTCTTGGTTTACATCCAATGTTTGGCCCTGATGTAGGCAGCTTGATCAAGCAAACCATTATTTCCTGTGAAGGTCGTGGCAGCGAACATTACCAATGGGTACTTGAACAATTTAAAGTGTGGGGTGCAACGATTTACCCTGTATCTGCAAATGAGCACGATCGTGCAATGGCAATGGTGCAAGTAATGCGTCACTTTTCCACAATTGCATACGGTTACCATTTAATGACGGAAGGTGCTGATTTACAGCAACTTGTTGATATGAGCTCACCGATTTATCGCTTAGAGCTTATTATGGTGGGACGTTTGTTTGCGCAAAATCCAGAGCTATATTCGGATATTATTTTCTCCAATAGCGACAACATTGCTATGATGAAACGCTTTGCTTACCGTTTCTTAGAGTTGTTGGAAGACGTTGAAATGGGCGATAAAGAAGCTTTCGTCACAATGTTTGACCAAGTTTCAGCCTGGTTTGGTGATTATGCGAATATATTCTTAGCTGAAAGCAAAGGCATGTTAGCTAAAGCCAATGAGATAAAATAAAGTTACAATGGCGGCATAAGCTTATGACAATCATAAAAAATTATGCTGCCTTTCCATTCAAAATTATCACAATACTTAGTTGTTGGGATAACAGTTAGTCTACTCGCTGCTTGTCAAACAACTGCTGATTCATCTTCTGCTACTAAAGCAAAACAAAATCATCACAAAGCCTATATCACTGGCGATGTCACCGAACAAACGCTGTTTAAAGACTACCCATACTTTGCCAAGGGTTACCAAAGTTATCAGCTTAGCCCGCAGCAAGTGGCGCTAGTGAAAAGCCTACCGAGCAACATTAGCTTAGATGTTTACTTTGGTGCTTGGTGCCATGACAGTCAGCGCGAAGTGCCACGCTTGCTAAAAGCGTTGAGTGTTAATCCAAACATAACAAGCAAGTTAATCGCGCTGGATATTCGCAAACAGGAACCACAAGGGCGAGCGGCAGCTTCCGGCGTTAAATACACGCCAACTATTATTGTTAGACAAGGTGGCGAGGAAGTTGGACGTATTATTGAGCGACCAAAAACAAACCTTGTTGCTGATATTCTGTCTTTTGTTCGTTTATAGCGGTTGTGAAAGTTAGCTAAGCAATTGTTTATTTATCAAGCATAAAACAAAAGGCCAATCGTACGATTGGCCTTTTAGTCTGTATAACTATTTATTTGTTTAGTTAGAAAACAAACGCTAAGCCAACAGAAATTGATGTGTCGATATACAGAGTATCGTCAAACTCTGCCGCGCAAATACTTTGTTCACAAAAGAAGTCGTCATCATCGTCGGTCAATGTGGCATAAGTTCTCAATTCGGTAACAAATGCTAATGTCGGCGAAAATTCGTATCGTGTACCGATGGCTATTGTAGCTGACGGGTATAGCCCACTTTCATAATCGCTATCCATAAATGTACCGCCTAAACCTAGCGAGAAGGTGGTGACATAGTTTTGCTGACGAAATTGTGCAACACCGCTAAAGTGGGCGTAAAGCAGGGTTAGATCTTCAGTTGTGCCATCGATTTGGCTATCAAAATCATGTTTCACATAATTGATCAACACTTGCCCTTGACCGTTTGGCGAATCTTGCCAAGAAAAAGCAATCCCTAAATGAGCGTCATCTGACATTGCGATATCACTACCGTCGGCAGCACCAATGTCAGAGCCAAACATATAACCAATGTAAGGCGTTATTTCATTACCGTTAACGTCACCAGCGCGTTGCGCATTAGCGCTCAAACTAAAGCATGCAAGCAACAAACACATTAAACGAGCCATGAAGCTAGCTTTGTCATTTTGTTGCCAGCGTGGCAGCCACCTAAAACTATTCATACAAATCATCCTTTTTTAGTTTTTATGCTTTTATTTATAGGTGCTTTTTATCGGCACTTATTATAGTTTTTATTGAATTTATTGATCTTGCACTAAGTAGTCAGCATTGCATTGCCTTAACAGGATTACAAGTATTTAGGCGCGTAATTAATGACTTAGTAGCTGATTTTTTGTTTCTAAAGCAATCGCTTGTAGTACGTACGCGCCAACGATACTCATTTGTTGCTCACTCGTGAGATGCTCATTTGTCAGCGTCAGCTGTTGCGCAATCACTTCATGGCTTGGCTCGCCGCTAGCGGTTAACGTGATGAACAATTTATCTAGCATTAACTTGTTGATGTTTAACTGGAACTCACTGCGACCCATTAGGCCCAATTGTTGCTCAAGCGCTGGCTTTACTAGCGTATCTAGCTGTGTTGTTAAATTGGCGAGTGCCTGCTGTGCATCTTGCTGAGGAAGTAAAACAGTCGCATCCCCAATTGTCATTTGGGTTACTTGTACAACGGCTTTCTTTAAACTGCGTTTTTCGTATTGCCAGCTAATGTTAGTTAGCTGTATCGCTAGTAACTCGTCGCTGTTTTCAATGGGTAATAGCAATTTAACGCTGCCAATAAAGCCTGAATCTTCAGCTGCTTTTGTTGATAAATCGCTAAGTGAAAACTCACTTCCTTCTGGCAACTGCTGATTAATGGCGACTTGATATTCCGTTAAATATTGCTCCATTGACTGGCTAGCGGCATACCACATTAAGGCGCCGAGTGTTGCGAAAGCGGCAAAGGCAAGAGCAGCTAATTTATTCACGTTAACTTCTTATTTTTTAAGGTAAGAGGCTGGATTATATACCCAAACGAAATCGCTAGGCGAGTTAAAATAGACAGGGGAGGAGTAAGCATTTTAAATTTGTTGTGCCAAAACAAAACAAGCTGAAATAAGCGACTAATTTAACAGGTCTAGCATGGCGAGCATTAATCGCAAAAGCCAACATGGCAGGGCATTAGTGCTAGTTCATCGAGGGGGAATTAACGTTTTTTCGGTTAACGTCCTATATTTTCAGATGAATAACATCGTTGCCGAACTTGAACTCCGGTATATTTTCACGATTAAATTTTCATGCTTAAGTTGTTATGTCTAGCTCTATAAAAAGTCGTTTACCTTTTATTTTTATCTTTGGCTTACTTGCTGCGCTTATTATCACTATTAATTGGCCTGCAGAGCAGGGCGAGAAGAAAAGTCGTCAGCGCATTGTGCCAGTGAAAACTGCCGCCGCTCATACTGAAGAGTTTAAAGACGTGATTGAGGCTCTAGGTAATGCTCGTGCCAATGAGCAGGTGCTGATCACTTCAAATTATTCCGATATTGTCGAAGAAGTCTCTTTTCAAGACGGTGAAATTGTTAAAAAAGGCGATATTTTAGTTCGCCTGAATAACCAAGAAGAGGCAGCGAAAGTAAGAGAGTTAGAAGCCAATCTAGCGGAGTCTGTAGCTCAGTTAAATCGCTTTCAAGATCTATTAACTAAAAGAGCAACATCGAAATCGCAAGTTGACCAGCAAGAAGCGCAAACCAAAGCAATCGCCGCTCGGCTGTTAAGTGCCCGTACAAAACTCAATGAACTGACCATCTCGGCACCTTTTGATGGCGTGCTAGGCTTTCGTGAAATCAGTGTTGGTGCGTTTGTGCAATCAGGCGACGTGATTACGTCACTTGACGACTTAAGTACGGTCAAAGTGGATTTCTCGGTACCTGAGCGCTTTTATACCACTATTGCGGTCGGGCAGGCGATTGAGGCAACGAACACTGCATACGACGATAAAGTCTTTATGGGTAAAATTGTCTCAGTTGACCCGCGTATTGATAATGCAACTCGCATGGTAAAAGTGCGCGCGGAAATCCCTAATTCTGATTATGCGCTGCGTGCAGGTATGCTTTTAAGCATTAACGTTGAACGCAGTGTTGAACAAGTGCTGCAAGTACCAGAAAGTGCCATTATTCCAATTGAAGACAATCATTATGTGTTTGTGGTTAGTGATGGTAAAGCGATGCGAAAACAGGTGATTGTTGGCCGTCGTAAGCCGGGTATGGTGGAAATTAAAAGTGGTTTAGACGAAAACCAACCAGTCGTGGTTGAAGGGGCACTTAAACTCAGAGATGGAACACAAGTGAAGGTTCTTGAGCCGAAAGTACAGGAGCCATCATAGTGATTTTATCTGACTTATCAGTTAAACGTCCGGTCTTTGCCACGGTTGTCAATCTGCTTATTGTCACCTTCGGTGTTGTTGCGTTTTTTCTATTACCGCTGCGTGAATATCCTGATATTGACCCGCCTGTGGTTAGTATTAATACTTCATACCCCGGTGCATCAGCGGCGATCATTGAAACTAAAATTACCCAGCTCTTAGAAGATCGCATCAGTGGTGTTGAAGGGGTTAAAAATATTACCTCAACCAGTCGTGTTGGTCGTTCTAGCATTACCATTGAGTTTGAGCTAGACCGCGATATTGATTCAGCGACCAACGACGTGCGCGATAGGATCTCACGCGCACTTCGCCAATTACCAGAACAGGCAGATCCGCCAGAAGTGTTTAAATCTGACAGTGATGCCAACGTAATTGTTTGGTTTGTAATGCAAAGTGATACCATGAGCACCTTGCAACTTACTGACTATGCCGAGCGTTATATTGTTGACCGCTTTGCTGTGGTTGACGGTGTTGCGCAAGTGCGTGTTGGAGGCGGTCGCACCTATGCGATGAAAGTCTTTCTTGATCGCGTTGCTATGGCGGCACGCGGCGTCACGGTCGATGATATTGAAACCACATTACGTGCGCAAAATGTTGAGTTACCAGCGGGTGAGATTGAGTCAGTTGACCGCGACTTTTCAATAAGGGTCGAGCGCAGTTATCGCTCAGAAACTGATTTTGCCCGCATGGTGGTTGCTAAAGGTAGCAATGGTGAATTAGTGCGTTTAGCTGATGTTGCTCGTGTTGAGGTGGCTGCGGAAGATGACGAAAACATGTTCCGCGGTAACGGCAAAAACATGGTCGGTCTTGGCATTATTAAGCAGTCGAAAGCCAATACCTTAGACGTGGTAAAAGCGGCGCGTGCTGAGATGGGAAAAATTCGCGAATCACTGCCAACAGGCACTACCATTCGCAACAGCTACGACTCTTCCGTATTTATTCAAGGCTCAATTGACGAAGTGTACAATACCTTGTTCATCGCCATGATGATGGTGATTTTGGTTATCTTCTTGTTCTTGGGCAATATTCGCGCAACCATTATTCCCGCGGTCACTGTACCTGTGGCACTGATTGGCTCAATGATGGCGTTATCAGCACTGGGCTTCTCCATCAACCTACTTACCTTGCTCGCTTTGGTGTTAGCCATTGGTTTAGTAGTTGATGATGCAATTGTGGTCTTAGAGAACATTTATCGCCGTATCGAACAAGGACAAACACCATTAATGGCCGCCTATGAAGGTGGGCGCGAGGTTGCCTTTGCGGTAGTGGCGACGACCTTAGTGTTAGTAGCTGTATTTGTGCCGTTGATCTTTATCTCCGGTAATATGGGGCGGTTATTCACTGAATTTGCCTTGGCGATTGCTGCAGCGGTTGTGTTTTCAAGTATCACAGCACTGTCGTTAACGCCTATGCTGTGTTCAAAAATGCTAAAACACCGCGAGCGCAGTTCTTCGTTTGGTCAACTACTTGATAAAGGCTTTGCCCGATTAGAAGCCAGTTATGCCAATGCGTTAAAAAGCTCAATTCATCAGCCAGTGTTGTTAGTTGCCATTGTTATCGCTTCGCTATACGCCGTGTATAGCCTATTTCTGCAATTGCCTAACGAGTACACGCCAAAAGAAGATCGCGGCGATCTGTTTATCATTATGAACAGTGCCGAAGGGGCAAGCTACGAAAGCAATGTTAAGAACATGCAGCAGATTGAGAGCAAACTTTTAGCGTATCAAGAGCGTGGTGAATTAGACCGCGTGCTAGTTCGTGTGCCAGGATTTGGTGGCTCAAGTGGTATTGCTATTGTTGGTTTACCTAAATGGGACGAACGTGCGTTTTCAACGGCTGAATTTGCTGGTCGAATGAATGGTGAATTGTCATCGGTAACCGATGTGCGAGCGTTTGCGATTATGCGCCAAGGCCTGCGCGGTTCAGGCAATAGTCAGCCAGTAGAGTTTGTGATCCAAGGAAATACCTACGAAGAGTTAGCGAAGTGGCGAGATATTGTTATTGCCAGAGCACAAGAAAATCCTAACTTACAAAGCGTGCAAAGTGATTACAAAGAAACTTTCCCTCAGTTGCTTGTGGAAATAGATCACAACCGTGCTTACGACTTAGGTGTACCAATTGGTGATATCGGTAAAACGCTTGAAACTATGTTGGGTCAGCGCCGCGTTACTACATTTGTTGACCGTGGTGAAGAGTACGATGTTATCTTGGAAGGTGATGAAGCTGATTTTGCTAGCCCGACAGATATCAATAACGTATACGTGCGCTCGCGTGAAACTAATGAACTTATTCCGCTATCGAACTTAATTACGATTAGAGAAAATGCGACGTCATCGCGTTTAAATCGCTACAATCGTTTGCGCAGTGTCACGATTACTGCGAACTTAGCTGACGGTTACTTACTCGGTGATGCGTTGGACTTCCTCAACCAAGTGGTACGAGATGAACTGCCGGATGAAGCGCAAGTGGATTACAAAGGTCAATCATTGTTGTTAAAAGAATCAGGCACTTCTATTCTGTTTATTTTTGCACTGGCACTATTGATCACATACTTTGTACTGTCAGCTCAATTTGAAAGTTTTGTTCATCCATTCGTTATTTTATTGACTGTACCCTTAGCGTTAGTGGGTGCACTTGCCGGACTAGAATATATGGGCATGAGTCTGAATATTTACAGCCAAATTGGTATTGTGATGCTAATTGGTTTAGCGGCGAAAAACGGTATTCTAATTGTTGAATTTGCGAACCAGTTACGAGACAAAGGCGAAGCGTTTGAAACGGCATTAATTCACGCCTCTCAGCAGCGTTTACGCCCTATAATAATGACCACTTTTACGACTGTGACGAGTGCGATTCCATTGGTGATGGCTCAAGGGCCAGGCCATGAAAGTCGTATGGTGATTGGTGTAGTGATTTTCGCAGGTGTATCGCTGGCCAGTATCTTCACCTTATTTGTTGTGCCTAGTGCATACTATTGGTTGTGCCGAAATACCGGCTCACCAGAAGCAATTGCCCATGAACTAGACAAACTGCAACAACAAGAGCAGCAAGGTTAATTGACTAAGGCGCTAAATGAAAAAACAAAAAGGCACGCTAATTAGCGTGCCTTTTTACTAGGTGCTTTCTATATCAAATACGATTAGATTTCTGCAGCCGGTACGCTGGTTGGCGAAATATGTTCGATAGGGTAACAGCCTAGCACTTTGATAAACTTAGTTAGCTCGGTTAATTCACCGATAGCTTCTTGCATTGCCGCTGATTTAAGGTTGGCTTCCACATCAATGTAAAACATTTCTTCCCAAGGGCGGCCTTGAATAGGGCGAGACTCTAATTTACACATGTTAATGCCTTTCTCTTTTAGCACTAACAAACACTCCACTAAGGCACCAGGCTTTTGACCTGTCGCTAGAATAAAGGTCGTTTTAGCAGGAATTTGTTCAGCAACATCAACAGGCTTTCGTGCGACAAGAATAAAGCGGCTATGGTTTTCATCTTGGTTGGCAATGGATTTTTCTAAGGCGTGCAACTGGTACAAGTGGCCACCTTCTTCACTGCCAATAACGGCAACTGTTTCATCTTGTAATTCATAGACTTTTGCCATGGCATCGGCTGTGCTATCGCAATATTCAATGCGAATGTCGTGTTGCTTGTCTAAGAAGTTACTGCACTGTGTGAATGGTTGACCGTGTGCGTAGATGGTTTTGATATTTTCTAAACGAGTATTGACCGCTGTTAGCAAGCAATGCTCAATGGGTTGCGTGATTTCGCCAACGATTGCAAGGTTAGTATGTTGCAGCAGATCGTAAACTTCATTGATACTACCAGAGCTTGTATTTTCAATGGGGAGCATACCGTAATCAACATGGCCAGCTTCAACCTGTTGCATAATATCGGCAAAGCTTTGACAGCCTGATTCAATAATCTTTTCCGCGCGGCGTGAGAAGTAACGGTGACTAGCAAGGTAGCTGTATGAACCCTTGTTGCCTAAGAAGGCCACGCTGACCATCGGCAATTGCAAGTTAGGGTTAGTTAAGGTTTGCAAGTATGCCTGCTGGTTAAGCACTGAATCTTCAATAATGGTTTGGAATACGCTGGTCACGTAGTGGGCATCTAACCCTAATTCTTTACCTTGTTTTATCAAACGAATCAGCAATTCTTGCTCACGCTGTTGATCTCGTACTGGACGCACCTGGTGTGCTTTACTTTTGGCAACATTGAGTGTGAGCGAACGGCGCTTGGCAAAGAGCTCGAGCAATTGCTGGTCGGTTTCTGTAATTTGTGCTCTTATTTCGTTTAGGTCTAATGATTGCTCCACGTTGACTCCTTTGCTTTAGCTTGTTGCTAATATAGTACCGTTAAAAAATAGATAAAAAAAAACCTCCAGTGTGGAGGTTTTTCGGGTTAATTTTTGCCGCAAAAAACGCTCCTCAACGAGAGAGGATAAAAAACAGGCTAAAGAAACGAGTGCCTGATAAAACGTTTTTGATTGCGCTTTTTACTGCGCTTTCAATAGCGAAAGTAATATTCATGGCTTTAATGTATCGACAGTCCTACTAGAGTTCAAGCACTATTTTTTAACTATAAATGCCTAATATGGCAGCAACGTTAGCGTATAGCGAGTTTCACCCGGTAAAAATGGGCTAGGTTTACCTGCAACCCAGTCGCTATGTCCTTTGCCAAAGTATGGGCTCCAAGGATGACCAGCCTGGCTGGTAGGCATATGAAAAATGCCAGACTCTTCATGCCCAGGCGAAACGATCATACGCTCTGACGCGCCAAAGCTGCCACCATCAACTCTTGGCATGAAGCCGTCGCCAGGTAATGGTTCTGCCGGCATGTTAAGGTAACCACCGAAAATAGGGATAGCGCTACTCAGCGGGTGTTTAATCTCAGCGGCATTATGTTGGCCCCAAGTGGCATCTGCAAGGTTTTGTTGTTCGGTAATTTCACTAAGCACTTGGTCTAACGACTCTGTTAGCAATGTTTGCCAGCTCATGCCTTGTGCTAGATAACCAGCAGGTTGTTCAGTTACTAATAGCCATAGTGGCTCTTCTAAAGAATTTCGCACGGTTTTTAGTGAAAAGTTTTTATCTTGCTCACTAAGGTAACTTTCCAACTGTTCAAAGACTTGAGCTTTGACCTTAGATTTAAATGCTTTAACGATGCGGTAGCCAACGGAATCAACACTGGCCATCAGTGGCTGCTGACTGATAAAAGGCAGAGCTGTTTGCCAATGAGAATTCGCGCTTAGTGCGGGCTCAGTTAATATTTGGTCTAGCAACAGTCCTTGCCAGCGCGACAGGTAAATGGCTTCTGTATCAAGTGCGATATCGAGTAAAGTTTGTTCGTCGAACGCTTGTTGCTCAAACAGCCGGGTTTTAATTTGCTGAGCGCGAGCACCCAGTGCGTAGCCGCCATTACCGATATGTTGGTACATCTGACCGCCGACAACACGAGAGTTGGCTGTCCACAGTCGTTGTTGTGCAGGAGAGATAACCTTAGGGTAATCTTTAGGGGCTAGGTAACCTTTCCAGCCAAACTCGCCAGTGGACCAATCTTTTGGTAGTTCTCCTATGTCACCGTGTTTTACTGGAATTTGCCCCATGATTGTCCAAGCAATATCGCCTTGGCTATCAGCAACCATTAAGTTCTGTGCTGGTATGCCTGCACTTGCTGCAATCTTTACAGCCTGTTCAACATTGGTGGCTGTTTCTAATTTTATATGCGCTAAGTTGACCGCGTTTGTATCATGGGCTACCCAACGATATGCCAATAGATTGCCGTTTTTATCTTCACCAATTACTGGCCCCCAAACGGTTTCTTGCGTTTGAATTTCGACGGTTTTTTGATCTTTGATGGCAATCATGTGGTTGCGCTGAGTAAAATCTTCAAAGCCACTTGGTGTTAGGTATTGGCTTTTGTCTTTGTTTGTTTTAAGTAGGACCACGTCACTCCAGTCGCCGTAGCTATTAGTGAAGCCCCAAGCAATATGTCCATTACTGCCAACGATGACATTGGGTGTGCCAGGCAAGGTCGCGCCTGTTACCTTAATCGGACTGCCATCTGGCAACTTGTACTTTAATGATGCTCGATACCAAGTGTTGGGCACGCGAAGCCCTAAGTGCATATCGTTTGCCACAATTGCACTACCCGTTTTAGTCAGTGCTCCAGATACGGCCCAGTTGTTTGAACCGACAAAGTTTTGTTCTGTTAGTTGTTTGCTAATAAAGGAAAGGGACGCTTGTGCTTCTTTATTGCTTGTTTGAGAAGTGTTTAAGTCAGAAACAACTAAGTCAGATGAGAATTCCTTAGATGATATGCTAGCTGGAAAGCTAGTTGGCATAGTAGCTTGAGGCATTCGAGTGCCATCTATTGCTGCATCCCACTGCGTACCTTTGGGGGTTAAAAAAGCAAAGAGGTCTTTAGGCAATGATTGCTGCATAGCGAATAGACTTAACTCGCGCTCACCGCCAGCGTACTGTAAATCAAGATACATGCTAAATACGGTCAGTATGGTGTCTTCCTCTTGCCAGAGCACAGGGGTTTGTCGCAGTAACAAATATTCGAATGGATTGGCACCAAGTCGCTGAATACCTTGATTAACACCCCGAGTATACGCCTTTATTAGTTCAAACTCGTTCTTAGGAAGCGTGTTGATAATTGCTCTGGCACGCTCTCTAAAACGGTGTACACGAATTTTTTTATCATAATCAAGAGCAACTTCACCAAACAGGCTAGAAAGCTCACCCGCTGAGTTTCGGCGCAGCAGATCCATTTGGAAAAAGCGCTCTTGGCCATGAACAAAACCAAGTGCCATGGCGGCATCCAAACGACTGTCGGCTTGGATTGTTGCTATGCCGTATTCATCACGAGTGATTTCAACTTTTGCGTTAAGACCATATAACGCGGTATTGCCGTCCAGTTGCGGCATCGCATTGTAAATGCTGCTATATATCCAGGCTGATGCAGTAGCTAGAATAAATACCAGTAAAATGACACCACCCAGTAAAAAAGGTTTGATTTTGTTCATCACTAATTATTGTTATTTCGTTTGGGTTTTGAGCTTAGATTACTGCGATTTGTTGAGATGTGCACGGAAAATGCGGTAAAAGTGCGAGTTTTTTGTGCAATTTATTGACATAAGTTAATGTTTTTGCTTAGGTTAAAAAATAGTCAATAATTCAATGGTATTTTTGGCCTGACAAATGACATAATGTGGCCTCGTTGTAACACCACTGTAGTGAAAAACTGCTAAGTTACAAAAGTTGTTAATTTAGATGTTGTTAATGTGACTATGGTTGATCATGGAAGAATTGTCTGTAGAAAGGAAGTCTTTAGCTAGTAGCTAAACAGGATTACTTTTAACGCAACGAAAATAACAATAACGGAGTTTGCATGTCAGACAATTTTAATCGCTACATACAAGTAGGTGAGTGGTGCTTTGAGCTTAAAATGGTTAGGGCGCTTAAAGTAGAAGAATACGGTAAGCCATATAGTGCTATTGCCAACTGCAATATCAATGGTGATTCCATGTATATCGACGGCTTAGTAACCAAAGATGGTGAAGAGTTTACCAAAGATGACTTTATGACCTTTCACCAGTTTACTGAAATGCTTGGTTTAGATAATTTTTCTTACCATAGATACCAAGATGGGCGCTCGGTTACACGGGAAGTAAAGGTTAGAAAAACAGCTCAGCGAAAGGCTCAGAAAAAAAATATTGAATCTCAAGATCCTGAGTATATAAAGTTAGTTCAATAGCTAGCCTTCTATATTTTTATCTATCGATATTCAACAATATCTAGTCATTTATTGGCTAGGTGTTGTTTATTGATTTTGGGGGATTTATCACTACCTAGTTTTGCTGATTGGTTTTGCTTAAAGAGTTAGGCAAAACCCAGAAAGCATCCTCACCCGTGGCAAATAGCCCAAGAACTTAACGCTTTTATCTACCCAATTCAATTTTTCATACTTTTTTACTACAACTGTTATTACTCGTGCCAATTTACAACGTATCATTTTTTGATTTATCAGTATGTGAAACATCGGCATATCAGGAAATTGGGTATTTCATGTGAATATCACAACTAAAGATTTTGCAATTTTAATTTTAGCCGCAGGTAACTCTTCGCGCTTAGGAGAAGCTAAGCAACTAGTTAAAATCGACGGTGAATATCTACTAATCCGCCAAATTAAACTCGCCTTAAAGCTTAGCAATAACGTAACGGTTGTCATTGGCCATGACGCTGAAACTTACCAAGAATTATTAGCGCCTTGGCCGGTGAACATAGTTGAAAATAGCAGGTGGTCAACGGGAATGGGTTCCTCAATTGCTTGCGGGGTTTGCAATATTATCAATGCTTCTAATGCTAGCGGTGTATTACTAATGCTAGTAGATCAATGGCAAGTCACTGAGCAAGATATTGCAAAGTTGATTACTGGGCACTCAATGGGAGAGCAACTTGCAACCATAAGCTGTTGGACTGAAACAGATAATAATTCCGTTGAATTTGGCCCGCCAGTGATATTCTCGCAAGCGCTTTTTGATCACCTTAGTAAGCTAGACGGCAAACAAGGTGCAAAGTTCGTGCTGGCTAAATTGCGAACTCAAAATAAGCAATTAGTCGAGCAGATTGAGCTTATTAACGCAAAAGCCGATTTAGATACGCCTGAGCAGCTCAGAAAACTGCAACTTCAACGCAAAGTTTAAACATATCAGCCAGTTTTGGCGTATAGTTATAGCTGTCAAAGTAACCTTTCTATCCTTTAGAAAAGTAAGCTAAAAATAATAAAATCAACGATGTAAAGTCAATGACACAAAACATTGCAGTAGTGATAACAACCTAGTGAAGCTATCAAGGAAGCAAACATGATCACCTTAAATGTAAACGGTCGCGCGCACCAATATAGCGATGATGAAAATATGCCGCTATTGTGGGCGCTGCGCGATATTCTTAATTACACAGGTACTAAGTACGGTTGCGGTAAAGGGCTATGTGGCGCTTGTACCGTTCATTTGAATGGCCAACCTGTGCGCTCTTGTGCCACCCCAGTCTCGGCTGTTAATGGGCAAAAAATTACTACCATTGAAGGCTTATCAAACGATGGTGACCACCCAGTTCAACAAGCGTGGCAAACACTGAATGTGCCACAATGTGGTTATTGTCAATCGGGCCAAATGATGTCTGCGGCTGCGTTACTTGCTGCCAACCCAACCCCTAATGATGCGCAAATTGAACAAGCCATGAGTGGCAACATTTGTCGTTGTGGCACTTATGAAAGAATTAAAAAAGCGATTCATTTAGCGGCAGATTTATCAACCAAAACCGCGCGTGTCGACGATTTGGCTGTTGATGTTGGTTCAACTGGCAAACTCTCAACCGGTAAACAAGGAGCATAGCCATGACGACTAAAAAGAGTGTTGAAAATGTTAGCCGTCGCTCGTTTTTAAAAAACTTGGGTTTAGGGTCAGGGGCTTTAGTGCTGGCGGTTAATTTTCCTGAAGTAAGCGGTTTGCCGAAAGCCTTTGCAGCTCCTGCTAGCACTAAATTTGAACCAAGTGTTTATGTTCACATTAATGCCGATGATACTGTTGGTATAATTGTTCACCGCTCAGAGATGGGGCAAGGGATTCGCACCAGTATCCCTATGATAGTGGCAGACGAACTAGACGCAGACTGGCAAAAAATTAATGTTATTCAAGGCTTAGGTGATAAGAAATACGGTAGTCAAAATACCGACGGTTCACGCTCTATTCGTAACTTCTACCAACCGTTAAGAGAAGCTGGCGCTACAGCTCGTACTATGCTTGAGCAAGCGGCAGCCAATCAGTGGCAAGTACCTGTTGGTGAGTGCTATGCCAAGGCTAATCAAATTATTCACAAACCTACGGGTAAAATTGCTAGCTTCGGTTCCTTAGTGGCAGTTGCCGCTACTTTACCAGTACCAGATCCAATCTCGCTAAAACTTAAAAGCAAAGCAGACTTTAATTTTATCGGCAAATCCGATATCCCGCTTGTTGACGGTCATGATATCGCCACAGGTAACACCACATACGGTTATGATGTGCAATTGCCCAACATGGAATATGTAGTTATTGCAAGGCCGCCTGTGCTTGCCTCAAAGCTGGTAAAATTTGATGCCAGCAAGGCGAAAAAAATTAAAGGTGTGATTGATGTAATTGCGCTGGAAAACTTGGAAGAACCACCATTGTTTAAACCACTAGGCGGTGTTGCCGTGGTAGCCAAAAATACTTGGGCGGCAATGCAAGGTCGCGAAGCGTTGGAAATTGAATGGGAAAACAGTAGCCACGCAAGTTACGAAAGCGAGGAGTATAAAAAATCCCTAGCAGCAAGTTGTGATGCGCCTAGTGCAGTATTGCGCAAAGCAGGTGATGTTGATGCGGCGCTAGCCAGTGCAGACAAAGTTTTTTCAGCTGATTACTATGTGCCTGAGCTCATTCATGTGCCAATGGAGCCACCAGCGGCTGCTGCACATTACCACGATGGCGTGTTTGATATTTGGGCTTGTACGCAAACGCCACAATCAGCGCAAGGTACAGTCGCGCAACTGTTACAAGTGCCGCCGGAAAACGTTAATATCAATGTAACCCTGTTAGGTGGTGGTTTTGGTCGAAAATCCAAGCCTGATTTCATTGTAGAAGCCGCTATGATGTCAAAACTTCGTGGTAAGCCAGTGAAAGTCTGCTGGACACGTGAAGACGAAATACAAAATGGCTATTATCATGCGGTCAGCTACCAAAAACTGAAAGCGGGTTTGGATAACAAGCACAAGGTGACGGCTTGGCAGCATAATGTTGCCTTACCAACCATTAGCTCAACCTTTGCCAAAGGTGCTGATGTTATTGCCTTCGAAGCTGACTTAGGCTTAATTGATATGCCGTACGACATTGCGAATGTGCAATGTGCTGCGGGCAAAGCGACTGCTCATACGCGTATTGGTTGGCTGCGCTCAGTGACGAATATCAACCAAGCATTTGCAGTCTGCTCGTTTGCTGACGAACTTGCTCATGAGGCGAAAACTGACCCGAAAGACTACCTATTGAGCTTATTAGGTGATGACCGTCATATTGACCTTGCAGCGCAAAACGCTAAATACGGCAACTATGGTTCCGATATAAAGCAATATCCTATAGATACGGCGCGTTACAAAAATGTCGTTAATCGTGTCGCGAAAATGGCCAATTGGGATAAGCCTCGAAAAGCTGGTTCTGCTTTAGGCATCGCAGTACACCGCAGTTTTGCCACCTATGTTGCTTGTGTAGCTGAGGTTAGCGAGCAAAACGGTAAAATCAAAGTCGATAAAATGTGGTTTAGCCTTGATTGCGGTACTGCGGTCAACCCTGAGAGGATTCGCTCACAAATGGAAGGCTCA
This sequence comes from Thalassotalea montiporae, assembly GCF_053485855.1. NCBI lineage: Bacteria > Pseudomonadati > Pseudomonadota > Gammaproteobacteria > Alteromonadales > Colwelliaceae > Thalassotalea > Thalassotalea montiporae. The sequence goes on from NZ_JBQRUO010000001.1 coordinate 874,361, forward strand.
GCAGTGTTTGGTATTTCGCTAGCTTTTTATGGTGAGCTGACAGCTAAAGACGGTGTGATTAATCAGACCAACTTCCATGATTACCCGGTTGCGCGCATGGCGGATACGCCAGTAACCGAGATCGATATTGTTGATAGCGATGCACCTCCGGGCGGTATTGGTGAACCGGGGGTACCACCAGTTGTGCCAGCAATTACCAATGCGATATTTGCTTTAACGGGTAAACGTTATCGTGACTTACCACTTGCTAAACAAGGTATTGTTTAGCACTCGCGCGTAACTCAATATTCAGATTTAGCCTGAGCTAAATTTTAGCTAAGCCGAAAAGGCCGTTAGTTCTTACTAACGGCTTTTTTTATGTCAATTAACCCTGCCATATAACCAACTTTTTTGTGTGATTAGTCGCGCACTAAACCTGAATTTTGTACACTTACCACCAGAAAATTTATGCAAACTTTGGGGTTGCCCAAAGGTTTAATGTATTGAGTAAAGGGTAGGTTATGGCCTCATTGCAAGATCAGCTATTAAAAGCGGGTTTAACAACTAAGCAGAAAGCGCGACAAGCCAATAGTGACAAGCGCAAAAAGAACAAACAAAAACGCAGTGGCGCACAAGTTGAAGCCAGCATGCAAGAGCAGGTTAAACAAGACATTGCTAAGCAAAAAGAACAAAAACTTGCGAAAGACGCAGCATTAAATGCCGAGAAGCAAGAGCAATTAGCGGCGAAAGAATTGCATCAACGCATATTGCAAATCTTAGCGCATCATCAAGTCAAAGATATCGACGGGGAAGTTGAATATAACTACACCTTTGGCACTAAAGTGAAAAAGCTCTTGGTCAATGAGCTAACGCAAAAAGCCTTAGTTAACGGCCGATTATCTATTTGTGGTTTAGATGATGTCACTTATGTGGTTACCAAAGAAACTGCCGACAAGCTTGCGACGCTTGATGAAACCGTGGTGCTACTCAGTAACGACAAGGTTGAAGAGTCCGTTGATGAAGACGACCCGTATGCAGCATACCAGATCCCAGACGATCTGATGTGGTAACCACTGCACTGAGCGAAACATGTAAAGTACATTACGCCAAGCAAGTACATAACGCTTAAACACAAATTACTTTTCCAATTATTTAAGGTAACTCTATGAAATTATTACGCTGGTTAGTTGGCCGAATTGTTATTTTAGTTAACTTTCTGACTCAACCTAAATCACCTAGATTAACTGTGCAACGCCAACAAGAAATTGCTGAGCTGACTAAAAATTTAAGCTTGTATCATCTGCCAACTTGCCCGTTTTGCGTGAAAGTGCGCCGTGCGATGAAGCGTGAAGGCATCGAGTTACCGTTGATGAATATTAAAGATAACAATTACGCTGTGCGCGAAGAGCTTATTAACGGCGGTGGCAAGCCAACCGTTCCGTGTTTGAAAATTACGCACGATGCTGGTGAAAACAAGGTCGAATGGTTGTACGAGTCTGACGATATTATTGCGTACTTGCAAAAAACAGTTCAACAAGGTGCGCAACAGCCTATACAAGCGGCATAGGCTCTCCGTTGCTACTGTGCCACTGCTATTGAAATCATTGATAGCCTCCAGCGGCAGCTAGCCGCGCAGAAATAATCTGAGTGAATTGAAAATTAATTCACTCATGTGCGGTCTACAATTGCTATAAGCGCCTATTTTGTAGGTCGCGTTAAGTTAATCTTGCTGGCTTTAAGTTATATATGCTGACTTTAAGTCAGCATTGTTGTATCTGGAGGTTGTATGCTGATCAAATCAAAAAAATCTTATCAATTAACGGATAACGATGTTACCGATGAACAAGTCTATGTTAATCGCCGTCAACTGTTAAAATCTATGGGCTATATTGGCGCAGGCACACTGCTTAGCCAATCGATTGCCCGCTCAGCAAGTGCAGCTCCATTAGACTTTTGGGGCGGCTCCGACCAAGCAAGCTTTACTCAGCAAGCGCTAAACTACCAGAAAGCTCCAGCAACAGACGAGTTGTTAACACCGGAAGCTAAAGTTACTAGCCACAACAACTTTTATGAATTTGGTTTAGATAAAAGCGATCCTGCTCGCAATTCCCAAGGGCTAAAAGTCAAACCATGGCAACTTACTGTTAGTGGTGAAGTGAGTAAACCGATTACCTTAGATTACGATGACTTATTCAAGAAATTCCCGCTGGAAGAGCGTATTTACCGTCTACGCTGTGTCGAAGCGTGGTCTATGGTGGTACCTTGGATTGGTTTTTCGTTAGCGGACTTGATTAAGCAAGCAGCGCCAACGTCAAAAGCTAAATATGTTGCTTTTGAAACCTTATACGATCCTGAACAAATGCCGGGTCAGCGTAGCCGTCGTATTGGTGGGGGCATTGATTATCCCTATGTCGAAGGGCTGCGTTTAGATGAGGCGTTGAACCCGCTTACCATGCTAAGTGTCGGTTTGTACGGGAAAACTTTACCACCGCAAAACGGTGCGCCAATTCGCCTTGTGGTGCCATGGAAATATGGCTTTAAAAGTATTAAGTCGATTGTTTCGATTAAGTTGGTTGAGAAAATGCCGCCAACGACATGGAATATTTTAGCGCCGAACGAATATGGTTTTTACGCCAATGTGAACCCAGATGTGTCACACCCCCGTTGGAGTCAGGCAAGCGAGCGCCGCATTACCACAGGTGGCTTATTTGCTCGTAACCGTATAGCGACACTGCCATTTAACGGTTATGGTGAAGAAGTGGCGCATTTATACAAAAATATGGATTTAGCGCGTTTTTACTAACGCGCTTGCTCTTCTTAACCTAGTGATCTTCATTTAGCGAGCGTTTTAAATGATTGCAGTAGTTAAAACCCTTGTTCACTTAGCCGCAGCCTTACCTTTAGTTTGGCTTTATTACGGCGCTGTTAACGATACTATTGGCGCAGATCCGGTGGAGCGCGTGATTCACTTCACTGGTATTGGAGCGCTAAACATTTTGCTAATTTCGCTGGCAATCACACCGTTGGCAAAACGCTTCAAAAAACCTGTATTGTTAAAATTTAGACGTCTATTAGGTTTGTGGGCATTTACTTATGCATTATTCCACTTGCTTAATTTTCTGTTCTTTGAGTTGCAGTTTGATTGGCGTTTGTTTATCGATGAAGTAATTGACCGCCCATACATTACTGTTGGTATGTTTGCCTTTGCCATATTAGTGCCATTGGCGGTGACGTCATGGAGTAAAATTAAACGCAAAATGGGTAAAAGCTGGCAGCAATTGCACAATTGGGTGTATATCGCCGCTGTTGCAATTTGGGTGCATTTTTACTGGTCGATAAAATCCGATATCTACGAGCCGGGATTATATGCTGTAGGACTAATTTGGCTGCTTACACTGCGTAAAGATCGCATTAGCCGTTGGTTATTTAAGCGCAAATAACCTTTGGCATGTTTTGGGCTTAACGCGAGTTTAGCGCGCACTTTGCACCACTTTGCTTGAGAAAAGTGCAACTAGTCGCAAAATTTACTAAAACTCATCGCACATGGCTTGTTGTTAACATTTTTTCAATATAATGTTGTTGGTTGATCCATTGTCAAAATAATATGCTCAACGCCGCTGTAAAGTAGCGCAAAAAAGAGCAAAACTCAGGAATAACCATGAAAAAATTGATGCCATCATTGGTGATGGTAGCGGTTTCTGTTGCGCTAACCGGCTGTATGCAGTCTGAGCAACAAGACGCGAAAGTCACCATCAATAAAAATCCATACCCAAGTACTTATCAAACCTTACCTCAGCAAACGACTTTGATTAAAAATGCCACTGTGCTAATTGGTAATGGTGAGCGCCTTGATAATGCTGATGTGTTGTTTGTTGACGGTAAAGTCAGTCAAGTAGGGCAAAACCTAGCGGCTGATGGTGCAACAGTAATTGATGGCCAAGGTAAGTGGGTTACACCGGGTGTGATTGACGTGCACTCTCATTACGGTGTTTATCCTAGTCCTTCAGTTGAATCGCATGCTGATGGTAATGAAATGACTGCGCCTAATACCTCAGAAGTGTGGGCTGAGCACAGTGTTTGGCCACAAGATCCGGGCTTTAATGCCGCACGCGCAGGCGGTGTAACTACACTACAAATTTTACCGGGCTCAGCTAACTTATTCGGCGGTCGCGGTGTTACCTTGAAGAATGTGCCAAGTCACACGATGCAAGGAATGAAGTTCCCTGATGCACCTTACGGTTTAAAGATGGCCTGTGGTGAAAACCCTAAACGTGTTTATGGCGGCCGTAAAGAAGCACCAGGTACACGTATGGGTAATATGGCTGGCTACCGTATGGCATGGGCCGAGGCGGCAGAATACAAGCGTGCTTGGGAAAAATATGACGCTGACTATGCAGCCGGTAAAAACCCAGCAGCACCAGTTCGTGATATTGAGCTAGACACGCTTAAAGGTGTGCTTGATGGCGAGATCTTAATTCACAATCATTGTTACAAAGCCGAAGAAATGGCCATGATGGTCGACTTAGGTAAAGAATTTGACTACCACTCAGGTACTTTCCATCACGCCGTTGAAGCATACAAAATCGCTGATATGTTGGGTGAAAATGGTAACTGTGCGGCGATGTGGCCAGATTGGTGGGGCTTTAAAATGGAAGCCTACGATATGGTGGAAGAGAACGTCGCTATTGTCGATGCGATGAAAAACTCATGTGCGGTAGTTCACTCAGATTCAGGCACAACTATTCAGCGCCTTAACCAAGAAGCGGCAAAAGTGATGTACCGTGCCAATGAAAATGGCTTTGCATTAACAGAAGCTGATGCGATCCGTTGGATCACCAGTAACGCTGCGAAATCATTGGGTATTGCCGATAAAACGGGCAGTCTTGAGCAAGGCAAAAACGCTGATGTCGTCATTTGGAATACCAACCCGTTTAGCGTGTATGCATTAGCAGAGCAAGTATTTGTTGATGGCGCTAAAGTTTACGATCGCTTTGATGAAAACTATCAAGCGCAAAGTGACTTTATGTTGGGTCAGGAATAACAGGAGGCAAAGACTATGACATTGAGAAATAAACGTTTTAAATCATCATTAATTGCCTTAGCACTAGCCACGGCGTCTTCAGCACATGCTGCTAGCGTGGCGATTACTAACGCAAAAGTGCACACGGTAACCGATGCCGGTGTGCTTGAAAATGCGACTGTAGTGATTGATAACGGCGTGATCACCGCAATTAACCCTGAATCTGTTGCGGCTGATCAAGTCATTGATGCCAATGGTAAGGTACTGACGCCGGGCTTTATTAGTTCAATGAACCAAATTGGCTTAGTGGAAGTTAGCGCGGTTGCTCACAGCCGAGATGCTGATGCGAAGAAAGCGGATATTACTTTCGACCCAAGTGTTGCTTTTAACCCTAAATCGAGCCTGATCTCTTTTACCCGTAAAGCAGGTATTACTACCAATGTCACGGCGCCAAATGGTGGCGACAGCATGTTTAAAGGGCAAACCTTTGCCGCCAAACTAAATGGCGAGTTTGACAGTGTTTTTAGCGCCAAAAATGGCGTGCTAGTAGCACTTGGTAGCGAATCTAAAGGTTCACGTGCGACTAATTTACTGGCGTTAACGCACAAGCTTGAAGATGCGAAAAAAGCGCTAGATAAAGCGGCGAAAATGGCTGCTAAAAATGGTAAAGATAGCAAAGATAAGAAAGAGCCCAAGCGCAGTGAGCAGGAAATCAATGCGCTGTTAAAAGGTGAAAAGCCGCTACTTGTTTATGTTGATCGCGCCACCGACATTTTAGCTGTGCTTGAGCTTAAGCAACGCTTTAACCTTGATTTGGTATTGCTTGGTGCGGCTGATGCGCCATTAGTGGCGAAGCAAATTGCTGACGCTGAAGTGCCTGTCGTGATGGGGGCACTGCGCAACCTACCGGGTAGCTTTGACTCATTGCACGTTAATTTAGCGAATGCGGGCAAATTAGATAAAGCAGGTGTTAACGTGGTATTGACTGTCGATGGTGATTCGCACAATGCCCACCAGTTGCGCTTTGATGCAGGTAATGCTGTTGCTAATGGTATGGACTACCAAGAAGCCTTAGCCGCGGTTACAGCTAACGTTGCCGATGCGTTTAACCTAGATACTGGCCGCATTGCGGTTGGCAAACCTGCAGATATCGTGCTGTGGAGTGCTGACCCATTTGAGCTAAGCACAACGGTTGAGCAAATGTGGATTGACGGTGAGCAGCAGCTGCTTGAAAGCCGTCAAGATAAACTACGCGAGCGCTATACAACATCTAGCGAAATGCCGCGTGCCTATACTAAGTAAAAATACCAAGTAAATAGGTATGCTAAAATTTGCATTATGTCTAAAAACCTCATTAACTTGTTAATGAGGTTTTTTTGTTTTTACGATTTAGTTTCTTAGCAAAGGTTCAGTCACTTAGCGAAAATCTTTAATAAACTAGGCACTCAATGAAAATAATGAGAAGTAATGTTTAAAGCACATTGTGATTATGAAATATCTATATCTGACAGCATTATGTACACCACGATGCGGGGGGTATGGAATGTTGAAGGTGTACAGCAGTATTTTGAAGACATAAAGCTTAAGGCTGAGTTTGTGCGTCACCAACCCTGGGTAAGGATTGCAGATACGCTAGAGTTTGAAGGGGGCGCGATGGAGTTGATGGATGCGCTAAAAGAGATTCAAGCGTGGAGCCTTAGCAATAATTGCCGTTACCTATTCTTAGTTGCACCAAAGCCGATGAACAAAACGATTCTGGATATGCATCAAGCAACCTATGAGAATATGAAGTACGTATATTCAATGGAAGAAGCTGTCAGTCAGGCAAAGACAATATTAAAGGAGAAGTAATTCAAATTTTGCCTAATTTAGGGCGTGTTGATCTTTCGAGATTGAATTTTGTTCAATCTAAACGCGTTCTGATCGCGGAGCTCGCTTTGTCGCATAGTCATTCTATGTAAAAAGCGAGCAACAATGAGCAGGAGGCGTTTAGATGAACCCGCAGGGCAGCGTCTGTTTGAGTTTTCTACTGTGTTGGCACTTATTTATGGAGAATGACTACACTGCACAAGTGCCGTCTTGTATAAAACCCAAACAGACTACTGCAAAAACAACCCTGAAAGATCAACACGCCCTAGTAAAAATTTATTGTTTTCAGGTGATTAGGTGTCTATAAGCCCGCTGCCTTCTGGAACAATCACTGGCAAATCCATACAACCATAGTCAGCACCAAATTGACTCAATACACAAGTGAGTTGACCTCGATGGTGGGTTTGATGGTTAAATAAATGCTGAATTACGTCGCTAGCGACTTTGGTCACAGTGTCACCTTCTGTGGTGGTGTAGTGTATTACCTTACCGCATTCTTGTTCGCTAAGCCCTTGGCAAAATTCAACTAATAGTTCATCAAGCTTAGCTCTAACACTACTTAGCTCCTCGATATGCTTATAGTAAGTATCTTGCGGTGATACTGGCGTTGGAAAACTTGCCAATGAAGCGTTGGATAAGCTTGCTAAATTGTTGCTTGCCAGTCGACCAAGTAAGATGAGATCACCAAATAGTAGATGGTTCCAGTAGTCGGTGATAGTTGCGAAGAAAGAATTAGTTGGTTTGTCTAGTAGCGCTTTTGGCAAAGCTTGGCATACAGTCAGCAGTAGCTGATTCATGCGCTGGTTATAGATTGCCATCATTTGAAAATTTTGAACAATACTCAACAGATTTCCTTGTTTGTCATTTGATTGCAATTTATTGGCTTGTTGTTAGAAATCGCTGTTATGCGAAAATTTAATGTTAGGTTGCGATATTCGGTTTCAACTGCAACATTGGGTTTTAATCCGAAAAATTTAGTACATAAGCCTTGTACGCAATAAAAACGAGCATTGCGATCGCAAGCAAAAAGTACATTACGATAGTACCGATATACCTATTGTTAATAAGAGGTTTTGATAAAATCGTTTTCAATTCAGGTACCAGCGTTGTCGTTTCTGCTACTGTCACTATAAGCACTTTTTCTAACGCGTATATCCGCTTGGTTAGAGGTAGTAAAACAGAGGCATTCATGATGATAAATAATAAAAAGCCAATAGTTAAAATAACAGCAGATTCTATTGGAAATTCGCTGGGTTTATTGAGTGACAATAGCCAGCCACTGATCGCAATAATGGCGATTGAATAGAAATTCCAGTAACTGTTTAATCGAGATTCTAATTTCTCAATCACATCAATAAGTTCTACAGTATTCACTGAATCACTCGCCTAATTAACCGTGTCGTGGGGTTATTGCCCATTGTATTGGCAACGCTGCATGTATTATCAGCTTTAAGGTTAGCAACTAATGCAGGCTTTGACGCAGAATGCCTTTATTAATAATTGAAAAATGACTTGGTTGTTTTATGAGTGGTGGGATATAGCGAATGAGCCATTAGCTTAGTTATTTAAATAGCGCCGTCAGCTAAATTAACTAGCTTAGCGAGCAAATCCATACCATAGATAGGCATTTTCAAACATGAGTTTGGATGCTAGTGAAGGATCAACAATTGATGTTCGATAGTTCTGCCATAACGCTTGGTAAGAGGTCGAAAATAGGGTTAACGGGAAATTACTGGCGAGCATTACTCGATGCTCACCAAAACAACCGACTGTGTAATCAACAACTTGCTGTTGCCAGTATGAGTCATAGTGACGGTTAGTCATCTCCCAACCAGAGCACTTAAGCGCAACCGTGTTATAGCCTGCAAGCACTTGTATGCTTTGTTGCCAGTTGTGGTCACCTGCTAAGTTTGTGCTTGGCCAGCCAGCATGATTAATGATAACTCTTAGCTCGGGAAGGTTATCGAGAATATCGACTAGCAAGTTTACAGCAGGTAAATCTGCTAAAGACAGTTGCAGCTCAAAGTGAAAGTCATGTGCGGCAATCGCCTCAAACTTTTCAATAACGCCTGCTTGCGATAGCACATAGACAGCATTATCATCGAGAATATGGCGCACGCCAACGACAGAGGAAAAACCTGATAATTTAGCGAGCGATTGTTTAACGATTGCAATATCTGCGCTCAAATCAATGGTGGCGATAGTTTTAAACGCTAACTGGTATGACGGCTTGATGGTTTCTTCTAGCCAAGCAATTTCTCGCCATGGTGCTTGATTATCAAACCCCGCTTCAATATGAACAAAGCCTGCTAACGATAGCGGGGCCTCTAGCAGTAAGTCGTGAAAACTAAAATCACGAGCTATTGTCGCTTTATCTGACCAATATGGCGGATTTTCACTTTTCAGCCAGTGATAATCACCTTTTGCAAGGTCAAACAAGTGTAGGTGAGGGTCAATGAGCCGCATAGTGCTAATTCGGATGCTTTGCTTTAATTGCTACCATTGCTATTTAAACTTATTGAGCGGTGTAACCGCCATCAATGACCTGCAAGCTGCCAGTAATAAATTTAGCCTTATCTGACGCTAGGAATAAGGTTAGCTCGGCGACTTCTTCTGGTTGACCCAGCCTACCAAGTGGTTGCAATGCTGCTTCTTCTTGATGGACTTCGTCAATGTTTGCTCCTGAGCTTTCAACATAACGATTAATCGCGTTGTGATAAAGCGGAGTTTCAATTGTACCTGGGCATACCGCGTTAGCGCGTATGTTATGTACGGCATAATCAAGTGCGGTGGTACGCGCCATTGAAGCAAGGGCTGACTTAGACAAGTTGTATGCGAATGAATTTCGCTTGCCAATTAAGGCTTGATCACTGGCAATGTAGATAATTGAACCGTTTTGTTGCGCTCGCATAAAAGGCAAGCAAGCTTGTGTTGCCGCATAGGCACCTTTTACATTGATGTTAAATACGCGCTCAAAGTCAGCTTCACTGGTGTCTTCTATATTTGCAGAAAAGTGAACGCCTGCGTTTGAAACTAAAACGTCAATTTTGTGTTCGTTACCGATTTTTTCAACCGCATTTTTGACCGCTGAAACATCGGTCATATCACAGCGAATAAAATGACCATATTCACTAGGTTGAATGTCTAAGTTAAAGACTTGATAGCCATCATTAATAAAAGATTTAACGATGCTTAGGCCAATGCCTGAGCTACCACCAGTAATTACACAAGTTTTTGTCACAATAAGTTGTCTCAATAGGTTGATATAATACCAAATTGAATAATTATTTGATCACTCAGCGAGAGTTTAAAGGCTCATAGACAAGGCTTGGCGTGTAGAGAATGGTTATTCCCTTGTCAAACGCCATAACGCAGTATATGGGCCTTTAAAACTCGCCCTTGGGAATGCATAAGCAGCATGATAACTGCACAAAATTCACTTGATGTAGAACAACTATATCGTCATAAATTTCGTTTGTTCTAATACTGCTTATGCCATTCTGAGGGACTAAATAATTAATCAAATTGGTATAAAGCTTAATTATTTTCGGATTAGCTATTTGTCTGCTTAGTTGTCTTCATAGCAAGTTTAGCTGGTTTACGCTGGCTTTACTTACGCTCTGTTCAGGTTCTACTTGGGCTTAGCGGTGAGGTAACCCAAGATCATTGCACCAAGTTGTTTGCAGTGCTCTGCCATCGCCAATGGCGAAGCAATTGCTGGTGTTAAGTCTTGGTAGAGAATTTTCTCAATCAGGCCGTTTATCATCATAAAGGTTGCCATATCACAAGCCATGCTAGGCTGCGGGTGATTAATTTCTGTCGAATGTTGAATTAACATTGCAGAAATCTCTCGATATTCTTGTGAACGCTCACTTAGTTGGCTAGTCGGTAAAATTTCGGGGTACAAACGCGAGTTTAAGTGCAAGGTTCTAAGTACACCGGCATTGCTGCTTAAGAACTCACAACAATTGTCGATGATATATTGCACTTGCTGGGCAAGCGATTCTTGCTTAACGGTAGTTAACGACAACACCCATGCCCGCTGTTGGGTACCGAAATCTTGGTATAAATAGGGTAATAGCGCTTCTTTATTTTTAAAACGGCGATAAAAGGTGCCAACAGAAACGCCTGCTTGTTCGGTGATTTGAGCAATACTGATATGTTCAAAGAAGTCTTCTTTCAAACAATTATTGAGTGCATTAAGTAACTTTTCCTGAGTTTGCTGACTACGTACCTGTTTGGCTTCAATAATTGAATCTTGCTGCATACTTTTCACTTCATCCGTTGGTTTTACTGAACTGGCAATTGCTGAATGGCTTGTTCTCATCAGCAAATTTACCTTGCAGTGTAAGGTAACAATTAGGCTAAGTCGAGCAAGGGAGTCGCTAGCAAAGCCAATTAATTTATCCCTCAGTAAACTTATTAGTGTAAAAGCTTCAAACCTTTGTTCGATTTTGTGCGTAATAAGGCAAAAATACTGTCCTTCACATACAGACGAGCGCATAATACCGCCCATTGATATGCAGAGAGTACGCTGGGCGTATAAAGAGGCTAAAATTATGAAAGTATGTGGTGTAGAGCTTAAAGGTAATGATGCAATTGTATGTGTAATGGCGTTGGAAAACGGCTTGTATGATTTACCGCAACTAAGGGTTGCTAAAGTTTCGATTGACGATGCCGGCGATGCTGAGCAAGTACAAAAGTTTCAGTTCGCATTTAAGAAGCTGATGGAAGACTACCAAATTGAGCACGTGGTGATTAAAGGCAGAGCACTAAAAGGTAAGTTTGCTGGTGGCCCTGTTGGTTTTAAGCTTGAAGCAGCAATTCAACTAATCGATAGCGTAAAAGTAGATATTGTCTCAGGCAGTTTTGTGAAGAACACGCTAGCAAAAAGCCAAGTAGGTATCGATTTTCGTGATACAGGATTGAAAAAGTTTCAGCAAACAGCGTTTGAAACCGTGTTTGCGTTTTTAGAAGCACGATAGGTTTATTAATAGCTTTAATGCCCAACAAGAAAAGCATAGCTATTAACAGCCACAATAGCCTTGTATAAACCAAGGTTATATTGAGCATAGATAGCTAGATTACACTTTTAAAATGGCTGTCAACCTTGTTAAAATGTATGGGTATAACTAGTCCGACCAGTTGGTGGTAGGATCAATTTTGAGGAAACAACAATGCCAGAATATAAAGCTCCACTGCGTGACATGCAGTTCGTGATGCAAGAATTGTTAGACTGTGAAACTCACTACCAAAACCTAGGCTATGAAGATGCAACACCTGACATGGTAAACGCAATTATGGCCGAAGCGGGTAAGTTCACTGAAGAAGTGATTGCGCCAATTAACCAATCCGGTGACGAGCAAGGCTGTAAGTGGGAAGACGGTGTTGTCACTACACCTGATGGCTTTAAAGAAGCATACCAACAATACGTAGAAGGCGGCTGGCCAACATTATCTCAACCTGTTGAACACGGTGGTCAAGGTTTACCGCACTCAATTAATACTGCAATTGGTGAGTTCTTATCAGCTGCAAACCACAGTTTCGCAATGTACCCAGGCCTAAGCCATGGTGCACTAGCAACGTTAGAAGCGCATGGTACAGAAGAGCAAAAAAACATGTTCATGCCTAAGCTAGTTGAAGGTACCTGGACTGGTACTATGTGTTTAACAGAACCACACTGTGGTACTGACTTAGGTATGTTACGTACCAAAGCTGAGTTAAATGACGATGGTTCATACTCACTAACGGGTACTAAGATCTTTATCTCTGCAGGTGAGCACGATTTATCAGACAACATTGTTCACATTGTAATTGCTCGCATTCCTGGTTCACCAGCCGGCACTAAAGGTATTTCTTTATTTGTTGTGCCTAAGTTCAACGTAACTGCTGACGGTGAAAAAGCTGAGCGCAATGGCGTTAACTGTGGCTCAATTGAGCACAAAATGGGTATTCACGCGAATGCGACTTGTGTTATCAACTTCGATGGCGCGAAAGGTTACCTAATTGGTGAAGTTAACCGTGGTCTAAACTGCATGTTTACCTTTATGAATGCGGCACGTTTAGGTGTTGCCAATGAAGGTGTTGCAGCGGCTGATGCAGCTTTCCAAGGTTCACTAGCTTACGCTCAAGACCGTTTACAAATGCGTTCATTAACAGGTCCTAAGAACCCGAACGGCGCAGCTGACCCAATTATCGTGCACCCAGACGTGCGTCGTATGCTACTTACGCAAAAGTCGATTGCTGAAGGTGGCCGTGCATTAAACGGTTACTTAGCACAGCTTGTTGATATTGTTGAAGTAGAAAAAGACGCAGCGAAACGTACCGAAGCTGAAAGCAAGTTAGCGCTATTAACGCCAATCGCTAAAGCTTTCCTTACTGAATTAGGTCTTGAGTGTACTAGCCACGGTGTGCAGGTATTCGGTGGCCACGGCTTCATTAAAGAATGGGGCATGGAGCAGTTGATGCGTGATACTAAGATCAGCTGTTTATACGAAGGTACTACAGGTATTCAAGCACTTGATTTACTTGCGCGTAAAATCTTAGGTTCGAAAGGTGAACTAATTAAGCCGTTTGCGGCAGAGGTTACACAGTTCTGTACTGAGAATGTAACTGATGAGCAAATGAGTGAGTTCATTAAGCCGATGATTACCATCGCGCCTAACTGGCAGAAGATGACGCAAGAAATTGGCATGAAAGCGATGCAAAACCCTGATGAAATTGGCGCAGCATCGGTTGACTACCTAATGTATTCAGGTTACTTAACGCTTGCTTATTTCTGGGCAAAAATGGCGAAGGTTGCTTTCACTCAGTTAGCTGAAGGTACAGAAGATAAAGCCTTCTACGAAGCGAAAATCAAAACAGCTCGCTTCTACTTTGCACGTATCTTACCTCGTGCACACGGTCATGCAGCATGTATCGAAAACGGTGCAGACAGCATGATGGCACATGACCTAGAAGAGTTCGTATTTTAATTAAAATACACGATTCTTAGTGATTTAAAAGGCCAGCATTTTGTTGGCCTTTTTTGTGGGAGAGGCTCAATGCTTGGCAGGCGGTCATTGATCTCTCCATCACATATTCATATGGCAACCACATCATTTCCAATCTCAGCACAATACATCTAACTAAATTACGACAACTAATTATATTACGAAAAAATTAGTAGACCTTTTATTAACCAAGTATTACTGTAAATAATGTCTTCGTGCACAAAGGAATTGGTAGTTAAGGAGTGACAATGCGTAGTTTAGCGGTTTTGATATTCGTATTTATGGTTGTTGGCTGCAGTAATCACTATGGCGGGCAGGCGAATCAAGTAAATCAGAAAAACGCAGCGCAAGCACTACCGATCGCTTATCATCTATTTAACCCTCAAACCGTTGATATCACCTCAGAAAAAGCGCTTTTCAGTCTCAGTGCTGCCCAACAACAGCAGTTTCTTGATTATTACAACAAGGCACTAGCACATGGAGACGACAAGCATAAAATTATCAGTGATTACTTGCTCAGTAAATTGTCAAACTTTACTTATTACGGGGAAACGCATACCGCCTCTCAAGCAATGGCTAGCTTGGAGGGCAATTGTATGAGCTTAGCTATTCTGACCACTGCTTTGGCACGTTTAGTGGGTGTTGATTTAGCTTTTAGGGAAGTGCTTACCCTACCGGTGTTTGAAAAGCAGAATAACTTGGTGTTGTCATCAATTCATGTGCAAACTAAGTTATTTGCAGCGCCCAGCGAAGGGAGCCTGAGTTCTATTTTCGCCAATGCAGGCGTTGTGATTGATTACTTTCCTGACTCAAGCAATATAAAGAGTCGTTACCTTAAGTACCATCAGTTTGTTGCTATGTACTACAAAAATATTGCAACTGATGCATTAGTCGCAGGTGATCTGGAAACAGCCTTTGCTAATGCGATTACAGCCTATCAGTATGACCCTGCTAGCGTTGAAGTAATGAACTTGTTAGCCGTGGTGCATCGTCGAAAAGGGGATGAATACACGGCGGAGCAAATATACAAATATGCCATGAAACGCGCACCCAATAATCTTTCGCTGTTGAGTAACTATGCAACCTTATTGTCTATGCAACAGCGCACTAAAGAGGCTAATAGGTTGCAAGAAAAAATGGCGAAACTTGAAGATCCAAACCCCTACAGTTGGCTCGATCAGGCTTATTTAGCCCAGCAGCAAGGTAACCATCAGCAAGCCATTGCATTTTTTAATCGTACCATTGAGTTAGCGCCATATGTTAATCAAGCTTATGTTGGCTTATATCAGGTTCATATGGCTAAAGGTCATGAAGCAAGAGCTAAAAACGCAATTGCTAAAGCACTTGACTGGACCTATGAACAGTCGGAGCGACGTCAACTGAAATATAAGCTGTACGGGCGAAATAAGGCGTCAGGTATCAACCAATAGCGAGATTGGTTGATACTATTGAATGGAGGGATTTACTAAGCTGTTAAATTAAGCCGATAATTCAAACCACTTGATTACTTTTCGGCGATAACCTGTGTGGCTTTTAGAAGGCGAGGGTCTTTAATATCTGAGCTGGTGTATTTAAAAATGGCTTCACCATTGCGCTTGATAAAGAAGGTTGTTGGCGTGCCTGAAACACCGAACTTTCTGACTGCTTCTTCGCCATTAACGGCTGTTTTAAAGGTATAACCGCGCTCTGCTAATACATCTTGAGGTTTAGCATCTTCATCTTCGTTGAAACTAATACCTACTAATACCACTTCAGGGTGTTTTTCGACTAATTCGACTAATTTTGGTTGCAGGCGCTTACAGTATGGACACCAAGTCGCCCAAAAATGCAAAATTACTGGCTTACCTTCAAACATTTTCCAATTTATTGGCTCACCATTTTGCATGGTAAGCTGCCAGTCCGGCACTATGTTTGACGGTGTTTTTGATGAAGCTTTTTGTTCTGCAAAAGCGTTGCTAATGGTTAGTAAGAAAAGGCTGGCTGCTAAGCAGATTGATTGAAGTTTCATAGCTTTCCTGAAATTAAATGAGTGAAGTAATAATGTTACTAGACCATGCAAGTGACATTATTCATTCAATTCCAGAAAATAAATTTACTGGTATTGTGCAAGTATGGAGTCGGCAACCTTAGCAGCAATCATAATGGTTGGCGCATTGGTATTACCGCTTATAAGCGTAGGCATGATGGAAGCATCAATAACGCGAAGCGACTTTAAGCCATGTACTTTTAAGTCTTTATCTACCACAGCCATTTCATCACTACCCATTTTACATGTTCCCACTGGATGATAAATGGTATTAGCTCGCTCTCTAAGAAAGGCTAGAATATCTTCGTCTGTGGTGGCAGATACACCCGGGTAGATTTCATTACCTAGCTCTCCTGCAAGTGGATGTTGAGCGAAAATTTCTCTAACCCTGCGCACTCCCTCAACCATAAGTGCCTGATCATCTTTGTCAGAAAGCATGTTAAGTTCAATTTTGGGGTGTAAGTGCGGAGCATTGCCAAATAAGGTAACTTGTCCTCTGCTTTGGGGCCTTAGCAAGCAAACATGCATTGCCACTCCATAGCGGCAAAGCATTGTTAAATTACGACCATGGTCGTCCATCGCAAAAGGCATAAAATGTAGCTGAATATCAGGTCGCCCTAGTGTGTTATCTGTTTTGATAAAGCCGCCTGCTTCAGCTGCTGCACTAGTGAGTACACCTTCACGCTTGGTAAAGTACTTTAGAACGCTTGGAGCGAGTTTTGCCATGGCAACAGGGCGAAAGGCAATGCCATCGGTTTCTTGGTACTCATTGAGTACGATAATGTCTACATGATCTTGTAAGTTTTGCCCGACCCCTGCTAGCTCATGTACTACAGGAATATTGTGTTTTTCTAGTTCAGCTTTTGGACCAACGCCGGAGAGCATAAGGAGCTGAGGAGAATTAAATGCGCCCGCACTGAGTATGACTTCCTTATGGGCAACAATTTCTTTCCATTTTTGTTTATGTTTTATTCTTACACCCACTGCGATCTTTTCTTCAAATAGCACTTTTTCAACCATAGCTTCGGTTAAAACGGTGAGGTTGGGGCGATCTAAATTTGGAGTCAAAAATGCTTTGGCGGCGCTGCAGCGTTCACCGTCTTTTTGGGTTACTTGGTAGTAGCCAACACCTTCTTGCGAGGCGCCATTAAAATCATTATTTATTGGGTAACCAGCATTGGCGGCGGAGCTGATAAATTTATCAAATACGGGAAGTTTACAGCGCGACTCAGCGACATTGAGCGGGCCTTCTATCCCGTGGTAATCATCAGCGCCACGTTCTTGATGCTGAGTGGCCTTGAAATAGGGAAGTACGTCGTCATATCCCCAGCCTTCATTGCCCATATCACGCCATGCATCATAGTCTTCTTTTTGGCCTCGAACATAAAGCATAGCGTTAACCGAGCTACTACCACCGAGTGTTTTGCCTCTAGGGTTAAATATTTGACGTTGGTTTTGAGTTGCTTCTGGGGCAGTATCGTATAGCCAGTTGTATTTGCTACTGCGCATCAGCTCAATCGTTCCCAAAGGAACATGAATGAATGGTGAGCTGTCTTTGGGACCAGCCTCAATTAGACATACTTGAAATTGTCCATCTGCAGATAACTTATCGGCTAGCACGCAGCCAGCAGAACCTCCCCCAACAATGATAAAATCAAAACTATCCATTGTTCACCTGTTGTATTTTCGTTGTAATTTAAGATTCGTAATTTCATTTATTTTTATTATTGTGCTTTTTATATACAGAATTAATAGAGACAATGCGAGCACTATTCTGCGTTTGTTTGACTGAAAGCGAAAATAACGACTAGAGAACTTAACAGAAAAGTTAAATTAGACATAAAAAAGCCGAAGCTAAGCTTCGGCTTGGTTTGCTTTTAGTGACTCGTCCTAAACAAGGTTATTTCAGCCCTAGTACTTGTTTGCCTTGCTCAAAAACAATATCTACAGGAATATTTGCCGCTTCAAGCTTCGCTAAGCTTTTCGCTAGGTCTTCTTTGATCAGGCCTTTTTCTTTGACCAACTGATCAACGCCTGCGTAATCACCATTGCCTTGCAGCGTCAAAATTAGCTCAGATAAAGAATCAACAGCTTGCGTCATTTTCTCCATGTTTACGCTGTATAAACCTTGCTCGTCACGGCTAAAGGCACCTTGCTCTTGGAAGTAATTGAAGCGCACCATGTTTGCTTTACCGTGCGCAGAGCTTGCGCCAAAACGCACAGAGCGGAAGATACCCGCCATAAAGGTAACGTAGTAATCCTCAAGCGTACCTTCAGTGATTGCGCCTTTAGCAAGCAACTGTTTGACCATGTAAAGGCCAAGCACGTCAGCTTTGCCCTCTTCAAGCGCAGAAGCATGCTCTTTTAATGCTTGGCGAACGGTGCCTTGCTCGTTGATGGTGTTTTTAATGCCTAAGCCGTGTGCGACTTCATGGAACATGGTGTTCGCGAAGAAGCCATTGAAAGTTACGTGCTTACGTTGCTCTGGCACAATAAGCTGCTCGGCAATCGGTAGCATAATGGCATCAAATTTAGCACGCATAGCATTTTTTAGCTGAAGGCGACGTGTACCTTTGGCTAACTGTACTTCTTCGTCATTTGGTAGGTTGATGGCAATTGTTTTGCCCCCCGCATTTGAATGCCCAGCATAATAAATTACATCGTAAGCATTTAAGTCAGCGTCAGAGCCGGGTGTTTCCTGCTTGTATTTCTTAGCGACGGGCAAGTCGCGCTGTAGTTCTGGTAAAAACGCTGCGTATTTCGCTAAACGCTCACTCCAAGATAGGTCTTTGACTAACACATAAGATTCAAACGCTGCGCGATAGCCAAATAACTGATCTTCATAAGTTTCAATTGGACCAATCACCACGTCAATTGGATTAGTTTTCATGTCCATCCAGGCAAAGTCTGACGCTTGGTAATCGTCGGCACGCAGGGCGTTGGCGCGCATTTTAAGGTAATTAGCGAATTCTTGGTTATCGGCAAAGCCTGCTGCTTTTTCTAGAATAGCGGCTGCGCGGTTGATTTCATCTGTGTAAATCTCTGAGTAGGCAGTTGATGTAAGTTTGCCATTAGCATCGCGTTCAACGATAGAATATAAGCCTTGCTTGTCCGCAAAGTCTGCTTGCTCAAACTCGGCTTTTGTCATGTCTGCTGGGTAAAACTGTGCGCCATGCGATTTTGCATCAAAACCAGTTAAGAACGCTTTGTCGCCATCTAATCGATCCCAAGGGCCATAGTTAATTTCAGCAAAAGCTTTTACTTTCGGGTCACTTAATTTTGCCAGAAACGCTGTTTTGTCTTGGCCAAATGCTTGTTTCCAGAATAGATCGTCCATAATTTTGGAAGCGTCAATTAGCAGCGATAACATTTGCTTTTGATTGTCAGATAAGTGGCTTAAATCAGCACTTAGCGTAACTGTTTTATAGATGTCTAAACGGTTTTCATAGTTTTCAACTAATGTAGGTGCTTGCTCTGTTTTTGTTGTGTTGTCACCACAGGCTGAAAGCACTGATGTGGCCATTAAAACAACGGCAGCGAGTTTGCTAAGCTTAGCTTTGATTGATTTGTTATTGGTTGTTGAATGTAGATTCATACGGGAAATTCTCATTATCATTGACGGCAAAAAGAGTAGGAAAAAACATTGCAGGGTGCAACTATTCTGAATGAGGCTTTACTAATTATGCAGCTATCAATAGCTCTTGATGCGCGCGGGTATCGGTATGTAGTTTTAGAAAAAATACAGTTATAAAAAAACCGGCGTAGTTGCCGGTTTTTAACATCGCTTTATCTTTAAAAGATACTTAAGCGTCTACAAAAACAAATTAAAGTGCTTTGATAGCAGCGTTTAAACGGCTCTTGCTACGAGCAGCTTTGTTTTTGTGAATAAGACCTTTAGTTGCGTAACGATCTAAGATCGGTTGCGCAGCTGCTAATTCTTTTGTTGCCAATTCTTTGTCACCGGCTTCAATTGCAGCGATTACTTTTTTAACTAAAGTACGCATCATTGAACGACGGCTTGCATTGTGTTGACGGCGCTTTTCAGATTGTACCGCACGTTTCTTAGCTTGCTTTGAGTTAGCCAAGGTGAACTCCTAAATGTGATAAAATATAGCCTAAATTTAAGGCGGCAAAATATGCCTTTTTTCTGAGGAATTGTCAATTAATTTAGCGATAAATATTACCAGATTTATTAATTACCGCTAAATTAATAACTCCCATTGAACAACCTGGCATTTATTTATTGGTTTAATAATAGCGATTTGCGTCAGTAAGCTGCGTTATTTACGAGATTTTTAGCGCTGCTACACATAGCGAGCCAGAAATTATTTATTTGCAGTGCTAGCGGTAAACAGAACATTCTCTGCTTGTTTAACACTTTGAGTTACAGTCATAATATTTCTTTTGTCTATTTTCCCTATTGAGCAAACAGAGTGAGTAAAAAGTTAATTAAGTCAGGCATTATTGTCAGCGCCATGACCATGATCTCTCGTGTACTAGGATTAGTGCGTGACGTGGTTATCGCTAACTTCATGGGAACAGGCGCAGGTGCTGACGTATTTTTCTTTGCTAATAAAATTCCCAACTTTTTACGACGCTTATTTGCTGAGGGGGCATTCGCGCAGGCTTTTGTACCAGTGCTCAGTGAGTATCAAGCACAAGATGAAAAAAATGGCACAGATGAAACCAGAAAACTGATTGCACAGGTGTCTGGCACGTTAGGGGTAGTGATATCTCTTGTTACCCTGTTCGGTATGATAGCTTCGCCAGTTATTGTTGCGCTGTTTGGTTTTGGCTGGTTTCTTGATTGGTGGCATGGGGGCGAGCAAGGCACTAAGTTTGAGCTGGCTTCTACGTTACTCAAAATTACTTTTCCGTATTTGTGGTTTATTAGCTTAACCGCACTTGCTGGCGCAATACTCAATACCTTAGGCAAATTTGCCGCCGCCGCTTTTACACCGGTATTACTCAATGTTTGTATTATTGCCAGCGCTATTTTCTTAACCCCATACTTTGATTTGCCTGCTTATGCCTTAGCGTGGGGGGTATTTTTTGGGGGGGTAGTACAATTTTTGTTTCAACTACCGTTTTTATATCGCGCAGGTGTTTTGGTAAAACCCAAGTGGGCGTGGCATGCACCTGGAGTGGCAAAAATTCGCAAGCTAATTGTGCCTGCGTTGTTTGGTGTTTCCGTTACCCAAATTAATCTGCTGTTAGATACTTTAATTGCCAGTTTCTTAGTCACAGGCTCAATTAGCTGGTTGTACTATGCCGATCGTTTACTGGAATTTCCCCTTGGTTTATTTGGTATCGGTATTGCCACGGTAATTTTACCCAGCCTTTCTGGGCTGCACGCTAGAGAAAATAAAACAGAATTTTCCTCTACCATTGATTGGGGCTTGCGGGTTGTTTGCTTGATGGGAATGCCAGCATTGGCTGGGTTGATGGTGCTGGCTCAGCCTATCATCATGCTGCTGTTTATGCGCGGTGAATTCAGTCAAAGCGATGTGCTGCAAGTGTCTTACGCCCTTTATGCGTATCTTTCAGGCTTAGTAAGTTTTATGTTTATCAAAGTGCTCGCTCCTGGGTTTTACTCACGGCAAGATACCAAAACTCCGGTTAAGATAGGCATAATTGCCATGGTAGCAAACATGGTTTTTAACTTAATGTTAGCGCCGTTTTATGGCTATGTTGGTTTGGCAATGGCAACTACCTTATCGGCGACTTTAAATGCATTTCTGCTTTATCGCGGGTTGAAAAACAGTGGTGTGTTCACCATTCCTAGTAAAACCAAGTGGTTTTTTGCGAAGTTAGTTGTCGCCTCTGCGCTAATGGCTAGCGCTATTATTTATTTTCAGCCAAGCGAAAATGAGTGGTTTGCAATGGTATTTTCACAGCAGTTAGCACACATCAGTAGTTTGATTGTTGCCGGCGTTATACTTTACTTTGCTTTGCTATGGCTAATGCGCGTAAAACTCAGTGATTTTAAGGTTGATAAAAATAGCCCGATTTCTGCTCGTTAAATGCTGATTCTTTACTGAGACTAATATATAATTCGTCGGTTTTTTAGGTTAGATAGGCTAACTTGCTGATAACTGATGAATGTCTAAAAACACATCAGCTTAGCTAAGCCAAAAGATTAAACAGACAAGATTGAATCGCTCAATGCAGTTAATTCGCGGAATTCATAACATAAAACCAGCTGATCACGGCTGTGTATTGACCATAGGTAATTTCGATGGCGTTCACTTAGGACACCAACGCGTTATTACCGCATTGATAGAGCAGGCGAAAGCACTGAATTGTGTGTCTGCTGTAATGGTATTTGAGCCGCAACCGCAAGAGTTGTTTAGCCCTGAAACGGCGCCAGCTCGGTTAACTCGCTTACGAGATAAATACGCCTTGCTGGCAGAGCTTGGGGTAGAACGCTTGATTTGTGTGAACTTTAATTGTGCTTTTGCTAGCCAAACGGCCGAGTACTTTATCGAGCAATTGTTGGTTGCACAGCTTGGTATTAAGCATTTGATCATTGGCGATGATTTTCGCTTTGGTAAGAATCGTACTGGCGACTTTAAAATGCTGAGCCAAGCGGGCGAGAAATTTGGCTTTGGTGTTTCGGATACCGCGAGCTTTAAATTAGATGATTGCCGCATCAGTAGTACCGAGATCCGTCAAGCCTTAGAGCAAGACAGGCTAGCTGACGCGCAAGGCATGCTGGGTAGACCTTACTCGATTCATGGTCGTGTTTTCCACGGTGACAAACGTGGTAGAGAGTTAGGCTTCCCGACGGCTAATATCAAGCTCAAACGTCGTGTATCGCCAGTATCCGGTGTTTATGCGGTACAAGTGAATAGCGAAGCTGGGACATATTTTGGTGTTGCCAATATTGGTTCAAGACCTACAGTGGCAGGCATTAGACAACAACTTGAAGTGCATATTTTCGACTTCAACCAAGATGTGTACGGTCAGATATTGGAAGTTGTTTTACTAGATAAACTGCGCGCAGAACGTAAGTTTAACTCTTTGCAAGAACTAACCGAACAGATTAACAAAGACAGCCAACAGGCGCGTCGCTATGTAACTGAATATCAAGCCAAGATGGCTTAAGTTACATAAACTAAATTAGCGAGTCTTAGTCCAAAACAAACCTAACGAATCATTAAGTTAGGGTAAAGTTAGGCTAAGCGAATTGAATAGAATCGTTAGATTGACCAGATTTGAATTAACGGATATCGACATAAATGAGTGATTACAAACATACCTTAAATTTGCCAGATACCAGTTTCCCTATGCGCGGAAACATGGCAAATCGTGAACCACAAATGCTGAAAGACTGGGCTGACAAGGGCCTTTACAGCAAAATTAGAGCGGCGAAAAAAGGTAAGAAGTCATTTATTTTGCACGATGGCCCTCCTTACGCCAATGGTGACATTCATTTAGGTCACTCGGTAAATAAAATTCTTAAAGATATTATTGTTAAGGCAAAAACCTTATCTGACTTCGATTCGCCGTACGTGCCTGGCTGGGATTGCCACGGTTTACCGATTGAGTTAGTGGTAGAGAAGAAGTTTGGCAAACCAGGTCACAAACTTTCGGCTGCAGAGTTTCGCAAAAAATGTCGTGAGTATGCGGCAAAGCAAGTTGATGGTCAGCGTGAGAGCTTTAAACGCTTAGGTGTGTTCGGTGATTGGGAAAATCCGTACCTAACAATGGATTTTGAAACCGAAGCCAACATTATCCGTGCGCTTGGTAAAATCACTGAAAATGGTCACTTACAACAGGGCTTTAAACCTGTTTATTGGAGTGTTGTTGGTGGCTCAGCGCTTGCAGAAGCGGAAGTTGAATACGCCGACAAAGTGTCTTTCTCGATCGATGTTAAATATCCGGTTGCCGATGAGTCTGTGCTAGCAGAGCTTGTATCAGACTTATCAGGTAGCGGCAAAATTTCTGTTGTTATTTGGACAACAACACCGTGGACACTACCATCTAGCCAAGCAGTTAGCGTTAATGCTGAGTTAGATTACGTTATTGTGCAAGCAGGCGAAGAGCGCTTGTTAGTCGCTGAAGCTTTGCACGAAAGTGTGATGGAGCGCGCAGGCGTTGAAGATTTCGCCATTGTTGGTCGAGTTAACGGTGCAGCACTTGAACACTTGCAAGTTAATCACCCTTTCTATGAGCGCAAAGTACCTGTTATTTTGGGCGATCACGTTACAACTGATGCGGGTACGGGCTGTGTTCATACCGCACCAGATCACGGGGTAGAAGATTTCAATGTTGGCAAACTATACAACATCGAAACGTTAAACTACCTAGACGATAACGGTATTTACCGTAATAACGTGGAGTTGTTCGCCGGTGAGCACGTCTACAAAGTGGATGAGAAAGTAATTGATGTCGTTGCTGAGCATGGCAACTTACTTGTTAAAGACAAATTTACTCACAGTTACCCACATTGTTGGAGAACAAAAACGCCATTAATTTTCCGTGCGACGCCTCAGTGGTTTGTCAGCATGACTAAGAATAGTCTTCGCGAAGAAGTTCAAGGTGCTGTTGAAGGTGTGCAGTGGATTCCTGACTGGGGCCGTGCGCGCATTGATTCAATGTTAGAGTCGAGCCCTGATTGGTGTATCTCTCGCCAGCGTACTTGGGGCGTGCCAATTGCCTTGTTTGTTCACAAAGAAACACAAGCCTTGCACCCAGACACGCCGCGTTTAATTGAAGAAGTGGCCAAGCTTGTTGAAAAGCAAGGTATGGACGCATGGTTCGACCTAGAAGTAAGTGATTTATTAGGCGATGACGCTGATGCTTACAGCAAAGTAACAGACACGCTAGATGTTTGGTTTGATTCTGGCGTTACTCATTACTCTGTTATGGCACAACGCGAAGAGTTAGGTTATCCAGCAGATTTATACTTGGAAGGCTCTGATCAGCACCGCGGTTGGTTCCAGTCTTCATTAAAAACAGCGATGGCGATTAATGGCAGTGCGCCATACAAGACGGTATTAACCCATGGCTTTACCGTTGATGCTGACGGTAAGAAAATGTCTAAGTCACTTGGTAATGTGATCACGCCATCTGAGATCACTAATAAGCTAGGCGCAGACATTCTTCGCTTGTGGGTGGCTTCGGTTAACTACACGCAAGAAATTACCGTATCGGACGAAATCTTTAAGCGCCAAGCGGATGCTTATCGTCGTATTCGTAACACGTCACGCTTCTTGTTAGCCAACATTAACGGTTTCGAGCCTGCTAAGCACTCAGTTGCCGTTGAAGATATGGTAGCGTTGGATCGTTGGGTGGTAGCCAAAGCTGCAGCACTTCAAGCAGAAATCATTAATGCTTACGATGAATATGAGTTCCACCAAGTGGTGCACAAGCTAATGAACTTCTGTACAACGGAGCTTGGTGGCTTCTACTTAGACATCATTAAAGATCGTCAATACACAGCTAAATCTGACAGCCATGCGCGTCGTTCATGTCAAACCGCAATGTACCTAATTGCTGAAGCGATGACGCGTTGGATGGCACCAATCTTGTCATTCACTGCACAAGAGATCTGGCAAGCATTGCCTGCTCCGGCTGCTGGCGAGCGTGATGAGTTTGTGTTTACTGATGTATGGTTTGAAGACATTGCTGGTATTACTAACGATGGCGAGCTGAGTGACGATTACTGGAACGACATTTTATTAGTACGTGCTGAAGTTAACAAAGCGCTAGAAGCTGCTCGTAAAGATAAGAAAGTGGGTAAAGCACTTGAAGCTGAAGTGACTTTGTATGCTCAAGCTGAGCTTGCAGACAAGCTTGCGAAATTAGGCGATGAGCTACGCTTTGTACTGATCACATCAGGCGCGGCGATTTCAACTGACGCAGTGCCTAGCGAAGCCGTAGCAACTGAGCTTGAAGGTTTATCAGTTGCGGTTGCGCAATCAGCAGGTACTAAGTGTGATCGTTGTTGGCACTTTACTGACGATGTCGGCGCGGTTGAAGTACACCCTGAGCTATGTGGACGTTGTGTAACTAACGTTGATGGCGACGGTGAGCAGCGACAGTTCGCATAACTGACACTTCCAAAATAAACCGCTGAATTTCAGCGGTTTATTTTCTTCTACCGATAGATTTATTCGTTATAGGAATTCTGACGTGAGTTTTTCTTCATCATCACCTTTTTCTTCAACAGGGCTTAAATGGCTGTGGCTTACTGTACTTTTTCTCATTATTGATCAAGTGACAAAACACTGGGTCGCCGGCACTTTTGATTTGTACGAAAGTGTTGCTGTTATGCCATATTTTAATTTGACCTATGTACATAACGAAGGTGCTGCTTTTAGCTTCTTAGCAGACCAAGGAGGCTGGCAGCGTTGGTTTTTTACCACAATAGCCGCGTTGGCAAGTGGTTTATTCATCTATTGGCTATCTAAAACACCATCGTCAAATCGCGTTCTAGGGGTTGGTTTTGCGTTAATGCTAAGTGGTGCACTTGGCAACTTAATTGACCGCGTGTTATTTGGCTATGTCATCGATTTTCTCGACTTTTACGTAGGAAAGTCTCACTGGCCTGCATTTAACGTTGCCGATTCGGTGATCTTCGTTGGAGCAGCCTTAATGATTTATGACTCTTTCTTTGGTCAGCCCGATAAAGAAGACTGAAACGAACAGGAAGCTGGCAAAGTCAGTATTGAATAGTAATTAATTTAAGAAGTACCTAATTTAAGAAGTAAGAAATGACACAAATTACCGCAGTCTCAAGTCTAGTTGCCCACATCACCATGAAGTTATCAGATGGCTCTGCCGCCGATAGCACTAAAGTGAATAATAAGCCCGCAATAATCAATATGGGCGATCAAAGTATCTCGCCTGCGTTTGAAGCACAATTGCTAGGAATGAGTGAAGGTGAAACGAAAGAGTTCACCCTTGCTGCCAAAGATGCATTTGGCGAAAAGAACCCAGACAATGTACATTATGTAGACATCAACAAATTTGACGCAGAC
This sequence comes from Thalassotalea montiporae, assembly GCF_053485855.1. Lineage (NCBI taxonomy): Bacteria > Pseudomonadati > Pseudomonadota > Gammaproteobacteria > Alteromonadales > Colwelliaceae > Thalassotalea > Thalassotalea montiporae. Next base: position 901,235 of record NZ_JBQRUO010000001.1, read on the forward strand.
ACACCGGCTAAAGTGGGCAGTATTATTACTTTTACAACGCCTGGCGGTGAAGTACCTGGTATGGTTACTGAAGTATCTGGTGCATCTGTTACCGTTGATTTTAATCACCCTTTGGCTGGACAAGACGTTACTTTCGTTATTGACGTGGTAGAAATTAAGTAGGCATTTTGATGGAAATTATCTTAGCAAATCCGCGTGGCTTTTGTGCAGGTGTAGATCGTGCTATCAGCATAGTAGATCGCGCTTTAGATTTATTTGATGCACCAATTTACGTGCGTCACGAAGTTGTTCATAACAAATTTGTTGTTAATGGCTTAAAAGATCGTGGCGCTGTTTTTGTCGACGAACTCCATGAAGTACCAGACGATGCAACCGTAATTTTCAGCGCACACGGTGTCTCAAAAGCCGTTCGTAACGAAGCGAAAGAGCGCGGATTAAAAGTATTTGATGCCACTTGCCCACTAGTCACTAAAGTACATATGGAAGTCTCTCGTGCTAGTCGCAAAGGGGTTGAGTGTGTGCTTATTGGTCATGCAGGTCACCCAGAAGTAGAAGGCACGATGGGGCAGTATGACAGTGCAGACGGCGGTATCTACTTAGTTGAGTCACCAGAAGATGTAGCAGCGCTTACTGTTAAAAACCCTGATGCATTGCATTACTGTAGCCAAACCACCTTATCAGTAGATGATACTAGTGATGTAATTGATGCGTTGAAAACCAAGTTTCCTGCAATTGAAGGACCGCGTAAAGACGATATTTGTTATGCAACGCAAAATCGCCAAGATGCTGTTAGGTCAATTGCAGAACAAGTAGATTTGTTGTTAGTTGTTGGTGCGAAAAACAGCTCTAACTCAAATCGCTTACGTGAATTGGCCGAAAAAATCGGCACGACTTCTTACCTAATAGATACAGCTAACGATATCGATGAAGCTTGGCTAAAAGGCACACTAAAAGTAGGGGTTACTGCGGGGGCTTCAGCGCCAGAAGTATTGGTAAAGCAAGTTATCGAGCAACTAAAATCCTATGGAGGTCATGAAGTTATCGAACACCCAGGCCGTGAAGAAAACATAGTATTTGCCGTACCTGTTGAATTGCGTTAATCTTCGGGGTGGATAAAAGTTAATCAGCATTTTAGTCAGCTGCAAAGCTAATTACTAACAGGAGAATTCGATCACAGTTTCGGATTTGCGATAACTTTAAACGCAACCGTGGGTAGTAACTGTGTAGTGACAATATAGGTCACAGCTACCCATTATATGGATATAGGTATGGGTTAATGCCTCTAATTATGGCGATACTTAACACATATGTTGGCCAATCTCGGGTATTTATTACTTCAATAAATCGCCACTCTATTTTTTTGCGAAGAAATTTCTTTCTTTCCCTTTCTACTTTTTTAACTCACGACTTACTACTCGATCCAAAAGCGAGGTGGATTTATGGATAACTACCATTCGCGAGGAATGACATTAATAGAAGTTTTAGTCGCATTATTTATCTTAGCGACTGGAATTTTAGGTGCTGTGGCTATGCAAACAACAGCCAAGAAAGGAAGCTTTGATGCTATGCAGCGCTCATTAGCCTCGGCTATGGCGCAAGATATTATCGAACGCATTCGTAGCAATGATGTGAGTGAAGCGATATTAGAGAGCTATGAAGGCAACTATGGTGAAAATGCTAGACCTTTGCCAGACAACCTTTGCAATAATGTCGCTTCCCCATGCACAGCACAACAAATAGCTACTAATGATCTATACGAATGGACAAATGCATTGCAGGGAGCAAACTCAAAGTTAAGCAACAGCAATACTGGTGGCTTAATTGATGCAAGAGGGTGTATTACTCACAATGCTCAACTAGTAACTGTAGTTGTTAGCTGGGCAGGGCGATCCGAAGTAAAAAGTGCTGGTGGCGGAAATTGCGACTCTTCGGCAGACAAACGTCGCAGTATTGTATTAACAGCATTTTTGTTTTAGCGAGCAGTAAATGAAGTATCAACGCGGTTTTACAATTTTAGAAATATTTATTTCTTTAGCGTTAGGGTTAGTGCTTTTTTCAGGTGTAATGAGCGTATTTGTTGGTATGTACTCAACATCTGATACCACAACTCGGTATGGTTCAATGCAAGAAACAGGGCGAATTACCATTAGCTTACTAACTGATGATCTAATGCGTCAGGGGTTCTGGGGGGAGCTTGCCATGCCACTAAGCAACAGCAATTTACTATCTGTGCCAACTGCGCCCAGCAGTGAGTGCCGAGGTGGTGGAATTAATAATGGAACATTTCCAGGAAATATTGGTACCTTTCGAGCCATATGGGGTGCTACACCTTTAAATTCCGCCATGATGGGGTGTATCAATGATGCCAAGCAAGGTTCTGATATTTTGCAGTTAAAGCGTGCAGTCGCATTACCGACGGTAGGGGCGTTAGACGGTGATCGCTACTACTTAACGACTAACATGAATGCTGGCCAAATATTTGATGGTGAGAATACTCCTCCTGTTATCAACAATAGCCAGACATGGGAGTATCAGCACCATATCTACTATGTTTCAGATGATACTTTAGCTGGTAGTTCTAATGTTGTACCGACCCTAAATCTGATTAGCTTAGCCAATAGCATGTGGAATCAGCCTTTAATCGACGGTGTAGAAATGATCAGATTTTTATACGGTATTGATAGTGACGGTAATGGCAATGTTGACTCATTTGTCTCGGCAAATAATGTAACAGACGCGATTTGGGATGGCGCTTCTAGCGCAAAAATTAGAGCAGTTAAAGTATATGTGCTAGTGCGTGATATAGAGCTAGACCCCACCTATACTAATGATACTGTGTACCGATTAGGTGATGTTAACTTTAACGCAGCTGGTGATAACTATAGAAGAATGCTTTTTAGTTCCACTATAACACTACACAATGGTGATGTAAGAGTATGGTAGGTAATCAAAAAAGGCCTCAAACAGGTTTTGTTTTAATAACATCAATTGTTTTTTTAGTCGCGCTTACTGCCGTTGCTTCAGTGTTAATGCTTAATTCATCTTCAGACATCAAAATGTCGGGCGCCAGTGAAGAAAAGTTAATTGCGGTTCAGGCAGCCGTTAGCGCTTTAGACGAAACTGTTGCAGACCAAATTAGAGGTAATGTCAATTTATTTGCAGGCAAGGATTTTCCTCAACCTGTTAATACAATAACAAGTGTGGCCGTCAGCAGTGTGGTTATTGATAATGAGCTTGACACCAATGAACCGACAGACTGCCCGCACACAACCTTATCTTCCTCAAATCAATTATTAAAATGCAATGTCGTGAGCATTGCTGTAACTAATCAATATGGCCGAAATAATACGAGCGAAGTTCGAGCCAACGCTAATATTGCTCAGCAACTATTAAATGTAGGGAATTAGTGATGAAATACGTATTTTTTTTCCTAAGCTGTTTACTTCCTTGGGTAGCATACTCGGAAGATATTGAATTATACCTTGGAAATGAGTCGACTACCGTTGGGATTACCCCCAAGGTGTTAATCATTTTTGATAACTCAGGCAGTATGAACCAATTGGTTACCATTAATGCCCCCTACGATCCAAACTTTACTTACCCCGCAGTAGGTGGTTTTAATTCACTGTCGGAAAAGTTTATCTACTTTACTAAAGGTACCGGCGTTGATGGCCAATCTTTGCCAACTCCCGATAGTCCAAGCGAACAGCGACGTTTTTTAGCATCGATTCTAAGTTGTGACTTTGCTCACGAACCTTTAGCGACAAAAGGCTTTGTGAATGTAAACCTTAGGGAGTATACCTTCAAAGGCAGCTCTGGAACGTGGGAAGAAATACCAGACAACAATGGCGCAAACTTGGAAATAGTCGACTGCTTAGAAGATATAGAATATGACATACTTAATAATACTTCTATTCGAAATATAAACTCTGGTACTGACGCTGACGGTAAACCTTACGGTTTTGACAAAGATGGTAAACCATTACCTGATGGCTATCCCGCAGATGGTCTAGGAACGAAAAAAAAACCAGTGTATTACACAACTGACATTAACAACGCCATTAGTACAGCAGAGAAAGGTGAAATAGTTACTCTATATTCGGACAATTACCTTAGATACTCGCAAAGTGATACGGTCGAAAAAGAAAATGTATCTAAATTGGAAGCAGCAAAGCGAGCTGTGGTGTCAGTTGTAGAGTCGTTTCATAACGTAGATTTTGGGCTTCAAATATTTAACCTAAACCACGCTGGTGAAAATACGCGCGATGGCGGCCGCATAGTTATGGGTATTCAGCCAATGAATATTGCAACTAGAGCTGAGCTGCTAGGTATCCTTGAAACAGATATAGACGGTGAAACCAATACGCCATTGTGTGAAAGCCTTTATGAGGCAAGTCGTTATTTTGGCGGTCTATCTGTAGACTTTGGGGATAATGATTCTAACTATAGTGATATTAACTACAAAGGTAACACTCCGCCAAGGGACACAGGTATAGAGACAGGTAAAAACTACTTATCACCATTCGGTGCTAATTACTGTGGTGACAATGTCCATGTGATAATGATAACCGATGGGGCCCCAACTCAAGACCAAGCAGCTAACAGCAAGATTGCTGCTATGCCAGGCTTTGATGCAAGCAAAGTAAGAAAGGTTCGCTCTAGATTTGGCAGTTCGCTAATTAGCAAGGATAATTATTTGGCTGCGTTAGCAGACATCCTTCATAACCAAGATATCAATGGAAATGTTGAAGGTAAGCAGAATATAACTTTGAACACTATCGGCTTTGCGTTACAAGATTTTGCTGATCCGGATAACCCCACCAATTCAGAACTGATCGATGACGATGCAAAAAAATTGCTTGATGCAGCTGCCGCTGCCGGAGGTGGTGAATTCTATAACGTTGAGGAACCAGAAAAGCTAGTTATAGAGTTATCTTCTGCTTTACGGAATGCACTAAGTGTCAATGCAACTTTCACTGCACCAGCAGTAGCCTCAAATAATTTTGACCGCACTCAAACACTCGATTCAGTTTACTACGCTATGTTTTTGCCAGAACGCAGACCAAGATGGGCAGGGAATCTAAAGAAACTGAAAATTTCAGGAAGCGGTCTAGTTGGTACAGGGAAAGAACCAGCATTAAATGACGATGGCAATATTAAAGACGATGTAACAACAATTTGGTCAACTAATGATGACGGCGCAGATGTTAATGAAGGGGGCGTTGTTGAAATGTTCCAAAATATGACACCTAGCAGTCGTACTGTATATTCAGATTTAGGCAGTAGTGGAGCAATAATAGATTTTACAAAAGACAATGCCGTTACTGCTTTTGAAACTGAGGCAAAACTTGCTGCATTTATGAAAGTTACAGAAGCTGATTTAGATGGATTGGTTGACTGGGCAAAGGGCAGTGATGTTGATGATGATGATAACGACAAGTCAACAACAGATATGCGCAAGGATGTTTTTGGTGATCCTCTCCATTCACGTCCGCTCGTAATTAATTACGGTGGCAGCTCTGATAATCAAGATGTACGCATCATCGTTGGAACTAATGCAGGTGCACTGCATATGTTCGAAGATGAAGGAGATACAGTTAAAGAAAACTGGGCATTTATGCCGAAAGAGTTTTTTAATAATTATAGTGAGTTGAGAGTTAATGCGAGTGGTAGTGGTAAAGTCTATGGTTTAGATGGTACCCCTGTTTCCTATATTGATGACGGTGGCGATGGCACTGTTGATCATACTAAAGGCGATAAAGCTTGGGTGTTTGTAGGCTCACGCCGAGGAGGCTCTTCTTACTATGCTCTGGATATTAGTAACCCGGACGCGGCGCCTAAATTATTATGGCACATCAATGATGAGACAAATGGCTTCAATGAACTTGGTCAGTCATGGTCTACACCTCGAGTGATCAACTCGTTAATCAATACAGATTCGGGTAAAGCCAAGCCTACTCTAGTATTTGCTGCTGGCTATGCAGCATCAAAGGATGCAGGTGGCGTGGGTACAAATGATTCTTTGGGCAGAGGGTTATATTTTGTTGATGCAGCAACAGGTGCGCAGAAACTAGCGATAACACCAGGTGGTGATATCGACTTTTCCGGTAATGACAGCATTCCTGCAGCAGTTTCTGCCCTTGATAGCGATTCAGATGGTTTCGCGGACCGACTATATTTCGGCGATACTGGTGGTGTAGTTTGGCGACTTGATATGGTCGGTGCCGACTCTGATGATTGGGGGCTTATTAAGCTCGCTTCACTCGGCCGTCAAGGTGAAGGAAATAATGCGACAGAAGCGAATGACAGACGTTTCTTCAGTGAGCCTACAATTACACGAGCATTGATTTCAGAAACATTTAAGTACACAACCATAGTTGATGGTAATTCCGATGAGCAGTTTCACCAATCAGCTGTACCTTATGATGCCATTTTAATCGGCAGTGGTAATCGCGCTGATCCATTAGATACTGTAACTAATAACATGCTATTTATGATCAAAGATGGGAATATTATTACCCAAAAATTTGATACCGCACCCGCAGTGATTGGTGTGAATGACCTATATGATTACACTGGTAACCCTTTTGCTAATCAGAGCCTTAGTGATAGTGAGCGGGAACAATTAGCATTTGCTGTGAGTGAAGAAGATGGCTGGCGAATAAGCTTGCAAGGCAGCGGAGAGAAAAGTGTTACACAGCCTGAGGCAATAGCAGGTGTTGCATATTACAACAGCTTTATTCCTACTTTTGCTTCAGCAGGCACCTGCGCCTTAGATGGCGGTAAGGCACAATTGTATGCTGTTGATTTAGCGTTAGGAACAACTGTTTATGAGACGAGGATAATAGAGCTGCCCGGTATCATAAATGAAAAGCCAACTATTGTTACTCGGCCGCCAACAACAGATGATGATGAATCGGATCCAGATAACCCTAAAGAAACTGATCAAAGAACAGAAGTTGTGTTGCTTGCACCTGATGAAAAGACAATTTGTGATGCAAATGGTAACTGCGACGGTTTGAGATTGAAAACAATGCGTACAGCTCTATATGTTGAGGAAGATAATTAATGAAAAGAAGCATCAAGTCTTCTGGTTTTACTCTGATCGAGTTATTAATTGCTGTTGCAATTATTGGTATTTTGGCAGGAGTTGCATACCCAAGCTATCAGAGTTACGCGACTAAATCGAAACGAACTGAGGGCCAGCGTGAATTGCTAAGAATTGCCAGCTTGATGGAGCAATACTACTTAGACAACAGAATTTATACAAATGATATGACAAAGCTTGGCCAAGCTAAAGATCCTTTTGAAACTGAAGGCGGTTATTACAAAATAGATGCAACAGTGACTGGAGACAGCTTTATCTTAACCGCCACGGCTCAAGGGAGCCTCGCTTCTGCTGATGTGAAATGCAAAGAGCTTAAGGTGACAGACGCTGGCCAAAAGACACCGAGTAGCGATTGTTGGGATTAACACTAGTGAGAACGATAAAATGAAAAGTATCTTTGTTGCGATTGTCGCGTTAGCTGTTTTATTGAGCCCATCTGATGTAAATGCTAAGGCTGATGACAAAGCTCGTATTAAATGCCATATCGCATTGCTAGGTGGAACGGAAATTATTCATTATAAAATTATGCCTGCTAATCAAGGTGCGAGCTATTTCGACAAGCTAAAAAAGAATAAGCGCATTAATAAAAAGCGAACAACCGAACGAATTTTTGATGTCTTTGAGTGTGTTCCATTTGGTCAAAAATTTACAGAATCAAAAGCGAATGCGTTAGAAAACAGCTTACCTAAATAGCCGACATTAGATTGTGTTTATAGTTTTTCCTCATGCTTTAAGGACGACTATCACTCGCTTAGTCAAATCAAGTTAGCAAAACTAAGTGTATCGTCGGTTTAGCTTGGCTTTATTTGAGAAAATGTTCCTAGAGCTCTGCCATTCACTATCGTTCTCTCTTAACTCTGTGCACTAGCGTCGCATACGGTTGAAGGGTAGGGGTATTAGCATACAAACAAGCGGTCACTATATAACTACACTACTCACAAGTGATATCAGCACCAGCTCTTGTTTCGTCAATGTTGTCATTATCCGTGTCTCGTGTTTGAATAGCTCTACCTCGCAATGAGACAATAACCCCGCGGTTGAACTGTGGTAGGCTTTTGGGGCAATAAGCAAAAGTTCCTGCCGCGCCTCCTGCTTGGCCAGTCGGCTGATAAGTCAGACTAGCCCTTGGAAAGGTTAAGGTGTCGCCCTCATCAATTGAGGCTTTCACTCGAATAATAGTTTCATTGTCTGCCGAATCATAGTCACCGTTATTGTTCACATCAACAAACGCACTTATTTCACGCGACCAATCATCTACACAGCTTTTTCCATCTAACGGGCAGACGATGACTTCATGTTCTAAGTTTATAGCGGTATTTCTTGCTGTGAGCAGTAGGCGATGAATTTGAGATATTTCGTTGTCCACTCTAATTTGCACGATCCAATTATTGAAATTTGGTAATGCTACCGCCAGCGCGATTCCTATGATGGCAACTCCAACCATTAGCTCTACGAGCGTAAATCCTTTTGATATTTTCATAATCAGCCACCTTAACTACGAGCGGTTAAATCCTAGTCAACAGTTATACCACTGTTGGCTAGGAACACCAAATGGTCGATGCTAGAAATCAAGCTCTAGTCGTAGATAGTGGGAATCGCCAGGCGCTTGTGTTGGGTTTTGTTGTAGATAGCTACGATACGGTCACGAACCTCATCAGAAACTACTTTGCCTTCCAAGAAGTCATCTAATTGGTCATAGCTAAGGCCTAGTGCATCTTCGTCTTTCTTGCCTGGGTCTAGGTCTTCTAAATCAGCGGTAGGGGCTTTTTCCACTAAAATTGAGGGAGCACCTAAGTGCTTAGCTAATTGTCTAACTTGGCGCTTTGAAAGACCAAAAAGCGGCACTAGGTCACATGCGCCATCACCCCACTTGGTAAAAAAGCCTGTAATGTTTTCTGCAGAGTGGTCAGTGCCAATCACTAAGCCGCCAAGAATACCAGCAATGTGGTACTGAGTTACCATGCGGCTACGCGCTTTTACATTACCTTTTGAAAAATCGATTTGGCTGTCACTTGCACTAAGTAATTGTGCACTTTCTAAGGCGCTTAAGGTTTCTTGGTTAATACCATCAGCGCCTGCTTTGATGTTGGTTGTTACCACATTGCTTGGTTGGATAAAAGAAAGCGCAGTTTGAGCGTCTTCTTCATCAGCCTGAATACCATAAGGCAGTCTGACCGCTATAAATTTGTATTCTTCAGTTGCGTGCTCTTGGTTCAACTCGTTAACGGCAAGTTGCGCTAAACGGCCGCAAGTGGATGAGTCGACACCACCACTGATGCCCAATACAAGGTGCTTAAGTGAGGAAGAGGTTAGTTGTTTTTTGATAAAGGCTACTCTGCGCTCTACTTCATATGCAGGGTCGATTTCGGGTAACACTTTCATTTCTTCAATGATCACTTGCTGATTCATTGTTAATCCTTGGTATCAAAAATAGTTAAGCTGAGTGTAACAAAAAGCACAGCGATTTGTGCAGACCATTTATACGTGAAAATAATTCAAATGGTTGAGTTTTCAGCGCTTAGTTATTTTGTTTTTTAATTATCGGCATATAATAAAAACGTAGCTGTAAAAATTATTAAGGCGTGAAAATGAAAAAAATAGAGGCGATTATAAAGCCATTTAAAATGGATGATGTGCGTGAAGCATTAGGCGAGATCGGCATTACCGGTATGACGGTGTCAGAGGTGAAGGGCTTTGGCCGTCAAAAAGGTCATACTGAGCTATATCGTGGCGCGGAATATATGGTGGATTTTCTGCCAAAAATGAAAATTGAGATTGTCGTGGCATCTGACGATGTCGAGCGCTGTGTTAACGCTATTATTGAAAGTGCGCAAACAGGTAAAATTGGTGATGGTAAAATCTTTGTCACTGATGTTGAGCGTGTAATCCGAATCCGTACTGGTGAAGAAGACGAAGCAGCTATTTAGACTCTAACTCTCTTTCCTCTGAGCTGAACAATAAAAAAAAGCTGCATGTGCAGCTTTTTTTGTACCCGTTGGTAATCGAGTGATTAATTATTTAACAATGGGTTATTAGGGTAGTTAGCCGCAATAACTTGCAGTGTGTTACGTTTTAAATCGTCTAATCCTAATGCTTGATAGCATTCAACCATCAGTTCAAGAGCCGCTTCTGTTTCTTGAGTTGGTGCGTAGTATTCAACGATGTAGCGAGCACGATTAGCGGCAGAGACATAAGCCTCACGCTTTAAGTAAAATTTAGCGACTGCAAGTTCGTATTGAGCTAAGCGAGATTTAATCGCAATCATGCGCTTTCTCGCATCTGCAGCATATTTACTGTCTGGATACTCATCAACGATTTTACGTAAATCCTTAAAGGCATCTCGTGATGCGCTTGGATCGCGATCTGAACGGTCAATACCCGCTAAATCTTGGAATAAGTTTTCTTCTGTCGCTACGTTAATTAATGCGCGCATGTAGTAAACATAGTCAACGTTAGCGTGCTTAGGGTTTAATCGTAAAAAGCGATCTGCTAATGCAATGCCTTGCTCAGAATTACCTGTTTTATAATAAGCAAACAATAAGTCTAATTGCACTTGGTGCGAGATAGGGCCAAATGGAAAGCGAGAATCAATAGCAGATAAAATTTGAATAGCTTTTTGATATAAGCCGTTATCAAGCGCTTCGCGAGCGTCAACAAACAATGCTTGGGCGGAACGATCAGGTACTTTTTCAATATCAGTATCAGAAGAAGAGCAGCCAGCAAGCGATACTACTGCGGCTAACACTAAAGCTCTTAAGGTCAATTTATCCATAGACTCGATTATCACTAGGTTGTTTTCGTTAAAATTGTTATGAAAGCCCTAAACAAAAGGGTAAAATGCTTTTCTTTTTTTGTTGAGCAGCATTCTAACTCAGCATTCTTGCCTTGCACAGTGCAAATACTAATTTGATAGCAAAGAGATTTTAATGGCCGAAATTATCCAACATCAAGAAACTGTTCCACAATCCTGCTTAGGAAAACGTTTAGACCAAGCATTAGCGGAAATGTTTCCTGATTATTCGCGTTCACGCTTAAAAGAATGGATTTTAGCGGGTAATGTTAAGTTAGACGGCAAGGTTGTCACCAAAGCGCGCGAAAAAGTGTTTGGTGAAGAAACCGTTGAAATTGATGCCACCATTGAAGCGGAAGTGCGCTTTGAACCGCAAGATATTCCGCTAAACATTGTTTACGAAGATGATGATATTCTGGTCATTAACAAGCCAGCGGACTTCGTGGTTCACCCAGGTGCAGGTAACCCAGATGGCACAGTGCTTAATGCTTTATTACATTACTGTCCTGAACTTGAGCTAATTCCACGTGCTGGTATTGTTCATCGTCTAGATAAAGACACAACGGGGTTAATGGTAGTTGCCAAAACCATTGCCGCGCAAACAAATTTAGTTGATGCTTTGCAAGCGCGTGAAATTACGCGTGAATACGAGGCGATCGCCAGCGGCATTATGACCGCAGGTGGTACAGTAGATGAGCCAATAGGGCGTCATGCAACTAAGCGCACTCATATGGCCGTGACGATGTCGGGGCGCCCATCGGTTACCCATTACCGTGTGATGGAAAAGTATCGCTTACATACGCGTTTACGACTGCGCCTTGAAACGGGTCGTACTCACCAAATTCGTGTGCATATGGCACATATCACGCACCCGCTAGTCGGTGATCCGTTATACAATGGTCGTCCAAGACCACCTAAAAATGCGACGCCTGAGTTACTAACATTTTTGCGCAGTTTTAAACGTCAGGCGTTGCATGCCGCAATGCTATCACTGTATCACCCAATCACGGGCGAGTTAATGACATGGCGTGCCGACATCCCTGATGATTTTGTTGAACTCGTCGAGTTATTAAAAGAAGACACTAAGCTTAACAGTGAGCAAGACTACTAACGCTGGGCAGCATACAGCTAGCCACAAAGTTGCTGTTGATTGGCCGGCCCGCCATGTCACGGCATTTACGACGACTCGCGAGCTTGCTGGCGAGTTGGCGCTGGCCGGTCAATACGATAGCTTTAATTTAGGGCTGCATGTTGGCGATAGCCCAGAACAAGTTAATGCCAACCGAGCAAGTCTTGCTAAAGATTTACCAGCTGGTACAAACATTCAATGGCTTGAGCAAGTCCATGGCAGTAATGTTGCTATTGTCGATCAATATCAAGTGGCACCAATTACCGCAGATGCAGCGATAACACGAAGCCCTAATATTGCCTTAGCGGTAATGACGGCAGATTGCTTGCCTATTTTAATTGCCGATAAGTCAGGGCAAGTTATTGCCGCAATTCATGGTGGCTGGCGACCATTAGCGCAAAATATAATTGCGAAAACTGTTGAAGCGATGAACACACCTGTCGCGCAATTAGTGGCTTGGTTAGGCCCTTGTATTGGCCCAAGAGCTTTTGAAGTTGGCAATGAAGTTAAAAACACATTTGTAAACCTTAACCCGGCAACGGTAGTTGCTTTTCAGGTAGTGCCTCAGTCTGCTCAAAAATACTTGGCGAACCTGCATCAAATTGCGCAATGTCTACTCAGTGCTTCAGGTATTGTTGAGGTAGCCAGCCTGCCTCATTGCACCTATTCTATGGCGCAGCAATATTATTCTTACCGACGCGAAAGCGTCACAGGCCGTATGGCAAGTATTATCTGCCGCAACGATTACTAGTGCTTACGCTGCTACTGTTAGCCCCTCTGCATATTATTAGCTCCTCCAAAGAACCTTAAAAGCTTGTTTTAAATCAACATCGCACCCTACATATACTTGATTTTAGCAGTTAAGCCCCTATAGATAATGTTAGTTTTAAAGCGTTAGCAAATTACAGTGAGCTAAATCACTATCATTTTACACTTGCTAATGCTAACCAGAAATTATCGAGAACCGAGGTTTGTATGCGTTTAGACAGGTTTACTCAGTCTTTCCAATTAGCTATTTCTGATGCGCAATCATTAGCATTGGGGCGAGATCATCAGTTTATTGAACCACTGCACTTAATGATGGCCTTACTAAAGCAATCTGGTAACAGCGTTATTCCTTTGTTAAAAAGTGCAGGGGTTGATGTTAGCTCGCTGCGCAAACAAGTTGATAAAGCGCTTGATGGGCTGGCAAAAGTTCACGGTGTTGGTGGTGAAGTTCAACTTTCATCAACAACCGGTAACTTGCTAAACCTTTGTGATAAGTACGCGCAAAAATTAAAAGACGCTTACATTTCTTCTGATGTGTTTTTATTAGCTGCGCTAGAAGATACTGGCATGCTAGGCCAGATTTTAAAGTCGCTAGGGGCGACAGAAGCGCGGCTCAAAGATGCCATTAAGCGTATACGAGGTGGTCAAAACGTTAACGATCAAAATGCGGAAGATGTAAGACAGGCGCTCGATAAATTTACGATTAATCTCACCGAGCGTGCAGAGCAAGGTAAGCTAGATCCTGTAATTGGTCGTGACGATGAAATTCGTCGTGCAATTCAGGTGCTTCAGCGTCGCACAAAAAACAACCCTGTACTTATCGGTCACCCAGGGGTTGGTAAAACCGCCATTGTCGAGGGTTTAGCGCAACGTATTGTTGATCACGAAGTGCCAGAAGGGCTGAAGAACAAACAGGTATTGTCGCTTGATATGGGCGCACTGGTGGCGGGCGCAAAATATCGTGGTGAATTTGAAGAGCGTTTAAAAGCAGTATTGAATGAGTTGTCTAAGTTAGAAGGGCAAGTCATTCTGTTTATTGACGAGCTACATACCATGGTCGGCGCAGGCAAAGCCGATGGTGCAATGGATGCTGGAAATATGCTGAAGCCAGCACTTGCACGCGGTGATTTACACTGTGTTGGAGCGACAACACTCGACGAGTATCGTCAGTACATTGAAAAAGACGCAGCGCTTGAGCGCCGCTTCCAAAAAGTTATCGTTGATGAGCCAAGTGTTGAAGACACTATCGCGATTTTACGTGGTCTAAAAGAGCGTTATGAACTGCATCATTCGGTGAATATTACCGATCCGGCAATTGTTGCCGCTGCAACACTTTCTCACCGATACATCAGCGATCGTCAATTACCCGATAAGGCAATTGACTTGATTGATGAAGCGGCTTCCAGTATTCGCTTGCAAATGGACTCTAAGCCAGAAAACTTGGACAAATTAGAGCGTAAACTTATTCAGCTTAAACTAGAGCAACGCGCCTTGGCGAAAGATACTGACGATGCGTCAATCAAACGTCTATACGCCATTAACGCAGAAATTAAAGATACGCAGCAGCAATATGACGAGCTAGATGAGATTTGGACGACTGAAAAAGCAGCATCGCAAGGGACGCAAACCATCAAAGCAGAACTTGAACAAGCGAGAATAGATTTGGACTCAGCACGCCGTGCGGGCGATTTGAATCGTATGTCTGAGCTGCAATACGGCAGGATCCCTGAACTTGAAAAGCAGTTAGATTTAGCCAGTCAAGCGGAAATGCAAGAAATGAGCTTGCTCAGTAACAAAGTTACTGAAATTGAAATTGCTGACGTGCTTAGTCGCTCCACTGGCATCCCCATAGCTAAAATGCTGTCTGAAGAGCGTGAAAAGTTACTCAGTATGGAGAATGAACTTCATCAGCGCGTCATAGGCCAGTCTGAAGCCGTTGTTTCTGTCGCTAACGCTATTCGCCGATCACGAGCAGGCTTGGCAGATCCTAATCAGCCAATAGGCTCTTTTTTATTCTTAGGCCCAACAGGTGTTGGTAAAACAGAGTTGACTAAAGCGCTAGCCGAATTTTTGTTTGATACTGAAGATGCCTTGATTCGCGTTGATATGTCTGAGTTTATGGAAAAACACTCCGTTGCTCGACTAGTGGGAGCCCCTCCAGGTTATGTGGGTTATGAAGAAGGTGGCTATTTAACCGAAGCTGTGCGCAGAAAGCCCTATTCGGTAGTGCTGCTCGATGAAATTGAAAAAGCGCACCCTGATGTGTTCAATATTTTACTACAAGTGCTTGATGACGGCCGTTTAACTGATGGTCAGGGGCGAACGGTAGATTTTAAAAATACCGTCATTATTATGACTTCCAATATTGGCTCGGAATCAATCCAAAGCTATAGCGGTGACGAAGAATACGAATTAATGCGAGCCTCTGTGATGGCAGAGCTTAGCCAACATTTTAAACCTGAATTTATTAACCGTGTTGATGATACCGTTGTTTTCCATCCATTAGTCGCAGAGCAAATAGTTGAAATTGCTAAGATTCAAATTGCATCTTTATCAGCGCGTTTAGCACAGCAAGAGCTTGGTTTGCACCTTGACGACAGTGCACTAAGAAAGGTTGCAGAAGTTGGTTTTGATCCTCTATTTGGCGCTAGGCCATTAAAACGTGCAATTCAAACAGATATTGAAAACCCTATGGCGCAGCGTTTACTGGCAGGAGAATTTGAAAAGGGCCAGAAAATCGTTGTTCAATTTGCTGATGACAAATTTACTTTCACTACGGAATAGTGATGTTTTTGATTGTTTTAGCGCAAGAAGAAAAGTGTAAATGTAGATAACTTTCCAGTGAGTGATTTTAGGTCGTGCTTTTAGGTAATGGTTTTAGGTAGTAGCTTGGTAGCTGCTACCTTTTTGATGATTGGTTACTGCTGTTAACTGAATAAGTTATCGCAGCTAAATTGCATTAGCTATTGTCGTTATCATCACAGTAAATTTCGACGTGTTGTTTATTCAGCATACGCTGTTCTTGCTTTTCCTCTGGCGTTAGTAAACGAGAGCTGCCGTCTGGTTCTTTTAATAAAATTCGTTCAAAACCACCAAGCAATTTCAAATTAACTTGTGCTGCTTGGCAGTTCTTTTCAATTAACTCTGAAGCCTGGCGGGCACGTTCGAGCTCATTCTTGGCTTCTTTTTGTGCTTGCCTTTCTGCCAACCAATCATCAACAAATGAGTTTTTTTCACCGTCAGGAACTACTGGCGCATAAGCAACGCGGACATCGACTTTGGCAAAATCTTTATCGTTAGGATGCTGGTGACTAAAATGCACAATATTGTCTTTATCAACCCAGCGGTAAACAGTTGTATCTTGAGCGTTTCCTGACATTGTGAATAACAGCAGGCAAAGTGTTGGAATCAACTTGTACATAATTAAGGCCTTTTACTAGCAAACTTCCCAGCCAACAGCATTGAATAAAGTTTAACCCATCTTAAACATTAAGTTGATATATTGACAGCGTTTTTTCTGACCTCTGACTCACTGCACGCAAAGCTGTAAGTTGATTAATTATCAGTGTTGGGATTGCACAGTGAACATCCCCGATGTTTTGAGCTTACCGTGCCTATTTGAATTAATCTGTTACTAAATTTACGTAATGCGGCGCTAAAAGAGATGTGCTAAATTAGCTGTTTTTATCAGACAAGGACATTTCTCGCTTATATGACTTCGCCTAATGCTAATGTGAACCAAAGCCGAGGTATTTATTTATTGCCGAACTTATTAACTACGGCAGGCTTGTTTTCAGGGTTCTACGCGGTTGTTTCGTCAATGAATAATCATTTCGAAGCTGCTGCAATTGCTATCTTTGTGGCAATGATTTTTGACGGGCTAGATGGCCGAGTTGCTCGTATTACCAATACTCAAAGTGAATTTGGTGCCGAGTATGACAGTATGGCTGATATGGTTTCTTTCGGCATCGCCCCTGGGTTAGTGGCCTATAATTGGGCGCTCTCTGGTATGGGTAAGTTTGGTTGGCTTGCGGCTTTTGTCTTTGTTGCCGGTGCAGCGCTTCGCTTAGCACGATTTAATACTCAAGTAGGGGTTGCGGATAAACGTTATTTCCAAGGGCTAGCAAGCCCAGCAGCAGCTGGTGTTATCGCGAGTATTGTTTGGGTCGGTACGGAATATCAACTAAACGGCCAAGACTATGGCTTTATTATGGGTTTATTGACCATAGTTACTGGTTTATTAATGGTGAGCAACTTTAGGTATAACAGCTTTAAAGAAGTCGATTGGAAAGGAAAGGTCAGCTTTATTGTGGTCTTACTGATTGTCTTGGTCTTTGTGGTTGTCGCCTCTAGCCCTGCTGAACTGTTAATGGCAGTATTTGTTTTGTACGCATGTTCAGGCCCAATAACAACGGTTCGCTCAGTGAAAAAGCTTAAATTAGAGCATGTAGTTGGTGACGAAGATCATGACGCTGACTTTGATAGCAAAAAGGCTACTGTAAATAATAACCAAGCAGCAGATGATGCTAGCAGTATGACTGAGCAAAAATAACTTGCCGTTTTGACTGCGCTAATCACTAAGTTTATTGATTAGCAAAGCTTAATAACATAAAAAAACGCCAACTTAATGTTGGCGTTTTTTATAGGTAGTGTTTTTGTTTCACCGGCTTTGACTTGAGGATTTGTCTAGCTAACGTCACCTAAAATATGATTACAGGCTATCTAATTGGGAATAGGTAGACTTCAGGTTAAGCGATTGTGCTTAAGCTTTTATATCCAAGCTTCTTTACTTGGCTTTGATATCTAGGCTTTCATATCAAGACTGCTTAGCCCAGCGTGTTTCTTACCTTTATTATCGTACGTCATTGAAGAGCGATTGTGACGCTCTAATAGGGTCGTCTTCATGCGCTCAACGGCAAGTTGTGAATGAGTAATCACTTGGCCATTGATGATATTGAGCTCTTGACAACGGAGCAGGGTAGCTTGAATTTCTTTAAGCGAATCATCGAGCAGGTTTTGCGCTTTGTCCGCCAAAAACTGTGGATTTTTGCTGATATTAGCGTCTAACCCTTCAATCGCTTCAAGCAATACCTTTTTTTGTTCGGTAAGCGTATTTAAAGCCTCAGGGTCTCGTTGCGTGAGCAATTCTTTTTCGTCAATTAACAACTGCTCTAGAGCAGTCAGTTGTTCTAGTTGTTTATTAAGTAATTGCTGTGAGACGCTTGAGCTCATTGTTATTCTCTATAGTAAATCAAATTCAAATTTGGCGATGCTTTGCGCTAACTTTTCCGCATCTACCTTGTAAGCACCTGATTGAATTGCTTCTTTTAGTTGATCAACTTTTCTTTGATTCACTGGTGGCGCATCACCGTTTTTCTTTTGGATATCGTTCAACTGTCTTGCTTGCGGTGTTAGTGACACTGAATCTTGGCTAACTCTTGTCGCCTGAGATGTGTTAACCGCTTTTTGGTCGACTTGGTTCTTTACGTCGTTCTGTTGCTGCTGCACAGTACGATTAACTTGATTGTTATTATTCAAGTTGTTGATATTAATAGCCATTTCTTACACCTGCATGTTGTGTATTACTCATTCTATAATATTATCGGCCAATTACTGAATTTCTTTATCATTATTTACAAATTAATGGTCACTTTATTAACGCCACTTACTCGGCCGGTAACGAGTTTACCAGAGCGATTATTTTTAACTCGCACTTTATCGCCAACGTGGCCATTGGAAACTGATGTTCCCGATGTTTTTATACTAAAGGTACTACTGCGAGCGATGAGTGTCACATTATCCCCTTTGCATACCGAACAAACGTGATTAGGCGATATTGCCTTACCCTTCACAATGTTGCGTTTGGCTTTTGCGCCATAGAGACTGTTTACGTCGCCTATGGCCTCACCGCGCAAGCGTTTTTCATCAATGTAAGCAATTTGGATATTATCAGGGGTTAGCATGCTGCCGCGGTCGATTGCATATTTAGCAACTACTACCGGGGCATCTATCGTCACTTTCACAGGAACATATAGATTCCAGGGGCTTGATCCCTCGCAAGTTATTTTAACATTTACGTTTCTACTGTTATGAATATCAGGTATATTGGCCTGCAAATTCTGGTCACAAGGTTTGATCACTATTCTAGGGTCGAGCTTGGCGGCAGTAACGGAGACTTTACGATTACTAACATGTGTGAAGCTATCCTCAACTGAACGTTTAGCGAGGCCTTCAATAAAGTCTCGATCAAAACTGGTGGCAATTGCTTGCGATTGAAGCTGATAGCACAGCGTTAAAAAAGTGAAAAGAATCTTCGATTTGCTCATGTTTACGTGTCATCGTGTTATTGACGTTAAATACTCGACTATGCTTAATATCAAATGGCTTAGTTTTAACTCAAGTATTTAACGGCGCTGTCAAAAAACAGGCGCTTAGACTAATGTTAAATTAATAGTAAACAAGAATTGTGCCTTTTCTGTTGCACATGAGATTAAGGGGTAACTATGGCGGGCATTTTAGACTCGGTAAACCAACGTACTCAGTTAGTTGGCCAAAACCGACTCGAGCTATTGCTTTTTAAATTAATTGGACCACAGCGTTTTGGCATTAACGTATTTAAAGTACGTGAAGTGCTGCAGTGCCCTCAGTTAACATCGCTTCCAAACCAAGATCCTTTTATCAAAGGTGTTGCGCACATTCGTGGGCAAACTATTTCTGTGATCGACTTAAGTAAGGCCACTGGTGGTCCTGAAATACCGTTAACGGAAAACTGTTTTATTATTATCGCTGAATACAATCGCAGTGTTCAGGGCTTCCTAGTTGCTGGGGTTGAGCGTATTACTACACTGAGCTGGCAAGACATTATGCCGCCGCCAGAAGGTGCTGGTAAATCTAGTTACCTAACGGCCGTTACTGAAATTGACAAAGAAATGGTGTCAATTTTAGATGTTGAGAAGATCCTTAACGAAATCAACCCAGTGTCTACCGACTTGAGTGAAGAGGTTGCTGATGCCTCTGTTGGTGCTAGCTTGGGTGAGCGTGTGATCATGATTGCTGACGACTCGACCGTTGCGAGAAACCAAGTCAAGAGAGCGCTTGAGCCGCTAGGACTTAAAATGGTATTGGCTAAAAATGGTCAAGATGCCCTTAATCAACTCAATGAAATTGCAGAGCAGTGCGGTAATACTATCGAAGAAAAAGTTGCCTTATTAATTTCTGATATTGAAATGCCAGAAATGGACGGTTATACCTTGACCGCAGAAATCAAAAGCAATGAAAAAATGCGTTCGATGCCGGTTATTTTGCATACCTCACTAAGCGGTGTGTTTAACAATGCCATGGTTGAAAAAGTTGGAGCGGAAGACTTTATTCCGAAGTTTCACCCTGACGAATTAGCAACTGCAGTGAAAAAGTGGTTAAAAATTGAAGATTAATCCTCTTTTCTTAGTTTGCTTTTAGGACATTGCAGTGCCAGCTAGACAATTAGATGACAAAAGTTATCACGACTTTAGAACCTTTCTTGAGCAACAATGCGGAATCGTATTGGGTGATAATAAGCAGTATTTAGTAAAAAGCCGCTTAGCGCCGCTGATGGCAAAATTTGAGGTTGCTTCATTGGCTGAGCTTGTGCAACGCACACTTAGCCCCATGGAGCGTCAACTGCGTGCAGCGGTTATTGATGCGATGACAACCAATGAAACTTTGTGGTTTCGTGATGATTATCCTTTTGAACTGTTAAAAAGCAAAATTTTACCTGATTTTGCGAACCAACGTATGCCATTAAAGATTTGGTCTGCGGCCAGCTCGTCTGGTCAAGAGCCATATTCGATTGCCATGACGGTACTTGAATACATGCAATCTAAGCCTGGCTCTTTTCCTGGTGGGGTTCAAATTGTTGGCACAGACATTTCAAATACTATGCTTGAGCATTGTAAATATGCCCATTATGACGGCCTAGCGCTTGCGCGAGGGCTTTCGGCAGAGCGTAAGCGTCAGTTTTTTGAACCTGGTGATAACGGCATGCTTAGGGTCAAAGAAGCGGTTCGAAAGCTGGTGAGCTTCCGCCCGCTAAATTTGCTGAATAGTTATAGCCTTATTGGCAGATTCGATATCGTTTTCTGTCGTAATGTACTTATTTATTTCTCACCGGAAATTAAAGCGCAAATCCTTTCTCAAATTCACGGAGTGCTCAATAAAGATGGCTACTTATTCCTTGGAGCCTCTGAATCACTTTCTGGATTAAATCAACAATTTGATATGCTTAGGTGTAACCCTGGCATCGTTTACCAAAAGCAATCATAAATTTGACGCTAATGTTGGCATAGTAATTGTATTGCTACTTTCAAATGATTTGGAGGTAGCATTATGGCTATTAGTTTTGACAAAGCGTTCGGAATTCACCCGCAAGGGATGATGTTGCGTGCCAAGCGCGCTGAAATAATTGCAAGTAACATTGCTAATGCCGATACCCCTGGCTACAAGGCCAAGGGCATGAACTTCCAAGACGCACTTGCCGGTGCGGCAAAAAATCAACAAGCGGGCATGGCTCGCACTCACGAAAAGCACTTTGATATCCGTACTGAAATGACTGCTGGTGAAGGATTTCGCGTTCCAGATCAACCAGATACAGGTGACGGTAATACTGTAAATGTACAAGTGGAACGAAACTTGTATCTAGAAAACACATTACAGTATCAAGCCAGTGTGCAATTTTTAGATTCTAAAGTTAAAGGGCTGAAAAAAGCGCTATCTGGAGGGCAATAATTATGAGCTTATTTAATGTATTTGATATCAGTGGCTCAGGCATGGCGGCGCAATCGGTCAGGTTGAACACCACTGCCAGTAATATTGCTAACGCTGACAGCGTCAGTAGCAGTGTCGATCAAACCTATCGAGCGCGTCATCCGGTTTTTGCCGCTGAGATGCAAAAAGCTGCCGCAGGACAAGATGGCTCCGTTGGCGTTCAAGTACTTGGTATTGTAGAAAGCGATAAGCCGCTTAACGTTGAGTATTCACCCGACCATCCAATGGCGGATAAAGACGGCTATATCTACAAACCGAATGTGAATGTGATGGAAGAAATGACCAATATGATTTCTGCGTCACGTTCATATCAAACCAATATTCAATTAGCGGAATCAGCTAAGAATATGGTGAACAGAACCCTGAGATTAGGTCAGAGCTAATAGGCTCGACCAGCAGTTAGAGTGAGATAGAGTATGGATTCAGTTAGTGGCAGCAGCAGTTTAGACGGCCTTCGCTGGCAACGAGAGACTGGGGTACCAGAAGCCGATGATAACAACGGCATGTTAACCCAAGAAGATTTCTTTGCCTTGATGACTCAAGAGCTTGCTCATCAGGACCCAACCAAGCCTGTAGAGAACAACGAGATGATTTCGCAGATGACGGCGTTTTCAACGACAGACGGTGTGGCAAGACTTAATGACTCATTTGCACAATTTGCAAATTCAATGTCGTCAAGCCAAGCATTACAAGCTTCTTCTTTGGTCGGTCGAAGCGTTTTGGTTGAAGACAATACTTTTGGTATGGCAACAGGTGAGCAGCCAAAAGGTAAGATTGTTACTGATAGCCCTGCGAGTAACGTCAATATTTATGTTGAAAATACGGCGGGTGAAATTATCCAAACAGTTCCCGTTGGCAATGTGCCAGCAGGTGAGTCGAATTTTACATGGGATGGTATGACATCAAATGGCGAGTTAGCGCCTGAAGGGGCATATCGTTTCCGCGTTGCAGGCTTAGTTGACGGCCAAGCGTCAGAGCTGCAAGCCATGACTTACCGAAAAGTAGACAGCGTAACGCTAGCAGGTGCTGGCGGTAATATTGTGTTGAACCTAAACGGCGGTTCAACGATGAATTTATCTGATGTTGTTGAAGTAACTCAAGGCTAAGCGAAATCAGCTTAGTAAGTTAATTCAATAAAAGATTTCCAAGAGGTGAAACTATGACTTTCAATGTAGCACTAAGTGGCTTAAACGCTGCCCAAAAAGATTTAGATGTAACGTCAAATAACATCGCCAATGTTAACACCACAGGTTTTAAAGAGTCTCGCGCTGAGTTTGTCGATGTATTTGCAACATCGCTATTGGCAGCAGGTAATACAAAAGCCGGTGATGGTGTACTTACCTCAGAAGTGGCACAGCAATTTTCCCAAGGTAGTATACGTTTTACCAACAACGCGCTGGATTTGGCGATTACAGGTAACGGTTTCTTCGCGACAGTGCCTGAATTGAGTAGTTTAGAGCGCTCTTATACGCGTGCTGGTGAATTCAAGTTAAATTCAGATAACTTTATTGTTAATTCGCAGGGTGGTCACCTATTAGGCTTCCCCGTTAACAGTGATGGCTCTTCATCTTCTGTTGCGCTAAGTACCGCTTCACCGATACAAATTCCGACAGCTTCGGGTTCTCCAATGCAGAGTCGCGAGGTCGATATTCGCATGAACTTGCCAGCAGGCGATCCGGTTATTGCGGCGGCATTTGATATTACCGATCCTCTGACGTATAACCACTCCACGTCGGTAACCGTATTTGACAGTTTAGGTGATAGCCATGTTATGACCTATTACTTTAAAAAATCAGCGGCTAATGAGTGGGATGTCTATACTGCTGTTGATGGTAACCAAGTTGCCATTAACGACCCTTCGCCAACTGGTGTGGGTGAAGATAATTCTACGCCACCTACGACTCCAACCGGTGCGGGTATACCAGCTGGTGCAGCACGCTTGTATTTTTCTGCCGGCGGCGAATTTAAAGGTCAGTTTCCCGATACATTAATCACTAACACATTGGGTGCAGGTATTTTAACTAATGGTGCAGATCCGACACAGACAATTACCATTGACTTTAATTTAGATACAACAGGCGGTAACCCTAACGAGCCTACGCAATTTGCTGCGGGCTTTGAAGTTACATCACTAGAACAAGATGGTTTAGCGGTTGGCCGATTAACAGGTCTTGATATTGACGACGATGGTTTAATTCGTGCCACCTACTCAAATGGTACTTCAGAGCCGCTTGCGCGAGTTGCTCTAGTTAGCTTTGCCAATAACCAAGGATTGACACAAGTCGGTGGAACCTCTTGGAAAGAAAGTTTAACTTCGGGTGAGGCATTAGCAGGTGAAGCCGGCTCAGGTACATTTGGTACGATTAACTCATCGGCACTTGAGCAGTCGAACGTAAACTTAACCGCCGAGCTTATCGATTTGATTTCCGCTCAGCGTAACTTCCAAGCGAACTCTCGTTCACTAGAAGTTGATAACCAGCTAAACCAAACAATTTTGCAGATTCGATAGTCTACTAGCAGATTTATTAAACAATTATCTAGCTTTGTTTATCAAGCCCCAAGTTTTATTGGGGCTTTGTTTTGATTTCTATTTTTTACGCCTACTTTATAATTCACGCCTTCTTCTTTGTACTGTCGCTTTACACTTCAAATTCTCTTCTGATTTTCTTTTTATCGGTAAGTTGGTATTTCTGGCACTTTATTTGCTTTTACTAGTTTAAGAATATTGAACTAACAGATATGCAACGTTGATCGGAGTCCACAATGGATAAAATGCTCTATGTCGCAATGAGCGGTGCAAAGCAAAATATGCACGCTTTAGCGGTTACAGCGAACAACCTCGCAAACGCCAAGACTACTGGCTTTAAAGCCGATTTAGCGCAAGCTAGAACCATGCAGGCTTTTGGTGAAGGGTTGCCAACTCGGGTGTTTTCCATGACTGAACGTGCCAGCCAAAATTTTGGCGGCGGTTCAATTCAAACCACTGGACGTGATCTTGACGTTGCCATTCAAGGTGATGGTTGGTTAGCAGTACAAACGCCAGATGGTGGCGAAGCTTATACCCGAGCTGGTCATTTAAAGTTAACTGAAACGGGCGGCCTAGAAACCAGCAATGGTGATTTATTGATTGGTGACGCCGGACCGATTTTTTTACCGCTTCCGGTTAACAATATTCATATTTCCGGTGATGGAACAATTTCCGTTCAGCCAGAAGGTGCGCCAGCTAACGCACAAGAAGAAGTTGGCCGTATCAAGATGGTTAACCCAGATGTACGAGACATTGAAAAGGGTAATGACGGCTTGTTTCGTCGTAAAGACGGCAATAATGAGCCAGCGGATGTAACCGTGCAACTAGCAAGCGGTGCGCTTGAAGCCAGTAACGTTAACCCTGTTAATGAAATGACCGACATGATTGCGTTGCAGCGTCAATTTGAAATGCAACTGAAACTAATGAAAACAGCAGAAGAAATTGATTCAGCAAGTTCTTCGTTATTGCGTGCTTTCTAATTTATTTTTTCGAGGTGAAGTATGAACCCAGCATTGTGGATTAGTAAAACTGGCTTAGATGCGCAAACAAAAGATATTGCTGTTATCTCCAATAACTTAGCGAACGCGAGTACTGTTGGCTTTAAGAAAAGTCGCGCAGTATTCGAAGACCTGCTGTATCAAACAATTAATCAGCCGGGTGGTCGTAGTGCTCAAGACACTGAATTACCATCGGGTTTAATGTTAGGTGCCGGTGCCAAAGTGGTTGCAACGCAAAAAATTCATACCCAAGGGGATATGATTACCACAGACAATTCATTGGATTTAATGATTCAAGGTGACGGCTTCTTCGAAGTTTTACTACCAGATGGTACTTCGTCATATACCCGTAATGGTCAATTTACGATGGACGAAGAAGGCAACATTGTTACCCCTGGTGCCGGCTATCCATTACAGCCACAAATTACAATTCCAGATGATGCGCTTGAGATTAATGTCTCGCAAGACGGTGAAGTTTCGGTACGAATTCAAGGACAGGCTGACAACGCCGTTGTTGGTCAAATTAACACCGTCAACTTTATCAACCCAACTGGTTTAGAGCCGATTGGTCAGAACTTATTTACTGAAACAGCTGTTAGTGGTGCGCCAGCGCAAGGTGTGCCAGGTTTGGAAGGTTACGGCATGATAGTGCAAGGAGCGCTTGAAACGTCAAATGTAAATACCACGGAAGAGTTGGTTAACCTGATTGAGAGCCAACGGGTTTACGAAATGAATTCAAAAGTAATTTCAGCGGTCGATCAAATGCTGAGTTACTTGAACCAGCAACTTTAATAGTTGAGGTTAACCTGATGAAACAACTAACTATCGTGATTATTATGGCGCTGCTAACTGGCTGCGCTAGCGTTCAACAATCAAAAGTGCTGCCTGACGACCCTGAATTTGCGCCAATTTTACCTGAGACAGAGGAAGAAGAAGTGGTGCCAACGGGGTCGTTATTCAAAGTTAATTACGTTAACAATATTTATTCGGATTCGAAAGCCCACCGCGTTGGCGACATTATTTCGGTGATTTTAAATGAGAGCACGCAAGCACAAAAAAGTGCGACCACAGAAATTACCAAAGAAAATGAAGCAACGCTTGACCCAATCGTTGGTTTAGGCGGTCGCAACGCGACATTCAAAGGCGATTCGATTCAATTTGGCTTTAATCAAGAAACTGATTACAGCGGTGATTCAAGAGCAGATCAAGGTAACAGCTTAAACGGTTATATTTCAGTTCATGTATTGCGTGTGCTGCCAAACGGCAACTTAATGATCCGCGGTGAAAAATGGATGACCCTAAACAATGGTGACGAATATATTCGTTTAACGGGCATTATTCGTCCGCAAGATATCACTTATGACAACACCATTATGTCAAACAAAGTCGCGAATGCGCGTATCCAATACGCTGGCACAGGAACTTTTGCCGATGTGCAAGAGCAAGGCTGGTTAACTCGATTTTTCAACAGTTCTTGGTGGCCACTATAAGCTTACGGAACAATTCGTAAGCTTGGAGATGTTAATATGAATAAATTCATCAAAATTTGCAGTGTCGTATTAGCAAGCGTTTCGCTTCTATCTACTTTTAGCGCGCATAGCCAGCGCATCAAAGACTTGGCTGATATTCAAGGGGTTCGTTCGAATCAACTAGTCGGTTATGGTTTGGTGGTTGGTTTACCTGGCACTGGTGAACAAACGCCGTTTACTGAGCAAAGCTTTAAAACCATGCTCAGTAATTTTGGGATTTCTATGCCCGCAAATTTGAAACCTCAGATTAAGAATGTTGCGGCGGTTGCTGTGCACGCTGACCTGCCAGCATTTGCTAAGCCAGGTCAGAAGGTTGACATTACGGTGTCGTCAATTGGCAGCTCTGCCAGCCTACGTGGCGGTACATTATTACAAACAATTTTGGTAGGTATTGACGGCAACGCCTATGCCGTTGCGCAAGGTAGCTTAGTAGTAAGTGGTTTAGGCGCTGAGGGTTTAGATGGTTCAAGTGTTGTCATTAACACTCCTACTGTTGGTCGTATCTCAAATGGGGCAACGGTTGAGCGTGAAATCAAGTCAGCATTTATGTCGGGCGATCATATTACGTTTAATCTGAGAAGTTCAGATTTTACGACAGCTAAACGCATGGCAGATACCATCAATGACTTTATCGCTGGCACGGCTCGTGCAATAGATGCAACGTCCGTCAAAGTTACAGCGCCGCGTGACGCATCAGATCGCGTTAGTTTTTTATCGATGATAGAAAATCTTGAATTTGAACCCGACTCACCGGCTGCAAAAATTATCGTGAATTCACGTACAGGCACCATAGTTATTGGCTCTGAAGTTAAATTACTCGCTGCGGCAATTACTCATGGTGGCATTACGGTAACGATTAACGAGCAGCAGGAAGTTACTCAACCGGATGCTTTTGCAGAAGGTGAAACTGCGGTGACAGAAAATAGCATTATCGATGTTAATCAAGATGATTCTCGTATGTTCGTTTTCGACCCAGGTGTGACTTTAGACACCTTAGTGCGCGCTATTAACGAAATAGGCGCGGGTCCAGGTGATGTGATGGCGATTTTAGAAGCCCTTGATCAAGCTGGCGCATTGCGTGGTGAGCTAATTATTATCTAGCCTACACACGTATTGCGAGCTCTGGCGTAAGTTGCAGGTATTAGCTTAGTTACTCGTTGGCGGCATTAGTGTTGAGTTTTAACTCTTGGTGTAAATGTTAGGTAAAGGAAAAAGGTATTTTTGTGGATAACAAACTAGCAGAAGCAAGAAACTTTTTTGATCTAAATGGCCTGAACAATATACGTCAGCAAGCTAATCAAACCGATCAAGCGTCAAAAAAGGCAGCGTTAAAAGAAGCTGCCCAGCAATTTGAATCTATTTTCATGCAAATGCTGCTAAAGAGTATGCGTAGCGCACAGGAAGTACTTGAAGCTGATAGCCCGTTTAACTCGCAATCAACTAAATTTTATCGTGACATGCAAGATCAGCAAATGGCGCTTGATATGTCGAACAAGGGCACGCTTGGCTTAGCAGAACTGATTGAGCGCCAATTAGGCGGTGGCGATGGTTCTTTTACGCCGCGTTCAGTAATTCGCACTGATCACCAAGCACCCGCGAGCCAAAAGGTTGAGCGCGACGTCGCTCGCTTAGCTGAGCAATTTTTATCTGGTGCTGAGAAAAGCGCCGATAAGGTGTCAAATAATCGTCAAGCTGGCACTCAAGTTCCATTAGCAAAAGCGAGTAGCGTCGTCAAAACATCAGAAAAATCTTCTCCAGAATTTAACCAACCTCAAGATTTTGTCACCGCCTTAACCGAACCCGCAAAACAAGTTGAACGCCAGCTTGGAGTGCCATTCCAAGTAGTGATAGCGCAAGCCGCGTTAGAAACTGGTTGGGGCCAAAAAATTATCAAAAACAGTGACGGCACAAGTTCTAACAACCTCTTTAATATCAAGGCGGACAGCCGCTGGACTGGCGAGAAAGCACAGAAAGATACGCTGGAATTTGAACAGGGCAGTTTGGTTAAGAAAAACGAGCCATTCCGCGTCTATAACAGTATTAGCGAGAGCGTTAACGACTACGTTAATTTCCTCTCTTCAGGTACGCGTTATCAAGACGCATTAGCAAAACCTGACAATGTGGAACACTTCCTGCAAGGACTACAGAAAGCCGGATATGCGACGGATCCTAACTACGCAAACAAAATTTTAGGAACGTTAAAGTCGGTGAGTAATTTTCTGAACCAATAAACTGTTATCGAGTGCTTTGTCCTCGGTAATCGAGGAGCGTAAAGCATGACTGTCAACTTGTATCAAACTGGTGTTAGCGGCTTATTGTCGGCGCAACAACAGTTAGCTACAACCGGCCATAACATTGCCAATGTTAATACCGATGGCTACAGCCGACAACGTGCTGAGCAGTCGCCAACGCAAGCGCTTCAATCGGGTGGCAACTTTATTGGTACGGGTACTTATGTCGCTGATATTTCAAGGTTGTACGACCAATTTGCTTACCGTGAGCAAGTCATTAATCAATCCAATTTAGGGGCTGCCAATGCCAGTAATGCGAGTTTAACGCAGCTTAATGGTATTTTAGGCTCGGCAGGCGGGGCCATTACTGGCTCTATTGAACAGTTCTATCAGTCAATTAATTCTATCGCTGACAATCCGTCAGATCCTGCATTGCGCAGTATCGCGCTTAATCAAGCCAAAACCTTGACGACAAATTTTAATAATTTGAATGACAGCTTTGATCGTATTGAAACGGCAACCAATGGTGAAATTGAAGAGATTGCTAAGCAGATTTCAGAGATATCAACTGAACTTGCCAATATTAATGAGCAAATACTTCATACCAACTCACAAGGCCAGCCAGGGCAACCAAATGACTTGCTGGATGAGCGCGACAGATTAATTAATCAATTAGCTGAATTTACCAGTGTAAATACCGTAACAGATGCCAATGGCGTGATGACGGTAATGATTGGTAGCGGCAATACACTTGTTGCTGGAACAACGCCTTTGAGCTTGCAAGTTGTGCCGGGTGATCCAGATCCTTTGCAAACACAAGTGGCAATTGCTAGTAAAAATACCACAATTCCGCTTAAGCAAGACTCCTTAGGTGGTTCGTTAGGCGCAAAAATAAAATTTAGAGATGAAGATTTAGCGCAGGCGCGCAGTCAAATAAACCGCGTTGCACTGGTATTATCAGAAACGCTCAATGGTGCTCAACGTCAAGGTTTAGACTTAAACCAAGGGCAAGGCGCTAACTTTTTCCGTGACATTAACGACACAACAAACCAAACATCACGGATTCTACCCTACTCGGGTAACTCAACACCGGGCCTACAAGCAGGCATTGAAATTACCGATGTAACTCAGTTGCCGACAAACGAGTTTGATCTCTCTTTTGATGGTGCTAACTATCAACTAACGAATCTTGCTGACGGCACCACCACTAACCTCGGTGCGCCTGGTTCTGGTACTTATACTACAAGTTTTGGTTTTAACTTTGTTGAAAACTCCGGTACACCAGCGGCAGGAGACAGGTTCACTATTCGCCCGACCGAAAATAGCGCAGCTTTAATGCAAGTTGAGCTAACCGACGGTAAAGCGATTGCTGCCAGTTCAGCAGTTAGTGTTACTGCATCAAGCAATAATGTCAGCGCAGGTGAAGTTGAGATAGTTGCAGTGGCAGATCCTGTTGCTGCTCGTGCAGCCGCCCCTTTGCGAGTTAATGTATTAGAAAGTCCAGCGGGTTCGGGCACTTTTAACTACACCATTACCAATCTGACAACAAATACAACATCAGCACCGGCTGCGTACACGCCGCCATCACAGCAGATACAACTGCCGGCAGCTCCAGCAACCGCGGCATTTACCATTGAAATCTCAGGAAGACCGTCTGGTCAGGCACCTAATGGCCCAGAGCAATTTACCATTAGTGACGCCTTTGGCACAGGTAATGGAGAAAACGCGAAATTTATCGCCGATACCAGAGAGCAGGGCATTATCAACGGCGGCCGAGAAAGCTTTAGTCAAAGTATTGGCATTACCACTGCACAGGTTGGTAGCCAAGCAAAAGCCGCAGAGCTTGGAGCAGAAACATCGCAAGCACTCTTCACTCAAGCGTTTAATCGCAATCAGGAAACTTCTGGTGTGAATTTGGATGAAGAGGCTGCCAATTTATTGCGCTTCCAGCAGGCGTATCAAGCGTCATCACGGGTGGTTTCAGTCGCTAACACTATTTTTGACACCTTGCTATCGGCAGTAGGTTAAAGGCTAAGGAATAAACAATGAGAGTTTCAACTGCACAGTTTTATTTTCAAAACAGTCAACAAATTAGTCAGCAACAGTCAAATGTTAATGAGCAAACACAATACTTGTCTTCAGGTAAGCGTGTTTTAAGCGCAAAAGATGATGCGGTAAATTTTGGCACCTTAACGGGCTTAAAAGGCGAGTTAGCTAGCATCGAACAGTTCGAAAGAAATATTACGATTGCCGAGAATAGAAATAGTCTACAAGAAACATCATTTTCTTCAGCGATTGACGTTTTACAGAACCTCAAACAGCGATTTATACAGGCAAATAACGGCGTGCTTAGTGATAACGACTTGGCATCCATAGCTCAGGTAACCAACAACTCTTTTGAGCAGTTGTTGGACATCGCTAATAACAAAGATGATACCGGTGGTTTTATCTTCGCTGGCTTTCAATCAAACCAACAGCCTTTTATTCGTCAACCTGATAACTCGGTGATTTATAACGGTGATAATGGCGTTAGAGAGCTTTCGATTGGCAGTAATGTTGATGTCACCTTAAACCAACCGGGGGATAAAGCATTTTTAAATGTTGATAACCCGCAGGGAGACTTTTCTGCCAATTATCTGGCTAATACCTCTGGTATCGCTTTGCAATCTGCGGTGGTTGCCAACCGAGGTGCTTACAACACGACGGCTAACCCGCCGGATTATACCTTTAACTTTACTTCCGCAACTGATTTAACCGTTACCGATAGCTTAGGGAACACGGTATTTAATACTAATACCTACGCGGCAGGGCAAACGGTTGCCTTCAATGGGCTCGAAGTACAAATAAGCGGCAACCCATTGCCGGGTGATAGTTTTGAGTTGCAACCTGATGAAGAAGTAAGCGTTTTTGAGACCGTTGGTGCAGCACTGGATTGGATAAACCAAGGGGCGAATCCCGCCAACCCAGCTCAGCACAAAGTCGATCATGCCGAGATTTTGGCGCAGATAGATGCGTCAATTAACCATCTACTGGCACGCCAAGCTGAAGCAGGTGTAAACCGCCAACTTATTGATAGTCAAAAAAATATCCATGCAGACAACGAGTTAATTATAGAAGGCAGTCGTTCAGGCATTGAAGACTTAGATTTTGCTAAAGCAGTCAGTGACTTTCAGCAGTCACAAACCGCCTTGCAAGCGGCTCAGCAAACGTTTGTGCAAGTAAGAGAGCTAAGTTTGTTTAACTTTATTTAATTTTTTTATTTTTCTAATGACACGTTGGCGCACTATATGCATATACCTTAAGTGTCAAATTTTAAACCTGTGGTTCCATTAACCTGTTATCAGCAAGTGAACCGCAAACTCTACTAGGAGATGATAACAATGGCTTTAGTTGTTAATAGTAATGTGTCGTCATTGAATGCTCAGCGCCAGTTAAGTCGCTCAACAGATGATTTAGGAAGCTCATATGAGCGTTTATCTTCAGGTAAACGTATCAA
Source organism: Thalassotalea montiporae (assembly GCF_053485855.1). Classification (NCBI taxonomy): domain Bacteria; kingdom Pseudomonadati; phylum Pseudomonadota; class Gammaproteobacteria; order Alteromonadales; family Colwelliaceae; genus Thalassotalea; species Thalassotalea montiporae. The sequence goes on from NZ_JBQRUO010000001.1 coordinate 933,613, forward strand.
TAGTGCAAAAGATGATGCAGCTGGCTTGCAGATATCTAGCCGATTAACTTCTCAAGTAAATGGTCTTAATCAGGCATCTCGAAATGCTAATGATGCGATCTCACTTGCGCAAACCGCAGAAGGTTCTTTAGAAGAGTACACCAATACGATTCAGCGAATGAGAACACTAGCGGTACAAGCATCAAATGGTTCTAACTCGGATGCTGACAGAATCGCCTTGAATACTGAGTTTACAGCACTCGAAGCCGAACTTACTCGAATCTCTACTGATGCAGAGTTTGGTGGTGTGAGTTTGCTTGATGGTAGCTATGGTGAAACTTTCCAAGTTGGTGCTAATGCGGGACAGGTTATTTCCGTCAGTATCGCTACTGACTTCGCAAGCACAGTCATTGGTGCTTCTGGCTCACTAACTTCATTTGATGGTGCGCAATCTCGAATTACCGATTTAGACAGTGTATTGGCAACAGTGAATACCACACGTGCAAACCTAGGTGCTGCCCAAAACCGTTTTAGCTCGGTAATTCGAAGTAATGATAATACAGCGCAAAATGTATCTGCGTCTCGTTCACGTATTGAAGATACCGATTACGCAGCTGAATCGGCCGCTTTAGCTAGAAGTAACGTTCTGCAACAAGCGTCTAGTTCAATCTTATCTCAGGCTAATCAGCAACCACAAATTGCACTGAGCTTATTACAATAATTTGTCGGCTCTCTAGTTTGCTTGAGGCAAGCTGGAGGCTTAATTGGTTAGTCTTTAATACCTATAACATTAATCAAAAATTGGGGGTTTAATTCCGACAAGGGATTAAAAGTAAAATTATGGCTTTAGTTGTTAATAGTAACGTCTCGTCATTAAATGCTCAGCGTCAATTAAGCCGCTCAACTGATGATTTAGGGACTTCATATGAGCGTTTATCTTCAGGTAAACGTATCAATAGTGCAAAAGATGATGCCGCTGGCTTGCAAATTTCAAGTCGACTGACATCTCAAATTAATGGCTTGAATCAAGCGTCACGAAATGCGAATGATGCTATATCGTTAGCACAAACCGCGGAAGGGTCGCTTGAAGAATATACAAATACTATTCAGCGTATGAGAACGTTAGCCGTTCAAGCATCAAATGGTTCTAACTCTGATGCTGATAGAATTGCATTGAATACTGAGTTTACTGCATTGGAAGCTGAGCTGACCCGTATTTCCACTGACGCAGAGTTTGGTGGTGTAAGCTTGCTCAACGGTACTTATGGTGAAACATTCCAAGTGGGTGCTAACGCTGGACAAGTCATTTCAGTGAGTATTTCAAGTAACTTTGCTAGCAGTGTAATTGGAGCTTCGGGTTCACTAACTTCGTTTGATGGTGCTCAATCTAGAATTACTGATTTAGACAGCGTGTTAGGCGCGGTAAACTCAACACGAGCAGACCTAGGTGCTGCGCAAAACCGGTTTAGCTCGGTTATTCGAAGTAATGACAATACAGCGCAAAACGTATCGGCGTCACGCTCTCGAATTGAAGATACAGACTATGCGGCAGAGTCTGCAGCATTGGCTAGAAGTAATGTACTGCAACAAGCATCAAGTTCAATTTTAGCGCAGGCTAACCAGCAGCCACAAATTGCACTAAGTTTACTTCAATAACAATTAAGTCAATTTTAGTAATGCAAAGCCCTCATTTATTGAGGGTTTTTTGTTTTTTGCTGATTAATTAAACTTTTTAAATAAAAAGACTAAAGTTATTTTTTCCATATCCGATAACAAAAGTATCAGGGAATTAAATTTTAGTATTTCCTAAACCTTAATCAGTTTTGTAGGAATTAGTAAGAGGCAAGTATCATGGCTTTAGTTGTAAATAGTAATATTCAATCGTTAAACTCTCAACGCCAGTTGGCTCGTTCAACAGATAACTTATCTACTAGCTTTGAGCGATTATCTTCAGGTAAGCGTATCAATAGTGCTAAAGATGATGCTGCTGGCCTTCAAATCTCAAGCCGATTAACTTCACAGGTTAATGGTTTGAATCAAGCTTCGCGTAACGCTAATGATGCGATATCTTTGGCTCAAACAGCTGAAGGCGCATTGGAAGAGTATACAAATACGGTACAGCGTATGCGTACTCTAGCGGTTCAAGCATCAAATGGTTCTAACTCTGACGCGGACAGAGTTGCACTAAACACTGAGTATACTGAGCTAGAAAATGAACTTTCACGAATAGCTGGGCAAACTAGCTTTGGTGGCGTGAATTTACTTGACGGCAGCTACGCTAACGAGTTCCAAATTGGTGCTAATGCTGGTCAAACAATTTCTGTAAGTGTCACACAAAACTTCTCAAGTGGTGCAATTGGTGCTGATGGTAGTTTAACTACATTCGATGGCGCACAGTCTCGAATTACAGACCTAGATAGTGTGTTATCAACAGTGAATACCACACGATCTCAGCTGGGTGCCGCGCAAAACCGCTTTACGTCTGTTATTAGAAGTAATGATAACACAGCACAAAATGTAGCAGCGTCTCGTTCACGTATCGAAGATACTGATTATGCAGCTGAGTCTGCTAACTTGGCGAGAAACAATGTATTGCAACAGGCAGCAAGTTCGTTGCTAGCACAGGCTAACCAGCAACCACAAATCGCACTATCGTTGCTGTAACTTTAGTTTTATAAGTAAGTATTGCAATCAAAAGGCTCTTAGTAATAAGAGCCTTTTTTATATTTCATCCCTTGCGTATTTCTGAAATTAATCTCTGCGTTAAGTTAGAACTGCCCACTACGACAGTTATTTGCTGAATGAAAACTGTATCTTGAGAATTTAGCCATATAAATAATTGATGTACTTAAAGTGTAGTGACGTTGAATTAGTGACAAATGCCTTAAACGCTGTATTCAGTATTTCTCATCTAAGTTTCGATAAAACTTGTAGTTATAACGTCCGGATTTATTTTCTCTAAGCACGATTTAATGTTATTTAAAGGTGTGTTTTGAGGTTTCGTTAAGGCAGTTATCAGAGCTAGGGGCTAGCCAGTTACCACACAACAATAAATCCGACAGTATTTTGCAAATTAATTATCTTATTTAGTTATTGTTTTTATTGGATAAAAATTCACTCCGTTAAAAAGTTTATTTTTTTTTGAAAAAAGATTAAAGATTTCAATTGGGCAACCGATAAAGTTTTCAAGAGGAGATCATAGTTAATGATTGGACCTCGAAAATTAAACAGATTTTTAGGGTTAAATCCCGGAGGCAAGCATTATGGCTTTAGTGGTAAACAGTAATATTCAATCATTAAACTCTCAACGTCAGTTATCACGTTCAACTGATGATTTATCAACTAGCTTCGAGCGTTTATCTTCTGGTAAGCGTATTAACAGCGCAAAAGATGATGCTGCTGGTTTACAAATCTCTAGCCGTTTGACTTCGCAAGTAAATGGTCTTAACCAAGCATCTCGTAACGCTAATGATGCAATTTCTTTGGCACAAACCGCTGAAGGTGCGTTGGATGAGTATACAAACACTATTCAACGTATGCGTACATTGGCGGTTCAAGCGTCAAACGGTTCAAACTCTGATGCCGATAGAGTTGCGCTAAATACTGAATACACTGAACTAGAAAGCGAGTTAACGCGAATTTCAGAGCAAACTAGCTTCGGTGGTGTTAACTTACTAGATGGCAGCTATAGTGCGCAGTTCCAAATTGGTGCCAATGCTAGCCAAACGATCTCTATTACGGTTAGCCAAGATTTCGCTAGCTCAGAAATCGGTGCATCGGGTTCATTAACCAGCTTTGATGGCGCACAATCTCGTATTACTGACTTAGATAGCGCGTTAGCATCGGTAAACACTGTACGTTCACAGCTTGGTGCTAGCCAAAACCGTTTCAGTTCAGTTATCCGTAGTAACGATAACACCGCTCAGAATGTAGCTGCTTCACGTTCACGTATTGAAGATACCGACTACGCAGCTGAGTCAGCAGCATTAGCACGTAACAACGTATTGCAACAGGCAGCAAGTTCATTATTAGCTCAGGCTAACCAGCAGCCACAAATTGCACTATCATTGTTATAATAAGCCCAATTATTTTGGCATAATATTAGGGCTCTTCTTCGCAAGAGCCTTAATGCATTCTAGCCGCTGAGTAATAGGAGGCGCTATGGAGTCTAATCTTGGTGTTGTAAGGCCAGTGCTTGCAGATGTATCTGAAAGTTTGGTTAGTCGCAGAAACGAAGTCAATCAAGCTTCACCTAACGAAGGTATTCAACCTGACGTGGCTGAATTGGCTGTTGATAGAATTGCAGAGGCTGAGCAGGTTGCAGCAGAAGAGCAATCTCAAGCAGCTGATGAACAAAGTCCTGCTGGTGATCTAACCGATGCTATTGAAACGGTTTCTAGCTTTATTGAGCCACAAATTCGCAATGTCAATTTTACTCAAGACGATAGTTCCGGTCAGACAGTTATCAAAGTGTTTGACGCACAGAGTCGAGAGTTAATTAAACAATTCCCGTCGGATGAAATTCTTGAATTGGCTGAGCGTATTAAAGGTCTTCAAGATGAAGTCGTTGATAGAACTGGCATATTAATTGATGATAAGGTTTAAAACCGTTGTTATTATTGACTAAGTAAAACGAGTTTACTCATGTAGCCGTTTTCTTGCTCACTCGACATCTTTCTTAAGGAGGCTTTATGTCGTTTACCAATTTGGGGATCGGCTCAGGCTTACCGCTAAATACGTTGGTTGAAGGCTTTTTAAATGCGGAGCGTATTCCAACTGAATTAAGGCTTGATAGCAAAGAAGAATCACTTCAAATTGAGCTTTCAGGTGTTGGCTCGTTTAAATCGGCACTTTCTGATTTTCAATCCACAGTCGACAGGCTAGCTGCTGATAACGCCTTCAATCAGCAAACTATTTCTACCAGCAATGATAATATCTCGGTCACCACGAATGGCTTTGCGAGCAATGGTGAGTTTGATGTTAACGTTCAGCAATTGGCAACAGGGACTCAATTAAAGTCAACAGCATTTGCTTCATCTACAACAACTCTTGGCAGTGGTACGCTAACGTTTGCTGCGGGCTCAAATAGTTTTAACGTGAGCATTGATGCAGCTGATGATTTAAGTGCAATTCGCGATAAAATAAATGCGGAGTCTGATAACTTTGGCGTGACTGCCAATATTATTAATGCCGATGCTGGTACTTTTTTAATTCTCAATTCTACAGAAACGGGAAGCGCCAATAGTTTGTCGGTGACAAGTTCCGATGCCTCGCTAGCCGGAATTTCTACCAATAATTCCGTCACTCGTGCTGCCCAAGATGCCATAATCAATATCGATGGCAACACTGTTACTAATGGTTCAAATGAGTTTAAAAATTTCATAGAAGATGTAACTATCACCGCAAATTCCGTGACAACAGGTGATAATTCAACCATTACCATTGGTCAGGATACAGATAGCGGTAGAGAGTTAATCGATGAGTTTGTAAGTAGTTTTAACAGCTTGCAAGATCAACTGACAGGGCTAGGAGCCCCGAGACTAGGGCGATTGGCGTTTGATCCTAATATTAGGCAAGTTAAGCAGCAAATTAATGATGTGTTGTTAGATACAGTTGCGAGCAGCGGTATCGGTAGCTTGCAAAATTTAGGTATTGAACTTAATGATGATGGTAAGTTAGAAGTTTCTCGCTTTAGTTCTGATACGATTCAAACAGGTGAACAACGTCTAAGTAATGCTTTAGCGAACGATCTTGAAGAAGTTGGTAAGCTTTTTGCTTCAGATGATGGTGTTGCTAAACGTATTTCAGCAATTGTTGATAACTATGTCGATTCTGACGGTGTTTTGACCCAGCGACAAACATCGTTGAATGAGCAAATATCAGATGTCGGTGATGAACGCATAGCCTTTAATGAGAGGTTGGCTGATTATGAGGCTCGATTAATAGCTCAGTTCACCGCGTTAGATTCAGCAGTTGCAGGCTTTAATTCAACTAGAGATTTTGTGTCCAATGCCCTGAGAACTACAACAAGTAGTGATTCTTAAAGAGGTGCGACACTGAAACACTCAATAGAATAGGTATTGATTATGAGAAATAATTTAAAAGCTTACCAAAAGGTTAACCGCGATAGTGGTTTAACTGCCGCTGATCCACACACAGTAATTTTGATGCTTTATAACGGTTTGCTGGAAAATATTGCAATCGGTAAAGGGGCTATTGAGCGTAAAGACTTAGCGTTAAAAGCAACTGCATTAACTAAAGCAATTAACATATTGAACTCATTAGAAGATTCACTCGATAAAGATTCTGAACCGACGATTTCAAATAACTTTAGTAATTTATACGGTTACTGTATCGAACAGCTTATGGCAGCAAGTGTATCTCTCGATATTTCAGTGTTGGACCAAGTAGCGGAATTTCTTATCCCGTTGCGTGATGCTTGGCAAAATATCTCTGAGCAAGACAAGCAAGCTGGTTTTGCGAAGCTCAACGAACGAGATAACTCTGTAGCCGCTAGCGGTATGGGGTCATAGTGTGTTAGATAGAAAGTTTCAAAAAGTTAAGCATCTGACCACACAGATCAATGACTTTATTGAAGCTTTTAATATTGAAGGCTGTACTTTGCTACTCGAGCAGCGGTTATTGCTGCTACGTGATATAGAAAGTGAAGTTACGGCCCTTTCTCCAACAAGCGCTGAAAGAGCTGAGTTTACAGAATTACTGCGATGGCTAGAGAAAGAAGATAAGAAGCCACATCAAAAAGCGGTAGAGTTTAAGTCAAAATATCAACAAAAACTGTCAAAGCAAAAAAAAACTAATTTTGCGATTAAGCAATATACTTCTCTTTAATCCCTTCTCGACGGTTTTATTATTGGGTCATTAGTCATGTCTGAAAATCATGAATCATTAAGTCTTCTTGAAAAAATAGCTAAGCTCGAGGAAAGGGCAAAGGTAATTGGACAACAAATAAATCGTGTCGCTCAAGATGAGTCAACATTGCAGCAATGTGCTGATCGTATGTCACTGTTAGTGTGTGATGACGATACATTGTTTGAACAGTTTCAACTAAATATGGCTGCATTCAAGCGTTTTGATCCTAATATTTTTGAGTTTTTCGAAAAATATCAGCCGACTCGATATATTGTTGATATACATGAGGGGTTTCCAAACATAATTGATTTGGAGACTCGCCAATATATTTATAAATACCCTGCTTATTTGATGGCAAGTACTCAGGTCGCCTCTTATCAACAAGCACCACAGTCTGCGTCGGCGATGTTTGACTCAAACGAGCAAAATGAACCTGGCTTTATTCACTCTGATTCATTGACCAAAATTTTAAAACTTTTGGCGGATAGAATGGAAAAAAACGATGGTGCGACGAGAAGGCTCTCCAAGTTCGTTAACTCTACCATGATATTCGGTGTTGGTAATGGTTACCATATAGAGTTACTTAGTGCTCAACATAACATCAAAAACTTATATATTTTCGAGCCCGAGCTTGATGTATTTTATGCGTCGCTTTTTATCGCCAATTGGCATCAAATTCTTTCCAAAGTTGAGCACCTCGACCTTAATATTCATATTTCACTGGGTGATACCGAAGACACCTTTTTTCAAAATGTGCTTAAACGGAGCGATATCTATGGCCGCTATGATATGGCAAAGATGTTTGGCTTTATTCATTACCATACTGAAAAAATTAATGGCTTAGTTAAAGTCTTTAAAGCTAGATTTCGCGAAACTATTCAAGGCTGGGGCTTTTTTGATGATGCAGTGATGTCAAATAGCCATATGCTGACTAGCATGAAGCAAGGTGTGCCTATCTTAAAGAAGAAAGCCTTGCTCAGTAATCCTTTGGCTGATTGTCCGGTGTTTATTGTTGGTAATGGTCCATCACTTGATCAGCTAGTTGACTTTATTAAAGCGAACCAAGAAAAGGCCATTGTCATTAGCTGTGGCAGTGCCTTAGGTGCCCTATATCAATATGGCATCACGCCAGATATTCATTGTGAACAAGAACGTACATCGCCAATTGCTGAGCAGTTAGAGTATTACTGTCCTCAAGAAACGCTAGACGAACTGATTCTTTGGGGGCCATCAACATTGCACCCTGATGTTTATGCAAAGTTTCCCGTCAAACTTATGGCACCCAAAGGTAGTGAGCCTTCTGAACCATTGTTAATGGAAAGTAGCCTGGCTCATTTATTTGAAATACATAATTACATCAATCCAACAGTAGCTAATACAGCCACTTCTATTGCTGTGGCTTTAGGTTTCAATGATATCTACTTATTAGGTGTGGATTTAGCGCACAAAAAGGGAGGGGTGCATCACAGTGCTAAGAGTATGTATTACAGTGAAGAAGGCGAAGACTTATCACTGTATGACTCTAACGATGTTTTGGAAAATGAACTAGAAGGTAATTTTGGTGGAATATTCCATACCGACTCATTTTTTGGTGGCTCCAAACGCGTGCTCGAATGGCTTATTGGCAACAATACTGAGCTAAGCTTTAAAAATTTGTCTGACGGTGCTTTGATCAAAGGTGCTCAGCCACTAAGAGTCGAAGTGGCAGAGATAAAGACAGATATTATTGAAGAAAAGCGCAAGCAGCTAAAAGCGTTGGTTACAGACAGTACTTATCTAGACGATGGTTCTTATTATCAAGAGCTCGCTGGTGAGCTGGACACGCAGGGCTATGAGGAGTTTTGTTTACTGCTGATTAAAGCTATTGATGAGTTAGATGATAGCTTTGAAGGGTGTCTTAAATTGTTGAAACAGCATTTTATGCTGCTAATTGATGAAGACTTGTGCAATAGAGAAATTTTCTACTATTTGCTTAAGGGTAGCGTATTACATATGCAGGCTATGTTAATTCGTCTGCTATATGAAGCCGTTGAAGAAGCTGATGCAATTGAAGATTTCAAGCAAGCACTTGCCCACTATCGAGAGTTTTTAGCCAAAACCATAATCTACTACAAAGAAAATGCGCTAAAACCTCATTACTATGAAACGAATTGGTTTGCACCGCTGACCAAAAAATAATTTGCAGATGTTATAAGGTTGTAAAGATAGATGATTAAACCTTTAGATGTATTCATTGCCGGCGAAGTCATGGATTTGTGTGTGCCAACAGAAGAGTTTGCTCGCGACTCTAATTGGTACAAGTGGTTTAATGATAAAAAAATAACTCGCTATCTGGATCAAGGCGTTTTTCCTAATACTCCCGCAGGGCAGGTGGCCTTTTTCACCCAACAACACCAAGAGCGTTTAATTCTTATTGTTGCTAATAAACAGGGTGAGTACATGGGGGTGGTATCGCTTTCATGTATCGACTTGGTAAAAAAGCACTGTGTTATTGCACTAGTGGTTGACAGCAAAGTAGACAAACGAAACTCTCCCTTTATTGCGCTAGAAGCGATAGCGAGAATTTCGGAACATGCCTTTGAGTACTTAGGTATTACGCGCATTGAAGCTGGCCAGCATATCGATTTGACCGGTTGGCAGCAACGCATGGAACTAGTGGGTTATAAATTTGAAGGTATTCATCGAAACAAATTTGTCAAAGGGATGGAAGTTACGAATGAAGCTACTATCGCTTGTTTACTCGAAGACTATCACTATATTTCAAAGTTCCGTGGCGGGTTATGGGATTCGGCAGAGAAGATGAAAACGCGATATAAAAATCTTCCCCAAAAGGCGTTTATGGATTTGTATAACGAGTTTTATCGTGAAAACTCTGATTATTACGAGCAGCTATTTAGCAACTAGCATGTAATAAAACAAGAGATCATTAAATTTAGTTAGTCGGCTCATTTCTGGTTTGGTAGTTGCTAGAAGTTGGTATTCAGTGTCAAATTACCGCCTATGGAGAGGTCAATTATGTCTGACGTTAATCTTGAAGAGAATTTACTTGAAGTAGAAGGTGAGATATACAATATCAAACCGGGGGCTGATAAAGCTGTTGTTAAATATTTTGGCGAAGACCATGGCTATCGAAGCGCCGCCGAAAAAGCCCAAGCAAAATTCGAACGAGAGACAATCGACACGACACTTGTTAAAGATCATATCAAGTGTATTCCTAATCTGTTACCTGCAGAGCTATGCCAATCGTTAATCGAGGAGTTTGAAGGCGACCCTGAGGGCATACAGCACGAAAGCGTTGCTGAATTATTATTAACCCAAGTGTTCACGGATGAAATTGACGCTCATATTCGTTCATATTTTGGCAGTGAATACTGTGTTTTTTGGTGGTCTATTTATAAAATCGAAAGTACGGATGAAGAAACGGGATATTCAACTAAGTGGCACTGTGATGGTGGGCCCGAGAAGCATTTAAAGGTTATCACCTACTTAAATGGTTTTGATGAACATGGCAGTGACACCGCATATCTTGATAAAGAAGCGACAGATAAGTTAAAAGAAGTCGGTTACATTTTTGCAAGTGTTGAAAAACGCTCTCTTAACATTGAACCGTTATGCAAAAAGTTAAATGTCGACTACCAGCCAATGGGCGTGAAGCCCGCTGCTGGTGATACTATTATCTTCAATCCATTTGAAATCGCCCATCGTGCAAAAACACCTGTACCAGGCAAGCCTAGATATGCGTTGAACTTTTGCCTTGTTCCTAGTGAAATTCATTGGAAAACTGTTGCAGAACAATACTACTTTCCTGCATACGATTGTCAGGACTTTAGAAAGTTTGCGCCAATTGTGAAAAAGATCACAAAAGACCAAGCGTTAGACCTCAATTACGTTGAAGTGGGCTTGAACTTTCAGGTTGAAAACCTTCAACATGCGCGGTTTATTATTGAAAATGTAATCAAGACACCTAAGCCAGCGTGGCTACTTGTAAACTACCTTGAAAGAAATGATCCAACACTTGTTTCAATTACCAGTATTTTCGACCTTTTAAGGTTCATTAAAAAAGTCGCTTTAGAGCAGTTGCATTGGGAGAAATTTTTACAAGCAGAGTGGCTTGATGCATTAAAAGATATTAGTAGCTTTGAGCAAAACTTTAATGACTCAAGAAGCCGATATAGCCAAGCCGACAAGCCAAATCCAAATGCGATATTCTGGCCAAGTCCAGTGCATGAAAAGTATCCTCAGTCAAAATTTGAGATTCTGCCCTATGTGCGCAAAGAGCCAATTATGGATTTAGATACACCGATAGGCTCGGCGGGCAGTTGTTTCGCATTTGAAATCGCTAAGTACTTTCAGACTCAAGGTTACAATTACGTCATTAGTGAGCGTAATGACGACCCTAACTCTGGCGTGTTTGTTGACGGTTACCAACCTGGTGATGAATTAGTAAAATTCTGTGCAAACTATGGGATTATGTTTAATTCACCAAGCTTTACACAGCTAGCTGAAAAAGCATTTGGGCATCGAGAATTCAGCAAGCTTCTATTCCAAAATGAAACGGGTTACTTTTTAGATCCCTACCGAGAAGGGGTTGTGTTTTCGAGTAAAGAAGCTTATTTCGCTGATTATGACAAGCATATTGCCGCGTTAAGAGATACTTTCTTAAGCTGTAAGGTATTTGTCTTAACGATGGGGCTGAACGAATGTTGGCAGCTCACTGACAGTACATTCATGTCACGTAATCCAAGAGAAAATATGTTTCACTTGGTTAAGCATAGGACCCTTACTGTACAAGAAAATGTTGACTATATTCAGCGTTTCTTCGACATTATTAAAGCTCATAATCCAGACTTTAAACTCATTATTAGTGTTTCACCTATTCCGTTTTTAGCAACGGGTAGGGCTGAAGAACAGCATATTATTAGCGCAAATTGTCACTCTAAGTCAGTGTTAAGAGTTGCTGCGGATGAACTTGTTAATAACAACGAAGATATGTATTACCTACCGAGTTATGAGCTTGTGACTGAGTGTATTGAAGATGCTTGGGATATAGATCATCGCCACGTCAAATCTGAAACGGTAGAAAAAGTAGTGGCTATGTTTAAAGAGATATTTGTTCGCTAATTAAACCAACCGAAGTGGAGTTGCTGTTGATTATGGCGACTCCACTATAGTTTAGTAACAAACAACAGTCGTTACTATAATCGTAAATATTCGCTAATTTTCACTAATAATCCAAAAAGCCTTTCCTCACTTTTCTGCCCAGCATACCGGCTCTAACGTACTGTCTAAGTAGCGGGTGCGCGCGATATTTAGGGTCACCCGTTTCCGCGTACAAAGTTTCCATAATCGACAAACAAACATCGGTTCCGATAAGATCTGCCAGCGCTAGTGGTCCAATAGGGTGATTGGCACCATACTTCATCGCCTTGTCGATATCATCTCGACTTGCTACCCCTTCAGATAAGATTGCAACCGCTTCGTTGATCATCGGAATTAACATCCGATTGACGATGAAGCCGGGCGATTCGTTGACCGTTACTGGCGTTTTATCGAGGGTTTCAACTAGGGCTAGTGACTTGCTAAGTGTTTGCTCTGAGGTGACTAACCCTTTGACCAGTTCCACTAGTTTCATCATGGATGTCGGGTGAAAGAAATGGATACCAATAAAGTTTTCGGGCTTTTCGATATTCATCGCTAGTGCCGTAATCGAGAGTGAAGAGGTGTTGGTTGCGACAATCGCATCATGCGGCACAAGCGCTGACAATTTTTTGAAAATATCAGCTTTGATTGAGAAATCTTCGACAACAGCTTCAATGTATAAATCACAACCACCTAGTGCACTAATGTCATCTGAGAAGGTTACTTTTTCCAGCAGGGTCTCTAATACCTCTTTGGAGAGCGAGTTTTTTCTGGCAAAACGAGAAACTTCCTTTTTGACCTTAGCAAAACTAGCCTCAACAGACGCGAGATTGCGTCCCCACCAAATAAGGCTGTCAACTTGTTCAGACTGAATGAATAGTGACGCGATGCCACTTCCCATTACACCAGCACCCAAGACACAAACTTTCATTATTTTGTTTCCTATTGTTATTCTATGATTTATTTTCTAGTCTTCGCTAAACAAGCAAACTTGAACTCGATCGCAAGTGCTGCCATCGAGCAAGTAGTGGGCTCTTAATACGCCATCATGTATAAAGCCTGCCTTTAAAAACGCATTGGTACTGCCAATGTTGGGCTCATATGCACCAGCGCAAAGTTTGCGTAGCCCGAGTTGCTTCAAGCCATATTGACTAATCAATTTAATGGCTTGGCTAGCATAACCTTTCCCCCAGCAGCTTTTCTCACCAATAAATAGGCTGATATCACCGTAGCCGTGATGACTATTGACTGCGCCAAGCTTAATATTGCCAATATGCTGTCCCGTCGCTGACAGCCTGATAGTAAACAAGTGCTCGTTAGGGTTAACGTTAATATTGTCAATAAAAGCATTAACAGAAGCTAAGGTTTGCACCATAAAGCGTGTTTCAAGGTAGCGGTTCACCATAGGATCGTTGAGCCAGCTAACGTATTGCTCTGTGGCGTCATCCTTGGTTATTTGTTGCAGATAAATATCTGGTATGGTTTCGTCTACTAGTTTTAGTAATGTCGACGCCATTTAGGATTTCTCCATTAACAAGCCGTTTTTCTGCCACAGGGATAGGTAATCAAAAATCTCTTTTACCGGCAGTTGATATTTCAGGGCTAAATCAAACACTGACATATTGTCTTCAATTTCACGTGGTAAGCAGTTCATTAACTTATTCCAACGGCCGCTCAGCGAGTTGTAGTCTACGCCTGAGTCATCAACAGGCGGTACTGATTTGTATAAGCCATAAGCAGACAAGCAAACTAGACCGGTAAAGTTTACGGTATAGCGACGGTTGTATTCCAAGTGTTCGATAAGCGCTAATGTTGTGGCAACTGTGTCAGATAATGCTGTTTCATCCAATCTATCAGGTGTATCTAAGTCTGTGTGATACTCTGGGAAAGGCCAGCGTGTTAGTGAAATAGTAGGGATGTTGTATGGCGGCGCCTCAAAAACCGTTTCATCATTGCCATAAATAGCGCGAAAATCCCCTTGCTCAAATTCCTGGTAGCGGCTTTGCATGGCAAACTCTGCAGCTTTATCAATATCATCGACACCAGTGTAGCTATGTTGGAGCTTCAAGCTGGCAGAGTTGCCAACTGATTTAAACAATACACAGCCAACAATTTTATGGCGTTCAGCTTCTGATAACGCATTTAACCAGAACATCGGGCCGTGCAGCTCTGGAGCGATAATCACACGATAGCTAAATTTTCGCCTTTTAAGTTTCAGCAGCGCTTGCATAACCCTAATCGCGACAGCGCAACCGGATATGTCATCGTTAGCTTGAAAAGGGTGACAGTTGTGCCCGTTAAGCACAATGGTTTGCTCACTCTCACCAGGTAAGTAAAAGTCCAAGACTTTCATGGTACCCGGCGTCGAGTCTGTAATTAGTTCAACGCGGTAGTTTGCTTCCGTTAAGGATTGACGAAGCTTATCCGGTATACAAATGGCCCAGTCTCGTTCAAGCGGGCGATAGAGGTTTTGCCAATGGTATGGAGTGGCATCAGGTTGATTCGGATCACTCACTAAGTGTTTTTGCAATTGCGTAAGCGATATCTCTCCAGAGAATGACGGCGACAAAATGCCAACACCTAATGGTGATAACGCGGCATCGTAGACCACTTGGTCTTGGCAAAATATCTTGGCTTGTTGAACTTGCCATGCATGTGGAATATGCCAACCATTTAAACTCTGTCCAGAGTCATATTCATGAATGGTAAAGTCGAGTTCTTCCAAGTAAGCTGAAATGGCTTTATCGTTGCCAGCACCCGTAATTGAGTAGGCGAATGGATAGAGTTTTTCAACTAAGCTAATCACATCGTATTCATTGTACTGAGAGTCGTTCACATTTAATCCTTAAAACCTTCAGCGGTTAACACCACTTGATATTGCATCGCTTGGTCCAATACCGATGCAGGCGTGAATAAGCGCATACCCTCTTTAAGCTGCTGGTAAACACTTGGCTCTAAAGCGGTGATTTTTATAAAGCCACCTACGGCAGCTACAACAATCTCATTGTTTAGTTTTCTGATAATGACACCTGCGGCAAAAGGGTGCATTGGTGGATGCTCTAGTTCGATACTTTCAACTTCTGTGATACGCAACTCTTGTTGATTGGCAAAAGTTGCAGCGCCGACATAAGGAGCGCTAAATGCGCGACAAAAACTGATGATTTCATCATAGTGCCACTGCCAATTGATATAAGCTTGCTTGTCTGTTCTTAGGCGCGGTAAGTAAACCCGATTTTTATTCGTGTCACGATAATTTTGTGACATAAAAGCTTTACCATTTTTAAAGTCAATGGCGAGCTGTTCAATAAAAACTAAGCCTTGCTCAATGTTTTCAATAAAGTAGTCGTCAGGTGTTTTGGCTGATGTACTTATCTCAAATTGGTGCTTGGCAATAATAGCTCCTTGATCGAGCTGCTCAGTGATCATTTGTAAAACACAGCCACCTTCACGGTTTTGGTTGAGAATTTGCCATGTGTAGTGAGCGCCACCTAAATAATGAGGTATCGGAATAGGGTTGATGTTGTACATGCCGTATTCGAAAGCATGAATGACATGTTGTTTAAATACCCATGCAGGCCCATAGCATATGGCCATCGACCCACTAGGGATGTATTGCGCTAACTCGCTAGAAGTAAGTTGGTTGATATCTGGAATAAGGCTGAAATGAATGTCGTTTTGAGCAAGATATTCGCCTAACGTTGCTTTGGTGCCAATTAATGGTTCATCAATATGGCGCGGTGCGATAATGGCATTAACTTCAAAACCTTGCTTGGCAAAAATTAATGCGCTTTCTGCCATTAAGTTGCCACCACCGATCAAAGTAATGCTAGCAACTTGGTTAAAGTGAAGGTTTGTTGACATATTAAACCTGCTTAAATGCTAAGTTGTAGTTAGTTAAGTAGTTCTTGGCTCTAATCGGGTTGCTATCAGAAAAGTTAAATAAGCTGCCGCAACCTAATGCGCTGACGCCCGTTTCAACAAAAGCTTGTTTTAGGTGCTGGTAATCCCCCGAGCCGCTGCAGCCAATCACGGGGACTTTGCTTATCGCGACCACTTGGTTCAGCAATTCGAGATCAAAGCCTGACATCATGCCATCGTGATCAATCGATTGGATCATAAATTCACCAGCGCCGGCTTGCTGACATGTATTAATGTGCTGTTCGAGAGAAATCGATTCTGCCTGTTGGCCACAATGTGAGTATAAAACGTGCTGACTATCTTGATGTTTAGTGTCAATACTGACAATAACAGCTTGTCTACCAAACTTATCGGCAATTTGTGTAATGAGCTCAGGGGTAGAATACGCAGCGCTATTGACGATAATTTTATCGGCTCCTTGATTGATCAAGTACGCCGCGTCATCAAAACGGTTGATGCCACCACCAACAGAGAGTGGCATAAAGCTGACCTTTGCGATTTCAGGAATCAACTCAGCTAACTGGTCGATACTGCGGCTATGTCGAGCAATATTTAATAAAACCAACTCGTCAGTATATTGTGAGTTATAAACACTCGCACTTTTTACTGGGTCACCAACATCACGCCAACTGTCAAACTGCACGGTTTTAACTAGTCGTTCATCGAGCAGCAGCATCAAGGGAATAATTCGTTTCTTTAACATCAAATTGGCTCAATAGAGTTACGCATTTAGATTTTGATCAACTTGGTTTTGACTAGCTTTATCTGGCTGCCAAACACCATCCCACTCACAGAAATTTTCTAGCAGTTGCATGCCATTCTTTTGGCTTTTTTCTGGGTGAAATTGCACGCCAACAACATTATCCTTGGCGACTATGCAAACCAGAGAGTGCTGGTAATCTGTAGTTGCTAAAACATGTTCGCTGCGCTGACATTGCATATGGTAGCTGTGCACAAAATAGAAATCGCGTAGGTTTTTAATATTCTCAAAAATGGGATGTTTTTGGGCAATTTTTGCTTCATTCCAACCAACATGAGGCACAGGTAAACTAACAGTATCTGCGATAGGAAGTACTTGAGCAGGGATGATATCAAGTCCCTGTGCTTGCTTTTCATCGCCTACGACTTCACGACTAAATGAAGCTAGTAGTTGCATACCTAAGCAAATGCCTAAGGTTGGCTTACCTTCAGCAATAAGGTTTTTAATTGCTCGGTCAAAGCCACTGTCTGCCAACATTTGGGAAACCGCGCTAAAGTTTCCTACCCCCGGCATAATAAAGTGACTGAGTTCACTTAATTGCTCTGGTTCGTTTACTAAAATCGGATCGTAGCCATTTTCATAAATGGCGTTATACACTGATTGGATATTACCTAGCCCAATATCTAAGATCCCAATCATATTTACTCAGCTACCTTAGTTTTAAAGATAATACCTTTGTCTTGCTCGTCTTCACGATACCAGCGATCAAAGTCATGGGTTTTAGGGGCATACTCCATGTTATCAAAGTCGGGTTTGAAAGGTGGTACAACTGTTTTGGCAACAATATGGTTGAATTGGTCTTCAGTAATGCCCAAGTAATCTAAAAATAGTGTAAGTGACGGTGGTTTTTTGCCCTCATACTCAGCTACTAATTTATCACCATATTCTTTACTAATGCGCTCATTTCGTAGATCTAATGCCACCATTTGACTAACGCGACTGTAGCCACGTTTAAGGTATTTAATATAATCGCGCATTCCTTGCATTGAACACTCTATTTTTTCATAAGAATATTCATCCCAAGGCATACCTTCTACTTGGTCTCCTTGCCAGCCTAACTCTTCTTGAATGAGCTTAGTATTTGCTTTTACATCCCAAGGTATAAAGGAGCCTAAGCATACCGACTGATATTTTAAGCGTTTTAAATCACGTAGCGGTGGGTAAGTATATGGCGTAAGCTCGCGCGGATCGCACTGATAGTCATCTTTGATCATGCCGTACATGTCTTCAGCGGTGATCCCCAAATTAATGTAGCGATTAAAGCGAGTCTCGTCGACACATTCAATTTCTTCATCTTGGTAATCGTAGTAAGCAGTGTACTCCGATGATGGTTCGCCCCAGAAAATCAGAGGAACTTGGTACTTGAGGGCGACGTGCATAGGGTAGGCGAAAATGCCTGTGTGACAATGCCAGCAAAAGTCACCTTTTCGCACTAAGGTTTCTAACATTAGGCGTTTGACTAACTTCCAATTAGGAGTAAATGAAATTACATCGACCCCTAATTTTTTAAACGTGCGGAGATTGTTTTCCATTAAGGTATCGCGCATAAAGCCGTGGTTAAATTGAACCACTAATGGCCTAACATTAAATTTCTTAACTAAATACCACAGGGTGTAGGTAGAGTCTTTACCACCAGAAAAGGGAACAATACAATCATACTCATATTTGCCACGATGCTTTTCGATCAGCTCGGCCAGCATTTCAGCACGTTTTTGCCAATTAATTTTTTCGTCTTTGAAGTCTTTTTGGCGACAGATGTTACATACACCATTTTCATCAAATTCAATCGTTTCGTATGTTTCGGGTAAGTTACAAACGCTACATTTTTGCATGTAGTTAAGTCCTTAGCATGGTTTGAGTATCACTGATATGATCAGCATGATAAATTCTTTGTGATAAAAGCAAAAGCAAATAAAATGCCAAACGAATATAGGCATTGTTGTATGGGTAAATAAGTGACAAAAACTCTGTTTTTAGGGCCAAAAGAATCAAATATTCTGGCTTGGCTCGAGCGCCAAGGGGAATGCGTTGAACAAACCTCTGAAAAGTTATCGTTAACTTGGCTGAAAAGCCAAAAGTTCGACTTTCTTGTCAGCTATGGTTATCGACATATTCTAATGCCTGAGGTACTCGCCTTTTTTCCTCAGCGTGCGATTAATCTTCATATTTCTTACTTACCTTGGAATCGAGGTGCCGATCCAAATTTTTGGAGCTTTTTCGACAACACTCCAAAAGGCGTCACTATACATTATATTGACCAAGGGCTTGATACTGGCAATATCATTGCGCAACAACAGCTTGAGTTTAATGTTGACACCGAAACATTGGCTAGTTCATACGACAAATTGTGCGCGTCTATTGAAGCTTTATTCACCGAATATTGGCTTTCAATCAAATCGCTTTCTTGCCCAAACATTCCGCAAGCGGGTACTGGCTCCTACCATGCCGCTAAAGATTTAGCCGTGCATAAACCGTTACTGACTAAAGGCTGGGATACACAGATTAAACCTATAATGGAAGCTGGGCTTGAAGCCAAACGTTAAAGCTCGTAGCCGTCAATATCTTGCCAACTCACGGGGCTTCCACGTTCAATAGCTTTATTCACTTTTTTGCCAATTAACTGCTCAAAATATTTGGGGGCTAGGCCGTAGCCTGGCCGTATTCGGCGAATGTGCTCTGTACTTATTTCTTCTCCTTTCGCCAAGTCTTTGACAAAATAAATAGATCGCCTAAATTTGATACTACTCTCTTCAGCAGGCTTTCGCTCATAACCAGCGTGACCTATTGCTTGGTGTGCCGCTTGGGTTTCTGTCACTAAACGTGCTAACTCATCAGGCTCAATCGAAAATTCTGAATCAGGGCCTTTTAGGTTGCGATCTAAAATGAAGTGCTTTTCAATTAGACATGCACCTAAAGCTATCGCACTAACCGAAGCAACAGTGCCAAGCGTATGGTCAGATAAACCAGAAAGCACATCAAAGCGTTCGCTAATATCAGCGATGGTCGCAAGGTTGGCTTGATCATAAGGGGCAGGGTAGGCACTTATGCAGTGAAGCACGACTAAATCATTGCAACCATTGTTTTTGGCCGTAGCTATCGCTTCTTCAATTTCACTCACGTTAGCCATGCCCGTTGAAATAATCATTGGCTTGCCTGTTTGTGCGACTCGCTTAATCAAAGGCAAATCAGTCATTTCAAATGAAGCTATTTTATAAGCTGGTGTATTTAAACTTTCTAAGAGCTCTACTGCTGTTTCATCAAATGGCGTTGAAAACAGTGTAATACCAACTTCCTTTGCTTTTTTAAACAGCGCCTCATGCCACTCGAATGGTGTGTGTGCCCACTCGTACAAATCATATAGCTGGTAACCGTCCCACAAACCGCCTCTGACTTGAAAGTCTTCTTTATTGCTCTTTATGGTCATGGTTTCAGGGGTGTATGTCTGAATTTTTATCGCATCTGCCCCTGCCTGCGCTGCGGCTTCAATGGTAGCAAGTGCTGCCGTTAAGTCGCCGTTGTGATTAGCCGAAAGTTCAGCAATGATATACGGCTTATAAGCAGGACCAATTTTTTTACCATCGATTACAATGTAGTCTTTATGTGATGTCATAGTTGTTTCAATTCGATGAGTTGTCTAAGAGAATGCGTTTTACTAGACGATTTGCACCTAATCCGTCGCAGACACTAACGCAGTTGTTAATCATTTGAATAAGTTGACTGTCGGTTAACGCTGCCAATCGCTCAATTAAAAGTGTATCTAGCTCTGTCGCTTCAAAACTCTGCACTGCTCCTGCTCTAGTAAGTGCTTTGGCTATCTCTATTTGGTTTCGCGCTTGCACTATAAGTAAACTTGGCAAACCTAGCGCACAACGCTCCCATGAAGTAGCTCCTGCAGCGCCTATCGCAAGGTCAGCGTTTAACATCAGCTGGGCAATATTTTTAGGTGCAACGTGCAGAGTAAATTGAAGATGGTTTTCACAATAGTCTTTTACTTCTTCGATATGCTTGGCACTTGAGCCAAGAATAATATCGACATAGTAGCGATTCGATTGAGCCGACAGTAATTTTAGAGTTTGTAAAGACAGGTTGTCTGGGTCGGTGCCACCAAACATGATCAGTAAGCGTCGCTGCTCTTGGTTAGCGTTTAGCTGAGCAATTCGCTTATCAACTAATTGGTGTTGATTCAGACCAAACCTCGCCTCTACATTAAACTCAGGCCTTAACATTGCGTAATCTGTGCCTAGCTGCAGTTGGCAATGCAATGGTACTTTATTTTTGTATTTAGCTGTTGAACACTGAAATGTTTGATCAATTAAATAGTCGCAGTCATGCTGGCGATCGCCTAGATCGTCAATCACTACGATGTTATCGGTTACCCGTCTAACTGCTTTGTGCCACAGACAGTCAATAGCATAGTGATCGATTACGATAAAGTCGAAATGTTTGGGAACAACAGTTGCCTCTGCTATTGGTTGGCCCATTAGCATTAAAAATTCTTTTGCGTCTTCATCTTGCGCTGAACCAAGCCATGAACTATGCGCTAAGTGACCTTTATCAACGTTTGACGGTGGTAACATCTCTATTAGGAGGTGGCCTGCATCTAGAATGGCTTTGTTTATGTTGCCCACTGTATTTCGGCAGAAGAAGTAGACATTGGCTGAACACTTTGTTTTTAATGCATTGGCAAGCGTTAGACAGCGCATGATATGGCCAGTGCCCATTTGAGTTGAGGAGTCAGCTCTAATAGCAATATTCATCATCGAAACTAACCTGTTTTTTTGCTATCTGACTTTAAATAATGGCTCAAGTGGTTGGCAGCGTAACTGTTCGATCACTGTCCGATTGGTTATTGCATCTTTTAGCATTGGCAGTACTTCTTGGTAGCGAGCGAGCAGTTCGTCAATATCTGCTTTACTGTGCGAGAGGCTAATATTGTGGCTACCGAAAGTTAAAATACCTCGCGCTAGCATTTCTTGCATAAACAAGGTTTTCAGTTCAAAGCTTGTATAGCCGTTGCTATCAGCAATTTGTAAAAACGACCAAGATGGGTGTCCAGCGGTGCTAACAAAGCTTTGGCATTGATATTCGGTAATCAACCTTTCTAGCCCTTCCAGCAAATATTGACCAGTTTCGGCTAGCTGTTTTGGCACATCTTGGTGGTCAACTTTATCGAGTACCACCTTTGCTGCTGCCAGCGATGCCGTTTCACCGCCAAATGTGCCAGAGAAAAAGACGTCCTCCATCAAATCCATAATATCGCTTTTACCGACAATTGCAGATAAGGGAAAGCCATTGGCTAAGCCCTTACCAAAGGTTGCGAGGTCTGGTGTTACTCCGAACAGCTCCTGCGCACCACCTTTGGCAAAACGACAACCTGTAATCGTTTCGTCGAAAACGAATACGATATTGTGTGCCTTGGCTAGTGCTTGCACTTCTGCTAAATAACCGTCTTTTGGGTATTCAACATTCATTGGCTCCATAATGATTGCAGCAACTTGTCCGTCATATTGCTCAACCAAGTGTTTGAGTGCGTCAATATCATTAAATGGAAAGCTTTTTGTTAGTGCCTGGGTGGCTTCAGGTACACCCAAATTGCGAGCCGTAGAACCAATATACCAATCTTGCCAGCCGTGATAACCACACACTAACACCATGTCTTTGCCTGTGTAGGCGCGTGCAAGTCGAATTGCAGCTGAGGTGGCGTCAGATCCGTTTTTTCCAAAACGTACCTTTTCAGCACATGGAATAAGTTCTACTAACTTTTCTGCAACTTCAACTTCTAGCTTATGTGGCAGTGAAAAACTAACGCCAGTTTGTATTTGCTCATAAACTGCTTGGGTAACATCATCATCTGCATAACCAAGCGACACACATAACAGCCCATTCATAAAATCGAGGTATTCGTTGCCATCGATATCCCACACTTTCGCGCCTTTACCTTTTTCAAGGTAAAGTGGTGCTGCCCCAACTGGGAATTGCGTTTTACTTTTGCTAAAGGTTTGTGAACCAAGCGGAATGGTTTGTTCGGCGCGTGCCAGCCATTTTTCGGAGGCAGAGTAGTCTCGTGGAGTATACTTATTCATATTAATCTACATCTACACGACATGCTTTTTTATCGTGTTTGTCTTGGTTAAGCGAGGCTAAATAGCCCTCATTTCGAGTGATATTTTGGTTTAGAGTTAAGAGCTTAGGCTGCTGCGACAACAACTCATATATTTGCTCGCTGCTGAAATACTGGCTATTTTCGCCAAGTTCTTGATAAATAGTTTTCACTAACTCGAAATCGTTTGGCTCGTCTACGGTTAGGCGGTAATGTGAATAGTCTATTGGTGATTCAAAATTGCCCTTTTTTACTGCAAGTGTGTTGCGAATATAAGGAGTAACATGCTCGAGATCTGATGGCAGATTCGCTTGTTGCCAGGCTAAGCGCAATTGATTCATATTGAATACTTCGACGTCGAAGCCATCGGGAAATGTTGGTGGTTCTACGTTTGATGTGTAGTCATTGCCTTGTGATAGGTGCATCGAAATAACTTGATCAATAATA
Source organism: Thalassotalea montiporae (assembly GCF_053485855.1). Classification (NCBI taxonomy): domain Bacteria; kingdom Pseudomonadati; phylum Pseudomonadota; class Gammaproteobacteria; order Alteromonadales; family Colwelliaceae; genus Thalassotalea; species Thalassotalea montiporae. The sequence goes on from NZ_JBQRUO010000001.1 coordinate 956,826, forward strand.
TCGGCATCGGCAAGTGGACAGTCTCCTGTTAGTCGCACAACAATATCGGCTTGATATTCAGTTGCCGCGCAATAAAACCTGTCAAGCACATTATCTAAACTGCCCCTAAAACAGGCGATATCTAATTGCTGACATAAGCTCGCAATTGGCTCATCTTCATTTTTAGCTGATGTTGCTACAACTATGGTGTCGATTTTACTGCTTCGCTCGATACGCTCTAGCTGGTGAGCAAGCATAGGCTTGCCAAGGATAGGCTTTAGCACTTTACCGGGGAGTCGGCTTGAGCTCATTCTTGCTTGTAAAATTGCAACAACTTTCATGAGATTCCTACTAGTGCTTTTGGCAGGTTACTTAGCAACTTGCCATAAGCTTGGGTTAATTAACGCCTGCCTTGTTGAGGCTAATTTCGCGAGCTGACTATCTGACAGTTTTGGTAGCAATGACGTTGCCAATTTATTGGCCGTGATGATTTCGTCTAATTGTTCAACACTGCAACAGCCAACGACAATGCTTTCAAGTAGGTTATCGTCAGCAGCGGATAGAGCTTTAGTTTGCTGAGCAAAATAATGTAGGCAGGCTAGGCAAAGTGCTAGGTGCGAGCAATTAAGCGTTGCAGCCATTTGATCAAAAGCATTTAACTCACTAGCAAAGGGTTGAAAATAGCTTGGTCGCTTGCTGCTTGGCATTAACAGCAAGCCCTGCAAAAAAGCAGAGCGGCAATGCAGCTTTACACCGTATGCGCGATAATCATTGATAAGCGTATCACTAACAAAGCGTTGATCTAGTGCATTGGCGGGTACCTGTAGCAAATCTAACTTGAAGTTATTCTTGAGCTGGTGCCATTGCTCTGGGTGATAAAGTGATGCGCCAATCCGCTTAATAACCCCTTGTTTCTTTAGTGCCTCGAGCTCTTTGTATAGCGCATCGCGATGCTGGTGAGCAATTAGATCGTCGGCATGATGAAACATTACAGTATCTAGTTTGTCACGTTTGAGGTTAGCTAAGCTTTGCTCAACAAAGGGGAGCAAGCTAGTCGCCTCCGGTTCTAGCTTAGGTACTTTTGTGACGATTTGAAAAGCTTGGCTAGCAGCTATTCCCCCTAATGCTTGCTCACTGTTGCCATAGGCGCTGGCGGTATCCAATGTCTCGATTCCCGAGGAATGAGCGCTAGATAGAATAAGTTCAATCGTTGATTGATTAACTTGTCCAGTTTGATTACTAACGCCGTAATCAAGACCAAATTGCACGGTACCTAAGGTGAGTTCCATGGGAAATTTTGTGCCTACCCTAACCAAGACTAGCCCAGCAAAGTGTGCAGGGTAGTGGTGATATGATCAAAGTCCTGTTCACTTAGCTCTGGGTATAATGGTAATGATAATGCGCCTTGGTAGTAGTGCTCGGCTACCGGAAAATCACCTTGATTAAAGCCTAACTCTCGATAGTAGGGTTGGGTGTGTATGGGAATATAATGCACATTAACGCCAATATTGGCCTCACGTAGCGCTTCAAACAATTGTTCGCGTGTAAGCTTCGCATCATCGTTTAATCGGATGACAAACAAATGATAGGCTGAATAATTGTCGTCAACTGGCTGTTGCCACTGTATTGGCAAACCTGTAAGTGCCGTTTGATACCTTTTTGCTAACTGTTGACGCTGCTCAATTATGTTGTCAACACGCTGCAATTGGCTTAATCCTAATGCGCCTTGTAGCTCGGTCATACGATAATTTTGCCCTAAGCAATGCTGTTCATAATACCAAGGTGCGTCAATGCCATTAGTAAATGTCGCTTGCTCTCTGGTGACGCCGTGACTTGAATAAAGTCGCATCTTACTTGCTAGCGCCTTATCATTGGTGACCGCAATGCCGCCTTCAGCTGAGGTAATAATTTTCACAGGATGAAAACTAAACACACTAATATCGCTAAATTGGCAATTGCCAACAGGCTTTCCATGATATTGGCCGCCAATGGCGTGGCTAGCATCTTCAATAATGGTAAACTCGTATTCTTTAGCCAGCGTTGCGATGGCTTGCATATCGCAGCTTAATCCCGCCATATGCACCACTACCACCACTTTGGGCAGCTTGTTTTGCTGTTTGGCTAAGACGAGTTTTTCCTTTAGTTTTTTCGGGCAAATGTTAACGGTATCAAGATCGATATCGACAAAATCGACCTGCGCGCCACAGTAACGTCCACAATTAGCAGATGCGACAAACGAGATTGGAGAAGTCCAAAGGTAGTCACCTTGGCTCAAACCAAGTGCTTGACAAGCAATGTGCAGTGCTGAGGTTGCGCTATTTGTCGCTACGGCATGTTGCGCATGGCAATATTGAGCGATTGCTTGTTCAAATTCTAAAACTTTAGGCCCTTGAGTAATAAAGTCTGACTTTAATACCTCGACAACAGCGCTGATATCTTGTTCGGTAATATGTTGTTTACCGTAGGGGATCATAGACACGCCTGCGAATTAAAGGCTTTAATTTGCTCAACCGTCATAAAGTCTGGATTGTCTTTAGAACTATATTCAAAGCCGTGCTCTACTGGCTTACCATGTTCGCCAATAGCATTAACGGTAAAGTCGTTACTTCTGCTTGAGAAGATAATCGTTGGCGCAATGACAAAGTGGTCGTGATATTCGTAGGTATGATAAGAATCATCAGCAGGACACATAATTTCGTGCAGTTTTTCACCGGGGCGGATGCCAATTTCTTTTTGTGGAATTGAAGCATCGACAGCGGTTGCTAAATCAGGAATTCTGATCGATGGAATTTTAGGGACAAAAATTTCACCACCATACATACGTTCAAAATTCTTTAAGACGAAATCTACACCTTGTTGCAAGCTGATCCAAAAGCGGGTCATCTCATTATGAGTAATAGGTAAATGATCTGTACCTTCTGCCATCAATTTCTGAAAGTAGGGAAGCACAGAGCCGCGCGAGCCAACAACATTGCCATAACGAACTACTGAAAAAGTCGTATTGTGGCCTCCAGAAATATTATTGGCTGCAACAAATATCTTATCTGAAGCTAGCTTGGTCGCACCGTATAAATTAATTGGATTTGCTGCTTTATCGGTTGATAGGGCGATAACTTTTTCAACGTCATTATTGAGTGCCGCGTCAATTACGTTTTCCGCACCATTAATGTTGGTTTTTACGCACTCCATCGGGTTGTATTCGGCTGCAGGTACTTGCTTCATTGCGGCGGCATGAATAACGAAATCCACACCACGCATGGCGCGATTTAAGCGCTCTTTGTCACGTACGTCACCAATAAAATAACGCATGCATTCGCTGTTATATTGTTGCTGCATTTCGAACTGTTTTAGCTCGTCACGAGAGTAAATAATGATCTTTTTGGGTTTATAGCGAGACAGTAGAGTTTGAACATATTTTTTACCAAACGAGCCTGTGCCACCCGTAATTAAAATACTCTTGTTGTCAAACATTCGAACGCCCTTTAACACTGATTCTCAAAGAGAAAGCAAATAATATTCCCAAAATACCAAATTCACTCAGAGAAGAGAATAACTATATGAATCAACAGCACTGATTGTTCAAATAAGCCGCTAAGCATCATGTTTTTGAACAAGGTGACGTATTTTTGACTGCCTAAGCGTCAATTTTCTGTTGCTTATTTCAATGACACCGTTAGAATCGGATCATCATTATTATAAGTGGCAGTACAAATACTTATGCATGGTCAAAAGCAAATCCTTGTAGTGGATAATGACGCAGCAAGGCGTCAGCAAATTGAAACGGTATTAGCGTTTGTTGGTGAGCATTTTTTGTCTTGTGCAGAAGACGAGCTGATCAATGTTTTTAAACAAACAGCGAATGTGCTAACAGTGATTTTTGCTGGCAATGTGTCGCATTCAGCAGTGCAGCTAATTGCTAATAATCCGCGTTGTCCATTTGTATTACATGACGTGCTTGATCAAAATGCTGTAGCTAACTATGCCAACGTTATAGGCGAGCTGTCAGTACCACTCAATTATGCTCAGTTAACAGAGCAGATTCACCATTGCCACCAATACCATAATAAACTACCCACTAAAGGCCAAGGCAAACCTGGTAGCACTAAACTATTTCGTTCACTCATTGGTGTTAGTAAGCCAATGCAACAAGTACGATTTTTGATTGAACAAGTGGCGCCAACTGCGGCTAACGTTTTAGTGCTAGGTGAATCGGGCACAGGTAAAGAAGTTGTCGCGCGCAACATTCACAATCTATCTGATCGTTCAAATGCCCCGTTTGTGCCTGTGAACTGTGGTGCGATACCCGCTGAGTTACTGGAAAGTGAGCTGTTTGGCCATGAGAAGGGCGCGTTTACCGGGGCCATTTCTAGCCGTAAAGGACGTTTTGAGTTAGCCGAAGGTGGCACACTATTTCTCGATGAGATTGGCGATATGCCACAGCCAATGCAAGTTAAACTGCTGCGTGTACTGCAAGAACGCACGTTTGAACGCGTCGGCGGTAGCAAAAGTATTAAAGCGAATGTGCGTGTTATCGCAGCGACTCATCAAAACCTTGAAAATATGATCAAAACGGGTGACTTCCGTGAAGATTTATTTTATCGCCTGAATGTATTCCCGATTGAAACACCTGCGCTTCGAGAGCGAAAGGAAGACGTACCTCTGCTTTTACAAGAGCTGGTATCGCGCTTTGAAGCTGAGCAAAATAGCAGTGTGCGCTTTACTGAAAAAGCAATTGAGTCTTTGATGGAGCATCCTTGGGCGGGTAATGTTCGTGAACTTTCAAACCTTATTGAACGCATGATCATTATGTATGGTGATCAAGTGGTTAATGTCAGTGAGCTACCTGCCAAGTATCAGCATATTGATGTTGATGAATACGAGCCAGAATACCCTGAAGAGCTGCAAGAGCGTGAGGCAATTAACGAGCTGTTTGCTGGCTTTGACTATGATGACGGTGATTTATCAGACACAGAAGAAGCAGCCGATAATTCACAATCGGCGGAACAGCCTGCACCAGCTTCGGTAGGGGTATTGCCAAGTGAAGGTATTAACCTTAAAGAATACCTAGCCGATCTTGAAGTATCGTTAATCAACCAAGCATTAGAGCAGCACCAAGGTGTTGTGGCTAGAGCGGCTGAACTTTTAGGCATGCGCCGAACAACACTGGTCGAGAAAATGAAAAAGTACGATTTACAAAAAGATAAGTAGTCTAAGTAAGTTAGTTGTTTAAGTTAGTTGTTTAAGTTAGTTGTTTAAGTTAGTTAGCAGTTAAACGACATAAAAACATAAAAGGGCGAGCTGATTAAAACCAGCTCGCCCTTTTGAGTATTTGGTATAAACCAGTACGTGTCTAAGATAGTGGTACGTGGTGAACAATACCTGCCATACCGTCATTTTTTGCTGCTAAAATTGCTTCAGCAACCACTTCGTGATTCACCTCGTCGGCTTCGTTAAGTAAGCTTTGCTCTTCAATAACGATATTGTCCCAGCCTTTGTTCATCATATACTGTTCAATTGATGCTAATTGCTCGTCAAGGCTTTCATTTTGAGTGAACAGGCTAAAGCTGTATCGTTTGCCTTTGACGAAGCTGCTGCTGTTTGCTGCATGATTTGATTCTGCATTTCCACCAAGTACTAACATATAAATACCTTATTCATTGTTTGCTAAAAATTGTCTGCTAAAAACTGTTTTCTAAAAATTTACTAGAATTTGCTCGATAACTAATCTCAAGAAAATACTCGACTGAATACTTCTCTATCTCGAATCGATTATCCTTGTGAACATTTCTCTTAAAGAACTAAGCAGAGATAGTGCCAACAATAAAATTATTCTTATCCGACTGTTTTAAAAGAGCTTTTGTTTTTATCTTGTCAGTCGAATAGGTTAGTTTTTAATTTTTGACGCCTGTTATTTATACACCCATTAAATGACTGACAGAAAATTGGCATCAACAAAACAACCATGTAAGTGCATGTAAATAAAGAAATAAATATTTTGGCACTATAAATGCTAAACCCTAAGCACTTAGCTCATTTTAGAGCATATTTATCGTTCATTGCTTGAGGTCAATCAAAACCTAGTAAGCAATTTGCAGCAAACTTCGGGGAAGCATTATGGCTATCGCTTTAAACACTCATCATATTGATGCTAGCAGTACTAGCGCCATTTTTGGTCAAGGCTGTTTTGCATTTGAAGAGCACCAAGACAACTTAAGCAAAGAAGCTTATGTTGGTGAGTTAGCCTTTTTACGCCAGCAGAGTAGCCAGTTAAGTCAGCTTATTGATGTTATGCCAACAGGTGTCATCATTCTCGATGGCAACGGCATTGTTGTGCGAGTTAACGAATTTGCTAAGCAATTATTAGACGAGCCTATTTTAGGTCAAGCATGGTTTGATGTGATTAAACGCTCGTTTAAGCCACGCGCTGACGATTGGCACGAAGTTTCGCTAAAAGATGGCCGCCGCGTGAAACTTGAGATTAGCGCATTAGGTCATCAACCTGGCCAGCTAATCATGATCACAGATCTTACTGAAACTCGGTTATTGCAAGATAAACTGGGTCAATTGCAGCGTTTATCTTCACTAGGGCGCATGGTTTCTAAACTAGCACACCAAATTCGTACGCCGTTATCTGCTGCTATGTTGTACGGCGCCAACTTAGCGAATGAAAATTTACCTGAATCTTCAAAAACAGGGTTTCAAGAAAAACTCATGTCGCGCCTTACCGATTTAGAACAACAAGTTAACGATATGTTGTTGTTTGCCAAAAGTGGTAATCAACAAGTGGTCACTACGCTCAATGTTAATGAGTTGGTAGAAAAGTCAGTACACGCGATGGAAGCCCTAGTTAATAAATCAGAAAGTGAAGTGAAGCTGCATTTAACCAACACCCATTGCCAAGTACTGGGTAACGAAAGTGCGCTTTCAGGGGCCTTGCAAAACCTTATTCACAACAGTTTAGAGGTTATTAAGCAGAAAGCTTTGATTAATATTACCGTCGAGGCTCACGAACAGTTTGTTTATATCAGCGTTAAAGACAACGGCGACGGGATTGACGCATCAATGGCTGACAAAATCTTTGAACCATTTTTTACCTCGCGTGCAAAAGGCACAGGTCTTGGCTTAGCCGTCGTGAAGTCGGTCGCCAATGCCCATCAAGGGGATGTGAAACTGATTAGTGGCCCAAATGAAGGGGCCAATATATGTATTAAGCTGCCTTTGCTCGTGGCAGGTAATCATACTGCAACTGCAGACAATTCGATTAACCATAACTCAACAGAGTTGACACAACATTTTCAGGAGGTTGCCCATGGGTAGTAGCAAAATTCTCGTTGTTGAAGATGATGCGGGCTTACGTGAAGCACTCATCGACACGCTACTGTTAGCTGGCTATGAGTGTGTTGAGGCAGACTCTGGCGAACAAGCCTTGATGATGCTTAAGCAACAAAGTGTTGATTTAGTAGTGAGCGATGTACAAATGGGCGGCATGTCGGGTTTATCGTTATTGAAAAGTGTTAAAGCAAGCTACCCGAATTTACCAATGCTGCTGATGACCGCCTATGGCACTATCGATGATGCCGTGCAGGCGATGAAAGATGGTGCCAGCAACTATATGGCTAAGCCATTTGCACCCGAAGTACTATTGAACATGGTCAGTCAATATGTGCCGATTTCTGCAGTTAGCAAACAAGAGCCAATTGCCAAAGACAGTAAAAGTGTAGAGCTATTAACGCTTGCTCGCAAAGTAGCGACAACAGACGCTTCCGTGATGGTGTTAGGGCCAAGTGGCTCGGGTAAAGAAGTGTTAGCGCAATATGTGCACAATCATTCCGCGCGCAAAGAGGCGCCTTTTATTGCGATTAACTGCGCGGCAATTCCGGAGAATATGCTAGAAGCGACTCTTTTTGGTTACGAGAAAGGCGCGTTTACGGGTGCTATCTCTGCTTGCCCAGGCAAGTTCGAGCAAGCCCAAGGCGGCACGATTTTACTCGACGAAATCACGGAAATGGACTTAAGCTTACAAGCTAAAATTCTGCGGGTGCTGCAAGAGCGCGAAGTCGAACGCTTAGGTGGCCGCAAAACCATCTCGCTTGATGTACGTGTTATTGCCACTAGCAACCGCGATTTGAAAGATGCCGTTCGTGAAGGCGTTTTTCGAGAAGACTTATACTACCGACTCAATGTATTCCCATTGACTTGGCTGCCGTTGGCAGAGCGACGAGATGATATTTTACCGTTAGCCAAACATTTGGCGCATATTCATAGCCAGCGCAACGGCCAGACAATGCCAGAGTTTAGCGCATGTGCGCGCAGCAAAATACTGGCTTATCAATGGCCGGGCAACGTGCGCGAGCTGGATAATGTGATGCAACGGGCGCTAATCCTGCACTCAGATCAAGTTATAAATGCAGGCGACATATTAATTGAAAATTTCGACACGCAAATTCAAGTCACTACTGACATTGAGCATGAAAAAGAAGAAAAACTCGGTAATGAGCTTAAACAGCAAGAGCATCAAATTATTTTAGATACTTTGCAAGCATGCCAAGGCAGTCGAAAGGCCGTGGCTGAGCGGTTAGGGATCAGCCCAAGAACCTTGCGTTACAAAATTGCCAAGATGCGTGACTCAGGTATCGAAATACCGGCTTAGTACTTGCGTAGAACTTGCTTTGTACTTATTTAGAACTTGCTTAGCACTTTGGCGGTTAATTTGACCATCATTCCACCAGCCACATCAGGTTAATTCCATCGCCTGATGTGGCACTTCTTTTTGACGCCAGTTTTTTGATGTTTAGTCGTTCTAATTCCTCTAAGCCTCATTGTTAATTTATTAAATTACAAGTGGTTAGCTCTAATAAATTCTGTTCTGTTTGATTGGCACTATGCTTGCTTTACAAGGTAAGTAATTAGTTGGTGAATTAAACAACAGTTTTTTGACAGAGGTGAACCGTCATGGATATCAAAGCAAATTCTTTACTTGCACAAATGCAAGCCATGTCTGTACAAGCAACAGGCAATCGCGCGATGCCGATGGAGTCAATGCAGCAAGTAAACGCTTCATCTTCTGATTTTGGCAATGTTTTTAAACAAGCTATTGATACTGTGAACGGTTTGCAGCAAGATGCAGGTCAGAAACGCACAGCCTTTGAAATGGGTGACGATCGCGTTACCTTGGCTGAAACTATGATAGCTGCACAAAAATCCAGCGTTGCCTTTGAAGCAACCGTGCAGGTAAGAAATAAGTTTGTCGAAGCCTATAAAGAAATCATGAGTATGCCAGTATAATGCGCGCTGAAATTTAGTGTGCATTCAAGTAGTCAATTAGCGGAGATGTAAAGTGGCTGACAATAATTCCACAGCAATGGCAACCACAGACGGCTCAGATCTTGTCGCCCAAGACAATGATATGATCGAAGAGCAGAAGTCAGGTTTTGCTGCTTCGTTAGGTAATGTTGATGTATTAAGACAGTTAACCTTAATCATGGCATTGGCCATTTGTTTAGCGATTGCTGTTTTTGTGATCATGTGGGCCAATCAGCCAGAGTACCGCATTCTTTCCAAGCTACCTACCCAGCAGCTTATCGAAACAATGGACTTCTTGGATGCCAACCAAGTTGACTACAAACAAGCGAATAACACCATATCGGTACGCGCAGACGAATACCAAGACATTAAATTACTGCTTGCCCGCCAAGGCCTAACAGACGAGCCATCTGAAGGCACAGATATTATCATGCAAGACATGGGCTTTGGTGTTAGCCAACGGTTAGAAAGTGAGCGTTTAAAGCACAGCCGTGAAAAACAGTTGGCATTTACGATTGAGCAGTTACAGTCTATTCAACGCGCTAAAGTATTATTAGCGATCCCACGTGAAAATGTTTTTGCCCGCAAACAAAAGTCGCCCTCTGCAACTGTAGTACTAACCTTAGCTCGCGGCCGAGTACTTTCTGAAGAAGAAGTAGACTCTGTCGTTGATATTATTGCCTCTGCGGTACAAGGCATGTCACCAAATCGGGTGACAGTAACTGACCAAAATGGCCGCCTATTAAATTCTGGTAGCCAAGACTCAGTATCATCGCGCTCACGCAAAGAATTTGAAATTGAGCAAAAGCGTGAAACCGAGTACATGGAAAAAATTGATTCAATTTTAATTCCTGTCGTTGGTTTAGGTAACTATACGGCACAAGTTGACGTTGTGATGGACTTTACCAATACAGAAGAAACGTCACGTCGCTACAACCCAGATTTACCAGCATTGCGCAGTGAAATGAACAGTGAAGACACCTCGATTGGTGGTTCTCTAGGTGGTATTCCAGGCGCACTAACGAATCAGCCGCCGCTTGCTTCCGATATTCCTGAAAACGCGACAGGTAATGGCGACCAGCCAGTATTACCATCGCGTAAACATTCTGAATCGACTAAAAATTACGAGCTTGACGAGTCAATTAGCTATACCAAGCAGCAAACTGGGGTGATTCGCCGTATCAGTGTGTCGGTAGCATTAGATTATATTTCAACACCGGGCGCAGAAGGGGAAACCACATCAGCACCGCGTTCGGTAGCCGAGCTTGCTAATATTCGCCGTTTACTGCAAGGCAGTATTGGCTTTGATATGCAGCGCGGTGACACATTAGAAGTGGTTACCTTGCCATTCTCACGTATTGATTTAGGTGAAGAAGAAGAGGTACCAATTTACGAGCAGCCTTGGTTTATGCAGGCGCTGAAATTGGTGATGGGTGCATTAGTAATTATTGTGTTGATTGTGGCAGTTGTTCGCCCAATGCTGAAACGCTTAATCTACCCAGATCAAACACCAGCAGATTACGGCGACAAATCACTGGATAGTCATGTTGACCTAGGTGATGAAACCATGGATATGTTAACATCTGATTTCGATGCGGATGCCGTAGGTTTTGCGCCAGATGGTAGCTTGCAGTTACCTGATCTGCATCGTGATGAAGATATACTTAAAGCAGTTCGTGCGCTTGTTGCTAACGAGCCAGAGCTGTCATCTCAAGTTGTGAAAAGTTGGTTGAGCGAAGATGAGTGATGAAGGCCAAGAATTAGCCCCTGTCGGTGGTGCTGGTGGCTTTGATGTTGAAAAGCTAGACGGTGCCGAAAAGGCATCTATTTTACTACTGAGTTTGTCAGAAGAAGACGCTGCGCAAATTCTTAAGCACTTAGAGCCTAAGCAAGTGCAGCAAGTGGGTATGATCATGGCGGGTATGGAAGACTTTACCCAAGAAAAGATCACTGCTGTGCACAAACTGTTTATCAACGAAATTCAAAACTTCTCGACGATTGGCTTCCAGAGTGAGGAGTTCGTGCGTAAAGCATTAACCGCAGCACTTGGTGAAGATAAAGCCGGTAACCTAATTGACCAGATCGTGATGGGCGGTGGGGCTAAAGGTTTAGATTCATTAAAATGGATGGACTCGAAGCAAGTGGCCAATATTATTCGCAACGAGCATCCGCAGATCCAAACCATTGTTTTATCTTACCTAGAGCCAGAGCAATCGGCCGAAATTTTAGGCCAATTCTCCGAAAAAGTGCGCTTAGACCTGATGATGCGTATTGCCAACCTAGAAGAAGTTCAACCGGCAGCATTGCAAGAGTTGAACGAAATTATGGAGAAACAGTTCGCCGGTCAAGCGGGTGCACAAGCTGCGAAAATGGGCGGCTTGAAAGCGGCTGCCGATATCATGAACTACCTAGACACTAATGTTGAAGGTATGTTGATGGATTCAATTCGCGAGCACGATGAAGAGATGAGTCAACAGATTCAAGATCTTATGTTTGTCTTTGAAAACCTTGCAGATGTTGATGACCGCGGTATTCAAGCTATCTTGAAAGAAGTGCAGCAAGACGCACTAATGAAAGCAATCAAAGGTGCTGACGAAGCGCTGAAAGAGAAAATTTTGGGCAACATGTCAAAACGTGCTGCTGAAATGCTGGCAGATGATCTTGAAGCTATGGGTCCTGTACGTATTAGTGAAGTGGAAGCTGCGCAGAAAGAAATTCTCTCGGTTGCCCGTCGATTATCTGACGCTGGTGAGATCATGCTGGGCGGCGGCGGTGGTGGCGATGAATTCTTGTAATCGCCTCAACCAATCGCCACAACCAATATTTGCCTAGTCACTCGTTGTTATGAATAAATTCACAAAGTCGTCTGTTGGACAGCAAGTGCTCAAAGAAGGTGAACAAGAAAGTTCACTATGGCACTTACCGGACGTTGAAAAGCAAGTAACCGCGCAAGAACTTGAGCAAACCAATGCGCTGGGTAAACCGCGTAATTGGCGTTATGAGCCACCACCGGAGCCAGAGCCGGAGCCTGTCCCCTTAACTGCCGAAGAAATCGAAGAGATTCGTCAGGCCGCCTATGAAGAGGGCTTCAACCAAGGCAAAGAGGAAGGGTTTGCCAAAGGTTATGATGAAGGCAAGGCGCAAGGCCATCAAGACGGTGAGCAAGCTGGCCGCGAGCAAGGTCATGCCGAAGGTTTAGCATCTGGGCAACAAGCCATTACCGAGTTGGCGAATCAATGGCAACAACAAGTTGAACAGTTGCATCAACCGCTTGCTGTTGTAGAAAAAAATATTGAACATCAATTGCTAGTCTTGGTTGCACAGCTTACCGAAGCGGTCATACTGACTGAGGCTAAAACCAACCCCGATATTCTTATGGCAGCAATTAGCGAGGGCATTAAAGCGCTACCTAGCCAAGACTCGCAAGTTCAAATGCTATTGCACCCAATCGATATTGAACGCGTTACCGAGCAATTTGGTGACAGCTATATTCAAGAGCAAGGGTGGCGATTGTTACCAGCACCGCAATTCGAGCCAGGTAGCTGTCAAATCGAAAATAGTACATCAAGTATCGATCTAACAATCAAATCACGTATCAAACAAGTTGTGGAATCATTTTTGCAAGAAGCACTGCATAAGTAGTTTGTTGTCAAAATTCCAACATGATTGAAAGTTCTCACTTGGCTGAGCGTTTAGCGCAATGCCAACCTATTATTAAGCCTTTTAGCCAAGCAGTAGCGGGTCGCTTGATCCGCGTGGTCGGCTTAACACTTGAGGCCGTTGGAGTTAAAGCACATGTCGGCAGCCAATGTTTAGTTGAAACTGCCCACGGTGACCTAATTGCTGAAGTCGTGGGGTTTGCAGAAGATAAAACCTATCTGATGCCTGAGCAAAGCTTGACTGGCGTATTGCCCGGTGCTCGTGTATTGCCACTTTCCGCTAAAGTCCGCCTACCTATGTCAATGGATCTTTTGGGGCGCGTGATTGATGGTGTTGGTAACCCGCTTGATGGCAAAGGGCCAATCGAAGCGGACGAGCATTACCGCCATGACAACACACCACTTAACCCGCTTGCTCGTCGAGCAATTTCAGAGCCGCTTGATGTCGGCGTGCGCTCTATCAATGGCTTTATTACGGTTGGTCAAGGCCAACGTATGGGGCTATTTGCTGGCTCTGGTGTGGGTAAATCCGTGCTATTGGGGATGATGACCCGAGGCACTAGCGCTGATGTTATCGTGGTTGGCCTAGTGGGCGAGCGTGGCCGCGAGGTAAAAGAGTTTATTGAAGAAATTTTGGGCGAAGAAGGGCGACGACGTTCAGTTGTTGTCGCAGCGCCTGCAGACTGCTCGCCGCTTATGCGCTTAAAAGGCTGCGAAACCGCTGTACAAATTTCTGAATACTTCCGCGATCAAGGGCTTAACGTACTTTTACTTCTAGACTCGCTGACCCGTTATGCCCAAGCACAACGTGAAATCGCCTTAGCTGTCGGTGAGCCACCAGCGACCAAAGGCTACCCGCCTTCAGTATTTTCTAAGCTACCGCAATTGGTTGAACGCGCGGGTAATGGCGGTGAGGGCCAAGGCTCAGTCACTGCGTTTTATACGGTACTAACCGAAGGTGATGATTTGCAAGACCCGATTGCTGATGCGGCGAGGGCGATCCTTGATGGCCATATCGTGTTGTCACGCTCATTGGCAGATAGTGGCCATTACCCTGCAATCGATGTTGAAGCATCAATTTCACGTGTTATGCCGATGGTGACCAGCCCTGAGCATCAGCAACTAGCGCGTAGCTTGAAACAAACTTATTCACTATATCAACAAAATAAAGACTTAATTGCCATTGGCGCATACACCAAAGGCAGTGATCCACGTATTGATCAGGCAATTAACTTGTTGCCTGTTATTGAATTCTATCTGCAACAGCAAATGAAGGAAGTGATCCCTTACGATCAGAGCTTAACGCAACTCAATGAAATTGTTGCAGCAGCACAAGCACAGCAAGGGCAACCTGCTCAACAAAACATGGCAGTAGCACGCTAGCAGGGTTAATAGGTGAGTAATGATAAAGCTAATGAACTGTTTAACAAGTTCCATGGATAGCAAAGGGTAAAGTCATGTCTTCGAAGCAGCTCGATATTTTGTATCGATTCGAAAAGGAAAAAGAAACCAAAGCCGCACAGCAACTTCAAGCGGCAGAGCTTGACTATCAGCAGAATTTACAGCGTATGCAAGGAGTCAGTGATTATCGCTTAGAGTATATGCGCAGGCTAAGTGAGCGCTCTAGAGCGGGTATCGACAGTGCGACCTTTAACCACTTTCACGCCTTTGTAAAAAAACTCGATCAAGCGGCAGAGCAAGTTTCTATCGCTATTAATCAAGCTAAAGCCTTGATGGAGCAGCGCAAGCGGCAATGGCTAGCACAACGACAGAAAGTGCAAGCGGTAGAGCACCTCAGAGAGCTAAAACTGAAAGAGTTAGCTAAACAAGAGGCGCGTAAAGAACAAAAAATGTTTGATGAAATCGCCACCCAACAATTTGTCAGAAGGGCACACTAAAGTTTATTTTTTATACTGTGGCGTAATTTTTGCTTTTTATTTTTGTGATACCTTGTATAGGTCTTCATTTAGAGCGTTGTATAAGTCTTACGAGCCATAGAATTAGGGCGTCAGCAAACAGAAGTTAGCGGAAAATTGAAAAACCAAGTCGCAATAATTGCCGCTCAGGTTTCATTAATAGCACAAGATTTTCCGTCTAAAACCTGTGTGAAGGTTTGTGAACGACACTGACAATTGAAAAAGAGCTAAGTGATGTAACTTGGCGATGTACAAAATGAGATAAGTGGTTGCTTAGTCACCATGAATAGTTTGCCTTGAGCTTAATGCCGATTGAAGATGTTGGTTGATTAACGCAATAGGTGGGCATTAAGAATGGATTTAGTTGTATTGGAACTGTTATGACACGAGTAAATGTATTGTCGATAGACACACTACAAAGTAATGACCTAGTTGCTGGTGCAGCGCCTAGTGGCGACAAAGCTAGCAATAGTGGTGAGTTTTCCAAACTTGTTGATAGCCAAATGCAAACTCAGCAAAAAGAGCAAACTAATTATACAAGTCGTGCCAGTGATAAAGGCGCTAATGTAGATAACGATCAAGACGTTAGTGTAGATAGTGAACATGCATTGGACAGCAAGAATATCGATGCTCAGCCAAATGACGCTAAAACAACTGAGGATGAGGAAACATCTAGCCAGCAAAGAGATGCACAAGCATCCGACACGCCTAAACAAGTGGCAGGCGAAGAGCAGGTTTCAGAGGAACAAACCACTAGTCAGTCGCTAGCAAAGCAAGCAGAACAAGAAGCCAAGCCTGATGATTTCATGACCTTGCTGGCAAAATCTGAAAAGTGGCTAAGTGGCGACGCTGCCAAAGGTGATAAAAACGCTGGCACTCAGGTATCGCGCTCTAACGAGGTAAATAATCTTGCCGCTGACTCGACAAGCTCAACTGAAACTGAGGCTGAAGCTGATGAATTATCTGAAGTCATCGGTGTGCAAGCTAGAGCCTCTGAAGTAAGCGTAATTTCAAGCGAGGGCGAAGCACAAAATGGCACATTATCCGATAAGCCGTCTACGAGTAAATTAGATGAGTTGTTAGCTGCACATTCTTCAAAAGGTAGCGAACAAAAAATTGACGCTAGTAAGCTAGGCAACGATAGCCAAACGAGCAAAGATGAGAGTACTATTGACTTATCAGTTGGTTCTCAATCTGCTGGTAATTTGGTGGGCATAGGTAACGGGTTGGCACAATCTACCGATCTTAATACCAAGATTGAGCCTAAGTTAGGGGCAGAGACTGCAGGTGCTGAAGAGTTTACCGAGGAACAATCAGCAGTCCAGCTTACTAATGTTTTAGACACGGGGGCATCAGAGGCTGGTGCGATAGAGGCTGATGCGGCAGGTAATGGCGCATCTAGTGAGAACTCTAAGCAATTAAGCGGTGATTTATCTGCGAGTCAAGGCGCTAATCAAGGCTCTACTGAAGGTTCTTCTCAAAATACCTTGTCAGCAGCTTCGCAGGGTAGCAACACTGCCAATGACAAATCTCAGACTAATGAACAATCATCCGTTCAATCGGTAAACGGTCTGGCAGCAAGTGCAAGTAATGCAATTAACTCAGCTAATGATCAAGGGCTTGATGCAGAGCAAAACGCTGCCGCTGCGAATGATGTACAACTTACTTCAAATCAGCAACGAAATACTAACGGCGCTGCAACGCAGCGAACAAGTGGTGAACCGTCTGCCCATGTTCAACAGTTAAATGCCCTGGCGGATGCAGCGCCAGCAGAGCAGCAAGAGCAAAATTTGAATCAAGGTGAGCACCAGCAAGCTGAAACTCTGCAACAACAGGTTGAAACTAACAGCCAGCAAGCTCAAGTTTCTGCTCCAAACTCACGCATGAGTTTTGCAGAAACTATAGCAGCAGCGAATGCTAGCCAGACTCATACAACGAGTTCGATCACAAATACTGAAAATTTAACCCCTGAGCAAGTCGAGCAATTAGAGGCGGCTGCTAGCCGAGTAATTGACAGCAACTTAGATATTAAGAAAACCCAGCAACTGCAAACGGAAACCATCAATATTTATCGCCGAGACTTTGCTAACGCGGTGAAAGATAAAGTGATGGTGATGGTCAATCAAAAGCTGCAACAAGTCGATATTCAGCTAGATCCACCTGAGCTGGGTAATGTGCATGTACGTGTTAATTTGCAAGGGGATCAAGCAGCAGTAAATTTCACCGTACAAAACCCACAAGCTAAAGATGCACTTGAGCAACATATGGATAAATTACGAGATATGCTACAGGAAAGTGGGGTAGATGTTGGTGATGCCAATGTCGCGCAACACCAGCAAGGCAATGGTAAAGAGCAGGGGCGATTCGGACGCGGAGCGAGCGGTAATGAAGAGCTATCTACAGCACCGGAAAATATCGCTCAGTTGGTTAAAGGTTCGGCAACTGGTATTGATTTCTACGCTTAAAACATTAAAAGCATTGGCGTAAACAGCTAACGACGATATAGTTTAGCAAAGCAACTCAACTGCTGGTTAATTAGGGTGTTTTATGGCAGACGAAAAAGAATTGGAAGTCGATAACGGCGGCGGTGGCAAGAAAAAAATGATGATCATCATCATTGCCGTAGTCGTGTTATTAGCGTCAGGTGGTGGTGTATTCTTCTTTATGGGCGGCGAGCCGTCAGAAGAAGAAGTAGCAGCGGCGTTAGAAAGTGGTGAAAGTACTGAAGGTAGTGAAGAAATGCCAGCCGAGGCGGCAGGTGCGTCAACAGGAGATGCACTCTATGTTCCGATGCCAAGACCCTTTAGATTCAACGTACCTGGTGCAACACGCGACCGTTTCGTTGAAATACGCGTGCAGCTATTAGTGCGTGGCAGTGACAATGAAGAAGAAGCGAAAAAGCATGTGCCATTAATTGAAAGCACTTTGCTGTCAACGTTTTCATTGGCCAACGCAGATGACTTAGCAACCAGTGCCGGTAAAGCGTCGTTAAAACAGAAATCTTTAGCGGAAGTGCAAAAGATACTGAGCGAAATTTCGGGTAATAAAATTGTCGAAAAAGTGCTATTTACTGGCTTTGTGATGCAATAACTGGCAAGCCAGACAGAGCGATATTTAAAACTGAGTATAAGAGTAATTTCAAGTGAGTGACTTACTTTCACAAGACGAGATTGATGCGCTACTGCACGGTGTCGATGAAGTCGAAGAAGATGAAATAGTCGAGGAACAGGAGCCCCAAGAAGGGACCTCTGACTATGACTTTTCTTCGCAGGATCGTATCGTTCGTGGCCGCATGCCAACACTTGAAATGGTTAACGAGCGGTTTGCGCGCCACATGCGCATCAGTTTATTTAACATGATGCGCCGCACTGCAGAAGTCTCGATAAACGGTATTCAAATGATCAAGTTTGGTGAGTACGTACATACCTTGTTCGTACCAACCAGTTTGAACATGGTAAGATTTAGACCGCTAAAAGGTACCGCCTTAATTACCATGGAAGCACGCTTAGTGTTTATTTTGGTAGACAACTTTTTTGGTGGTGACGGTCGTTATCATGCGAAAATCGAAGGTCGTGAATTTACACCCACTGAACGCCGTATCATCCAAATGTTACTTAAGCTGATTTTCGAAGATTACAAAGAAGCTTGGTCGCCTGTTATGGATGTGTCGTTCGAGTACCTAGATTCAGAAGTTAACCCGTCAATGGCAAACATTGTTAGCCCTACCGAAGTGGTGGTGATTAGCTCATTCCACATTGAGCTTGATGGTGGTGGCGGTGATTTCCACGTTGCCCTACCTTATTCGATGTTAGAGCCGATCCGCGAATTACTTGATGCTGGTGTACAAAGTGACAAAGAAGACACTGACATGCGCTGGTCAAAAGCGCTTCGCGATGAAATTCTTGATGTGCCAGTAGAGTTGACCACCAAGTTCATTGAGGTTGATTTACCGCTGCAGAAAATCATGGAGCTTGAAGCAGGAGATATCATACCTGTGGAAATTCCAGATCATGTCACTGTGCTCATTGAAGACTTACCAACCTTTAGGGCCAAGCTGGGACGAAGTCGTGACAATGTTGCTCTGCAAATTCAAGAGAAGATTAAACGTCCAGAGTCTGTGAAGTCTGAATTAACCATATTAACCAAAGGCGGTAAACGCCTAGATAGTGATGCTGAACTGCATATGCTAGAAGACGATTTAGAGTATTAATTAGAGGCAGTTATGAGTACTGAAAATGATGACCTAAGTATGTGGGATGAGGCCTTAAATGAACAGGCCGAAGCTCGCGAGGCTGCTGAAGGCGCTGAGAAAGTCGAGTTGGAAGAACTTGAAGAAAACGATACACCTATCTCAGGTGAAGAGCAGCGCAAACTTGATGCAATTTTAGATATTCCGGTAACAATTTCCATGGAAGTTGGTCGCTCTAATATTTCAATCCGTAACCTGCTGCAATTAAACCAAGGTTCAGTTGTCGAGTTAGACCGTGTTGCCGGTGAAGCGCTCGACGTGCTGGTCAATGGTACTTTGATTGCCCATGGTGAAGTGGTTGTGGTTAACGACAAATTTGGTATTCGACTTACCGATGTTATCAGTCAGGTTGAACGTATTAAAAAGCTTAAGTAATTCCATGAGATTGACCACTGCAAGTATTATCAAAGCCTGTACCTTGGTACTGGCTTTGTTTTGTGGGCTGCAGGTAAATGCTCAGCAATCAGAAGATAAAGATCAAACACCAGCAACACAATATGCGGGGCAAATAAACTCGCAAACAGCATCCGAATCAGACCTCGCGTTAGACTCCTCTCATACAGAGCAAACAACTAAACCGATTGAACCAACAACAGAGCAGAGTCTTCAATCAGTATCAGTGGCTAACCCTGAAAATGCTGACTCCATAGCAGCTGAATCCACAATGTCCAGTTCGCAGCCTCCAACGCCTCAACGAACGTCTCAACCAATGCCTCAACTGGCACCCCAACAAACAGCGCCAGAAGTAGGGCGTCATGTTGCCAGTAATAATCTTGAGTTATCGAGCATGTTATTGTCGCTATTAGCGGTATTGGCGTTAATATTGCTGGCTGCTTCATTATTGAAGAAGTTTAAATTAGGTGGCCAGTTGCACAGTGATTTAAAAGTGATCACGTCAATGCACATTGGTACAAAAGAGCGATTAGTGGTTGTTGAAGTGGCGGGTAAGCAGTTATTGCTTGGTGTTACTGCCAATAATATTTCAATACTACAAGAGTTGGCTGAACCAATAACAAGTCAGCAGAACTTGCCTGTTGATATTGCGACTAGCCTCAGTAAGCTCTTGAAAAAGTAAATCGTCAAAATTTAAGTATTTAACGTTAAATTGACTGTAATAAGAGTTAGTAAGAAAGCGAATGCTGTTAACACATCATCTAGATAAGAGAATAATGAAAAAAGCACTAATTGTCGTCATGTCATTACTCGTGTTGCTGACGTCTAGCCAGTTAATGGCGGCTGACGACCTTTCGATGTCGGCGCTGAAATTAACCACCAATCCAGACGGCTCACAAGAGTACTCAGTGACCTTACAAATTCTGATTTTTATGACCGCGCTCGGGTTTATCCCCGCTGCGGTAATTATGATGACCTCATTTACCCGCATTGTGGTGGTGATGGCAATTCTCAGACAGGCATTTGGTTTGCAGCAAACGCCGTCAAATCAGGTGATCATTGGGTTAACCTTGTTTATGACAATTTTTATCATGACGCCGGTTTACAACCAAATTGATGAAGTGGCAATTCAGCCCTACTTAGCAGAGCAAATGACGTCTGTTGATGCCATCAACGAAGCTAAGGTGCCACTTAGAGCCTTTATGCTTGAGCAAACGCGCTTAAAAGATTTATCAACCCTTGCCGAAATGGCAGGTATTACTGAGGTTGATCAGCCAACTGACTTACCGATGACTGTTATTATTCCAGCTTTCGTGATAAGTGAGCTAAAAACCGCTTTCCAAATTGGTTTTATGCTGTTTATTCCCTTTTTGATCATCGACTTAGTGGTTGCCAGTGTGCTCATGGCAATGGGGATGATGATGCTATCTCCCATGATAGTGTCTTTGCCGTTTAAACTTATGCTGTTTGTGTTAGTAGATGGCTGGAATTTAGTGATTGGCACCATTGCCGCCAGTTATGGCTTGGGAACTTAGCTATGTCACCAGAGGTCTTTGTTGATGTACTAAGAGACTCAATGTTTCTCGTTATCTTGCTTGTGTCAGCGATTGTTGTTCCGAGCTTGATTGTCGGTTTAATTGTCGCAATTTTCCAAGCGGCGACGTCTATCAATGAGCAAACCTTGAGTTTTTTACCTCGTTTGATCGTGACTTTATTAGCCCTAATTTTCGGTGGCCACTGGCTAGTGGAAAAACTGATGGATTACACCATCAGGCTAGTCAATAGTATCCCGAGTGTGGTGAGCTAATGGAATTTACTGAGTCAGTCATTAATCAGTTTATGGCTGATTTATTGCTGCCTTTGACGCGCGTTTCAGCTTTAGTCATGTCGATGATTGGCTTGGGTGCGCAAACCATTCCAACGCGAATAAAACTGCTGCTATGTATCGCGATAACATTGGCGATAATGCCGGCCATTCCCCCCGTTGGTGTTGATAACTTATTTGCCTTTGAAACCTTCTTATTGGTTGTTGAACAAATACTGATAGGCGTATTGATTGGTTTTGTGACTGTGTTGGTGGTTAATACCTTTACCTTGGCCGGACAAATTGTTGCAATGCAAACAGGTTTGGGCTTTGCTTCACTGGTTGACCCTGCCAGTGGCACTAACGTGCCTGCGGTTGGTCAGTTCTTTTTGATTTTATCGACCTTACTGTTTTGGGGACTTGATGGTCATTTAACGTTTCTTCAGTTTATTGTGGTTAGTTTTGAAACTATACCTATTCCAAGTGAAGGGCTAGAAACCGTTAAATACAAAGAAACCGTCGAATGGGCTGGCTGGATGTTTACCACTGCGCTGTCGTTGGCGTTGGCGCCTTTAACGGCAATGTTACTGATTAACTTCTCATTTGGTATTATGACCCGTGCCGCGCCACAGCTTAACATTTTCTCGGTTGGCTTTCCGATTACCATGACTGGCGGGCTTATCATCATGTGGCTTACGTTAGGTAACTTTTTGCTGCATTTTGAGCAGCAGTGGGCACGTGCCATTGATTTTACTTGCTACCTTGTTGATTGCGGTGCACGTTAATTTTCTAAATGTATAAATTTCTGATGGGTAACTGGTAACCATGGCAGATTCAGACTCAGGCGAACGCAGTGAAGAGCCGACGGCGAAAAAACTGTCGGAGGCTCGACAGAAAGGGCAAATCCCTCGCTCGAAAGATTTAGGCACTATGTTCGTGTTAATCAGCAGTGCGGTTGCGTTGTTGATGGTCGGTGATTCGTTAGTGCTTAGCTTGTCACAAATGATGAAGCGCATGTTTACCTTTACTCGCGAAGAGGTAATGGATACTCAGAATATTTTTAACATCGTTGGTGAGGTTTTCGCCGGTGTGATGTACCCAATGTTATGGATTTTTGCGATTATCACGCTCGCAGCCTTTGTTGGAAACACCTTGTTAGGCGGTATGAATTTTTCCTGGGAGGCAATGGCGCCCAAGGCTAGTAAGCTTTCACCACTGCAAGGCTTTAAGCGAATGCTAGGCGTACAAGCCGGGGTTGAGCTGATTAAATCACTGCTTAAGTTCTTTGTTGTCTTTTTTGTTGCGATAACCTTACTCACCGTTCTCTTTGAAGAAATCATCAGCTTAAGTTTAGAGTCAGCGCCGAGTAACTTTGGTCACGCGGTTGAGATGCTCTTGTGGATGTTCTTAGTTTTGGCCTGTTCATTGGGTATCATTGCTGCCATTGATGCGCCATATCAAGTTTGGAATCACACCCGCCAGCTCAAAATGACTAAACAAGAAGTTAAAGATGAAATGAAAAACACTGAGGGTAGCCCAGAAATTAAAGGGCGTATCCGCAGGGCGCAGTATGAGATGTCGCAACGCCGTATGATGCAAGATGTGCCACAAGCTGACGTGGTAATTACTAACCCAACTCATTACTCGGTCGCATTAAAATATGACACCGAACAAGGCGGCGCACCGATGATGATTGCCAAAGGTGCAGACCAAATGGCGATACACATACGCACTATAGCAAAAGAGCATGGTGTTGAAATTCTGCAATCGCCTGCGTTAGCGCGTTCTTTGTATTACACCGCAGAAGTTAACGAAGAAATACCTGAGGCTCTGTTTGCGGCGGTAGCACAAGTTCTGGCTTTTATTTTTCAGTTAAGAGCACACCGCTCTGGCAAAGGCCGCCGCCCAGTGCCATTGGCTAAAAACCTTCCAATCCCAGACGATTATCGATATTGATACCGCAAGAATAGTTTAAGTAGCAATTTAAGCTATTGTTTCAGTAATAGCTTTAGTTATCGCCTTTAGTTATCTAATAGTTTAGTTAGAGCCTGAGCTAGCTGGCTTACTTATTGCTTAAACGGTAGTATCCCGTAATCGTCAAAACTTTATCACTAATTAGAAATGCAGTTATTAGCGAAACTCCCTCAATTTGACAAAAGTAAAGTAAACCACCTTTCTGGCTTAGGTACGCCTTTCTTAGTAATGGCCGCACTTGGCATGATAGTACTGCCAATGCCTGCCATGCTATTGGATGTACTTTTTTCATTTAACATTGCTTTATCACTCGTGGTGTTGCTGATTACGGTTTATACCTTAAAGCCGCTAGATTTTGGCGCATTCCCATCGGTATTGTTGATTGCGACTATCCTTCGGTTGTCATTAAACGTGGCAAGTACGCGCGTGGTGCTGCTGGAAGGTCATGAGGGGCCTGATGCTGCTGGGGCAGTCATTGAAGCGTTTGGTTCGGTTGTTATTGGTGGTAACTACGCGGTCGGTTTAGTGGTCTTCCTAATTTTGATCATCATTAACTTTGTTGTAGTCACTAAAGGTGCGGGTCGTATTTCTGAAGTAACGGCGCGTTTTACCCTAGATGCTATGCCAGGTAAACAAATGGCTATCGACGCCGACCTTAATGCTGGCTTTATCACGCAAGACCAAGCACGTGAACGCCGCCAAGAAATCACCAGTGAAGCAGATTTCTATGGTTCGATGGATGGTGCCAGTAAGTTCGTAAAAGGTGATGCGATAGCAGGTATTTTAATTCTTTTCATTAACATCATTGGTGGCCTAGTCATCGGCATGGTGCAGCATGACTTAAGCTTTGATGCTGCTGTTGAGATCTACACCTTACTAACGATTGGTGATGGCTTAGTTGCACAGATTCCGGGCTTATTGCTTTCAGTAGGCACTGCAATCGTGGTTACCCGCCAAAATACCTCTGAAGAAATGGGCAAGCAGGTCAGCAGTCAGTTAGGTCAAGCCCGTTCACTGTATATTGCGGCTAGCGTCATGTTCGTTATGGGGATTGTCCCTGGTATGCCGCATTTTGCGTTTTTAACGTTTGCAGCATTAATTGCCGGTATTGCTTACTTCGGTGAAAAACTGAAAGCGAAAAAAGCGGATGAGGCTCAGCAGAAAGCCCAAGAAGAGCAAGTACAAACTCAACAAAAAGAAGAAGAAACGAAAGATTTAAGCTGGGATGATGTAAACCATGTTGATGTAATTGGGCTAGAAATTGGTTATCGCTTAATTCCGTTGGTGGACAAAGCACAAGGTGGTGAGTTACTCAATCGCATTAAAGGGGTCAGAAAGAAACTTTCGCAAGAGTTTGGTTTCCTTGTGCCGGCAGTGCATATTCGCGATAACTTGGACCTAGAGCCAAACACTTATCAAATTTCATTAATGGGGGTTGCGGTAGGTGAAGCGGAAATTCGCCATGATCATGACTTGGCAATTAACCCCGGCCAGGTATTTGGACAACTTGACGGAATTCCGACGAAAGACCCTGCTTTCGGCTTAGATGCTGTATGGATCAAGCAGAATCAACGGGAACAAGCGCAATCGCTTGGTTACACTGTGGTAGATGCGGCTACGGTACTGGCTACACACTTGAGCCAAATCTTAAGTAACAATGCGTCACAGCTTATTGGTCACGAAGAAGTGCAAAACTTACTCGACCGTCTAGGCCAGAATTATCCGAAACTTGTTGAAGGACTAATTCCTGACGTTCTGCCACTTGGCACCGTTGTTAAAGTGCTACAAAACTTAATGAACGAAGGTGTTGCAGTGCGTGATATGCGCAGCATTATTCAGACACTAGTAGAGTATGGTCCGAAGAGCCAAGACCCAGAAGTATTAACGGCTGCAGTGCGAATTACGCTTCGTAAATTTATCATTCAAGACATGGTCGGTTCGGCAAATGAAGTGCCTGTCATAACATTGGCGCCAGAGTTGGAACAGATGTTGCATCAGTCTATGCAGATGGCTGGTGATGATGGCGCAGGTATAGAACCTGGTCTTGCAGAAAGACTGCAAAAATCATTAACCGATGGCGCACAACAACAAGAATTAAGCGGTGAAACACCTATCTTGTTAACGTCAGGCATACTAAGAACGGTATTAGCGAAGTTTGTTAAATACACGATTCCTGGCCTGAGAGTGATTTCTTATCAAGAAGTTCCAGATGATAAGCAAATCAAGATTGTCAGCGCAATCGGTAACTAAACCACCAGCACAAACGTAAGAATTAGAATGCTATCTGCTGAATTAAGGGGTTATCAGTGAAGATTAAACGTTATGTTGCTAAAGATATGAGAACTGCGTTGGCACAAATCAAAGAAGAGCTGGGTGCTGACGCTGTCATTATGTCAAACAAGAAGATTCCTGAAGGTGTCGAATTAATGGCGGCTCAAGACAACAACGCACGTGTTGAGCCAAGAATGAGCCAGTCTCAAGAGACAGCTCAAACTAAACGTGATCTTGCTGACGACGTAGTTAATCTATCGGCGCCAGCACCTGCAGCGTCTGGTACTCATCAGCAAACTGAGCCACAACAGCGTATTGAACCGCACCTATCGGGTTTAGAAATGTCGGGTTTAGACAGTGCTGAGCAAGCGCAATCTCCAGCTGATAGCTTAAGTGCATTGTTGGCTAGAAACGTTCAGCAACAGCCTGTTTCGCAGCCGCAAAGCAGTCAAGCTAGTCAATCTAGTCAAGCAACTGCTGTGTCCAAAAACAGTCACGATACTGCAACACCAGATTTAGAACTGCAATTAAAACAGTTTACTGACAAGCTTCAGCAGCAACATGCTGGCACTGAAGCTACTCAAAACGAACAACCTTTCTCGACTGAAGATGATGGTTTTGGTGTACCTGCCAACGCTGCTATTCCTGCTCAAGCTGCTAATACCCCAACAGCAGCATATGGCAACGATTCAAGCGTAGTTAGCATGGACGCATTTAACCAAATGAAAGCTGAAATGGCTTCTATTCGTCAATTGTTGGAACATCAAGTATCAGGCCTAATGTGGCAAGACATGGCGCAAAAAGACCCCAATCGCGCTATGTTAATTGACCGCTTGACTTCGCTTGGTTTGAACGAGCAGTTAGCTGATCAAATTGCAGGCTTTGTCCCTACGCATTTAGACGAAGAGCAAAGCTGGCAAAGTGCGCTGCAATTATTGAGTAGCCAAGTAAATACCACTAACAACGACATTATTCACCGTGGTGGTGTGGTATCACTAGTGGGCCCAACCGGTGTTGGTAAAACAACAACTTTGGCTAAATTGGCAGCACGTTTCGCACAAGTTCATGGCGCAGATAGCATTTTGCTAATCTCTACTGATACATACCGTATCGGTGGTTTCGAGCAACTTGAAACTTACGGCAAAATTATCGGCTGTCCTGTGAAGCTAGCGAAAGACAGTGATGCACTTGAACAGTTAATTCAGCAATACAGCAGCAAGAAGTTAATTTTGATCGATACTGCAGGTATGGGACAACGTGACATGCGCTTAGCTGAGAACTTATCTGGCTTAGTGGCGAACTCACGTATTCGCATCAGAAACTACTTAGTATTGGCGGCTAATACGCAACAAGCAGTAATGCAGGAAAACGTTGAACGCTTTAAGAAAATTCCACTATGTGGCTGCATTTTCACTAAGCTAGATGAAAGCCTAAGTATGGGTGAAATCTTATCAACTGCGATTCAAAACGGTTTACCAATTGGTTATCTAACAGACGGTCAGCGTGTTCCAGAAGATATTAAAGTTGCAAATGCTGAAAAATTAGTTAGTCTTGCAGAGAAATTAGCAAACAAATCAGCGGTAAGATTCAATTTTAGCGCTAATAGACAACCAATGGCCTCAGCTGCCTTTGGTTAACCTTTGAGACGTAGTAGATGATTGACCAAGCAAGCGGCTTACGAAAAATGCAAGATTTAAGACAAATCAAAGTTATCGCAGTTTCCGGAGGCAAGGGAGGGGTAGGTAAAACTAACGTTTCACTCAATACCGCTATATCACTGGCTAAACAAGGCAAAAAGGTACTGGTACTCGATGCTGACTTAGGCTTAGCAAACGTCGATGTGATGCTTGGCCTGCGCGTTCAGAAAAACATTGCTCATGTACTCAGTGGTGACTGCGAACTTGATGACATCATTATTGAAGGTCCGGCTGGCATTAAGATCATTCCAGCGACATCTGGCACACAATCCATGGTGGACTTAACACCATCAGAGCATGCTGGCCTAATTCGCGCCTTCAGCGATATGCAAACTGAATTTGATGTGCTGATTGTTGATACCGCAGCGGGTATCTCAGACATGGTGCTTAGCTTTGCCCGTGCCGCTCAAGATGTGATGTTAGTAGTAACAGACGAACCTACTTCAATCACTGATTGTTACGCGTTGATGAAATTATTAAGCCGCGACCACGGTGTATTTAAATTTAAAGTGGTTGCCAATATGGTACGTAGCCCAAAAGAAGGGCAGCAGTTATTTGCTAAACTGACTAAAGTGACAGATCGTTTTCTGGATGTCGCGATTGAGTTGGTTGCTGTGGTGCCATTTGATGAAAACATTCGAAAATCGGTGCGCAAGCAAAAAGCTATCGTTGATGCTTTTCCAGATTCGGCAGCGTCAAAAGCGTTTAGCGAATTGGCAAGTAAAATCAACAGTTGGCCTATTCCCAACCGACCTTCAGGTCATTTAGAGTTCTTTATCGAACAATTGCTTGAGCAATAACGCCTCATAGGGAGTTATAGTGGTTAAAGCTAATGCTTACACTAGCTATCTTGATAAATCGGCACTAATCGAACAGCACACGGTATTAGTTAAACGTATTGCCTATCACTTGTTGGCCAGATTACCGGCAAGTGTTATTGCTGACGATCTAATTCAATCTGGCATGATTGGACTATTGGAAGCTGCGAGCAACTTTGACGGTAGCAAAGGCGCTAGTTTTGAAACATTTGCTGGCATTCGAATTCGCGGCGCTATGCTCGATGAAATTCGCAAAGGGGATTGGACTCCTCGTTCTGTTCACAAGAATAGCCGAATGATCAGCGATGCTATCAAAGCATTGGAAGGTGAACTTGGTCGCGATGTAACAGACTCGGAAGTTGCTGATAAGCTTGATATCTCCCTGAATGAATACCATCATATTCTTAATGAAGTAAGCACTGGAAAAATCATCGGCATCGAAGATTTAGGGGTGACTGATGATGTGCTTAGTTTTGATGAAGAATTTCAAGAAGATGATCCATATCATACAATTGAACATGTAACCTTTAAAAAAACGTTAACAGAATGTATTTCGACTTTACCTGAGCGTGAAGCTTTAGTACTGTCGCTCTATTACGACGAAGAGCTCAAT
Organism: Thalassotalea montiporae; assembly: GCF_053485855.1. Classification (NCBI taxonomy): domain Bacteria; kingdom Pseudomonadati; phylum Pseudomonadota; class Gammaproteobacteria; order Alteromonadales; family Colwelliaceae; genus Thalassotalea; species Thalassotalea montiporae. The sequence continues at coordinate 985,502 of NZ_JBQRUO010000001.1, forward strand.
TTAAAAGAAATTGGACAAGTTCTTGACGTTAGTGAGTCAAGAGTGAGCCAAATTCATAGTCAAGCAATGCATCGATTAAAAGCACGTATGCAATCTTGGCAAAGTTAAGTAGAATATATAGAAATTTATTGATTTATTTCACCGGAGGGTGCCTTGGATAAAAATATGAAAGTACTTGTTGTTGATGATTTCTCGACAATGAGAAGAATTGTTAAGAACTTATTACGCGATTTAGGCTTTACTAATATTCAAGAAGCGGATGATGGCAGCACAGCGTTGCCTATGTTACAAGGCGGTGACTTTGACTTTGTAGTGACCGACTGGAACATGCCGGGTATGCAAGGTATCGATCTTTTGAAAGCAATTCGCGCTGATGAGAAGTTAGCACACATTCCGGTGCTTCTGATCACTGCAGAAGCGAAGAAAGAGCAAATTGTGATGGCGGCGCAAGCGGGTGTAAACGGTTACATTGTAAAACCTTTCACTGCTGCAACCCTTAAGGAAAAACTAGACAAGATTTTTGAACGTTTAGGATAAACGCGCTAAACGCGAGGAAATTTCATGAGTAAATTGTCTAGTGCAAAGATTACTTTAGAACAAGCCAAGTCATTAGTTGAATTTATCGAGAATGGTCAGCAAGAAAAAGCTGACCAATTACTTGCTGATATTCAAAACCCAATTAATTCAGAGTTATTTGCAGAGATAGGTAAGTTGACCCGTCAATTGCATGACTCAATGATGAATTTCCAATTGGACTCACGACTAAACGACTTAGCCAATGCTGATATTCCTGATGCAAAAGAGCGTTTAAATTATGTTATTAGCCGTACAGAAGATGCGGCTAATAAGACCATGGACGCGGTAGAATCCATTTTCCCAGTTGTTGATACCATTCAAGAGCAAGTCAAAGCTGTTAATCCGCTTTGGCAAAAACTGATGCACAATGATCTGAATTTGGGTGAGTTTAAAGCACTTTGTAAAGATATCGACAAATTGCTGAAAACAACATCATCAGAAACCGAACGTATGCACGCGCTAATGACAGACGTATTAATGGCGCAAGATTTCCAAGACTTAACAGGTCAAGTGATTAGAAAAGTAATTGACCTTGTACGAGAAGTGGAAGAAAGCTTGATTAATATGCTGACAGCTTTTGGTGTGACGGAAGATGAGCAAAAAGAAAAAGCAACCCTTAAAACTGGTGAAAATCTAGTTGAAGGGCCGATTGTTAATACAGACGAGAGAGACGACGTTGTATCAGATCAAGATGACGTTGATGATCTCTTATCTAGCCTAGGATTTTAGCGGGAGTTTGGTGCATGTCCTTTGAAGCGGATGAAGAAATTCTACAGGATTTTTTAATAGAAGCAGGCGAAATTTTAGAAGCATTGTCAGAGCAACTTGTTGAGTTGGAAAATGACCCTGACAATGCTGATTTACTGAACGCTATTTTTAGAGGCTTTCATACCGTCAAAGGTGGTGCCGGATTTTTATCATTAACTGAACTTGTTGATGCCTGTCACGGTGCGGAAAATGTGTTTGACATTCTGCGTAATGGCCAACGCTCTGTAACCCCTGAATTGATGGATGTTATCTTGCAGGCGCTTGATACCATTAATGAAATGTTTGCGTTAGTGCAAAATCGCGAACAACCAGAGCCTGCTGATCCTGCTTTGCTTGCTGAGCTTCACCGTTTGAGTGAGCCAGAAGGTAGCGAAAGCGCTGCGCCAGCTCCTGCTGTTGAAGAGCACGAACCAGAGATCTTCCAAGAAACTGAAGTCGCAGCAGAATCTGCTGGCGGCGATGAAGAAATGACGGAAGACGAGTTCGAAGCACTGCTTGACGAGCTTCATGGTCCGGGAAATAGTGCAGCTTCTGCTAGCACGCCTGCTGCACAACCGGCATCTTCCAATAGCGATGAAATTACCGATGATGAGTTCGAATCATTGTTAGATGAACTTCATGGCCAAGGAGCATTCAAAACCGCAGCAAAAGAGACTACGCCAAGCCAAAGCAGTTCTTCTGACGAAATTGACGATAGCGAATTTGAAGCGTTATTGGATGAGTTGCATGGTAAAGGCAAAGCCCCAAGTGCTGCCCCTGCGACTCCAGCGTCTAAACCTGTGGCTAAACCTGAAGCAGCTAAACCACAAGCTGCCAAACCAGCAGCACAACCTGCGGCCAAGCCTGCAGCAAAAGCGCCAGCTAAGCCTGCGGCTAAAGAGAAGAAGCCTGCAGCGCCTGCGGCTCCGCAAGCGGAAACTACCGTTCGTGTTGATACTAAACGTTTAGACCAAATTATGAACATGGTTGGCGAGCTCGTGTTAGTGCGTAATCGACTAACGAGCTTAGGCCTGACGAAAGAAGACGAAGAACTAACAAAAGCGGTTTCTAATCTAGATGCAGTAACAACTGACCTGCAAGGCGCGGTGATGAAAACGCGTATGCAGCCAATCAAGAAAGTATTTGGCCGCTTCCCTCGTGTTGTTCGTGATTTGGCGCGTAGCTTAAATAAAGAAATTAAGCTGATTCTTGAAGGTGAAGAAACTGATTTAGATAAAAACTTAGTTGAAGCGCTAGCTGATCCGCTAGTTCACTTGGTTCGAAACTCAGTTGATCACGGTATTGAAGAGCCAAGCGTACGTGAGGCCAATGGTAAACCGCGCGAAGGTACAGTTATTTTATCTGCTTCACAAGAAGGTGATCATATCTTACTGACCATCCGTGATGATGGTGCGGGTATGAATGCAGAAAAGCTTAAGCAAATTGCGATTGACCGTGGTGTGTTAGATGCAGAAGCTGCGGCTCGCATGCCCGAGAAAGAAGCGTTCAACCTTATATTCGCTCCTGGTTTCTCAACGAAAACAGAGATTTCTGAAGTGTCTGGCCGTGGTGTTGGCATGGACGTTGTTAAGACCAAAATCACTCAGCTAAACGGTACCGTTAATATTGATTCTGAAATGGGCGTTGGCACCGTTTTAGAAATTAAAGTGCCGCTAACGTTAGCAATCTTGCCAACGCTAATGGTTGTTGTTGGCGAACAGATTTTTGCGTTACCACTAGCGGGCGTTAACGAAATTTTCCACTTAGATTTAACTAACACTAATGTGGTCGATGGTCAGCTTACAATTATTGTTCGTGAGAAAGCTATTCCGTTGTTCTATCTTGATCAATGGTTAGTAAAAGGTAATGAAAATAAACCACGTGATAATGGTCATGTTGTTATTGTGCAACTGGGTACACAGCAAGTTGGCTTCGTGGTTGACAGCTTAATTGGTCAAGAAGAGGTGGTGATTAAACCATTAGACCGATTACTTCACGGTACGCCAGGTATGGCAGGCGCGACAATTACTAGTGATGGTGGCATCGCGTTAATTCTTGATGTACCAAGTATGTTAAAGCACTACGCAAAAAAATCCCTCGTTCATAAAAAACTGCGCGGTTAACGCGCAGTTCCCAGGTTGCTGGCCTGCATTAGAGAATTTACATGGCATATAAAGTATTGGTGGTTGATGACTCGAGTTTTTTTAGACGTCGAGTCAGCGATATACTAAGCCAAGACTCAAACATCGAAGTGATTGATGTGGCAGTAAATGGGCAAGAAGCAGTTGAGAAGGCGGCTTCATTGAAGCCAGATGTCATTACCATGGATATCGAGATGCCAGTGTTAAATGGCATCGATGCAGTAAAAGCCATCATGGCTAACTCTCCAACCGCAATTTTAATGTTCTCGTCACTTACTCATGAAGGTGCAAAAGCAACATTTGAGGCACTAGATGCAGGTGCGTTGGATTTCTTGCCGAAAAAATTTAATGAAATAGCAAAAAACAGTGAAGACGCCGGTAGCTTGCTGCGTCAGCGAGTACTAGAACTCGCAAGAAAAAGTGGCTCGGTGAAGCGTGGCTTTATTCGACGCCCAGTTAGCCATGCAACGCCGAGTGTTCGAACACCTTCACCTACTGCTACTAAATCTATAAAGCCTCGCTTTGAACGCAAAACGCCTTCTGCAACTCCGGTTTCAGCAAAAGTTATGAATGCTGGTGAAAAACCAGCAAATGCTGTCGCGGCGACTAAGCTGCGTAAAAGCTCAGGCAAAAAATACAAATTACTAGCTATAGGCACGTCAACAGGCGGCCCTGTAGCACTTCAACAAATACTAACTCAACTTCCCACGAATTTCCCTCTGCCGATAGTTATGGTGCAGCATATGCCGGCTGCGTTTACGGAAGCATTTGCTAATCGTTTGAATTCTTTGTGTCAAATTTCCGTCAAGGAAGCGAAAGACGGCGATCGACTTGAAGCTGGCAAGGCTTACCTTGCGCCGGGTGGCATGCAAATGCTGATCGATGGTACGGAAAATGCAGCAAAACTTAAGGTGATGGAAGACAACTCTGCCAGAGTTGCTTACAAACCTAGTGTAGATATAAGTTTTGGCTCTGCTGCGAAAATATATGCGGGTGAAGTATTAGGTATCATATTGACCGGTATGGGCGCTGATGGAAGGGAAGGCTCTCGTATGTTGAAAAATAAAGGTGCTACTATATGGGCTCAAGATGAAGCCAGTTGTGTCGTTTATGGTATGCCACAGGCCGTGGCAAAAGCTGGCATATCTGAATTGTCGTTGCCGCTTGCCGAAGTCGCAGGCTCTATCCTAAAGGAGTTAGGCCATGGATAAGCTCAGTATTGCTGGGCTTATTGTTGCGCTACTTGCGATATATTTGGGATTTAGCATTGAAGGTGGTGCCATCGGCACTTTGTTTGAGCTCCCCGCGTTTATTATCGTCGTTGGTGGCACTATGGGCGCAGTACTGCTCCAGTCATCCAAAGCACAATTTAGCCACGCAATGTCCTTATTGCCTTGGATTTTTACACCTCCAAAATTTGATATCGATAAAGGCATTAACGACATTGTTGGGTGGGCACAGCAAGCTAGAGAGTCTGGTTATCTAGTGTTGGAAAATGTCGCGATGGATGTTGAAGACCGCTTTGTCAACAAAGGCTTAAACTTCCTCGCCGATGGCATTGAAACTGAACAGCTTATTACTTCAGTGGAGCTAGACTTAGAGCTTTATCGCGAACATAGTCTGCGCTCGGCAAGAATCTTTGAATCTATGGGAGGATATAGCCCAACCATTGGTATTCTAGGGGCAGTATTAGGCCTTATCCAAGCGATGAGTAATTTGTCTGATCCCGATATGTTGGGCCAAGGTATCGCAACAGCTTTTGTTGCGACAATATACGGCGTTGGTTTTGCTAACTTAATATACATTCCTGTTGCCAACAAAATCCGTGCTATTGTTCACCAGCAAACCATGTATCGTGAGATGATGGCTCAAGGTCTAATCGCAATTTCACAAGGGGAAAACCCACACGCTATTGAAAATCGTTTGTCAGCGTTTAGGTTGCAAGAATGAGTAGGCTCAGAATAAAGCGCCATGATGTTGAGCATGATGATGTTCACCGTTGGCTGGTGTCTTATGCCGACTACATGACGTTGCTGTTTGCGTTGTTCGTGGTTTTGTACGCCATGGCGATGATCAATGAAGAGCCATTTGAAACAATGACAGACTCAATAGGGCGAGTGTTCCAAGCAAATGACGAACTGCCTAAAAACCGCGGTCACGGTGACGACATTTTGCCCGTGAATTCGAGTAAAACGAATAAGCGTTTATATGGCGACGGTTTAAAAGATGATGCTGGCCCCGAGTTAACCGATGGTCAGCCAATACTGTCTAACATTGCGGATAGTGACGTTGGCACTAACTTGACCTCGCTAGAAGAAAAATTGCATACCGCCTTATATGATATCATTGAGTCAGGTTATGCTCAGTTAAAGATAGATGGTGACTGGCTGGAAATTGAGCTCAACAGTGGCTTGCTATTTCCTAGTGGCTCTTCTTCTCCAACGCGTTCAGCAGACGCGATACTAACTGTTATCAACCAAGTACTTGCGGATGTGACTAATTTTGTTCGAGTACGAGGCTATACTGATAATCAACCTATTAATAACGAAATATTCTCTTCTAACTGGGAACTTTCTGTATCCAGAGCGACTGCGATTTTACGCTTGCTTGAAGAGCTTGGGGTAACCCCTGCAAGAATGGCAATAGAAGGCTATGGAGAGTACTATCCTAGCGCAGATAACAGCACGTCACAGGGACGAGCGCAAAATCGAAAAGTTGTTATCGCTATTTCAAAATATGGGCTAGATCAAGAAAGCTTACTCGATACCCCAACTATCAGTGTAAAAGACGTAGAAGCGATTAAGGAAGTGGTTGATTCTACAGGTGAAGATAATAAAATTAACATCATTCGTTTAGAAAATGGTGCAATTCGCATCACGACGCGTAATGAAAACGAAACTAACAACTCAAGTGAATAGGTGCTCTATTGGTCGTTTGGACAATCGCTAATCAAAAAGGCGGGGTAGGTAAAACCACCTCAACAATAACCTTAGGGGGCTTGTTGGCCGAACGTGGACATAAAGTGCTATTGGTGGATACTGATCCTCATGCGTCGCTGAGTTATTATTTTGGTATCGAATCTGAAGATTTAGAGCTGAGCGTATACGATCTTTTTGTCAAAGTATCGACTAAAGAGCAGATAGAACAAACACTTTGCCCAACCGAATATAAGAATATTGATATCTTGCCTGCGACCATGGGGCTAGCAACACTAGACCGTTCGCTTGGTAGTAAAGGTGGCATGGGCTTAGTGCTGAAAAAAGCGATACAAAAGCTTGAAGGGCAATACGATTATGTACTGATGGACTGCCCGCCTGTACTCGGTGTATTAATGGTGAATGCACTGGCCGCTTCTGATAGAATTATCGTCCCAGTGCAAACCGAGTTTTTGGCGCTTAAAGGGCTAGACCGCATGATGAAGACAATGGAAATCATGCAAGGTGAACAACAAGAGCCATTTACCTATACCATAGTTCCGACTATGTTTGATAAACGCACTAAAGCCTCTTTACTTGCCTATCAAAAGTTACAGGAACTTTATGGTGATAAAGTTTGGCCTGGGGTTGTGCCAGTTGATACTAATTTTAGAAACGCGAGTGTCTCGCAGAAAGTACCTTCAGATTACGCAGGTAACTCTCGTGGTGTCTACGCTTATAAAAGCTTGTTGAAACATTTAATTAAACTTACCGCAGTAAATAAATAGGTTAATCAATGTCAAGATCGCTAGCTGCTAGCCAAAAAGTGATGAGGTCTTATTTATCAGAGCTACTGACGGATGAGGCTGAACAGCCTGTTGAGCATCAACCATCAATACAAACAAGCTCACAACCTGATAAAAGCCAGAGCGCGCTTCAACATAAAGAGCCAGACAGCGAGAAGCTAGAAAAGTTACTTGAGAGTGTTGCCAAACCAAGCTTACCTGTTACGGATAAAGTTACCTCGACACGCGCAGAGGCTAAAGCAAAGGTAGCAGCAACACAGGTTTTAGCACCACAGGTCGCGAAGCAACAAACGGCGCCTAAGGTTGCTGAACCCAAGGTTACTCCAGCACCTGTGTCAGATAAGTTAGTTACTGAAACAACATCTGACAGCACAGCCATTGCGACAGCAAAGAGCCAGCAGCAAGTACCAGTTAAAGCGAAAAAAGATTATCGCGAAGGTAGTTTTCAGGCGATGTTTTTTGATGTAGCAGGGCTTACTATTGCCGTACCATTGATTGAGTTAGGTGGTATTCACAATGTTGAGAGCATTAATAGTTTGATGGGCAAACCCGACTGGTTCAAAGGGGTTATGCTACATCGCGAAGAAAAAATTAATGTCGTTGATACCGCACTGTGGGTAATGCCGGAAAAATGCGATCAACAATTAATGGATTCATTAGCTTATCAATATATTATAATGTTGAGTAATAGCCAGTGGGGCTTGATGGCTGAGCACCTTGTAGATACAGTTACACTAGAACAAAGTGACGTGAAGTGGATGGATAACAACCCTAAACGTCCTTGGTTAGCTGGTCTGGTTAAAGAACGTATGTGTGCGCTATTAGATATTGACGCCTTGATTAAAATGCTAGATCAAGGGTTGAGCGTCTATCCAAATTAGTCGTATATCGAAATAAACAGTGCTGCTGCAAACGAGCGGCAATAGTTAACAACTTTGAGGACAAGAAGTATGTCTGATGAAAGACGTAGTGCAAATGAGTCAGTAGACACTAATGATGAAGTGCTACAATGGGTAACCTTCAAATTAGAGCAAGAAACTTACGGTATCAATGTAATGCAGGTACAAGAAGTATTGCGTTACACTGAAATTGCGCCTGTGCCAGGTGCGCCAGATTATGTGTTAGGTATTATTAACCTGCGTGGTAATGTGGTAACTGTTATTGATACGCGCTCACGTTTTGGTTTACAAGCGGCGGAAATTACCGATAACACGCGTATCGTTATTATTGAAGCTGAAAAGCAAGTTATCGGTATTTTAGTTGATAGCGTTGCGGAAGTAGTTTACTTAAAAGTTTCTGAAATCGATGTAGCACCAAATGTTGGTAACGAAGAAAGTGCTAAGTTTATCCAAGGTGTATCTAACCGCGAAGGTGAATTGTTGATTCTTGTTGATCTGAATAAATTATTATCAGATGACGAGTGGGATGAATTGAAACAATTCTAAATGGATTTTTTAGACTAAAAGCCTGTGTATCAGGCTTTTTTTGTGGGCGCTAAATGTGAATATCAACTTGGTTTTGATAATAGCTCTTGCCTTAGCTGTGGTGTGTTGCCTAGCTTGGCTACTAATAAAGGTTTCGCACCTTAAAGCACAAAGCAAGCTCTTGAGTAGCCAGGTAAATGCGCTCGAAATGCTGACAGCTGATTTACAAGCCAATATTCATAACATCGCACAAAAAAACGCGGAACTTAATGACCTTATCAGTACTCAAAACACGGAAAATGAGCAAGTGTCTAAGCAACTTGAGCACCGTATCAAAGGTCAGCAGCAAGCAATTGCAAACATAACCCAACAGCTTACCTTAATTGATGAGCAGCAACCCCAAGATAAATTCTATCATCGCGCTTCAAAGCTGGCAGCTAAAGGCGCTAGTGCTGAGGAAATTATGGCGGAGTGTGAGTTGCCGCGTGCTGAGGTTGAAATGTTGCTAGCCATATACAAACAAAACAACAATGAATAGCCCAAGCGCGTCTGTCTAATTGCGGATGTTATGACTTGTTAGGCAAGTGTCCGATTTTCGCTAGCGTGTTAGACTGGGCAATAATATCAAGAATTTATCATTAGGAAGTCACAGTGAATAAACCTATCCATCAAGCATTGCGTGCCGCTTTTTCATTACGTGCGGTAAAAGTGGTTGCTTTGTTATCTGTCTTGGCAGTATCAGGCTGCTCTTCAACGTCACAAGTAGAAGGTGATCCTAAAGATCCATTAGAGACAGTTAACAGAGCTTCGTGGACATTTACATGGAACTACGCTGATAAATATGTGTTAAAACCAGCAGCAACTGCCTATACAGAGTATACGCCAACGTTTTTACGTACAGGCCTTCACAACATGGCTCTCAACCTTAATGAGCCGTCTTCTTTTATTAATAACCTACTACAAGGTAAGTTTTCCAATGCGGGTAAAAGTGCCGGGCGATTCGTACTTAACTCTACGGTAGGTCTACTTGGCTTTTTTGACCCCGCGAGTGACTTTGGTTGGACGGGCACACAAGAAGAGTTTGGCGAAGTAATGGCGGTATACGGTGTAGGTGATGGTCCTTATATCGTCATCCCAGCACTAGGGCCGAGCTCGGTACGAGACGAAGTAGGTGACTTTGTCGATCGTTATTACTGGCCTTTAGCGGTTATCGATTTTTGGCCTAACGTAGTGCGCAGTGCCATCATCGGATTAGAAGCAAGAGCATCTTTAACGCAGCAAGAACAGCTTATCAATAATGCTATAGATCCCTATGAGTTTGTTAAACAAGCTTATTTCCAGAACATGGAATATCGCGTCTATGATGGCAAACCGCCAATAAAGGTAGACGAAGAGGAAGAAGCTGAGCTTGATGCCTATTTAGACGAGCTAGATGAAGAGTGAAGCTCATAGCTTGACTTGTTATTAAACTAATATCGACCTTAACAAAACTGGCCCATATGATAGAATTTGCGCCAGTTTTACAAAACAAAAAATTAGTCCTCAGGAAATTCGCTGTTCAATGAAATATATTTCTACCCGTTTGATGTCGGCCTTGCTTGGTTTGACCTTATCAATGAGTGCGATAGGTACACAAGTGCCTAGCTCCATTACGCCACAACAACTAGAGCAATTTAAAAAATTGCCAGTTTCCCAACAACGTGCGTTGGCACAAAGTATGGGGGTGGATTACAACGCGATAAAAAGACAACTACAGAGTGTGGGCTCTACAAAGAACCAAGATAGCTTTGTTGAACAGCAAACGGTTTACCCGAGAGGAACTCAATTTGATGAATTTGGTAATCCAATTCTGCCTGAGGATGAGTTGCTAGAGGAAGAAGAGGAGGATACTGAGCCACAACCGTTTGGCTATGATGTATTTGCTAATGCACCTTTTACTTTTGCGCCTACTATGGATATTGCCGTACCAGCTGACTACATTATTGGCGCTGGTGACACCATCAAAATTCAAATGTTTGGCAAAGAAAGCAATGAATTTGAGCTAGAGGTAAATCGACAAGGTGATGTTGTTATACCGGATCTTGGCCCATTTAGTGTTGCTGGTTTAACTTATACGGAAGTTAAACAATATTTCGCCTCGCAAATTAAGAAAAAAGTACTCGGTGTGGACGTCGTCGTAACTCTTTCAGATTTGCGAGCGATGCGCATATTTGTTGCCGGTGATGCGTTTAAACCTGGCCCTTATGTAATGAGTGCGCTATCTAGCGTTACGCATGCCATCTTTGCTGCAGGTGGTATTAATGATATTGGCTCGTTGCGCAATATCCAAGTTAAACGAGCAGGTAAGCTTGTTACAACAATAGATTTGTATGACCTATTAATCTATGGTGACTCATCAAGTGACATCTTACTAAAATCCGGTGATGTTGTTTTTGTTGCGCCTGTAGGTGAACGGGTGACTGTTACAGGTGAAGTTAGACGCCCAGCCATTTATGAACTAAAAGCAGGGGACAATTTTGAAGCGGTGATCAAAATGGCAGGAGGCTTATTACCTTCAGCATACCCAACTGCAAGTGTTGTAGAGCGTTTTAACCAGAGCAATATTCGAACAATAGTAAATGTTAACCTGAGCGAGCCAACTCAATTGAATGAAAAGGTCAAGGGCGGCGACAATTTGAAGGTGTTAAAAACGTCTGAGCAGTTTGATGATTCGGTTACACTTATTGGTGCTGTAACTAGGCCCGGAAAGTACCAGTGGAAAACAGGAGACAAGGTAAGTGATTTACTTCCTAGTATTCACTCTTATATGCTTGACGATGCAGACTTAAGTTACAGTTTAATCATCCGTGAAAAAGATATAGGGAGGAATATTGAGGTTTTACAGTTTAGCCTGTTTAAAGCGATTAGTGATAACGATTCCGCTGACAATTTAACGTTGAAAGCCCACGACCGTATTTTGATCTTTTCTACAAATGACAAGTACACAGACGCTGAATTATCTCTAGACGCCCTAGCAATGACTCATGATGAGCTTAAGGATAAAGAGAAAGACAGAGCAAAGTCACTTTTTGAAGAGAAGCTATTCTGGTTAGAGTACGGTGACGAAGAAGATTTGAAACAAAAAGGTGACGCTGATAAATCATTAGAGTTAGCAAAGAAATCACTCGAGGAGCTTACAGGCGGTGCTGCTGAAGAAGAAGTTGCCATAAGGGACATTAGAGTATTTTCTCGTCAAAGAATGCTTGTCCCTGTAATTAACAAACTTCAACAACAAGCAGCAAGCGGTGAACCATTGCAACTTGTCGAAATCGCTGGGGCTGTAAAATATCCAGGTATCTATCCTCTAGCTAAGAACAGTAGGGTAAACGATATGATTGCAGCTTCCGGTGGATTATTAGAGTCTGCCTATTTGGAAAGAGCTGAAATCACTAGAAATGAAATAATTGGAGGAAAAGCAAACAAGTCATCGCTTAATGTCAACCTTCGAGAAGCTTTATCTGGAAAAACTATCGAAAACATTCCCGTAAGGAGTAAAGATAGGCTTAACATTCACGTGATTCCCGCATGGCAAGAAAATCACATAGTCGAGCTACGAGGTGAATTCCTTTTCCCAGGTAAATATACGATTCAACGTGGTGAAACATTAGTACAGCTGATTGAGAGAGCTGGTGGTTTTACAGAGTTTGCATATCAAGAAGGTTCGATTTTTACACGCGAGAAGTTAAAACAGCTGGAGTTACAAAATATATTAAAAGTAACAGAAAGCCTTCGTGCTGAAATTGCGTCCAAAAGCTTGTCGCAAAAAGATGCGCAAAATATTGATTATCAACAGGCTAAGCTACTGCTTGCGGATTTAACCAAAGTACAGCCAGTAGGGCGTTTAGTTGTTGACTTACCAACAATGCAGCGTGATAAAGAGCTAGATATATTATTGGAAGATGGTGACGTATTATATGTACCAACTAAGCAAAATTCAGTAAATGTTGTAGGACAAGTACAAGTTGCAACATCGCACCTTTATCGCAGTGATTTAGACGCGTTTGACTATGTTGAATTAAGCGGTGGAATTAAGCAACAGGCTGACGAAAAACGCATTTATGTAATAAAAGCCAATGGTCGCGTTGTATTGCCAGAGACTGCAAATTGGTTTACTAGCAATCAGGCTGGGGTAAGCCCAGGGGATACTGTTGTGGTACCATTGGATTCTTATTTTGTTGATAATTTAAGCTTGTGGGCGCTGGGCACGCAAATCGTGTATCAAGCATCAGTAGCCATAGCAGCTATTGCTGGGTTATAAATATTCAGCTAGCTTAGGTCTTAATTTGCTAGCTAACTTAAGAGGGGGCAACTATAATGCCCCTTCTTTGAAACGGATTGTTAGAAGCCCGATTCGTTGTTACTAACTTCATAACTTATCGTAAACTATGTTTGATTTTTTCGCGCTACTCGTAGCATTTTGCTGCTCTATATTGACCATTAAGGTCCTACTCCCATTGGCTCCTCATATTGGCCTTATCGATTTACCAAATGAACGTAAAAAGCACGATGGTGCGATACCATTGATTGGCGGTATATCTATATTTACAGGTGTATTGATTGCATCAACAATATTTATTGATAATAGTCATGTTGTAAATTTGTACTTAATATCCTCTGCATTGATTGTCTTTATTGGTACGTTGGATGATATTTATGATTTGAGTGTTGGCTCAAGAATGCTCTTTCAAGGTATTGTTGCTTGTATATTAGTTTTTGGTGCAGGCCGTTATATCAATGACTTTGGTGCAATATCAGGGGGAGAGTCAATTTTTATCGCTGAGTATGGCATGATATTCACGATATTGGCTGTAATTGCTGCTATTAATGCATTTAATATGGTAGATGGAATAGATGGTCTAGCTGGGTCAATGAGTATTATAACTATTGGTTCTATCGCTCTATTAATGTCAATCAAAGGAAGTAATGAAAGTGTTTTATTACCTTTGCTCATCGTTGTTTCAACTATCCCTTACCTGTTCTACAACGTGAGTAGACGAAACCCTAGAGGGAAGAAAATTTTTATGGGTGATGCTGGTAGCATGTATATGGGGCTTACTGTGATTTGGCTACTAACTATTTGCTCGCAAAGTAATGGTGGTGCTCAACACACTTTCCGACCTGTAACAGCGCTTTGGCTCATTGCTATCCCTTTGATGGATATGGTAGCAATTATGTTTAGACGTGCCCGTAGAGGGGATTCTCCATTTAAAGCTGACAATAGCCACATTCATCATATTTGTATGGGCCTAGGGTTGAGCTCGAGAAAATCATTGTGGCTATTAAGCGCAGTTTCAGTAGCGCTAGCTTCAATTGGAATATTAGGCGAACTTTATCAAGTTGCGGAACAGATAATGATGTACAGCTTTTTGCTTGTTTTCGTAGCTTATGTATTTGCTATAGAGTCAGCCCAGAAGCTTTCCGATAAAAGAAAACATGCTTAGTTACCTACCTTTTTCGTCTATCGACAGTATAAATTCTGATTGATAGACTCTACTCAGTTATTTTGCAGGAACATTATTAATGAAAAGATCAATGCCTTCGGGTTTTACCCTTATTGAATTACTTATTGTTATTACCATTCTTGGACTATTAATGTCACTTGTTGCACCAAAAATGTTTGGCAAAGTTGATTCAACGCAACGCAAGACGGCAGCCGCTCAAATGCAGAATATTGAAACTGCATTAGACACTTATCGATTAGACATGGGGGGGTATCCGAAAACTTTAAATGAACTTCGCCAATCAAGTCACCCTAATTGGGATGGACCATACTTACCAAAAGAGGTACCTGTTGATCCTTGGGGGCATGCATATCAATATCAAACGCCTGGTATAGATGGAAAACCATACTCACTGTTGTCTTTTGGCAGTGATGGTCAAAGTGGTGGTTCAGATAACGCAGAAGATATTATCCACCAATGATAGCAATCGATGAGTTACTGACTCAGCAGTTTTCAGTAGCAGCAGAGGATATTGATAAAGCTAAGTCTTTTCAGCAGAAATCTGATGGTCGGATTGAAAAAATCTTGCTCAATATGGGCGTTTTATCTGACGAAGAACTTCCGAAATTTTATCACTTATTACTTGGAACCCCTTTCTTAAATAAGAGTATAGAACTTGAAAGTCAAAAGAGTGATTGGCATGAGCAGGTGAAAATAGAAGAACTAGTAGCTCATCACTGGTTTCCTGTAAGCCATAGTGAAAGAGGGTGGCTAATTGCTACATTAGACCCTTTAATGCTAGAGCCTAGGGAATTATTGACTTTTCACAAAGTGGAGTTCGAATTAGCAATACCTACCGAAGAGCAAGCTAATGCACTGGCTGATATCTATGTTAAGTCAGAGTTAGATTCATCTGACGCAGAGCTAACGCTTAATGAAGAAGAGAAGCTAAAAGAGCTAGCTAGTGAAGCGCCAACGGTTAATCTATTGAACTCCTTGATGGCTAAAGCACTTAAATTAAAAGCTTCGGATATGCATTTAGAACCTCACCTAGATAAGTATCGCGTACGTTTTCGTATTGATGGGGTATTGCAAGACATCGAAATGATCCCCGCTAAAATGCGTTTATCCGTTGCTTCTCGGTTGAAAATCCTTAGTGGGATGGATATTGCAGAAAAACGAAAGCCTCAAGACGGCAAAATCGAAATGAAGCTTGCCGGTGAAGAGTTTGATATTCGGGTGTCATCTTTACCACTTAACGATGGTGAAAGTATAGTAATGCGCTTTCTTAGAAAGCAAGCCATTAATTATTCTATGGAAGTTTTGGGGCTATCAAAGGATATTCAGGGATATATTGAACGCGACCTAAAAACTACCGCAGGAGTTATTCTCCTTACAGGTCCGACGGGAAGTGGTAAGACCACCAGTCTTTATTCGTTCCTTAACGCGATCAACGATGCGAAAGTAAAAATTATTACTTTAGAAGATCCGGTGGAATATCAGCTTGATGGTATTAATCAGGTTCAAATTCACTCTGAAATAGGTTTTGACTTTGCAGCTGGTCTTCGGAGCATTGTTCGTCAAGATCCGGATGTTATCATGTTAGGTGAAATCCGTGACTCTGAAACTGCACAAATAGCTATGCAGTCGGCGTTAACGGGGCATTTGGTTTTTAGTACTGTACATACTAATGATGCGGCTAGCGCCTATACTCGACTCATTGACTTAGGGGCTGAAGAGTTCTTACTGAATGCTGCCATTACGTCTATTATCGCTCAGCGTTTAGCAAGAAAGCTTTGCCAACATTGCTGCCAAGACGATGACCAAGCACATGAGCTCATTGAGAAATATGAGCTCAAGAAGGTAGCAGAGCAGTATGGTGTCGATTTAAACATTAAAAAGCCTTATGGCTGTGAATTTTGCAACCATACGGGATATTCGGGACGAATAGCTATTGTAGAGTACTTACCTTGTGATGAAGAGATTAAGAAATTACCTAAGGATAAGCATTTTCAGTTAGCAGCGAGGGAGTTAGCGAGAAGTAAGGGATATAGGAACCTTGTAGAGGATGGTATTTACAAGGCTGTTCAAGGAATAACAACTATCGAAGAAGTCTTAAGGGTTGCTGGTTAATGCCAAGCTACAATTATAAAGCTTACGATCGGGCAGGTACTTCGATAAGCGGGGTGATTGAAGCCGAGTCAGAGCAGCACTTTAAAAACCAGTTGAGAGCGCAAAAAGTACGGTTAGTCTCTTTTTCTGTTGACAAAAAGCCTAACTCAATAATGTTCAAACTGGGTAGCAATGATAAAGTCACCGCCAGTGATTTAGAGTTTCTTACCGCAGAGCTCAGTTTGTTGTTGGAAAGCGGTGTCAAGATAGACAAAGCGCTTCAAGTGCTCTCAAAGGCAAAAAAAGAAGGTGCGTTAGCAAAACTTCTTGTTTCGATCGCTGCGGACGTTAGAAAAGGGATTGCGCTGAGTGAGGTGATGGAAAAGCACCCTAAAGTATTCGACTCGCTCTATATCAACTTAGTTCGCATCGGTGAATCTAGTGGGCAACTTCCGCTCGTGTTTAAAGGGTTAGCGGAAGATCTAAAATACAAAAAAGAACTGAATAGCAAAATTGTTCAGGCCATAACTTATCCCGCGGTAATTTTTATGGTTTGTGTACTTGCTATATTTTTCATTTTCAATTTTGTAGTCCCAAAATTAACCGTGATGTTTGCCGATGCGGCAGAACTACCCGTTTATACTCAAGCTTTACTTTCACTTTCCGAGTGGATGCAATCATATCAAATTCATTTGGCTGCTAGCTTGGGGGCAATGATATATGGTGTTAAGTGGGCAATTGATAATGATTACATAGATGACAGACTAGATAGTTCATTACTCGGCTTACCACTAATAGGTCGCTCAATTCAGGTGATAGAGCGTATACGCTTTACCAGCGGTATGGCGTTGATGCTATCAACAGGCATAAAAGTTGATCAAGCATTAAAGCTTGCAACAAAGAGTGTAAAAAACAAAGTAGTTCGGTCAAATCTTTCCATTGCCGCTGATAAGGTTAAAAAAGGTGAGAGTATTTCTAGCTCGCTTAAGCAAAGTCAATTGCTTCCTGACCTTATGGTGTCGCTCTTAGAAGTTGGTGAAGAGTCAGGAAATATGGCGCCAATATTCTCAGAAGTTGCCGATCGCTCAAGGACAGAGTTCAGTCAGTGGACAACGCGACTAACCAGCTTAATTGAGCCTATTATGATTCTTGTTATGGGGGGAATTGTCGGTTCAGTTGTAGTGGTAATGTTGATGAGTATCGTTACAGTTAACGATATTGGTTTTTAATGCGAAAAATGCATAACTCGGTTAAAGGCTTTACGCTAATTGAGCTTATTGTTGTTATCTCAATAATGGCGATAGCGCTATCTTTAGTTGGGCCTTTGACTATTGAATTTATTGCTAAAGCACAAGCACAATCTGAATTAGTAAGCTTGAAGAATAGCTTAAAAAAAATTAGCTTTAAGGCATTTTCAACAGCAACAGAGCACCAGGTATTGTTTAATAACAATGTCTTATCTCTGTACACTAGAGAACAATTAGTTGATTCAAAAACATTTGAGCATTTGCACTTTGACAAGCAAGCAATTAAATTTAATGGGCGGGGATATCCATTCCCAGAAGTGCTAAACCTCGACAAACTAAACAAGCAAGAAAGCATAAACTTATTTCGGTTAGTGGAAGGCACTGAGTTTGAAGCGTCCAAATAACCACGCTGGCTTCACTCTGATAGAAGTGATGGTAGCGGCGACTATATTGATAGTTGTTATCACAACGATGACCTTCATCTATCAAACCGCTGCGCGATCGAGTCTGGTTGCATCAAGAAACATAGAGTTGCATAGCAATATTGGATTGCTTCTTAACGATGTCAAAAGTGAGTTACGTACTAAAGGGGTTACCGAACCCAAGTCTAAATCAGGCCAGTTTGGTGCGATCAGCTATTCATGGCAATCAGAACTAATCAAAGCGGCGCCTCCCCCAGATAGATTCAATCCAGAGAAAGGGCTATGGGAGAAGCAACCTGTTAAGTTTTATTTGTGGCAAGTCACTTTGAATGTTTATTCTGGGCAAGCCTCTAAAACCTTTGTATTTAATGAATTGAGTTGGAAGTGAATGCGTCGGGAAGCTGGATTTACACTAATTGAAATGATGATTTCCATGACTATTTTGTCTATGGTGATGCTACTTGGTACTTGGAGCTTTTCGCTTTTCATTGATCGATGGGATGGTCGGCTTGGTTACTTTTCCAAGCATGCTTCGCAAGCAAAAGACTTAATCTTACTTAACGAAATTGTGAGCGGTATAAGCCCTTTTGTGTATCGCAAAAACGGACAGCCATCTTATTATTTTGAGCTCGTTGACAACCAGATAACAGGGGTAACACAAAACCCAATTTTTCATAACAATGAGTTTGCGTTGTTCAAATTATCTGTAGAACGTTCTGCTAGTGGTTTATTTTACCTATTATACAAGGAAGCTAAAATTCAAAACCTTTATCAAGCTAACACGGACATTTACGATTATGAAAAGGTACTTATTAATGATACTGCTCGCATTGATCTCAATGTATTAGCATGGGATAACTTCCAGCAAAAAATTACTGCTGAAGATCCGTTAATTAGTGATAGTAATCTTGTTCCTCAGTGGCGTTCAGGCTATGATTCTTCGCTCAGTAACTTAATGCCAATAAAAGTTTCGATCGCTACTCAGGAAGGTAATGTAACAATTCCTGTGATTAATGACCAAGGTCGCTGGTTAAACTTAATTTTAAATTTTGGCGATGAAAATGCGTAAACAACAGCGCGGCATAGCACTTTTTCAAGTGTTATTGATAACCGCGATAATAACCGTATTGGCGATTCAATTTACGCAAACAGCCAAGAACCAAGTTGCTATTGCTCAGCTGCTCGTTGATCGAGCCAAAGCCGAAGTAGCAATCAAGTCGGCAGAGTCCGAACTGGTTTTTAAGTTGTTGACTGAAAATAAAGATCAAGCAACTTCTTTTCCAAACCTAGAAAGCTGGAACTTTCATAATCAAGATTTTGCGTATAGTGATAATGTCACTGTTAGAATGCAAGACCAATATAGCTTGTTGAGTTTGTACTACATCAAAGACGGCAGTAATGTCGTTAGGTTAGCAAATTTACTTGACTTGCCTGTAAGTCAATCATTTGGTGATGTAATTATTGATTGGCAAGACGAGAATTCATTGTCATTGCCTAATGGAGCTGAGTCTTCAAGATATAGCACACCAGGTTTTCCGACCAATATTGCGTTCCAGCAAACAAGTGAAATAGCTTACCTGAGCGGTGGTAACCAAAACGTTTCAGAGCGGTTATCACCTTTTGTATCGTTGAGGCCTCATTCCTTTTTTAACCCCCTAAGCGCACCCAAAGAGATTTTGTTACTTTTTATGTCGCAACAAAAAGTAGATCAAGTACTCAAATTAAGGGAGAATGGTAACCTGACCGCACGGAATTTCAGTGCTATCACAGGGTTAAGGCAAGATGAATTGCAGTTTTTTTCAACAAGTGGTCTTTTAAGAATGGAATTCGAAGCGAGTATTGGTGAAGTAAGTTTGACTAAATCAATGGAAATAGACACAAAGCCATATGATAAGTTGCCATATATAGAATATGAAATTCGTTACTAGTTGTTAGAATTAAAGTTAATGAAGAATAAATTTTTAACCTTGTTACAAGATCGCTTGATGGGTTACTTGCATGAGACTTTGACTCTCTTTTCAGGTAAATCGAGTGAACTTGTGGGAACTAAGAAAGCTCCTTTGCTGCTTGTTATGTCGCGTAAACATTATTTAGAGCGACACCTCACTTACCCGATTACCAATCAAAAGGAATTAAAAGCAGCGATTATATTTGAAATTGAAGAGCTAACTGCAGATTACTACGTTAGTTATGATATTAAAAATAACAGCGATACAGAGTCATTAGTTACTATATGGCAAATACCGAAAGAGAAAGTGCCAGCTGGCACTCACTATGTCATCCCAGAGTCTTTTCTATTAGCTAGAGTTATGGATGAAAATTCGGCTTTACTTCTAAACGAGAGTTCGACTGAAGTCACTGCTGTAGTTAAAGGTAAAGAGAAGTCGGTATCAAGTATTGTTTCCCCTGATACATTGATGTCTTTTTTACTCTCTTCAGGCATTGCTATAGAGAAACAGGAAAAACTCAACAATCAACACCTCGTTCATCAAATCAGCAGTGCTGTTTGGCAGAACATGTTTGCTGTTTTGACTAAGTTCTCTATTAATGATGGTATGTCTTTAGAAAATACCATAGCAAGATCGAAGCCTCTTTGGGCACCAACTGCACTCCTATTTTGTGTGTATATGGGAGCAACGTCAGCTTATGTTTATTTTAAGCATCAAAGTGTTCAAATGGCTATTTCATCAGATACTGAGGCGGTAACAGAAGTTCTCAATATACAAGCTGAAAATTCGAGATTAATTCAAGATTATGAACAGCTAATTGGTAGCCAAGCAAATGTGAAGCCTTTATGGAACATATGGCAAATCTTGAACCCACTATATAAACAAGGGGTTACTTTTCAGTTTATTAGATTTAATGGAGAGCAGGTCTTTTTTAAGGCAAAAGCAAGCTCTGCGGCAACAGTACTTGAATTTTTATATGATAATAAACAAGTTCAGGATCCAAGTTTTACTACTTCTGTACAGAAGAGTGCAGGGCTCGAAACTTTTATTATTAAATTTAAGTTAGCAGTTGAAAGTGAGCATCAAGATGAACCATAAAAATGAACTGCTTCTGCTGTTAGCGTTACTGGTTACTATTAAGTTTATCGTAGTGCCTATATTTGAATGGCAAGATGAGTTGAGAGCAGAGAGCGCACAGCTTGAACGCAAAGCTGCTAAAACCGAGGCTGCTATTGCCCAATCGGATACACTTATCAAATATAACCAAAACCTTAAGCAGCAACTTGAAATTATTAAGTCTTCAATTGACGAATATGATGATCTTGGTAAATATCAAGTAGCTAAGCAGCAACAAATTGAGAGGGTTTTTAGTGAGTACTCTCTTGATATTAAAGCGCTTACTTGGCACGAACCTGTACCTAACCAGGTTGGTACAACGCTTAAAATAAATGTGCGTTTTTCAGGTCTAGTCAAAAACTTTATGAAAGCGCAGTTTGCACTCTACAAATCAACACAAAGCCTAACGATTGATAGTTTTAGTTTGAATACACGATTCCAAACAGATGACTCATTAGGTAAAACTAACGGTAATCTGCTAATTGTTTATAGCCCTGTGGAGAACAAACGTGCTGCAAATTAGTAAACTTCATTGGCTTTTTTCGCTGATCTTGGTTGGTGCTTATGCTTTTTACGACATAAACGATAGAGAATTCGCTCAAGCTGAATCTATTACTCAAAAAGTTATAAAGCAGTCTTCATTAGATGGCCGTTTATTATCAAAAGAAGCTATAGTGCTTGATGAAATCCTAAACTTATATAAAGGGTTCGATAAACCCGCAGTCGAGGCACCAAAGCCTGCTCCTATCGTTCAAACAAAACCAATCTATAGCGGCTTGTCTGATGAAGAGCGAAACGCACAGCAGGGACGTTTAGATAAGTTGTATACAAAAGATTTTAAATATACGGTGCTTGGACTATTCCAAGAGCAACACCAATGGTTTGCCATATTAATTCAAGAACACTTAACTACCGGTGCATTTAAAGAAGTTAAAGTAGACGTTGGTAAGCAACTTGGTAGCTACAACGTAAATAACATTAATAAGACGTCTGTTGAGCTTGCTTCAGCAGTTACAAATAACAAAATTACACTTTCAATATTTTAGTTGCAGTCAACAATGAGTAGAAAAAATTACGTGGGTAAACAAAAGCGCTTTGCCTCAGCTATACTGGTAACGGCTATTGGGCTCACAGGTTGTGCGAGCACAAACCCGAAAAAGGAATTGGAAAAGTCATTTTTAGCTGATGATGGGCCTAAAATAAGCATCAGTGAAAACCAACAAGCTCCTGACAGAGATGCTTCCTCGGGCAACATGAAGCGTTTAACTCCGCTAGATAGACAAGGTGTTGAATTATCTTCTACGCAACTTAGTGAAAGATTTGCGGACGAAGGCGAACTCAATGTATCTGTAAATAATATGCCTACGCGATCGTTTTTACACAATGTATTAGGTGAATTATTAAACGTTGATTATGTTATTGGCAATGAGATAGATAATTCAGCTATTTCTTTGAATATAGTTAACAAAATTACACCGCGAAAATTGTTTGAGCTAACGGCTCAGCTTCTGCAAGAGCGTGGCGTTGGGTTAAGGTTTAAAGACGATATATACTATGTTTATCAGATTCCTAGCGGCGGTAAAGGGAGTGTCGTCATGGGGTTTGGTCGTGATGAAGACGCCATTCCTCAAAGCTCTGGTAATATATTGCAAGTTGTCCCATTGAAGTACGGTATTAGGGTAAGCGTTGAGCGCACACTAAGAGGCTTAGTTGATGCCGAAATTACAACGGACTTTGAACAAAGCGCGTTATTTATCCGTGGCCGCAGAGATCAAGTTGTACGCGCTTTAGACCTAATTCGCTTGTTAGATGTGCCGGCAAATCGCGGCAAGTATATTGCGCTAATCTCACCTGTTTACATGTCAACAAATCAATTTGTTGAATCCGTAACTGAGCTACTGCAAACCGAAGGTATTGACATTGGGCGGTCGCCAAATAAACAAGAGAATTTGGTTTTTGTTCCAATTGCTCAACTAGGTTCTATCGCCGTATTTTCAGCAGAACAAGCCTTGTTAGAGCGCGTAGAGTTTTGGGCAAAACAAATAGACAAGCCTAGCAAAGGTAGCGAAAAGCAATATCACGTTTACACGCCAAAATTTGCGAGAGCTAGTGATTTAGGGGAAAGCCTTGCCCCCCTTATCGGAGGTGCCTCTTCTATTGGCCCTGTGAGTGACCCAACGACAGCTAAAGACAGCCAGTCGAGCGCACAGGCGAATAACTCACCGCAAAGCGCATCCGTAAGTAATGATAAAATGTCTATGGTGATTGATAGACGTTCAAACACCCTTATATTTCATGCCTCGGGAACAGACTACCAAGCTATGCTCCCCTTGATTCAACGTATGGATACGATGCCAAAGCAAGTGCTCTTGAGTGTTACTATTGCAGAGGTTACGTTAACCGGTGTATTTCGTCGTGGTTTCGAGTTTGCACTAAATAGTGGTAATTTTACTGCAACAACAGAGGGTTCCCTTGGTTTAAGTGATATCACAGGGTTTAATTTAAACTGGAGCAGCGGTTTAAATGAGGTGATGTCTAAATTTGTTGAAGAAAATTCATATGTAAATATTTTATCAAAGCCTTCTATTTTGGTAAGAGATGGCACAGAGGCAACAATTAACGTAGGCAACCGTATACCAGTTAGTGCTGGCAGTACAACTGGCTCCAATGGTGATGTAGTAACCGAAAATATTTCATTCCGTGAGACCGGCATTAATTTAGTTGTGTCGCCCACAATCAACGCTCAAGGCGTGGTAATAATGAAAATAACCCAAGATATTTCGAATCAAGTTGCCAACCAAGTCGGGAAAGGGGGGAACCCAATATTCTTCGAGCGTAAATTAACGACTGAAGTTGTTGCCGACTCTGGCCAAACTATCTTACTTGGCGGTTTAATTAGTGAGGATGTCTCAAATAGCGATACTGGTGTTCCGTTTATGAAGTCTATTCCATTGCTGGGAGCGCTTTTTGAATCAGCATCAAAGACTAATGAGAAAACTGAATTAGTGATTATGGTTACACCAAAAATAGTTGAACGAAGTAACCAGTGGCAGCACATAATGAATAGCTTTCAGAATGTATTGGAAAATATCGATATTCGATTACAAAATTAGTTTTTTTAGCTGTGGATTGATGTGTGCAAATACAATAAATTCAGAGCTATCATTAACAATTCTTGTATAATTAATCGGCAGTTGCGTCGCTAATTTGAGTCAAATGTGACAAATTTATAACAATAAATTGATTTGTCTGTTTTTTTTAAAGTAACTTGTTGACAGTGTCGATAATGTTTACATAGAATCGGTCGGGGATTTAGGATTATTCTTAAAAAACCGTTAAATTTAACTAAGTCCTACTTTCCACCATTGTGGATATGGATGTAGGCAATTAAATTTCATGAAATGAATGGAGATAAAAATGTCAAAATTATTTAAAAACACGTTAGTAGCAGCAGCTATCGCTGGTGTTTCAAGTGTTGCTGTTGCAGGTACCTTAGGCGGTACAACAACTGATTACTCTGCACAAGGTGCTGCACTAGCTACTTCAACTGCAACAACTGCAGCAAGCTTTACGCACACTGTAAATGCTGGTTTTGCGATTAACGATTTAATCACTTACACAGTAACTGCAGGTTCTGTAAACAAAACAGCGGGCTGGCCTGCAACAATTAACTTCAACACTGCAGGTTCTGGTGGCGCGACTATGGTTGCTACTCTTCTAGACGCTTCTGCTGTTGATACTGCTACATACCGTGTAACAACAGTTACTGCTACAACTGGCCAAACTACAATTGGCGCAAGCGCAACTGTTGCTTTAACTCACAACACATCTTCTTTCACTGCAGACGTAACTGTTGATGTTGAAGCTAAGTTATCAAACGGCGTAACTGAAATTGATGCTGGTACTAAAACACACAAGATCGTTGACTCTAAAGATCAGTTAGGTGACATCAAAGTTGCTACTTCTGCAGATTTAGACGGTGTTATCAGTGTTGCTGCGCAGCGTAAAGCACTAGTTGGTGCTACAACTGACGCTTTCACTTTCACTACATCTAACGATACTTCTTTAAATGGTGCTGTAACTGTTACTGGTACTACAGTTACTCTTAAAGGTGATTTCGCTGGTTTCAAAGATGCTAACTTTGCATCTGCAGGTACTGGTGTAGCTAAGTACGACGACGCTAAGAAAGAGCTAGTTGTAACTTACACAGGCCCTGTAACTACTGATACAATCACTATTACTCCTCCAGTAACTGATGCTGCTGCTGAAACTGAAGCTGTTGTGTTAAACGCTCAAGACTTCACTGTTTCAGGTGTTGCTACTTTCGGTACTGCTTCTTCTGAAGACTTAGGTTCTACAAGTGCTGGTGCTTGGACATTAGATGGCGCAGTAGTTTCTGTACCTTACATGCCTTACGGTGCTAACATTTCTCAAATCCTTTACGTAACTAACGAAGGTTCATTAGACGCAGATGTATCAGTAACTGCTATTGATGAAGCTGGCACTATGTACGACTTAGGTGTTATCGCTGAATCTAAGAAAGGTACAGTTACAGGTATCGCTGGTCAAGTTCGTGACGGTTTAGCTGCTGAAGGTTTCACTGGTGGTAAAGTTGCTTTAACTGTTACTGTTAACGCACAAGACAAAGACGTTACAGTTTACGCTTCTTACAACGTAGGTGGCGCGGATCGTGGCTTCGTTAACACTTCTCAATACAAAGGTAAGTAATTTTACTTAACTTTTTAGAGTTGTGAAAAAGGCGAGCTTTAGCTCGCCTTTTTTATTTATGAGATGTAGGTCAATTAAGGTTTATTATTAGACAGGAGTCGCATCAATGGATGAAAAACTACAACAGGCGTTATCTTTAGTCAAAGAAGGAAAGTTGAAAAAAGCACTGCCCTTAGCAAAAAAACTCAATAGCAAGTTAAAGTCGACTAGCTTTGAATCAATGGAGCTTGAAGGTGTTATTTATTTTCAGTTAGTTAAGTACCAGCAAGCGCGATTAAAGTTCATTGAAGCTTTAAAACTCTCTATTACTAACGAGCAGAGAATTAATTCTCTAAATAACTTAAAAGCCTGTGAATATAAGCTCGATGAATATGAAAAAGCCATTTCTTGTTTAGAGCAGATCCTCTCAGTAGACTCTTCAATAGCATCCATTAACTATCGTCACGAACTTTGCCAGTTGGCATGGCTTCACAGTAAGAATGAAATACTATTAACTTATATAGATAGCCTGATTAACGCAAACGACTTTACTAGTGTCGGTCTAGTACTCAAAATTCATGCTCTTTGTGCTTTGGGAAGGGGGAGTGAAATTAATGGTTCACTAGTTCAAGTAGACAACATAATTAGCAAGCTTAAAACAAATGAAGCCGAGATACTGTGCAATGCGCTTGCCCTTAGCAAACAAGATTCACTGTTAAATGAATCTTTAACAAAATTAGAAGCACGCTTTAGCCATGAAGCTTGGTATAAAGCCTTAGTAAGCCCATTAAAAGATATCGAAAATAAAAATATGGTGCTTATAAAGCCTAAACAACAAATTGTTTGCGATAATAAAAATATTGAGCCGTTAGTAAGTGACTTTATCAAGACATTATTGAGCATGGGGGCGTCAATTCATCCTGATGTCAGAGTGTATGTTGAAAATGGCAACCTATCTATTAAAGCCTTCAACGACGATGCGAGCCAACTCCTGAGTGTTCCCCTACAGTGTATGCCTTTATCTCGCGATTATGATCTGACAATGGATGGGAACAAGCTACACTTACAAATTCATAGCGAAGTAGCTAACCCAGCAGCAATACCAATAATGGAGCAGATGGTTGCGCTTTATAATGCCTGTGACAAGATAAATGAATGGTCTACAAGCTTTCCTTTATTAGCGCTTCGACATCATAATCGGCTAATAAACTTTATATTTGAGTACTTCCTTCAGACACCTAAATTTCAAAATTATAAGCACCTTTGGGAGACTGAGGACTTTGATGAGCTCGCGATTCGTTCGTTTTTTGGTTCTCGTGAATTCCAATACTCTCGTGAGGCACTAAATAAAGCAGGAGTATCTATAGAAGGCGAGTACGAACTTGGTTTGCTTGCAATTATTGACTTCCTAAACCACAAGCTAAACTCTAGTGGCTATGAGTTAAATCAGACTAAAGGCAGTGTTGATGTGAGCGGTGCCGGAGATACTCAGACTAGAGAGGTCTTCGTTGAGTACAATTTGCTTGATCCAGCGTACACTTATTTTCTATATGGTTTTGTTGATTCCGTTTATGACTTCGTTTACTCAGCAAAACAAGAGGTATCATTATTAAATGGCCGTCGTTTGATACTGCAGGGAAGCTCTGGTCGAGCAGATATTTCAGTTATCAGGGCATACCCACATCTCGCTAAGTTTTTACCTGCACAGGTTTCGTTAGACAAAGGTGACGTTGTAGTTAACTGTTTGCCTATTCCAAATGACGAGAATCACGCTGCGTTTAAGCAAGTGATTGAGTATATTCTTATACAAACACTTGGAGAAGCCGAATATAACGACCCACTTACTCTCAAGAAAGAAATACTCAATATTGAGAGACAGGTAGTATTCAAGACCTTGTCTATTTGGAAAGGTGTAAAAACAGAGTTTCTAAGTGAAGTTGATGCCGATGAGAGCCTTAGCGAATTTGTTAAACAGAGCTTTACTAAGCTTATCGAAACAAATATTACTTATATTGAAAGTTATATTTCAAGAGAAAAGGTAAGTTTGGTCGGCTAGTTTATGAACCGCTTTTCATTAAATGGTTACTGGGGCTTAGGCCTGCTGATACTAGCCTTTGCTACCCTAGCGTACTGGCCGTCAATGTCAGTCCCATTTTACCTGGATGATCGCATTTCTATTGCTGAGAATGAACTGCTTAAATCGGGAACTCTAACTGAGCTTTGGGATTACTACGGTTTAAGGTTTCTTACCTACCTGACTTTTTGGGGGAATGAGCGGTATTTCGATGGGAGTTTACTTAGTTATCACCTTGTAAACTTTTTGATTCATTTGTCTAATGGTATTTTGGCTTTTATTGTTATCAGGCTGTTCGCCCAGAATAGTGCTCTGCATAATAATAACCAGGCTATACTGTTTTCAATGGCCTGTGTCGCTATTTGGCTATTACATCCTCTTAATACACAAGCTGTCACCTACATAGTACAGAGAGCTGCATCGCTGGCTACTTTTTTTTGGTTGCTTACGCTTGTTAGCTACCTTCAAATTAGGTTTTACAAGCCAACAATACTCCGTCTCTTCTTCTTTATAATTTCTATTTGTTTCGGTGTGCTCACTAAGCAGAATTACATCACAATTTTTGTATATATTTTGCTATGTGAATTGTTCTTTTTTAAACCATTTGATCGCTCCAAAGTACTTCAAACGATTGGATTAGCTGGAGTATTATTTGCGCTTGCTTACCCTTTTATCTCTGATACCCTAATTTTGCTCGATAAGCTTACCAGAGAAACGACTCAATTCACCCGAGGCGAATACTTTGCTACACAGGCTGTAGTGCTATGGCTATATATCGCTAAAGCTTTTTATCCCATCGGCTTGCAGCTCGATATGAACGTTGGCCTTTATCTAACAAACTCACCAAGCGTTTATTGGGCATTCATTTGTCACCTTGCCGTTATTTTTACTTCTGTTATTTTGCGTCGGCATATTCCTTTATTATTAATAGGCGTTTTATGGTTTTATTCTGCACACATTGTTGAATCTTCATTAATTCCCATTACGGATTTGGCATTTGAGCATAGAAGTTACTTACCCAATATCGGCTTAGTTATTGCGTTGGTGGCTCTACTAAATTTCCTAATCTCCGGCAATCGAAAAAAGATAGTACTGCTACTTTTGGTACTGGTGAGCACTATTAGTTTGAGTAGTTTAACTTATCATCGAAACGTACTTTGGCAAGACAGCTATCAATTTTATAAACATGAGCTTGAAATCACTCCAGAAAGTACAAGAACGATGGAATCATATGCTTTGGAGCTCATTAAAAGAGGTGAAGAAGCTGAGGCTGAAGACCTTTTGTTAAAGGCTGTTAATATAAACTTTAAAAATGGGATTGTCAGAGTATCGGCACTTGAGAATCTAATGGCCTTGCTATTTAAGCGAAGACGTTATCAAACAGGCATTCAAACCGCCATGCTGGGCTTAAAGTATGTGCACAAGCCGAAAGAACGAAGCCAATTGCTTGCGATACTAGCATACGGTTATGTGAAAATGGGAGGGTGTGATTTTGCGATAAGCCTTTCAAATGCTTCATTGAAATTAAACGCCCATAACGTCCAAGCTGCAAAGAACATAAAGGTATGCAATTAAAGTTGGCGACGATTATTTCTATTATGAACTAAGAGTAGATATATTGATTGCTTAGCATGTGAAAATACGAATATATTTTAAATTGTCGGCAAAAAGAATATACTCTCGTCCTTTTAAGGAGCTCGTAAGATATGTCGATTAAAGCCTCTCATGTATGTGTTGTTATACCTGCTATGAATGAGGAAAAGACAATTCGACAAGTTGTCTCATCAGTGGCTTCACTTGGTTACTTTGTGGTCGTCGTAGATGACGGTAGCGATGACGGTACTGTATTGCAGGCAAAGGCAGCAGGTGCTCGAGTTTTAAAAAGCATAAAGAACATGGGCGCTTGGAAGGCAACTCAAACAGGATTGAGATATGCTCGAAAGAAAGGGTATGAAGTTGTCGTAACTATGGATGGGGATGGCCAACATATGGCAAGTGACATCGAACTACTAATAGAAAAATACACCTTAGGTGCCAACCTTGTTATTGGGAATTGTACTAATCGCGGAAGTGTTGGCAGACATATAGCTTGGTCTTTTTTTAAAAAGTTAAATGGCTTGAATGTAAGTGATATTACTTCTGGCTTCAGGCTATATTCAAGCATTGCATTAGATTTAGCCACCTCAAGACAAGCAACTATGTTGGAGTATCAATGTATAGGTGTACTAATTATGGCTCGTAATTTAAATTTATCTGTACATGAGGTCTCTGTTAATATGGCCGAAAGAGAGGTCGGTGCTTCTCGAATTTTTAACTCATGGTTTGCTGTTTTAAATTACCTAATTTACAGTTCGATTTTGTCTAGCGCTAAAGCGTATCCCACCAACAAAAACAAGTACTTTAAAAGACTTCAAGATTAAAAGGTTTAAACATTGGAAAACCCTCAGCTTTTTTCATCTATAATTGGTGCAATAATTGCTCTGGTGATTTATTGGCTAGTTAGGAGAGATCATCTTGCACCAAAACAAGCGGTTCGTTGGGTGTTAGTTGCGCTCACTATATTCGTCCTAGGAGCGTTTCCTGGCTTAATTGATAAGTTTGGGCATGCAATGGGCATCGCATATCCGCCAGTCATTCCTTTAATTTTGGGAATTTGTGCAGCGCTCTTAAAAATTCTATTAATGGATATTGAGCGAAATAAAATGAATATTACCCAAAGTAGACTCGTTCAAAAGCTGGCAATCCTTGAAGCTGAAGTAGACGAATTACGTTATTTAGTTGATAAGTCCTCAAATGCGTAGATAGTGTGATACTCACCTGAATAATCAAGTCTATTAATTCAAAAATTTGCATTGAGTTGATATTTCTAATTCCCTATTAAGTGCGGTTAAATAATCAGCCCAGCTTGCTATTAGGTAATGTTCATCGACTAGATATACTGCCTCCCCTAATGTATTATTCACCGCTTAGCTTTAAAATCCATTTTTATACAAGACATAAGACATAGCTCAACCGCATTAGTATGGGCTAGGTGTTAATAAGGAATTCACTATACATGGCTACGCCAAATAATTACGAAGAGGTTTCGCTTTCGTCAGTTTTTTCTGTCCTTTGGCAAAATAAAATTCTTATCAGCTTTTTTGTATTGTTATTTGCGGCAGCTTCCGTTTTCGTCGCAATATCACTACCAAATATTTATAAGTCTCAAGCTAAACTGATATCAAATAAAGGCTCAGACTCAGGCCTTAGTGCAATTGCTGGCAACTTGGGCGGGCTTGCTGGTTTGGCGGGGGCTGCACTTGGCGGCGGTAGTGACGATAGCAAAGTTCAGCTTGCCAAAGAATTATTAAAGTCTCGCGTATTTCTGAAAAAGTTCGTTGATAGTCGAGGTATTTTAGTGCCTCTGATAGCAGCAGAAGGCGTTGATGAGAGTGGCCAATTGATTATCAACAATAAGCTATACGACCAAGAAGCGAAAACTTGGGTGCGTGATGTCGTGCCACCGAAGCCTGTTACCCCTTCAGCTGAAGACGTATTTCAAGCATTTGAAAGCATACTGGTTGTTGATAGTGATAAAAAAACAGGTGTAGTTAGAATAGAACTGGAGTTTTACGATCCGAAAATTGCTCAGCAATGGCTTCTGTGGCTAATTGAAGACATTAATGAAGAAGTACGTCAGCAAGACATGGTAGAAGCTAAGCAAAGTATTCATTATCTGCAAACGGCTACAAATAAGACTGACAGTTCAACAATGAGAGAAACGTTTTTTCAGCTAATGGAAGAGCAAATGAAAACATTATTGTTGACTGAAGTTCGTAAAGAGTATGTTTTTAAGACAATAGATCCGCCTAGTTTTCCTGAAGAAAAGGTTTCGCCACAACGTGCATTAATCTGTATAGGCGCGACAATATTTGGCGCAATTTTTATTATTACTATCGTTCTAGCGCGTCACTTTGTCTTTAATAGCAAACAATGATTAAGCTGTCGGCGCTGAAAAATAGTGCTGTATTTAAGAATTCAATTTGGCTTATTGGTGAAAAAGTTATTTCGCTAGGCTTTGTCCTAGCTATAAATATCCTGATTGCTCGTCAACTAGGAGCAAATGACTTCGGAGTATTGAGCTATTTATTAGCTATTCTTGCTTTATTAAGCCCGCTTAGCTCGATAGGTTTCAATGCTATAGTGACGAGGGAGATAGTTCAGCACCCAAATAAAACCGAGATAATTATCTCAACGGCATTAATGTTTAGATTTATTGCTGCTCTCATCGCTTTTGTTTTGAGCACTATAGTCATCCTCAATGTAGAGTTAAGTGGTGTCGATGGTAACCAGTGGGCAATGATTTTGTTTGCTGGAGTTAATATTTTTAATTGTCTTCATGTTGTAGATTTCTGGTTTCAAGCGAAACTTAAAAATCAGATCATTGTATTATGCAGATTTTTCAACACGTTTTTATTTTTTGTCATTAAGCTGATTTGTTATCTAAATGATGCCAGCTTAACCACCTACATTTGGGTTCACGCTATTGAATTCTTTGTGTTATCAGTTGCTTTTTATTCTGTTTATATTAAACAATCAAACCGTGCTTCGATTACGCTTGTCGACTGGCAGTATGGGAAATCCTTATTAAGTCAATCATATTGGTTGATTCTTTCTGGCATAGCATCTGTTATCTATTTGAAGATAGATCAAGTCATGCTGGGTGAATTGGTGTCTAGTGAAGAGGTTGGGGTTTATGCGGTCGCTGGTCGACTTTCGGAAGTTTGGTATTTCTTTGCAACAGCTATTGTAACCGCTTTCTTTCCCAAGATTTTAAAATTAAAAGAAAGCGCTGAACAAGCTAGTTATCAATCACAGTTACAAAGAACTAATGATTTGTTGTTCCTTTTGGCGTTACTAATTGCGACCTTTATTACGGTAATAGGACCGTGGTTAGTGACATTTCTATATGGTGATGCATACAAAGAAGCAGGCATCATATTGACCATTCATATCTGGGCAAGCATTTTTGTGTTTATGAGGGCACTATTGAGTAAGTGGCTGGTTGCTGAAAATTTGGTCAAGTACTCATTGTTTACACATGGTATCGGCATGGTTGTTAATATAGGCTTTAATTTTTACCTAATTCCACTTTATGGCGGCATTGGAGCAGCAGTATCGACGGTTATTTCATACGCAGCCGCATCTTATATAACATTGTTTTTTAGCCGAGCAACCTGGCCAATGGCTATGATTATGACAAATTCATTATTCTCGCCTTTAAGGCTCTTGGGGCTTGGTTTAAAATCAGCGTCTAGAAATTAGGGTAATCCCATCAATATTATGAAGAAAATTCTAAAATTATTTATTTCGAGGGAAACAGCTGAAAAAGTAAGAGGTTTTATCTCTCGCTTTGATGAAGCAATCATTCCTGTGTTTGCGAGCTCTAAGTTTTTAAGCTCGTTTTATTATCTGTTTTTTAGCAGGCAGTTTCATCGAGAACACCAGTCAGTACTGAAAGGCCGATTGGCGTATAAGAACTCTCTTGAGGAGATAAACCATAGTAGTGTTTTACTGAGAAGAAATACGCATCGACTAGAAAAGGGCTTAATTATGCAGCCTCGTCGAGCCGTATTTGCATTAGCTTATATTGGCGAAACGGTTGATTGTTATGTTAAGTGTGTAGCAGAGCCGTCAATCTGCGCCCAAGAGTTAAAGTGGGCAACTGACGTATTAACTGAATATTTTGACGTTGTAGAATTAACTCAACAACTAAAGGTCTACCAGGAACAGTTTCAAATGGCTCGCGCAACCATAAAGTGTGATGAGTCATCAGGGTTTATTCCATACGCAGAACATGCTCGTCCGAATACTGACATAGATGCATCATCGTTAAATGAGCTGTTTAAACGACGTCGCTCAGTTCGCTGGTATCAAGATAAGCCGGTAGCTAAAGAGCTTGTATATCAGGCTATGGAAATGGCAGCATTAGCGCCGAGTGCTTGTAATCGCCAACCGTTTGAGTTTCATTTGTTGACAGGAGATGATGCAGTTTCTATTGCTAAACTAGCGATGGGAACAGCAGGCTTTGCTGAAAATATACCTGCTTTATTTGTTGTTATTGGCGACCTTTCCTCATACCCAGCAGAACGTGATAAGCATGTGATATACATTGATGCTTCACTAGCGTCAATGCAATTGATGTTGGCGTTTGAGAGTTTAGGGGTAAGTACCTGTCCTATAAACTGGCCTGATATTGAGTTTAGAGAAAAACTTATGGCCAAAAAGCTAAAATTAACGCCATATCAACGTCCTATCATGTTGATGTCCTTCGGCTATGCGGATGCAGAAGGAAAAATCCCATTCTCTCAGAAGAAAAGACCTGAACAGTTAATAAAAGAAGTCCAACTATGATCATTGAAATTAAAGGCGTCCAGTTTGTTAATAAGGGCGCTGAACTTATGCTATGTGCTATTGTGCAAAAAATTGAAGCTTTTTGGCCAGATGCAGAGATAGTTTTAGCACCTAATGCTAACTCAACATTTCAAAATCGCATACGTTATAGAGCATGGCAAAAGTTATCTCTTCGAAAGTATCCATTTGATTTGAATAGTTTGACAACATCATTACCTCATAAAGTTAGAAATTGGCTTAAGAAGTGGGGAGTAGTAACAGAAGCTGATATCGATGTTGTGCTTGATGCCTCTGGTTTTGCCTATGGCGATCAGTGGAATTCAGTTATTCTTGAACATGCTCTTGCTGAAGCAAAACGCATGCACATCGCTGGTAAAAAATATATATTTTTACCTCAAGCATTCGGGCCATTTTCTAAAGAAAAAAACAAGCAAAAGATCAGTAGTAAAATGAAATATGCTTCGCTTGTTTGCGCTAGAGAACAACAGTCATTTGAACATTTAAGTAATTTAATGGCAGATCATAAGAACGTTGAAGTTTTCCCTGATTTTACGAATGCGTTAGTTGGATCACTGCCAGATTATTATAGTGCTGATAACTTTCAAGTTTGTTTGATTCCAAATCACAACATGATAAATGAAAAGAACCCAAACAAAGCGTGGCGAAGTAGCTATATTCATTTGTTTAAAGTAGCGGCAGAGTACTGCCAAAATAAGGGGTTAGGGGTATATATTCTTAATCATGAAGGCGCAGAAGATAGAAGCATTTGCGAGCAAATTAATGAACAGTTAGCAACTCCATTACCAATTATTACTGAGTTGGACCCCATTAAAGTCAAAGGACTGATTGGTGGTGCAAAAATGATTCTATGCTCTCGCTTTCACGGATGTGTTAGCGCTTTATCTCAAAATATTCCGTGTATTGGTACCAGTTGGAGCCATAAATATGAGCAATTGTTTAGTGAATATGAGGTAAGCGATTATTTAGTGTCAGGTGATTATCAAGATGATGCAGTAATTCGCTTGTTAGATAACTGTTTAGCGAATGATAACGTTGTGAGTGACACCTTAAAATTGAAAAGTGGTCATTATAAAAATGTTACAGAGCAAATGTGGCAAACGGTGAAAGAGGTAGTTGAAGCTTAATGTCATCTACTCCTCTCGTTTCTGTATACATCCCTACTCATAATCGTTCGGCATTATTAGAGCGAGCGCTAGAATCAGTGCTCAAACAGACATACAACAATATCGAAATATTGGTTTGTAGCGACGGCTCCTCAGATAACACGGACGATATGATGGCTGAATATTGTAATAAATATTCAAACATTCGTTACTTTAAGCACGAACACCCTAAAGGCGCTTGTGCAGCAAGAAATACTTGTATTAATAACTCTCATGGAAAATTCTGTACAGGGTTGGATGATGATGATGTTTTCCATCCCCAAAGAATTCAACATATGGTTGATGCGATAACAGATGAAGACGCTTTTGTTTGCACGTCATTATTGCAGTGGGATTTAAATATAAAAAGCACTGCTGAGTTTTGTCAAAAGAGTATCTTGACTACTACGACCTCAAAAGTAACGTTAGAGCAATTGTTGTTAGATAATATCGTAGGTAATCAAATTCTTGCGACCAAAGATAAATTTCAAGCAATAAATGGCTTTTGCGAAGATATGCCAGCTTGGCAAGATTACGATACTTGGGTTCGCATGCTACTTAAGCATGGCAATGCTAGAAAAATTATGGAACCACTGTATGTGGCGGACATTGATCGTACTCGTGAAAGAATTACATCCTCTAGCAAAAGAATGAGGGGCTGCGAAAAGTTTTATGACCGCTATTGGCATTTAATGAACAAACAACAACGCAAAAATGCGAATTTGCGAAAAGCAATTTTTGTAAATAAAAAATTGCCTTGGTTAACTTTATTTGAATTATTTAATTTGGGTGACGTAAAAAATTGGCTGAGAGCATTAGCGATAAAGTTAGGGGCTAAGCTATAAATGAAAGTCCTAGTTGTTACAAACATGTACCCTAAAGATGGTGCGCCTTATTTCGGCATTTTCGTAAAAGAGCAGGTAGAAGAGATCGCTAGCATACTTGGCGATGATAAGGTCAAACTTCATTTTGTTGATGGGAAAAGTCCATTTCAGAAATATTTACTCTCGACATTTGGATTGTTTAAAACCATTAAAAATTTCAAGCCAGATATTCTTCATCTCCATTTTGGGCTAACTATATTGCCTATTTTGGCATTGATTCCATGGTTAAAACTAAAAGGCGTTAAAATTGTACTTACTACTCATGGTGGTGACGTTGTGGGACATTACCCGATGACTCGTTTCGTAACAAAGTTGGCCATCAAGCTTAGTAACTTCATTATTAATGTAAGTAATGAGACTAATGAAATAGTTAAAGAGAAAACAGATCAAACCACATATATTCCTTGTGGAATTACAAAGGAGTTTTACTCGACAGAACAATTAAGAAAGCCCGTTGTTGTTTTCCCTTCAAGCCCTAGTCGACCAGAAAAAAACTATGATCGCTTTTGCCGTATTATTGATGCAGTCAAGAAAAAAACAGCTGTCAACTTTGATGTTGCGTTGCTTGAAAATTTAAACAGAAATGAAGTGGCGGATTTATTTAGAAGTTCAACGGTGATGTTAATGACTTCTGATTATGAAGGGTCACCGCAAGCGGTAAAAGAGGCCATGCTGTGTGATCTACCTGTAATATCAACGCGTGTTGGAGACGTGCCGATGCTACTTAATGACTATCCTCATTGTGTTGTAGATGACGTTGATAGTAAATTGGCTGATGGCGTAGCGCACTGGTTAGAAAACGAAGAGCTATTTAGGTACGTTGAAAAAGATAAAGAAGCCCTATCTAATCAAGCGGTTTGCCACCAAGTAATAAATGTTTATCGTTCACAATTAGCTTAGGTCAATCTGCATG
Source organism: Thalassotalea montiporae (assembly GCF_053485855.1). Taxonomy (NCBI): domain Bacteria; kingdom Pseudomonadati; phylum Pseudomonadota; class Gammaproteobacteria; order Alteromonadales; family Colwelliaceae; genus Thalassotalea; species Thalassotalea montiporae. The sequence continues at coordinate 1,022,571 of NZ_JBQRUO010000001.1, forward strand.
AGCGGCGTCATTTTATTCTTTTGGTTTCTTCGAGTTGTCACTATATCATTTGACTCAAGTATTTTGCGTTTAGGCGTACCCGTTTTTCTACTCTCTTTGACGCTATTATTTGTGATCATCAATCGAGGGGCATTAGTATCGTTTTTAAAAAGCCCTATTACTAGAAGCTATTTAGGGCTGTTCGGTATTGCATTGGTGAGTACTGCTATCGCGTTCCTAAATAGTATGCCGCTTGCAAGCTCGCTGTCAGAATTGATGAAGCTTATGCTAATGGGAGCATTTCTATTTTTAGGCTTTATTCTAACCTTGTATGGAAAACGTCATATTGCCCTTTTTACCCTATCATTCGCAATATTCCTGCACATTTCAATTGGATTGTTTGGGTACTTTTTAGGATTAGGCGTAGAAGTTGAAGAAGTCTTTCGACCCATAGGAATAACTGGTAGGGTTAATATACTCGCCAATATAGCGCTGTTTTCGTGCGTATTTTTTACCGTCCGCTGGTTGATGGAAAGTAGACACCGCGGTTTTTTCCTTTATATGGCGGTAATATCTTTTGCACTCATTATTGCTAGCGGAACTTTGAAAAATATCATTAGCTTAGCTGGTGTAATAGGAATCTATGTGATTTTATCAAGTAAGCGCAAGTTTCTCGCAATTTTTACCTGTTTTATTTTAGCAGTACCAACTTCGTATATTGTTGTTATGCACACACCTATCGGTGATCGCATAGTAGAAACTTTTGTTGCTGGCGTGGATTTAGAAGTTGAAGAAGGTCAAAAATTAGAGTCTTCCTTTCAGTGGCGAGTACTTCATTGGAAATTACTTCTAGATGATTGGTATGCAAGATTCCGCTATAAGGGCGCAGGTTTTGGCCAAGAAGTTAATATGAATGCTCTGAAGTTACCATCAGGGCAAGGCTATTCAGCACACTCAGACTGGGTAAAGTATTGGGTAGAGCTGGGGCCAGTGCTGTTTACCATATTTGTATTTTTACATTACCGCTTAGTCAAACCGCTCTATCAAGCAAAAGGCCCTGAGAGCTCCATAGAAAAAGCCACGTTATATACTTTCTTAGCCATGCTGATTGCGATGCTAGCAGGGCCAGTATATTACACTATATCGTTTTTCTACTTTTTTTGGTTGCTTATGGGAATAATCGCTGGACAGCAATGGTTAAGAAACTCTGAACAGGAAAAAAAATTGAAGGAAATTGCAAATGTCTGATAAGACAAACCTTCGCAAAAAAGTAATATTTGTTTTCGGGGAGGGAGGGCACCAAGCCGAAATGGAGTGTTTGATAAACTATATTGATGTATCCCGCTGTGAAATGGTCACATTTACGGCTATGACCGACGTCGATAGAACTATCAGTTGGGCCGATGAGATTATTTTGCTGGATGAAGTAAGAGATAAACAGAGTAAGCTCAAAAGCTTGTTCTCGGTTTTTTGGCTAATTAGAAATTTTGTAAAGAGCTTTTTGTTTCTTTTAACTAACCCCGTTTCACTGGTGGTTTCAACAGGACCAGGAAAGGCCATAGCTACAGCAATAGCTGCGAAATTGCTCCGGATTAAAGTACTTCATGTTGAGTCTTGTTCAAGATTTACTACCAAATCTTTAACAGGAAAAGTCATGTATATGTTGGCTGATGAGTTCTGGGTGCAAAACAAGTCTTTGCAAAGTTTATATCCAAAATCAACTTATGTGGGTTTGCTATGAAAGTTTTAGTGACAGTTGGCACTACGTCTTTTGATAAGCTATTTGATTATATAGAACACCTTAACTTAAAGGGGGTTGAGTTCACCCTTCAAACGGGCCCAACAGACCTTGAATTAAAACGTCACCATAGCTTTAAGTTTACTGACGAGATAGAGCAATATTATCGAAGTGCGGATATTATTATTTCCCATGCGGGAGCGGGCTCTACGTATAAACTTTTAGCCCTTGATAAGCCTGTCATACTCGTTCCTAATCTCGAACGAGTAGACAAGCACCAAGCTGATTTAGCTAGCTTTATGGAAGCTCACAACCATTTAGCGGTTGCGTGGCAGTTAGATCAAATCCCCAAGCTGCTTTCTAAAATATCGTCGGGCGAGCTAGCATTTACGCCATACACCCCAGAGCGCTTTTTCATGAAGTCTAAACTAATGGAGCTAGTCCTTAGTTAGCAGCTTATTAATAAAATTGAAGAACAATGGCCTAAATATCAACATATAACCTATTGCGCTTAATACTATTGTTATCGTCAATATCAACCATTCTTGTCGAGCAAGAAAAATAAAGGGTGGGGTTAATAAAACCAGCTTTAAAAGGCTTAACGTGAGTTTTTGTGGTACTTCAAGTTTTTGTTGAGCTTTGTATACACTCTCATTGCGTTTATCTGAGTTTAAGCTTGAAAGTGATGGAATGTCTTTAGATGATAGAAATAGTTTCATCAGTCACCTCTATAAATTTTCACTCATTTTAACTTAATTACTTCTGTAACGCACAATTTCCTTTTTCGAATCGATGTTGGTTTATCTTGATAAACCAGTACCTAAAATTGCGATTTTTTGTTAGAATCGCGACAATTTTTTATCCAAGGTAAATTTCAATGAACGTAATTGAAGGTAATTTTGAAGCGAAAGGCAAAAAGTTTGCTATCGTGGTTTCTCGTTTTAACGACTTCGTTGTTAACTCGTTATTAGAAGGTGCAGTCGATGCGTTAAAAAGACACGGTAGTGTGAATGATGAAGACATTACGGTTGTTAAAGTACCTGGCGCTTACGAGTTACCGTTAACTGCACAGAAAGTGGCAGAAAAGCAAGAGTTCGATGCTATCATCGCTTTAGGCGCAGTTATTCGCGGTGGTACGCCTCATTTTGATTTTGTTGCAGGTGAGTGTAACAAGGGCCTAGCGCAAGTGGCATTGTCTGCTTCTGTTCCTGTGTCATTTGGTGTAATCACGACCGACTCAATCGAACAAGCAATTGAACGTGCTGGTACTAAAATGGGTAACAAGGGCGCAGAAGCAGCACTTGGCGCGCTTGAAATGGTTAACGTATTAGCCAAGCTATAATTGCCTCATCGATAAGAGCATTTATGGCCAATAAAGCTTATTAAAGATTTTATATAGGATAATACAGTGAAACCTTCTCCTCGAAGAAAAGCCCGTGAGTTAGCGGTACAAGCCGTATACTCATGGCAATTAAGTGGCAACGATATTAACGTTGTTGAGGCGCATTTCTTAACTGAAAACGCTAAACGCCGTTTTGATATTGAATACTTTCAGCAGTTGTTTCGTGGCGTAACAGCCCGTATCACAGAGTTAGATAGTTCAATCGCACCACTGGTTGATCGTCCACTAGATGAAATTGATCATGTTGAAAAGGCGATTTTACGCACAGCAATTTATGAGCTAAGTGACTGCCAAGACGTGCCATATCGCGTCATTATCAACGAAGCAATTGAATTAGCGAAAGCCTTTGCAGCTGATGATAGCCACAAGTTCGTCAATGGCGTGCTTGACAAGCTTGTTAAACAGTTTCGTCCAAACGAATAACCTCAATCAAAACCTCCATGAAAGAGTTTGATCTGATCAAACGTTTTTTCGCTGAGCAACCTGTTCAGCGAAAAGATGTTCATTTGGGCATTGGTGATGATTGTGCGCTTGTATCATCTGGTGAACACCATCATATTGCGATTACCACAGATACGTTAGTTGCTGGCGTCCATTTTTTTGCGGATGCTGAGCCTCGCGCTATCGGGCATAAGTCTTTGGCTGTAAGCTTGTCTGACTTAGCGGCAATGGGCGCGGAACCAAGCTGGATCTCGCTGGCGATAACCCTGCCGAGTGTTGATGAAAACTGGGTTACCGAATTCTGTGCTGGCGTATTTGAACTCGCAGAATATTTCAACGTCCAACTCATCGGCGGTGATACGACTTCAGGGCCATTAAGCATCACGGTGACCGCACAAGGCCTGTTACCTGCAAATAAAGGCCTGTCTCGAGGTGGTGCTGCTGTTGGTGATTGGTTATATGTGACTGGTAAGCTTGGCGATGCCGCATTGGCGCTGAAAATGTTGCAGCAAGAAATGAAAGTTGCTCCAGAGTATCAGGACACGTTACTGGCGAAACTTCATTATCCCAAACCGAGAGTACTGGCTGGGCAGATTTTAAAAGAGTATGCATCGGCTGCTATCGACTTATCTGACGGCTTGATGGGCGATTTAGCGCACCTATGCCAAGCATCTCAGGTTGGAGCAAATATCGTACTTGATGACTTGCCACTTTCTGCTGAGCTGTTGGCAAATGTCGATGCTGATAAAGCCAGAGAATTAGCGTTGTCAGGTGGTGATGACTACGAGTTACTTTATACTGTTTCGGAAGATAATAAAGTTGGCATGGAGACAGCACTTAGCAATGCAGGGGTGAAATTCACCTGCATAGGGCAGCTAAACAAAAGTATGAAGCTGACCACTACGCTTGATAGCAATGTTGTGCATGTTAATGCCAAAGGTTTTGAACACTTCAGCAGTGACTAATTGCACTGCTGATTAGTTTCACTGCGAAGTAACATATTAACTCAGTAACTCACTTTACTGTCACCAACAATCAACTGCGGCCAAGAGAATTACAATTACAATGACTAAATCTGTGACGCAATTTAAGCTTAGCGATCCCGTCCAATTTCTAGCCTTAGGCTTTGGTTCGGGTTTAGCGCCTAAAGCCCCTGGTACATTTGGCACTTTAGCTGCAATTCCACTTTATTTAATAATTATTCAGTTTTCACCGACAGTATATTTATATGTCACTTTGCTGGCATGTGTATTTGGTATTTATATTTGTGGGAAAGCAGCAAAATGTGCTAGGGTTCATGATCATCCTGCCATTGTATGGGATGAAATTGCAGGGTTTTTAGTTACAATGGCATTTGTACCTTTCTCTATTACCAATATAATAATTGGTTTCTTACTATTTAGGCTCTTCGATATTCTTAAGCCTTGGCCAATTTCGGTTGCTGATAAAAAAGTGCATGGAGGATTGGGTATTATGTTTGATGATGTTTTGGCTGGGGCTTTTGCATGTGTTTGTCTTCATATTTATGCTTTGATCTAGCTAGAACTAATTATTCAAACAAATAAGGTTTAAAAATTGTAAAAGAAAATATTTTTTGTTTGATATTTGTTCAGTCGGTTTATTCTTTTGGTGCGGAGTTTAGCCTTAAGCTTGATTTTCTAACCATGATATGAATAATTACTCTAAATTAAAATTATAATAATTTATTTTTCAGTATACTCAATTTATATGGATATTTGCATTGCTAGATATGGACTTTCTTCCAGTCTCCTATCTTCACGTTTTTAACTCCATATATTTATAGTACTAATAGTTGGAGCGAATTTTGAGCATTTTCCCTGTAATTTTATCTGGTGGTTCAGGCACACGCTTATGGCCCTTATCTCGAAAACATTACCCTAAACAACTGTTAAACCTTACAGGTGGTGAGTACACCATGTTGCAAGAAACATTGTTACGAGTTTCTCATCTAGACAGCCCCATTATTGTTTGTAATGAAGACCATCGTTTTATGGTAGCTGAGCAGTGTCAATATGTAGGAGTGAGGCCAGAGGCAATCATTTTAGAGCCCTTAGCTCGAAATACAGCCCCAGCAATAGCATTGGCAGCACTTAAAGCTTATTCAAAGTGTGAAGATGCAATTATTGCCGTTTTTCCTGCTGATCATGTTATTTCTAACCAAGAAAGTTTTGAGCAATCATTAAATAAAGCGATAGAGGCTGCAAGCTCTGGTGAGCTAATTACCTTTGGTATTGTACCTAACTCTCCAGAAACAGGTTACGGCTACATTAAAGCGAATAAATCACAACCAAGTGAACTTGACGTACTTTCTGTTGAATCATTTGTTGAAAAGCCAGATCTTGATACAGCGCAAGCATACTTAGCAAGCGGTGAGTACTTTTGGAATAGTGGTATGTTTGTGTTTAAGGCGTCTGCTTATTTAGCGGCCTTGCAGGAGTTTGCACCCGACATGCACCAAACGTGCGAAAAATCGATGTCGCTTGCTACAGAAGATTTGGACTTTACTCGTGTAGATAAAGACTGTTTTGCTGCAAGTCCAGATGACTCAATTGATTATGCAATCATGGAAAAAGCATCGAATGTCAACGTAGTACCACTGGACGCTAATTGGAGCGATGTTGGCAGTTGGAGTTCACTGTGGGATATTGCCGAAAAAGATGAAGATCAAAATGCGCATATTGGTGATGTGATTAGTATCGGAAGTAAAAATACACTTGTACACAACACCGATAAGCTAGTTGCAACGATCGGGCTTGAGAATGTTGTGATAGTTGACACTAAAGATGCGCTGTTAGTTGCTCACAAAGATAAAGTACAGAGTGTGAAAGACATTGTTGGTAAGTTAAAAGCTCATAATCGTAGTGAGCCCGATATACACCGGGAAGTTCATCGCCCATGGGGGTGCTACGATTCAATTGATAACGGGCAGCGTTACCAAGTTAAGCGTATTACCGTTAAACCTGGTGCAAGTTTATCATTACAAATGCATCATCACAGAGCTGAGCACTGGGTAGTAGTATCTGGAACAGCGATTGTCCAAGTTGGTGAGCAAGAGCAAATGGTTTCGGAAAATCAATCAGTGTATATTCCTATTGGCGAAAAGCATCGCTTAACCAACCCTGGTAAGCTCTCTTTAGAGTTGATTGAAGTGCAAAGCGGTAGTTATCTAGGTGAAGACGATATTGTTCGCTTTGAAGATGTATTTGGACGAGTTAAATAACAACCAGGAAATTTTTGCTAGTTACAGTAATAGAGTTGACTCAGCTTTTGAAATTTCGACTTTTCCGTGAACTTGAAACCCTACTTTATCCTTTTGAAAGGTAATCATTTTTAAATTAAAAATTCATCTGCAGATTATCATCTGCGATGATTATTACTAATAATGCTAGGTTGTAAATACAGATGTTAAATAGTATCAACGTCATCAAACGAAGTGGCGTAGTGTTTGGTACCAGTGGAGCCAGAGGATTAGTCACTCAATTTTCACCAGATGTTTGTGCAGCCTTTACTGTTGCATTTGTAAATGTGATGAAACGCACATTTGAGTTTGATTGTCTTGCAATTGCAATTGACAACAGGCCAAGTAGTTATGAAATGGCGATGTCGTGTGCTGCCGCCTGTCAACAATTGGGTATAAGATCTATCTACTATGGGGTTATACCAACACCAGCATTGGCTTATCAAGCGATGCAAGACAACGTACCTTGTATTATGATCACGGGCAGCCATATCCCATTTGATCGTAACGGTATTAAATTTTATCGACCTGACGGTGAAATATTAAAAACGGATGAACAGTCAATTGTATCTGAACAATCCCTTTTTCAGCCTTTAGGAAAACTTCCTGATTTACCAGTAAACAAAGAAGCAGCGCACGCCTATCTGGAGCGTTATACTTCTTTGTTCACTAACACTCTTTTGTCTGGTAAAAAAATTGGTATATACGAGCATTCAAGTGCAGGACGAGATCTTTACACTAAACTGTTTTCAGATTTAGGCGCAGAGGTTGTGGGGCTAGGGCGTAGTGATGAATTTGTTCCTATAGATACAGAAGCTGTGTCAGATGAGGACCAACAAAAGGCTTTTAGTTGGTCTGAATATCATGGCTTCGATATGATTTTTTCGACAGATGGTGATGGCGATCGTCCACTGATTTCAGATGAGAAAGGAAATTGGTTAAGAGGGGATGTATTAGGGACTATTTGTGCTAAAGCACTAGGCCTCGAGGCCCTTGCAGTCCCTATTAGTTGCAATACGTTAATTGAGTCTAGTAAATATTTTAAATCAGTAACACGAACAAAAATTGGCTCTCCCTATGTTATTGCTGAGTTTGCTGACTTAGCAGTCAAACATCTGAGTGTAGGCGGATTTGAAGCCAACGGCGGCTTTCTTTTGGGTACAGATGTTAAAGTAAATAATAAAATACTAAAAGCTTTACCAACTAGAGATGCCGTATTACCCGCTCTTATGTTATTTGCGGAATCAGGTGGTAAGAGTATTTCATCACATGTCAACAGCTTACCTACTCGTTATACTGCTAGTGATCGAATCAAAAACTTTCCTCAAGATAAAAGCCATACTTTGTTAAAAAAGTTAGAACAAAGCCCTGATAATATTAACACTTTCATGGGCTTTGAAGGGGTGGATGTGCTAAATGAAAATACAATTGATGGCATAAGGTTAGAACTGTCGAATGACCTTATTGTACATTTACGTCCTTCAGGAAATGCCCCTGAATTACGTTGCTATATAGAAGCCAACACCTTTAAGACTGCTAAAGAAGCGGTAAAACGTTGTTTGTCTGCTATAAGCAATATGTAGGTGATTTTGAAGACTTGTTACCCGCAACCTTTGGGGTTAAATTAAGGCAGTTCAAAATAGGCGTTCGATGAGCTATCAAAGAGTATAAGTTCCCACTAGCAAATATTAACCCTCATATAAATACTAATTGGCAAAAACCTTCTTTGGCTTTTTAGGGCTTGAGAAATATAGTGTTTGGCTAAAGTTGGTAATAAGTCATCGAGCGTATGAAAAGTGACAGTGTTAGTTATTAAGATATTTAAGATTTTCAGTTTGAAGGTTTACATGGTAAATAATTATGATATGTAAAGATAGTTTAGAAGTAGTTGTAGTCGGTCTTGGTTATGTGGGATTGACGTTAGGTGTTCATATTGCAAATAAAGGATTTACTGTCCATGGTGTTGAAAGGGCTGCGCCAGTATTAAAAAGCTTGGAGAAGAAGAAAGCTCACTTTTTTGAAAATGACTTTGATCCTCTAGTCAAAAAAGTTATTGAAAATGGTAAGTTTACATTTGGCAACTATGTAGAAAAATCCACTAAACAACGAGTTTATATTATAACCGTAGGTACTCCTTTAGGAAGCACTGGGACTGTTAATATGGATTCCCTGTCTTCTGTAACTGAAATGATAAGTAAGGTTATTTCAGAGGGCGATGCTGTAGTACTGAGATCAACCGTTACAGTAGGTACGACAGAAGGTTTTATAAAGCCAATTTTAGATAAAATCTGTTCAAATTATTATCTAGCTTTCTGCCCCGAGAGAACAATCGAGGGTAAGGCAGTCTATGAGCTCGAGTTTTTACCTCAGGTAATAGGAGCGAAAGACACAGAATCTCTAAATTTTGTGAGTGAATTCTTTTCTCATTTATGCGAGGAAACTGTATTAGTAGATTCATGTCAAGAAGCTGAGATGACGAAGCTAATCAATAACACAGAACGAGATGTAATGTTTGCATTTGCAAATGAAGTAGCCTTGTTGTGCGAAGGCAAGCAAATAAACGTCAACAATGTTATTAAGGCTTGCAATCATAACTACCCTAGATCAGATCTTAAATTGCCTGGTTTGGTAGGTGGGCCATGTTTGGAAAAAGACCCTTATATATTAGCAGAGGGGTTCAAAGAAATTGAAATTCGTCCTCAAATAGCCCTCAAATCTCGTAAATTAAATGAAGAGCTTGTTACTGCGCCTATTCAAAAGTGTTTGCAAAAAATAGGTGAAAATAGAGTCCAAGTTATTTCGGTTTTAGGTCTAGCTTTTAAAGGCATGCCAGCCACGAGTGACTTAAGGGGATCGTTAGCTATTCCCATGATCAAGTACATCAATAGCGTTCTTCCAAACTCTATAATTAGAGTATTTGATTCTTTAGTAACAGATTCAGACTTGGATATGGAAAATTTACCCATTCAGAGAGTAAAAACTATTAACGAAGCCTTTGAAGGGGCAGATCTAGTCATTGTACAAAATAACAGTGATGACTTTAAACGAATGGATGTTACATCTTTGTGTGAGAGCATGAGTTCTAATGGCTTAGTATACGACTATTGGAATTTACACCCAAAATCTCAGTATGGTAATGGCGTTAAATACACATGTTTAGGAAATGTATAAGGAGGGGATGATGGAAACTATTTTAGTAACAGGTGCAGCAGGCTTTTTCGGCTCTTTTATTTGTGATGAATTTATTAGTAATGGCTATAAAGTTATAGGTGTTGACAATTTATTTAGAGGTAAACTAGAAAACCTATCTGAGGTAAACGACAACGAAAATTTTGAATTTGTAAAAATGGACTTGTCTGAAAATGGAGCCGACATTCAACTTCACAATATTCTTAAAAACAGTAATGTTTCTCGCGTAATGCATTTTGCCGCTGTAAATGGTACGCAACATTTTTATGACAATTCGGTGTTTGTATTTCAACAAAATATTGATATTACAAGAAACGTAATGCTCAGTATTAAAGACTCACCAGTAAATCACGTAATTTATGCTTCGTCATCTGAGGCTTATGGGGAGCCGTTGGAGGTTCCGACAAATGAGAGTCATCCTGTATTACTTAACTCATTTGCTGACAGAGACTCATATGCATCTTCCAAAGTTATAGGCGATTTTTATACTAGGCTATACGCCAAACAGTACAATATTAACTATACAGTATTACGTATATTTAACATGTATGGCGAAAGAATGGTGAATACAAAATATGGGCAAGTTATCCCTGAGTTTGTAACTAGGTGCCTTCAAGAGCCGGAATTTACAATCATTGGTGATGGTTCACATACACGAAGCTTTTGTTATATCAAAGATGCAACATCATTACTGAGAAAGCTGGTTGAATGTGATGTGACAGGTTTTATTAACCTGGGAAATGATGCAGAAATCTCGATTTTAGAACTAGCGGCCTCCATTCATAAAAAGGTAGGGAGAGAGTTTACCCCTGTTCATTTAGAAGAACGTCCACATGATCATAAAAGACGTAGGCCTGATATAACGAAATTAAAAAATGAGCTTGGAGAGTTGGATTTTACACCTTTAGAAACGGGCTTAGAGTTAGTTATTAAATACTACAAAGCTTTAATTGAACAGCAAGGTGAAAAAAATGGAAAAAGTTCATAACATTTTAGAGCTTCAAGCTAGTTTGTTTTCTTCAAAGGCTATACCCGTAGATAAAAAGTTTATTCATTTTTCACAGTCGGATTTTAGCCTTTTCAGTGATGGCTTTCATCAGAGTGAAGGAACTTTTAGATGGACTGAAAAGACTTGTAAAGTTAATTTTTCTGTCGCAAAAGCTCATATGTTGAAGTTTAAATTATCTACATATTTAGATGAAAATTTGGCGGAGATAAAACTCAATGGTGTGACTGCAAAGTCAGTCAAGTTGGTGTCAAACAATTGGGTTGATATTGAATTGAATATTAATCCTAGCTCTCTTGGCTGTAAAACAGTTGAGCTACAGCTTTTGTTTGAAAAGGCACAAAAGCCCAGTGAAGTTGGGTTGACTGATATGAGAGAATTAGGCGGGTGTGTCTCTGACTTTCATTTTGAAAAGCTAAACATTTACTCGCAGAAGCTAAAAAGACCAGTGAGGAATGTTGCTATGCCGCCAGGCGAAACTGTTGATATTAATATGATCCAGCAATTCCATGATTTTGACTTTATAAATGTTTCCTATAATGCGTTGTTGGGGAGAGAGCCCGACCCTGTTGGTCGAGACTATTACCTCAATAAGCTTCGCTCTGGTGAGTACTCTAAACCCGAAATTTTGGCTCTCTTGAAGTATTCGCGAGAAGGAAAGCTTGTTAATAAAAAAATTAAAGGAAATTTGTTCCCGTTTTTTGCTCTACTAGCTATCCAAAGAGTGCCTTTATTTGGGAGTGGAGTTCGGTGGGCTGTAAGCGTATTGAAATTAGCTACCTATGTGAAATCAATTCAAAGAATGGACGCAAGTATGCAGTACTACAATCATTCCAACAATGAATGTGTTGATAGTATCATTGAATATATAGAAACAGAAGAAGAATTGAACTGATGAAATTAGCAGTGGTCACACCTTGGCCGAATTATGTGAATGGCGTTGCAGAAAGTGCATATGAATTTGTCAAAGAGTTGGCGAAACATTGTCATGTAGTTGTTTTCAGTACTGTAGAGTGTATTCCTGCGCCTATAGAAAACGTTACAGTTAAATTTATGAGTAACTGTGATATTAGAGAGCTACGTAATTTTGAAAGTATTATTTATCATGTAGGTAATAACCCAGTTCATGAGTCGATGATACACTTGATTAAAGCCTTTCCAGGGGTTATCCATGTTCATGATGCCTATTTGGGGCACCTATTTGCAAAAGCTTATTACCTAGACAGAGGTGAAGCTTCTTTCTTTACTCTTGTTGAAAGCTGTTATGGGGTTGAGAAAAGAAAATGGATTGAGAATAAAATTAAATATTCCAACGAGAAGTTTTGGGAAGAAAGTTGGTTTATTAATGAGTTTGATTTTCTTGCACCCTTCATAAAGCATGCCACCGGGGCCATTGTTCATTCTGAATATGCTAAATCTTTAGTACGTAAATTTGATAGTGAATTACCAATTCTGAAAACATATCAATTTTATGATTTGTCACCAGGAAATAGTTCTAGAGTCAATAAGAAAGTTGGTATTTTTGGCTATATCACCAAAAACAAATTGGTAGATCAAAAATTAATGGCTTTGAAGGAGCTCGCAGCTCATGGGCGGGATTTCGAAGTTGTTATCGTTGGCAGTGTTGCAGAAGATTACCCTGCTTTTTATGAGCAGTTAAAGCAGCTACGGAAGTATGTTCCCGTTAAACTTGAGGAGGGGCTTTCAAATACTAAGTTTACACATGAGTTAGCGAGCTGCGATTTAGTGTTGTCACTTAGAGAGCCGTCCTATGGCGAAACTTCAGCGGTTGTGATGAAGGCTTTATGTGCTGCTGTGCCGGTTATTGTATCTGATGTGGGTTGGTATTCAGAACTACCTAGCTTTATTCCTAAAATCAATTCTCACAAGAATAAGAGTCTTTCAGGTGATTTGTACAAAGAGCTTTATCGACTGTTTTACATTCCCGGGGCATTGGAAAAGCTTAAAAAAGACATCTCATCATTTGTTGCTGTTAATGTTTCTCCTGTCAATTGTTCTAAGGCTATCTTAGATTTATCAAAAAAATGCGTTTCAAAGCATAAACCAAAAAAGCGAATAGCATTTCTAGTTCAAAGATTTGGTGACTCAGTAAATGGTGGCGCAGAGTATATAGCAAAATTATACGCAAAGAAGCTAAGTTCATACTTTGATATAGACATATTAACTTCAACTTCTCAAGGGTTGGACTGGGACAACAAACTTCCTGAAATAGATTCTTTGGATAATTATACGAATGTTTTGGTTCGAAGGTTTAAAACTGAGCCCGTAAACTCAGTGACACTCTCTAGGGATACCTCAAGTTTCTTTAGACTAAGCAGTAAATATTCGTTGCAAGGGCCTAACTCTAATGAAATGGATAGCTACATCAGTAGCTTTAATCAAAATTACGACTTTGTAGTTGCATGGACATATTTGTTTAAAACTACATTTAATGCAATTAGGTTTACTAACGTCAAAAAGGCCGTTGTTCCATTCTTTCATGATGAGCCAAATGCATATTTTGACGGTTTCAATGAAGTATTTCAGAACTTTGATCATATCATCTTTCAAACACCAGAAGAGGTGTCTTATGTTAAGAAGATATTAGGTGCTGATTGTATCAACGAATTTAGCGTAATAGGTTCTGGGTTAGAGCAAGATTATGATGATGAAGCAGTAACTGATATTTCTAAATCTATAGAAGATGAATACATCTTGTATATTGGGCGAATAGAACCTGGCAAAAACGTCTCTGAGCTTTTTGACTCATTTATATTGTATAAACTTAGAAACCCTGAGTCTAATTTGAAATTAAAAGTAATTGGAAAGATCGATGGTGTGGAGTTTCCAGAAACGCAATTTATTGAACATTTAGGCTTTGTCTCTGAAGAGGAAAAGTTATCCTATATTTCTAAAGCTAAAGCTCTAATTAATCCAAGCAAATATGAAAGCTTGTCAATGGTATTGTTGGAGAGTTGGTCTATGAAAACACCTGTAATCGTAAATGGTTATTGTAAAGTAATGGCTGGGCAATGCGAAAGAAGTAACGGCGGCTTTTACTACAATAATTACTATGAACTAGAAAAACTCCTCTCTTGGATCAGCAAAGAAGAAAATAGCGAATTGTTAACTGCAATAGGTCAACAAGGGTTTGACTATTATTCTAGTACCTATAATTGGGATATTGTAGAACGTAAATTCTTAAAAGTTCTTGGAGATTATATTTAAGTTAATATGCAGTATTTACATTATGTTAGGTTATCTTTTGTATGTGCAAAATTAAAACTTAAAGCAGAAGTAAAAGACAGCTACCTTAGTTACATTTGGTGGTTATTAGAGCCTTTAATGTATATGGCTGTCTTTTTATTTGTCTTTGGCTATTTGATTCAATCGGAAATAGAGAATTTTCCAGTTTATCTGCTATGTGGCTTGATCCCTTGGCTATGGAGTGAAAAGTCCATTAACCACTGCGTCAACAGCATTCATGGGAACACTGAGGTTCTGACTAAGGCTCGTGTCCCCATATTAACATTTACAATTGCTACGTTGATTCAAGACTTCTGGAAACAAGGAGTTACATTTTCAGCATTGTTGCTTTTAGTTGCCTTAGGTAGCGAAGGTTGGTCAACATACCTACCATATTTACCATTTGTGATCATAGTACAGTTTTTATTGACGTGCGCATTAGGCATACTAGTGGCGTTTTTAGTGTCAATTGTTAGAGACTTGCTGTATGTGGTACAAACGTCATTGCTTTTGTGTATGTTTGCTTCAGGTATATTTTATAAATATGACGCAATCCCTGATGAAATGCAGTCAATATTTTTCCTAAATCCATTTGCCCTTATCATTAAGTCTTACAGGGATATCTTGATGGTTGATACTCAACCCGATGTTGTAGGCTTACTTATAATTGGGGTTTGTTCATTGTTTTTTTCTGTTTTTTTATTTTTATATTTAAATAAGAAACAGCCGTGGATATTAAAATTTATAGTTGATAAGTAATGAATAATAAAGCGATTGAATTAAACGATGTTAGCTTTTCATTTAGAGCGGGCGGTAATCAAAAGAAAGTATTTGAAAGCTTGAATTTTAGGCTCGATTATGGAGATGTCTGTGGCGTTATTGGTTCTAATGGAGTTGGCAAAAGTACTTTATTGAAACTTATAGCTGGTGTTTTTCCGCCTGAAAAAGGCACTGTTAAAATAGCAACTAACAATATTTCTCTTATTTCTCTCCAAGTTGGCTTCCAAGGTGAATTATCTGGACGAGACAATATTGTGCTGAGCGGAATGCTTCTAGGTTACGGGTTAGAGGAAGTGAAACGTGTTACACCGGAGATTATAGGCTTGTCGGGAATTTCGGGTTCAATAGACTTACCAACTCGATCATATTCGGATGGCATGAAAGCTCGCCTCGCTTTTGCAATTGCTACCTTCCTTAGAGCTAAAGTTCTTTTAGTTGATGAGATATTAGGTGTCGGCGATGAAGATTTTAGACTTAAAACAGAAAAGGCATTCAATTCTAATCTGACCAAAGATAATTGTGTAATTATTGTTAGTCATGATATCCATCAAATTTCGAGGCTATGTAATAAAGTACTTTATTTAAAGTCACCTTTTGAATACAAAATTGGAGATGCTAAAGTCATTTGTGAGGAGTACCTAGAGAGCGTATGAGCGTTAAAGTAATCTTTGGTGTGGACTCTCTTCTTAATCAAATGTCTGGTGTCGGATATTATTCGCGAGAAATTCTTAAAAAGGTTTCAGCAAGTAATGATATGGAACGAATGCTGTTTTTTGCTCACGGACGGTTCTTTGAGTTAAAAGACTTTAAGACTAGTCATAGCAACAATTCAGCTAGTGAAAATAAAAAAAATAAAGTCAGAGAATATCTCTCTCGTTCCAAATTAGCCACTTCATTATATATGGGAGTAATACCAATTAAGGAGAGGTTATCTTTATCTAATTATAAAGATTTTATTTTTCATTCTCCAAATTTTCACCTACCCCAATTTGGCGGTAAAAAAGTTGTTACTGTTCATGATTTATCAACGCTGCTGTTTCCAGAGTTTCACCCCAGCAATAGGTTGAAGTTTATTAACAAGCAGCTCAAAAATATTGAAAAGTCGGCAGATGCAATAGTCACTGTAAGCCCTATGGTCCGTGACGAAATTTTAAAACACTTTCCAAATACGAAAAATAGAGTCTTTGTAACTCCATTAGGTGTGTCTGAGCAGTTTTTACCGAAAGAAAAATCGAGTGTCGCGATGTTTCTTAGTAAGGACAATTTGCTTTATCACAAGTATTTTTTATTCGTATCTACAATTGAACCGCGCAAAAATCTGGATAGATTACTAGATGCGTTTAAAATTTACTTTGATAAAAGAGTACAATTTTTTCCGCTTGTTATTATTGGCGGCGTTGGGTGGAAGTCAGATAGAGTTATGACTAAAATCCGTGAGTTGGAGCGTTTGGGGGTAGTTTTATATAAAGGGTATGTTCAAGAAGAACATATGCCATATTATTATAGTGGTGCTAGAGCACTATTAATGCCTTCAATCTACGAAGGTTTCGGTTTGCCTGTCTTAGAAGCTATGAGCTGTAATACGGCTGTTGTAACTTCAGATAATACTCCAATGGCAGATATAGTTGGAGATTGTGGTGTTATGGTGAATCCTTTTTCTATTGAAGATATGGCCAGAAAAATCATTGAGTTGTCTGAAGATCAAGGAATGTATCTAGAGTTAGCAAAATTAGGACGACATAAGTCAAAAAGCTACTCCTGGGCCGAGTGTGCAGAAAAAACCATGGACATATATAAAGCCTTAAGCTGAACCCAAAATTAGAAGGCGGTTAAGTTTGTTATTTTGACGCACTTATACTTTATAGAGTTTCTAAAAAGTTAATAAGAATAGCTAATTCTCTAAGCTTTTTGGGTTGTTCGGGTATAGAGTTGACTAAACTAATTCTTAGCAAATGTGTTACAGAAGTTTTTGCTTAATGTAGTTCTTAATTGGAGGCGTGCCAAAGCACAATTACTATTGATAGAACAGGTTATTTTTAATGAATCAAAAATACTTACATGTATATGATTTCTTACTGTCTAAAGGTGGAGCTGAAGGCGTAGCGTTGACATTATGTAGACATTTTCAAGACATGGAGTTGATGGTTGGTTTTGTTAATAAAGCTAACTATCAGTTCTCTCCTTTAGAGAAAGGGCGCCTGAAAACACTAACTGCTATGACAGATGTGCAAGGGTGGCAAACGCTAAAGACTGCACTAGCATTCAAGAAAAAGCCCAAGAAGATTAATGAATATCAAAAGGTTATTTTTAGCGGAACCAATGCTCCTTTACTCGTTCACCAAAGAAAGAGGAACGGGAATATATTGTATTGTCACACACCTCCGCGTTTTATTTATGATATGAAGCTTCACTACCTTCAAAGTATCAGTTGGTGGAAGCGTCCTCTACTAAAGGCTCTGATATGCTATATTCAACCTAGATATGAGGCTACGCTAAATAAGATGGACTTGGTAATTGCCAACTCTGTAAATGTGCAAAATCGCTTGAGACATTATCTAAATCAGGAGTCAATAGTAGTATACCCGCCTTGCGATGTAGATGATTATTGTTGGCAGTTCCAAAGTGACTTTTATTTATCGACTGCTAGGTTGGAACCATATAAGCGCATTGCATTAGTGGTTGAGGCCTTTAAGAGAATGCCCGATAAGAAACTAGTTGTTGCCTCTGGTGGTAGCCAGTTGAAAAAGCTAAGGAAGTCAGCTGAAGGCTTTAAGAACATTCAATTTACAGGTTGGTGTGATAAGGAGCAACTGATAAATTTAGTAGGACAATGTATTGCTACTATTTACCTTCCAATGAATGAAGACTTTGGGATTTCTCCAGTTGAATCTATGGCGGCAGGTAAACCGGTCATTGGAGTTAAAGAAGGAGGTTTACTGGAAACTGTGTTAGATGGTAAAACTGGTATTCTATGTCCAGTAAACCCGACAGAGGTTGATGTTATTAAAGCTGTAGAGAGGTTGAGCGGTAATGTTGCATTGAGCATGAAAGAGGCGTGTGAGCGCAGAGCAAATCAATTCTCAGCAGATATTTTCTTAAAAAAAATGGCTTTCATATTAGAAGCTTCAAATATGGACCTTCGACAACTAGCTAGAAATATTGACGCGAGCAATAATACTTGATTTCTCAAATTATTCACTTTCTTAAATTGAGTGTTGATAATAATTAGGCAAATTGGTTTGAGAATTTTGCATGTAGGCAAGTATTTCGCTCCTTTTAAAGGGGGGATAGAAAATGTCATGATGGATTTGATGGATGAGCAAGTAAGGCAGGGGCATAACGTTAGTTGTGTTGTGCACCAACATAAGGTAGGAAGCAAATATGAGTGTTCAAATGATTATGGTTACAATAGCTATAAAGTGCCCATACTAGGAATATTAGCTTTTACACCAATTGCGCCAAGCTTTCGTTCTATCTTACATAAGGCGATTACTGCTGAAAAGCCTGACATTATTCACATCCATATGCCTAATGTATCTGCGTTTTGGTGCTTTTTTATAGCCCAAGCCAATAACATTCCATGGGTTGTCCATTGGCATGCCGATGTACTTGGTAGTCAACCAACAGCTGCTGTTAGATTGTTATATCCATTTTATCAAATATTTGAGCAGAAGTTACTGAAAGCATGCAACTCTGTAATTGCGACTTCTCCACCTTACTTCAAAGATAGTATCCCCCTCTTATTTGCCTCCGATAAAACTTGTGTAATACCGCTCGGAATCAGGGCATTACCCAGTAGTCCTTTAAAAAACTCACGCCCTGAGCCCTCTTTGAATTTGTTAATTGTTGGTCGGTTAACCTATTACAAAGGCCATGATGTATTGATTAGAGCACTAGGAAAGCTTGACTCCAATGCAAATGTAAATTTATCAATAATAGGGCATGGCGATAAGGAAAAGTACCTGCGACGCCTAGTTAAACACTTGGGTTTAGCGGAAAGAGTTTTCTTTTTAGGAAAAGTGTCGGATAGCGAGCTTATTCAAGAAATTGAGAGGGCAGATATTATCTGTTTACCTTCAATTGAAAAAACAGAGGCGTTTGGTGTTGTGCTATTAGAAGCGATGAGACAGTCAAAACCTTGTATGGTGTCGAACGTTAAAGGCTCAGGTATGAGCTGGGTAGTTGAGCATGGCGTTACTGGGTTTGTTATTGATTCTGGAGACGCCGATAGCTGGGCGAGGGCAATTTCAAGTATCTATCAAAAATCAGATTTAGAGGAAATTGGAAAGAATGCGCTTCGACGATTCCAAAAGATGTTCACTATCGAACGAGTAGCAGAGGAAATTAGCCAGCTTTATTCAAGAGTAACAAACCTCAAATAAAATATAGCAGATTCAAAAGGAAAAGCTCTCTATCGGTGGCTGTTCTCTTTGTAAACATGCAGTATCTTATGTTTGGGCTTCATTGAATTTAATCAGTTAAAGATAAACGTTCAATGAAGCTCAAAGTACAGCTAAGATCTAAAGATTTACATCTAATGCAAAATACGCGTACGAATAGTTCCGTCGATTTGCTTTAACTCAGCTAGTGCTGCTTCGCTACTTTCTGTTTCCACTTCAATAACAACGTAACCAATTTTGTCATCCGTTTGCAGGTACTGAGCTGCAATGTTAATGCCTAAACCAGCAAATGCGTTGTTGATCGCGGTTAATACGCCAGGTTGGTTATGGTGAATGTGAAGCAAGCGAGATGTGCCTGTGTGCTCTGGCAGTGATACTTCAGGGAAGTTAACTGCTGATAGCGTTGAGCCATTGTCTGAGTATTTAGCTAGCTTACTCGCTACTTCTAAGCCAATGTTTTCTTGCGCCTCTTGGGTACTACCACCAATGTGTGGTGTAAGAATGACATTGTCGAATGCGCGAAGCGGCGAGACAAATTCTTCGTCGTTGCCTTTAGGCTCAACAGGGAATACATCAATGGCAGCGCCACCAATCTTCTTACTTTCTAGCGCTTGGGCAAGTGCATCGATATCGACAACCGTACCGCGTGATGCATTAATTAAAATACTACCTTGTTTGATCACTTCTAACTCGGCTTCGCCAATCATATTCTGTGTTTGTGGCGTTTCCGGGACATGCAAACTAATTACATCCGACTCTTTTAGTAGTGCCGTTAGCGAAGGTGCTTGGCAGGCATTACCTAATGGCAACTTAGTTTCAATATCATAGAAACGGACGCGCATACCTATGGTTTCAGCAAGAATGCCAAGCTGAGTACCAATGTGACCATAGCCAATAATACCTAGCGTTTTTCCACGGGCTTCAACCGAACCTGCAGCAGACTTAAACCATTCACCGCGATGTGCTTTAGCGTTTTTCTCTGGAATACCGCGCAGCAGCAGTAAAATTTCACCAAGCACTAATTCCGCAACTGAGCGAGTATTAGAGAATGGCGCATTAAATACAGGAATACCTCGTGCTTGTGCCGCCGCTAAATTAACTTGGTTAGTACCAATACAAAAACAACCGATGGCGACTAACTTATTAGCGTTGCTTAGTACTTTTTCAGTAAGCTGAGTACGTGAACGAATACCAATAAAATGGACATCTTTAATTTTCTCGATGAGTTCGCTCTCTGCTAATGAGGTTTTTAAGTATTCAATATTGCTATAGCCTTTGGCTTTTAGCTCTTCAAGGGCACTTGGGTGAACCCCTTCCAATAATAGAATTTTAATTTTTTCTTTAGCTAGAGATGTTTTATTCATGATGTCCATACTTCGTAATAAAAGTTAGTTTTAGATGGCTAGATATCTAAACTAGCATATAGTGCTGTAACTCTAAAGCACTAATTTAGTCCAAACTAGCCTAAATTATGCTCGGTTACACCGGCTTTAGTACCCAGCAATAAGCGGTCTGCACCACGGCAGGCAAAAAGACCATTAGTCACTACACCAACAATGGCATTGATAGCGACTTCCATCGCTTTCGGGTCAACGATTTTGAGGTTGTAAACGTCAAGAATAACATTGCCGTTGTCGGTTACTACACCTTGGCGATAGACAGGGTCACCACCGAGTTTTACTAGCTCACGAGCAACATAACTGCGCGCCATTGGAATAACTTCTACAGGTAAAGGGAATTCACCTAACACACCGACTTGCTTACTTTCATCAGCGATACAAATAAACTCTTTTGCAACTGCGGCAACAATTTTTTCACGCGTTAACGCGGCACCACCACCCTTAATCATATGCATGTGTTCGTTGATTTCGTCAGCACCATCGATATAAACATCAAGCTCATTAACTTCGTTAAGGTCGAAGACGTCAATACCGTATGCTTTGAGTTTTTCAGTTGACTGCTGTGAGCTTGAAACCGCGCCTTTGATCTGATCTTTTATTTCCGCTAATGCATCAATAAAGTGGTTAACGGTAGAGCCTGTGCCAACACCAACAATGGTATCTGGTTTGATAAACTTAACGGCGGCTTGTCCTACGGCTTTTTTTAATTCGTCTTGAGTCATTTGTTTACCTGAATTTTGATAACTAAATAATTGCCGCCAGATTATAGCCCACCTATCTAACACTTAGCTCGAATAATTTGGCTTGGTGTAACAATCATTGGTAGCGGAATGTCCCATGGTTCAATTGGTATTTGGGGTACTTGCTGGCAGTCATGTGCCAAACCAATAAGTTTATTTTCTTTACTCGTTTTACTTTTAGGTGCCAATTGGACGTCAGCAGCTACCGCTTTAGTTTGCGTTATTGTCGTTTGCTTTATTGTCGTATGCGTTAATGTAGCTTGCGCTGCAGCAGTTTGAATTGGTTGTTTTGAGGGGCATCTGTCTAAACTAGCTAATGTACGGTCGTAAAATCCGCCACCCATGCCCAAACGATGACCATCTTTGTCAAACGCAACCAAGGGCGTGAATATAATATCAATAGATGAAAGGGGGACGACTTTTGTCACATCAAGCCTAGGCTCAGGAATACCAAAACGGTTAGAAAGCATCAAAGTACTAGGTGTGTATTGCAAAAATAATAGATGACCTGCCGTAAAAGGATGTAATACGGGTAATACAACGCGTTTTCCTTGTTGCCAGCACCATTTTATAAATTGGCTAGGATCCAACTCGCCATCGTTTGCTAAATAGAGTGCAATAGTGTTCGCACTTTTCACATCTACTATGTTTGTGAGCTGTGAAACTAGTTCAATAGCGGCCTTGTGCTGGCTTTGATTGCTAAGCAACGAGCGCTGTTTTCTGATCTCAGTTCTGATCTGAACTTTGTCATGAGCCAGTTTGATATGGTCAAGGTTTGCGAGGTTAGATAAATGGGGGTTAATTGTGCTCAAAGTGATGATCAATACTCAAATTGTGAGTGGCATAATCACTAGTGTAAACACATTCAATTAGCTGAGGCAAAAAACGAGCTTGCAAAAATTAACGAGTGAAAATAACCGTGTAAAGTTAGATGTAAAAAAAGCACTGCGGTATTAGCGCAGTGCTTTCTTATATTGAGCTAAAAGGTTTTAGTTATTAGCTTAGTTATTTATTATGCCGTTACTTTATCAGCGCTTTTGCCGTTTTCATCGGGTTTCATATCTTCTTCAGAGTTTTCCCAACGAGCCGCCCACTTGTTTGCAATGGCAAACAATATACCTGCACCGACAATGAACACGCTAATTTGTAAGTATAAATTTGGCATTTCTTCAACATTGTTTGGATCGAAGTTACCTGCAAATAAACCTGCAACAATATTACCCATTGAGTAGGTCAGTACGAATACCCCCATCATTTGTCCTGCAAAGCGTTTAGGTGCTAAGCGACTAACGGCAGCAAGAGCTGCTGGGCTAAAAGTTAACTCACCTACTGTATGAAGGAAGTAGGTTGCGACTAGGAAGTATGGAGCTACTTTTAAGCCACTCGCTGCAGCTTGCGCTGCGAAGAACATAACAACGAAACCTAAACCCATAATCACTAAACCAATTGCCGATTTAAGCGTATAAGATGGGGTTAGCATTTTCTTGCCAAGATTGATCCATAAAGCGGCAAAAAATGGCGAAAGAACGATAATGAAGAATGGGTTAACGTTTTGGAACCAAGTTGTTGGAATTTCAAAGCTACCGAGCATACGGTCAGTGTAGTCACGACCAAACAGGTTTAGTGATGAACCCGCTTGCTCAAATCCAGACCAGAAGCACATTGACGCAAGACACACCAAAAACAGTGCCCACATACGTTTCTTTTCTACGCCACTTAAGCCGCCACCGAAGTACACATTGCCAAAATAAACTAAGAATAATATTGCAATTGCATATGCGGTAAATTCTGCAACCGCTACTGGGTTAATGGTCAACGAACCGTTCATCACCATAACAGTTGTTGCAGCTAATGCGATAACAAAAGCGCCAATAATATTCCAAGCAAGCTTTTTCTGCTTAGGCTCTAACGGCTGAATAGGCTCACTTGCTACACCATTTAAATTGCCTATCGTTTTTTGATATTGGATAAGGCCAATAGCCATACCCACAGCAGCTGCGCCAAATGCCCAGTGCCAACCTTGGTTGACTTGAAGATAACCCGTTACCGTGTAACCAATCAATGAACCGATGTTGATGCCCATGTAGTATAGAGAGAAGCCAGCGTCACGACGTGCGTCGCCATCTTCGTATAATTGTCCTACTAGCGCCGTAATGTTAGGTTTCAGTAAGCCAGTACCAAGTACCACTAGAATTAAGCCGACAAAGAAACTGTATGTTGTAGGTATAGCTAAAACTATGTGGCCACACATGATAATTATGCCGCCATACCAAACCGCTTTTTGACCACCAATTAGGCGATCAGCGATCCAGCCGCCAGGTAATCCCATAAAATATACAGAAGCGGTATATAAACCGTAAATTGCCGTTGCTGTCGCTACGGTGTATTCAAGCCCACCAGTTTGAAGTGATGTGGTCATGAAAAGAACAAGAAGTGCACGCATACCATAGTAGCTCATGCGCTCCCACATTTCTGTAAAGAAAAGGGTTTGCAAGCCTTTTGGATGACCGAAGAAAGTCCCTGGAGTAGGGGAATTCATATAATTATCCTTTCTAATATTCAAAATCAGCCCGTGTTATACCTTTGCTAGCTAAGAAAGGCAAGGCTCGATAGATAAAGGCTTTGAAATATAAGCTGAAATATTTTATTGAGTATTTAACCTAATTTTCATACTGACTAACTATGCTGATTTGCTGTTTTATTAGTTAATTAGTTGTCTTTTTAGGCGCTAGGATGTTGATTGGCTATCGCTAGTGAATAAACTTGGTTATCATAAATGCAAGTAAGCTGCTGCAGTGTAATCAGTTGAAAACTGAAAGAGCAGTAATGAAATGTTATACAAATATGCTTTGCGATAGAGCAATGATTATCTTCGAATAGGGATTCCATGAAAGTAACGGTTTTTGGTATTGGGTATGTAGGCCTTGTGCAAGCGGCTATTTTAGCGTCTGTAGGTCATGATGTAGTTTGTGTAGATGTTGACGAAGAGAAAGTCGCTAACCTAAAAAAAGGCATTATTCCAATTTATGAACCAGGCTTAACCCCAATAGTCGAACAAACTTACAAAGATGGTTTGTTAAATTTTACTACAGACGCTCAGGCTGGCGTTGAACATGGTGAAGTTCAATTTATTGCCGTTGGTACCCCTCCCGATGAAGACGGCTCTGCTGACTTAAAATATGTGCTAGCCGTTGCTAAAACTATAGCAACTCATATGACATCGCCTAAAATTGTTGTCGATAAATCAACAGTACCTGTAGGTACCGCCGATAAGGTAAGTGCGCAAATAGCTGATGTACTGGCATCAAGAAGTGTCGAACTAGAGTTTGATGTGGTCTCTAACCCAGAGTTCCTTAAAGAGGGGGCGGCAGTCAGCGATTGCTCAAAGCCTGATCGTATTGTGATTGGCACCGAGAATGAGGCGTCGAAAATGGTAATGCGAGAGTTATATGCACCATTTAACCGCAACCACGACCGTATGATTTTTATGGATGTTCGCTCTGCTGAACTAACCAAGTATGCGGCCAATTGTATGCTGGCGACGAAAATTTCATTTATGAATGAAATGGCAAACCTAGCAGAGCGCCTTGGCGCAGATATTGAGTCAGTTCGTCACGGAATCGGTTCAGACTCGCGTATCGGTTATCAGTTTATCTACGCTGGTTGTGGCTATGGTGGCTCTTGCTTCCCAAAAGATGTTCAAGCGCTGGTGAAAACAGCAAATGATGTAGATTATAAACCTTCTCTTCTCGAAGCTGTGGAGAGTATCAACTATTCTCAGAAGCAGAAACTCTTTAACCATCTTAATACTCATTTTGAGCAAGATTTAGCTGGCAAGCGCATTGCGCTTTGGGGTCTTTCATTTAAACCTAAAACTGATGATATGAGAGAAGCTCCTGCAAGAGAGCTAATGGAAGCCCTATGGCAAGCTGGCGCAACAGTGCAGGCATATGACCCTAAAGCAATGGAAGAGTGTCAGCGAATCTATGGCGAACGAGATGATCTAATATTGTGCGGTACTAAAGAACAAGCATTAAAATCAGCCGACGCATTAGTTGTGTGTACGGAGTGGCCTCAGTTCAAGGCGCCTGATTTAGCTATGCTTAAAAGCTCATTAACACACCCTGTTGTCGTCGATGGTCGTAATTTGTATGAACCAAGTATGATGAAAGAAAAGGGCTTTAGCTACTATGCTATTGGCCGCGGGGATAGTGTCAAAGTTGTAGGTTAATGGCCTATACACTTTATGGCATCAGATTAGTATTGATACTCGGGTCTTATATGGTGATAGGTAAATACAATAAGCCCCCTCAATTATAAATTCATTTAGTTACACATTATTGAAGCGGTATAAGAAGGATACTCATGTCAAATAAAATTAAAAAAGCGGTCATTCCTGTTGCAGGGTTGGGCACAAGAATGCTCCCAGCAACCAAGGCTATCCCTAAAGAGATGTTACCTATCGTTGACAAGCCATTGATTCAATATATTGTTGATGAGTGTGTAAGTGCTGGTTTAAAAGAAATTATCTTAGTTACGCATTCTTCTAAAAATGCAATTGAAAACCATTTTGATAAATCATTTGAGTTGGAAACTACGTTAGAAAACCGTGTGAAACGTCAGCTACTTGATGAAGTTCAATCTATTTGCCCTAAAGACGTTACCATTATGCACGTTCGTCAAGGTGAGGCGAAGGGTTTAGGACATGCTGTACTTAAGGCAAGGCCATTGGTAGGCAATGAGCCATTTGTAGTGGTATTACCTGACGTTATTTTAGATGATGCAAGCGCAGATCTAAATACTGAGAATTTGGCAGCGATGCTTGAACGATACGCTAATAGCGGCAACAGTCAAATTATGGTTGAACCGGTGCCCATGGAGAAAGTAAGTAGCTATGGTGTTGTCGACTGTGGCGGTGCAAAATTGGGCGCTGGTGAAGTGGCACCAATGACAGCTGTAGTTGAAAAGCCTCCAGTGAAAGAGGCGCCGTCTAATTTGGCTGTAGTTGGCCGTTATGTACTTTCAGAGCAGATTTGGGATTTACTTGAGTTTACCCCGCCTGGTGCAGGCGATGAGATTCAACTCACGGACGCAATTGCGAGCCTAATGAAGGTTGAAACGGTAGAAGCTTTTCACATGACAGGGAAATCGCACGATTGTGGCTCAAAGTTTGGATATATGAAAGCTAATGTCGAATATGCGCTTCGCCATCCGGAGTTAAAAGCACAATTTAGCGAGTTCCTTGCTTCACTGAGCTAATTGGAACAAATCATTATCAACGAATGCACATCTAGCATTTAACAAGTCATACACCATGTTCTATTGGTTTTATCTGCTTTCAAATAACCAGATGTTATATGAAAGCAGATTGTTATATGGTTTACAGTAATCTTCTGTGCCAGAATAATGACCATATCAAAATAAGCTAGTTTTCCTTTTTCATTGCTAAGCATTACTTAAAATGTGTTTTTGGCAGCTTAGGAACCAGAAAGCCTCAACTTGAATTCTGGCTAGTAAAATACGCAAAACAATAGCAATAAAGTAGCGCGATTCATTGCTTTAATGTGCAACGAGGTTGCGACTTTGATAGTCAAATATTCGAATTAATAAACTTAACTTAATGACTTGCCCATGAACTTAACACACCTACAGAAGCTCGAAGCTGAATCTATTCATATCATTCGTGAAGTCGCAGCAGAGTTTGACAAACCCGTCATGCTTTACTCCGTTGGTAAAGATTCTGCTGTACTACTACATTTAGCCCGTAAAGCGTTTGCGCCGGGTAAAATTCCATTCCCGCTACTGCACGTAGATACCGATTGGAAGTTTAAAGAAATGATCGCTTTTCGCGATCAAATGGCCGAAAAATATGGGTTTGAGTTGCTTGTTCATAAAAACCCAGATGGCATAGCCATGGGCATGAATCCATTTGATTTTGGTAGTGCCAAACATACCGATGTCATGAAAACACAGGGTTTAAAACAGGCGCTCGACAAGTATCAATTCGATGCTGCATTTGGTGGTGCTCGACGTGACGAAGAGAAGTCTCGAGCAAAAGAGCGTGTTTATTCATTCCGCGATAAAAACCATCGTTGGGACCCTAAAAATCAGCGCCCTGAGCTTTGGAATGTGTATAACGGCAAAGTAAATAAGGGCGAGAGTATTCGCGTCTTCCCGTTGTCAAATTGGACCGAATTAGATATTTGGCAATATATCTACCTTGAAAATATCGAGATTGTGCCACTTTACCTATCAGCTGAACGCCCAGTTGTTGAGCGTGATGGTACCTTAATCATGGTTGATGACGAGCGTATGCCATTGGCTGAAAATGAAAAGCCAATGATGAAAAAAGTGCGCTTTAGAACACTAGGTTGTTACCCGTTAACAGGTGCCGTTGAATCTGAAGCGGCGACCTTGCCTGATATTATTCAGGAAATGTTATTAACTAAAACTTCTGAGCGCCAAGGTCGAGTTATTGATCACGACTCTTCTGGCTCGATGGAGAAAAAGAAAATGGAAGGTTACTTCTAACGGCCTCACAGGCCAATAACCCATATTTTTAATTACACATTTTCTGAAATAAACGTTTAGGATTTACCAAAATGAGTCACCAATCAGACTTAATTGAACAAGACATTGAAGCTTATTTAAAACAACACGAAAACAAAGAGCTCGTTCGCTTTCTAACGTGCGGTAGCGTAGATGATGGCAAAAGCACACTAATCGGTCGCTTACTACATGATTCAAAAATGATCTTTGAAGATCAGCTAGCTGCCATTGAAAAAGACAGTAAGAAATCAGGTACAACAGGTGAATCGGTTGACTTAGCACTACTAGTTGATGGTTTGCAATCAGAGCGAGAGCAGGGCATTACGATTGACGTTGCTTATCGTTACTTCTCAACGGAAAAGCGCAAATTCATTATTGCTGACACACCGGGTCATGAGCAGTACACACGTAATATGGCAACAGGTGCGTCAACTTGTGATCTAGCGATTATCTTGATTGACGCTCGCCGTGGTGTGCAAGTACAAACACGTCGTCATTCATTTATCTGCTCATTACTTGGCATCAAACACGTGCTGGTGGCTGTTAATAAAATGGATTTGGTTGAATACGACCAAGACCGTTACCAACAGATCAAGAAAGACTACCGAGAATTTGCCGAAGAGCTTAACTTTGATGACATCCGCTTTGTGCCAATTTCAGCACTAAATGGCGACAATGTTGTTGAAGAAAGTGAAAATATGCCGTGGTACCCAGGCGCAACTATGATGAAGTTACTTAACACCATCAAAGTTGAACCTGCCAATCAACTTAGCGAGTTCCGTTTCCCAGTTCAATACGTTAATCGCCCTCACTTAAACTTCCGTGGGTTTGCCGGTACTGTGGCGGCAGGTCAAGTACGCGTAGGCGATACTGTGGTTGCACTGCCTTCAGGTAAAGAGAGTGAAGTCAAGTCTATTGTGACATTTGACGGCGAGCTAGAGCGTGCTGAGCAAGGCCAAGCAGTTACTTTAACATTGACCGATGAGATTGATATCAGTCGCGGTGAAATGATCGTACGCAAGGGGAGCAGTGTTGTTTCATCGAGCGAATTCAATGCCTCTGTTGTTTGGATGCATGATGATGCGCTAGAAACTGGTCGTGAATATTACATTAAGCACGGTAGCAAATTAACTACAGGTCATGTTTCAAGTATTGTTAGTCGCACTGATGTCAATACGCTTGAACAAAGTGAAGCGAGCAATTTAGCACTTAACGAAATTGGTTCAGTTAACTTTGAAGTCGCTGAAGTGCTACATTTTGACCCCTATCAAACCAATGCTGAAACGGGTGCATTTATTATCATCGATCGCCTAACTAACATTACTGTTGGTGCGGGTATGATTAATCACGAAACGCAAAAAGACGAAGCTCAGACTTTCTCTGCGTTTGAGATTGAATTTAATGCGCTAGTACGCAAGCATTTCCCACATTGGGGTGCGCGCGACATTTCTAAATTATTCAATTAAGTGCGCTAATTAACCTTAATCGCTTGCTAGTATCTAAATCATAGGTAATAGTAAGTGGTTAAGGGCAACGCAACTGCAACTATTTGAAGAGACTGCTTTTATGACAGCAATGCAATGGTTTGTGCTGGCTGTTTTTGTCGCTACCTTTTTAGGCTTGATAAAATTTCAAAAAGTACCTGAACGGGTATTTTTTGCATCTACGTTAACTTGCTTACTTGCTTCTATTGTATCCACTCAAGATATTCTCTATAACGCGGTAAACCCTGGCTTAGTAACCTTGCTATTGTTGGTACTGTGCTCTTTTACTTTTGAGCGCACCAGCGTTTTACGCAAGCTGTCGAACATTCTGATCAGTGGTTCCAAGGTAAAATCAACACTGCGTACCTTGTTAAGCGCCGCCTTTGCTTCAGCACTGATGAACAATACGGCAGTTGTCGCAAGTCTAATTAATACCATTAAAAACAATACTCTGATAAATCCAGGTAAGCTTTTATTGCCCTTATCTTTTGTTGCCATCTTAGGGGGCACACTAACGTTAGTTGGCACTTCAACGAATTTATTAGTCAATAGTTTATACATTGAGCAAAGCGGGCAACCACTGCAATTCTTTGACTTCACGTTAGTGGGGGGCACAGCATTATTGGTTTGTTTTTTTGTCATTGTGCTACGCGCAGGCTCACTGCCCAATATTGCAGAAGAAGCTTTACAAACGAAAGAATACTTACTTGAAGCGGAAATCGCTGAGAACTCAGCGCTTATTGGTAAAACCGTTGAAGAAAATGGGCTACGTAATCTTGATTCTATCTTCTTAGTAGAAGTGGTACGCAAAGGGCGGCTAATCTCACCAGTAACGCCTGAAGAAGTTTTGCAGCCAAAAGATAAGTTAATCTTTACTGGTGATATCACTAAGGTATTAACCTTACAGCAGTTTGATGGTTTAACCTTGTTTGCTGAACAAGACGGTTTGCTCAGAGACAACTTAACCGAGGTTGTTATTAAACCGGATTCTTCGGTTATCGGAAAAAGCTTAAAAAGTGCTGGCTTCCGCGCTCGTTTTGATGCTGCTGTTGTGGCAATTCGTCGAGAGGGTGAAACTCTGTCGGGTAAACTTGGAGAAATTGTTATCCAGTCAGGTGACTTTTTAGTGCTTGCCGTCGGTAGTGATTTTAGTTCTCGTACTAACTTATCAAAAAACTTTTACATTCTTTCTGGTCACAAGCCAGACAATATGCTGTCGGGTTGGCGAGACAAACTGACGGTTGCCGGGTTCTTTATCACCATAGGTGTGTCGGTCTTTACCTCAATATCCTTGCTGAAATGTTTAATGTTTTATGTGGCCTTGTTAGTGTTTTCTGGCTGCTTAACTATTAATGAAATTAAACGTCGATTTCCGCTAGAGATTTGGATGATTGTACTGAGCGCATTGACACTCGCGAAGGCCATGGAAAATAGCGGTTTAGCAACCGTTATGGCGGAAAACGTAGAGCAGCTTTTAGATGGCAAAAGCATCTATGTCGCGTTTGTGATGATTTTTGTGCTGTCACTGCTAGTGACTGAACTTGTCACCAACAACGCTGCAGCAGCACTAATTTTCCCGATTGCATACAATATTGCTTTAGGGCTCGACGCTAGCCCGTTACCGTTTGTCATGGCGGTAGCATTTGCCGCTAGCGGCAGCTTTATAAGCCCGTACGGTTATCAAACCAATGTGATGGTATACAACGCCGGTAATTATCGTTTAACAGATTTTGTTAAGTTCGGCATTCCCGTTTCTTTCACTTATTCTCTGGTGGTATTGGTTATGATCCCACTTGTCTTCCCATTTTATTAATAGAGCAACGCGCACCGATGAAAACAGAAAATACGGTATGGCACCAACAACAGGTGATTAAAACACAACGTGCCGAGCAGAAAAAACAGCGCCCATGTCTACTTTGGTATACGGGTCTTAGCGGCTCAGGTAAATCAACCGTTGCGAATGCAGTTGATGCCTTACTATTCGAGCGCGGCCACCACACTTATTTACTTGATGGTGATAATGTTCGCCACGGACTTAATGGAGACTTAGGCTTTAGTAATGAAGATAGAGTCGAAAATATACGTCGTATTAGTGAAGTTAGTAAGCTGTTTATTGATGCGGGGTTAATTGTCTCAACCGCGTTTATTTCGCCATTTAAAGAAGATCGTGCGCAAGCAAGAGCGTTGTTAGCTGAAGGTGAGTTTATTGAAGTGTTTATCGATACACCGATTGAAGTTTGTGAGCAACGCGATCCTAAAGGTCTGTATAAAAAAGCGCGGGCAGGTGAAATTAAAGACTTTACTGGCATCGACTCGGCCTATGACGTGCCTCAGGCGCCAGAGCTGCATGTTAAAACAGCAGAGCAAGAGATAGAACAATGCGCCCTGCAAATTGTTAATTATTTGGCTGAACAAGGCTATTTGGCTTAATCAGGCGAAACTCAATTAAGTCTAACAAGAGGAAGTAACATGCATTTTGATGTCTTTAATGGTGATGCAGATGGCATTCTAGCCTTGGTTCAGTTACGCCTTGCTGAGCCAAAAGAGAGTGTTTTGGTGACTGGCGTTAAGCGTGATATCGCGCTGCTCGCAAAACTTGATATTGAGCAAGTGACCTCGGTGACAACTCTAGATATTTCAATGGAAAAAAATGCTGATGGTTTAGCGAACTTGTTAGCAGCGAAAAAGCCAGTTTTTTACGTTGATCACCACCGAACAGGTGATATTCCTGATAGCCCATATTTGCAATCGATCATCGATTTAGATGCCAATACTTGTACGAGCTTGCTAGTCAATGAACACCTTAATCACGCTCACTATTTATGGGCGATTGCCGCAGCGTTTGGCGATAACATGAATAAGTCTGCAATAGCGTTGGCTACTCAACATCAAGTAAGTGAACACGATCAAACGTTCTTAAAGGCGCTTGGCATTTATGTTAACTATAACGGCTATGGTCGCACGATTGATGATTTACATATACCACCTGCAGAGCTTTTTAAAACGTTAGTTGGCTATGCCAATCCATTGGAGTTAAGAGATGACAAAGACTCGGTGTTTTATCAATTAGAAAGCGCTTATCAGCAAGACATGGCAAATGCTGCTCAGGCGATATGCCATCACGATGATACAATTGCCAAAGTCATAGAACTACCGGATGAAGCTTGGGCCAGAAGGGTCAGTGGAGTGCTGGGCAATGATCTTGCCAATCAATCGCCAGATAAAGCACACGCCGTTTTAACGCAAAATAGTGATGATAGCTATACCGTAAGTTTACGAGCACCACTGACAAACCGCCAAGGAGCCGACAACGTTTGTGCCCAATTTGAAACAGGTGGTGGCAGAGCCGCTGCTGCGGGTATTAATCAGTTGCCATGCGAGCAATTAGCAACTTTTATTGATAAGCTAACAGCTTATTACAGCTAAGCGAATACCATTAAAGCAGGAAAGCGAGAATAACATGAGTTTATTGTTAACGGGCGGTATGGGCTATATCGGCAGCCATACTGTTGTAGAGTTGTTGCAGCTAAACCAAGAAGTAGTGATTTTTGATAATTTAGCCAATGCTTCAGAAGCGGTATTAGCTCGAATTGAAAAAATAACCGGCAAAAAGGCAAAGTTTTTCAAAGGGGATATTTGTAACCGTGAAGACCTTGAACAAGTTTTTACGGAATACGACATTGACGCGGTAATCCACTTTGCCGGCTTAAAAGCGGTGGGAGAATCAACGGAAATTCCACTTAGCTATTATCACAATAATGTCACAGGCTCTGTAAACTTGTTTGAAGTGATGGCAAAGCACAACTGTAAACGTTTGGTTTTCAGCTCATCAGCAACTGTTTACGGCGAGCATAATCAGTCTCCACTAGTCGAGACTATGCCAACATCAGCAACTAACCCGTATGGCCAAACTAAGCTGATGATAGAACTGATTTTACAGGACTTAGCGAAAAGTGACCCAGAGTGGTCAATTGTTAACTTGCGCTACTTCAACCCAATTGGTGCTCATGAGTCAGGTTTAATTGGCGAAAACCCTAAGGGCATCCCAAATAATTTATTACCTTATGTAGCTCAAGTTGCGGTTGGCCGCCTAGGGCAATTAAGTGTGTTTGGCGATGACTATGACACGCCAGATGGCACAGGAGTACGCGACTATATCCATGTGGTTGATTTAGCTCAAGGTCATGTAAAAGCCCTAAATAAACTTAGTGAGCTATCAGGTTGTCATGCAATTAACTTGGGTACTGGCAATGGTACTTCGGTATTAGAAATTGTTGAAACCTTTAAAGCTATTAGCGGTAAAGATATACCGTATCAAATTGTGCCGCGCAGGGCTGGCGACATTGCTACCGTTTTTGCCGACGCGACTAAAGCGCAAGAACTGCTTGGTTGGCAAACTCAACTGAACCTTAATGCCATGATTAAGGATACGTGGCGCTGGCAATCAAGTAACCCTAACGGTTATGAGTAGTCAAAAAGCTAAAACCATGCTGCTATAGATATAGCTATTCAACAAGCTTAAACTTTAACCTAAATAAAAAGAGCGCCATCGGCGCTCTTTTTTTTCGTTTCTGATTCAAACTATTGGGTTCGATTTAAACTATATGATTACAGCTGCAAATACTGCGAGATTCATTCTACTTTAGCTCACCTGTTGCGCTTGTTCATCTGCCCAAGCAATAGCTTGGTTATAAAACTCAACCGTTTGCTCTTTATCTAATTGCAACTTGTCCATGACTAAGCTGGTTTTGTCCCATTCGGCACGCTCTATCAGCTCTAACAGTTTAATTAGCGCTGCCATGACGCCTTTTTTCGTTAATAGGGTATCTTTAATCTCTTGCGACAGCGGCAGCTTCTCTAGCACAGTTTCAATATCTTCATCCAAAATTGCATCAATTAAAGATAATAAACCCGTTAAGAAAGCTATTGAGCTATCTAGCCTTGGATTCATAATGTCAGCGATTTGTTCACAGAATTTAGCGCGTGCCATGGACAAATTGATCAGCTCTGATGGCTTATCTGGGTTAACATTGGCAGCGAACATTAAGCCAATGAAACGCTTAAGCTCTGCTGAGCCTAAAATCACCAACGCTTGCTTGATGGTGGCAATCTCACTACGGCGTCTGAAAATTGGCGAGTTAGCATAGCGTAATAGCTTGTATGAAAGCGTCACATCACGCTCAAATACTGAAGTAATGCTGGCAAGGTCTAGCTCTGGCTTGCTTGTTTCATATAAAAGCTCTGCCATGGCGATTTGTGAAGGTGATAAGTTCTTTGTTTTCACCATTTCAGGCTTTGAGAAGAAATAGCCTTGGAAGTATTCAAATCCCAATTCAAGTGCTTGGTTGTATTCTTCGTAGGTTTCCACTTTCTCCGCTAATAATTGGATATGTGGATACTTAGCAATGGCTTGTTTTATCTCTTGAATTTGCTCAAGCGAAGTGTCTTGAATATCAATTTTGATGATTTTGATAAATGGGTAAAAATGCGCCCAAACATTTTGATGAATATAATCATCTAGCGCTAATGTGTAGCCTTGCTTGTGCAGGTCTTGGCACAAAGCGAGCAACTTTTTACCAGGCTTGATGGTTTCTAAAATCTCAACAACAACTTCTTCTTTCGTCAGCATTGTTGGGTAACCTTTACTCAAGGTATCCAATGTAAAGTTGATGAAAGCAGGTTTATTACCTGTAAACTCATGAATTCCTAAGCTAAATTGGCTAGCTTCAACCATCTTGCTGGTTGCTTCATCACCATCTATTTCAGGGAAAACATTGTCGATACTATCCCTAAATAATAATTCGTAGGCGAAGAGATTTTTGTTTTTATCTAGTATTGGTTGACGCGCTGCATAAAAATACATCGAGTAAAAATCCTTTCCGAAATTCTTTATTGCTGTTCAATCTGTGTTAAGAGCAATCACTACATAAGGTAAGCATTGCTCACAAAAACGATTTGTACCACAAATGCTATCAATTGAGGTTTAAAAACAGCCAACTCTCGTTGTTGAATGCCTGTAAAAGTAGACTAAAAACAACGGATAGAGCCAAATTTAATTTTGTACGCACTATAAGTGAAAGCTTATTAGATAGCCAATGTTTTGTCTTATTTTATCGTCTATTTAACGCAAGAAAATCAATCTAGCATTATGCAATATTTAGCTGCTTACGCTATACAAAACCACTTACAACTTTCAATAGCCCTAGGCTGTGCTAGGGCGTTACTGACTTTAACGCCAAGGCTTTGGTTAAGGCTTTAGTTAAGGTTAGCCAAGCTCGTCGGTTTGTTGTAAACGATTAAAAATTTGCTCTGGCTCGGTATTGCTAACATCTACAAACCGGCTTACTAAATAGCCAGCGATAAAAGCGATAATAAAGCCAGGGACAATTTCATATAAGTCAAAAATGCCGCCGCTAGCTTGTTTCCAAGCAACAACGGTTACCGCACCTGAAACAATCGCTGCGATGGCACCGAACTTATTAAATTTTGGCCAAAATAGCGCTAAAATTACCGTTGGCCCAAATGCTGCGCCAAAGCCCGCCCATGCATAACTCACTAAATCAAGTACGCTGCTTTCTGGATTTGTCGCAATTAAGGTTGAGACAATGGCGATTGCGGCTAATGACAGACGTGATAACCATACCAATTCACGCTCGCTCGCATTGCGTTTACCAATGTGTTTATAAAAATCTTCAACTATCACGCTGGAACATACGAGCAGCTGTGAATCGATTGTACTCATAATCGCCGATAAAATTGCCGCGATGAGTAAGCCTGCAACCCAAGGGTTTAGAATAGCGGATGCTAATTGTAAGAATACCGTTTCAGGGTTCGCTAGTGGTTGCTCGGCAAAATATGCAAGGCCAACTAAACCAACGGCTAAGGCGCCGATAAGCGAGATCACCATCCAGATCATAGCGATATTACGCGACGTGGGAATATCGCGGGTAGAGCGAATCGCCATAAAGCGGCTTAAAATGTGCGGCTGACCAAAATACCCCAGTCCCCAGGCCATTAAGGAAATAAAGCCTAGCCAGGTAAAGTTTTTAAACAGATTATCGTAATCTGGGTTAATGGCTTCAAGGCTGGAGACTGTTTGCTCTAATCCGCCTAAGGTACTGATGGCGGCGATGGGCAAAAATATGAGCGCAATCAGCATTAAGCAACCTTGAAAAAAGTCGGTCCAGCTTACCGCTAAAAAACCGCCTAAAAAGGTATAGGTAACAATGACTAGTGCACCAATAATTAGCGCATGGGTATACTCAAGGCCAAACACTTTTTCAAATAAAATGGCGCCACCAACTAAGCCTGACGATACGTAAAACGTGAAAAATAGCAGAATAGTGATTGCTGAGATAAAGCGCAGTATGTGGGATGTGTCGTTAAAGCGGTTTTCAAAAAACTCTGGTAGCGTTAGCGAGTCATTGGCGTTCGCCGTAAATTGGCGCAGACGCGGCGCGACTATCAGCCAGTTTAGAAAAGCGCCGATGACCAAACCAACACCAATCCAGACTTCGCTGGCACCAGATAGGTAAATAGCTCCGGGTAAGCCAAGCAATAGCCAGCCACTCATGTCTGATGCGCCAACGCTAAGTGCAGTTACGGCTGGACCAAGTTGTCTGCCGCCTAAGATATAGTCGCTTAACGTATCCGTAGCGCGGTAGGCAATAAAGCCAATAGTTAGTGTTGCGAGTAAATAGCCAACAAAAGTGACTAATGTCGGAAGGGCAATGGTCATAATATTATTCTTGCTAGATGACGGATAATCCAGTCATGCTAACAAGAATCATATTTGGGTGCTACTTCAACCAGCTTTTGCGGGTAACATCTCAATCATGCTGGTTGAAGCTAGGTAGGAAAAAGCAGTTTTTAGGTAGACCACTGAATGTTCTTGCTAAGATTCTTTTTCCATTGTTGCAATGGCTCAGCTTTGTTACCGACGATAACCACTTGGTTTTTACCGTGCTTAAACGATTTACCATTGAGCTTTTTATCACTAAATGCTTCCGCAAAAGCGACTTCACTGCGCTCAGGTACGATGAAAACGTTTACTGGCTCTGATTCACCTTGAAATACTAAGTGTAAACTTTTTATTCCATCAAAGCGGCAGTAGTCAGCAGCAATTAACTGACCTAGCATTTCTGTGAAATTGCCATCGAACGTTGACATTTTAGAGTTTAACGAGGCCAAAGTTATATCGGCAGACATATCATTGCTAAAATGATCTTGCTCGTAGTAAACATGCGCCATGGCATAGTCGCCTAAGTTGTCGTAAGCGCTAGAAAACTGCAGCATGTTCACCGTTAACCCAACAGCAAATGCAACTGAAGCCGCAAGAGCTAAGTGAATACGGTTTTTACGTTTTTGCTGCTGGTGGCTTGCCATAGCTTGACGCAATATCAGCTTATTGCATAAATCTTCAGGCACAGGCACTTTTAATGCGCTGGCAATTTTACTGTCTAATTCTTCAATCTCTTGAGCAAACTGCGCGCGTGATTCATCCGCTTGCTTTGCTGCTAAAAATTCGGGATCTTGGCTATTGGGTGCAGCATACAAATGTCGCCTAAACTGCAAATCATCCACTGTAGTTACCTCTTTTCAATGGTTCTTTATCTAAAGCATCTTTAAGTTGATTACGCGCTCGAAACAACCGTGTCATGACAGTGTTTTTATTCAGTCCAAGCATTTCAGCGATATCTTCGCCACTAAAACCACCAATTACCTGAAGCACTAAAGGCTCGCGGTATTCTTCTGGCATTTTTGCGATGCGCTCGCGTAGCCAATGATTTTCAATTTCTTGCTCAGTACTCGTTGAGAGATGATCGGTAATCGATGCTTCTTCATATTCGCCCATGTCGAAACGTTTACGCTCAAAACGACGCGCATTCTCACGACGCAGAATAGTGATCAACCACGACTTAGCGGCTTTTTCGTCTTTCAACGAGTCTAGGGCACGCCAAGCTCTTAAAAAGGTTTCTTGCACTAAATCTTCCGCTACTTGTTTGTCATGAGTTAACCAATACGCATAACGGAATAAATCTGTGTGTAACGCTTTAACTAAGGCTTCGTATCTAACTTGTTTTGTACTCATGCTGGATGAGACCTTAGCATCGGTTAAATTATTTCGAATTTTTTTTATCATTGAGGATCCGGACAGCTAGCGCCACTGCATATAGTGCTAGCTTAACCGGAACGCGGTTGATAAGACAGAAAAAAGTGCTCCTATCAGCCGCAAATTGGTGTCAATTTAAGGATTTAGCGAGGGCAGGGGGCTAGCTGATTTACTCTGTTGCTGATTACTGATTCGATTGACGGCAGCAACGAGCGCTTTACTCGACCAATTTGATTGGCCTGCTGGTGTATTTGCAGCAAAACAATAACGTTGTAATTCATCAATCGCCATCTGCAGTTCGGTGTCTTGGCTAATCTGTTTTAACTCTGCGATGGTTTCAACTGTAGCTATGTGTTTGTCGCTTTTGGCTAGTTGATTGAACCATGGCACCAACAAACTAATCGCCTTGTGGCCTTCTTGCTGCTTACAAGCCGCAATCAAGGCAAGCTGTGCATTGCTAACGGTGCTTGGTGTCGCCTGAAGTAACTTGTCTTGACCGCTATTTCGACTGCGGCGCACTAATTCCGTGATAATCCAAGCAAGGCTCGTCGCTATCCATAGGCCTAAAAATAACCATTGCAACCAATGAGCTTGATAAACAGTTACGCTTTTACCTGAAGCAGGTGAGAAATTATTGCTAGCGATAGGGCTTGTAGAGGCAACTGTAGGGCTAACAGTTTGTTCACCTGCGATTACTTGAATCGTTTTAGCTGGTAATGTCGCCGTTTCGATGCGATTAGTGATGGTGTTAAACCAAGGCACTTCGACCTCAGGCAATGTGTATTCACCAGGCTGACTAACGACAATGGCAAAATTGCTCACCGCTTGGCTAACATGACGGCCATTGGTGGAATTAGCATGTGTCGTTTGTTGATCAGGGTATATTTTGATATCGCTTGGCGCAGTTAGCTCAATATCTGGTAGCTGTTCTTCGCTAACACCCACAGCGGTTAATGTAATGGTGCGGGTGATAGGTTCACCCACTGTATAGTTTGTACCAGTCCCTTCTGATTGCCATTCTTCGTGCAAGGTTAATAATTCACTTGGTAACCAATGACCAGTAAAGCTTGCCGGCATAGGTTTTACTTTGATTGGCAGCTCATCACCTAACACGCTGATGGCCTTACTTTCGCCAAAGCTCAGGAAATTAGAACGGCGGCTAGATTGCATCATAATTTCACCGCTAAACATCGGCGAGCGCAGCACAAAATCACCACTTTGCTGTGGCGTGACTGAGAAAGTACGGGTAATTACGCGATAACGTTTACCATTAACGCGGCTATCTGATTCCTTGTCTTTGCCCACTTGAACAATGGTTGCCCCCTCAAGCTCTGGCTCGGTTAAACTGCCGCGTTTAAGTTCAGCGCCAATATGAATATTGACGGTCAGCGTCAGCATTTGTTGCACGTAAACTTCGGTATTTGAAACTTGCGCGGTGATAAATACGTCTCGCTGCTGGCTCGCTGCAGGGTCATTGGCATCAAGCACAGTCAGTGTAATTGGGCTCGTGTACTGGTCTTCTATCGATAGGGTGGGAATGGTGATATTTCCCATCCGGCGAGGGATAAGCACGGTTTGCCAGGTCGTCGTGCGCGTGGTGTTAAAATTCACCATGCTAGTTTGTGAGCTAACCGATGTGCGACCAACGATAAAATCGGCAAGTAGTGGCGAAGTATCAAGTGCATTAGCGTCAACATCGTCATCAGCGACAACGGTCAGTACCACAGACTCCTTAACTGTGACTGGGTTTTTATCGACACTGGCGGTGACTTTCGTTAGCGCTTGGCTTGCTGGTGAAAAACTTAGCCCTAGCATTAGCAAGGCTGCTAGCCATAACATTCTTACCACTTTTTCTTAACTCCGTTGTTTGAACCTTCTTGGCGTCTTTTTTGATATTCCAGCTGCATTTTATTACGCAGTAGTAAATAAGGATCGTCGGTCACTTTTTTCAGTAATTGCTGATGCTTTTGTGCTTGCTCTTGATCAATCGGCTGTTCACCTGCTGTTGCGGCTTGAGCCTGCTGCTGCGCATTATCTGTTGATTCTTCCTGTTGCTGATCACTTACAGCGCTGTCTTGCGGCTGTTCATTTTGTGCAGCGTCTTGCCCTTGCTGCTCTGGTGGCTGAGAGCTGCTATCTGAGCCGTTTTGCTGGTCATTTTGGCTATTTTGCTGACTCGAATTTTGTTGGTCATTACTCTGTTGCTCATCATTTTGGCTCGCATCACTTTGTTGCTCTTGCTGACTTTGCGATTCGTCACCTTGTGAACCTTGACCTTGCTGATCGTTTTGTTGCTGATTTTCTTGCTGATTTTTTTGCGGATCGCTCTGTTGGTTGTCCTGATTCTGATCTGAGTTTTGTTGATTTTGCTGCTGGTTTTCTTGCTGATTCTTCAGCTGCTCAATTAAGGTTTTGTTAGCCTGAGCATCGCTATGCTCGGGTGAAAGGGCTAACGCTTGCTCATAAGCTTTAATGGCTTCGTCAAACTGTTGCATTTTGGCTAACGCATTACCTTGATTGTAGTAGCCTTGTGCGGATTCCAATTTACCAAATGCCTCAGCCGCAGCCTGATAATCGCCAGCTTTATAAAGTGACGAGCCTTTCCACATTGGGTCGTTAAACGTGTTGGCAGCTTGCTCAAATTCCTGCTGGTTGAACGCTTTTTGTCCTTGTTGATCTTTAGTTTGCCATAAGCTTTGCCAGTCAATCGCCATTGCTTGCTCGCTTGGCGTTAATAATAGTAATGCGGGTAACACGCCCAAAAGTAAGCCACGGCGAAAATAAGGCAGCAGTAAAAGAAGTACAACAACCAGTAAGTAGGGGCCAGCTTCTTGCCACTGATCGCCTAAGTTTTGCTCGCTTTCGACCAGTTCATCGCTATCAGTACTGTCTTTATCCTGCACTCGTTTAGCATTGCTAATTAAAGCGTCAATATCATAGCTGTCGCTGCGAATCGTTCGGTACTCGCCGCTACTTTTACCGGCAACGCCATATAAGAATTGATCTGATAATTTTGGCACGACAATAGCACCGCGATCATCTTTCATCAGTTCACCGTTTGGTAATTTGATGGGGGCGCCTGCTCGTGTGCCAATGCCAAGTATATTAACCGTATGCGGGTATTGAGCTGACCAATCATTTAAATCTTTAACGTCTTCTTGGTCGATACCGTCGGTAAACCAATAAATATCACCTTCGACATGTCCCGCATTGGCTAACATCTGCTGTGCAAGATCAAGTGCAGCTAACGGATTGCTACCTAGTGCTGGCATTAACTCTGGGCTTAACGATGGCAATAATAGTTTAATGTTATTGATATCTTGAGTTAGCGGACTAATAACAAATGCATCACCGGCATAAGCGACTAAACCTATATCCCCTTCGTTGAGGTTGTCGAGTAAATCAACGGCCTTATAACGGGCTCTGGTTAAGCGGTTAGGTGCTAAATCAGTGGCATACATGGAATAGGACATATCTATGACAATCACAGAACCACGTTCAACTTGATAAACCGGCTGGGGCAATTTTTGCCATGTTGGGCCAGCTAAAGCGATTATCGCGAATATAAAAATGAGGCTGGCGGGAACAACGGATAACCCTTTGGTTGGGCCACCTTGCTCCATCATGCGCGCTGCCAAATGTGGCGGTAAAATGTTAGACCAGCCGCTGTGACTCACTTGCAAGCGTTTGACTAACCAAATAATTAGCGGTAGTGCGAGTAGGGCGATTAACCACAGTGGTCGAATAAAATGAAATTCTGACATAACTAGGCTCCCGAATCTCTAGATAAGCGGCCAGTAGGCAGGTTAAGCCACACTAAATGCAGTAACGCGATAATCAGAGCTAACGCAAGTGGCCAGAAAAACAGGGCGGTCAGCGGGCGCATTTGTTGTTGATCTTGCTCTACAGGCTCTAGCTGATCGAGCAATTGATATATCTGCGCCATTGATTCGCTGTCACGAGCTCGAAAATAACGGCCACCGGTTTGTTCAGCAAGCTTAGTTAAGGTTTTTTCGTCTAGCTCACTGGATGGGTTAACTTGGCGCATACCAAAAAGTGAGCGTTGCAGCATAACATCGGCGCCAATACCGATAGTGTAGATAGTTATGCCTTTGGCAACAGCTAATTCTAATGCTTGCTCTGGGGTAATTCTTCCAGCGGTATTTTGACCATCGGTGAGCAGCAGTAATACGCGGTTTGACTCTTCTTTTTGCTCAAAGCGTTTTACCGCAAGGCCAATCGCGTCGCCTATCGCGGTTTTTTGGCCAACTAAACCAAGTACTGTTTCATCGAGCATTTGCCCAACGGTTTCGCGATCAAAGGTCATCGGGGTTTGCATATAAGCGTCGTCACCAAACAAAATTAGC
The DNA here is from genome assembly GCF_053485855.1 of Thalassotalea montiporae. Lineage (NCBI taxonomy): Bacteria > Pseudomonadati > Pseudomonadota > Gammaproteobacteria > Alteromonadales > Colwelliaceae > Thalassotalea > Thalassotalea montiporae. The sequence goes on from NZ_JBQRUO010000001.1 coordinate 1,065,663, forward strand.
CCAAGGCGATCACCAACTCGGCGCTCAATAAAATCGCCAAGTAGCACTTTAAGCATTTGCAGGCGGTTCACGGTACTGCCGCCTAGCTCCATATCTTCAACGCGCATACTGCCGGATAAATCAACGGCAATCATCATTTCACGGCCTTCGGTTGGAATATCAATTGGCTCACCTAGCCATTGGGGGCGACTGGCGGCAAGAACTAATAACAGCCAAACCAAAGACAATACGAATAACGGAAGTTTTTTATTGGTATCCGCTTGTGCGCCGGCATCTAAACCAGTGACAAGTGCTGGGACTTTTAACGCCGCAACTTGTGCTTGGCGCTTTGCTGGTAAAAAATACACCAAGAGTGGTAGTGGCAGCGCTAATAATAAGTAAGGCCAAGCAAAACTAATCATCTTGACCTCGAGTAGTTGTTTTCATCGTTTGTTTCACGGTGCTTTCGTTAGCTGTGTTTTTGTCATCTCTATTCTTGTTAGGGGCGACAGCCAAAGCATGTTTTTTTGCAGGTAGTGCATGAGTTAACCAAAAGCGTATGGCTTGGTTAAATTTATCTAGGCTTAACTGCGTATTGGCTTGATAAATATCGCTAAGGTTCTCAGGCATCAGTTGTTCAAAGCTTGCTTGTTTTTTTAACGGCAGTGCGGCAACTAAGAAGGCTCTTAACTCACTTCCAAATAAGCTGGCTGTTTCCTGCCGTGGAAAGTAACTAATAAGCGCTAATTTTAGCAATTGATTGCTGCTTTCCAGTGTTACTGAGCTTGATAATGCCGTTAAGAGCTGTCGCTGTGTTTTGCGCACTTTACGATAGCGAATAAACGCTAGCACGGCCCACACAATGCAGCCAATACTAAGCACCAGTAACAGCCACCAACCGGGGGCAATCGGCAAGTTAGTCACCTGCTGTGGCAGGTGAATATCTTTAAGTTGCGTTAACGGATCCATTGGTGTGCTCCGTCTATCAGTTGTTGTTCGAGTGACTCACCCGCTGATAAGGTCAGCAACCTTGCACCGGCTTGGCGAAAGAGCTGTTTACGCGCTGCCATTAAGCCGTCAACTTTGGTTTGATAAGTTTGCGCGGCATGTTGATCGCCTAAGGTTACCTGTTGACGTTGCTCACCGTCTGTCATTGCCACGTTAAGGCGCTGAGCAGAACTTGGCAGTGCCACTTCAAGTGGATCAGTGATCATGCAAACAATCAGCTCACAGTGGCGACTTAATTGCGATAAATGGCGAACACTTTCGCTGCCAATCGCGTGACCATCGGTAATTAAATACACTAGGCTTCCGGGCTTGGCCAGTTGTCTTAGGCGCTGGCAGTTGTCAGCAAATGCGCTAGCAAAATCTTGAGCAGCTAAGGCTTGCTGGTTGGCAAAACTGGCGGCATGCATCGTTTCTAAGTGATGCAAATAATGTAATACCCCTTGCTTGCGCGAGCGAGGTTTGCATTCTTGGTGGGTGGTTTCGTTAAATACCATACCACCTAATCGGTCGCCTCGTGCTTTAGCATGCCAAGCGACAAGAGCGGCAATGTGCGCTGCTTGCACTGATTTGCACAGCAGTTGGCTGCCAAATAACATGCTGGTGCTTAAATCGGTTGCAACCAACACTGGGCGCTCAATTTCTTCACGGTAAAGCTTAGTATGCGTTTTTCCGGTACGTGCGGTTACACGCCAGTCAATCGCCCGAATATCGTCACCGTGCTGGTAATGACGCACTTCGTCAAATTCCATACCACGGCCTTTACTGCGCGATAAATAATTGCCAGACATACGTGATTGCTGATTGCGCGATGCTTTTAAATCAATCAGGCTGGTTTTACTTTGATAGCGCAATAGCTCCTCAATACTGAGCGTCAGGCCATCGCTTTGTAACTCATTTAAGGTTTGCGTTATTGCTGCAAACTTGCCAGTGTCGGCGGCGCGACTAAACCACTTCATCACAAACCCACTAAGCGATAGCCACCAAAGATAATAAGTGACTAATCACTTGGTTCGTGGTCACGCCTTCGGCTTCGGCTTGGTAAGTTAGCAGTAATCTGTGTCTTAGTACGTTGTGAACAACGGCTTGCACATCTTCTGGGCTAACAAAATCGCGATTATGCAACCAAGCACGGGCACGAGCACAGCGATCTAAGGCAATCGTGGCACGTGGGCTAGCGCCAAAGGCTAGCCATTGTTTTAGTTTCTCGTCATATTTTTCAGGTTGGCGAGTGGCAATAATCAAATCGACGATATATTGCTCAACCGCAGGTGCCATATGAATTTTTAAGACTTCTTCACGAGCGGCAAAAATTTCCTCTTGCGACAGGGTACGCAGTGGTTTGCTTTCGGTTTTTAATGCTTCGCCACGATTGAGCTTTAAGATTTCTAGCTCACTAGCGGCATCTGGGTAGCTGACATCAAGGTGCATTAAAAAGCGATCAAGCTGGGCTTCGGGCAGTGGGTAAGTACCTTCTTGCTCTAGCGGGTTTTGTGTTGCCATCACCAAAAACAGCTCGGGTAATTGATAAGTTTTACGACCAACGGTAATTTGCCCTTCAGCCATGGCTTCAAGCAGTGCCGATTGCACTTTCGCGGGCGCCCGGTTGATTTCGTCGGCTAAAACTAGGTTTCTAAATAATGGACCAGACTGGAACACAAAGGTGCCATCTTCTGGGCGGTAAATATCGGTACCGGTTAAATCAGCAGGAAGCAGGTCGGGAGTAAACTGAACGCGATGAAAATCTGCCTCTAAGCCATCCGCTAACGCATTTACGGCACGAGTTTTGGCAAGTCCTGGTGGGCCTTCAACAATTAAATGACCGTTAGCGAGAAGGGCGATTAACAGGTTTTCGACCATATCTTGCTGGCCAATAATTTGTTGAGATAAGTGCTCTTTAAGAGTTGAAAAATGCTCGATAGTCATAAGAATTGTTTACTATTTATCTTCTATTTTTATGTGTTTACGACAACACTAAGGGAAAAGTTAGTGACTGCCGAGAATATGACGCTGTTTGTTATATAAGGTTCAAACTATTTATTACAAGCACAAACTTGTAAGAAAATTAGTGCGTGCCGTTGTCATGACCAACATGCTCTAAACAGGGGAAAGTTGAAAAAAATATCTTAAGCGTTAAAATTGAAGAAAACCCAAAGAGGTCTGACCTCTTAAATAAGAGAGATAAACAATGTCCCATACCATAGCGACTCCAAAAGGAGAGCGTATTGCCGTTGTCGCAGGCTTGCGTACGCCTTTTGCTAAACAGGCAACAGCCTTTCATGGCGTACCTGCCGTAGACCTAGGAAAAATGGTGGTTAATGAGCTCATGCAAAAGCATGACATTGATCCGAAAATTGTAGACCAATTAGTGTTTGGTCAAGTGGTGCAAATGCCGGAAGCACCCAATATCGCCCGTGAAATTGTCTTAGGGACCGGCATGAACGTGCATACTGATGCTTATAGTGTCTCACGCGCTTGTGCTACTAGCTTCCAATCTACTGTCAATGTTGCCGAGTCAATCATGGCGGGTGTGGTTGACGTTGGTATTGCTGGTGGCGCTGATTCTTCATCCGTGGCGCCAATTGGGGTGACGAAAAAGCTGGCCAAAACGCTATTGGATTTATCAAAAGCGAAAACCATGGGGCAAAAGTTTGCGCTAGTTAGACAACTTGGCCTGAAAGACTTATTGCCTGTACCACCTGCTGTTGCTGAATACTCGACCGGCCTTTCAATGGGACAAACGGCAGAGCAAATGGCGAAAACGCATGGTATTACTCGCCAAGCACAAGATGAATTAGCGCATCGCTCACACGTATTAGCAACTGAAAGCTGGGCTGCTGGCAAACTTGATAATGAAGTGATGGCGGCGCATCCACAGCCTCACAAATCATTTATCGAAAAAGATAACTGTATTCGCGAAAACTCAGAGTTAGCGGGTTACGCCAAGCTTCGTCCGGTGTTCGATCGCAAACATGGCTCAGTAACAGCGGCGAACAGTACAGCGTTAACCGATGGCGCAGCTGCGGTCTTGTTAATGCGCGAAGGGCGTGCCAAAGAGCTAGGTTACAAGCCGCTTGGTTATATCAAAAGCTATGGCTTTGCTGCTATCGATGTCTGGGAAGACATGTTAATGGGGCCAAGTTACGCAACGCCAATTGCTTTAAAACGCGCGGGTATGGAATTAAGCGATTTAACATTAATTGAAATGCATGAAGCATTTGCAGCGCAAGCATTAGCAAATATGAAGATGTTTGGCTCGACTAAGTTTGCTAAAGAGCATTTAGGTCGCGACAAAGCGATTGGTGAAATTGACATGGACAAGTTCAATGTTATGGGCGGTTCACTGGCTTATGGTCACCCATTTGCGGCAACAGGTGCTCGCTTAATTACCCAAACACTTAATGAATTAAATCGTCGTGGCGGCGGTGTTGGCTTAACCACGGCGTGTGCTGCAGGTGGTTTAGGTGCTGCCATGATTGTGGAGACAGACTAATGACTGAAGCAACGACTCAAGCGACTGCTCAAGAACAAAAGCAAGCGGGCGAAAACAGCGTATTTACGCTAGTGCGTCAAGAAAACGGTATCGCCCATTTGATCATGGATGTACCGGGCGAAACCATGAACACGCTTAAGGCAGAATTTAGTGAGCAAGTCACAGAAATGCTAAAAGAGATCAAAGACGATAGCAGTATTACTGGTGTTGTGATTGTTAGTGGTAAAGCGGATTCATTTGTCGCTGGTGCTGATATTAACATGCTAGCTAGCTGCACCACGGCAGAAGAGGCAACTACTTTGTCTCGTCAGGGGCAGATGGTTTTCGATCAAATGGAGAAGTTTCCTAAGCCAATTATTGCCGCCATTAATGGCCCGTGTCTTGGTGGCGGCTTAGAGCTAGCCATGGCGTGTCATGCACGTATTTGTAGCGATAGCCCGAAAACGGCATTAGGTGTGCCTGAAGTGCAACTTGGCTTATTGCCAGGTGGCGGCGGCACCCAGCGTTTACCTAAGCTTGTCGGTATTCAAAAGTCATTAGATATGATGCTAACGGGCAAACAGCTGCGTGCTAAACAAGCACTAAAAGCTGGGCTAGTGGATGATGTTGTACCGAATACTATTTTGGTCGCAACCGCTGAAAAGCTCGCCTTAGCAGGCAAAGTGAGAGCTAAGCAAGTGAAGCGCTCGTTAATGGATAAGTTACTTGAAGGTAACTCATTTGGTCGCAAAATTGTTTTTGATCAAGCGAGCAAGTCAGTATTGGCGAAAACTAAGGGTAACTACCCAGCACCATTAAAAATTATTGATTGTGTGCGCACTGGTGCAGAAAACTCACCGGCGATGGGTTACCAAGTGGAAGCCGATCATTTTGGCCACTTGGTGATGACGCCAGAGTCTGAGCAGCTGCGTAACTTATTCTTTGCTACCACAGAAATGAAAAAAGAAGATGGTGTCGAAGGTGTTGCTCCTGAAAAGGTGGCTAAAGCTGGCGTACTAGGTGGCGGTTTGATGGGCGGTGGTATTGCTTTTGTTACCGCAACCAAAGCGAAAGTGCCTGTGCGTGTAAAAGATATCGCACACAATGGCATTAATGCCGCGTTTAAATACAGTTTTGATTTACTGAATAAGAAAGTTAAGCGCCGCTTTATGCGTCACAGTGAAATGCAAAAGCAAATGTCAGCCATTACAGGCACGTTAGATTACTCTGGCTTTAATGACACTGATATTGTCGTTGAAGCGGTATTTGAAGACTTGTCATTAAAGCAAAAAATGGTTGCTGATGTTGAGCAACACTGTAAGCCTGAAACGATTTTTGCCAGTAACACCTCAAGCCTGCCAATTGGCCAAATCGCTGAAAAAGCGGAGCGTCCTGAGAATGTGATTGGTCTGCATTACTTTTCTCCTGTCGATAAAATGCCATTGGCAGAAATTATTGCTCATGAGAAAACCTCAGATCAAACTATCTCAACGACAGTGGCGTTTGCCAAAAAGCAAGGTAAAACCCCAATTGTGGTTAAAGATAAGGCGGGTTTCTTTGTTAACCGTATATTAGCGCCATACATGAACGAAGCAGCGCGTATGTTACTTGCTGGTGAGCCAATTGAGAAACTCGACAAAGCACTGGTTAAATTTGGTTTCCCTGTTGGGCCAATGCAGTTACTTGATGAAGTTGGTATTGATATTGGTGCTAAAATCTCGCCAATTTTAACCGCTGAATTAGGCGAGCGTTTCACTGCGCCTGAGGCCTTTGATCGATTAATCAATGATGGTCGATTAGGCAAAAAGTCAAACAAGGGTTTTTACTTGTATGGCAAAGCTGCCAAAAAAGGTAAAAAACAAGTGGATGAAACCATTTACGGCTTACTTGGCATTACCCCAAGTGGCAGCCTAACAGAGCAGGAAATTGCTAAGCGTAGCGTTTACATGATGTTAAACGAAGCTATGCGCTGTTTAGATGAAGGTGTTGTGCGTAATGCACGCGATGGTGACATTGGCGCAATCTTTGGTATTGGTTTCCCACCATTCTTAGGCGGTCCATTCCGTTATATCGATAAAGTTGGAGCGGTTAACATTGTTAACCAGCTGAATCAGTGGGCACAGCAGCACGGTGAGCGTTATAAGCCATGCCAAGCACTCGTTGATATGGCAGAGCAGGGCACTACTTGCTACTAACTATCAGCACTTTGCTGACCTGCCTTTAAATTGGCACCTGTAATTTAACACGCTAAAAAGAGCTCATGTTTTATCGAACATGAGCTCTTTTTTTGTAGAATAATTACTCAATTTGCTTTTCATGCCCATCGAGTTTTGTTATATTTCTGCTCGTTTTTTCATCAGGTGATTTCGCTTGTTTTTAGTTTAGTGCTAATCAAGTTAAGCACTTTTCAAGTTTAGTGCTTAGGTAAAGCAATAAATGGCTTGCGATCTTAGCCTAGTTCTCTTTTCGACTTAGTATGTGATGGGTGTTGTATTATGTTGTTACTAGTGGTTGTCTGCTCTTTAGTTTCTTCATTATTTTTTTACTGCCAAGCACTATCAAATGGTTTAGGGCGTAGACGTTGGGCGTTGGGTGGCTTAGTTTTTGGACCAGCGTTATGGCCAATGTTTTGTATGAAAAAACGTATGAAGGTGAATAAAGCGTTTGGGTTTAATTACTTAATATTTAAAGCCTAACTGCTGTTAGCTTTAAATACAGCAGAGCTGAGATACTCATCTTTTTTGGAGCTAACTGTTGCTTAGCTTCTTATATCGCTCTCTAAATAGATTTCCGCAGGGGTGCAGTAAGTATTATGAATTTCCTGTCTTGTCATTCGAGCAACTGGTAATAACTGATAAGCGAACTTCCTTGTCGCATATTATTTGATTAACTGTATAGCTATTAACGACTACTTAACTGTTTTCAATTGATGGCCGACGTCAATGCGACGATTAATTGACTAGCTTTTTTATTTCCACCACGTCGAAGCGGGGGCTTCTTTAAATTCAATCTTAGCGGCAATTGAATTTTCGTGATGTTTTTTATGAAAAAGCGATTTAATAAAGTTAATCATTAAATACGGCTCTCACGACGCTTTTGACTGATACGTGACTCACGGCGTTTTTGGCTAACTAATTCTAGCTCTTCACTAATGCGAGATTCGCGACGTTTTTGACTAATACGCGATTCACGACGCTTTTGGCTTGCTAACTCAAGCTCTTCACTAATGCGAGACTCACGACGTTTTTGGCTAATACGTGATTCACGACGCTTCTGGCTAACTAAAGTGGCTGAATCGCCATCAACAACTTGTTCTGTATCTACAGTAGCAGGTTGTGTTAGTGACATTGAGATTGACATTAGAATAGAAGTTAACATTTTGTTTTTCCTTATGGTTATTGATTTAATCCGTATAAGGTTTAGCCAAATGTATGCCAATTTGATTTACTATATTGTACTGTTTCTAACTCATTGAAGTTTAAGGTTTTATTTTTGTTGGTGTTAGCTTTTGGGAGTGTTTAATACAAAAATGTCAAAATCCTGCCAAACAAGCGGCAAAGCTTAGCGCAGTGAGGCAAAATTTTGACGTGTAAGTGATTTAGCTGTTGATGAAGCTCGTTGATTTATCAGTAATTTGATAGCTTAGCAGGTACTTTTGGAAGTCATTTTCAGGTAATGGCTTACTATATAAATAACCTTGTAACTGTTCGCAGCCAAGGCCTGCTAAGAAGCTCAACTGATTATTATTCTCTACGCCTTCTGCAACAACCTGCATACCTAAGTTGTGAGCAATGGTTACTATGGTTGCTACCATGTTTCGACCTTGATCTGAGCTTTCAATATCGTCAACGAAAGCCTTGTCTATTTTTAACGTATTGAGTGGGAATTTCTTCAAATAAGCAAGAGAGGAGTAACCGGTACCAAAGTCATCCAAGGCTAAATGAATACCCATAGAGCGGATTTGCAGCATGGTATCAATAGCTTGCTGCGGCGAATCCATTACAGTGCCTTCTGTAATCTCAAGTTCTAAGTGCTTAGCCGGTAGCTGACTTTCTTCTAAAATATTGGCAATCATCTGCGGCAAATTAGGTTGTGTAAACTGTACCGCCGATAGGTTAACCGCGACACGCCCATCAAATAAACCCGCATCAATCCAGCGCTTAGTTGCAAAACACGATTTTCTTAAAACAATTTCACCAATATCAATAATTTGCCCTGTTTCTTCTGAAATAGGAATAAACGCGAGTGGGCTGATAATGCCTTTGGTTGGTGTTTCAAAACGCACTAGGGCTTCCATGCCAGAGACTTTACCGCTGACAATGTCTATTTTAGGCTGATAGAAAACCGAGAAATAATCTTCTTTTAAACCATGGCGAATAAGCGTTTCAATTTGAATACGCTTAACCGCTTGCTTATTCATTGAATCGCTAAAGAATTGATATCGATTACCGCCATTGCCTTTCGCGTGATACATGGCGGTATCGGCATTCTTGAGGAGTTCTGCTGGCGTCGCGCCATCTTCTGGGTAAAGCACAATACCAATACTGCTAAACAAGACGATTTCTTGGTTTTTAAGTTTTAATGGCTGAGCAATACAGTTAAGAATCTCTTTGGCGAGCGTTGTTACCGTATGAATATCATTGGTATTTTCAATAATAATACTAAACTCGTCACCACCAAGGCGATATACGCTAATGCGTTTGCCGCCAACGCGAGCAATTCGTTTAGCTACCTCAACTAAGATAAGGTCGCCGACTTGATGTCCCATGGAGTCATTAATTTTTTTGAAATTATCGAGATCGAAGACTAACAAGGCGTGAGGCGTTTTACTTTTCACTAAACGTTGCTGATTCGCTTGGAAATATGAACGGTTGGGCAAGCCTGTTAGCGTGTCGGAATTGGCTAGGCGGCGCAGTTCAGCATCTGATGCTTTTCGCGAAGTAATGTCTGAAAATACGCCAACAAAATGAGAAATATTGTCGCCTTCGTCACGAATAACATCTAAGGTTAATTCACAGTAATAAAGCTCATTGTTGTGACGCAAACTTTCAATTTCACCTTGCCAACTGCCTTCAACAACTAACTGCTTTTTAATGGATTGTGTAAAATTCGCGGGGTAGCGATTAAACTGCAATTGCTCGCCAATAACATCGGCTTTGCTTCTGCCGGTAATACGGCTAAAAGATTTGTTAACATCAATGGTGTTAAATTGACGGTCGTAAATCACGACTGCGTCAGAGATGTTTTCAATACACTTGGCAAATAATTTAAGCCTTTCTTCTGCTTTTTTTATTTGACTAACGTCTTTAAGGGTACCTGTCATTCGCAATGGCTTACCTTGCTCATTACGTTCAACGACTTTGCCGCGATCGAGTACCCACACCCAGTTTTCTTGTTTATCTAGAACGCGATACGTTGTCTCGTAATGCTCAGTTTTGCTATCAAAATGATCTTCTAATGCGTTGGTTACCCGCTTGATATCATTTGGGTGAATATTTGTTTGCTCTGTTCCCACATTACGAGTGCCATCTTGTGGAAACTCTAAAATGCCCCAGATATTTGAACGGAATATTTTCTGAGTACGAATATTCCAGTCCCACATTTCATCACCACTGCCCCAAAGCGAAAGTTTTAATCGCTCTTCGCTTTTCTTGATCTGATAGTGATATTCGTGACGATGTCGCAACTGCTGCAAGAAGTAAGCGCATAGTAGGATGCCAGCTAAGCCATATAGAATAACCGCGCTTTGGTCTAACCACCACGGCGGGGTGATAGTAAACGAAAGCTTAGTACCTTCAACAAGCGTCGGGTCAAAAAGGTCAAAGGCTTCAACCTCAAACGTATATTCGCCTGAGCTTAAATTCGTGTAGGTCGCACGCCTGTTTTCGTTGTCAGCTTCAACCCAGCTTTCTTCTAGGCCAATTAAGCGGTAGCGGTATCTGGTTTGGTTTTTTAGCTTGGCATTAGGTGCAACAAAATCAAAGCTTAACGGGAAATCTCGGTGACCTATGGTAAATGCTTTAGTATTCGCTAAATTCATAGGAAAGTGTTGGCCCGCAAACTGTTCTAGTGTCTCAATGTTTTTATTCGCAATGTTGATTTTGCTGATGATAGGCGCTGATATTGACTGTGTTGTATTAAATAGCTGTTGTGGCTTGAATTTTACATAGCCTTTAGGGCTACCAAAATATGCCCAGCCTTCTTTTGTTAAAAGCGCAGAATGACTATTAAATTCGATGTGATCCAACCCATAATCCAGATCGAACTGCTTTAACGTTAAGCTGTTAACATCAATTGCGCCAATTCCCTTATTGGTCGCAAACCATAGCTGATTGTCAGGCGACATTAGTAAGTCGGCCACGTAGCTATTGCCCAAACCATTGCCTTCAATGAAGTTTTTTACTTGACTAGTTGTTAAATCAATATGGGTTAGGCCTTTACCGTTTGAAGCCAACCAAAGGCTGTCTTGGCTGAGTATTAAGTGACTTACCGTTACTGAGGGAGAGTAAATATCTGCTAAAGAATAAATAAACTCGAATGTTTGCTGAGCAATTGAAAATTTATAAATGGCTTGGCTTTCGGTCAGTACGAGTAAGCTATCGTTTGTATGTTTCTGCAATAAAACAGCAGCTTGTTCTCCTTCCGGCAGAAAAGTTAGTACCTGCTCGCTATTGCTGTTTAAACAGCTGACATTTCTTGCTGAGTCGATTTGGCAAAGGTGGTTGTTTAGAGCAACTAGCTCTTGCATTTTGTGACTGGAAGCTGTCCAAGCTTGAAAATGTCGAAGCGTGAGTGACTGAGTATTGAATTCGAAAAGCTCTTGTGAGTAACTTTTTAACCATAGACTATTGCTGTCTTTAACGTGTACTTGCGCGACTTCAATGTTTAGCGATATTGGCTGAGCTAGCTCGGCATCAAGTGGTTGTTTAAACAGTTCACCTGATTCATTACTAAACCACAGGGTACCTGCGCTGTCTTGCGCAAATGAGGTCAGCCAAAGGTCATGAGTTAACTGCGTTCTTGGACCTGTTTTAATCAGCTTACTGCTGTCTCTGTGCTTTTGAATACCGCCGCCATAGGTGCCAAACCATAAGTTTCCAACCCTATCTTGATAAGATGTCATCACCCATGGCTCTTCAAAACCATTCGGGGCTGAGCCTTTTTTCGCGACTTGGCTGATTGATAGGGTCAATAAATCTATGGCATTGATACCTTCTTTGGTCCCAAGCCATAGTTTGCTGCCTTGGGTCGGTAATAAGGTTCTGATTTGATTTGACAGTAATTGGAAGTCAGTCGATTGTTGGGTGATATGGTGTTTAAGCTGGTAGCTCTTATCAACAATAAAAATACCGTTGTCTGTTGCTAGCCAATAGTTTTCTGCAATTTCTTTAATATCAAATAATGAAGTAGCATCAATAGTGAAATTCCATTGGCTGGTTTTTTCACCTGCAACCCTTAAGTGTTTTATCAGACTAAAGCTTTGATTAGAAAGATAAACGCCATCATCAAAAGTACCTAACCAAATATTTTTTTTGTCGTCTTGGTAAATGCTTTTTACTGCTTTAAAACTTTCGCCTGTTGTGCCATTTTCTATCCGTGTAAACTGACTATTCGCGGTATTGAACTTATGCAGGCCCGATTCTGTCGCGACAAGCAGTTGAACACCGTCAACGTTGGAAACAACCTCATAAATAGTCCAAATGGTGTTGTCGGATAGGGCATTAGTATTACTTTGATTAGAGGAGGTAAGAGCGTTTTCCTGATTGGCGGTGAAATTATCAAAGTTATTACGGGAAGGATTAAATCGGCTGAGGCCACCTTTTGTACCAACCCACAAGGTATTTTCGCTATCGATAAATAAAGTTCGAATATAATTGTCAGCCACCGAATTTGGATCTTGAACATTGTGTCGATAATGCACAAATTCAAACCCGTCATAACGATTCAAACCATCAGCTGTTGCGAACCAGAGAAAGCCATTACTGTCTTGGACAATAGAAAACACATAACTTTGTGATAGGCCATCAGAGGTGGTGAATTGCTGAAAAGTTGCGTTATTTTCGAAATGGCTGGCGTGCGATATTTTGCTAACCAATACCGACGTTATTGGCACAGCAATTAACAGCAAAAAAAAGAAAACTCTATGTAAAGCTTTATATAAAGAAAGAACAGCCAAATTATTTTGCTAGCAGCCTAGGGCTTAGCTAGTTCATTTATAATTATTGTTTGCTACATTTAATCGAATGCTTTGTGCTAAGTCAAATTTGTTGAGAAAAGTGTAGGATATATGCTCAAACAATCGTCGGTAATGTCTCAATCTTGATAAAAATTAGCCTAAGGTTTGGCTAAAAACTTGGTGTCTGAGCTTTAGTATTTTCGCTCCGTCTTTTGGCTTAGTTCACTTGGTTCGTTAATAATTATGGCGCCTCTATCTTCCCATTGTTTACTTTGCCTTTTATTCTCAAGTGAAACTAATGTTAATCGGCTAATGAAGTCTTGATTGTCAGTTTTACATAGTACCTTTTCGATAAACGCGATGACTTGTTCTAGCGATATGTCATTGATAGCTTCAAGCAGGCGCTGCTTGCGATCAAAGGTAAAATCTTGATTGGATATTGCTGCCCAAAAGCGTTGGCTTTTTGTGCGTAAGCTAGTGTCTTTCTCAGCTAACTGTGCACTTAGGCCAAATTTAAACGTTTGCCATTGCTCATTGGTGACACCTGACAGTTTATCACTCACCGTTGCAATAAACTCATCCATCGCGCTGACTAGCTCTATCGGCGAGGTATGTGGAGACTGGATGTAAAATGCAATACCTGGGTAGCGGTTAATAGGTATATAGCCGACATTAACTAAGTATCCATATTGCTTTTCTGTGCGCATTTCTTGGAAAAACAGAGGTGCGAGAAAATGACTGGTTAGCATGGTTAATGCCGTTGAATGTTCGTCTTTTTCTGCTTGTGGGTAATAGCACACGGCTGCGTGATCATGCTCGGGCAGTAACACCGGCACTATATATTCTTGGTGTCCATTGATATCTATAACTGGGCAGCTAACGTGATTACGACCATCAAAGCAATGATTAAACCCGTCTTCTATTTGCTTGGCTATTGCTCGAGCGTGACTTTCTAGCCAATTGCCGTGGATCAATACCTCTAGGGTGATATGTTCGAATAGTCTGCCACAAAAGCGCATAAACTGAGCAAACGAGATTGAGCTAACCGTTTCCAATAATTCACTTGCGGCCGGATTGTGGGGCTGCATTAATGAGCTCAAGGTCGCAAATAGTTGAGAAATAGACTTGTTCTTGTCAGCATTTTGCCACTGCTTAACATGTAATGCTTTGCTCTGCTCAAATGCCTGCTCAGTAAAGTTATGTTGAATAAGGCTAGCTAATAGCCTTTCTAGTAGCAAAGGTTGCTTTTCACTGAGCCCTGATAGTTGTAGTGTCATGCCACCTTGATGCGCATAGAGTTGATAGTGAATGCCTGCTAACTCAGCGTCATAATGTTCTTCAATCACTTGATCACTAAAGATATCAACGAACATGCGCGTCATGACAATGTTAGCAGTAGATGCAATGGCAAGTGGTGAATCTATACCAATATAGATGTACCCTTTGGGCACTTTATACGTTGTATCTTGCTTGTACCAAACACATAAGCCATTGTGGTTGTCAATTAGCGCAGGCTTGCTTGACTCATGGCTGTGAGGCCAAACCTGAGGCTTGTCGATGATATAAGGGTTTGGCGCTGGTAGTTTTAAGTCTTGATGGACAGTTATGGTTTGCCAGCGCTCTAGCGTTTGAGGCGAAATGGCACTCACATGATAGGGCACTTGATACCAAGGGCTTAGTTGATCACATTGGTAATTTTGTCCGATTTTAACGATGCGACAATTGTTGGGAGATAAAAAGGTTAACAAGTGCTCTACGCTGTCATCGCACATACCTGCCATTAAATAATCGCCGGCGATATAGTCTTCCACAGGGTAGTGTTGCATGTTCACCGCGAGCTGGTTAACTGAATCAAGCGGCTTGAGCCTTTCCATATAGTCAAAAGCGATGCGCGCGAGCTTTTGCTTTTCAATGTAGTAAGTGTGCGATAACGGTTTTGATTTTAATAACTGAATATAGCTAAAAACGATGTCGAGAATACGATCAATTTCTTGCTCGCCTTGTTCGGTGAGCGAGATGCTGATATTGAAATCTTTGAAGTTTGAACCGTTTATCCCAGAGCCTGCGGTAAGCCCCAAAGCCAAATGCTGTTGCTTGAGTAGCGATAGAATACTGCCTTTGCCTTCATGTCCTAGCAGGTAAGTAAGCACTGATTCCGGCTTGTGCTGGTAATATTCATCGATACCTGGCATCGCAAAGCTGACAATTAATTGTCTTTCTTCTTTGACAGGGGTAACCGATATTTCTTGCGTTAAGTGCTCAGCTAAATATAAGGGTGTGGTTATCGTTTTTTTATCACCACCAGCCTTGATGGATGAAAAGTACTGTTTAGCGAGCTGCTCTAATTCCTCAAGTTGCTGCGGCCCTTCGATGGCAAGGGTCATTAAATTAGCGCGATAATTTTGTTCAAAATAAGCAAGAATGTCTGCTTGTGCACTTTGCCCATCGCGATCGGCTAAGGTTTCAAGGTTGCCGACAGAAAACTGCGAAAATGGATGAGCTTGGTTTACGGTTGCCTTGTGAACATCGTACAAGCGTCTAATGTCGTCTTTTAATTTTAATTTGAATTCGGCATCAATATTTTGTCGCTCAGTTTCAACAAATTCTTCGCTAAGTAGCGGGCAGATAAAAAAGTCAGCAAATCTTGCTAACGCTTCAGGTAGGTAATTACTTTGAATGTCAAAAAAGAAGCAGGTATGCTCAGTGCCTGTCCATGCATTATGATGGCCACCGTGCTGACTGATAAATTTTTGGTATTCACTACCATCGGGATAATTTTTAGTGCCCAAAAACAACATGTGCTCAACAAAATGCGCTAGGCCTTCGCGGTCTCTAGGGTCATCAAAATGACCAGCATTAATTGCCAAAGCTGCCGCTGCTTTTTCAGACTCAGTGTTTTGTACAAGTAGCACTTGTAAACCATTGCTAAGTGTCAGCGGCTGATATTGTTTTTTGTCATTAGGGCTTTGTTTCAACATAAATTCCTATTTCACACTTATATCGAACAGCACCATCGGAAAATCGTGTATATACTTTTGATTATAGCGTTGTTTTTGTTATAAATTACTTGAGGGAATAACGCCAGTTTATTTTATTCTTAAGAGTTGTTATTAATCATAACGCGTTTCTTTTACTATAGCCGGAATTTTTTACCAATAACCGCGATTTATTGAAGTGCGGGAGACAGTTAATGCAGATTTTGATAATGCGACATGGTCAAGCAGAAGCGACGGCCAACTCTGATGCGGAACGTGCATTAACTGAATACGGTATTAATGAAGCCGCTATAATGGGCAAATGGTTGGCGAGCAAATCAATTACGCCAAGCAAAATTTGGGTTAGTCCTTACTTGCGTGCTCAGCAAACCTATCAAACCCTTGCTGAATATTTGCCTCTGTCGACTCAAGCGCTAACCGAGCTAGTTGTTACTCAATCCATGATCACCCCGTCAGGCTCTGCGCCTCAAGTACGTGATTTAATCGATGGTGAATTGATGTCGACATCAACAGAAACCTTATTGATCGTTTCGCATATGCCATTGGTGAGTTATTTAGTGTCAGAATTCACACAGCAGCAGTTTGCTCCTATCTTCCAAACGGCAGGTATTGCTGAAATAGAATATGATGTAAACACTATGCTTGGCGAGCTCAATGGCGTCGTTGCGCCAAGTGATTTAGGCTAGCTACGTACAAAACTCTATAGCAATAAGTAGCTATGAAAAGGCCTATTGACAGGTATAAGCATACAACAGCACGGTTAACTCAAATGGGTATCAATACTTATCTTTGATATCAACAAGCGCGAGCAAAGCACCGTCACCACCATACTCCAAAGGCGCTTGATGAAATGCTAGTACATCAGGGTGCTGCACTAACCAGTGAGGCACTTTGTTCTTTAGAATTCGGTTGCCAATACCGTGAACAATGCACACACAGCGCGCATGTTCTTTATGACAAGCTAGCAATAGGGCAGCAATTTCCCGTTTAGCATGCTCTTGCGTTAACCCGTGCAAATCTAAAATTAGCTCGGGATGATAAATTCCGCGGCGCAGGTTCTTGGCTTCATAGCTGTCGGTGCCTTCCTTAACGTATTGCATTGGACCTGTGTGATTTAAATCGGGCTCAAATTCATCAGAAAAATGAAACTCAGCCACTTGCCTTGTCGTCATTTGATTTGCTTTTACAACCGCAGAAGTCGGGCGCTTTTTTTGATGCACGACTTTGTCTTGTTTAAGCCGTTTAACTTTACCAATTTCATCTTTGAATAATTGCTTTTCTTCAGCGGTTAATAAATCTTTAAATTTCATGGCAAAGTTGAACACGTAAACAGAGTTTAATGATATAGTAGTTGGCCTTTTTTGTCCTCCATTAGTACGCCAGAACGCGCAAGATAGCCATGTCAGAAAAAACAGTGTCAACCACCCCAGAGCCACAGCAAGAGTCGCTAGATCCAGACATAGCCAGCCAACAGCTAGCAAATCCAATATTTGAACAATTAACGACGATTGAAGATTGGATTCGGTGGGCGGCAAGCGAGTTTAATCGCGCTGATTTATTTTTTGGGCACGGCACCGATAATGCTTGGGATGAAGCGGTTAAATTAGTGATGTACACACTGGCGCTGCCCAACGAGTTATTTGAACGTTGCAAAACAGCCAAACTGTTAGCTGATGAAAAGCAGGCGTTATTTGAACTTATTGCGCGCCGAATTGAAGAGCAAATTCCCGCCGCCTATTTGACCAATCAAGCAAGTTTTGCTGGTTTGTCATTTTATGTGGATGAGCGCGTACTTGTACCACGTTCGCCGATTGCTGAGTTGATAGATAATCAATTTTCCCCATATTTGTCACATCAGCCTACGCGTATATTAGACCTTTGCACGGGCTGCGGCTGTATCGCTATTGCGTGTGCTTATGCTTTCCCTGATGCTGAAGTGGACGCTCTTGACTTATCGACAGATGCGCTGGATGTTGCGCAAATTAACATTGAAGGTCACGGTTTAATGGCACAAGTTATTCCGATTCAGTCTGATCTATTTGCTTCTGTCACACAGGAAAAATATGATTTAATTGTGACGAATCCACCGTATGTCGATCAGGAAGATGTTGACAGCTTGCCTGCTGAATTCATTCACGAACCAGAAATGGGGCTTGGCTCTGGTCACGACGGCTTAGATATCACGCGTGAAATATTAGCCAAGGCAGCAAGTCAACTCAGTGATAATGGCATTTTGGTTTGTGAGGTAGGTAACTCACAAATTCATGTTGAAGCAACTTATCCTGAAGTCCCTTTTCATTGGGTTGAGTTTACGCGCGGTGGACACGGCGTTTTTGTGCTAACAAAGGCACAATTAGAGGAACATCAAGAAATTTTTAATCAACGGGTCGTTGCAAGATAATGTCAGGTAATACATACGGAAAATTATTCACGGTCACCACGTTTGGTGAAAGTCATGGTCTAGGTTTAGGTGCTATTGTTGATGGTTGCCCACCGGGTTTAGAAATCTCGGAAGCAGATTTGCAATTTGACCTTGATCGCCGTAAGCCTGGCACATCTCGTTATACCACTGCTCGACGTGAAGCAGATCAAGTGAAAATTATGTCGGGTGTGTTTGAAGGTAAAACAACAGGTACTCCCATTGGCTTGTTAATTGAAAACACCGATCAACGCTCTAAAGATTACGGTAATATCGCACAAAGCTTCCGTCCGGGGCACGCTGATTACACGTATACGCAAAAATACGGTTTTCGTGATTACCGTGGTGGTGGTCGTTCGTCAGCGCGTGAAACCGCAATGCGTGTAGCGGCTGGTGCGATTGCGAAAAAGTACTTAAAACAACAATTAGGTATTGAGATTAAGGCTTGTGTGAAACAAATTGCTGACGTTAAAGCAGAGCAGTTTAACTGGGATATTGTAGAGGAGAACCCTTTCTTTTTCCCCGATGACACTAAGCTTGACGCGTTAGATGAAACCTTACGCGGCATTATTAAGCAAAAAGATTCTATTGGCGCAAAAATCATGGTGGTTGCCACAGGCGTCCCTGTTGGCTTAGGTGAGCCGATTTTTGATCGTTTAGACGCTGACATTGCTCACAGTTTAATGAGCATTAACGCGGTTAAAGGCGTTGAAATTGGCGACGGTTTTGAGGTGGTTAATCAGAAAGGCTCAGAGCATCGCGATGAATTAACACCTGAAGGTTTTGCTTCTAATCACGCTGGTGGCGTATTGGGGGGCTTGTCTTCAGGTCAGCCAATTGTAGCCAATATTGCGCTTAAGCCAACCTCAAGTATTGGCGTTAGCGGTCAAACCATTGATGTTGACGGCCAGCCTATGGATATCGCAACGAAAGGGCGTCACGATCCATGTGTAGGTATTCGCGCTGTGCCTATTGCTGAGGCTATGCTGGCGTTAACCTTAATGGATCATTATTTACGTCATCGTGGTCAAAACGCTGACGTGGCCTGCACTACACCAGTAATTGAATAGGCTGGCGGCAAACGCAAGCAAGCTTATGAAAGTTAACTTATCTTAAGCTGTTAAGCGATAAAATTGACATAGCTCGCCGCGGCGAGCTTTTTTATATGCGATAATAATACCAATTGAATTAATTAATTGATCAATTCAGAGCGTTGTCAGCGGTGGGAGAATAAGCCAAATTTGTGCCGATATAGTTATTCTACATCCAATAAATTTGGCGCAATAATCGCAGTGCTGACACGCTCCCGAAGGGCGAGTTTAAAAGGCTCATATTCGGCGTTATTGATTTTGACAAGGGGATAACCATTCTCTGCAATCAATGCCTTGCCTATGAGCCTTTTAATTCTCGCTGAATGATTAAGTATTTATTTCAATTGGTATTAAACCCTTTCAAATAAGGATTGGCGAACATTTTACAATGTCGCTCCTAAGAGGTTGTGGAGGCTGGACCTATCCAAACCTTCTTTTTGTTACCAATATGGAAGTAATTTTCTAACACATGTTATCTAACTTTGTTCGCCTTTCTAACGGCTACTTTTGGTACTTCGCCGTACTTGGTTTAGCCATGCCTTTTTTAGCGGTTTTTCTTGAAGGGCGAGGATTTAACTCCCGCCAAATTGGTGAGCTACTTGCGATTTTTACCGCTACTAAAATTGTAGGGCCATCTTTTTGGGCATTCTTTGCTGATAAAACGGGCAAACAACTTGTCGTTATTCAAGTAGCCAGTACGCTGGCAATGATTTCATTTTTTGGCTTGTTCTTTGTTGATGGTTATTGGCCGATTGCCATTGTATTAGCGCTATTCAGTTTATTTTGGACAGGCATGTTGCCTCAGCTAGAAGTGCTAACGCTGCACTCGATGCGCAAAAGCGCAAAGTTTTATGCGCGTATTCGGCTTTGGGGCAGTTTAGGTTTTATTGCGCTTGCCGTGCTTAGTGGCGAAGTTATTGCCAGCCAGGGCAGTGAAACCTTTGTCTTACTCGGTTTAGTGGTATTGATTGGTTTATGGTTATCTACTTTGTTGATGCGCGATAAAAGAGGGCGTGCACCAAGCGAAATAGATACGAGCTCAATGCTAACCCCTCTTATGTCTCGCAACTTTATTTTATTCTTTGTCGCTGGTTTATTGTTGCAAGTAAGCTTTGGCCCATACTACTCATTTTTTGCTCTGTATATTCGTGACTTAGGCCACCCTAGCTACGCAGTTGGTCTGTTAATTGGTGTCTCTGTGGTGATTGAAGTAGCGACGTTTATACTTGCAGGGCGCATATTCAAGCGGTTTAGTGTTTATCACTTATTAATCTTTAGTTTTTTAAGTACTGCACTGCGCTGGCTGTTAATGGGACTTTGGGGCGAGCATATGGCATTACTAGTGTTTACGCAGCTTATTCATGCGGCAAGCTATGCACTTTATCACAGTGCGTCGATGCAGTTTATTCAACACCACTTTCGTGAAAATCAACAAAACAGGGCGCAAGCGCTCTACATTAGTGGTGTTTATGGGGTGGGTGGCGCAATCGGTGCGTACGCGGCTGGTTTACTGTGGCTAGATGGTAACGGGTTAATGCAAACACATGTTGCTGCGGCGATAACGGCGCTTCTAGCTGGTTTGATTTCACTGGGGCTTAACAAGCGTCAATTGGAAAGTTAACGGTGTTTAAATAGCCTTAGCTTTACACATAGTTACCGAAGGGATGAGACGGCTAAAAAGTTAGCGACAGTACAAAGGTAATATACTGCCGCCAATTTTTAGGAAGTTATGATTAGCCTTAAAGCACGTAACGCTGGCGATACACTACTAGCTGACTTCTTCACCTGCGGCTTGTTTGTCAGCGTGGTAACTAGAGCGCACAAGCGGCCCACAGGCGGCATGTTTAAAGCCCATTTTCATGGCTTCGTCGTGGAACATTTTAAATTCATCAGGGTGAACATAACGTTCCACAGGTAAGTGCTCTTTGCTTGGTTGCAAATATTGACCAATTGTTAGCATGGTCACGCCGTGAGCACGCAAGTCGCGCATCACCTCAAGGATTTCTTCGTTAGTTTCACCTAAGCCCACCATTAAGCCTGACTTAGTTGGTACATCGGGGTTAGCTTCACCGAATTTCTTAAGTAAGTCTAATGACCACTGGTAATTCGCCCCAGGGCGCGCTTTAGTGTATAGACGCGGCGCGGTTTCCATATTGTGATTAAACACATGTGGTGGATGCTGGTTTAAAATTTCCAGCGCTCGGTCCATACGGCCACGAAAATCTGGAACTAAGATTTCCACTTTTGTATGTGGTGCAAGTTCGGCAATTTCTTTCACACATTCAGCAAATTGGCTCGCACCACCGTCACGCAGATCGTCGCGATCAACTGAAGTGATCACCACGTATTTTAATGACATGTCTTTAAGCGTAAGTGCCAATTTTTTCGGCTCTTCTGCGTCTGGTTTTAGCGGGCGACCGTGAGCTACATCACAGAACGGACAGCGGCGGGTACAAATGTCACCTAAGATCATAAAGGTGGCGGTACCGTGATTGAAGCACTCTGACAGATTAGGGCATGAAGCTTCTTCACATACTGAGTGCAAACCGTGCTTGCGTAAGCCAGCTTTGACTTGATCGATTTTTTCAGTTGTACGCGGCAATTTGATGCGCAACCACTCTGGTTTACGCAGCATAGTTTCACGCTCTGAAGGCACGACTTTAATTGGGATATGTGCCATTTTCTCAGCGTCGCGTAGCTTAACGCCTGGCTCCATACGTGAAGATTTAATTGTCATATTGTTGTTCCAAACCTGTTTGATATTGAAGCTCGTCGGCTTCAAGTAGTGCGCTTAAATGTTTGACCAGCCCTTGACCTGCTTGCTCAACAGTTTTCGGACCATTTAAATCAGCACTTTGTATAATTTCTAAATCGTTATAACCGCAAGGATTGATGCGCAAAAATGGTGATAAATCCATATTAACATTGAGCGCTAACCCATGGAATGAACAGCCTTTGCGAATCCGTAAGCCAAGCGAAGCGACTTTTTTGCCATCGACATAGACTCCTGGGGCATCTGGCCTTGGGTAGGCGTCAATATCATATTCTGCAAGGGTATTAACTATCGCATTTTCAATTAGGGTAACCAGTTCTCGGACACCCATTTTTCGGCGTCTAAGATCGATCATGACGTAGATAACTTGCTGGCCGGGACCGTGGTAAGTCACTTGTCCGCCACGGTCAACTTGTACAACTGGGATTTCCCCAGGCGCAAGTAAGTGCTCTTCTTTACCGGCTTGCCCTTGAGTAAACACGGGCGGATGCTCTACTAACCACAGTTCGTCTAAGCTTGACTTATCACGCTCATCGGTGAACTTTTGCATGGCTTGCCATACTTGTGTGTACTCTGCTTGTGCTAACTGTCGAATAACTAGCGTTTTAGTCAATTTACTGCCTACTTGATTTTACAATGTCGCGATAGAATGCTTGGCTATTTCTTTGGTGGCTTGGTTCGCTAGAGAATGTAGCGAACTTGCTCAATCGTATTTAGCGATTGATATACCTGCTCAATATGCTCTTTGCTTGTCACGCGAACGGCAACAGACACAGATACATAATTACCTTTAGAGCTTGGCTTTAATTTCGGTGAGTAATCGCCAGGCGTGTGCTTTTGTAACTCAGCAACAATCAAGTCAGGTAATTCGTCGCAAGCGACACCCATCACTTTGAAGTTTAGTACGGTTGGAAATTCTAATAGTTCATCAAATTTAGTTTGCATATTTGCTCTCTATTACTGATTGCAGGGCGCTAATATAATGCTCCACAACGCAGTCTGGTGCGAACGCTCACATAAATGCGGTCGCTTGGTGCTCTTAGTTCATATTTTATCACTAATCTACAGGCAAGGGCTATGCTTGTGATTTGCTGGCTTGTTAATGGTGGCGAACAATCAAAATTCAAGCGTTAAATGCAACTTTATGAGACATAAAAGCCCTAGCGTTTGCCAGGGCTTTTCAAGGGGGGATTTACGCTGTTACTTAAAATTTAGTAACTAGTTAGCAAACTGCAGTTTTACATAGTCCACTAAACGGCTGAACATGCTGCCTTCGTTCACTTCTTGTAAGGTAACCAGTGGGTATTCAGCGATATCTTCACCGTTAAGGGTTAAATAAAGTTTACCCACTTGCTCACCTTTGGCTAATGGAGCAACAAGTTCTTTGGTAAGTTCAACGTTCGTTTCAATTTTCTTACGTTGACCACGCGGAATAGTAATCGGCGTGCTTTCTAAAATGCCTAGGTTAACGTCTTTAATATCACCCATCCAAACACGGTTCGTGGCAAACGTTTCGCCAGCTTCATATGGCGTGATGGTTTCAAAGAAGCGGAAGCCATAGTTAAGCAGTTTCTTGTTTTCAATTTTACGAGCGCGTTGGCTTTCGGTACCCATCACCACAGAAACTAAACGCATTCCGTCTTTCACCGCTGAGGTCACTAAGCTGTAGCCAGCTTTTGAATGATAGCCCGTTTTAATACCGTCAACGTCTAAACTCTTGTCCCATAGCAGGCTGTTACGGTTGTACTGTTTGATGTCGTTGTAAGTGTACGAGCGTTGCTTGTACATCTCATATTCACTTGGTGTATCGCGAATTAATGCAATTGCTAGTGTTGCCATATCTCGTGGTGTAGTGAAGTGCTCTTCACTGTGCAGACCATGGCTGTTTTCAAAGTAACTGCTCGACATGCCTAATTGCTGTGCGTGGGCATTCATTAGATCGGCGAAAGCGTCTTCAGAGCCAGCAATATGCTCTGCCATTGCAACACAGGCATCGTTACCTGAAGCGACAATAATTCCTTGGTTAAGCTCGGCAACACTCACCTCAGTTCCGACTTCAATAAACATTTTTGATGAATCTGGGAAGTTTTTTGCCCATGCATTTTCACTGATAGTCACCATATCAGTGCTTGCGATATTACCTGCTTGAAGTTCGCGACCGATAATATAGCTAGTCATCATTTTAGTTAAACTAGCCGGCTCTAATTGCGTGTCGGCATTGCCTTCTGCGATCACTTTACCTGTGGTGTAATCAATTAAGATGAAGCCTTTGGCATTAATTTCAGGAGCATCCGGTGTGATGCGAATCGATTGTGCCGAAGCAGAAAATATAGATGAGGAAAGCGTAATGGCGCTTAGCAAAACTAAGCATCGCTTAGTGGATTTAGCTACGCGCTGAGCGAATGGGCGTGACATAATGCTCCTTGAAAATTGTATTTTTAACCAGCTGCACAACTGATCATCGCTTTAGCGAGTTATTTACTTTGCCACTCGCTTTATTGGGGAGGGCAGTGCTAAAGGTTGGTGTGATAAGTTGTGTCAAAAAATTGCCAACAGTATATCACTACTATTAGGATTTGCTACGCGCAAACCCAATGGATAACAGGCTTAATGTAAGATTTTGCGACGGTAGGCGCTTTCGTAACCGGCTTGTCGCAAACTGGTGACTAATTCATCGGTATTTTCGTGCTCGGCAAATGGGCCTAGCTTAACGCGGTATATACCATTTTGCTGCGAATAAACGGCGTTGTGCTGATATAAGCTGGTCAGTGCTAGAACTGTACGCTTAGCCACGTCTTCACTGCGTGTCGCAAATACTTGAACATAATCACCTTCTGGTACCGCCTCGTCGTTGTCGCTATTTGCTAGCGTTTCTTGCTTAACTTTCTGGTTGGCTGGCGGCTTAGCGTCACTAATCGTTTCAATTGTAACGTTTGCTGTGCCAGTGGACAGCATGCCTAACTTGTATGCTGCGCTGTAAGACAAGTCGATAATACGGTCTTGATGGAACGGCCCACGATCATTAACGCGGACTATCACAGATTTTTGGTTTGCTTGGTTGGTAACTTTTACATAGGTTGGCAATGGTAAGTTTTTATGCGCAGCGCTCATGGCATACATGTCATAGATTTCGCCATTAGATGTTAGATGACCGTGAAATTTTTTACCATACCAAGAAGCTATACCTGACTGGCTAAACCCTTCTGCGCTATCGAGTACTTGATAGTGCTTACCGCGCACCTGATAGTCTCGATTACCACCTCGGCTTTTGGGCTCAGCACGCGGAATGGGATCTTTAAGCTCCGCAGCGGTTGGTAAACGGGTTGGAATGCTGTCATGTGCTTGTTGGTAGCGGCCAGTATTGGTACTGCAACCAGCCATGATGGCAATAGCGGTGACAAGCAAGCTGGCTAGGCATAATTTTTTAGTCATTGTTATTTATGTATAGCTTTTATGTATAGTTTTTATGTTTAGCTTTTACGCGTTGTTTTTATGCGTTGCGTAAAATTTAGATTTAAAGCTTATCGGTAATCACTGTGCATTAAATCGACGGTGCGTTCCTATTGCCATTAGAATGCCAAAGCCGGCCATTAATGTCACCATTGACGTACCACCATAGCTGACGAGCGGCAGTGGTACACCAACCACTGGCAGCAAGCCCGAAACCATACCAATATTGACAAATACATATACAAAAAAGGTTAATGTAATACTGCCTGCAAGCAGTTTGGTAAAGGCTTCTTGAGCATTTACTGCAATCCAAAGACCGCGCATTACGATAGCTAAATAAACCAGCAGCAAAGCTGTTACACCAACTAGCCCGAATTCCTCACTAAACACAGAGAAAATAAAGTCGGTATGGCGCTCTGGTAAAAACTCTAATTGTGATTGCGTGCCTTGTAGCCAGCCTTTGCCGTATAGCCCGCCTGAGCCAATGGCGATTTTTGATTGAATAATATGGTAGCCGCTACCCAGTGGGTCTTTCTCTGGATCAAGGAATGTTAATACTCGCTGCTTTTGGTAGTCTTTCATCAAAAACATCCAAAGGATTGGCGTAAATGCCGAGGCAAGCCCTACGCAGGTGCCAATTAACTTCCAACTGGCACCTGCAAGAAAAATCACGAAAATGCCTGAGCTAGCAATTAACAGTGAGGTACCTAAATCGGGTTGCTTAGCAATGAGTAATGTCGGGATCAGAACAAGAATAAAAGCAATCACGATGTTGCCTAGCTTGGCTGGCAGATCGTGCTGGCTGATAAACCAAGCGATGGTGATCGGCACAATAAGTTTCATCACTTCTGAAGGTTGAAACTGCATAAAGCCAAGATTTAACCAGCGTTGAGCGCCTTTACCTACCGTACCAACTAGCAGTACCGCAATCAGTAAACCTAAGCCGATAACAAAAGTGGGAACGGCCCATTTAAAATAAACCTGCGGTGGAATCTGCGCGACGATAAACATCACGAGCAGGGCAACGCCAAGGCGAACACCTTGTCGAACAACCAAATCAAAGTCTTGCCCACCTGCGCTATAGACCACAAAAAGTCCCAAGGTCATCAAGCTAAGTAAGCCAAGCAACAAGGGTAAATCTAAATGAAGTTTCTGCCAAATATCGAGTTTTTTGGCTTGATCTTGCCCCGTTGATCGCATTAATCGGCCTCGTCAGTGGAAACGGTAAAGTGTTCGTCGTGAAGTGGATGTTCCTCACTGGTGTATTCGCTAGTGATCACGCGATTACCAAAATATTGATCCATTATTTGCCTTGCCACCGGCGCGGCATTGGTTGCACCACCGCCTTTGGCAACATTTTCGATAGCAACAGAGACCACAATCTCTGGCTTATCAAATGGGGCAAAGGCGATAAACATGGCATTATCACGCTTGTTCTCTTGAGTTTTTTCGGCGTCATATTTTGCATCTTGCGCAATGCGCGCAACTTGTGCGGAGCCTGTTTTACCGGCGGCGTCGTATTGGTGGTCTTTAAACGCGGTATGGCCAGTTGCCCCTTTTTTCTGCACGGTTGAATGCATCGCATCTAGCACAAGCTGCCAATTGTCTTGGTTATTTAAGGCAATTGGTGGGTACTCCTCAAGCTCATATGGCTGAGCACTGATGGTGACAACATTCTTGCCTTCACCTTGTGTGTATGTAGTTTGCGAACTGGCTTTTAATAAGTGCGGCTTTTTGATTTCACCTTTGTTGACCAACACTGAGGTCGCCTGCGCCAGTTGCAATGGCGTTACCGTCCAATAACTTTGTCCGATACCGACTGATAAAGTTTCGCCTGTATACCAGTTTTGATTGTAGCGAGCGCGCTTCCAGCCAACACTGGGCAAAATACCGCTGCTCTCTTCATGAATATCAATGCCGGTGCGTTCACCAAAGCCAAACTTGTCCATCATCTCGCTGATTTTGGTGATACCAAGTTTGTAGGCTAAATCATAAAAGTAAACGTTACACGATTGTTCAATCGCTTTAGTTAAATCAACCCAGCCATGCCCCCATTTTTTCCAGTCACGGTATTTGTGATCAACACCTTTTAGCTGATACCAACCAGGGTCCCAAATTCGAGTTTCAGGTGTTATCACTCCTTGCTCTAGGCCAAGTAAGGCTAAGAAGGGTTTTACGGTAGAAGCGGGCGGGTAACCTTGGACACTGCGATTGATCAGTGGCAAGTCTTTCGAGTCTAATAATTTGCGATAATTCTTCGAGCTAATGCCGTGCACGAATAAGTTACCGTCGTAACTTGGGTTCGAATACATCGCCAACACTCCGCCATCACGCGGGTCAATCGCGACTACTGAGCCACGTTTGCCAGCGAGTGCCCGCTTGGCGATCATTTGTAGCTCAATATCTAGGGTAAGGGTAAGGTCTTTGCCGGGAGTCGGAGGCGTGAAATCAAGCGTGCGTATCACGCGTCCTTGGTTATTCACTTCAACTTCTTGGTGACCAATACGACCGTGTAGAATCTCTTCGTAATACTTTTCTAAACCTAGTTTACCTATCTCACGGGTTGCGGCGTAATTCTCTGATTTCCCCTCTGCTTCTAGGCGCTGCGCGTCTTTGCGGTTAATTTTGGCAACATAACCTAAGTTATGGGTGGTTAAATCGCCAAATGGATAATAACGCTTAAGTCGGGCATCAATAAATGCGCCTGGGTATTTATGCTGATTAACGGAAAAGAGCGCTACTTGCTGATCGCTCAAACGCGACTGTAATTCAATCGGTTTAAAACGACGTTTACCTCGCAGTGCTTTGAAGAACTTTTGTTGTTTTTCTTCGCTGATATCGAGTAACTCACTAATATCGGCAATCGTACCTTCGAGATCTTCAACCTGCTCAGGAATAATTTCTAAGCTGTAAACGGGCTTATTTTCAGCCAGCAGTACGCCATTGCGATCGTAGATTTGCCCACGATTAGGGGCAACAGGCAAAAGCTTAATGCGGTTGCTATTTGATCGCGTTTGATACTTTTCGAACGAATTAACTTGCGAGTTATAAACGTTGGTAAACAGAACAATCAACATCGCGACCACACCAATGAGTGCAATAAAAGCACGGCGGGCAAATAAATTTGCCTCGGCGCTGTGGTTACGTATGGATACGCGTTTACGTCTTACCATGATAGCTGCTTAGTTTTGATGGCTATTACCTTTGCTTACTCTCTGGGCTTATTCTCTGCGCTTATTCTCGATGATAGGGGTGGTTCGTGTTAACACTCCAAGCGCGATACAAGCTTTCGGCAATAATAATGCGCACCATAGGGTGTGGCAATGTTAAAGGTGAAAGCGACCACTTTTGCTCTGAGGCTTTAATACAAGCGGGTGCTAGCCCCTCTGGCCCACCAACCAATAATGCCACATCTCGGCCATCGTGCTGCCAACGCTCTAGCTGGGTAGCAAGCATTGGAGTGTCCCAGGGTTTACCTGTTACTTCTAGGGTAACAATGCGATTGCCTTTTGGAATAGCCGCTAACATTTGCTCGCCTTCTTTGTCTAGAATACGGGCAATATCAGCATTTTTAGTACGTTTACCAGGAGGGATTTCAACCAGATGAAAGCTTAAATCACGTGGGAAACGGCGGGCATATTCTTCAAAGCCTTGAGTCACCCAAGCAGGCATTTTATTGCCAACGGCATATAAAGTTAAACGCATTGAACGGATCGCCTAAATTGCTGTTAGTCTTGCCAAAGCTTTTCAATTTGGTATTTGTCACGTTGCTCGTCAGTCATGACATGAACTACTACTGAACCTAAGTCAACTAACGACCATTCACCAATATCATTACCTTCGATACCGAGCGGTTCGATACCTTCAGCACGGCATTCCATGGCAACATTTTGCGCAATAGATTTAACGTGGCGATTAGAGTTACCTGAAGCGATTACCATGTAATCAGCAAAACTGGCCTTATCTTGAATGTTTAGGGTGATAATGTCGCGGCCTTTTAGATCGTCGATTTTTTCATAAACGAAAGCGGAAAGAGCTTCACTTTGCAATGTTTTTTCCTTGATTGAAATTGAATTAAAACAATATCCGAAATTAGTAACCGCTAATAATATCACTATTTATCAGGAGCGTTAACTGCTCAAAGGTAACAGGCAGTAAATTATTCGGCTACGAAACACTTATTCTTCAAGTATTAGCAAAAACGCATTGATGTTTGGGTTAGCGTGGATAGTGAGTTATCTGTATATTCAGGCAAAGTACTAGCAATAAAGCTGATGCTGCTTGATGTACTCTGCAATTACTTTGGGGAGCTGGTTAAATACTTGGCTTAACCCTTGATTAGGCGCTTGGCTTAATCCTTGATTGGGCACTTGGCAAGGCGCTTGTTTAGGTACGGAAACCGATGATGAATCGCACATGCCAGCTTGACTAAGCTGATAGCGAATATCGGTTGAGGATAACTCAACATTAGCTGGTGGGGCTAAATAGATTTGTCCAACATCAGCTAGATTTAACGAGGCTTTGTCGGTCAGGCGCTGCTGAAGCTCTGCGTGCAATTGTTTTATGTTAAGCGTGTAATTGGGCCGTGTACAGACAATAAGATTAACTCGCGCGAGTATTTCCTGCCATTGATGCCACTGAGTAAAGCTAAGTAAAGAGTCCATACCAATAAGTAAACTTAGCGAAAGCGATGGTTTTTCGAGCTTAATCTCTTCTAATGTGTCGACTGTATAACTTGGCTTGTCGCGATTAAGCTCTCGACCATCGACACGAAAAAGCGGCACTTGCTGGGCGAGTGCCTGTAACATTGCCAATCTGTGTTGACTGCTTACCTTGGCAGCCGCTTTATGCGGCGGAATATTCGCTGGCAATAGCGTGATTTTATTAACGTCTAAATCGCCTGCAATATGTTTACATAGGTTTAAGTGACCCAAGTGAAAAGGGTCAAAGGTGCCGCCAAAAATTAGTTGGCTTTCCGTGTTTTTGGGCAGTTTGCTTGTAACCAGCTCGTTTCCAGCAACGTTAGTCATAGTAGTTTAGGCTAAGTGGCTTTAGCTTTTCACCGTGATAAGCGCAAATACAGACATCTGCAAGCATCTGAAAAACATTAAATTCACTCGTAGTTTTACTGACCAAATCAACATCGGCTAGGCGGGTAATCGCAATTAAAATATTATCAAGCGACATATTGGCTAGTGCATGCTGATAAAGCGGTTTGCGCTTATCCCAAATGCGAAATGCTTTAAATATGGCTTGCTCGTTTTCGCCTGCTTGCAATTGGTAATGCATTTGTTTGAGCTGGTTAAGCTCTTTGTTGATAAACCACTGGATTTTGGTCGCAGGCGTCCCTTCTTGTTGCTGCTGATCTAACATAGTGATGCAGCGATCAACTTTACCCGCGAGTAAGGCATCCACTAAGGCAAAAGGGTTAAATTTTGCTTGGCTAATAATCAGTGCTGACAAGGTATCAAAGTCAATTGCCTGCTGGCCATATAAAATAGACAGCTTTTGCAATTCTTGATCGAGCGCTAAGATATTGCCCTCAAACATGGTCAGCAATAATTCAATGCCTTGTTTATCAATCACCAATTGATACTGACGTACCTGACGATTGAGCCACATGGCTAAACCTTTGGTGTCTAGGTCGTAAAGCGGTAGATAGACACCCGCGCCGCTCAGTGCTTTAAACCATTTCTTTTTACTGGCGTTGCCATCGAGTTTATCACCATGGCAAAGTAGGGTGACGTCAGGGCTAAGCTGACTACAAATTAACTCAATCGCTTTTGTGGCACTGTCGTTTAACTTGGTGCTTAGAAATTCAAGCTCAATCACGCGACGGGCGGCAAATAGGCTCATGGCATTGTATTCGTTGAGCACTTCATCCCAATTGAATTTGTCATCGATGCTAAAGCGGATTAGCTCATCAAACCCTTGCTGCAGGGCAGCGGCTTTAATTTGCGCCAAGCTGTCGTTTTTTTGCCAAGGCTCATCACCAAATACTAGCCAAACAGGTGCCAACGGCTGTGATAAGGTTTGTGAGAGTTGATTGTGGTAGATGCGCAAGCTTAAAAACCTCGTTAATTGGCGTTGAAGGCTTAGCTATTAACTTGAATACTCGCCATTTCACGTAGGATACGATCTGCGGCAAGTTGGCGCATTTCTTTCAACAGTAGTGCAAGTTCGCGACTTTTTGCCAGAGTGCGATCTGGGTCGTCTTGATAATCACTGTACAGCTCAAAGCTAAAGCGCTGAGGTTCTTGGTTAGCCATTTGTAGCTGGTAATTAACGGTATAGATAATTTCGTATTCAGCCACTTGGCCATTAGGAAATAGTGATAGCGTGCGACGATTTAGTTCGTCTTTTAAAATTCTCAGCTCAGGAAGTTCGGCACGAGGTGTACTAACGATATTCACCTGATTTAAGGCTAAATGTTGTTTGACTAAACGAGTAAGTTCACCGTGTTTGTCAACTGAGCTAACATAAAGGGTTTGCAGTTCTGGTGCGAGCAGAAAGTCACCGCGTAAGCGAAAGCCACAAGCCGATAGCAAAATGCTTAACACGACAATTAGGCTTATTTTACGTGACGATAACTTCATAATTTTTCCTTACTCTAAAGCGAAAAGAACCCGACAAGATTAAATATTTGGCGCCTAACAATGGGTGTTGTTAGGCGCATTTAATTAGCTACCTTTAGTTAGCTACAATGTTCAACAGCTTACCTGGTACATAAATCACTTTACGTACCGTTTTGCCTTCAACAAATTTTGCTACGTTTTCTTCGCTTTCTGCCAATGCTTGAACATCGTCTTGGCTAGCATCAGCAGCAACAGTCACTTTTGCACGTAGCTTACCGTTCACTTGTACGATGATAAGTTTTTCATCTTCAACAAGCGCTGCGTCATCTACTTGTGGCCAAAGTGCGTCTTCAACTTGGCTACCGTCACCAATTTCTTGCCATAACTTGTGGCTTAAGTGAGGCACGATTGGCGCAAGCATTAAGGTAACTGCGCGCACCGCTTCTTGCATCACCACTAGATCTTCGTTTGACTCAAGCTTAGCTTTCGCTAAGTGGTTCATTAGCTCCATAACTGCCGCAATTGCGGTGTTAAAGGTGTTACGACGACCAATGTCATCACTTACCTTAGCGATTGTTTTGTGTAACTCACGTCGAAGTGCTTTGTGTTGGCTAGCAAAGTTCACGTTTGCTGCATCAAGCTCTGTTGTATTTGCTGCTTCGGTGAAATCAGCAGCGAGCTTCCATACGCGTTTAAGGAAACGATGTGCACCTTCTACACCTGAGTCTGACCATTCTAAGGTTTGCTCTGGTGGCGAAGTGAACATAATAAATAAACGTACGGTGTCTGCACCGTATTGCTCGATAACCGCTTGTGGGTCGATACCGTTGTTTTTCGACTTCGACATTTTACTCATGCCTGCCGAAATCACTGGCTCGCCATCAATTTTGCTTTTCGCTGCGGTGATTTTGCCTTTTTCGTCGCGCTCAACTTCTACGTCTGTTGGTGCAATCCACTCTTGGCCGCCGTTAGCACCTTCACGGTAATAGGTTTCTGCTAACACCATACCTTGACATAACAGGCTCTTGAATGGTTCGTCTGAATCAACTAAACCAACATCACGAAGTAGTTTGTGGAAGAAGCGCGCATACAATAAGTGCAAAATAGCATGCTCAATACCACCAATGTATTGATCAACGGGTAACCAGTAGTTTGCCTTTTCTGGGTCTAACATTTGGTCGTTTGAATCAGTTGAGCAGTAACGAGCGTAGTACCAAGACGATTCCATAAAGGTATCGAAGGTATCGGTTTCACGGAATGCTTCTTCGCCGTTGTATGTGGTTTTCGCCCACTCTGGATCATCTTTGATTGGCGAGGTTACACCATTCATTACTACATCTTCTGGTAGTTCAACCGGTAGCTGATCTTCTGGCACAGGCACAGACTCGCCATTGGCCAAGTTGATCATTGGAATTGGTGCGCCCCAGTAACGTTGGCGAGATACACCCCAATCGCGTAAGCGGTAGTTAACAGTAATCTTACCTTTACCTAGTGACTCAAGCTTAGCGGCAACGGCTTTAAACGCTTCATCAAACGATAAACCATCAAATTCGCCAGAGTTGATTAAGGTATTTTTCTCTGTGATTGCCGCTTTGCTGATATCATCTTCTTCGCTACCAGCAATGACTTGCGCAATTTCTAGACCATACTTAGTGGCAAATTCAAAGTCACGTTGGTCGTGACCTGGTACTGACATGACCGCGCCTGAGCCGTAATCCATTAGCACGAAGTTCGCTGCCCATACCGGCACTAGCTCGCCAGTTAATGGGTGAATCGCTTTAAGACCAGTATCAACACCTTTTTTCTCAACTGTCGCCATATCGGCTTCAGATAGCTTGCTTGCTTTCACTTCCGCAATAAATTCAGCCAGCGCCGGGTTATTCTCAGCGGCTTTTACTGACAATGGATGCTGGGCAGCAAGCGCTACATAAGTCACACCCATAATGGTATCTGGACGTGTGGTGTAAATATCAAAGCTTTCGTCAGATGCTTGGCCATCACTGTCAGCAACAGCAAAGGTCATTTCAACACCTTCAGAGCGACCAATCCAGTTGCGCTGCATGGTTTTGACTTGCTCAGGCCAGTCTTCTAGCTGATCTAAGTCGTTTAATAATTCTTCTGCGTAATCGGTGATTTTGATAAACCACTGAGGAATTTCTTTACGCTCAACAATCGCACCTGAGCGCCAGCCGCGACCGTCAATTACTTGCTCGTTAGCCAGTACGGTTTGGTCCACTGGATCCCAGTTTACGGTCGCGTTTTTCTT
This sequence comes from Thalassotalea montiporae, assembly GCF_053485855.1. Taxonomy (NCBI): domain Bacteria; kingdom Pseudomonadati; phylum Pseudomonadota; class Gammaproteobacteria; order Alteromonadales; family Colwelliaceae; genus Thalassotalea; species Thalassotalea montiporae. The sequence continues at coordinate 1,099,865 of NZ_JBQRUO010000001.1, forward strand.
ATACACTAAGCCTTTTTCGTAAAGCTTAGTGAAGAACCATTGCTCCCAGCGGTAGTAATCTTTTTGACAGGTAGCGAATTCGCGATCCCAGTCGTAGCCAAAACCCAGTGATTGCAATTGACCGCGCATGTAATCAATGTTTTGGTACGTCCACTTGGCAGGCGCCGAATTGTTTTTGATCGCCGCATTTTCTGCCGGTAAACCAAACGCATCCCAACCCATAGGCTGTAAGACGTTTTTACCTTGCATACGTTGGTAGCGAGAAATTACATCACCCAAGCTGTAGTTACGCACGTGACCCATATGCAGACGACCACTTGGGTATGGGAACATAGACAGGCAGTAGAACTTTTCTTTGCCAGGCTTTTCTTGTGCTTTAAAGGTTTTGTTGTCAGTCCAGAATTGCTGAACTTCTGCTTCAATCGATTGGGGATTGTATGTGGATTCCATCAATTAATTTCTCAAATACTCAGAAGAGGGTGCTTAAGCCTTAACTGGCAGCTTTTTACGTTACTTATCTTTCTGACGCTGAGTCAGTAGCTAGGCAAGTAGCGAGGGCGTTAAATAACGAATTTATCGCTATTTGTTCGCTCTATGAACGGCTGCAATGGCGGCATGTTAAATTTTGCCGCATAGAATACCTTATCCTGCTAGGAAACAACAAGTTTAATCCCGCAAATTACAAGCTAGGATGACGTACGATTCGCGCCGTAAAAACACTTAATCGCCATGGCTAGCTATACTCAATGATAGGGTGTTTCTTGCTTAAGTGATTAAGGGGTGATGATGGCTGAGCACAACCAACTAGATACCATTTATCAAAAGCTTTCCAATTGGCTGCAAGATATTCAGCAGCATGAGGTCAGGCAGTTAATCGATGTCGTAGAAGAAGCAAAAGCATTAGCGCATGCTGCAGAGAGTTTATCGCAAGAGCGAGTAGGCCAGTTTGTTGATAATTTGAAATATGACTTAAAGGAGTTTAGCGAGCAGTGGCAGCAAGACTCCGCACATTCAATTTATTTGGGACTACTTAACGAGACTTGGTGGGATTCGTTAGCAAAAGCGGCAGATAAATCGCAAATTGAGTGGGCTGAGCTGCCTGATGATTTTGCCCATGACGGTATCTATCAAAGTGGTGACTATATTGGCTTTGGTGTCTTGGTTTGCCGACAATGCGATGCATCGCTGACAATTTCTCATTTCTCGCAAGTCGCTAGTTGTGCTAAGTGCGGGCACGATAAATTTTATCGCCAGCCGTTATCGCCTTAGTTTTCGTTAAAAGGCATTGTTGAAGTAAAAGAGACTCAATTTCTATCGCAGATAGGGCAGGTTAAATAAGGACTAGTTGGGTTGCATTGTTTGATAAATGACCACCTGTCAAAGCCAAGGGTAAATTACCTTTGCTCTTAGCAGGCAAGCGAGTAAACTGGCGATAATACTAACAAAATTTGAACATGTTTCATTTGAGTTCCTGCATGAGTTTATCCGCCGTTAGCTGCCTGCTAAAACCAAACCAATTAACTGCTAATTTATCAGAGGCGATGTTTATCAGCTCTGAGCACGCCATTGAGCGTCAGCCCTTTGTTGGGCACGAACGTGCCAAAGAGGCATTGGAATTTGGTTTATCAATGGAAGCTATTGGCTTTAATGTGTTTGCTATGGGAGATCACGGTACGGGTCGCCAAACGTTAATCAAGCAAATGCTAAACGAAGTAGCAGGTGAGCAAACAACGCCTTCCGAGTGGTGCTATATCAACAACTTTGATGATAACCACGCACCGTACCGCCTCTATGTGAGCCCGGGCGATGGCAAGCAGTTATTGGCTCGCATCAATACTTTTATTGATGAGTTGATGGCACTGTTTCCAGAAATTTTTGATAACCCGGGTTATCAACGTCAAAAGGCGGCGATTGATCGCGAGTTTAACCAAAAATATGATGAAGCCATTGGTGCTGTTGAACAAACTGCACTTAGTCATAGTGTGGTGCTGCACGAGGAAAACGGTGAAATTGGTTTTTCACCGTTAGTGGATGGCAAGCCTGTTAGCGACAAAGAATTTGCCAATCTGTCAGAAGAAAAACGCACTGAGTTTTACAAAATTCTGGCGGCGTTGGAAACCTTGTTGTCAGAGCAGTTGATTGAACTACCGCTTTGGAAACGCGAGTCGTCAAATAAGTTGCGAAAGCTTAAGTTTGAAACCGCTGATCATAGTATCCGCCCATTAATTAAAGAATTAGAGCACGAGTTTGCCAGTAATATTGGTGTGCTTAAATACCTGAGCAAGCTCAAAGAACACGCTGTTGATACAGTACTTGAAGTACTGGCGGATGAAAGTGCAGAAAACACCAATGATAAAGACAATCGTAAGTTATTGGTTGAGCACTTCTTACCAAACCTACTCGTTTCACGTAAGCCGAATGAAGGCGCGCCTGTGGTGTACGAGCAAAATCCAACCTTCCAAAATTTGTTTGGTCATATCGATTTTTCTACCTTTCAAGGAGCAACTTACACTAGCTATCGTCAAATTCGCCCAGGGGCTTTGCACAAAGCGAATGGTGGTTATTTGATTTTAGATGCTGATAAGTTGCTGAATCAGCCATTGGTGTGGTCACGGTTAAAATTGGCCTTAAAAACCCAAAAGCTAGCCATTGAAAATCCCTATTCAGAAATGGGCGCGAGCGCGACAGTCACCTTACAGCCGCAAAAAATTCCACTTAATGTGAAAGTGGTTTTACTGGGCAGCTCTGATGTTTACTACATGCTGCAAGAGTACGATCAAGAATTTACCGAGCTATTTCGAGTGTTAGCCGACTTTGATCGTCATATCGATAATAATCACGCCAGTTTGAAAGCGTATGGCAACTTAATTCGTCGCCGTGCAAAACAATTCGATTACCCCGAAGTGCTGGATGAGGCGATTGTCGAATTGGTGCGCTATGCACTGCGCCGCGCTGAGCATCAACACAAGATCTCTGCCAATATTGTGCAAATCAATGACTTGTTAGACGAAGCCGTGTATTGCTGGCGCAAGCAGTCGCTGGAAAGCACACTGACTGCTGAATTCGTCAAACTTGCCCTAGCTGCAAAGCAGCGTCGCACGGGGCGATTAAGTGAAACTTGGCTTAGCGAAATTAAAGAGCGCCAAGTGCTGATCAACACCGAAGGGCAAAATGTTGGCAAGGTTAACGGCTTAACCGTGTTAGAAATTGGCGATAGCGTGTTTGGTACACCAGCGCGTATTACTGCCACGGTTTATGCAGGCAGTAATGGTGTGACCGATATTGAGCGAGAAGTCGACTTAGGTAAATCAATTCACTCCAAAGGGGTATTGCTACTGACGGGTTATCTCGGCCATAAATATGGTCAAGAGTTTCCGGTTTCAATTTCTGCCAATATTGCTATTGAACAGTCTTATGGGCATATCGATGGCGATAGTGCGTCAATGGCTGAACTGTGCGTGTTAATTTCGGCCATTACTCAGCTGCCCATTGAGCAAAGTATTGCCATTACCGGCTCCATTAATCAACACGGTGAAGTGCAATCGGTTGGTGGTGTGAATGAAAAAATCGAAGGTTTTTATCGTCTTTGCAAAGACAAGGGGTTAACCGGCAAGCAAGGCGTGATTATCCCGCGTACCAATGTCATTAATCTGATGTTAGAGCAAGATGTTATTGATGCGGTAAAAGAAGGGAAATTCGCCATTTATGCCGTTGATTGCATCGACCAAGCGTTGGAAATTTTGATGGCGATGCCTGCAGGTGAGATCAGTCGCACTGATCGCTACCCACGTAAATCAATTCATGGTTTAGCATTAGAGAAACTGAACAAATTTGCCGATATTTTAGAAGGTTCGGAAGAGTAGTTTTTTCAACAGTCACCCTATATCAAAAAAATAGCCAGCAATTGCTGGCTATTTTTTTAGTTAAAGTTTTAGTTAAGGCTCTCGTTTAGGTTAAAGCACTAGCAACTACTTACCGTCAACCGACACTTCCATATCTTTTAAAATGCCGTCTTTAAGGTTATAAACAAAGCCATGAACCGTTAACTCCTGCCCGTTAGACCACGCTTTTTTAACGATACTGGAATTAGCGACATTGGCGACCTGTTCAATCACATTTAGCTCGCACATTAAGTTGAACTTTTCGTTTTGATCGGTGACGGAATCAACTTTATCTTTGTGGAATCGATAAACATCTTTTAAATGGCGCAGCCAGTTATCGATTAAGCCTCTAGGTTCATCGTCCATTGAAGCGATAACACCACCACAGCCGTAATGACCACAAACAATCACGTGCTTTACTTTCAGCACTTCAATTGCGTATTGCATTACCGATAAGCAGTTAAGGTCAGTGTGCACTACTTGGTTGGCGATATTGCGGTGCACAAAAACTTCCCCAGGCGCTAAGCCTAATAGCTGGTTGGCGGGAACACGAGAATCTGAACAGCCAATCCACAAATATTCCGGTGATTGCTGTTTCGATAATTGCTCAAAAAAATCTGGGTCTTGTTCACGTATTTTATCTGCCCATTGTTGGTTTTGGCTAAAAAGATGATCGATGGCGCTCATAGTTAATTATTATAATTTTTAAGTAGTAGATAAACTTGGTGATAGCGTATCACAACTGAACATGTGAAGTGGTTGAATTAGTTATTTTTAGTGTTTTCAGTTTACAATTGGCACTATAGACGACTTACTTTGAGAACAATCATGGCGACAGCATCTGCCCGACATATTTTAGTGAAAGACAAAACATTAGCAGAAAAGTTAAAGCAACAATTAGACAAAGGCGCTGACTTTGCCAAGCTAGCAAAAAAGCATTCCACCTGCCCATCTGGCAAGCGTGGTGGTGACTTAGGAGAATTTCGTCGCGGTCAAATGGTGAAAGCATTTGACGACGTGGTGTTTAAGAAAGATGTGCTGAAAATTCACGGCCCAGTGAAAACTCGCTTTGGCTTTCACCTGATCCAAACCATTTATCGCAGCTAGGCCAAAGTGTTCGCCGTTACACTTAAAGGTACTTATGGAGCGGTTTGCTTGTGTAATGCTTAACCAAGCAAGCCGCCATCACTACATAACATCTTTTTCTTCTCTAACTTCTTTTTTAATGCCCTAGTGATGCCTTTTATTCCTTGTCTTCTTCTTTCTCTTCCTTTTCCCAAGCGGCTTGACGCTCTTTTATTTTCTTTTTCTGTTCATCTGTCAGGTTAAATTTCTTTGCAGACTGTTTTAGTAACAGTATCCCGCCCCAAATAACTCCCAACGCCAACACTAGAATTAATAATTGCTCAATATTCATGCAGATAAATGATTTGTCTGTTAAATCTTAAAATTATCATAGAAAAATAGCGGATTTGTCGGTAATTTGGTAACGCTTTCATAACAATAATGTCATTTATTATCGTATTAAGTTTCAAAATAGCTCGAGTAGTATTATTCAGGGCTAAAGGTGAGACGACGGTAAATATCATTACTCAGAAAGTTGTGAAAAATAAGAAAAATAATATGGAAAGTTAATATGTTAGATAGGTTAAACGTAAAATTGCTGATGCCGTTGGCATTGATTGGTGTCATTTTTGTTGTCGTTAGTGTCTTGATGGCGGAAACCTTGTCGGGCGGCGCAGTCACAGGCTTTGTGCTAGCGATGCTGGTCACTCAGCTGATAGGTTGTTACTTTTATTCCCAACATACATTAACGGCTAGGCTTGCCAAGCTAAAAGCCTATTTGGCGTTAGTGGTGAGTACTGAGCAAGCACCAGAGTCTCCACTTAATGATAGCCGTAGCGATGAACTTGCTGAAATCACTAATGAATTAAGCGAGTTTATTGAAGGTTTAGGGCAAGTAATTGAAGAAATTCGCACTGAGTCTGAGGTGTTAAGTCAAGGCTCTACTAAGCTGTCATCACAAATGGTTAACTCGGTTAATGCCGTTGACGAATCATCAAATCAAATCGAGCTAATGGCAAGCTCAATCAACCAAGTTGCCGAAACTTCGAGTATTTTATCTGACAGCGCAGAGCAAGTTAGCGAAACGACTAGTCGTGTGATGGAAATACTTGCACAGGGTACTTCCTCGTCAAATACCAGCCAACATACAATTGAATCGGTCACTAATGAAGTCAACAGCATGGCCAATGACTTAGCCTTGCTGCAAGAAGAGTGCTCACGAATTGGCACTGTACTCGATGTTATTCGTGGCATCGCAGAGCAAACTAATTTATTGGCACTTAATGCCGCCATTGAAGCAGCGCGTGCCGGAGAACAAGGGCGTGGTTTCGCCGTGGTCGCCGATGAGGTGAGGGCGCTGGCGCATCGAACCCAAGAGTCAACGGTAGAGATTCAGTCGATGGTTGAAGGTTTACAAGAAAAATCGACGAATGCGGTTAATGCAATTGGCCGTGGGCAAGCGTTAACACAAGAAAGTTTAGCGCATTCTCAGCAGGTAGTGTCGGCATTAGACCAAGTTGGTGATGCCTTTGCTGACGTTGATAATTTAACCTCACAAATAGCCAGTGGTACTGATGAACAGCGGCTGTCGACATCTTCGATAAACGAGGCTATGGCGACTGTGGTGGAGTTAAGCCGCGATGTTACGCAAGGTTTAGCCGCTATTGCAGAGCATGCTGAGCAGCAACAACGCACAGCTGCTGATGTTGACACTACCTTAAATCGAATCTGTGTTTAAAGTGTAATAAAAAACAAGTGCTTAAATATAAGTGAACAAAGCGAGTTAGGCAAAACTAACTCGACAAAAGTAGGCAAATAAAAAGCGAGCAATTCACGCTAATGTGATGCTCGCTTTTTTGTTATTGGCTTGCGTTTAATACCAATTGAATTAATTAGTTGATCAATTATGGCGTAGGAAAAAGGTTCATAAACAAGGCGTTATTTTTTGTTAACTAGTTGTTCTAATTTCAAAAATAACAACGCAGTTAATGAGCATTTTAACCAGCCAGAATGATCTAGTATTTATTGAAATTGGTATAAATTGTTACTGAAACTTAAAGTTGTCCATGGTGTTTTGAAGTGTTTTAGAATTGATTTTCATGTCTTTGAAAATTTGCTCTAAGTCTTGAGATGCTTCAACTTCGTGGTTCGCATATTCCAGCACATTAGTTGCGTCACCTGCAATGGTTGCGGCAACGGTCGATTGTTGCTCGGCAGCAGAAGATACATTCATTGCCAGTGATTCTAAGTTACGGCTTTGAGCGTGCACTTGCTCAGACACGTCTTTAGCTTGCTCAAACTTCTCTAATGCGGTTTTCGACAACTCAGCGCTATCGTCAATTGATTGAACAACTTGTTCAGTGATGGATTGCAGCTGGTTAAGCAGTGAAGCAATCTTCTCTGAAGACTCTTTACTGTTTCCGGCTAGGCTTCTTACCTCATCCGCGACCACAGCAAAGCCTCGGCCATGTTCACCAGCACGCGCTGCTTCAATTGCGGCATTTAAGGCAAGTAAGTTGGTTTGCTCGGCAATGCTGCTAATCGAATCAAGAATCAACGAAATACTGGCAACTTGCTGCTCCATTTGCGCGGCAAGTGATTCAACAGTATTCATACTTGCGGTTAAATCGTTGATCGAGGTTTGGCTTGCTTGGTTGTCGTCAATCAGTTGCTGTGCTTGTCGATTTAAATCATCGCTAGCGTCTAGCGTCTGCGAGGCAGATTGAGCTATTTCACGGCTAGTGGCCGCCATTTCTTCAATTGCACTAGCGATATTTGTGGCCATCGACTGTGTTTTAACTGACTCTTCTAGTACGGTTTGTGTCGCTTCGTTCATGCTATTGTTGAGTCGGGTTCCAGATTTCACAGACTTATCTAACCCTAGCATCAAGGCTTTAAACGCATAAACTGTGTTGTGTATAGCGCTTGATATTTCGCCTAGTTCGTCTTTGGTATCAAGGCGAAGCTCAACGGTTAAATCACCGTTTTCCGCTTCTTTTAGCATTTTAGTTAAGTAGCCAAGCTCCGCACGAAGAGTTGATAGCAAATAGTAGTTCAGCGTAATAATGATGATGACAGTGATCACAAACGCGACAAGGGTGTAAGTCAAATTATTTAATGCGTCATTTTTCATTGCCTCGCCATCTGTTTGAATGGTCTGCCATTGGTTGTCTAGCATGGATTTAACCTGTCCAATTTGCTGGGTTGCCATTGGAAACCAGTTGGCAGGTGTTGGTAGCGAAGAAAAATCAGGAGCGCTTGATGCTAATAATTGATCGACAATCGACTTAATTCGAATTGAGTCTCCAGAGCTCAAAATTCGGTTGAAAGTTTGCTGCCCGTCGGTTCCTGATAGGCTAGCTTTCAAATAATTGTTCAACAAACTCAGTTCTGCGCTATACAAAGCGATGTCTTGTTGGGCTTTCGGAGTAATTTGTTGTTTGGCTAAAACACCATTTATTTTGCCACGATTTTGCCCAAGTCGCTCTTTGTACTGGGCAAATAAAAAGGCAGCACTTAATTCTTCAGCTAATTCTGGGTGTTTAATTTGGTTTTTGAGGCTTGCGGCTATATCAATAGCAATTTTATTGAGTGTACTGTAGTAGCCAAATGCTTCCGGCGCGTTACGCACATCAACCTTACGACGCAGGCTCGCTTTACCCGCTTCATGGTTGTACAAAATAGTGAGGTTTTCACTAAGTTTATCACCTAAATGATCAAGTTCTTTTTGTAGCTCTCGTAAGTTGTTAATAGATGCATCGGCCTTTTGACGTTGAGCAATAACTTTCTGTCGAGCTTGATCGGTGCCGCTGCCTAAAAAGCCTGCGGTCAACCCCCGTTCAACAGCGTGGTTATGTGCCACTTTCTCTAATGCATCAAGCAACATAATGAGCTTAATATCTTGTTCTGTGGTTTCCACTTCGTGCCACTTGTTTAATAGGTTTTGAATCAACAAGGTGACAACAAATATGGCGAGTATGGCTGAGCTTATTAACGAAACTTGAATAATAGATAATCTACTCAGTAGTTTTTTCATTGATGACTTCCTTCTACTCAACAGGTCCTTTGCTTTGAAAAAGCGAACTAAGTTTTGGGTTACTCTTGGGTGTTTACTAGGTGTTTGGTGTGTATTACAGACTTGTGCAATACCACTTCAGTGTAGACCAAGAATTTTAAACCTGAAGAATTTATGATTGTTTTTACTGCTTTTTTTTGCTTTTTCTCGATAACTTAGAGTAAAAGCTTTAGCTAGATTAGCAGGAATATTGAGCAATAATAGGGGCTAGATCAAAGTGACGGCCTAAACATTGATGCTAAAAAACACTAAAGGTGACTGAAAAATAACAATAAATGAAGAATTGTCAGCAAGTTAGCATCATACCTGAGAGAGTTTATGTATAAGCTTACAGGCATTATGATTTTGATGAATTGTCGTTATTGTCAACTCAATCTAGAGGTGTAAAAACTATTGTAAGTGTTTGATTCTAAATAGGCGGTTAGTCAAGAGCTAGCTGGCCAACGTTTCTTGGGTTTATTGCGTTGATTACATCAATTACTAAGTTTGCTTTAACTCCGTGGCTTACTTTGACTATTTTGATTAGTTTAGCGTTGACGGTTATATGAGAGGTATCGGCTATATGGCAGTTGTTGGTTACATAAGAATTTTGCGCTTTTAAAAGTGAGTAAAGCCAAGACGTAACAGCTGATTTTTTATATTGCAGGCAAATCAGCAATCACGCTTAGCTTTTATTTTGTGAACTATTTTTAGAACTTCAAAATATTTATGCTCTTAAAACTAAGCAAAATAATTTGAGTAGTCAGTGTAACCCTCAGCATTGCCACCATACAACGTTAGTCTGGCATCGGCATCAAATTCTGCCAGTGGCCAACTATTTTCAAAACGTGCGACTAAATCAGGATTAGTAACAAACGGCGTACCAAACGCCACTAAATCAGCATAACCTTTGGCGAGTAATGCCTGTGCTTTATCTTTGTCAAGCTTACCAGCGACCATAATTGGGTTTTGGTAGACTTCACGTACCTGCTGGCGGAATGACTCTGGCACTGCTTGGTAGCGAGAAATATTTTCTGAAAAGTGCACATAAGCTAAATTCATTGGCTGCAATTTTTCTAGCATTTTTAGCGTTAATGGCACCAGCTCAGAGTCTTGCTCGGCAAAGCCTTCAATCACATGTGGTGATAGTCGCACGGCAACTTTTTCGTTGCCAACCTCATTACCTACGGCAGATAAAGTCTCAAGTAAAAAACGCATGCGATTTTCTTGGCTACCACCGTATTGATCGTCTCGCTGGTTACTTTCTAAACGCAAAAATGTATCAAATAGGTAGCCATGTGCCGCGTGAATCTCAACGCCATCAAAGCCTGCTCCCATCGCATTTTTTGCTGCTTGAACAAAGTCAGCGACGGTGTTGTCGATATCTTGCTGGGTCATGGCTTTTGGCTGTTCAGTTTCTATCATGCCAAAGCCACCTGATGGCAAAGGGCCGAATACTTGATCTGGCACCTTGATTGCCGATGGCGCGAGCGGCTGTTGCCCAGAAATACTGGAATGGCTGCGGCGACCAACATGCCAAAGCTGAACAAAAACTTTACCGCCATTTTCATGAATCGCATCAGTTACTTTGCGCCAGCCAGCGATTTGTTCTGGTGTGTAAATTCCGGGAGTCATGGAATAACCGCGACCCACTTCAGATATCGGTGTGCCCTCGGTAATAATAAGCCCAGCTGTAGCGCGCTGCTCGTAGTATTTCGCCATTAATTCATTGGGAATATCACCCGGCTGAGTTGAGCGTGAGCGTGTCATAGGTGCCATGGTGATACGGTTGGTCAAACTAAGTGATTGATGCTCAAAATCTTGGAAAATCATGGTTACTGCTCCGCGTTGGCTTGGCTAGTGTAGTTAGGGTAATCAATTAAACCTTGCTCACCGCCGCCAAATAGGGTTTCTGGCACATGAGCAGCTAATGGGTAGCCGTGTTTAATTCGCGTGGGTAAATCAGGGTTCGCAACAAATGGGCGACCAAAACCAATCATATCGGCAAGGCCTTGGCTAATGGCTTGCTGCGCTTTTTCGCCGTTGTAACGACCAGCGTAAATGAGTACGCCGCTAAACGCATCGCGCAATGCTTGTTTAAATGACACAGGCGTATCGGGGGCGTCATCCCAGTCCACTTCCGCGATATGTAGATAAACAATTTTATGTTTATTGAGTAGTACCGCAGCAGCTGTGTATGTAGTAATTGGAGCTTCATCGACTGTGCCATTTAATGTGGTAAGTGGCGCTAAGCGCACGCCAACGCGATCAGCACCTATGGCGTCCACCATAGCGGCAACGACTTCGTCTAAAAACCGTAGTCGATTTTCAAGGCAACCACCGTATTCGTCAGTGCGGTTGTTTGATTCTGAATCGATAAATTGGTTAATCAAATAACCATTAGCGGCGTGTAGTTCGATGCCATCAAAGCCCGCGTCAATCGCGTTCAATGCCGCTTGGCGATACTGCTCAATGACTAACTTGATATCGTCATGGGTCATTTCACGCGGCTTTGCTACATCAACAAAACCCGGTTCATCGGTGCCATTATCAACAAACACTTTAACGTTTTCGGCTTGAATCGCTGATGATGAGATTGGCTGCTCGCCACCAATGTTATCTGGGTGGGTAACTCGGCCAACGTGCCAAAGCTGCGCGAAAATCGCGCCGCCCTTAGCATGCACAGCCTCTGTCACTTTTTTCCAACCAGCGATTTGTGCCTCGCTGTAAATGCCTGGTGTCCAAGCATAACCTTTACCCATAGGTGAAATTTGTGTGCCTTCAGTAACGATAAGACCAGCGCTCGCACGCTGGGCGTAATAGGTTGCCATTAAATCATTGGCGGCATCGTCAGGTTGACTGGCTCGCGAGCGAGTCATAGGTGGCATTACTATGCGGTTATTAAGCGTTAGTTTGCCTAATTGAATAGGCTGGAATAAAGCATCTGTCATGGCTGAGCCTCGTTACATTGTGCAAAGTGTGAAGAAAGTAAGTTAAGTGGCGCGCATCTTAGCAAGGCTGATTGGCTAGATTGAGAGCAAAAATAACAAATAATATTTGTTAAAAATGAAATAGTATGAAGGTTTTTTTGCTAGTTTTGAGTGGTTCTGTTTGCGTAATAATTGAATTGAATTGAATTGAATTGAATTGAATTGAATTGAATTGAATTGGCAAGAGCTTCGCCTCCCAATAAGGGAGGCCATTTCCCAAATAGCTAGCCATTAACCAATTCGACTAAGTATTCAGAAATATTAATATCACCAGCATCAGTTAAGCTTAGCTGCCACGTTTCATTGACTAGCATATTAACGCTTTCGCCTTGCAGCGCTGATTCTGGGAAAGTTTCTGCTTTAAGGCGAATGCGTAATTTGGCGGTGTAATTACCATTGCTGTTTTGTTCACCAACACTCAGCTGCTCGACACTTATTTGTTCTACACTTATCTGCTCGACAATGTGCTCACAGCTTGGTTTAAAAGTTTTTTGGGCAATGGCGTACCAGTCTCTAAAGCCTTGATGACCGATAAATTCACCATCTGGCATCACTAGTTTGACATCTTCGCTAAGGCTCGCGGTAAAGCGCTCTGGCTCAGCAGTCAACAGGTCAAAATCAGCAAACCAGTCAGCAACAAACTTGCTCACTTTGCTTTCGATTGAATTGGATAACAGTTGAATTTGATTAACCACACGTTGACCATGAGCAGTCGCGCGGCTTTGCACATCTTCTAAGGTATTGTAAACGCCAGGAATATACACCATGCGATGAGTGTAAACAGGGGCAACAAAATTCATTCCAGTTAAATAAGCGGTTTGCTGAAGTGGCAAAATTAACTGTTCAATCGAAAAGTGGTTATAACCTAGTGGTTGGTATGATTCTTCTGGGCCACCCACCGTAAAGGATAAGATTAAATCTTTGCCTTTTAGCTTGTCGCCTTCAGCGCCATACGCAAAATTGTAGCTAAACACATCGTCTAACCACTTTTTCAATAACGCTGGCGCTGAATACCAGTAAAATGGAAACTGCAGGACGACAATATCAGCGTTAACAAGCGCTGCTTGCTCTGCGGCAACATCAATCTGAAAATCAGGATATAGGCTATCTAATCGACGAACTTCAAGATTATATGACGGAGCGGCAAGTTGCTCAGTTAATTGATCAATTATCACCGTATTGGTGTTTGAATTGGCTAAATCTGGGTGGCCTGAAATAATAACAACATTACTCATAATGAAATTCCTACAGTTGAAACTGGCTATAAAGTGAGTTGGACAAAGCTGAACTGTTTAATAGTAAGCTGGCTAATAGTGCGCATTAACTTACTGAAAAACATCGTTAAAAAAGGCATCTGAGGCATATAAATCACCTGAGAAGTTTTGCACTCGTTTAATTTTGTTGTTTTCAATTTGATAGAGCAGCACCCAGTTAATATCGATATTGTTACCACCGTCGGTATTGCTAAAGCCGCGATGAGCGTCGATAACGTAAGTGTCATTAGCAGCGAGGATCATCACCTCAGCTTTAAAGCCCGCTTTACCCAACTGGCCAAAAAACTCGGTAAATTCGGCGATTCCACGTTTGGTGCCTGCCAGCTTATGACGGCCTGGAATATGCCACTCAACATCTTCTGCGACGAATGCTTTTATTGCCTCGAGGTCACCTTTGGCATACGCGGCGAAAAAGCCTTGTACAACCTGTAGTGCCTTGCTCTGCTGTGCACCTTGAGCAATCGGGGTTTGTGGTTTAGGCCAAAGCTTTGCTTGGTTTATCGCTTGTGCGTCATCAGCTAATGTTGATGAGCTTGCCAGTATCAGCATGGCCGTTACTGTGCTTGCTATATATTTTGTGACCATGACGTAACTCTTTTAATCTCAGAAGAATAAACAGTGAGAAAAGTGTAATCTGGTTTATTGATAAAGATTAGATGATGTATGGCTAAATAATTGTTAGGCTGTAGCTAATAATTAGGGCGAATATCTGTGAATAAAGCACAAGAATGATGAATGGCGCGACTTTTAACCAACTACAAATGTTTCACACAATAGTGACTGAGGGCAGTATTACCAAAGCGGCACAAAAGCTAGAAATTGCCGCGCCTTCAGTTAGCAATGCGTTAAAAGCACTTGAGGCAGAAGTTGGCTTACCGCTATTTACTCGCACAACGCGCCGAATTGAGCTCACTGAAGCGGGCAGGTTATTGCATCAGCAAACACAACAGCCAATGCAGGAATTACCCTTGGCGTTCGAAAGTGTCAGCGATTTAAGCAAGGTACCATCGGGTAAGGTCAGGTTAACCACGCCGCGCTTTGTTTATAAGCATTTATTACAGCCCATTTATGCTGAATTTTGTCAACGTTATCCAGCCATTGAATTGGAAATCTCGGTTTCTGATGCGGCGATCGATATTTTAAAAGAAGGCTATGATCTGGGTATTCGCTTTGGTGATCGCGTCGAGCAGGGGATGGTGGCGCGCCAGTTAACCACACCAATGAAAGAGGCATTTTTCGCATCACCCGAATATGTAAAACAACACGGCCTGCCAGCAACGCCAAACGAATTACAGCAACATAAACTCATCCAGTATCGCTTTATTACCTCGAATCAATTAGTGCCTGTATTACTTAACGATAAGGGTCAAACAGTGACGGTGGAAATGCCTAATGCCTTAATCGTCAATGATACCAGCTTAATGGTCGACGCCGCGCTAAAAGGCTTGGGAATAGGCCGTATCGTTGAGCCGTTAGTCACTGAGTTAATCGACGGCAGCCAGCTAGTTCCTGTTCTGCCTGAGTATTGGTATCCGTATTCCGCGCTGTATGTGTATTTTCACAAAGACGCGCAAAAAGCAAAGCGGGTTAGAGTTTTGATTGACTTTCTGTTGGAAAAGTTAGCTCGATTGGAGTGATATTACACTTACAAATCTCAACTATGAGAGAAGAATTTTCATCTATGGTCAATGTTGCCGAACCCGCAAAAGCTAACTAGATTTAAATTAATGGTTTATTCGCAATAAGTTTGATTCGAATGAATTTATTTAATGCTAGTGTCTCTCATTTTGTCGCCTACTTTGCTGCTTATTTCGATACCTTTGAGAAAAAATGCGACTCTTTAATAGCGCTTCGTGACTCAGGTTCTGTTTCTGAAACTGAGCTGATACACGCGAACAATCAACTATTAACCGATCTGATCAATGCCCATGCAAAGTGTAGCTTGATGAGTCAGTTTGTCGGTTTAAACAGTGATTTATTCGAGCGAAAAATCGCTTATCTGTTTGGTGAAAAAGAGTTCGTCAAAGAAGTGATTCGCATCGGCTCTAACTTATCTGACTACTTTGGTTACTGCGGCTTTTCCTGTGATTCCACCAATATATTTAACGGTTTTTCCTTAGTGATTGATCGCAATATTCTGGCTTTCTCACCTAATGATGTGGATGCCTTTTCTGATCTTATTTTAAAAAATATTCGCTTCAGAAAAGCCGTTAGCACACCAACAAGCTTTGACCCCGCTTATCAACTACCGACATATTCGATAGCAGGGGTAAGTTTTTATATCGTGCCAGTCAATGAAATTAAATATCCTTATATTGATATTTAGTCAGGGGCTGGTGTCGGTTTTGTTTTGCATAAAGCATTCAGCAAGAGCCTTGGCGAGAACAGATCCTTTAACTCGCCAAGAATTAAACAGCATAATACAAATAGCTAACTAAAACAGCCAAGTAAAACCAGTTTTCTGCTCAGATACTTGCCATAGTTTAGTGGCGACTTCTCTATCTAGCGCCAGTGCTTCTAACGGGCATTCATCAACGGCACCAACCGTTTGTTTGCGTTTTGTTGGCCCATAGTAACGCTGTGGTTTTAGACCTTGCTCAGTCGCACACATCACCTGAGGCCAAGCGCCTTGTTCGGCGGGTTGGGCGATAATGCGAGAGAGTACAGACCAAAGAGCTTTGTTAAATGTGCTGGCGGTATCCATCAATAAATTAGTGCGTGATGCGCCGGGGTGGCAAACGTGCACTTCAACGTTTGAGCCTCCGGTAGCAATACCGTCGATAAAACGGTTGGCCAACCGATGCTGTAATTCATAGGCAAACATCAGCTGAGCTAATTTACTTTGCGCATAAGCATTCCATGCGGTGTATTTGGCGTCAAAATTTAGATCGTCAAACTGAATAGTTTTTAGTCCCATTTTATAGGCGTTGCTACCCACCACAACAATACGACCACTTGATGCTTCAATGCGATTAAACAACAAGCCACATAGTAGAAAATGGCCAAAGTGGTTAACGCCAAGCTGGCTCTCAAAGCCATCAGTGGTGATTTCTTGCTGAGCAACTTGTGCAATTGCGGCATTACAGATCAATGCATCGATTTGCGGTACTGATTCCAACACCTGTGCAGCAGCTTTGCGCACTGACACTAAGCTTGCCAAATCCATTTGGATAAAGCTAACCGGGCAACTAGTACCAAACTCTTGCTGGAGCTTGCCGATGGCTACTGCTGATTTTTCAGGATTGCGATTCATCATCACTACCTTCGCACCCTTAGACAGGAAAATACGGGCAGCTTCAAAACCTGTACCTGAGTTTGCGCCGGTAATAACATAAGTTTTCCCCGCCAATGAGCGGATTCGCTCGGGGCTCCAGCCGTATTTGCCAAATTGTTGTGTGGTCATCGTCTAACTCCTGAATGCGTATTGCTAAAGTACTAAATGGGTTGGCAAGTCGCAGTTATTGCGGGTTTCAGTCGTTAACCCATATGCTTAATAAGCTTGAAGCACTTGCTCAGGTGAAATACTATAAATCTCAATAGTCGTAGCTAATAGACGATAAAGTCCTTAAAACTTGCCTATTTGTATCGTATTGGTATTAATCGAGTGGTTTGGTTAGCTGTTAAAATGTGGGCTCGGGAGTCAAGGTAGTTGGATAGACTAACAAGTAGAATGTAAATATGAGCAATAAAGACGCGCTGAAACAACAAATAAAGCAACTAATTGAGGCTCAGGTAAGTCAGCAAACCTTAAGTGAGCACCAGCTTAGTGAAAAGCCGGCAAATAAAAAGCAGGCGAGTGCAAGCAAGGTCAGTGCAGAAGCGTTAATTGATACGGGTATTACAGGCGTACAACTTTTTAAAGTAACTGACGCGGTGCGATGTGCACCAGCGATATACGAGCCAGCAATTATCGCCATTGTTAGCGGTACTAAAGAGGCGATACTCGATGGTCAGCGTTTTAGCTATGGCAGCGATCAATACATGTGCTGCACTATGTCGATGCCAGTTGAAGCTGGCACACCTTTAGCTTCACGTGAAAAGCCACTGTTGGGCGTTTATATCTCGCTTGATACAAAGGTAATGACTGAGCTGGTGATCGAATTAGCAAGTACAACCAGTGTTATGAAACAACCAAAACACAGCGACCAATCACCGAGCTTAACCTTGGCAACATGGGATGATAATTTTACTGACGCTTTGCTGCGCTTGTTGCAACTATTGGCTAACCCAACCCAAATGAAAATACTCGGGGATAGTCGATTACGAGAGTTTTATTACGCTGTACTGGAAGGGCAAGCAGGTCCGTCAGTGAAGCGAGCGTTCGGTATGGGAAATGAAATTGCCCGTTCAATTGAATATTTATCGGCACATTTAGGTAAAAGCGTGACGATTGATGAGCTTGCGTCACAAGTGGGAATGAGCCGCGCTGTCTTTCATCGCAAGTTTAAGCAAGCAACCACTATGTCGCCCATACAATTTGTTAAATCCATGCGCCTTAACAACGCGGCGATGCGCATTGCCAATGGTGAGAATGTCAGCACGGCAGCACTGGCAATGGGCTATGAAAGCTCGTCACAATTTAGCCGAGACTTTAAGCGACTATATGGTCAATCACCCAAGCAATGGGCGCAAACCCAGCAATCGCACTAGCAGGTTATCAAAACTCATTACACTTGATTAAATTTTGATACAGCGCACGGAAAACATATAGTCTTTCGATATCTTGACGCGGTTTATTTCACCTTTGTGAGGATTCCACCAAGGGTAAACGAGCGTTCTGTTATAGGCTTTTTTATCGGTTGCCTCCGTGCTTGTCCAAAACTCGGTGTACATACCTTGGGTGATATAAAAGTTATGCCATTTAACGCCAGCAGGTCTGGCAGCGAAGTTGTACTTATTGACTTGTGATTGATCGAACTTTTTAAACCAGCTATCGGGTTGCGTTTCTTTTAATTTAATGGCGATGTCGTTATCTCCTCGCCAACCTTCTTTATCCAATTCAGATTCAGCCATACCAATGGTTTTTTCCAATGTTTGCCAATCGGCGTCAGTGGCAATGCGCCAGCCAATAGGGCAAATATTTCGCTCGTCGATCACATCATGCCAGTTGTAGAGCCGACCATAGGTAAGCAGCTTATTTTCATCGTCATCTGGAATAAAAGCAGTGGGTATCGCCGAGCCATCTTGAAACTTAGTGCTTCTTAGATTTTCTGCGAGCCAGATTTGATCACCTATTGTTACGGTGCGATAGGAGTTGCCTTCACTATCTTGGACACCAGGTTGTGCTCTGTTTAGCGCTTCACTGTCTGCTTGCGCTTTGCTATCTACTTGCGCTTCGCTGTTTGTATGCGTTTGGCTATTTGACATGGAACTTAAGGCATTAACGGGTGTGACGGTGATCAGTGACACTAGGGCTCCTAACGCTAATATTAGCGGCTTCATGGTGATTTACCTTGGTTGAAATTTTGCGAGCCACTTTATAGTTACCAAGGTTAACCTGCTAGGCGATATCGTCTTCAAAAATAGCCTATTTGTATCAAGTTCATATCGACTATTTGCTAATTCGAAGTTCCGAAGCACTGCTTCAGCACAGCACTTTTGAGGTAACTTATTATCACCAAAGGATTCTTTAAAATTACCGTACAAATTGTGTTAGTATGATGTTGCTTTTAAGTGATAAAGCACTGAAGTTGGATTTTTTTTGCTAGCGTTCCTCTCTGTATTTTAAATGCTAGGTGAACTGCTAAAAATTTTGTCGACGCCAGTCCTTTATTACTTTTAAGGACTTTTCTATGCAAACTATTGTTATCGTTGGAGGAGGGGCTGGCGGCCTTGAATTAGCAACCCAATTAGGCCATAAACTAGGCCGAAAAAACCAAGCTAAGATCATCTTGGTAGACAAAAACCGCACCCATGTGTGGAAACCTTTATTGCACGAGGTCGCCTCTGGCACCTTTGATGCTGGCCTAAATGCCGTGGTTTATCACGCGCATGGCGCACGTCATGGCTATCACTTTCAGCTTGGCTGTTTAAGTGGTGTTGACCCTGACAGCAAAACCTTGACCTTAGAACCCGTCAGCGATGAGCATAATCTCGGCACACGACAGTTACATTACGATCAATTAGTACTAGCGGTTGGTAGTGTCAGTAACGATTTTGGCACGCTGGGCGTAGCTGAGCATTGCTATTTTCTTGATAGCCACCAACAGGCTGAGCGCTTTCACAAGACCTTATTAAGCACTTTCACCCGAATTAGTCAGGACGAATCCAAGCAAGAGCTACACATTGATATAGTTGGTGCAGGCGCGACCGGTGTTGAGCTGGCGGCAGAGCTATTTCATGTCACCGAAATGCTTGGCAGCTATGGTTTTGAACATATGGCCGCAGAGCAGCTTAAAATTCGCCTAATTGAAGCCGGACCGCGTATTTTACCCGCCTTGCCTGATCGTATTGCAAGCGCTGCAAAACGTGAGCTGGAAAAAATAGGCGTTGAAGTATTAGAGCAAACACGGGTGCAGCGCGCTGAGCATGATGGCTTTGTCACCAGCGAAGATGAAAAACTGCAAGCCGATATTATGATCTGGGCGGCAGGGGTAAAAGCGCCTGAGTTTTTAGCACAAATTAAAGGCGTAGAAACCAATCGTATGGGGCAAGTGCTAGTCAATAAAGATCTGACCTCAACCTTTAATAACGATATTTATGTATTGGGCGATGCCTGCGGTTTTCAAAACCCAGACGAAAGTTGGGTACCGCCTAGAGCGCAGTCGGCACACCAAATGGCGAGCATCGTCAAAGAAAATATTTTACGTAAGCGCAAAGGGCTCACGCCGAAAGAATATCGCTATATGGATTATGGCTCGCTGGTGAATTTGTCGCGTTTTAGTACCGTTGGCAGTTTAATGGGCAATCTCACCAAAGGTAGCATGTTTATTGAAGGTCGCATTGCCAAGCTTGTGTATGTTTCTTTGTATCGTATGCACCAAGCCGCTATTCATGGCCAAGTGCGAGCGACGATTTTGTGGTTTGCAGAACGGTTAGTGAAAGTTACGAGACCTAAAATGAAGTTGCATTAAGTTCTATTATTAAAGTGAGTATTTAAGCAAAGGCACCTATTGGTGCCTTTTTAACGTTAGCGCCTTTTTAACTTTAGTGCCTTTATATCTCTAGCTAGCGGTTAATGGTTTATGCTTAGCTGTTCCACTCTTCACGCGTTGGGTTACCGTACATTTTTTCAAAGTTTGGAATATTCTGCTCCCAAATCGGAATTTTATCGCCGATATATTCTTTTAAGGCATCAAAAAATAGGCGTGCTCTAAGTGGCAAATCTCGGTGCGGGTATACCGCATAAATCGCCGTAAAATCCAGTAGTTTTAAGTCGGTCATGATCGGCACTAAGCGACCTGCGCTGATATCGTCTTGCATATGAAACGCAGGGGCGAGATAAAACGAAGCACCTGAAAGCACATGGTCCCGCATTAACTCCACTTCGTTACAGGCAAATTGCCAGTTCAGGTGCACACGCTGTGTTTGGTTTTTATCGTCGGCATAGTCGATATAATCCGGCCTAATTTGCTCGCCGGCATAGCAAGTAGCAGGCAAGCTTGCCAGTTCTTCAAGCGTTTTGGGCTCGCCAAAGCGTTCGATAAAGCTTGGCGCGGCAAGTAATAATAAGCGATTGCGGGCGAGGTAACGGGCGACCATAGAAGAGTCTTTTTGCTCGCCAACACGGATCGCTAAATCAAATCCATCAGCAATAATATCGACGACTTTATCGCCGGTGAATAGCTCTACGTTAACTTGTGGAAAGCGCTGCTGAAAGGAGGTAATTACCGGCATCAGTACTTGCTTAGCTAGAGAGTAGCTACAGGTGATTTTTAGCGTGCCCCGTGGCGTTTGGTGATAATTTTGTGCGACACGCGTCGTGTCATCAAGCAGGCTTTTGAGCGCTTGTGCCTTTCTTAGCACATCATGGCCAGCGCCTGTAATGGAAAAGGAGCGAGTGGTGCGATTCATTAAGCGCACGCCTAATTCTTGCTCTAACTTGGCGACTTGTTTCGATACAACTGAACGATCGATCTTTCTATGCTCGGCGACTTTGGCAAATGAGCCGCGCTCAGAAACTTCCAGAAACAACAACATACGGCTAGAAATATCCATTCGGATCTCCACAAGGTTAACTTTATTGGTGCCAAAAGCGCAACACTGTGTGTCATTATAGGTGGTTAATAGGCAACAATAAAAGTCTTACAATAGCGCTCAATAAATTGGTCATGGTTTCACAGTCTGTGCTTGTCACCCTTACCAATCTCTTTTCATAAAATTCTCGGCCACCTGTGGTCGTAATTAGCGCATTACAAGGTATATATTTTCATGAAAAAGCTTCATTTATTAGCTTCCGTAACGGCAATGCTCGCGGTACTTACCTTGGCTGGATGTAATAGCCAAGAAGCCGAGCCACAAATGCAAATGCCACCACTGCCAATTGATGTTGCACAAGTTGCCTTTCAGGAAGTGCAATCTTGGCACACCTATACCACACGCCTAGAGTCGCCGCAGCGCGTTACCTTAATGCCACGAGTTTCCGGTGTGGTTGAAAGCATTGCCTTTACCGAAGGGCAAACTGTTCAGCAAGGAGAGGCACTTTTTCAAATCGACCCTCGTCCATTTCAAGCGGTCGTTGATCGCTTACGCGCCCAAATTCTTGCTGGTGAAGCGGCGCTGGAAGAGGCGATTAATCGCGAAAAACGCGCGTTAAACTTAGGAAAAAGTAGTGCTATCTCAATTGAACAAGTGGAGTCACGTTCAGCTGATTCAAAGCAACGTAAAGCGGAATTGTTAGCACTGAAAGCGCAGCTCGATTCAGCCTTACTTGATTTAGAATTCACCTCAGTGAAGTCGCCTATTACTGGTGTGATTTCACGCGCTGAAATTACCGAAGGTAACAACGTTATTGCTAACCAAAGCGTGTTAACGAATATCGTTTCTAACGATGAAATGTACGCATACTTTGATATTGACGAGCGCACGTGGAATTCAGATTTTGCCAATGTGACGTCAAATACACCATTACCAGTGATGTTAACGTTAGCTGGCAGCAGCAAGCGCCAATACCAAGGTCATATCGACTTTGTTGATAACGCAGTGAATGCCTCAACAGGTACCATTCGTGTGCGTGCAACGTTTGATAACCAAACGCAAGAACGCGCGTTAAAAGCAGGCTCTTTCGCTCGCTTAAAACTGGCGTCTACCGATATTGAGAAACACATTTTGGTGCCAGATCGCGCAATTGGCACAGATTTAAAAAATCGTTTTGTGTTAACGATTGGTGAAAATAATACCGTGCAATATCGCCAAGTGACCGCAGGTGAGCGTTACGGTCAGTACCGTGTAATTACTGACGGTTTAAACCCAGAAGATAATATTGCGGTAAATGGCCCAGCGAAAGTATTCCCTGGCATGGTGATCAGCCCGCGCAATGTCACCTTAGACTTATCAGCGGTTGCGCTGACCGTTGACCCAGCTACTGCCGACACGCTTGCGGCTGTTCGCTAGGAGTTACTTGCTGTGAATTTTTCTCATTTCTTTATTCAACGGCCGATATTCGCGTCGATGCTGTCGCTGATCATTCTGATCGGCGGTTCTATTTCCTTGTTCCAACTGCCGGTCAGTGAATACCCAGAAGTTGTGCCACCTACTGTGGTAGTCACGGCGAACTATCCGGGTGCTAACCCCAAAGTGATTGCCGAAACGGTGTCAACGCCGCTTGAGCAAGAAATCAACGGTACCGAAAACATGCTGTACATGTTTTCACAGGCGACTAGTGATGGCCGCATGACCTTAACCGTTACTTTTGCCTTAGGTACTGACCTAGACAAAGCGCAAGTGCAAGTGCAAAACCGTGTCAACAGTGCCTTACCGCGTTTGCCAACAACTGTGCAGCGCTTGGGTGTTGTGGCAGAGAAAGCTTCGCCTGATTTAACCATGGTCGTGCATTTGTACTCACCAGATGAATCACGCGAAATCAGCTACTTGTCAAACTATGCCAGTCTGTATGTTAAAGATCAGATCGCTCGTTTAGGCGGCGTTGGTGATGTTCAGCTATTTGGCGGCGGTGAATACTCAATGCGCTTATGGCTAAACCCAGATGCCATCGCTTCTCGCAATATGACGGCAATGGATGTGGTTTCAGCCGTTCGCGAGCAAAACCGCCAAGTTGCAGCAGGTTCATTAGGCGCACAACCAACGCCAGTGGATAGTGAATTCCAAGTGCTGCTCAACGTAAAAGGGCGTTTAAACTCGATTGAAGAGTTTGAAGATATTGTCATTAAAGTAGGTGACGATGGCTCAATTACGCGACTAAAAGATGTCGCGCGTGTTGAGCTAGGGCAGAATACCTATGCCTTGCGTTCACTGCTTAATGGTAAGCCTGCGGTAGCGATGCCGATTTTCCAGCGTCCAGGCTCTAATGCTATTGAATTGTCTGATGAAGTGCGCAGCACCATGGCCGAGCTGTCAAAAGCCTTCCCACAAGGGGTAGCTTACGAAATTGCTTACGACCCAACGGTGTTTGTGCGTGGTTCGATTGACGCGGTAATCGCGACATTGCTAGAAGCGATTGTGCTTGTGGTCTTAGTGGTGATTTTATTCCTACAAACATGGCGTGCATCGATTATTCCATTAATTGCGGTGCCTGTATCGTTAATCGGTACCTTTGCCATTATGCAGTGGATTGGCGTTTCAATTAACACGCTTTCGCTATTTGGTTTGGTACTCGCCATCGGGATTGTCGTCGATGATGCCATTGTGGTGGTGGAAAACGTTGAGCGCAATATTCACGATGGTTTGTCGCCATTAGAAGCAACGCGTAAAGCCATGACCGAAGTAACTGGGCCAATTATTGCGATTGCGCTAGTACTTTGTGCGGTATTTATTCCAACCGCGTTTATTACTGGTTTATCAGGCCAATTCTATAAGCAATTTGCCTTAACTATTACCATCTCAACCCTGATTTCAGCGTTTAACTCGTTAACGTTATCACCAGCGTTATCGGCATTGTTGCTAAAAGGCCATGATGCCAAGCCAGACTGGTTAACACGTGTGTTAGATAAAACGCTGAGCAGAGTGGTATTTACACCATTTAATAAGTTGTTTGACAGAGGTGCCAATGCCTATGAAAACTTAGTGAAAAAGTTGATCCGCTTCTCGCTGTTAGTGTCTGTTTTATACCTAGGTTTAGTCGGCGCAACTGGCAGTTTATTTAACGCTGTACCGGGTGGCTTTATTCCTCAGCAAGACAAGCAATACTTAGTAGCGATTGCGCAATTACCAGATGCGGCAAGCTTGAATCGTACCGAAGAAGTGATCCGTGAAATGGGCGATATGGCGCTGAATACCCCAGGTGTTGCCAATACCGTCGCCTTCCCAGGTTTGTCGGTGAACGGTTTTACCAATAGCCCGAACAGCGGTATTGTGTTTGTGACCTTAAAAGATTTTAGCGATCGCAGCGACCCTCAGCTTTCTGCTAACGCTATTGCAGCTAACTTAAATGGCCAATTTGCGGCGATTGATGAAGCCTTTGTCGCGATTTTCCCACCGCCGCCGATTCAAGGCTTAGGTTCAACGGGTGGTTTTAAACTGCAAATTGAAGACAGAGGTAACTTAGGGTTTAACGCTTTGTTTGATTCACTGCAAGCGGTGATTGGTGAAGCGCAAAAACGCCCTGAGTTAATGGGCTTGTACTCAACGTTCCGCATTCAAGTACCGCAAATGGATATTGAAGTGGATCGCGAACAAGCGCTGATTTTAGGGGTTGAGCTATCGGAAGTGTTCGATGCACTGCAAGTTTACTTAGGCTCATTGTATGTCAACGATTTCAACCTGTTTGGCCGCACTTATCAGGTTAACGCGCAAGCAGATGCGGACTTTCGTGTTGATCCGAAACAAATTCTTGGCTTAAAAGTCCGTAATGCGGCAGGGCATATGGTACCGTTAGGCGCAGTTGTGGCAGTAACACCAACCACAGGGCCAGATCGCGTGATGCACTACAACGGTTATCCAAGTGCTGAATTAAACGGTAGCCCAGCACCGGGCTACAGCTCTGATCAGGCACAATTTGCAATTGAAGATGTACTCGCCGCGACCTTGCCAAACGGCATGGAATACGAGTGGACGGAAGTGACCTACCAGCAAATTTTAGCCGGTAATACCATGGTGTACATCTTCCCATTGGTTGTAGTGCTAGTGTTCACCGTATTAGCTGCGCAATATGAAAGTTTACGTTTACCATTAGCCATTATTTTGATTGTGCCGATGACCATTTTCTCTGCCTTGTTAGGGGTTTGGATGATTGGTGGTGACAACAATATTTTCACCCAAATTGCGTTGATCGTGCTGGTCGCACTGGCCTGTAAGAATGCGATTTTGATGGTGGAATTTGCCAAAGAAATTCAAGATGCTGGTCAATCGCCATTAGCGGCAATTTTAGAAGCGTGTCGCTTGCGTTTGCGCCCAATTTTAATGACCTCAATTGCCTTTACTGCTGGTGTTGTGCCACTTGTCTTGGCAACAGGTGCAGGCGCAGAAATGCGTCAAGCAATGGGCGTAGCAGTATTTGGTGGCATGATCGGGGTAACGGTATTTGGCCTGTTATTTACGCCAGTTTTCTATATGCTACTAGCTAATAAAAATAAAAAGGCCGTCTCAACGTTACCAGCTGAGCAAGTAACTTAGAGAACGGCTAAATGCGATAGGTTTAGCAAAGACTGATTGTGTCAGTATTAAACCTATCGCAGTAAGTTTGTATTAGCGGGGAAATAAGTGAAAACAAGCAATTCGATTGCCAGTGCGATGCAAGCACTGGTATTAACCAAGGCAAGTGAAGACTTTGAACTAACCGAAACTCAGCTACCTGTGCCGAGTGTTGGTGATGGTCAAGTACTGATCAAAGTTGACTATGCCGCGCTCAACCCAGTGGATAGCAAGTTAGCGAAAACTGGGCATAGCGCTTGGCAATATCCGCATATTCCAGCATTAGATGGTGTTGGCACTGTGGTAGATTCGTACAGCCCGCATTGTCCGCTAATTGGCAAACAAGTGCTGTGGCATAGTGATTTGTCAAAAGCTGGTGCGCTTGGTGAATATGTCGCGATTGGAGCTCACGCGGTATCACTGCTGCCAGAAGGTGTCGAGCCACTTCAAGCGGCGACCCTGCCTTGTGCGGGTATGACGGCGATCCTCGCTTTATGTAAGCTGCAAGTTGAGGCTGGCGAAACAATTTTAATTGAAGCGGGGGCTGGCGCAGTTGGTCAGTTTGCGATTCAACTAGCAAAAGCTAAAGGGCTAACGGTGCTGGCAACTGCCTCGAAAGCCAATGATAAACTAGTTAGCTGTTTAGGCGCTGATTATGTTTTTGATTATCGCGATAAACATTTAGTGGATAAGATTAAGCAAGCCTTGGCTTACCAGCCATTAGACGCAGTACTTGATTCAGTTGGTGGCGAAGCAACCTCGCGTGATATTGAATTATTACGCTTTAATGGCCGCATTGCCTGTTTAACCGAACTACCAGTAATTGACGCAGGTTTATTATTTGAACGCTCACCTGCTATTCATGTCATTTCACTCGGTGGTGCTTGGCTTGCCAATGATTTATGTGCCCAGCAAAAGCTCAGTATGATGGGCGATCATTTGCTAGAACTACTGGCGAGTAAACAACTGCATGTGCCTGAAATCCATGCGATTGACTTTGATGCTCAGCAGGTCACCAAAGCTATGCATGCGCAACTAGCTGGTGGGCTAGTGGGTAAGCAGATTGTGGCAATTGGTGCTAAAGCTTAGCTCCCTAGAGTGTATTCAGTTTAGCCTCGTCGATTGAGAGTCCAACTAACGTTTGAAGCTTATATTTATGGTTAATGCTTATGGCCGGTTTTTTAAAAAAGGCGAGTCACTGTGGTTAAATCAAAAATTGAAGATTTAACGGCCTTTATTGCCGTGGTTGATACTGGCGGCTTTTCCAGTGCGGCTGATGCGCTTGATCTGCAAGTGGCCAAAATCTCGCGTAGTGTTAGCCGTTTAGAGCAAAACTTGAATACGACTTTGCTTAATCGTACTACGCGACGAGTGGATTTAACGGAAGAAGGGCGCTTGTTTTTAGCTGAGGCAAAGCAAGCGTTGGCAACGCTCGCGAATGCAGAAGAAAAACTCTTATTTGCTGATGCCAAGCCGTCAGGGCGACTCAGAATTGATGCCGCAAGCCCTTTTATTTTGCATCAATTAGTGCCATTAATGGCTGAGTTTAATGCCGCTTATCCAGATATATCGGTGGAACTGATTTCCAATGAAAGTATCATCGACTTGCTTGAACGGCGCACTGATGTGGCGATTCGCATTGGTCAACTGAACGACTCAAACTTACATGCTAGTCGTTTAGGGGAAAGCCCATTAAAAATAGTGGCGACGCCTGAATATCTTGCCAAACACGGTAAACCAGAAAGTATCGCGGCGTTGGCAAATCATCAAATCGTGGGCTTTGCCGACTTGCCTAAGTTTAACGATTGGGCACTTGTTGAACCTTGCCAAACAAAGCCTTCTATATTGGCAAGTAGCGGGGAGTCCGTTAGACAACTTGTGCTACATCACCATGGCTTGGCGCTGTTGTCGAATTTTATGATCTACCGCGATTTAGCTGCTGGCCGTTTAGTTGAATTGCTGCCGGGGGCGGTGCTTTCTCCCAACCCTTGGGAGCAAATTCAGGCGGTTTACTACAAGCAAACCGCATTGTCAGAGCGCATCAGAGTATTTATCGACTTTTTAAAAGCAAATATTCGGCTATAAGTAACTACAGGCCTAAATCTAGATTTCAATAGTCAATGTACGCTAATCACTGTTCACTAATCAATGACGCACATGCTATTACCTGTTAATCCAGCGTAAATCCGACCTTGATGGTGACTTGCCAATGAGCAACTTTTCCCTCGTCAATCTGCCCACGGGTGTCGATGACTTCAAACCATCTAAGATTGTGTAAAGACTCGCTGGCTTTGGCGATAGCATTGCTGACCGCTTGCTCAATACCATCTGGCGAGGAACCCGTTAATTCCAGTAATTTATAAGTGTGATTAGACATATGATCTCCTGTTAAAGACATAAGCGACATACCATTTGGGTATTCACTGACTATAGATCAAATATTCTGCTCATCACGGTAAATTGGATGGATATGAGTAATTTACGACAAGACTTGTTTAAGCAAACTTACTTAGTTGACTTCGCTGACGTAGCCGAGTAGCCGCTTTATATGTCGTTGTGTTCAGACCAGCTTCTTAACTGCTCTAAAATCGATAATGCAGAGCGGCCAAATTCAGTTAATTCATAGCTTACCGCGACAGGGCGGTCACTGATCACTTTTCGCAGCACCATACCATTG
Organism: Thalassotalea montiporae; assembly: GCF_053485855.1. Taxonomy (NCBI): domain Bacteria; kingdom Pseudomonadati; phylum Pseudomonadota; class Gammaproteobacteria; order Alteromonadales; family Colwelliaceae; genus Thalassotalea; species Thalassotalea montiporae. Next base: position 1,128,553 of record NZ_JBQRUO010000001.1, read on the forward strand.
GCTTCAAGCTCTTTTAATCGTTGGTCGATCATTTTCTTGCTTGCGCCGCCAAGTAAGCGGGTTAAATCGTTAAAACGCACTGGCTCATCTTTTAGGTGATAAATAATCGAACCTGTCCATTTTCCACCAATTAACCGCATCCCTTTTTCAATGGCACATGGCTCTAGACAGGCATTTAAAACTTTTTTACGACCTTTACTGTCTGTTTCTACAACACTTTTCATAAAACTCTCTAGATTTTAACTAGGTTACTAAAAGTATACTAATTGATTAAAGTTTACAGGTTACTAAAATAAACCACAAGTTTGAGTCAGCAATGATTCTGTATTTTATTTTTCATCAATAGCCTAGCTTCCAGCACGTATATATTTGAAGTGATCGCTAGCGCATATTAACGAGATTTTCTTATGAGCAATGTATTAATTATTAACGCCCACCACTATTACCCTTTTTCTGAAGGCAAGCTAAATGCTGCCTTAGTTGACAAAGCGGCGACACAATTAGCTGAAAAAGGCCACGAAATCCGTGTTATCAGCATTGGCGAAACCTTCGATATTGAACAAGAATTGGCGCATCACCAGTGGGCAGATATTGTTTTATTGCAAGCGCCAGTGAACTGGATGGGCGTACCTTGGTCGTTTAAAAAATATATGGATGAAGTGTATACCGCGGGCATGGGCGGCGCATTATGCAATGGCGACGGCCGCACTGAAGATGCACCGAAAAGCAACTATGGGACGGGCGGTACATTAGCGGGCACCAAATATATGCTGTCACTCACCTTTAACGCACCAGCGGAATCTTTTAATGACGAGCAAGACTTTTTTGAAGGTAAGAGCGTTGACGATTTGTTCTTCCCGATGCATATGAACTTTAAGTTCTTTGGGATGACGGCGATGGAAACCTTTGTGTGTTTCGATGTCATGAAAAATGCCGATATTGAAAACGACTTTAAACGTTTTGAAGCGCACCTTAACCAACATTTTTAAGCGAGAAAAGTGATGACAAACACAACCAATAAACTGCACCCGGGTAGTCAATTTCCTGAAATATCTGTCACGATGCGCTCGGGCGAGCAACAAGTATTGGGTAAAGCAGCTAACACAAATGGCTGGCAACTGGTGTTAGTGTATCGCGGTAAACACTGCCCACTATGTACCAAGTACCTAAATGCATTGGAGCAATACCTAGCACCGTTAGCGGAAATTGACGTTGAAGTACTGGCGGTTTCTGGTGACTCGAAAGCACAGCTAGAAGCCCATATGGAGCAGTTAGACATCAGCTTCCCAATTGCTTACGGCTTAACTGTCGAGCAAATGCAGCAGCTGGGCGTATATATTTCTGATCCGCGCTCGCCAGAAGAAACCGATCATCCGTTTGCCGAGCCGGGCTTATTTGTGGTGAATGGCGAGGGTAAGTTACATGTCGTGGATATTTCGAATAATCCCTTTGTGCGCCCAGAGCTTGGCACGCTGGTTAATGGTTTAGCTTGGATTAAAAACCCAGACAATGACTACCCCATTCGCGGTATGCATAGCTAAGTATTTGAATAGCTATTACAAAGAAGCCGCTAATTAGCGGCTTTCTAATTACTTGTGCTATTGGCTTATAACTATATCAAGATTAACTATTGTTGCCGTAAGCATTGAAAACAGGGTGACTGTTACTCGTCTGATTTCAAACTTTCACGCACCAGCTGATCCATAAACCGCACGCCCCAGCCTTGAGAACCTTTTGGAGCTACGGCGATATCTGCGTCTAACCAGTCAACGCCAGCAATATCTAAGTGAATCCAAGGTAAGTCTTTGTCAATAAAAGTGGCAACCACGGCAGCGCCAATACTGGCGCCGGGATTACCGGCTCCTGAGTTTTTAATATCGGCAATATCCGATTTTATCTGGTCAAAATGATTAGGGTGCAGTGGCAGTGGCCAGACGTTTTCGCCACTGCTTTTGCCTATTGCCATCATTTGCTCAGTCAATTGCCAGTCACGCGTTACAACAGCAGCATATTCATCACTTAACGCTCGCACCGCTGAACCTGTCAGGGTCGCGATATTAACTAACAAACTTGGCTTAAATTCGTTTTGTGCGTAATGTACTGCATCGGCCAAAATGAGTCGGCCTTCGGCGTCGGTCGAGATAATTTCAATCGTCGTACCTTGCATTGTAGTTAATACGTCACCTGGGCGAATGGCATCACCAGATGGCATATTTTCTGCCAATGGCATCACGCCGACTAAATTGACTTGTTCGCCTCGCTTGGCGACTGCGAGTAACGTACCTGCAACCGCAGCAGCTCCTGCCATATCAGATTTCATCGCCCACATGCCTTTGTTCTGTTTAAGGCTAATACCGCCAGTATCAAACGTAATACCTTTACCTACTAGGGCTATTGGCGCTTGTTTGTCGGCACCTTGGTAGTTAATCACCAAAAGTCTTGGATCATGCACTGAGCCTTGCCCAACCCCTAACAGCGCGCCCATGTTACGCTTTTTCATATCGCGGACTTTCAGTACGTCGATATCAATATTTTTCACCCCTTTAAACGCTTTTTTGACTTGGCTAACAAAACTTTCTGGGTAAATGGTTTTACCGGGCTCAGAGGCTAAATCGCGCGCTAGGTAAATCCCTTCTGCCATATGTTTTAAGTCTCTGTCGTATTTAGCTTTTGCTGCATTGATATCACTTGATTGAATAAGTAAGTCGCTAGGCAATGTCCTGGCTGACGGCGTTTTGTATTTATCAAAATGATAGTCGCGCAAGGCGGCGCCGAGCGCTAGCCAAGCTTCTGGGGTTTCAACTTTGGTGTTAAGTGCATCAGTAACGATGGTTGCTTGCTCTTGTAAATTAGCGGGAATACTGGCGATAGCATAACCACCTAATGCTTGCAGGTTAGCCTGAGTTAACGGTTCTTCCCCTAGACCAATCACCGAAACCTGCGTAAACGGCGCAATACCGTAAAAAATCTGCGTGTCACCAAACTTGGCAGAGGCATCACTGTTAGCAATCGCTGCGAGTAATTGACCTGAGGATTCTTGATTAATTTGTGCAGCGATACCCGTTAACGATTGCGTATCTTTGATAAAAACGACAATGCGTTTATGAACAGCCAAATCCACTGCGGTAAACTCCACTTTCGGCAAGGCAAAGGTTTGTGCACTGACTAGCCAGAGAAGGCATAAGGTGATTAATTTCTTCATCTTTATTTGCTCTACTATCGTATTTTTTGATGTATCTTTTGACGTATGTTTATTACGTCTGTTTTTATCGTTTGATGGCTTTTGGGTTAACTTGTTATGGTCTTACTAGCAGGCCTCAAAAGCCGAAATTTTTTAAGGGAGTGTTATGAAGGATAGTGCATTATTAAAATATTTTGCCTATGGCTCGAATATGTCGGTGCCACGATTACAGCAACGGGTGCCCAGCGCTCGCTATATTGGCGCTTATTACTTACCCAAGCACGATTTGCGATTTCATAAAAAGGGTGTTGACGGCTCTGCCAAGTGTGATGCCTACTTGACTAACAAAGAAGAAGATGTGGTTTTTGGCGTACTATTTGAGTTTTGCCCCAGTGAGAAACATTTTTTAGATGCCGCCGAAGGCTTGGGGGTGTTTTATTTTGAAAAAGACGTGACCATTTATGATGAAAATCACCAAGCGGAGCAAGCCAGCCTTTATTATGCCAGCGATAGCACGCCCGATATTCAGCCGTTTACTTGGTATAAACATCATGTGTTTTATGGCGCGAGCCAAGCGAATTTACCCGCTGATTACCTTGCTAAAATTGAGCAAATTGCAGCTATTGATGACACGGATAACAAAAGAAAAGCAAAAGAGATGGCAATCTATTAGCCACCTCTTTACTTACTATTTGTTCGCTTATTCGCCTATTTATTAGCGCCAAGATCAACAATTACCCGACCGCGAACCTGTCCAGCAATAAGCGCTTGTGCTGTCTCAATGGCTTGATTAAGGCTGATATCGGTGGAGATAGTTTCTAAATCTGCTGGTTCAATAATCTCGGCTAAGCGCTGCCAAGCTTCGACGCGATCCGTTATTGGTCTCATCACACTATCAATGCCAGCCAATACAACACCGCGCAAAATAAACGGGGCAACCGAGGCTGGAAAATCCATGCCTTGTGCTAAACCACAAGCGGTGACGACACCGCCATATTGCATACTGGCACAAACATTTGCCAAGGTGTGGCTGCCAGCCGCATCAACGGCACCTGCCCAACGCTCTTTCGCTAATGGCTTGCCCGGCTCCGATAGGGTGTTGCGATCAATCACTTCTGCCGCGCCCAACTGTTTTAAGTATTCGGCTTGGTCTAGTCGACCTGTCGAAGCAACCACGGTATAACCAAGCTTAGCTAAAATTGCGATGGCAAAGCTGCCAACACCGCCGTTTGCGCCAGTGACTAAAATTTCACCTTTATCGGGGGTGACGCCATTTTTCTCTAACGCGATGACACACAACATGGCGGTATAGCCGGCGGTGCCAATTGCCATGGCTTGGCGCGGTGAGAAAGCTTCAGGCAATGGAATCAGCCAATCACTGTTCAGGCGCGCTTTTTCAGCCAAACCACCACAGTGTTTTTCACCTACACCAAAGCCGTTGAGCAACACTTTATCGCCAACCTTGAATTTGTCGCTATCGCTTGCTGTTACCGTTCCAGCTAGATCAATGCCAGGGATCATTGGAAAGCTTCGCACCACAGGAGCTTTACCAGTAATGGCTAGGGCATCTTTGTAATTTAAGGTGCTATGAGAAACATCAATAGTGACATCGCCTTCAGGCAAAATGCTCTCGTCAACCTCTTGAATTTGTGCCCGATAACCCTGTTCGTCTTTATTGATAACAATACTCTTAAACATGCTTTCTCCTATTTTAGACCGACTGTCTATTAATGTTGAAAAAAATGTGGTGAAGCTTTTAAATGATAGCCTCGCCGAGTTATTCGTTTTACTTATTCGTATTCGCGTATTTGCCTATTTACTTTGCGAAATGCGTGCGATAAAAAAAGCTAGGTAGTTATCGAGTGGCTTTGCATTTTGCACGAGTTTGGCTCTGCTAACCGCGCCTTCCCAGCCAATCCAAAAGTCTTCAGCGAGCTGCGCGCAATTATGCTTAGTTGCAAGCTCACCGCATGCCTGTGCTGCACTTAAACAAGCTTCTAGTTTTTGCTGCCACTGACTAAATATATCAATGAGTTGTTGGCGGTAACTCGCAGGCAACAAATCCACTTCCTGACCTAAATTGCCCACTAAACAGCCTCGTTTAAATTGATAACGCTGCATTCCTTGTTTGGCATCGTCAACAAAATTGGCAATACGGGTTAGCGGCGGGTGGGATTCATCAAGTAAATAGAGATCGAGCTTACGCGCAAAATAAGCGGCATAGCTATCTATCACCGCTTGTCCAAATGCTTCTTTGCTGGCGAAGTAGTGATAAAACGAACCTTTTGGCACACCGACTTTTTTTAAGATCTGATCAATACCGGAAGAAGCAAAACCATTTTCGGTTAACTGCTCAAGGCCACTGCGGATTAATGCCGCTTTGGTATCTTGATTATCGCGGGCAACTTTTGGCGGGCGCCCGCGTCTTGGTTTAATAAGGGTATCAGTCATATATTTATATTAGACCGATCGTCTAATTAATTGCAATATTGATAGTTAATCAAATAAATCGGCATATTAAGTTATATAGAATATTTGTTTGACTAAGTGCTAGTTTTCATTATTTGCCGCACGATAGCTAGCAGTATGCTTTTTGTGTAAAGCGGTCATCTGCTTAATTAGGCTTCAACGGCAGAATTCAACGAATTTGAGGCATTTAACTAAATTCATACAAATTTCAGTTTGTCTCAAAAGCAGACTTTCAAACAACACACTCTGTGCCAAAGAGTTGATAAAACCACTGCAGTACAGATTTTATCCTGTTTCAATTTCATGGAAAAAAGACTTTTGCTTGCTTATACTCCTGCTCAAAATTAATCCTATATCAATAAGTTAATTTATGTCTTTTAATTTTTCCGTAGACAATATTTGTAGCCAAAATATACACGAAACAGCCAATTTGGTCGTCGATACGTTTAATGAAAGAGAGCCATTGGCCAAAGTAAATAATGCTCCACCAAAGGAGTTTGCTGAGTTCATTTTGGATTTAACGCAACATTGTGCAAATAACGGATTGGGTTTTGTAGCCAAAGAGTTAACAACGAACAAAATAATAGGAGCCATTTTGGCTTCTGATCTGGCCGAGAGCTTGAACAAAGTTGATGCCTATGATGGCGAGCCAAACAATCCTATCGCTTCTTTGATAGAAGAGCTCAACAATAGCTACTTTAAAGACGAAGTTTTACCTGACAATACTTATTTAAACATAAAGTTCGTTGCAATGGATGATAGATTTAATGGTAAAGGAGTAGTTAATGAATTGATATCGAAGTGTATTAACGAAGCCAAGAAAAAGGGATTCAAGTATGCGCAGGCTGAAGCTACTGGAAATATTTCTCAACATATTTTTAAGAATAAATTCGGGTTCGAAGAGAAAGCATTTATTAAATACCGTGAGTTCACTTTAAATGATGAAAGACCGTTTTTTGAAATCACAGAGCATGAAGGGATTAAACTACTTGTAAAACGGATCTAATGCCTAAGTTTGCATTAAAAGCATAAACAGGGAGTAATCCGATGAGCCTTTCTTGCCTAATAGCTTGTTTGGTGAACAGCAGCTATGTTGTCCAGTTTAAATTAAGCGAATTGTACTGAATGGCTCAAACTGGCGCACAGAAGAAGACTAAAGTCACAGGGTTCTCTATGTGTGTCTCAATTAGCCCCTCAGTAGAGCATGAAAACGACTGCTACTCGCCGATAGCAGACGAGATTTTCAAATAATATCACTCTGGTGTTTCTCAATTCTGCTGCCGCCTATGCAAAGACTTCTGAGTGCGCCTAAGTACAAATCTACAACTACTAAATGCTGATTTAATCTTCTTTGTTTATTGAATTAATACGCTTAGTAATTTCTGAAAGCCTTGCCCAGCTTTGCAGGGTAACTGGTAGCACTATTGCTGCTTCAACAAACTCCCATGAATAGCTGACGATGGAAAAAATAGTGCCAGCTGTGATGGCCATTTGGCTTGTTGCATACCATAAGTTGCTCACCACCATTGCCAGTAGCACAATAAATACGCCGCCGTAGAGCAGGGCTTCGCGATCTGACAATTTGATTTCCAAAGCTTTTAAGCTATTAAAATGGCGAGTAATTGTTGGTAAAGATCTTTTTGCTAACAAGCTTACTTGTTGCTCTGTCTGCTGGTTATGTGCGCCATTAAGTTGATAAAAACCTTGATGAAAAAATCCGTAAATCAGCATCATCGACACGGCAGCAATAAAAGCAGTGGCAGACAATATAGGGTTAAGAAAAAACAACACAGCTAGTGAAATAACAAACTGCACACTGGCAGTAAGAATTTCAGGCAGCTTATGTTCGAGAAAGTCGACCAGCTCGCGCCCCATCTCTAATCTGGCATTAAGGGTTGAAACTGGTAAGTGATGGTTTTGTTTGGCAATACCTACCTGCGTTGTTACTCGGATTTTGCCGTAGGCGCGGGTATCGTAAAAACGTCTGGTAACGCTGACGATAACAAGCACAACTAAAATCGCCATTAATATCAATAGCTCTCGGCTTTGGCCTGCTAATAGGCCATCAATGGTAAAGCCGATAAACAGCGGAATAAGCGCGGTTAATGTGATTTCAACTATCGTCAGCAGTACGTTTATTGCCACGGCTTGCTGGTTGCTGCGAAGAATTTGGCGAACAGAAATTGGTTGTATCGTCATTAGCTAGTCAACTCTGGTGTCGTATTTGGGCTGGGCTTAGCGGCGCTATGCTCTGCTGAGCAGGCTTGCGCTTTATTCGTATTGTCAGCGGTTCGAAAACTCAGTAACACGGGGATTAAAATCAGGGTGATAGGCGTCGCAAATAGCTCACCGAATACTAGGGACACAGCGGCGGGTTTAAGGTATTGCGCTTGCTCTGAGGTTTCACTGAGTAAAGGCAGAAGGCCAAAAACGGTTGTCACTGTGGTGAGAAATATCGCCCGTAATCGGCTTTTACCTGCGGTAATTAAGGCGGTTTTCATTGCCATGCCAGCGCGGTGCAGCTGGTTAAATCGAGTGATTAAAACCAACGAGTCGTTAATTACCACGCCCGTCATAGCCATCATGCCAAACAAGGAAAGTAAACTGACCGATAAGCCCATTAGGCCATGACCATAAATTGCACCTGCAAAGCCAAACGGGATCACCGACATAATGATAAAAGGTTGCCAGTAGGATTTCAGTGGAATGGCAAGCAGTACATAGATTAACAGCAAGGTAAGCAACATGGCTTTTTTAAAGCCTTGCTGCACGTCCAGTATTTCCTCAAATTCGCCACCAGCATTAATTTCAACATTAGGGTATTGTGCGTTAAGCGCGGCGACGCTTGACTGCTGTAATTGCTGCCAAACCTCTTGTGGTGAGGCAATGCCTTTGTCTTGTCGCCAGTACACGGAAATGACTTGGTTGCGGTTTTTGCGATATAGCACCTCTGGCTCGCGGCTAAAGCTAAAATCAGCAACTTCTGCCAGTGTTATATATTCTTGCTCGGCGATCAGCACTTGTGTTTCTTTTAGTTGTTGCAATGTCTGGCGCGACTGAGCGGGTAGGCGCAGCAGCACCATGGACTCTTCGCCGCTATCGAGGATGCGGTGCAGTTCAATATGACCATAGGCACCACCGATCAACAGGGCTAATTGGCGCTGACTTAAGCCTAAGTTAATGCCGCGTTGATTTAAGGTGATTTGTAGTTGTGGCTTGCCAATTTGCCCATCGTCGGTGATATCGTTGACGCCGGGTAAGCTAGCTAGTGCTTGTTTGAGTTCGTTGGCAACATGATGGGCCAAGTCTCTTGATGGCGCGCTAACGGTTAAATAAGTACCGCCCGCTGGCGTTTCGGCAAAGGTAAATTTTTGTGCTTGGCTACCTTCTAGCAGACCAAGGTGCCGTTGCCAGACACTAAGCAATTCGTCACTGGCGACCTTTACCAAGGCTTGGTTGGATAGCGCTATTGTCGCCTCTAGCTGCTCATTATCAGTCATCGCGACTAAGAACTGTTTAATCACAGGTTCACTTGTTTGGTATTTGTTGACCAACTCGCGATTAGTGGCCGCAATCGCCTGCTCAATATTCAGCATATGTTGTTGGCTTAGTTGTGGCGCGGCATCTTGATCCATTTCCACCACTAAGGTGGCATAACGGCCGGGAATTTCAGGGAAAAATACTGTTCTTATCGTGCCTTTTAGCATGGCACCGTAAGCACCAAGAACGAGCAGTAAAAATATCGCTAGGCTAGTGCGTTTATGGGCCAGTGCCAGTGATAGGCTAGGCTGATAGCAAACCTCGGTAAACCAAGTTAAGCCCGCATTGCATTTTCGCTTGAGAGCGTTCAGAAACTGATTTAATCGCGCGAGATAGAGTTGTTTAGGCGCTGCCTTGTTTTGTGCCAGTACCAAATGAATTGGCAGAATAAATTTGCTTTCAATCAATGAAAAAATCAGCGCAAAAATCACTACAGCAGAAAAACCTGCGAGTACTTGAGCAAGCTCATTTTCTATCCATAACATAGGTGAAAACGCAGCGATAGTGGTGAGTACACCAAAACTGGTGGCGACAGAAACAGCTTTTACTCCTTGATAAGCCGCTTCTTTCGGGTCGGTAATACGGCTTCGCGCTTGATGAATGGACTCGCCAACCACTACGGCATCGTCAACTAATATGCCGAGCACTAAAATCATGCCAAACAGAGTGATATCATTAATGCTGTAATCTAAGGCTGGCAGCCCCATTAACCAAATAGCCCCTGCGATGGAAATTGGGATCCCCATGGCAACCCAAAGTGCCAGCCTCAGCTCTAGAAATATCGCTAATAGGACAACAACAATTAGTAAGCCTTGCCAAGCATTGCTGCCCAGCAAGTCCAATTGCTCGTCGATGTAAGGTGCCATATCGGCCATCACATCTGTGTGTATCCCCGCTGGCAGTTGGCTTTGCAGTTCGGCTAAAACCGATTGCGTTGCCTCGCTGACGGTTAGCAAATTATCTTTTTGACTGGTCGATATCATTAACGCAATGGCTGATTGTCCGGCATAACGCACTCGGCTGTCAGTTTGCTCGTAGTCGCGTGTGATATTTGCAACGTCGGCAAGCCGGATCACTGCATTTGCGCTGCTAATCAGCGGGATCTGCGCCAATCTGGGTATGGTGTCACTGTAATTGTCGGCCTTTAAGGTGAGCTTACCGGCCTCGGTATCGAGCTCACCACTGCGATGATTCAGTGACCATTGATGAATAATATTGGCGACATCCTGATAAGACAGGCCGAATTGTTTTAAGGCGTTGGCGTCTGGCTCGATAACTAATTGCTTGCGGCGTTTACCCAAATTCGTTACTTGTGAGATCGCCGGATGCTTTTTCAGATTGTTGGCCACTAAGGTAGCAACTTGCTGGCGCGTGTGATCGCTGTCGCCACCGTAAATCATGACAAACGAGGCCAAGTTGCCAAATTCATCAGGGTAAATTTTTGGCTGCTCGGCGCGCTCTGGAAAACCGACAATGGCATTCACTTGGTTGCGCACTTTTTCAAGCAAGTCACTTAACTCAATACCGGTATTTTTCTTAACCCGCACAGAGGCAAAGCCAGCATATGAAGCGCTAGTGATGGTTTTAATGCCAGCGATACCGCTGATCGCATCTTCTATGCGCTGGCTAATGCTTTCGTCGACTTGTTGGGCTGTTGCGCCGGGGTAACTCACTTCAATAACCAGTTGTGATGGCGGTGGCTGCGGAAAACTCTCGATGCGTAAACTGGAAAACGATAAGTAGCCCGCCACTAGGGTAAATACCATCAGCAAATTGGCAGCAACCGGATTATCAAGAAACCATTTAGTGATAGTGTTCACTGCTGCGCTCCTGCAAATGCTGAGCTTGCTAGCTGCTTGTCTAGCTGAGCACCTAACGGCTTGTCTTGCTGAGTGTTTTGTTGCTCATCGTGCTGCTTGGTAAGCAGGCTTTCTTTTACCATCATGGGATTAACTTGTTGGCCTGCCAACATAGTGCTCAGTGGATAACGAACTAGTAGACGTTCGCGGCTGGGTTGCTTGCTGAAGGAAAATAATACCTGATCACTATCCTCAATCCCTTCACTATGCAGTTGAATTTCTTCTTGGACTAATCTGCCATTTTGAACGGTCCACACTTGCTGATCTCGGGTCAGCACAGTGGCGGGAGCCAGAATAGTGTTGCTCCCTTGTGCCGCGTTAAAGCTAACCTTCACTTGTTGTTCGGGGTAGAGCATAACGCTGTTTTGATAAGGATTTTCAATGGTCAGTAGCAAGCGCTGCTGGCGAGTTTGTGGGTTGAGCGTCGGTGATAAAAAGCGCAGTTGGCCCTGCCATATGTTCCCTTGATTGTCAGCTATACGTGCTGTTATCTCGGTATTTTCTTGATGATGTACCTGCTCAGAATTAACTGTGGTATTACTTTTGGCGTCGCTTTGGGTATCTCTTTTAGTACTAACGATTTGCTGCCACTGATAACTGGCGAAGTGCACTTCGATATCTATAGTTTGTGAAGAGGCCAGTTGATAAAGGGTGTCACCTGCATTGATCTCTTGCGCTGGCACCGTATGTTTTGCCAACACAATGGCATCAAATGGTGCTTTAACCTTGGTATCTTGAACCCGTTTAAGCGCCGATTGATAGTTCGCTTGTGCGGCGGATAGTTCCGCTTTTGCGGCGCTTACATGCGGTTTAAACAAGCGATATTCATTGCTGTTATTCGTGGTTTCTAGGTGTTTGGCAACACTTTGCTCATTCAGGTAGCGGGCGAGTGTTAACTTGGCCTGACTAATACGTGCTTCGGCGCTAGCCAGCGCTGTCACATAGTCGATATCTTGAATTTCGGCAATTAACTGGCCTTGGCGAATAAAGCTGCCCGGTTGAATATGCTCAACATGGTCAATCAAGCGGCCGCTGACATTGGCGTTTAGGGTCAGTGGCCATCTGGATTTCACAGTTCCTGTAACATTAATTTCAGCCATTCTGGCGGTTGGTGTTACCTCAATCACAGACACTTGTGGTATTGACTGTGGCGTTTCATTTTTCGCTTGTTGCGCTTCACTGTCGTCAAGTAACCATAGCACCAGAAATATTCCAATGACGGCGATCAGTGACTTGATGACTAGCGACTTGCTTTTACCTGATTTCACCAGAGCTCCTTATCAATATGTGTTTTATGAGACATGTGTGTTTCGTATTTTTAGAATAAAGAGGTTTTATTGCTGAGTCAAATTTATGAGTCACTGTTGTTTCATAAGTGTTGTTTCGGAGATTGTTTTTCAGTAGACTGACTGGCAACTACTAAGCGGAGTGCCCGAGATGCATTGCTTAGTATCTAGTGGTCAAAGCGCTCAAAAAACTGAAGGTGAATGTGATGGTGGACGCCAGAATCGTAAAGTCGCAGCAGGCATTAGTGCTGGCCGGTTTAACACTGATTAACAAAAATAAGGAAATATCTTTATCCGATATTGCCAAATCTGCCGGTGTTGGCAGGGCTACCTTATATCGCTTGTACACCAGTAAAGAGGCGTTAATTGAAGCGATTGCCTTACATTGCTTACAAGTTTTTGAGCAAGCGACGCAGCCTATTGAAGCGCAGGCGACTTCGGCGATGCATGCATTTGAGTTATTGTTTAGTTTAGCGATGCCGTTAATGGCTGAGTTACAGTTCTTAATGACGCTGGATTATTTTGCCGACGATATTCCCGAGGTGAACCGCATTATTGCCGAGCAAGATCAAGATTTATGGGATTTAATCGAGCAGGCTAAGCAAGCCGGAGAACTTGATAACTCGCTGCCCACCAGCTGGGTTTTAAACTTAATTGAAGGGTTATTTTACGCTGGTTGGGTGCAACAAGAGGAATATCAGGCAAGTGCTGCGCAAGCGGCATCACTCGCCTTTAGTAGTTTCAGTAAGGCAGTTCAGCCATAGTTGGTGCAATCTCAGTTAGCGAAATATCAGCAAATGCAGAAAGAAAGTGCTAATAATTTCGCTATCTATTCTGGGATTTAAAATGCGTTAACGCTAGTGACTAACATCAGCGATATCACCGCGCCTAACCGGATAACCTAAGTGCATCCAACCGAAAATGCCTTCCCACAAAACCGCGGTGCGAGTATAGCCGCGTCTTCTTAACTTATTAATGGTGTAATCGGCAGCAGCCCGAGGGCAAGAGCAGTAGGCGACGATTTGTACATCCTTTGGAATACCAGCGACTGTTTCATCTAAATCGGCATAGTAAGGGAAGGGGATGGCACCGTCGATATGTGCGGTTTGCCACACGGACGGCACGCGCGTATCCAGCAATACCATACGGCTGTTATTTTCGAGTGCGCGATTTAAGTCTGCTGACATCACATACATGCCATCCTTCAGCGTAAAGTTAGGATCATCCCCTTGTTTATTGATGATGTAATCTTTAGGCTCAGGCATCGCCGTTAATGTCGGCTTAGTTTCGTTTAAACCGAGTGATTTACTGCGTAAAAAGGCGGTAATGCTGTTAATTTCTTGCGCGGTTAACTTCTCGCCAAACGCCTTCATCGGCGTGCCTTGACGACCATTTTCAATGGCATGGCGAATAAATTCATCGGTATTGTGGGCAAGGGCAGATTGGTTCATCAACGCTGGTGCATTCACCCCTCCGCCATTAACGCCATGGCAGGCGGTGCAATTAGCCTGATATAGTGTTTCACCAAGTTTTATATCACCGTTGACTGGCTTAGTGGAAAACTTGAGGCGGTCAAAGCCTGCTTGTTCAAATAGCCAGTAGGTAAGATCCCAAGTTTCCGCCAGTGTCATAGGGCCACCCACTTCATCCAGATAGCCTGCCATGGCAGTGCCTTTGCGGCCATATTGCATCGGGCGCAGCACTTGATGGGCAATGCCAGACTCCATCAAACTTTTACTTTTTAACGAGGGGGCGTGATCATTGGCATAACCTTCACGATTTTCGCCATGACATAAGGCGCAGTACTTTTGATAATTGTTTGCGGCGACTTCAGCTTGCTCTGCGGTAAGCTTGCGTGGCGGTGAACGTAACTCCCGCTCTTGTGCTGATACGTTAAAGGAATAAATACTGCTAATAAGCACCAAGGCTAGCGGGGCCAGGCTTTTAATCAGGCTATTTGTCTGACGTTTATTCTGGCCGTTGGTATGGCCGTTAGTTTGGCTTGAGCGCATAAAAGCTGACATGTAAAAGTGTGACAAGCTGAATTGACCTTTTCATCCATAAATTAGTGGTAACAGCATAATAATTGTTATCTGTGTTCGCTAGTGGTTTAACAAACTTGGTAACAATTGTTTGATTTAGCTTTGCTGATAGGCAGTAAAAGGGAAAGTTAGGGTAAAGCTAAGAGGGAAGTTCAATGGAATTAGCGAGTAGCCTCAATATCTTAGTTATTAAGGCTACTCTCTATCTGTTTAACGAAGTCTATTTTAGAGCCAGAGTTTAAGGCAAATACTCATAGCTTGCCTGCAAACCTAGCGGTAAGCCTAAACTCCAAAAGATCATAAGAAATATTGTCCAAGCGATTAGAAATATCACGGAAAATGGCAGCATCATAGCCGCTAATGTGCCTATCCCCGCTGAGGTTACATATCGCTGACAAAACACAACAACCAGTGGGAAGTAGGGCATTAATGGGGTGATTATATTGGTGCTTGAGTCACCGATGCGATAGGCCGCTTGCGCAAGATCTGGCGATATGCCTAGCTGCATTAACATAGGCACAAAAATTGGCGCTAGCAGTGCCCATTTCGCCGAGGCTGAGCCAACAAAGAGGTTAATAAAGCCAGTAAGAATTATAATGCCAGTAATAGTAACACCGCCTGGCAATGCCAGCGCTTTTAGCGCTTCTGCGCCTTTTACCGCAAGTAAAATTCCTAAGTTAGATTGACCAAAAGCGTAAATAAATTGGGCGATAAAAAACATAATCACCAGGTAGTAGCCCATATCACTCATTGCTTTACTCATGCCTTGAATAAAGTCTTTGGTGGTTCTGATTTTGCCAATAATAATGCCGTAAACTAGTCCCGGAATAAGAAACAGTAAGAAAATCAAGGGAACGATAGACTGCATTAGCGGCGCAGAGAAAGAAGTCAGTGAGCCATCGCTTGCGCGCCATGCTGAGCTCTCAAATGAGGTGCTGACAATGAGTAAGACAATGCCAATCCCCGTTGCTAATAACGACCAACGCAGTGCTTTACGTTCATTTGCTTGTAACGGCTCCATCGTCGGCAAATCAGATAAATCACCATCAAGCTCGTTACCTTTTAATTTCGGCTCAACAATTTTGTCGGTAATAAACCAACCCAAGGTGATAATTAATAGTGACGAGGCTGCGGTAAAATAGTAATTGTTGAGTGGGTTAAGGACGACTTCTGAGTTCAAGATTTGCGCGCCAGCTTGCGTAATACCTTGCAGCATAGGGTCGATAGAAGACGGTACAAAATTCGCAGAAAATCCGCCAGATACACCTGCAAACGCTGCGGCAATGCCCGCGAGCGGATGTCTGCCCGCCGCATAAAAAATCACCCCGCCAAGTGGGATTACCAGCACATAACCTGCATCAACTGCGGTGTGACTGACAATACCAACGGCGATCACCATAGGGGTAAGTAGCCATTTGCCTGTTACCGCCATCAAGGCTCGCAGGCCGGCGTTGATAAAGCCTGAAAATTCAGCAACACCAATGCCTAAAATAGCGACAAGTACCACGCCAACAGGGTGAAAATGCGAAAAGTTAGTGACCATTTTGGAAAAGAAAGTGGTCATGGCATCGCCACTTAACTGGTTGTTAATCACCAAAGCTTGGCCAGTACGAGGGTCTACAGCGCTAAAGTCTACGCCAGAAAGCGCCCAAGAAAGTAGCCAAACAATGACCATCAACGCAATAAATAGGGCGGCTGGGTCGGGCAGTTTATTGCCCCACACTTCGACCTTGTTTAGTAACCGCTGGATGAGGGGAGTTGCATGTTCCGTCATAAATTCACCTTTATTATTCTTTTTGTGGCTTGATTTTGCATCAATAAACTTGAGTAAAAATCGTACTCATTAGCTCCATCTTAGGAAATTGCTCAAAAAATAGAAAGGCTTGTTGCAAAGTTGTTAATTTGATTTCCCTGTTGTGGGTCCGTCATCTTTTTACATACAACTTTAATTGCTAACCATAGCCCAGAACTTTTCCGCAAATATTTTTCTATATGCATTTTCTGAGGACTGCTGTCTTCACATTTTCTTCACAGCGTTATTGCTAGCTTTACGATTGAATTTAGATATTCGTGTACTAGCTAAAACGGAGCAATAGCAATGAAGCAATTTATCATTAAGGTGTTAGTACCTATCACTTTAATATTTACAAGTATCAATGCCCAAAGCAGCCAAACAGAGCTCACACCAGCAGTGCTTATGGTACTCAGTAGTTATGGCGAAAAAGGGGACGATGGTCAATTAGTAAAACCCGGCTATGAATTTGATGAAATGAGTAAATCTTATTTGGTATTCAAAGCCGCAGGTGTTGCGGTCACTTTTGCTTCGCCAAATGGCGGCGAGCCAATCGCTGATAAGTTTGATAAGAACAAAGCTTATAACCAAGCGTTTCTCAATGATAAACAGGCTGTTGATTTACTTGGTTCAACGCTTAAGTTATCGCAAGTTGAACCAGCGAAGTTCGATGCGGTTTACGTGGTTGGAGGCAAAGGGCCAATGTTTGACCTAGCGACTAATTCAACTGTTAAAGACATTATTCGTCAGGTTTACGAAAACAAAGGTATTGTCGGGGCTGTCTGCCATGGGCCAGCAGCATTGCTGAATGTAAAGCTTAGCAATGGTGACTTGCTTATTGCCAATAAGCGAGTGTCAGCGTTTACCAATGAAGAAGAAAATGCCTTTACGAAAAAGTGGCAGCTTCCATTTATGCTGGCAGATAAACTGGCGGAAAATGGCGCTAATTATCAACAAGACGGTTTAATGCTTAATCAGGTCAGTGTCGATGGTCGATTGATTACGGGGCAAAACCCATTTTCTACCACAGACGCAGCGAAAGCTGTGGTTGCAAAACTGGGCTTGCCTGTACCGCAGCACATTGATTTTAAAGATGACCGCACGATAAAACTGGCTGAAGCATTTTTTAATAACCGAGAAGCTGCAGAGCAAGAGTTCATTGCCAACGGTGAACGCTATGATGCCATGCTGTTGGCGATGTTAGGGCTATACCAAGCCAAGCACGCTACTCGTCAAATTGAGCTTGATATTGGACTAATGCTGATGGAATTGGTGCAGGCGAAAGTTAACCACCCAATGCTAGATACAGCAATAGCCAAAGCCTACCTTGATAAAAGCGATACACAAACGGCGGTGAAACTACTGAAAACATCAAAAGCGAAGTTCCCTGATAACGAACAAATAGCAAGCCTATTGCTAACGCTGAGCGAATAAGACTAAGGAGCAATGAGTGTGCTTAATCAAATTAAACAGAAACTTAGCGGTATCAAGTGGGGGAAGGCTATGATCAGTATAGTTGGTATTGTCGCTGTATTGGGTGGCGTATGGTATGCGATTTGGGGCTTGCATCCATACCAAGTTGGCCAGCAAGAAATACAAGCATCTTATATTCATCAAAGTATTGCTGATAAGCCAATGAATATGCAGCTTGAACAGTTAACTGCGACGACCTTTGCTTTTACTTACCAAAGCTTTGATGGCGCTATTGTTAATGGGCGAATGGCTTATCCTGACACTTATACTAAAGCTCATTCAATGCCCGTGATGCTGGGCGTGCACGCCATGGGGCGCAGTGAAAATCGCTGGTGGATGGATAGCTTCAAAGAGCGCCCAACACTTGAGCAAACCGATAAGCTAGCCAAGCAGGCATTGGCCAACGGTTATGCCGTCATCGCCATTGATAGTCGCAACCATGGCAAACGCAAAAATCTTGACTACAACATTATTGAAGTGATGCGCGATTTACATTGGTGGGGCAAGCGCGAGCCATATGAGCAAATGGTTATCGACACGGTTAAAGATTATAGAGTCTTACTGGATTGGGTGGAAAAACAAGCGCAGTTTGACCAAGCCAATACCACGGTTGCAGGCTATAGCATGGGCGGCCAAGTATCCCTATTACTTGCTGGAGTTGACGAACGAATTGAACGGGTGCTATCTATTGTGCCGCCGTACCTTGATGATAAAGTGGCGATAGTCGCACCAAAAAACTTTACCCATAATTTGGCGCACCTTGATAAATTATGGCTGGTTTCGGCCAATGATGATGAGCATGCTAGCGAGTCTGAGAACGCCGAACTTTATGCCAACATTACGACAGCCAATAAGAAGCATGTGCAGTTTGATGGCGGGCATGTGTTACCTCAAGGCTACTATCAGCAGCTAGAAAACTGGTATCAGTAAGCTGGGCTATTCTATGTAAACCTTTGTTTATTTGGCCTTTATTGTACTGTTCGAGGTGACAGACTAGCAGTATTTGGACTGCGAAGGTTCAGCTTCAACGAGAAGTAGCAAGCGACTAAAGGTTTACAATTAAAATTATGATGTTAAATATTAGCGTCGATAGCTAAGTATTTGATAGTGCTATGATTAACACTTGGTTGCTCAAAGCGAAAGCCATTTAAGGATAACTAATTGACAGGTAAAGCATTAAAAGTAAAGCCTTTAAAGGTGCTTATTGTTGAAGATAATTTGGCAATTAGTCGCAATATCGCTAACTTTTTTGAAAAGCATCAGGTGATACTCGATTTTGCTTACGATGGTGAACAAGCATGTGAGCTGGCGCTTAGCCATTATTTCGACTGTATTGTGCTTGATATCGCATTGCCTAAATTAGATGGTTTGGCTGTGTGCCAATTGCTTCGGGCAAAGGCAGAGCGTCATATTCCAATCATTATGCTAACGGCACGCGATACTCTTGATGACAAACTAACTGGCTTTGCGCAAGGTGCAGATGACTATCTTACCAAGCCATTTGCGCTTGAGGAATTATTGGTTAGGTGCCAAGCCTTAGCTGCTCGCAATCAAAGTCAGCAGCGAAAACAGCTTGAACTCGGTGAAGGAAGCCAGCACTTAGTGCTTGATCTAAGCACTAAACAAGTGATGCGAAATCAACAAGAAATCCATTTACAGCCAATTCCATACACAATTTTGCAGTTGTTAATGGAAGCTCACCCAAGGGCGCTTACTCGCAGCGAGCTATGTCAAAGGTTATGGGGTGATGCACCGACAGAGTCAGATGCATTGCGATCTCATTTTTATCAACTGAGAAAAGCCTTAGATAAGCCATTTGATGTACCAATCGTTAAAACTATTCACGGTGTGGGGTTTGGTTTAGCGCTTTAACTTTTTAATTCTCTAGTTCATTGGCTTTGCAACAGCATTGCCTATTAGGCTCATTCACTTTATTAGTGAAAAATAAAAACATAAGGATCGTTAACATGTTTTCTCAAATACGAAGTCGGATTCTTGCGTATTTTATTGGCTTAGTTTTACTGATTAGCGTGTTATTTGGTGCCTTAAGTTTTTTGTTTACTTACTATGTTGAAGACAGCTTATTTGTGAGCTTGCTTGAACAAGAAAAATTGCTGGTTGAGGCTCAAATTAATGCGGCTCAGCCAATTCAACCGCAACTAAATTTCGTCCGTTATTATCCATCAGCTCAGCAATTACCAACAGCCATCTCAGATGTGCTTAAGGATGAACCTGAACGCATTGAATTTTCTGGTGTAAAACAAAACAACAAAGCGCACTACCACTTAGTGAGATTAGGTGACGGGTTTTTAGTGGCAGAAGTAAGTGACTATTTAGTTGTGCGCAATATCAAAGGTGGTATGGCAAAAACACATGCCGTGTTTATTGGTATGCTGATTATTTTAGCTTTGTGGCTGGCTTGGTCATTTGCAAAGCGTTTGATAAAGCCAATTGAACAACTTAATGCTGTGCTAATACAGGTCAAAGGTGATGAATTGCCAAACGGCTTTGCTAAGCAGTTTAGTCAAGATGAAATTGGTCTGTTTGCCATAGAGCTGGAACGAGCAATTGATCGAGTTCGCGCATTTATCGCTCGTGAGCAACATTTTACTCGCGACATTTCACATGAACTGCGCACGCCATTGGCGATCACTCAAGGTGCAATCACCTTACTTAACGACACTTCCTTGACCAAAGAACAGCTCCCATTAGTTGAACGCATCGCATCAGCGCAGCAGCAAATGCAATTGTGCATTGAAGGTTTATTGGCCTTGGCACGAGAAGGTGAGACAAAGCACGAGCCCTTACCATTACTTGCTGTTGTTGAGGCAGCCATTGTCGAACATCATCAGCTGATTGAAGATAAGGCCATCGAACTTGAAGTTAATGTCTCAAATACTGCCACAGTAACCGCCAACCCACAGGCGTTACGCATCGTTATCGGTAACCTTATCGCTAACGCTTTTAGTCATACCAAGCAAGGTGAAATTGATATTGACTGGCAATCGCCGCATTTAATTATCAGAAATTCTGGCGA
Source organism: Thalassotalea montiporae (assembly GCF_053485855.1). Classification (NCBI taxonomy): domain Bacteria; kingdom Pseudomonadati; phylum Pseudomonadota; class Gammaproteobacteria; order Alteromonadales; family Colwelliaceae; genus Thalassotalea; species Thalassotalea montiporae. The sequence goes on from NZ_JBQRUO010000001.1 coordinate 1,149,232, forward strand.
AGGTATCGCGCACGATATCTTACCCAATGTGTTTGAGAGCGGCGTAAAAGGTAACCAAAGCCAAGGTTTGGGCATTGGTCTATCATTGGCTAAACGATTATGTGCTCAGCAAGCGATAGGAATTGCATTAGCATCTAATGAGCATGGTACAACCACAACGCTAACATTTGCGTAATTGCTTTTTATTTTTCTTTTTCTTTATCTCAACTAACTACAACTTAAACTTTTTGTACTTATACCTTAAATTTTTGCCTTTACACCTTAAATTTCTGTACTAGGGCATTTAAGTCTGCCGAAAGGGTGTTGAGGTGCTGCGAGTTTTCGCCAGCTTGCGACGAAATTACCGCGACTTCATCCGCAGCCATCTTAATTTCGACAACGTTTCGGCTGATATCTTCTGCCACCACTTGCTGCTCTTCTGCGGCCGCTGCTATTTGCGTGTTCATTTCACTGATGGCATCAACCGAGCCGGTAATACTATCAAAAGAGGTTTTAGCCTCTTGTGTAAATTCGATTGTTTGCTGTGATTTATCAACGCTGATTTCCATATCATTCGATACGCTTTGCGTCATATTTCTTAATTTGCCCAGCTGATGAGCGATTTCTTCGGTGGACTCGTGGGTGCGTTGTGATAGCGCACGTACTTCGTCGGCGACTACAGCAAAACCACGCCCTTGCTCGCCCGCACGTGCGGCTTCAATGGCGGCATTTAATGCCAATAGGTTGGTTTGCTCGGCAATGCCGCGAATCACGTCTAATATCGAAGTGATGTTTTCACTTTCTACATCGAGATGGCGAATGCTATCAGCGGATTTTTGCGTTAGTTCGCCGAGTGCTTGTACGCTCACAACCGCTTGTTCAATGAGCTTTTGACCTGATTCCGCTGAGTCTTTTGTAGCATTTGCAGAATCTGCTGCACTTACACAATTACTGGCCACTTCATTTGCAGTTGCTGCCATTTCATTGATGGCTGTTGCAGATTGATCAAGGGCTTCCAGTTGTTGCTTGATCGACTCGTCTAAATTGTTCGATAACGCTGAAGTTTGATCGGCAGACTGGTTCACATTCTCGCTGCTTTGGTTTATTTCTTTAATTAATTGGGCAATAGAGCCTAAGAAGCGATTAAAGCTTTCTGACAGTTTGCCTGTTTCATCATTGGTTTTGATGTGCAAACGTTTGGTAAGGTCACCACCCCCTTGCGCTATTTCTTCAAGCCCTTCGGTAACGGTAACAATAGGCTTTGAAATAAGCCTTGCTAGGTAGACGCCTAAAATTGTAAATATCACCAGTAACACTGCGCTAATAATGACGATAAGTACTGCCATACTATATGCCGATGCGAGTACTTCGGAGCTTTCCATCATGCTAACGTATTTCCAGCCCATTTTGGGCGAGGTGTAGATATTGGCAAGGTAGGTTTCGTCGTATATTTCAAGTTCGACTACGCCATTGCTCTGCTGAGCAATTTCGGAGAAAACACCGTTTTCAATTTCAGCAAGTTGTTTAAAGTTATGATCTGGGTACTTGGCATCGACTAGCACATTGCCGCTATCTTCTATCACCATCAAGTAACCGGACTCGCCAATCTTAATTTTCTTCGCCATTTGAGTGAGTTCTTTAAGCGACACATCCATACCTGCAACGCCAACTAACTGTCCGTTGTTGGTGATGGTTCTGACGGTAGAAACGATCACGGCATCATCTGGTTCCCAGTAATAAGCATTAGTGCGCACCGCTTCACCTTTTCCTTGTAAACCACGTTGGTACCAAGGTCGAGGTCGAGGATCATAGTTAGCGCTGATGCTGCCAATTGGCCATTGCAGGTAGCCACCAGCTTGATTACCAAGATAGATGTATGAGATCCCTTCGTGGCTTGCGCCAAAGCTGTCAAAGTCGGCAAATATTTGTTGCTCTAATTCACTATTTTGGCGAGGAGTCATCTCGGTTGATTGCGTATTTTCAAGATAACGGGCGATATCTTGGCTCGCATTTTTCACGAATTGATTTTCTGTTATGTAGATAACGTTCTTGGCTATTTCTTTAAAAAACAATTCAACAGCATGATCAACTTGCTTTACTTCGCGGGTATTATTCACTTCAAAGTCTATATAAGCTTGATCAATTATTTTATTGATCATTAATACCGAAATGGTGAATAAAGGAAGTGTAATGGTTGCGATAAATGCTGAGATAAGTTTTTGTGAAATGGTCATTTATTTACCTTAACAACGGTGGCCTACTAATAAAATTAGTAAGCTTTTGCTGATAGTCAAACAAATGCCGAAAGGAATTGTACCTCCTAGGTGATAACACTTGCTGTCATGACGCTACTTTATCTTTGAGGAATAGAAAGCTCGGTAAACAGGAAAGAAAATAAAAGGAAAACTGCAAAGCTAATAAAGGAAAATCTCCGGCACTAACCGCGAGAAATAGAAAGGGCGGGTTAGAAATAGAAAAGGCTTTGAGTTAAACAAAGCCTTTTCAGCTGTACCAATTGAATTACCGCAAGTGCAGATAGGTTTGTTACGCCGACGGTTGAGCTAACAGAGACACCAAGAAAACCAAGCGACTAGAAGTAGTAGCCGATATTGATATTTAGGCGTGAACGCCATCTTTCTGGGCCTTGCTCAATACCTACGCCTGGGCCACCGACAAACCACATATTTTTACCGGCAATCCAATCCACATAGGTATATAAACCGCCTTTAGCAATTGCACAGCCGGTAACGTTTTGAATCGATTCCGCCAACCCAGAGCGATCATTCGGGTCAATCAAGGTTACCTCGTTGTAGCAAGTAATGCTATCGACAAGATCGTTGTTATAGGTAAATGTTTTTGCAATGTTTAAATTACTGAGTGTTGCTTTAGCGGCAATATCAAAAGGAAACTCGAACGCAGAAAGGGCAATGCGGTGATCTGCTGTACCTAAGCTTTCTTCAGTATCATAGTCGTATTGCATCAGCTGGCCGCTAACTTTCCAACTGCCAAAGGTGCCAACATAATGCGCGCCAGCCGCCCAGTGGTCGCCTTTGTCTTGCGACTGGCTATTAATAAATTTGCCTAATTGGGCAGATGCTCCCACTGTGTGGTTACCCAGTTGATATTGAATGTGACCGTTAACTTGGCCATCTTCACGGTTGGCTCTTTCGTCCGTACTGGCGATATCAAACGAGTAACGACTGTATCTTGCACCGTCGTCATACTCAGCATTAAAGAAGTAGGCTAAGTCAGCATTCCAGCCATCACCTTTGGTTTGCCATTTTACACCCGTGTCGTAATCATCTTCCAAGCCAACATAGTAAGCACCAGTAAACCAGAAACTGTTTGAAGCGTATGGTGCGATACCAAATGGCACTTGCGTAACACCAGCAATAACTGTGTTGTTTTCATCTACTTTGTAGCCAACTTCAGCATGATGAATGGCATCAAAGTCTTGATACCAACGAAATTGAGCATCAAGATACCATTTGTCTTGACTCACATCGGCGTCTATTCGAAACAGCTCAATTTCAAATTTACCGTTAGAGTCATTGTCATAGTCTCGCCAGCCGTAATTTAGGCGGACAGCGCCGCCAATGTTAACTTCTGGTGAAGCACTCACAGCTTGTGCGTATGTAGGCATAAAATAATTAGTTGAAGCGGTAATTAGTGCTATGGCAAGGGCTAATTTTCTGGGTTTTGCAGTGTGAAGCATGTTTTCGACTTTTTTTGGACGTGTTAGCTCGTATTCTAGCTAAGCTATAGATAAGTGCACAGCAAATCGGCAATTTATTCAATTAATTGTGATTTAACGCAATCAGCTTATGTAAAGAAAACGTAAATAAGATACCTGCATATTACAAATCATATGCGGATCTTTTACTCTACTAGCGTATTTAATAATAATTATCATTTAAAGGTTGGATACTTTGATAGCTAAACATACAAAGATCGCGATATTACTGCTGCTAACTGTCGGGGGCAGTATTGACGCCATGACAAGTGCAATCGCAGCAGAGCAAAACGGGCACGCAACGCCAACGCAAGTGGATGTGCTAAAAGCTGAGGAGCAAGCGTTGCGACAAACCTTGTCACTTACAGGCACAATTGAAGCGCGTCAGCATGCACAACTGGCAACCTTAGAAGCGGGCGTTGTTGCTGCGATGCTAGTTGAAGCGGGTGACTATGTAGCCAAAGGTGACCCTTTGTTGGTGCTTGATGACAAACTTGCTGCGCTAACCTTGGCGCAGCGCGAGGCATCGCTAGCTGCTGCTCAAGCTGCGTTAATTGAAGCACAGCGGCTGTATGAAGAAGTGGTGACACTTTCGAAAAAGCAACTGGTTGCTGAAACCTTGATGGCGGAACGGGAGTCTGGTGTCGCGATTGCTAATGCTGAATTTAAGCGAGTACAGGCTGAAGTTGCTCAGCAGCAAGAAGTTGTAAATCGGCATCGTTTGTATGCACCGTTTGATGGTGTGATTAGTGAACGCCATGTTGATCTCGGTGAATGGATTACCCAGCAGCGCCCCGCATTCACCTTAGTTGAACAAGCAAAGCTCAGGCTTAAACTCGCCATTCCACAAGAATACTTTAGCCAGCTATCGAGTGCTAACCTCACAAACCGTGAAAACAGTGTAAATGGCCAAATAATTGGGGTTAATGTGACCCCCGATGCAGCGCCAACCAATATCGCAAACCCACCGATAAGGGCAACGTTAAGTCGCATTGTCAGTGATGCCAGCAACACCAGTCGAACCATCACGGGCTATGTTGACTTGCCGCTGGATGAGAATTTGGTTGCTGGCATGTCAGCGCGTGCTGACATTATTTTACCTAATACGCAAGATCAGCTTAGTCGTTTAATTTGGCTGCCGAAGACGGCAATAAAACAGCACCCTGATGGTGGTCGTAGCGTATTTACCGTTGAGCAAAATCGCGCCAAGCGCCACCTTGTCAAAGTGGTTGAAACGCAAGGGGAGCAAGTTGCAGTAACTGGCGCACCTAGCAATAGCGACTTTGTGGTTACTGGAGTTGCCTTGTTAAAAGATGGCGCGTTATTGGCTGTTAATCGCATCAAAGGAGCGAAGCAATGATAGCATCAGCGGTTAGTCGCGGAACCTTAGTCGCGGTAATTGCATTAATCACTACCATTCTTGGCTTGGCGGCGGCACTTAATATTCCTGTGCAAATGATCCCTGATCTTGAAGTGCGTACTATCACAGTACAAACGGGGTGGCCGGGGGCAACGCCGCAAGATGTTGAGAAAGAAATACTCATTGAGCAAGAACGTTACTTGCGCAGTTTATCAAACCTTAAACGCATGGTTTCTTATGCGGAAATGGGGCAAGCGCGAATTGAGTTGGAGTTTCCCTTTGGTGTTGATGCGAACGATGCTTTGATCCGCGTGAATAATGCGCTTAGCCAAGTGCCAGCCTATCCGGAAAACGTTGATCAGCCGCGCTTATTTTCTAGCTCATTTTCTGGCAATGCCTTTATGTACTTTGTGTTAAAACCCGTGCAAGGTAACCCGTTGAACCTGGATGTGGATTTACTACGAGATTTTGCTGAGGATTATATTCGACCGCGCATGGAGAGCGTGTCAGGAGTCTCGGAAGTTGGCGTGCGCGGCGGGGCACAGCGACAGATTCAAATTAAAGTTGATGCTGCTCGTTTAGCACAGCGTGGCATTAGTTTACCGCAATTACGCACGGCAATTCGCAATCGCAATAAAGACAGCTCAGCTGGCGATATTGAAAGTGGTGCTAGCCGCTATTTATTACGTGTGATTGGTCGCTTTGAAGAACTTAGCCAGTTAGAAAATTTAGTTATTACTCGTCGTGATAATGCCAACATTCTGCTCAAAGACGTTGCAAAAGTGACCTTAGATCATTTTGAAACACGTCGATTATCGTTCAACGATGGTGAACGCACGTTAAGTTTATCAGTCAGGCGAGAGAGCGGCTCGAATGTACTAGCCATTAAAGAAGCCATGCTGCCTGTTGTTGACGATATTAACCGTCAGCTGCTGGCGCAAAATGGCTTGGAATTAAAGCTGACCAGTGACGACGTGCAATACGTGCAAAGTTCGCTTAATAACGTATGGGTTAACTTAATATTAGGTGCCTTGTTAGCCACCTTAGTCATGTACTTCTTTTTACGCTCAGGTAAAGCCACCTTAGTGGGCGTGATGGGGATTCCAATTTGCACTATTGCAGCATTTTTTGCATTAATGATGTTTGGTCGCACAATCAATGTGATTTCACTAGCAGGCGTTGCCTTTGCCATTGGCATGACAGTAGATAATACCATTGTTGTATTAGAAGCGATTATTCAGGCGAAACGGCAAGGGGTTAGCAAAGTTAAAGCGGCTATTACTGGCGTTAGTGAAGTATGGCCTGCGGTACTGGCTTCCACTTCCACAACGGTATTAGTTTTTGCGCCCATTTTATTTGTTGAGCAAGAAGCTGGGCAGCTGTATTCAGATATTGCTATTGCCATTTCAGGCGCAATTATCGCGTCAATGTTAGTGGCGATATTTATTGTGCCAGCGGCACTGGCCAATATCAGCAAAAAAGAAGATCTCAAACAAGGGCAGCAGTTTACTTTATCAAAACGATGGCTTGGTTTGGCAATGTGGTTTACACAGAGTAAATCAAGAGCTCGAAGTGCCGCGCTTGCGTTTATTGTTGCCACATTAGGCGCTGCCTATTTACTGATGCCAGCAGCAGAGTATTTGCCGGAAGGTGAGGAGCCGAAAGCGTTTTCTATGATGATAGCGCCGCCTAACTATAACTTATCGGAAATGGAAAAAATTGGCACTGAGCTTAGAGCCTATTTTGATCAGTATGTGCAGGCAGGTGGTGAAGACTATGCCAGTGGCAAAACCAATATGCCGCCACTGGCTTATTATTCAATGTCGGTTTCGGTTGGGCGAATTTGGCTGCTAAGCGCTCCTGTTGAGCCTGATAATATTAATGCCATGATGACGGCGATAACGGAAAAGTTCCGCAGTTATGACAATATGCGCGCATTCTCAGCAAGAGGTTCAATTATCTCAAGTAATGACGGTGGTACACGAGCAGTCGCGGTTGATATCTCAGGTAGCAACATCACCGAGTTATACCAAGCAGCAGAGGCGGTTTATGAACAGGCCAATGTCTTTTTTGATAATCCGCAAATTAATTCAGAGCCAAGATCGCTAACACTAGACCAGCCGTTGATTGAAATTAAACCTCGCTGGCACCGCTTGGCTGAGCTCAACATCAACAATAATGATTTTGGCTACTCGGTTGCGGCAATGAGCGATGGTGCCTATGTCGATGAGTTTATTCTCAACGACGATAAAATTGATATTTTCATGTTTAGCGGTGCGGGCAATCAGCAAAATTTGGAAGAACTTGCCGTCACTCCGATTGTTACATCTGCTGGGCAAGTACTGCCATTACACGCACTTGCTGACTTGAAAGAGAGCAAGAACAGTAACTCGGTACGCCGTGTCGATGGTAACCGAACCGTTACTGTTTATATTATTCCGCCGCGCATTGTTGCCCTAGAAACTGCTGAGCAAATTGTGCGTGAACAGCTTTTGCCTACCCTTTGGCGTGATGGAAAAATCGCGCAAGGTATTAACGTGAGCATCAGTGGTGCAGCTGATCAATTAGAGGCAACTAAAAACTCACTCTCTGGAAATTTCTTAATCGCCTTGGTGTTAAGTTATTTGCTCTTGGTCGCCATTTTTACTCACTGGCGTTACCCTATGTTCATTTTGGCAACAGTGCCATTAGGCATGGCTGGCGGCTTGTTGGGGTTGGTTGCGGTTAATGGTGTTAATAGCTTGATATCGTCAATGGGTATCTCGGCGAGCCATCAACCCTTTGATATGATCACCATGCTTGGTTTTTTAATCTTGCTCGGGACTGTGGTGAATAATCCTATTTTGATTGTTGACCAAACGCGCCGTTTTGTTATTGACCAAGGTATGGCTGCGAAGGAAGCAGTGATTGCAGCTGTCAACAAACGACTGAAGCCCATTTTAATGTCAACCGCAACGACCATATTTGGCCTAGCACCGCTCGTTTTAATTCCTGGCGAAGGAACTGAGTTATATCGCGGCGTGGGCATTATTGTGCTGAGTGGTATTTTGGTATCTACGTTGTTGAGTTTAACTTTCTTACCTGCCTTGTTGGTGGCGGTTATAGGTGACAAACCTGCCATGGCCGCACAGCCCAAATTGGCGCAAACGAGCTAAGGTATAAATTGTCAGAAATGAGAAAATAGAAAGCCGCTTCTTACTGATATTAGGGGGCGGCTTTTTATTTACTCTTTACTCTTATAACGTCAAAGTTAGTTTGGTTTGAAAGAGCTTAGCTGGCTTACGTTCAGTTTATGGTAAAAGGTAGCCACCCTCCAGTGCCGGAATGTTCAGCGTCAATGTTCAGAGCCAAGTGCTTATTACCGAGTGTATATTGCCAATAGCGAATCGCTATTGCTTAAAGGATTAAAAGACCTAGGTGTATCGATACTTATTGTTTAGTTTTACTTGCAAAAGCGTTACTAAGCTAATGAAACTTGTTTCTTTTTGTAATTTGGATACCAACCCATGTTTGTTATTGTTATTTAAAAACAAAAGGTTATGGGATTATCAATTATTCCTTTATAAAGTTTTTCCAATTTCTGTATTTTTCGCCACGGTTGAATTCTGTATTCTGCGCGCCGTTGACAAATTCTGGTGGTCTCGCTGCTAGTGAATGTCACATTAGCAATAGCAGACAAAGTAGTGGAGAAAGATATGTCTCATCAAATTATCAAAGATTTAAGCGATCGTTACACCGTTAAAAAATACGATGCAAGCAAGAAAATTTCGGCTGAAGATATGGCAGTGATTAAAGAGTCACTTCGCTTATCAGCGTCTTCTATTAACTCACAGCCGTGGAAGTTTATTATTCTTGAAACAGATGAAGCGAAAAAACGTTTCCACGACACATTTGCAAACATGCATCAGTTTAACCAACCACATGCAACCGAAGCATCGCACGTGATTTTATTCGCTTACAACCCAAGCTATACAAAAGATGACTACCGTAAAGTGGTAGATGTTGAAGTGTCTTCTGGTCACTTACCTGAAGAAAGATACAATGACATGTTAGATGGCGCGTTTGGTTTTGCTGAAGCAAATACCGATGAAAATGGTATCAACAGTGATTGGACTAAAGCGCAAACATACTTAGCACTAGGCAATACACTACACGTGCTAGCGCGTTTAGGTATTGGCTCTACACCGATGGAAGGTGTTGACCCTGCGCTTATCAGTGAGCTTTTTGCTGAAGAGCTAGACGGCCACGTGTGTGACGTTGCGCTAGCAATGGGTTATCACAAAGATGGTGAAGATTATAACTACGGTCTTCCAAAAGCTCGCTTGCCTCAAGAAGCAACCATTACTGTGTTATAAGCTTTTAATAGCTCATCAATTTAAATATTTAAAAATCAAATGCCTATCGGTACCGTTTGTATCGATAGGCATTTTTGTATAGTAGGGTTGATAGCTCACAAAAAATATATATTATCTGCCGTCTAATTGTTCAGTTAATCTCTTGTTAATAAGGACTTGTTGTTAGGTCGCTAAGCAAACATAATATCGCCACTTTAATCGCCAATTTGGGTAACTTTGTGGATCAGCAACCGAACCTTGTGTTAACTGAGATTGTTGTTCGTTTATTAGCGGAAAGCTCAGTGCCAGCGGCATTGACAATTGAGCAGTGCGCGCAGTCTTTGTCTATGAGTATGACTTCGTTTCGTCGCAAACTCGCACAAGAAGAAACCAGCTATAAACTAATCCAACAAAAATACCTTAATGAACTTTGCGTTAAGGCTTTGCTTACTGAGAAACCCAAGATTGAAGCTCTGGCAATATCACTTGGCTACTCTGAGCGCGCGACTTTCGAACGTGCTTTTCGACAAAAGTTTGGTATTACGCCATCAAGGTTTCGAGAGCTTTCGTTAAACCACGGGGCGCAGCGCCGCCAGAATTTAATTGCTATTGCCAACGACTTGCCACCAATGCCAGATAGCTGTGCTAAATTGCTCGCCGAAAGCGACAGTGGGGCGCTTGACTTGGCCTGCGCGGTTGCCATTATCGAAAAAGATCCTGTATTTTCCGGACGAGTTATCGGCCTTGCCAGCAAAGCCATTTATGGCAAAACGCCAGCAGACTTACGTGAGGCGATAGGAAGAAATTTAGGAATAACAACGGTGGTCAATCTTGCAGTTTTATACGCTGTCAAAGATGCGCTGCACCACCATGTAGACCCTATGATTATCGAACGTTATTGCCAAGCATTTGAGCTCGCTCCCAAGCTTATGCAACTAACACGCAAGCAAACAACTTCTGCGTGGTTCGCCGATCATGCGCTAGCTGAGCAAATGTTGGTATTTGGTTTGTTAGGTATCTTTTTGCTCGCGCATCAAAGTACAGAGCACCAGGCGTTAATCGTGCACTCGGTATTAGGTATTGATGAACTATCAACGCTTAATCATCACCTACAGCAAAGCTTGTCGTTAAGTTTATTTGGCGCGTCTTCGTTATTACTTTCCATTTGGCATTTAGATGCAGGAATCATTAAACAGCTTAATCAACTAGAACAAATTTGTTTGGGTAAAAGTAAAGCGAGCCATGAAAGTAAACTGATGATGTTATTGCTCAATTGTTTGTATCGCATCGCAACTGAACATCAGGGCGTTGATGATTTGTTTGAGAAAGCTGAGCTACTTGGTATTGAGGGTTTTGAAACGATATATCAAGAATTTATAAATCAAGGCAGTACTGCTTGATAACTAAGGCCTAAAAGGCAAGCAAGCTTAAAGCGAGAGGTCTAAAGAGGGAAAGTAAAAAGAAGAGGAAATAACTGAATACGTTTTATACATTAAACCGAGAGTGAACTTTCTTAATCAGCCAAATGTGGGGGCTGGCCTATGACCAAGAAAGTTCGAGAAATCGGTTAATACTGACAAGTAAATAAATTACTTATTCGCTTGTCTGCGTCTAAAGCCAAATAACGCTGCGCCGCCTAGCATAAGTGCAATAACAGGGGGCTCGCTAACTGCAACAAGCGAAACATTATCAATTAAACCGCCTAGTGTGTTTTGAGCACCCACCGAAGCAAAGCTTAATGCCATTTCTGTTGCCGTTGCTTTAAATTGCACAGTTTGCAACTGCCAGTTTGGAATCGCGCTGCGGCTGCCATCGGCAATATGTTTAGCTTGCAAACTCTGATCAAAATTAACATCCGCATCATGCCAATAAACATGAATAGCGTTATCGTTATCACGATTAGTTCTTGGCTTGTAATAAAACTCAAGCTGATAATTTTGACCAATCACTAAGGAATCGATGATTTGCGTCATTGCTGAATTTGAGGCGCCTCTGGTGTGCGAATCAAGCTCAACATGATATTGACCATCTTGTGAATTAGTTACAACATTCTTCTGTAGCTCAATGCCATTACCATAACTGGTTTGCCAACCGGGTAAATTATAAAACACATCCCAAGCCCTATTTCTCTGAGTGAAATCAGCAAGATTTGTATTGAATATTTGCCCCTGTGCTTTGCTACTGTCATCAAATAATAACTGCTCAAAGCTTCCGTTTGTGATTAATGATGCATTAGCTGCGAAGCTTGCACTTAGCAATGATGACGCAATTAGCATGCGCTTCAATAGAGTAGCCATTGTCTTACCTAATCCAACCTTAGTGTCTTCCTTTGCTGCTAAGTATAAATTTTCAGCTAAAGGCAAAATATGGCTAAACTGTCCAACTTGTTAAAAAATAGTAAATATAAGGGCGTATTGATCTTTCGAGATTGAATTTTGTTCAACCTAAACGCTTTATGATCGCGGCGCTCGCTTTGTCGCATAGTCATTCTCGGCTTTGTCTCCTGAGTCGCTCTACCTCCTGCATCCATGCAGTCGTATGTAAAAAGCGAGCAACAATGAGCAGGAAGCGTTTAGATGAACCCCCTCAACACAAAATAAAGGGGCAGCGTCTGTTTGAATTTTCTACTGTGTTGGCACTTATTTATGGAGAATAACTACACTACACAAGTGCAGCCTTGTATAAAACCCAGACAGACTGCTGCAAAAACAACCCTGAAAGGTCAACACGCCCTAATAGTTAAATGCAGAGAGCAACAAAAAATATGGGGAGTATTTAAACCTTTCTTAAATACACCGCATCTAAGGTGTATTAAACAAATGCACTGAACTCTGCGAGCGTCAGCTGCAAAACTCGAACTAGTAGCTCGAATAGTTAGCTCGAATCAGTGGCTTGAATAGTAAGAAAAGGAAAACATAATGAAAAAAATAGTTTCTATTACTGCGTTGACGGTGGCGCTTTTATCGGCAACGAATGCGGTTGCCGGATGGAACAATGATTATGAATATGTTGAGACTAAGCGCTTAACAATAGATGCATCAGCACTTGAGCACTTTGAAATAGACGCAGGTGCAGGCAGCCTTATTGTAATCGGTGATCAGGTGGATGATATCAATGTGTCTGCGGAGATTTACCAAGTAGACGCGGGTGAGGAATATTGTCTGTCGCTAGATTATGCAAATAGCGATAAACAACGCGCCCAACTCGCTGCGAATAATTGTCGCAGTGATACCCGTATAGATGTCACTGTTACTTTACCCGCACAGCTAGTTACCGAGATAAAAGACGGCTCAGGTCGTATGGTTATCGACAATGCAAGTGTGAGCAAGATAGAAGACGGTTCGGGCAGTATTAAAACAACAAACAATCACACCGCTTTAGCCATTGAGGATGGTTCAGGCTCTATTGATATAGAACTTATCGATGGCGACGTGCGCATTGACGACGGCTCCGGCAGTATCCATGTATCCGATGTGACAGGGCAAGTGACGGTCAGAGATGGCTCAGGCAGTATCAATGTTAGCAACGCCACGAGCTTTAATTTGCTAAGCGACGGCTCTGGCAGCGTTAATTTGTCTAACGTGAATGCAAAACGTATGTAGGTTGGATTGAAAGCATCGAATTTAATGGCAGGTGAGAGGTAAACTGCGCTAGTTTGCTTGAGCCTGCTTTTTCTTGGCCTTTTGTAGCGCCTTTTTTTGTAATTTTTCCTGTGACTTTTCTTGCGATTTTTTTTGTGACTTTTTTTGCGCTCTTTCTTGTGACTTTTCTTGGGCTTTAACGGCGTGCTTTGTGATCCATTTGGCGAGTTTAGGCATCAAGGGCACTGGAAAGTCATGCCCTAAGCCGTAAACAACTTTAAGTTTCGCTTTGGGGATATGTTTGGCGGTTTCTATTCCTGCACTCAATGGAATGACGGGATCCGCACTACCATGAATAACTAGCGTTGGCACTTTTATTTTCTGCGCGAGTTTACGGCGATCACCACTTGCGGTAATTGCCGCGAGTTGGCGCTTAAAGCCCCCGGGATTATAGCCTCTTTCAATATTCTTCTTTGCTTGTGCACGCAGCTCCTGCTCTTTGGCAGGGTACTTAGGGCTGCCAATTAAACGGTTCATTTTCATGTGATATTGGATCACTGCTTCACGAGCATTTGGTTGTGGTCTTTTGGCAAGTTTTAAAAAGACGCTCATATTGGTAGAAGAAATTTTCGGGCTCGAACTAGACGACATAATTGATGTTAAGCTTAACACTCGCTTTTTATGCTGCGCTGCTAAGATTTGTCCAATCATCCCGCCCATAGAGGCGCCCACTAAGTGCGCTTTCTTAATTTTTAAGGATGACATTAATGCCAAAACGTCACCCGCCATATCCTCTAGTAAATAGGGCACTTTTAAGCGAGAAGGGAAGCGAGTACTCAGCCAGCTTTTCACTAGGCTAGGATCGCCAAATTCATCAAGCTGACTAGATTGGCCAACATCACGATTGTCGAAACGGATAACCCGAAAACCTTTATCAACCAAGCCAAAGTACAATTCGTCTGGCCACACTGTCATTTGTGCGCCCAAACCCATGATCAAAATAATCACTGGCGCGGCTCTATCTCCTCTATCTTGATAACTTAGTTTGATGCCATGGCTGGTAATAACAGACTGCATTGATGATAAATCTATTCCCAAAATGAAAAGAACGAACCGCCATTAATCGCAATAAAATTAGATACCTTATTAATCTACGATACGTTGGCAGAACTATTTTGCAAATTGTGAATCTTAATTATGAAATCATCATGACAATTGGTTACACTGTATACAATTAACACAAAACAATGCACTCAATAATACTTTTATTCGCTTTTCTCTTGATGCTCTAAAGTTTAATTCAAACTAGCCAGCGCGAATAATCAAGCAGGAGTTGCATACGTTCAGTATCACAGCAGTATAGCGAAAGGATGCGATATGGATACATTATCAGCCTGGCAAGCAGCGGGCGAGCTGGTTAAATTAAATGGACAAAATATATTTGTTCGCCAAGGGGGATTAAAGCATGGGCAAGCATTGGTACTTATTCATGGTTACCCCAGTGCTAGTTGGGATTGGCAGCCTATTTGGAACAAACTAGGGCAGCACTTTCGCCTCATCACCCTAGACATGCTAGGTTTTGGTTTCTCCGACAAACCAATCGGTGTCGACTATCTTATTCGTGAGCAAGCGAGCTTGTTCACTAGCTTGTTAAAAAAACTTGATGTGACTGATTACCATATACTGGCTCATGACTATGGTGACACGGTTGCTCAAGAGTTGTTGGCTCGCCAACTTGAACCAATTGCCGACCCTAAAATTCTTAGTTGTTGCTTACTTAATGGTGGTTTGTTTCCTGAATCACATCGTCCTGTATTGTTGCAAAAACTATTGCTGTCGCCACTTGGCAGAGTTGTTACCTTATTCACCACTAAATCAGCGTTAAAACGCAATTTCCATAAAATCTTTGGGAAAAATACGCCACCAAGTGAAGAGGTGCTTGATGGCTTATGGCAATTGCTGATGCACAATAATGGCCGAAGAATAATGCCTAAGTTGATTCACTATATTGTTCAGCGCAAGCAAAATCGTGAGCGTTGGGTGGGCGCATTAACCAATGCTCAAGTTCCGCTTAAATATATTTGTGGCATGACTGACCCGATTTCAGGGGCACATATGGCTGCTAGATTTGGAGAGCTAATCGCTGACGCCGATGTGTGTGAGTTAAACGATATTGGGCACTATCCACAGTTAGAAGCGCCCAAACAAGTACTGGATGCCTTTTTTGATTTTCATCATGGGCAAGCTCCTCACGAAAAGCCTGCTTAACCTTCTTCAATGTGTTTGATTGATTAATTGGAGGAATAAAAACCTTCAGATGATTTTCAGCTAGAGATTTTATACAGGGGCAATGAATACTTGGGCATCGTTGTAAGCATTGTGGACGTCAATGGGGCTAAATTTGCTCAAGCCCCATATACACTTTATGACTAGCAGCTAACTATAGTTGCTAGGCCAACTCGGTTTTAAAAAGGGTTGGCCGTTCTGCAAAGTTTGTTAGGTTTGGAAATACGGTCGCAAGCTCTGCTTCACTAAGGCCCAGCCAAGCGCCGAAATTAGCGACATACTGCTCAACTGAGGTTGTTGGAATCAATCGCCCACTACCAGCATCAAACTGATGATTGAAACTCGCTGGCGGTATATCACCAAACACATGACCACCGTTTACTGCACCACCAACAACAAAATGATGTGCTCCCCAGCCATGATCGGTGCCATCACCATTAACAGCTAGCGTTCTACCAAAATCAGACGCGGTGAACAAAGTAACTTTGTCTGCTAGATTTAACGCTGAAATATTTTGATAAAAGCCAAGTATTGCGTCATCTAGCATTTGTTGAAGTTGAGGTAGGCTTTGTGCTTGACCTGAATGGGTATCAAATCCTCCGATGGCAACCATAAAGAGCTGGCGCTTGCTTTGCAGCTGACTGCGAGCATTAATGGTTTTTGCAACTGTACCAAGCTGACGCCCCAATCTCGTATTTGGCATCGTAAGATTACTACTGCTAGTGGAGTTTAGTGCTTGGTTGTAAAGCTTATTGGCTTGGTATGCTTGATTTATTTTTCCAGCCAAGTCTCGCTGAATTATTGCGCCGTGATTAGCGTTTTGACCACTAAAGTGTGAAAGCAATTGAGCCTGCAGAGCACCGTCAGTTTCATCGAGTATATCTAGGCTAACGGCACTATCACCTTGCACGTGAAATGGCGTCGTTTGTTCTCCTGTGAGCAGTAACTCCGTTTCCGAAGTTGTAATCGCTGAGAAGGTGTTCACAGACTGTTGACCTGACTGAATAAGCGCATCATTTAATTGACCAGCCCAACCTAATTGTGCTCCCTCAGTAGCACCCGACATCCACGTCGACTGCTGATCATTATGAGAAAACAAACGGGCTGGCAACCGAGCTGTATCGTTATTGAAACTTGTTGCTGACGTTGCTTCAACTAAAGGACCAACATTGCCAACAACCGCCATATGACCCTGTTGATACAATTGTTGTAATCCTTTCATTTCTGGCGGCAAAGCAAAAGTACGCTCACCAAAGCGACTTGCCGAGCTAGCAATAGGTAGCAGGTTCTCTCTTGTTCTAGGTGTTTTATAGTTGTTTAGCATAGATGAACGAATTTGTGACCACTGGCTATAACCTTCAGTGTCATAGGGGATGATGGTGTCATGATTATCCATACCGCCATACAGAAACACGCACACTAGCGCTTTGTAGTCTTCTTCAGCAGCTTGCGCATTTCGGCTGTTTAGCAGTGTGCCTAGACCAGCCATTGAAGCCGTCATTGCTGCGCTAGCAGATAGGGAGCTTGCTTTTAAAAAGTTACGTCTGTTCATTTTGAAATTCCTTACTGCGTCACGTTACTGTTGGTATAGATAATCGGTTGAGGTCATTACCATCAGAATTGCAATATGTACAATGTCGATATCATCGTAGTCACTATCTTTCATGGTATCTATCGTACTGATAATGTGCTGACGAGTGTCTGTGGATAAACTGCCGGCAGCAAGCAAAGTATCCAAGTGATTTAGTAGTGCGGCAGCATCAGTTGCTAGCGCGAGTTCAGCTTCATAGGTAACGCGAAAGCTATTTCGAATTTCATCTTCGCTTACTTGCCTACCTAGCTCCGCTAATTCAGCGACAATTTCTTCAAAGTCAGCATCTTGCTGCTGGCTGGTAATAAAATAAGTTATAAAGTTGATATAGCCTGGGATAGAGCTGGCATTGGTAATTTGCAATTCCGGTGATACCAGCCCCTGGCTGGCAGATTCGCTGCCTGGGGCTTTATAACCAGGTCGGAAAAAGTTAAATACTGAGGGTGAACGATAAGGGTGTTGCGCTAAGGCGCTACTTGCACTGGTATCCCATAGCAACAATTGGTATTGAGGAGTAATATTTTTGACATTAAATGCTCGTGCCCAATGGGTAAAGCGCAATATTGGTTCTCTGATTTTTCCACTGGTAGAGGAGGGCGTTGCACGTGCTTCTGAGTAAAATAAAATGGCAGCCAATGTTGCTTGTAAATCACCGCGCTGACCAGCACCAATTACAACTCCGTCTGGCAGTTGATAGCTGCCGGTATTAAATGCACTGGCTACGTGCTCAACATATGCTGGCGTTGGATTTGAACTCACTAAGCGTTGAATTAATTGCTTACTGACAAAAGGAGCTAGGTTAGGGTGAGCGAAAATATGATCTAACGCTAAATCAATAGACGATTGCAGCGCTGTATTAGCAGGAATCGTATAGCCTAAAAATGACTTTTCTTTGCTTGAATGCGACTCGGCATACCCTTGCATAGGGGCACTAAATGCTCGACCAATAGATTCTTCCACTAGCGTTTCGTTTAAGTTAAGCCCAGTGAAAACTCGTGCTAATCCGGTAATGTCTTGATTGGTGTAGGTTTCAATAGGTTGTTCGTTATCGTCTAATTTAACGGTGCCATCTAGATTTAATTCAACAACGCCCAGGGTAAAAAGCTGAATTAGCTCGCGTGCATAGTTTTCATCAGGCATTCGCCCAGTTGCTTCATCCCCTTTTTCACTGCCCAAGTAGGTTAAGTAGTATCCCATGGCAGGAGAATAAGTTACCGCTTCTAATAGCTCTCGGTAATTACCAAACGCCTGTTGAATAAGAATATCTTGGTAGCTAGCAACAGCTTCTGGCACATCGGTAAGCACTTCTCCGCCGCCATTTGATACAACTAAAATTTCCGAAAGGGCAAAAGCCATACGCTGGCGCAATTGATCGGCTGCCATAATACTATTTTGCCAAAAGCCAAAGCTCGTCGCTTCTATGTAAAATAGATTAAAGTCATCTTCTTCGTCTTCTGGGCGG
Source organism: Thalassotalea montiporae (assembly GCF_053485855.1). NCBI lineage: Bacteria > Pseudomonadati > Pseudomonadota > Gammaproteobacteria > Alteromonadales > Colwelliaceae > Thalassotalea > Thalassotalea montiporae. Next base: position 1,167,558 of record NZ_JBQRUO010000001.1, read on the forward strand.
TAGCTTTCTACTGTTGGTAGCACTAAAGATGGTGTAAGGCTTATTTGTTGTTTAAACCATTCAGAGGCACTTGTGTTAACAAGTTGTGTCAGTTGTTCGGGCGTTGCACCAAATGTTGCTTGCCCTAGAAAACGTGCCGTGCTGTTGGTGCTCGAAAAAACATCATCAGCAGTGTTTGCGCTGACTACAGTGGTGTCTGAATCACTGCCTGTTGACGGCTCTGAACCAGAATTGGCGCTATTGTCTCCAGAAGCGTCACTGTCATTGCTATTATCTGGCTGTGTTGTGGGAGGAGTGTTGATTGAGCTATTGATGCCACTAATATCACTTTCATCACCTGCATTCTCGCTGCCCGAAGAACCACCACAGCCGGCAATAGTCATTGCGATGCTTAGCATCACCGCGATGCCAGTTTTTTGCCCAATGTAGATAATTCTTTGTCTCATTCTACTACTCCTTTACCGTAAGGCGTTTAACACAAAGTTTCAAATCCAGTGTAGGACTTTTTATTGAGCAAGTGTTATACAAAGCAACGATTGCAAGCATACAAATTTGTATGCTTGGTGGAGTAAGAACGAGAAATCCCCATACGGCACAGAATTTATGTGGCAATCAAAAATTGGGCTTTTATCGATTTAATTTATGTGCGGATAACTAGGAGCGGATAGCAATTGTTTTTGGCATTATCGGCGCGTAATCTGCTGAAATAGCAGCTATTGAGTCAATTGCTATTAGTGCGAGATAGGAATAACAATATTAAATACTGCGCCAGTTACTCCAGCTTGTTTAGGCAGTATGCTAATTGGCGCATCGTGCAGATTAACAATAGCTTTAACAATGCTGAGCCCTAGGCCATTACCAGGCTTATTTCGGCTAATATCGCCACGATAGAAGCGACTGAAAACACGTTCTTGATCACTCGCGCTAATACCTGGCCCTGAATCTCCTACTTGCAACAATACGCCTGAGGTATGGTGTTGTAATCTAATCCAAACTTTGGCGTTTACTTCACTGTATTCAAGTGCATTTTCCAGTAAATTGTTCAGCATTTGATTTAACAAGTCTTTGTCACCAGAGCAATAAACATCATCAACGACAGAGATGTCGAGCGTACGACCTGAATCAGAAAACAAGGGGTCATAGTTTTCTGCCATTTCTTGAATGAGTGTGGATAAATTTAATCGGCTAAAACTCTGTTTGCGCTGGCCAGATTCAATCTCACTTAAACGAACAATACTGGTAAACGTCGAAATAACAACATTAACTTGTTCGATGCATCGCTCCAAATGCTCGGCGGTCATACGAGGGTCATCGATGTCTTGCTGCATTAACTGCAAGCGGTTAGCGACTCGCGATAGAGGAGTTTTTAAATCGTGTGCAATGCCGACTGACATAGTTTCAATGTCTTGATGCATTGCGGACATTTTTGCAATCAGCTGATTAATGCTAAAACGAACGTGACTGATAGGCTCTAACGCTATTTTGCTTGCCGAACTTTTACCCATAGTTAACGGAGCCAGTTTTGAGGCCGTGATTAGCTGTTCAAGTTCTGTCGTTAATTGCAAAGTCGTTCTTATTTGTCGCTTTGCGATGAAAAAACCGAATAGGCTAAAAAGCAACGGAATGGTTAGCCATAACCATAGAGCAAAGTGCGTAAACTCATGCCAAGCTTCTTCAGTTATCCATGAAGTGACACGGGATAAGCCGACTTGGAATTGTTCTCCGACGGCAAAGTGGTGGCTGATGATGTCAACAGTTTCTTCTTCTAGTTCGAAACTCAGTTGTTGCCAAGGTGTGTTAAAGTCACTCCCGAGCGTAGCACCTGCGATTAGCTGACCGCGTTTATTGAGGACAGAGAATACCAGTTCATTTTCGCTGAAGTGTTCGCGAGTATCCTCAATGTTCCAAGGATGCAGTCGTTCAAGGCCAAACTCTTCACGCACACCCATGGCGCCGTCTTCGTGGTAAATATCTAAAATTTCTTGTTTAAATTCAAGTAACTCTTCTTTGAGCATTTGTTGCTCGTGCTCAACAAACCACAACGCACGAATACCCAGCGCAAGGGTTAAGACAAGTGCAGCAAGTACGCCGAATACAAGCGCGTAAAGAAATAGGGGGCTACGCAAAAATGTTAGTTGTTCATTGTACTTTGTCATTCGCCATCTATGCTTGTGTTAATTGTGCTTGAGTTTATTGGTAAAGGTTTTTTAACTTGCACTAAGTTAGTGGTCATCACTAATTAAATAACCGCTGCCACGTACTGTTTTTATCAGATCATATGCAAAAGGTTTATCCAGTTTCGTGCGTAATCGACTAACATGGGTTTGCACTATGCTAGTTTTGGGATCAAAACTAAATCCCCACACATTTTCTAGTAGCATCGTTTTTGTGATTAACTGGTTCGTATTGAGGAGCAGATATTCCAGAATTTGATATTCTCGTGGCAGCAATGTGATTGATTGTCCGGCACGAGTCACTTTTCTCGTTGTGCGATCAACAATTAAATCACCAAGTCGCAACTGCTGATTAACCGGCTGCAATGGTTGTCGCCGAGCTAGTGCTTTTAGTCTGGCGTGTAACTCACTAAAGGCAAAAGGTTTAACTAGGTAGTCGTCGGCACCCGCTTCAAGCCCTGCGACTCGTTCGTTTGTTTCTGCTAATGCGGTTAACACAATAATGGGAGTGAGTAATTTGCTTTGTCGTAACACGCGAATTGCATCTACGCCATCCATATCGGGTAGTAATCGATCAAAGATGATGACGTCAAAATCTGCCGTTGTCGCTGAAATAATGCCGCCTTTACCTGTGGTTTCATGATGTGTAAATTCGCCCGACTGACTTAAGCCTCGTACGATAAAGTCGGCTGTGTCAATATCATCTTCGACAAGTAATACTCTCATTATTCAAGCTTTTATAACTTAATGCTGAACAACATAGTAACGCAATTAGCGACGAGAGATTAATACAATTTTGTATGGTTTAGGCGTTGGTGTATTTGAGGGATAAAAAGACTGTTCATCATTTATCAAAATGATGTTACTAGGCTAATAAAGAGTGTCAATTAGCAGAAGCTAGTAAAAAAGTACGCAGCTTAGCTGCTACATTAGTTGACCTGAGATTATTATCGTTTACCTTGCACACTTAAGTTTTTGTAACTATATCACGATGCTGGTAACGTACTTAACTAACTGTTTTCTATTTCGCTGTATATTTATAAAGACTTTTGTTGTTTTGTTTGTCATTGGTAAAATAAATTACAGGTGATATTTTGTGATAATATTGCAAAAATATTGTTGAGTTTTTTCGATAGATAAATTATTGTTACAACATAACAACTTTGAAGGGTTGTTATGTTTGAAGTTTTGTTGTTTTTATAAACAGCTAGTTTGAAGATGCAGTGCTTTCATCATTTATTGATTTTAGTACTTAGGCGAACTCCAAGTGGGTTCGCCTTTTTTATGCCTGATTCAACATTAAGTTGAAGGTACTATTACTCACGCTAGTGCACAGGTGCATCAATAATAATTAGCTCGGCATCTGAATGTGCTTCAATGACGATTTGCTGCTGGCGAGTTACCTCAGCGCCATCACCTTTTGCCAAGGTAATGCGATTGTTGCCGTCAATAATATCGACACTGCCGGATGACGCGAGAATATAGGCTTGGTGAGTAATTTCATGTTCAAGCTGAGTACCTTTGGCAAGCTTGCCACCAAATATTCTGGCTTCTTGGTGAATAAATAACGCCTTGTCTTTGTCTTCTTTAAAGCCAGAAACAAGCAAAGGTAAACTATCGCTGTTCGCCTTTTGCGACAAGCGCTTGCTGTCCCAGCGTGGCTTAACATTATGTTGATTTGGCTCGATCCAGATTTGATAAAGGGTCAGTGGCTCTTTACTCAAATTGTATTCTGAATGCACAATACCTGTGCCAGCGCTCATCACTTGTACTTCACCGGCTGGTGTTACGCCTTTATTGCCAACACTGTCTTGATGGGTGATGGCACCAGAGCGAATAAAGCTAATAATTTCCATATTCTTGTGTGGGTGAGGGGGAAACCCCGTTCCTGCTGCAACCCAGTCGTCATTAATCACACGTAAAGTGCCAAAGCCCATACGTTTTGGGTTGTAATAATGAGCAAAACTAAAGTGATGATTAGCTTTTAACCAGCCGTGATCTGCTTTGCCAAGCTGCTGATAGGGAATATGTTTAATCATAGGAACTCCTCTTAACTGCTTTATGCACGATTGCACTATTCGCTACTGCTTTGCGCATTCAACTGCGTACGATCATGTGGAGCATCAAAATCCAGCACAGGGCCAACAGGGACCACTAGTGTTGGGTTAATGGTGCGATGGCTGGCATAGTAGTGCACTTTAATATGGTCAAAATCCACTGTGCTGGCGACATTCGCTACTTGATAAAGCTCGCGCACATAGTTGCTGATATGGTGAAACTCGCTGAGTTTATTGCGGTTACACTTAAAGTGGCCGTGATACACGGCATCAAAGCGGATCAGTGTGGTAAATAGGCGCCAATCGGCTTCGGTTAAGCTATCGCCGACCAAATAGCGATTACTGGCTAAGTGCTGTTCGAGCCAGTCTAGTTTTTCAAATAGCTGAAAAAAGGCTTCTTCATAAGCCGCTTGAGTGGTAGCAAAACCGGCGCGATAAACCCCATTATTGATTGCGTCATAGATCTCGTCATTTATCTCATCGATGCGAGATTGCAGCGTATCTGGGTAATAATTATTCTGGTTTCCGGTCAGCGAATTAAAGGCGGTATTAAAGATACGGATAATTTCGCTCGACTCGTTGTTAACTATGGTCTGCGTTTTTTTATCCCACAGCACAGGCACGGTCACGCGGCCTTCATAATCAGGTGCGGCTTTTAAATACACTTGATAAAGGTAGTCAAAGTTGTGCAAGGGATCAGCCGTTTGACTGCCTTGTTCACCAAATTCCCAGCCGTTTTCTAGCATTTCTGCTTCGACGACACTGACACTGATAATATCTTGCAAGCCTTTTAATTCGCGAAAAATCAGGGTGCGATGTGCCCATGGACACGCCAGTGAGACATAGAGGTGATAACGTCCTGCTTCTGGTTGATAAAGTGCATCAGGTGCATCACTAATTTGGTGGCGAAAGCGGCTTTCTTGACGCTCAAACGAGCCTTTGCTGTTTTTTGTATCGTACCATTTGTCTTGCCATTTACCATTTACTAATAAGCCCATGATCTTGCTCCTGCTGTTAATTCTGTTTGGTATTAATACGCGCCTTGGTGATAAAAGGTAGCCAATTGGCGCGCTTTCTATTGATAATTACAATTAATAGTTCAGTGCTGGTATAACTACTTAATGCGACTTGCTACTAAGTTATCTAGCGCGAAGCGGCCAGCACCTTGAAAAACCAATGCGACACTGATGGCCAATAATGACAAACCAAATTCGTAACCGTTGTTGCTCATAAATAAGCCGTTTTGAATGTGTACACTGAAAATAGCCACCACCATAGTAAACGCTAGTGCTAATGCAGCAGGGCGAGTTAATAAGCCGACAATGAGTAGCAGGCCGCCAAAGAATTCCGCGCTACCTGCCATTAGCGCCATTAAGTAGCCCGGTGCTAAGCCGATTGATTCCATCCATTGACCAGTGCCATCAAGGCCATAACCACCAAACCAAGCGAAAAGCTTTTGTGCACCATGGGCCGCAAAGATAATGCCGGCGATTAGGCGAAGTGGTAGTGTTGAAATATTTTGCTCTGATGTGAATAAGTTTTTGATTGTTGCTGTGTTCATTAGTTAATCCTCAGTATTCGTTTAATGTCTTTTAGTTGCTCGTTAAGGAGTGTTTTACATCTGCTCTCCTTAAGCGTTGAGGGTATTCTACGAGCTTAAATTGGATGGAATAACCGGCATTATTTGACTAATATGTTCAAAAAATTTGAATGATTGGGTGTCGCCTAATCAATGGAGTAAAAATGTATAAAAGCCCGATCACCTTAGAAGCTTTACTAGTGCTAGATGCTATCGATAATCGTGGCAGCTTTGCAGCCGCGGCAGAGCAGCTAAACAAAGTGCCATCGGCGCTGTCTTATATCGTTCAAAAGCTTGAAGAACAGCTGTCCATTACCTTGTTTGTCCGTCAAGGCCGCCGCTCTGTGCTGACGCCCGCAGGCCGACATTTGCTGGCAGAGGGGCGAAAAGTGCTTGGCGCCGTCAGTAAAATTAGCGAGCAGGCACAAACCATCGCACATGGCTGGGAGCCGAAAATTCGTATCGGTATCGACTCTATTTTAGATTGCCAGCCGCTGATGAATACCTTGGCTGGCTTTTTGGCTGACTACCCCAATATTGAGGTCGATATTAGCGAGCATGTAATGAATGGCACATGGGAAGCCTTACAAGAAGATAAGGTGGATTTAGTGATTGGTGCGCCTTCACCTGTGCCAAATCATCAAGGTATTCGAACATTTTCACTGGGGAGCTTATCGCAAGTGTTAGTGGCAGCACCAAATCATCCTATTGCGCGTTTATCTCAGCCGGTTAGTACCACGGATATTGAAGATTTTCGTACAGTAATTGTGCATGATTCTGCCCGTAATGCGATTCCGTGGACCAGTAATGTAATTGAGCAGAGCCAACATTTTTACGTTACCAGCGTTCATCAAAAAATCGCTGCCATTAAAGCGGGTCTCGGCGTTGGCTTTTTACCACAAGCCAGAATTGCCGAGTTAGTCAGCCAGAAAGCATTAGTGATTATTCCCTCAGAAAATGCGCCTGTTGAGGCTGATTGTTATTTAGCATGGAAAGTCGTCAACAAAGGTAAGGGGCTACAGGCACTTACAAGCAGGATTATTGAATCAAATAGTTAGTAGTGTTCGAGCTTCAAATGTTTGCTTTGGTGCTGTTGCTCGCGTCATCAAGCTCTCATATTGGCAGCTAGCGCACGCTAAATTCAATCGCTATTAGATTGGGTTCTGAACACACATTCTCTGGGTCCTATTATTCGCTGTTATCTTCATTCTACAGGCTCGGTTACAGCAATCATTCACTAGTTTTGTGCGCCTTTCTTAAATAATTGTAAATTTTGCGAATCATGATTTACAATTATTTATCAACGACTTAGCAAGATGAAAATAAGTAAATAATGATTGCAAGGTGAATTTTTTTCATTTATATCTATCGAGCGCTCAACATTAGAACCTTAGCTCTAAATGTTAGGGCGTGTTGAACTTTCGAGATTGAATTTTGTTCAATCTAAACGCTTTCTGATCGCGGCGCTCGCTTTGTCGCATAGTCGTTCTATGCAAAACGCGAGCAACAATGAGCAGGAAGCGTTTAGATGAACCCCCTCAACACAAAATAAAGGGGCAGCGTCTGTTTGAATTTTCTACTGTGTTGGCATTTATTTATGGAGAGTAACTACACTGCACAAATGCCGCCTTGTATAAAAGTCAAACAGACTGCTGCAAAACCAACTCTGAAAGATCAACACGCCCTAGAATCAACACAATAAAAACAATAACAAGTCGATAGCGTATTGACTTTTCAGGGGGGAATTCCACTCGTTATCTGAAAGGTGTTAGTTAGTAACCTTTGAAGGAAGAAGTAAAACATGTATAAAAAAGCCAAGTTGCCTGCGCTGATCAGCGCGGTCTTAGGGACATTGGCCTCTCCAGTGTATGCACAGCAAAACGACAGCGACGAAGTTGAAAAAATCGTTGTAACCGCCACCAAACGTGCTGCCAGTATTAAAGAAGTACCATTCTCTGTTAACGCGCAAACCCAAGCGGATATTGAACGTGCTGGTGCGACTAACCTCGAAGAGCTCTCTCGTAATGTTGCGGGTCTTACTATTCAAAACTTAGGGCCAGGGCAAAGCCAAGTGGCGCTTCGTGGTGTCTCTGCCGGTCAGATTGTTCGTGACCAACCCGGTGTAAAAGAGCAGGTCGGGGTTTACCTTGATGAAAGCGTGATTTCTTTATCACTATTTACCCCTGATATTGATTTATATGATTTAAACCGCGTTGAAACCCTGCGTGGCCCGCAAGGTACGCTATTTGGCTCAGGCTCAATTGGCGGTACCGTACGTTACATTACCAACCAGCCAGAGTTAGATACTTTTGAAGGCTCATTTGAAGGTAATGTTAATAAACTAACAGACGGTGAAGCTGGCGGTCACCTTAAAGGTATGATCAATGTGCCGCTTGTGGATGATACTTTAGCGCTTCGCGCCGTTGCCTATTCAACCGAATATGCAGGTTTTATTGATGCTTTCACACCTGATGGCAAAGACGATGATGTGAACAGTGGTAATCGCACCGGTGGTCGTATCGCACTAAAATGGCAGCCGTTAGATAACCTGACGATCACACCACGGGTGATTTTCCAAAGCATTGAAACCGATGGCTTTAATCGTCAGGAAGCATTTAACCTTTATGCTAACCCGTTTACCACAACACGCACTGCAATTGATTTTAGCGAGCGTGAGCAGTTTTTATTACTAGATGAAAGCTTTGAAGACGATACCACGATTGTTGATTTAACCGCCGAGTTGAATTTAGATACCTTTGATGCGACCTTTGTTTATAGCTACACAGATCGCGAAATTTTAGTCAGTCGCGATGCCAGTGCGCTAACCGGTAGCATCAGTATTGATTTAGGCTTTCCTGAAGAAGCTTTTGTTTTACCGTCAAACTTACAAGATCGCACGGATATCGAGCAAGATACCTTTGAGTTAAGATTCAGCTCAAACACCGACAGCGCGTTTCAGTGGTTAGTTGGTGCATTTTATTCAGACACTCAACGAGAATACGGCCAGTTTTTACCAACGCCAGGTTACGATGCCTTTACTGACCAAGCACTAGGTGCAGGCGTTGCTGCGGCGACAGCCAATGGTTTCCCAAGTGATTCACCTTACAATGCCGTATTGCCTTATGATTTAGAGCAAGTGGCTGTTTTTGCGGAAATTAACTACGATGTCAGCGATCGCTTAGTACTAACTGCAGGCACTCGTTTCTACGATTATGAAGAAACTCGACGCTTTACTACAGGTGGTGTGTTCTCTAATGGTGATGATCAAGTTGACTCAACCGAGTCAGACGGTTTCACGTCAAGGCTAATTGCAAACTACACCTTAAACGAAACGGTAAACCTGAACGCGCAAATCTCACAAGGTTTCCGTTTAGGTGGTGTTAACGACCCACTTAACCGCAGCTTGTGTGATCCGCAAGATTTAGCCGTGTTTGGTGACTTCCAGTCTTATGACGACGAAGAGCTAGTCAACTATGAAGTTGGCGCGAAAGCACAAACGCAAAAGTGGAGCGCTAATGTTGCTGTGTTCTATACCGACATTGATAACCTACAAGTTACCTTAGATGCGGGCTCATGTTCATCACGTATTTCATTTAACGTACCTGAAGCGCATACCGCAGGTGTTGAATTTGAAGTGACACGCCAAGCAACCGAGCAGCTATATCTAACCCTTTCTGGCTCAGTATTAGAGGCGGAATTTGACTCGACGGTACTTAACTCCGCGGGTGAAGTATTAGGTGGGGTGCAAGACGGTAACCGTTTAGCATCAGTGCCTGAGGTGCAATTCTCAATTGCGGGTACTTATGACTTAGCCAAGCCACTGTTTGGCTCTGAATACACTTATGTTTCTGCGTCATTGCAATACGTTGGTGATAGAATTACTCAGCCGAGTGACCAGGTAGCAGGTGCCGGTAATTTTGTGTCTGGCCTAGCATTTGGCGGGGCAACAGGTACTGAAGTGACTGAGTTAGACATTGAGCTTGATGATTACCAAGTGCTAAATGTTAGCTCTGGCTTAATCTATGAAGACTGGGAATTAGTGGCTTACATTAACAACCTAACCGATGAAAATGCTAATTTAGCACTTGATCGTGAGCGTGGTGGCCGCGCTCGTTTAGGGTTTAGCACTAATCAGCCGCGTACTTTTGGCGTAACCTTTAGAAAATCGTTTTAACCTAAAGTCGCTTTAAATGCGAAAAAAGGGAGCGAGTAAGTCGCTCCCTTTTTTTGTTAACGCAGTAATTTTCATTGCTTAAATCATTGAATCTGCTTTCTAGGTAGAAGAGAAAGCATTCAACTACTCGTTTCTTCATCATCAACCGTTTACCTCTGCCTGCAATTTGTTTAACGTTGCACTAATTTTTATAAAGAACATCTAATCAGAGAATTCTTATGTCACAACTAATTAACGCGCAAAGCACGGGCATTCCATTATACGTGCTGACTATTGATGCATATGATGCATGGCTGGCTAAACAAACCGCAGCAACGCAAGCTTGGCTTGCAACTACAGGCTATCAGGGCAAAGGTGCAGCTACAATTCCAAATGAGTTGGGTAGCTTAGCGGCCGCCGTTATGGTGGTTAATGATGCCAGCGAATACTTTGCTTGTGGCGATTTGGTCAATAAGCTACCTGCCGGTCAGTACTTATTGGAAACGGATGAAGCCAATAAATCAGCGGTTGCCTTTGGTTGGTGTGTGGGTGGCTATCGTTTCGACCGCTACCTTACCAATGATAAAAATGCGAAAACATTGCCTGTCTTAGCTGTTGGTGAGCAGGCATTAGTGGATGACGCAATTAAGCTAAGTGAAGCCACTGCTTTAGTGCGTGACTTAGTCAATACGCCAGCAGCCGATATGATGCCGCAGCATTTAGCGCAAACGTGTCAGGCGTTAGCAGAAGAATTTGGTGCCAGCTTTAGTGAAGTTGTTGGTGACGAGTTATTGACAGAGAACTACCCAACCATTCATGCGGTTGGTCGCGCTAGTTGTCATGCACCGCGCCTATTAGATTTACGTTGGGGCAACAGTGATGCACCGAAAGTGACCTTAGTGGGTAAAGGTGTATGTTTCGATAGTGGCGGTTTAGACGTAAAACCAGCCTCAGGTATGCGCTTAATGAAGAAAGACATGGGGGGCGCAGCTCATGTCCTCGGCTTAGCGCGGATGATCATGGCATTTGGTTTAAACGTGCAATTGCGGGTGATGATCCCCGCAGTTGAAAATGCTATTGCTGGTAATGCCTTTCGACCGGGCGATGTGATCACCACCCGCACTGGCTTAAATGTAGAGATTGATAATACCGATGCGGAAGGGCGTTTAGTGTTATGTGACGCATTAGCCGATGCAGCAGATGAAAAGCCTGAACTTATTATCGACTTTGCCACCTTAACAGGTGCGATGCGTGTCGCCTTAGGTACTGAGTTACCAGGCTTTTTTGCGACAAACGATGAAACGGCAAACGGTATTAGCCAAGCAGGTGAAGGCGTGCAAGACCCAGTATGGCGTATGCCGTTGCACCAAGCTTATCGCGATATGCTAAAAAGTGATATTGCCGATATGACCAACTGTGCCAATGGCCCATTTGGCGGCGCGATTACCGCAGCGCTTTATCTTCAAGAGTTTTTACCGAAAGAGACTGACTGGTGTCACTTTGATGTGATGGCCTACAACGTTCGTGCCTTGCCGGGCCGACCAAAAGGTGGTGAAGCCTTTGGTATTCGCGCGGTATTTAGTTACTTACAATCACGTTTTAGTTAATTTTAGTTTAGCTGTTAGCTAAGTAAAAATCGTAAGAAAAAGCAGCAAGTTATAAAGCGATAGGCTAACATAAGCCTGTCGCTTTTTTTATCTATCCAACAATTTTAATTGGTATCAAGGAACTAGGCCATGCCACTTTCACAAGGCTCTAAGCCACTAACGGTGATTGCTCATATTTATGCCCAGCCTGATCATATTGAGCTGGTGAAATCTGAGTTGAAGAAATTGATCAAACCAACATTGGCGGAAGACGGCTGTCTACGCTACGACTTACATCAAGACAATGAGAACGCCGCGCACTTTATGTTCTATGAAACATGGCAAGATAGAACAAGTTGGCAAGCACATATGGAGGCTGAAGCGTTGCAAGCTTATTTAAAAGCAGTGGAAGGGGCGGTCGCTTCATTTACTATTGCAGAAATGACGCAAGTAGTGATCTAAGGTTGCCTGTCGCACTTATTTAAACTTTTGGCTTTAACCAGTCGATTTTTAAACACTTAATTTGGATTAATATGACTAAATCGATTCTGATCACCGGCTGTTCGTCCGGTATTGGCTTACATGCGGCATTAACGCTAGATGCTCGTGGCTATCAAGTATTTGCGGCCGTGCGTAACTCTGAAGATATAGAGGTGTTACAAGCAAAAGGGCTCAACGCCTTCCATCTTGATTATACCGATACAGACTCGATATCTAGCACTTTGGCGGCGATTTTAGCGATTACTGGTGGCACGCTAGATTATGTGTTTAATAACGGCGCATTCGGTCAACCGGGGGCATTAGAAGATTTACCAACCGATGCATTAAAAGCGCAATTTGATGCCAACGTTTTTGGTTGGCATGAACTGACCAAACAAGTTTTACCAATAATGCGCGCGCAGGGGCATGGCCGTATTATTCAATGTAGCTCAGTGCTTGGTTTTGTTTCGATGCCTTATCGCGGCGCTTACAACGCGTCAAAATATGCACTGGAAGGGCTAACCGATACATTACGCCTTGAGCTACTAGATACTGATATTAAAGTGATATTGATTGAGCCGGGGCCTATTAATACCGCATTTCGTGCGAACGCGCTAAAAGCCTTTAAGGCCAATATTGATATTGAAAACAGCATTCACCGTGCTAGCTATGAACAGCAGCTAGAGCGTTTGGCGGCAGAAGAGTCGAATGCAAAATTTGCTTTAGAACCGATTGCCGTGACTAAAGCATTGATTCATTCGCTAGAAAGTCAGCGCCCGAAAGTTCGTTATCGCGTCACTTTCCCAACCTATTTGTTTGCTTACCTCAAGCGCCTGCTGCCAACACGCTGGCTAGATAGCATTTTGTCTAAAGGCTAAAGGCTAAAAGTGATTGGCAAATGCTTTGCCTTCATGCCTTTTAGCTTGGTTGTGTGATTCTGTTGTTTGAGCGAAATTATTGGCCTGCTGGGGTACAGCAATTTTATCTGCACTTGCCCAAAAATCGCTGGAAATTTTATTAATCGCATTAGACTCAGCATTAATTAGTATCGCAAATCCCACACCTAAGTCAGGCGAGTAGCCAATATCGGCGCGAAATCCTTCAACCCAGCCGGAATGGTAAATAATCGGGTAATCATCAAATTGATAAACGCGCCAGCCATAACCATAGTGGGCATCTTTAAGGTGTGAGCGCCAGTGGCGTCGCTTCAAGTCTTTGCGAGTGCGAATACGTGGCGTGGTCAAATCCGCCAACAATGCCGGTGAAAGCACTTCTGGTTTGTGGCCTAGGTTGGCAATTAACCAGTTAGCCAAATCGGTGATACTGGCATTTACGCCAGCGGCAGGCTCAACTTTGTAGTAATCAGGTGAAACATAAACTTCACGCCACACATAACGCCTGATGGCATTACCTTGTTTGTCTTTTTTACCGGTTTTAATACGTTTGCGTAAAATATGAGGCTTCGCGGTGTTGCTGTTATTGCGATACACCCCAATACCAACGCTGGCATTGGCCATGTTTAGCGGCTTAAACACTTTTTCTTCGAGCAGCTCGGCATAGCTCTTTTCTTGGCTAGCTTCGATGGCCGGTTGCAAAAATCCATAGGCAATATTCTGATAGCCATAACACTTTTCTGGCTCACATATGGGATCAAGGCGATTAAAACGGCCTATCACCTTGTCCATGCTCCACTTTTCATGGAGTAGGTTATCGTAAGTATTTGGCATTAAGCCGCTGGTATGGCTGAGAATGTGTTTGAGCTTTATCTTTTCTGCTTTCCCCGTAGTTTTTAATTGAAAATGGGGAACGTATTTTGTGATCGGGTCGTTCAGCGATAGCTTTTGTTCATGTGCCAACATGGTGGTGAGTGTTGCCGCAAAAGGTTTCGACACTGACGCTAATCGAAACACCGTACTGTAATTCACTTTTTGGCTTTTTTCTTTGTTGATATGACCAAAGGTTTCAATTGCTGCGATACGGTCGCCGCGGACAATGGCATAAGCACCGCCGGGAATACTGTATTTATCGAGCGTATGCCTAACTTTTCTTGCTAATGTGTTGTTAAAGCTAGTAATTGACTGCGTTTGTACTCGTTGCTTTGAACTTGCCTCGTTTGCTTGAGCATAGCCATTTACCATCAAGCCTAGCGATAGCGCGCCTAGCCATTGTATTAGGCTTTTTGGGTTAACACCTGAAAGCTTAACAATAGGGCGACGACAAGATAAGTGAATTAAAGACAACAAACGAAACTCAGCGAATGATTAACAAAGCCGCTCATTCTAACGGCAAGTCAACAAAATAAAAAGTTACACATTAGAATGTCTTTGCTGTGGTCAATTTATTTTACAATTTCAGCCATTGAAAAAATAATGAGCCCCCCTTATACAGTTAACTAGATAAAGAGGTGGCTAGATAAATAACTAGCCAAAAGAAATATCAGGCAGGGAAGATTATGGAAGAAGCACTAGCACCTATTGGTCGATTTATAATGAGTCTTGTTCGCTACATTGTGGTTGAGCTTATAGCTGATCGTCTTTTTTACGGGGTAGGCTTTAGCGTGTTAAAACTGATGAGTTTAGGTACGTATCCAAGAAGCCCAGTATCGCAGCAAATGAAAAACCATTGCCTGTTTACTGGCGTCGTTACCTTTATTGGTACCATTGTTGTAATTGCGGTGTTTAATGGTTTTAGCTAATTCAACCATTCGTATACTAATCAAAGCGTTAACTGCCATAACAACAACGTCAAAAAGGTACCAATCCCCATGTCCAAGGTAATTTTACAAGGCTATATTGAAGTGCCTTTAAGTGAATTGAGCCTAGTTAAAGAAGCGCTTGAACGCCATATCGAAGTGACCAGAGCTGAACCCGGCTGCTTGGTCTTTAATATCGAGCCCGCGCAACAATATGCGAACCGATTTAATGTGTATGAAGAATTTGTTGATCAAGCGGCGTTCGAACAACACCAAATCCGAGTAAAGCAGTCCCATTGGGGTAAGATCAGCCAAAATGTTACAAGGCACTATCAAATTATAGATTTAAGTGAAGTGAGCGATTAACGCGTTCTAGTCAAATTAAGGAATTAATCATGTTAAAGAAACTATTAGCCAGTGTTGGTATTGGTAAAGCAAAAGTCGATGCGATTTTACTGTCAGATACAATGCGCGCTGGCGATGACTTCGATGTTGAAGTGGTCATTACTGGTGGTGAAGTTGCGCAAGAGCTAAACGGGCTAGAACTTGCGGTGATGGCACAGGCTAAAGCCGAAGCGGATGTTGGTGATGAAGAAGTGACTTACAATAAAAGCATTGTGCTGCAGCATTGGCATCAAGAGCTCAATATTACGGTTGCACCGGGTGAAGTCATTACCCGTCAATTTACTTTAACCTTGCACCCAGAAACACCAGCGACTGAGCTGTTTGGCCAACATGTTTCAAAAGTTTGGCTGCAAACCGGCTTAGACATTAAAAATGGATTAGACGGCTCAGATAAAGACAGCTTGTTTATTCACCCTTCAGCCACGCAATTAGCGGTGTTAGAGTTAGTGGAACAAAGCGGCTACTCATTATTTAAAATTGATATTGAAGCAGGGCAGGTACGTGGGCATGGTTTTGCTTCTCACTTACCTTGCTACCAAGAATATGAGTTTAAGCCGCAAAGTCGTTCGCTATTTGGCGCTCGCGAACTGGAAGTGACTTTTGTTGATAACGGCAGTGAAACGGACGTATTAATTGAAATTGACCGCGCATTTTTAGGCGATGGCTACCGCAGTGTTTCTATTCCCAATCATTGCACAACAGTAAGTGCCGTTCGCCCCTATGTAGAGCGACTGCTAGCTTAGAAACACTTAACTCTATCGAGTTTAATCTAACCGTTAGTAGTAAAAAACTAATAGTAAAAAAGCGCGTTAGCTTGATGCAACGCGCTTTTTTTAATGTTGTTGAATAGGCGGCTTTTCGAGTGCTGAGAATAGCAAAGCTCAGCCACTAAACGGGAAGTTTTTAAAGGATTTACAGTAATTGGTAAAAGAATAAAAAAATGTGAAAGTATTTTCACAAATGCTAGGTCAATAGTATCAGTACCAAGCGAGCAGACGTTTTTACGCAAATTAAACGCGAGCGATTGTTAGCGAAGTGTTTTTGAATGAATTTTTTCTCCCAATACCCCAGTGCGTTTTATCTTTTTCGCACTTCCTTTGTGCTTCAAGGATGAAGCCTATTTTTTTACTGGTAAATAACCGCCTGTCTGTTCATTTCTAAGTGCATTTATTTCACCTAAATTTGCAAAATAAATACTGCTCAACCAAACTGCTAAAACAATATTGGCTTTATACGTCAGATCTTGTTGAATTTTAGATTGCTGGGTTGGCTAGGCGAAACTGTTCTTTAAATAACAAATATTTACTGCTAAGAAGCAAAGCTAACTAGATTCAGCATATATCAAGCCAAAACAATTCTAATATTGAAACGGGATGTTCAAATCATGTTAAAAAAGCTCATTTTAATTATTGGCGCTATTATCGCATTTCCGTTAATCGTTGCCTTATTCCTACCCAATAGCTACGAAGTAGAGCGACAAGTCATTATTAACAAGCCTAAAGCAGAAGTATTTGATTACGTAAAGTATTTAAAAAATCAAAATATTTATAGTAAGTGGGCGCAAATTGATCCCAACATGGTAAAAACCTTTCGTGGCGACGATGCACAAGTTGGCTTTGTTTCTCGCTGGGAGTCAGAGCACCCAGATGTCGGCACTGGTGAGCAAGAAATTATTGCTATCCAAGAAGGAGAAAAAATTGACTATGAGCTTAGGTTTATCAAACCATTTGAGGCGACTTCACCCGCTTATATGACCACCGAAGCGGTGAGCAGGTCAGAAACTCAAGTTAGCTGGGGCTTTCAAGGGCATTTAAATTACCCAATGAATCTCATGTTTTTATTTATCGATTTTAAACAAGTGATTGGTGATGACCTGCAGTTTGGCTTGGAGAATTTGAAAGTGATAATGGAAGAGTAGAACATGCCCATTAGTTTTTGCTGGCATTGTTCGAATTGAATCAGCTTGCAAGTAAAAGAGGCTTAACTAGATGTTAAACCTCTTTTAGGCTTGTTCCAAATATATGTCATATACCACTAACTTGGTGTGCCTCCACTTTGTCGTGAAACTAGAAGTACAGATATGAAAGCAATTAAGAAAAGCAGTGGACTCGTTGGTGTGGGGACTGCGACCGCTGGCACTGGTGTACCATCGGTAAACTGGAAAGAATTTACCGAGAATATTTCAAAGTTTACACCGGGTAATGCGGTAAATTGAATTTGATTAAACGGGTTTGCAGTATTGATATAGCCAAGGAATCCGTCTAATCCCTGTGTAGGGTTTGGTGGAAAAACATCCTCGAAATCGACGGTTCTTAGCACATTATCCAATGCATCAAGAAACTGCATACGAACAAAAGTCACTGACTCAAAGCTTCCAAAAAAGCCAGTAATATCAGAGTCAAAAGTCCATGTAATTGAGTTTGGCGAAACGCCAGCGGGGCCGACAGCACTCACAAATTCGCCATCACCATCACCAAAAGCCGTATCGTCAATAATACTGTTATCACCAAATGACGTTGGGTTACCACCTACAGCCACAGAGGTCACGCCAGAATCAAAGGTTATGCTTGGCGCACCTGCAATATTAGTTAAAAAGAGTTCTTGTTCGACAACAACACTACCTATGTTGGCTTGAAAGTCAGTTTCATTTAGGACAATCAAGTTAGCTTGTGCTTGTCCTATTATTGTTACTAGTGCGACGAGTACTGCATATCCAAATTTACAAATGTTCATTTATCAGTCTCCTGTGATCCGTTTGGGTACCGCCAATAAAGAATAGACGGTTATATAAAGTCCGGTAGATTTTTTTCAAAGCAAGCTAAGTCAAGTTAAGCAATGTTTAGCGCATAGTATTAATTCAAATAGAAAAATCTACCGTGACCTTAGATGTCAGTAGTCAGGTTAACAACATGGTGGTGCAAGTAGATGAGGTTAATAGCCTGTGCGAACAGTCAGCAGGCAATGCAACCGATTTATCGACAATTTCAACATCGCTTAATAATGCGGTCTAGAAATTTACTGTTTAGTTCGTGATTTTGCCGGACGAGAATTATTAAACTAGGCTTAATTTTGTCATTGCGCAGGTTGCGCGCTAGTTGTATCGCGCTAGCCTAAAGTAAATATAAAGGGAATTACGATGAGAAAATTTATCTTCATTTTAATGCTAAGTCTGTCTTTGGCTGCGAGTGCATTTGCAAATGAGGAAGCTAGTGCAGGTATCAATGCCGGTAAAGATTGGTTGCAGCTAATTGATACTGGCCAATATAGCCAGAGCTGGCAGCAGGCCGATGAGCTGTTTAAAAGCCAGTTATCAGCAACAAAATGGCAACAAGCGCTTAATAGTGTAAGAGCACCTTTAGGCAAGGTGCTCTTACGTGAGCCATATTCCAAACAAAGCCACAGAGCTCTGCCAGGTGCCCCAGATGGTGACTACCTGGTAGTCACCTTTCAGACTCAATTTGAGCATAAAGCGAAAGCCATCGAAACTTTGACTCTGACTAAGAGCAGCGGCGACTGGCGAGCAATTGGTTACTTTATTAAATAGTGTGTATAAGACTGCTTCTTCACGGCACTTGATTTTAGCTGTCAAAAAAAACTTTAGCTGGAACAAAATGGCTCCTTGAGAAATTCACTCGTAATAACCATTGGTCGGAAAAAGCCAGCCAGTCATCGCATACTCATCAAGTAGTTGAATATATTTTTTAACTAAACTGTTCTTATCGGAAAATTATAACTAAGGGATCACCGATGAAAACAAATCTTTTTCGCCTAAACCGCCTAGGTACTGCCAGTGTCTTTACTGGTGCGATTACTGCTGGACTTATTAGTGCTGCAATCTCCGTTGTTTGCAGCACTAAGGCTTATGCTGCTGAGCCAAAAGCGCAGGTTGCCCAGCAAACGAGCCCAATTGGTGGTGTTGATCACGTAGGGCTTGCGGTTTCTAATCTTGAGCGCTCAAAAACATTTTTCACTGAAACGCTGGGTTTTAAAGTGCTAGGTAAAGATTCAGACTATCCCGCCTACTTTTTAAATAATGGCTCGATAACTGTTACGTTATGGCAAACGACTAATGGTGAGCAGGCAACGCCATTCAACCGTAAAACTAATGTTGGCTTACACCATTTAGCATTTCAGGTAGACAGCTTAGCCAAGTTAAATCAACTCCACGAAACGCTAAAATCAGCACCAGGTGTAAAAATTGAATTTGCGCCAGAAAACCTTGGAAAAGGGCCAACGAAACATATGATGATTCGTGAGCCAAGTGGCAACCGCCTAGAGTTTATTCATCGCGTTCGCCGTTAATCGTAATCAGTAAATTTTTATGCTAACGTTGCGCCAGTTATAAATACCTGCTTTTTAAATAAGGGAATCTACACAATGCCAAAGGCGAGTGAAATTAAGAAGAACGCGGCAATTGAATACAACGGTGGCGTTTATTTTGTTAAAGATATTGAGCGCTCTGTTCCTCAAGGTCGCGCTGGTGGTAGCTTGTACAGAATGCGTATGTACAATGTGGTTACTGGTCAAAAAGTTGATGAAACCTTTAAAGATGTAGACATGTTGAACATGGCTGACTTAGTGCGTCGTCCTGCAATGTTTTCATACATTGATGGTGACGAGTATGTGTTTATGGACAATGAAGACTACACGCCTTACAACATGAACAAAGAGTCAATTGCTGAGGAAGTGCTATTTATCGACGAAAGCACCCAAGGTTTGCAAGTCATTTTGGTTGATGGCAGCCCAGTAGGCGTAGACTTACCATCGAGTGTTGAGTTAGATATTGTTGAAACTGACCCTTCAATTAAAGGCGCATCAGCAACGTCTCGTACCAAGCCTGCCACCTTATCAACGGGTCTAATCGTGCAGGTACCAGAGCATATTTCTAACGGTGATCGCATTAAAGTAAATACGGAAGAAAAACGCTTTATGAGCCGTGCTGACAAGTAGCTAAGCAGGCATAAATGTAAAATATTCGAAAGCGAGCCATGTGCTCGCTTTTTCTTGCCTAAAACACTATGCGTTAGTTATATCGCGTAAACAAAAGAAAAAGGTAATAGATCATGTCACAGTATCCAATTGGCAAACTTGGCCAGAAATGGGGCGACGAGGAGCGCGCTTTATGGCTTGAAAACCAGTCAGTTAAGCGCTCTTATCAGGATGAAGTTGAAGCTAAAATTAATAAACTAGCGAGCGACTTAACTGTCGAAAGTAATGCCGAAATTCATGTTGAAAGCTATGGCACTTTGGCCTATCACACAGGTGGCTACAAGTTGTGGGCAATTAAAAGCGCAAACTGGTCAAATGAGAAAAAAACGGTTTTAGTCACCGGTGGTGTGCACGGTTATGAAACCAGCGGTGTGCAAGGGGCGATACGTTTTGCCGAAACCAAAATGGCTGATTACGCTGCCCATTATAATATTCTGGTACTACCGTGTTTAAGCCCTTGGGGTTATGAAACCATTAATCGCTGGAATCCTGAGGCGATTGATCCAAATCGCTCGTTTTATGAAGAAAGCCCTGCGCAAGAGTCGGCGTTGGCCATGGCTTATGTCGCAAGTTTAGGGGGTAAGTTTGATATTCATATTGACCTGCATGAAACTACAGATTCTGATAACAGTGAGTTTCGACCAGCACTTGCTGCGCGTGAAGGGGCTACCCAAACCAACTGGAATATTCCTGATGGTTTTTACTTGGTAGGGGATAGCGAAAATCCACAGCCAGCATTTCAGCAAGCTATTATTGCCGCTGTTGCTCAAGTTACTCATATCGCGCCTGCTGACGAAAATGGTGAGATTATCGGCGCGCCATTAGAGCAACACGGCGTGATTAACTATGCCTACAAAAAGTTAGGTTTATGTGCTGGGCTTGCCAACGCCAATTTCGCGACGACAACGGAAGTTTACCCAGACAGCCCGAAAGTCGACGATGAAAATTGTATTTTGGCGCAAGTGGCAGCGATTACGAGTGGCTTGGATTATGTTATTGAGCGAGCATAACGTTAAGCGCTTTTGTGTCTGCTTGAACTTGCTCGGCATAGTGCTGACAAGCATTAATTAAACTGCTGGTCACTTCTGGCAGCGTATTTACAACCGCTTGCTCAAATAGGGTTGAGCGACGATCGCCCCTACAATGAGCCAATGCCAACGCCTGACCGCATGACTGTGCGTATTGCACAAAGCCTTGTTTACTCGTCGCTTTTTTACCTAAGCCAATGTGTTCAGGTTTGATGCCCACTTTCGCATGGTGGCGAGAGCGCACTAACCAATGATGCCCTTGCCATTCAACTTCATCGAGCACCAAATCTGGGTTGCGCTGCATCCGGCGTTGACAATTTACCGTAAGATGCGCAGCGTTAAGCTGATTTACCGGTGATAAGTCGTCAAAATAAGCGAGTGGTGCGGCTTTACGTTGCTGCTTTACTTCAACAATATGACAGAGTGATAACTGGCTTTGTGGCGATGTTTTCGGGCCAACTAATAAGTAGTAGCGACCCATATTTACTGAGCCAGTACCTGCGTTTAAGCGGGCGACAATATCGTGAATGTGATCGTCAACATATGGCCTAAATTGTTGGTACAGCGCTTGATAATCACCCTCGTCAAGCTTGGCAAATTTCTCTGGCAAGTTAGCAAAGCAAATACCGTCATCGGTTAAATTAATGGCTTTAGCTAATGCACTTTTGCTGTAGAAAGTGTCGCCATTAGCGGCGCGCGATTGTGCTTTAAGCCAATGTTTGTGTAATAAGTGTTGCTCGGTAAATTCGGTAAGGGCCTGGTTACGCTGCTGTGGAGAATCAATACACTGCTGACAAGTATCAAGATAGCGGGTTAAAAAACTATTGGCGGCTTTGTGGCAATCTTCAATAGCAATAACAGGTTTGGTTGAATAGTCTTTTTCTGCGGAAATTTCTCCTGCTTTTATCCCTTGGCAATGACGTTGTGTTAAAAACAAACTGGTAATAAAGCGCGCAAGATCCCAACTCGCATGGCCAATACAGGCATCATCAAAATCATTCGGGCTGAAAATTACCGTATCGCCGTGTGCCCCCTCTTCGGTTAAAAAACCAAAATTAGAGGCATGGCAATCGCCCATAATATTCGTTAATGGCAGTGAGGATAGCTCTTCGGGAAGTGCTAAATTGCCCGCTTGAATATCTGCATAAAATAGAGGTGCTGAGCCGCGAAAAAAAACAAACGGGCTGGTTGCCATTTTGCGGTGCTTTTCGATGCCCTCATGCGGCAGGGCGTTATCGGTTTGCTGTAAACATTGGCTGATAAAGGTGCTGCGATCCATAAAGCGCCGTCCTGTAAAGTATTGTCTTTTCGAGCGAATAGCTAAGTTAATAGCTTAGCGAGCAAAGAGCACTTTTTTAAGCTTTATTTTTACCGAACGCCAATGAGTGAGTGGCACTTTCGGGGCGCGTTCAAATAAGTGCTGATAATCATCATCATCAGGATGCACTTCGCCACCATGCGCCAGCATAATGCCGCTGGGTGACAGATCTTTAATACGATGAAGTGAAGCTTGATAGCGATTTGGGTAAAACAAAGGAAATGGCGGGATAAAGCGGCCTTTTACCGTCACCATTAAATCAGCCACATAAACTTTGCCTGTCGGCTGGTGATACAGGGATAAGTCACGGTCGGTATGGCCTTGAGTAAATAATGCCTGCCAGTCACCAAAGCCTGGCAATGGCTGGCCATCATCAAGTTTGATGTCTGGTGAGAGTTTCGGGTTGTACCATAAATTGCGCTTACCTTTGCCTTTTCGTTGCCCAACCCAGTTGGCTAAGGCAATGTCGGTTAAGTGCATCAGCTTACCATCAAGGCCACTGTACCAATGACCGTCAACGTTCGCAGCGGCGATTTGGCAACCAGTTAGCTTGCGAAGTTTATGAGCGGCACCTGCATGATCGGGGTGCATATGGGTAACGACTACCAGCTTTAATGCGCTTAAAGGCAGCAATAAAGTGTGTTCAATAAATTCGCGAATCACTTTAATATCGGCGCGGCAACAGCCGTCAAGTAACAAGAGTTCGTCACCTTGTTTGACGAGATAAATTGACTGAATATAGCCAGCTAACTCAAACAAAGTAGTGTTCTTTGATAAGACTTTAGTTGAGACGCAAGCGTCGTTTTCTGAGACTGGCGCATTAATTGTCATAATGTGTTGATAAGCGTCTTTATCCGTTTTTAATGTCGATATTATTATCGAAAACACGACTAAACATCAATTTCTGGTCGGATGAGATTAGAAAACAGACAAAAGAATAGCCCTAAGACAACGATAGATGGTTTGATAACTGGCGGGTAGGGCAGCTAACTCAATATTTTGCGGTGAGTTAGCTGCTAGTAAAGGGGAGCTGCTAAATTAGAAAGTTGATTAAGCTAAAGCCGCTCGTGCATCGTGCGTTAATTTCACCAAAGCTTTGCGAACATCGGTAGAGTTTTCACAAGGTTGTTCAAAGTCGAGCCAGAAGTTACGTTCTTTACTTTGTAAGAAACAACCGTCAGCAAGCACACCCGCCATCACTGGCTGTTCGTCTTCAACGTTAAAATGTTGCTTTAACATCAAGGCCATAGCATCTTGATGATCTTCATTCATATGCTCAATCATATGTAGCTCACTAGCGTTGTCCCATGGGCTTTCCGGTGCCTGCCACTCGTCTTTTTCTAGCCAGAAAATCTTACCAAAGCCGCCAATATAACGAACGCGCTTTACGTTCAATCGCCATAATTTGAAATCATGGGCCTGCTTGTAGCTTTCGGCTGCTGGGTAAAGGCGCACGTACTTGTCGATAAGCTCAGTTTGTAGCTCAGGATCCACGGGAGTGGTATCACCAACAATAGTGACCCGACCTTGGGTGTTTTGATCGCCTTGCTCAGCTTGGTTAAAAATGGTGATCGACATTTTCGGATCTAGCGTTAGGTTTTTCGCATGCTGGGCAATATCGCTAATATAAAAGTAAAGGCTGCCATCACTGTCGCATAAATAGGGGCTGACTGAGCCAAACGGGTAACCTTTTAAATTATTTGAGTGAGTGGCAATAACACCAACTCCGGTACTTCTGACAAATTGTTTCGCTTCAAATAAAGCTTGCTTACGCATTGTTCTTCTCCTTACTCGTCGCGAGCTTTCTGCTTGATATTGGTGTTAGTTCGAGCATCAGCTAGCGCTTTTTTATTGGTTTACTGCCGAGTAGACCATAGGCACATTGGCCTGTGGGTAGGGCATTACATTAATTGGGGTTTGATACGTTTGGCTTAAAATTTCACTAGTTAAGACCGCTTGTGGGCTGCCTTGATAAGCCAGTTTGCCATCTTTTATTAGCATCACTTTATCTGCGTACAAGGCTGCTAAGTTTAGGTCGTGAATGGCGACAATGGCGCTATTGCCTTGCTCGGTAAAGTACTTCACTGACTTAAGTAAGCTGTGTTGATGGCGTAAATCCAGCGCGGCGGTCGGTTCATCTAATAGCATTAGCTTTGGTGCTTGCTGCTCCTGATTATTTGACTCAGCTGTTTGCAGTTCATCTATTTTAGATTCAGGGATTGCCGACTTAACTGGTGCGTCAAGTTGTGCAAGGCAGCGCGCAAATTGCAAGCGCTGTAATTCACCACCAGAGAGCTGATTCACTTTGCGGCTGACTTTATGCGATAGCTCTACTTCAGCAATATACCGCGCAACTTTGTCGTTGCGCTCAGCAT
The DNA here is from genome assembly GCF_053485855.1 of Thalassotalea montiporae. Lineage (NCBI taxonomy): Bacteria > Pseudomonadati > Pseudomonadota > Gammaproteobacteria > Alteromonadales > Colwelliaceae > Thalassotalea > Thalassotalea montiporae. The sequence continues at coordinate 1,192,394 of NZ_JBQRUO010000001.1, forward strand.
TGCTTTCAATCATCTGATAGCGTCCCATGGCGACAAGCTCTGGCACTGAAAAGGCGAATGGCAAAGCGTTATGCTGATTAAGTACCGCGCGGTACTTCGCCAGCTCAGGAACTGGCCAATCAGACAATGCTTTGCCATGTAATTCAATACAGCCAGTTGCTGGAATTTGGCCTGCAAGTGCATGCAGTAACGTTGATTTACCCGCGCCATTCTCGCCAATGAGGGCGACTAATTCGCCACTAAAGATATGACCTGTGGCATCACTCAATATACGTTGCTGACCACGTGTTATATTGAGCTCGCGAAAGCTAATCACCAATTGATTAATTTCGGCCAGCAGCCTTTTTTCACTAACCATGATTGCTCCTTTGCTGTTCAAGCAGCAGGTAAACAAATAACGGTGCGCCAATCAGCGCTGTGATAATACCAATAGGCAGTTCAGCAGGGGCAACAAGCACCTTAGCGAGCCAGTCGGCAAGCAATAGCATTAAGGCACCCAATAGCATTGCCAGTGGTAACATTTGTTTTAAGTTAGGCCCCACCAGCAAGCGAGCAATATGCGGCATAACCAAACCAACAAAGCCAATCATGCCAGCAAGTGCAACCGCCGCACCTATGCCTAGCGCCACCCAAACGATAATTTCGCGCTTTAAACGCACCGTATCTATGCCCAAGTATTTGGCTTCTGATTCACCAAGTAGCAAGATGTTTATTTGGGATTGGCGCCAATAAAGTCCGCCAAGGCTTAACAGCAATAACGGTAGCGCCTGTAAAATACCAGGCCAAGTAGCACCCGCTAATGAACCAAGCGTCCAGTAGTTGATTAAGCGCAGCGCGTTATCATCGGCATAAAAACTAAACAAACCAATCAAGGCCATGGCTAAGGCGTTGATCGCTACTCCCACCAGAATCAAGGTGATCACTTGCATATCGCCGTTGCGGTTGGCGAGCAAATATACCAAGCAAGTAGTGAGTAGTGCGCCAGCAAAGGCGGCATAAGGTAATATGATATCCGGCGAGTAGCCAAAGCGCGGCGCGAAAGCGATCACCGCAACGGCACACACCGCGGCACCTGCGCTAATACCAATAATACTCGGCTCTGCTAGTGGGTTTCGGCACAAGCTTTGAGTTGCTGTGCCTGATTGTGCCAATACCGCGCCGATTAATATGGCGATAAATAAGCGCGGCAGACGAATTTGCATAACAACCTGCAATTGCAGTTCGGTAAAGCCAAAGGTTTCTGGGCTAAATGGCCATGCAAACGCCAAGCGCCAATCCCAGCCAGCAGGGCCATACGCCAGTGCAATTACCGCTAGTATCAACATCAAGCCGACAATTGCAGCCTGCCAAATAAAACTGTGACGTTGCTGTTTTACCAGCACTTGAGCAACTGTGCTCATTATTGCGGGCTCACTTTAGTTGAGAATTGTCCGTCAGGTTTTTGCTGATAAAGCGTTAATGCGTAAGTTTTTACCTCTGCTAACGCTTCAGCAAGTCGTGTGGTCATGCCGAGCACTTTAAGGCCGTCGACAACCAGTAATCGACACTTGGTTGCTGCTGGAACTAGTGCCAATGCAGCTTGCTGGCAGAACGCCTGCTTGCCGCCGAGACTCACCACATTATGCGAAGCGGCGACAATAAAGTCAGGGTTCGCGGTAAGCAAGGCTTCACGACCAAGTGTTTTATAGCCGTTATGCTCGCCAGCAATATTGTTGATACCTAAATAATCAAATAACAAATTAGGCACAGTGTCTTGGCCTGCCGCCACTAAACCTCGGCTCCCAACCGACAGCAAAAATACCGCATTACCGCCTAGTTGCTGTTTTTGTGGCAGTGACGCTGCAATTTTTTCCTTTAATGCTTTGGCTTGAGTGGATTTGTTGAGAATTAGCGCCAATTCGTCAATCAATGCATAAAGCTCTTCAACCGACTCTGGTTTGTTAAGCACCTTAACCTGCACGCCGACACTGGCGATTTGTTTAAGCACATTGGCTCGGCCAACCCCTTCGATGGCAAGCAGCATATCAGCGTTTTGCGCTAATACCCCTTCGCTCGCAAGATCGCGGTAGTAACCAATCATGGGTAATTTCGTTGCAGCAGCAGGGTAGGTGCTTGACTGATCAACCGCGACAATTTGGTCGCCTGCGCCAAGCGCGTAAACAATTTCTGTGATCGTTCCACCTGCAGTGATCAGGCGCTCAGCCGAGCTTGGCAAGCTAGTGAATAAACACAACAGTAAAATTGATGTTTTGGCTTGATGCGCAAACTTTGCCAACTGGCTATTGCTGGCGCTAAGCCTAAAGCTTCGGTCAGTTTTATTCCTAATACAGTGCCTAATTTTTTGTTTGATAGTGTGCCAGCCAAAGTGCTGAAAAAATTCGTTGGTCGTAGATTCTATAAGGGCTTTAGCCTTGTGATGAAAAGAATTCACAAAACCTCCTTCGTTTATTTTTTTGCTATGAGCGGATTCAATAACGGGGATTATCACAACAAAACCCAATAATCGCAAATGATAATGATTTTTATTTGATCTGATTTTCATTCATTGCTATCGTACAGCTCTCGAGATTGGAATGAGAATTATTTGCAACAAGTGGTTATTTTGGAATAGAGGGAGTTTCTGAACCGTTTTGATAAGTTCAGAGCAACCTGTAGAGAAATGAGCCATTCAAGCAAATGTCGTCAGCGGGAAGCTAGATAGCAATAAATTCGCCCTAGTGTTTTTGATAAAAATTTTTAATTGGCTCGCGTCGATAGTGCCCTGTCGGCTGATGAGCAAAGTTAATAACAACACAGCAAACACTCATCGCGATAACAACAATAAATTAACGAATTATCATGAAACAACATAAACATAAGTCACTTTTTTCACTATCTCCTTTGGCACTTGCGCTTGCGGGTGCAACCAGCGTTTTAGCGCCTACTGCATTCGCAGAAGACGATGATGCCATCGTCGAACATATTATCGTCTCTGGCGCCCGCATCGAGCAAAACTTGGGTGATGTTGCCGGTAGTGTTACCGTTGTGACCGAAGAAGATATTGAACGCCAATTAATCACTAACCTAAATACTATGTTCCGTTACGATCCAAGTATTAGCGTTGAAGGTAATGGCGCACAGGCACAAGGTATTACTGTGCGCGGTGTTGGCGGCAACCGCTTGGTCTACATTAAAGATGGTCGTCGCACCAACGATGCTTATGCCGGAGGTGGTTCGTTAATTGTTGGACGTGGCTATTTTGACAGTTACAGCATTAAACAAGTTGAAGTCGCTAAAGGTGCGGCCTCATCATTGTATGGCTCTGATGGTTTAGGCGGTATTGTGGTGATCAGCACTAAAGACCCACTAGACTACCTTGGCGTTGAAAAACAACACTTAGCGTTAAGTGCGGGTTATCAAGGTGAAAGCGAGCAAACGGAATTTAACTTAACTGGTGCTACTTACCTAGGTGACTGGGCGACAAGTGCCGTAGTTGGCATACAAAGCGGCAGTGAAGTACAAAACTTTGATGAGGAATTACCCGGTTACGACAGTGATGGCCGCTCGTTATTGCTAAAAACCTTTAAGCAGCTAGATAACGATCACAGCATTAAATTTACCTTGGATTATTATCAGCAAAATGTTGACCAAATTGTTAGTGCCACCAATAGTACCGAAAATGATGATACCAGCTGGGCGGTAAGTGTTGATTTTCATTCAACAGCGAAAACAGCTTGGTACGATAGCTGGCAAAGTCAGGCGTATTTCAGCCGCTATGAACAAGAAAGTGAGCAAGTTAGAGCGGTGCGAGGCAGTGCGTCGCTAGACTACAATGCTTACGATTTTGAGCAAGACATTGTTGGTTTACGCAACGTATTCGCCAAACAAATCGCACAAGATAATGTTAGTCACCAACTGGTTTACGGCCTAGATTACGATCAATACGACACGCTAAGACCGCGCTTTAAAACCCGCGTTGGCGCAGACGGCAGCGCAGAGTTTAGCAACGAGCCGCAAAAAGCCTTTCCTGGTGCAGATACCACGTTAGCTGGGGTGTTTTTACAAGACACGATTAAATTTAATGATTCGGGCCTGTCTTTGGTGGCAGGTGCTCGCTTTGATTACTACAACTTAGAAGCGAAAAGTAACGAATTCTTTAACACCGCAGAGTTAGATGATTACAGTGAAACCGCGCTTTCACCTAAGCTGGCGGCAATCTATCAGTTAAATGAGCAAGTCTCTGTTTATGCGCAATATGTTGCTGGCTTTAAAATTCCGCCACATGATCAAGCGTATCAAAGCCATGGGGTAGAGCCTTTCTACCAAATTTTACCGAATAATGATCTTGACGCTGAAGAGAGCGACTCATTTGAACTTGGCTTACGTGCTGGTAATGATGACTGGCGCTTTAATGCCATTGCGTTCTACAGCCAATTCGACAACTTTATTGAAACTAAGCTTGTTGGCACTGAGCCAACCTTTATCCCAGGTGTAAGCAAAAGCTTATTCCAATACCAAAATGTTAGCGAAACTGAAATTCAAGGGGTTGAGTTAGAAGGTGAATATTGGTTTAACGACAGCTTGTCAGTCGCGATAAGTGCGGCATATGCAGACGGTGAAAATAAAGAAACCGACCAAGCGTTAACCACAGTAAACCCGTTAAACGGTAATATTCGTGTGAACTACGACTTAAATGACTGGCAGTTAACAGCCGCATGGCGATTAGCGAAACGCATGACAGACTTACCAACCGATAGCCAAGGAAACGACTTAGCCACGGCAGCGGGTTATGGACTAGTTGACTTATTTGCGCGCTACCAAGTGGCTAACTGGACGTTAGATATGGCAATTACCAATGCGTTTGATAAAGAATATACCCCTTACAGCAGTATTGCGGGGCAAGCAGCGAATGCCAACTTGAACCAATACACTCAAGCTGGCCGCAATGTTTCAGCGCAAGTGAGCTATAGCTTCTAATACTTGCATCATATACCGATTTACTAGCGACCCGTGCTTCTACAGGAGTTAACTGCCCAAGGATGGGCAGGGAGCACACCTGTTGCTTAGCTCAGCTTAGCTGAATAAATCTGAGTTAGAATCGATTGTTAGAGAGCAATCAAATCTGGTCATTGGATTTGTGCTAAAAGTGGACTTTGATAACACCACAATAAATGGATTATAGAAGGTAGCTATGCTTAGCGCGAAGCAGCGAGCCAGCTTCTATAATTCCGTTTGATTGCATTATTATGTATTTTTAAGATATTGCTCTCGATGGTATTTTATGAATTCAAAATCAATACGATGCTTTTTGGCAAGTCGGAGCTTACCTTCAATACCAATAAGCTCTAAATTGTCATTTATTGCAAAGCCACCATTATCAAACATTACATGATGATTTGGACATAGACATAAAAGGTTGCTTTCTATGTCAGGTCCGTTATGCGGTTCACCTAAAGGCTTAATATGTGCAGCTTCAGCATATAAACCTGCACTAGTTTCAACTGCTATTCCACACACTTGACATTGGTGCCCGTACCATGATTTTACGTTTTGAGCTTTTTGGTAATTTCTCACTATGCGGTTAACTATTGAAGGCTTTCGCCCCGGTACGTAATATTCACCGGTTGGCTCATTTAACGCGTGCTCAACCGTGAATGATTTTTGAGCAATTAACCTATACCTCCAAACCTTATATCCTGACTTTCCTGTCTCGCACCAATAACTATCAACATAATATAAACCAGCATATCGATAACCTTTAGTTGGGCTTAAGTCGTGTTTGTGATTGTATCCGCGTGTTACCCTAACGGGGAGGTTTTCTATTTTGCTTTTAGCTAATGCTAAATTTGCACCTTCTAGCTTTTGATCTGCAATCTGCTTATTGTTTTCTTGACCACCAGCACCTGTATAAATTATTACATCACCGTAATCTTCATCATCTTCGTAACCACCTGAAAGGACTATAGAATCAGCACCTACGAATGAAGAACCACTAATACCTTTTTGATTTGGAGGGTGAATCCCTGCTTCTCTCAGAGCTATACGATTTTCAAATAAATCGCCGGGGTTTACTCCTTTTATTTCTCCAAAAACTCGCATTTTACTCCTTATATGCATAATAGTTTAGTTTGTAGACATCTCAGTAATACCGACTACGATTATCTAATTAAGCAACCATAAACCTCAGTTAATTCAATTTCTTACCTAAGAAATGAAAGTACTTATTTATCTTTGTCGAGATATTACAGAGACTTCATGGTAAATACCATTTTTATTCAACAATTTCATTGTGTTAACTGCTGTTGCGATGTGTTCTTGGGGGATTTGCAGATAATTCTCAATAATTTCTAGGTCAATGTCCGTTCTTCGCTCTAAGTCGAACTCCGCTAAAATGCCATTTACAGTCTTGTAACTTTAAGCCCTATCCATAGCAAACAAGAAAAAGCGATTGTTAAAAAAAAAGGCACTATTAATAAAGTGCCTTAAATTTGCCGTTCTAAGTTAGTGATTTCCAAAACACAACTTTATCGTCTCCCTTGTCGTAATACTCAGGGATAACTGCGACTTGCGTGTAGCCGCACTTGGGGTAGAACTCACGAGTTAATTCATAGCCTGGAAGCCCTGACGTCTCAACCAGCAAGATTCTAACTTTTTGCTCGATAAGTATTGACTCAACATATTGCATGAGCTGTTTACCCACACCACTACCTTGATGCTTTTTCAATACAGCGATTAAAAGCAGATTCCAAGTTCCTTCTGTCATCTTTTCAGGGGCGCAATAGGCTAATGCCAGGATTTGCTTGTTTGAATCTTCAGTAACAAACCATTTTTCTTCTGATTCTTTACCGAAAAATGCTTGGCTCATTTCATCTAAAAACTCAGATGGGAACATTTGGTTATCTTCAACAATTAACTTTACTGCTGGTAAATCAGACGGATTCATTGCACGAATATATGTATGTGTTTTCAATTGTGTTTACTCATATTTTGACAATAAAAAGCTTCTCAAAAACAACAGTGTTTTCGAGGGAAGTAAAATCTAGCAATCGAATGTTGCTAGGATTGAATTACAATCGTGTTCAAAAAATTACCTAGTAAAATCATTTGTATTTCGCCGTTAGGCGATTGCAACTATAGCATTCGTGTGACTGTTAAAGTAACTAATGATTTCTGAATGTTAGTAAGCATCTAGGAATTATGAGTGGAGAAGTTTTGAAATTTATGAGTCTTAAATAGAATGATTTTAACGTCCGTTTATCGCTTATAACTGCCTTTCAGACGATATTTAGAGCTATTCATCAAAATTTAATGTGATTGACACCCAAATTAGGCTTTGTTTTTTGCTGATAACTTCTAACTCAACACTTTTCTCCTTTTCATTCCATATCTCTGATTCTCCTGCTAATGTTTGTTCACTGATAGTTTGTATAAACTGATTTTGTAATCAATTTGTTAGGTATATTTTTTAGGTATATTTTTTTAGGTACAAGGCACAATGCAACAACCGATTGTTGGTTATCATCAAGACGAAGAGCAGCACTGGGTGGCACGTTTAGCCTGCGGTCATAATCAACATGTTCGCCACCAGCCGCCGTGGACAGTTCGTGAATGGGTAACGACAGAGCAAGGGCGAGCAAGCAAATTAGGGTTTTCGCTGTTTTGTGTGAAATGTGTTGAACAAGCGCCTCGTGATTGGTGATTAGCGCATCAGTATGCTGGGCAAAAAGTAGTTAAGGAATAACAATGAAAAAAATTAAACATGAGAAAGAGCTGCTAAAAAAAGCACTAACGGTAGGCGAAACTTACGCGAAAAAGCGTGGCTATCAGCAATTTAGCGCGTCTGACTCTCACGATGTAAAAATTGAGTGTATTTATCGGCTTTTGGTTAATGACAAGTTGGTTATTCCATTGCCAGCGCAGGATGAAAACCTACTTAACATTAAGAAACGCTTAGTTAAATGGATAATGAATCAATTGCCGGATAACCATCCGCTGCTGCAATAAGTAACACTCCATGACGATAAGTTCAAAGCCGCCGACTGTAGGTGGAACTAAGAATATTTGGCAGCAAACGAACTGGGCAAGTTCTGTCCTTGGGCAAACTATCTCGCTTTATGGCAGCGCTGCCCCTGAGCAATTGTCAGCTGCATCACCTGTGCTTTTTATTGGTGGCGTACATGGCGATGAGCCCGAAGGCGTGGTACTCGCCAATGAATGGCTAGCGTGGCTGAAATCAGAAAATATATCGCCGCCATGGCTGCTAATTCCTTGCTTGAACCCTGATGGCTATCAGCGCAATAAACGCACTAATGGCCGAGGGGTTGATTTAAATCGCAATTACCCATCAAAGTGTTGGAGCCCAGCGTTTGAAGATGAGCGCTATTTTCCAGGCACTGCGCCAGCTTCTGAGCCTGAAATTAGTGCGCTCGTAACGCTAATTGAACAAACCAAGCCAAGGTTAATTGTGCATTTTCATAGTTGGCAACCATCAATTGTTTATACTGGTGAAAGTGCGAAATCTGCAGCTAACATGCTAGCTGAGTCTTCTGGCTATCCATTGCAACCTGATATTGGTTACCCAACGCCTGGCAGTTTAGGGGAGTATGGTGCAAACGATCTCGGTACTGGTGTGATATGTATTGAAGAACAAGAAGGTGCTGATAGTCAAAGCATTTTTCCTCGTTTTAAACAGGGCCTAATTGATTTAATGAAAGCTTGAAAGTGGCCTGTTCAGAATATGCTAGTAAACGAATAAAGTGGTCAAATTGACCAAAAAACGTAAAAAACCTATTAGGTTTAGTTGTTTTGGAAATAGTTAACTTATTGAAAATTAGGTAATAATGTTGTTGGTCTAAGTGTTGCTTAATTCTCAAGCTATCAAATATTGCTGTAACCTAAAATCAGCTTAAATAAGTAAAGGAATGATTATGCCAGTTGCCATTCAAGACAGACCTACGCAAACCGTTCGTGATGAAGTGATTGATAAATTGATAATGAATTACAGCCATGGCGAGCTGAGCTATGAAGCATTTGAGCGGCGTTTGGATATTGCGATGGAAAGTGATGATAACGAGGAAATTTTTCAGCAAGCTGCCGATTTAGACCTGGCCGTTGATAAAGAGTACGTCGATTCGAAAAAGCAAGATTTGGGCTTTAGCTTTGATAACGACCCAGCCGCTGAGCGCGATACCTTAGTGAGTATATTTGGTGGTAGCGATCGCTCTGGCGCATGGAAAGTCGCAAAAGAAATTCGCGTGTTGAGTATATTCTCTGGCTCCGATATTGACTTTAGCCAAGCGCAATTTAGCTATCGACAAACTCACGTTAAAATTTTTAGCTTATTCAGTGGCGACGATATTTATATTCCTGAAGGTGTAAACGTAGTTACTAAAGCGTTTTGCATTTTTGGCGGTATTGATAATAAATCCAATACCATGGTTTCCAATGATGGCCCAACACTAGTGATTGAAGGATTGGTGATTTTTGGTGGTATTGATATCAAGTTGAAAAAATCATTGAAGGAACGCTTTGTTGCCTTTGCCGACAGCTTAAAAGGTATGTTTGGCTAACTAAGTTAATTATTGGTTTTCGAATACACGATTTTTCAATAGATTTTAGAATAGGCTTTCGAATAGAGAAACAAAAGGCTTAGCTTGCAAGTTTTAAGTTACTTACTTTTAAACAACAGCTAAGCCTTTTTTAGCGTATTTTTCTACTTCACTTTTTACTCAATGATGCGTGCTAATTTTGTTAGCTGGTAGTAAAACACCAAATTCGCCAAATACCATAAATCTTTAATCAGAAATTGACCGCCTGATGACAAAAGGGATTCGGCTGATAGGGCGTCAGGCCAAGTGAATAAAAAGCTCTGCGTGGTCAGCATTACCGCACCAGACATCAACACAGCCGGAATAAATAAAGCGTGAATTCGCAATGACAGTAACAATGCTGCCAGCGCAATTAAGTCGTATACACCGATGATATTAGAGGTGGTTTGTACCGACCATACTTGGTACATCCAGCTCATCAGTGGCGAGCTGGCAACCAGTGGCTCAATTCCTTTCGCTTCTAGCTCAGTAAATTTCATGCCGCCAATCCATAGCAATACCAGCACAACAGGTAAAATTTGCACTAAGCGTTGTTGAGTTAGAGTTAATTTATCTTCAGCAAGCAAGTGAATACCCAGCGCGAGCAATGCAAAGTATTTGATAATGCCTTGACCAGAGCCAATTGCAGGGAAGCCACCAAGTGATGCGATCCAGCGCTGCTCACTGAACAAGCTGATTAAAGGCACTAGGCTAATAACGACTAACGCAAGCCCCGTTAATTGGCTCAGTTTTTTGTGCTCTGGTTTGACAAGTACAAGCAAAGCTAGCATTGAGATAAGGGCAAAACCCAATGCTGCTATGATGTGGCCATTTGCTGAGATAAAGCCACCTGAAAGGCCAAAGAAGTCTGTTACGCGGGTTATGCTGGCATCACTGCCAATCAATAGGGTACTAACTGCCATCAGTCCAGAAGCAACTAATAACAACACATAAATTAGTTTGTTGAGGGGAGTTGTCATATTTTTCACTATTTCAAAAATTTGACTTAAAGACCTCGATTGTTGAAAAAGCTATTCAGCCTTTACATAAATTTACTTTTCTGGGTTTACTTTTCTTAGCTTGCTTTGATAAATGGCACCCAACTAGTGCGAGCTAGCAATGAGTATCTGCTTAGCATAATCAACCACATGCTCTGTGACTCGCTTGTAACTGCCGCGCTCCAGCACCCAGCTATGCCAATAAAGTTGCTGTATTAGCTGCTTTTTGGGGGCAAGGCTAATTAATTCACCACTGGCTAAATAGGGCTTTGCTTGGGTGATCGGCAGCAATGAATAAGCAAGGCCAGACAAGGTAAAGTGCACAAATGCCTCTGAAGAACCGACGCGGTGGCAAGGGTATTGTCCTTTATTCATGCCAAATTGTTCATTCAGATATTGGTGGTGCATATTGTCGCTGGCATCAAAGGTTACAGCAGGCGCTTTGCACAAGGCATTTTGTGTTAGCCCATCTTGAAAATAGCGTTGGGTAAATTCTGGGCTGGCGCACAGTAAATAGTTTAGTTGCCCTAAATGCTCAACCTTACAACCTGCAACACTTTTCGCTTGGTTACTAATGGCGGCGAAAACCTTGCCTTTGGTGAGTAATGACTGGGTGTCCGCTTCGTTGGCAATATGTAAATCTAATACAATAGCTTCTTGTTTTAGTAACGGTGTTATGGCTGGAATAAACCAGCTGGCGAGGGTGTCGGCGTTAATCGCAATTGAAATACTCAGCGCTTCTTGTTGATCATTTGGCAGTATTTCTTGCACTAGCTCTTGTGCCAGCAAGCTAACCTGTTTGTAGTGCTTGAGCAGCTTTTCGCCAATACTTGTCGCCACCGGCGGGCTGGTTCGAATAATTACGGGCTGTGCAACATGTTGTTCTAGCTGTTTAATGCGCTGAGAGATTGCTGATTGCGTAATGGCAAGCTTGTCAGCCGCTTTTTCAAAGCTCTGTTCGGCAATTACGGCTTCAAGCGCGGCCAGTAATTTATAATCAAATTGTAATTTCATCGCAGTGACAGCCTAATCGTGAAAACGTGATGTATCTAAACCGATATTAGCAATAGTTTTAACAATAGTATTAATAAAGTTAATGATAAATTAAATTTATTAATTTTACTTAACTTATGGCGAGGCTTATTGTTCACACATCTCGAAATTACTCTTGGTTTGAAATAAATATGTTTACTACCTTAGCCAAAGGCTTTGTTATTACGTTGGGGCTAATTATGCCGCTTGGCGCACAAAACTCGTATGTGCTGAGCCAATCAATTAAGAAAAATCATCACTTAACTGCAGCAACGGTTTGTATTGTTTGTGACTTTTTATTGATGTCGTTAGGCGTGTTTGGTGGTGGAGCTTTGATTGCAAGTAACGATTTAGCCTACCAAGTTATTACTTGGGCAGGCGTTATCTTTCTTAGTGTTTACGGGGCAATGTTTTTTCGTGACGCAATCAATGCGCAAGCGGTTGAAGCGGCTAAAAGTGCCGCTCCAAGTAAACGAAAGGTGGTGATTTTTACAACGTTAGCAGTAACCTTATTAAACCCACATGTTTACCTAGATACTGTGGTGATTATTGGCAGTATCAGTGGTCAATACCAAGGGGATGATAAGTACATTTTTTGGTTAGGCACGATATTGGCGTCTTTGGCTTGGTTTTACGCCTTATCACTTGGTGCAGCTAAACTTTCACCGTGGTTGGCTCAAGCGCATGTGCAGCGAGCTATTAACCTAATAATTGCTGTGATTATGTGGGTAATTGCATACAGCTTGATAAAGCCACTTTTATTTAGCTAGAAAAGGTGAGCAAAGCGCTTTTGTTAAGAGTCATGTTTTAACAAAGCGCTTATTAGCTACTTCCTATTATTATAGGCTTAGCTCAATAATTTTTCGGCTACGTTCTATGGTAACCGCTTTGGTTTCGCCCATCGCAGTTTGACCATGGCGCTCTAATTGCGCTACTAAAGCATCAACAACTTCACTTTCAAGTTGATAGTCACTTAATCGCGTTTTCATTTTTACTTGTTGGAAAAACTGCTCGGTTTTAGCAATGGCAAGACGAATTGCATCGTCGGCGTTTTCTTCTTCAATGTGCCAAATCCTGCGTGCAAATTGCAGCAACTTCGCTTGTTTTTCCTCGCGCATTTCCCACATCATTCTTGGTAAAATAATCGCTAATGTTTGTGCGTGATCTAGGCCGTATAACGCAGTAATTTCATGGCCAATGCCATGGGTTGACCAGTCTTGTGGCACGCCAGCACCAATTAAGCCATTAAGCGCCATAGTCGCACTCCACATCACATTGGCGCGCGTGTCTGCATCGGGCTCAGCGAACATTTTAGGGCCTTCTTCAATCAGTGTTTGCAATATACCTTCGGCAAATCTGTCTTGGACTTTGGCATTAACGCTATACGTCAGATATTGCTCCATTACGTGAACAAACGCATCAACAATACCATTGGTGATTTGACGTTCTGGCAGGCTTGCCATCACGCTTGGGTCTAAAATTGCGAATTTGGGCTGTACCAGTGGTGAGCCAAAGGCGAATTTGTCTTTCGTTGCTAATTTCGAAACGACCGCGAAGCTGTTCGATTCAGAGCCGGTTGCCGGTAAAGTGAGTACGACACCTAGTGGCACAGCATCAGCCACTTTGGCATTTTTGGCGAGAATGTCCCAAGGTTCACCGTCAAATTTTGCTGCTGCGGCAATGAATTTACCGCCATCAATGACTGAGCCGCCACCGACGGCAAGAATAAAGTCAACTTGCTCTGATTTGACCAGCTCAACAGCTTTCATTGTTGTTTCGTAACTTGGGTTAGGTTCTATTCCTGAAAATTCAACAACTTGGTGTTCTGCTAGGGCGTCACAAACTTGCTGATGTACGCCGTTACTTTTGATACTACCGCCGCCATAAGCCAGCAGTACTTTGTGGTTTTTATCAATGGCAGAAGCAAGTTTAGCAATTTGCTGTGTACCAAAATGAATACAGGTGTTATTGCTGTAGCTAAAATTTAACATGGCGCATCCTTTGAGCAGAAAGTTAGAAATTATTGAGCGAAGTTATTGAGTAATATGGCGCGAATTCGGAAAAGATCAATAAGATGATATGAATCAAAGTCACTAAACAGGCTTATGTTATGGTGATTTAGAAGGGCGTGTGGAGAGAAGCTTATGTCCGAAGAAAAAACCATAAAAGTTCTTAAAATTTGTATTCTTATTGGTATTTGCCTGTTGTTACTTGGCCACTACTTGATCAGTTATACTAATATTTCTCAGACCATGGGAGTTACAGGTATGGTACTTAGTGCCGCATGTATTGCACTTGGTTTAATATTTAGTTTACCCACCAAAATGTATCTTACTTTTTTACTGGTTACTCGCGAAAATCGTCAAGCTCAATGTTTACAGCAAGCAAAGTCTCAGAATACAAAGCCTGAGCAGAAGAAAAGTTAGCTACTGTAACTGATTGCTGCCACCTGTAAATATGCTGCTGTTCGTTATTGGTGGTATTGAGTTAGCAAATGCTTGAAAAGTTTATAAAAAGCAATATTCGAACTGCATTTGTCACGCTCACAGGAAATTAGCCTAATAATAAGTTAATCGATTGATTTATATCAAAATAAAATAGTGTTGTTGGTGAAGGTAGATTTAAAATCCGCTAAAGTGCTAGGATGTGAGCCTAGCAAATTGCTGTGTGTTAAGTAGTAACCTTAAGTTGTAGCCATGACCCAAATTCGACGCCCAATCAATACCGCCTCATTAAATGAACAACTTGCCTATTGGCAACGAGCTATGGAGCTTGAAGAAGGGCGCAATGAAGTTTTACGCATGGTGGCATCGGGTGATTCGCTTGATTCTGTGCTAAATACTTTATGCCATAAAGCACAAGTGTATAACCCCAATATGTACTGTTCGGTGCTATTGCTGGATAACGAAGCGAAAACCTTGCACTCCGTTGCTTCATCTTCACTGCCTGATTTTTATTGCGAAGCGTTAAATGGCACTACCATTGGTATGGGCGTAGGTTCATGTGGTACAGCCGCTTTTATTGAGCAGCGCGTCATCGTTGAAGACATCAATACGCATCCATACTGGGTGCAATTCAAGGGTTTGGCGCTAGAAGCTGGTTTACAATCATGTTGGTCTGAGCCGATTATTGGTCAAGATGGTCGTGTATATGGCACTTTTGCAATGTATTACAGCACACCTTGCAAGCCTACTGATGAAGATATTCAGTTTATTGAGTTAAGCGCCAACCTCGCCGCGGTTGTTTTTGAGAACGATTATAATCGTCAGCAATTGTTGGATGCCAATACGAAATTGAGTTTGACGGTTGATGAACGCACCAGCGAACTTGAAGCGACAAATAAAGCACTTGCCAATCGTATCGAACGACAAGCTCGACAGCAAATTGAGCGAATTGAAGAAGAGAAAATGCTAACCACTAATGCGTTATTGTGTGGTTTTGCCCATGAAATTAGCACGCCAATTGGCAATAGCTTGACCACGGTTAGCGCGATTGTTGATAAAATTGAGAAGTTGTTTGATGCGCTAGAAAACGGTGTTATGTCTCGCCGCGCATTTGAAGAGCACCTTACACAACTGCATCAGCTTTCTGAAATTAATAAGAAAAACCTCATTAAAGCAGATTCGCTGCTGAGCCAATTCCAGCAGCTGGATGCCAAGCAAGTCAGTGATGTTCAACAAACGTTTGAATTGAGCACTTTTTTTGCGGAAGTTAAGGCAAGTTTGCATAGCGTATTAGGCGATCATCAATTGTTTATTGACTCGCAGGAATTGCCTATCACTTGTGTGAAAGAGTGTTTGTGGCAAGTGTTCTATCAGCTAATTGAAAACTCATTGGCCCATGGCTTTATTGGCAAAGCACAGGGCAATATTCACATTAGTGCGATACGCAAAGGCAATGAAATTGTTATTAACTATCAAGATGATGGTTGTGGTATTGATCAGCAACATAGCGATAAAGTTTTTGAACCTTTCTATACCACGCAGCGCAATAGCAACAAGATTGGCTTGGGTTTGACAACAGTGGGCAGCTTAATGGGTAACGTGCTCAATGGTCGAATTCAATTACAAAACTCGCCAGTAGGCGCTCGCTTCGAAATTACGTTACCAGGGCTTAGCCTAGTGAGTTAACAAAGGTTAGTTAAGGGCTTTTCGTTAACAAAAGTTAGTCAAGAGTAGCTAGCTGGACCTAATTTAGTGCCTGAGTGCTTTACTCGGGCTTATTGACAACTGGCGCTTGAGATTTACTATGAACAGCGTCACAAGCAGCATTTTTTTCTTGAATTGATTTGGCGTCTTGGTTAACAAGTGCTTTTAAAATCAGTTGATTACATTTTTTCTCTTGTGCCGATAATTGCGTGCTGTCGCCATAAGAGATAGTGGCTACCATAGGTTGGAAGTTAACCGCAGCCTGACAATACATTTCCTTATAATTTTGATGATGCCAGTACGGGCTTGTGCGATTGGATAGTGCCGAACATATTTGATTGAATAATGACTTGGCCTTAACGGTACAGTCAGAATATTCAGGTGAGTTACGGTCGTTATCAAAGCATACCGTGTGATTAAGTACTCGCCATTGACTATGACTAAACGGAATATGAGTGTCTTGGTATTCAATTGTCAGCGATGTTTCTGTGAGTGATAAGCGCTGATCATTTACGTCTTGTATGCTTTCGCCAAGCGCAGTGATATATGCGGTTAACGCAATTGCCGAGGCAGACATGCTAGCTATCCTTATTGGTATTCAAATAATCCTAGGGTAATTGTGCTTGTGGTTATGCTTGCATGAGTAAGTGCCTAATGCCTGCAATTTTTCTAGCGGCACTCACTTAGCAGCCCACTTTACAATCTAATTTTCAATCGAGTCTACAACTACACTGAATATATAATATTCCGGCCTAAGTTTTCAAACTAACTTGGTATTCGCCAGCGCAAGTATTTCAACTTTCATTAATACTGTGAACGGCGTCGCCACAGCATTGCTCCAATGATGGCTAGGCCAAACCATGCAAAACTGCCGCCATGGACATGAATTTCTTCTTCGTAATAAACATCGTAGTTTTCACTTTCAAGCGGTAAAGCGTATAAACTGCTGCTGTCATCACTGCTGTAGGTGGCAACAATATTGCTGTAACCCACTTGGTAAAGGTCAATGAGCACATCATAGTGATCTGTTTGGTAGCCACTGGCTAACGTGCTTAATACTTCGTATTGGTCGTCAGTTGACTCACCAAAGATCATAAAGTTATCGGTCGAGTAGAAGTATTCCCAGTCTCTGCCGTTTTGGCGAAGATAGATATCGGCGTATACCAATGCTTCATTAACACCATTGTAGGTATAAACATCGGCATCGAAAGTCACGCTAAAGGTGCGAAAGAATCCGTCGGCGTCAATGTCATCAAACAAGCGCGTAACAGCGTCAAATATACTAAATTCTTGACGAAAACTACGTGCGGCCTTTATTTCGATTTTCTGCTTACTGGTCGGTAATTGGCTTAGTGCTTTGGCTGCTTGATGCTCGGCACGAGAAATTCTGGTGCTAACTGGTAGCAACGGCGCTTCACTAAGCTTTTGATTTGCTGCTGAAGGTAATTGATTAACGCCGTTGATATTGCTGTTACTATCATTATCAATACTTTGCAGCTCGCGAGTGTAATCAGCAACAACCTTAATTTGCTGAAACTCACTTGGCTGCTCTGCTGCTAGCAGTTGATTGGCAAGCGTCGTTGATGTCTCTTCAATTGTTGCCTCTTCGGTTGTAGATGTATGCTGAGTTTGCTCGTTGGCTTCGGCAGTCAGTGCAATAAATAGCAAACACCAAATACAAGCAACAAATTTAAACCAGCGTACTTCTTGTCGATTAGCTTGGCGCTTGCGCAGTAGCTGCTTTATTGCCGCATGCTTACCTTTATGCTGTTTTTTCATGGCCAATAGGCGTGCTTTGTTGGCAGAATGTTGAGTTGTAATTTCAGTATTCATCTTGTGCCTCCTGTTGCAATTGAGGCTTATTAAAGCAACGCACAACTGAATAAAAACTGAACTTTGAGTTCAGCAAATGTTCAGTTTATTTCTCCTAATCTAAGGCAAAATTGGCAAAAACATTTCATCTGCGATTGCATTCTTTTACACTAAAGTGATTAGATAAGCTCTGTAAAATAAAGCAATAAAATAAGGTTGTTATGACAAGGTTGGCGTTAATATTCATTTCATGCTGTTTGCTGTTGGCGACTACGCCTACGGCGACTGCTCAGCCTTATTTTGATAAGCAGCAAGGCGGGCAAAGTCGCTCGAAAGGGGTTACGGCTCAGCAAGCGGCAAAAAAGGTGCAGTCGCGCTTTGGCGGTAAAGTACTTAAAGTGCAGCAGTCCGGTAATGGCTATCGCGTTAAGTTGATCAAAAAAGACGGCCGTATTGTCAGTGTTTTTGTTGATGGTAGTGGCAAAATAAAAGGCTAATGGATTTTGCTTAATCACTCACAGTAATAGAGGAGTTGTCTGTGCGTTTATTACTTGTTGAAGACGATCAACAGCTACATGAAAATTTAAAATCTTCACTGGCTAAGCAAGGGTTTAGTATTGACTCGGCATTTGATGGCGAAGAAGGCTTATACCTTGGCAGTGAGCACCCGTACGATGCTGCAGTGATTGATATTGGTTTACCGAAAAGAGATGGTATTTCATTGATCACTGAGCTTAGGGAGCTTGATATTAAGTTCCCGATCATTGTCCTAACAGCGCGCGATCGCTGGCAAGATAAGGTGCAAGGTTTAGACGCTGGCGCTGATGATTACCTTACCAAACCATTTCAGTATGAAGAATTACACGCTCGACTGAACGCACTTATTCGCCGCAGTGCAGGGCAAGCAAGCCCTGTATTAACGAGCGGCGCGCTGAGTATCAATACAGCGAGCCATCAAGTATTGGTTAACGATCAAGAGGTGTCACTGAGTAGTTATGAATACCGACTGATTGCTTACCTGATGCTACAGCAAGGCAAAGTAGTCTCTAAAACGAGCTTGACCGAACACTTATATGATCAAGACTTTGACTTAGACTCAAATGTGATTGAAGTGTTTGTCAGGCGCTTGCGTAAGAAACTTGACCCTGAGGGTGAACATAATTTTATCGAAACCTTACGTGGTCAAGGTTATCGTTTGCGCACCATTGATAGTTAAACATTGATAGTTAACTAATGGCAGCTAACCAGTGACAGTTAACTTGTATTCGAGTGAATTTGTGCTCGAGTCAAATTTACGCTAGCGAATGCCACTTAGCTCAGAATTTTTATTCCAATATTTATGCCAATAAGAGTAGGTGATGGACGTACCTTCGTTAAAATCCCGACTAATCGCCAGTGCCGTAGTAATGCTATTTGTATTGCTACCGGCTATAGGCTTTACCCTTGATGATGCTTTTGCCAAGCATTTGTTAAAAGCCGTTGAACAGGAGTTAACCGCTCATAGCTACAGCATATTGGCTGAAACTGATTACATCGACGGTGAACTTTTAACGCCAACCAACTTTCAAGAAAGTCAGTTTAATGTGATTGACTCTGGCTTGTATGCGCTTATTTCCGATCAAATACCGATAGTAGGAACGCCTACAGAAACAACAAATCAGCGCTTGATTTGGCATTCTGACTCCGCACTTAATATTACCTCAATGGATAACTTGTTTTACCCTGCGCAAGGGGAGCGGGCATTTTACTCGGTGACTTTCGCAGAGCAAGCGATGTTTGTTTCCAGCTTTTCTGTTAACTTTGCCGATCTTAACCAAGATATGCCGTTAACCTTACACATCGCTAAAAGCCAGCAAGATTATATGGCAGCGCAAAAAGCGTTTCGTCAGCAACTGCTGATCTGGCTGGCGATTATTGCCATTGTTTTTGCCGCCGTGATGTGGTGGTGGCTGTCGTGGACGTTAAAACCGTTAAAACAACTAACTCACGAACTAAAAACCATCGAGCAGGGCGACAGTGAGTCAGTTGCAGGTGATTACCCAATAGAGGTAAAGCCAGCAATTAGTCAGCTCAATAATCTGCTAGCTAACGAGCAGACTCAACGACTCCGTTACCGCAATGCGCTTGCGGACTTAGCGCACAGCTTAAAAACACCCTTAGCGACGATTAGCAGTGCCGAAGCGGTGTCTAGTGAAATTCAGCAAGAAGTCAGCAAGATTAACCATATTGTCGAACACCAGCTGAAGCGCGCGCAAAGTGCTGGCCAGTCAGCTTGGCGCTTGAGTGTTGATGTTAAGCCTTGCATCGATAAGTTATTGTCAGCTATGGCAAAAATTTATCGTGATAAAACAGTCACCGTCGCTGTTGAAGTGGCTGACGGCGCTAAATTCAAAGGCGATGAAGCCGATTTAATGGAAATTCTTGGTAATCTGCTCGACAACGCATACAAAGCCGCGACAGCAAAAGTGGCGGTAACGGTGAATGTGAGTGCCAAGTATTTAACATTATCGATAGCGGATGACGGGGTCGGTATTTCTGAGCACAAACGGGACAGCATTATGCAGCGCGGTGTGCGGGCTGACACCTATGAACAGGGTCATGGTATCGGATTAGCGATTGTCAGAGATATAGTGACTAGCTACCAAGGAAAAATTGATATCAAACGTGATGCCGAATTAGGTGGAGCACTGTTTGAGTTATCATTTCACATCAACTGAAGCTAGCGCTTGGGTTGCAGCTCAGTTAACCCAGTTTTTTATGGTTCTCATGGTTTTGTATGGAGACAAATTTGATCAACGCTCTAGAAGTTATCGCAGGTTTATCTGGGCTTATTGCGACTATTTGGATAACCATTGGCGTTTATATCGCGGCCAAGTTCTATCCCAATTACAATCACAGCAATCAATTCTGTAGCGAACTGGGGGCGGCTGGCAGCCCAACAGAGAAACTATCACCGCTGATCAATAACTATCCTTTAGGCGCAATTTTTTGTGTATTTGGCTGGTACGTTCAAGCGCGTGCTGGCTCCGATATAGCAATACAGTCAACTGGCTATTTAATTATTATTCATGGCCTAGGCACTTGGGTTGCGGGCTATTTCCCTATGGATAGAGACCCGTATACAAAGGAGCCAACCCACAGCTGCAAAGTCCACTCTTGGGCTGGCTTTATTATGTTGCTCTCGTTATTAATTGCGCCCATGTTGGTGGCATTTAGCGGTGATAATTTAGCTCTGCCAACATGGTTTAGAATTGCGTCTGTACTGACGGTGATATTGGCAACTTACTATTTAGTAAAAATGGCAAAATCAGTTAAACAATCACAAGCTCAAAAAGATGCTGGCATAGCAAGTAAGGTTGGCCTATACCAGCGAATTTCTTACTGGATAAAATTAATCTGGCTAAGTGCATTCTCAGTCATATTAGTCCAGAGTTAGCTTTGCTCGCTTTGTTAGGCAATTGCTTTATTAGGCAATTGCTTTATTAGGTAGCGAGCTCACTAGCTGTTTGTTATCTGCTGATTATTGCTTGATGGAGCTATTAAACATTTTAAACGGGTTGGTATGGATCAAAAGGCAGGTGCCCCGTTTTTACCCAAATAATCGTTTCTTGCTCTACAAACGGGTGATGCTGACTCATATGGGGGCTGCGCAGCCAGGTTCCGATAGGGTAGCTACCTAACTCGTCTTTGAATTCACCAGATAACACCAATATTTCTTCACCACCAAAATGGCGGTGAGGTTTAAATTTCTCACCTGCAGGCCATTTCACTAAAGCGACGTGCTCTCCTTCGTGTTCATGCAATGGCATCACTTGCAATCCGCCTTGGCCAGGTAACCAAGCTGCTGTTTGCGTATTCACCCTGACTTGTGCGGTGTCAGACTCTTGGAATTGATGTAATTTGACGAATAACGTGCAGCCATGCTCAGAGTACGGGGCATGCACAAAGCCTTTGGGATTACGAATATAAGTACCCGCTGGATAGTCACCGGTTTGATCTGAAAATACGCCATCTAATACCAGAATCTCTTCACCTAACGGGTGATTATGCTCTGAAAAAGAAGCGCCAGCGTCATAACGCACTATGCTAGTTGCATGGCCTTGTTCTGCTTCTTCTCGGGCCAAAGGTTTGCGCCATACTCCAGCCTTGGGGCTAGCCAGCCAGCTTTGCTGTGCTGTTGATACAACAACGCGCTGTTCAAAATTCATGTTCAAATTGCTAATTGCAGTCATGTGTTGCTACTTCGATTGGATTTATTACCGTATAGAAACATTATAACAAGCAGTTGAGCAGCGACTTATTCTTGTTTGTTTTGGCTCATATAAATCATGTCTTTAGCAACAACATTATGAGCGAGAAGGTTGTAAGCTAGAGAGTAAATATGAGCTGCTCGGCATTTGCTCGAAAATTGTTCAGCAATAATTCAGCTTGCGGTTTTTATAGTAAAAGGCAACTCGTCAAGAGAGGGATTTTTATTATGAAAACTCACTTGTTCAACCCCAGGTTATTGCTGACTGCTGCGCTAACGAGTGGATTAGCCTTCACTAGCACAGTGGCTCTCGCAATCGATTCTTATGCAATTGATTACAGTGATAGCGCCTATCAATCGAATGAGCACTCGTCAGACAATCACCAATCAAAAAAACACAATTCTGCTAACCGTGATGAGCAAGCATTGCTTTCTCAAGCACAATTAGCACAGCTTTTGGCACCCATTGCTTTGTACCCCGACAGCTTACTTAGCCACATTCTGATCGCTGCTAGCTACCCCCTAGAGGTTGTTGAAGCTTACCGTTGGCGTGAGCTGCAAGGAGATGTCTCAACACAAACACTAAGCGAACGAGCCTCGCAGCAGGACTGGGATGCAAGTGTTATCGCGTTAGTGCCGTTTGAGACTGTGCTTGAGCAAATGAATAAAGATTTAACTTGGCTGCGACAACTTGGGGATGCGTTTTTAGCCCAAGAGCAAGATGTGCTCGATAGTATTCAGTCACTGCGCCTGCAAGCTCAAGAAGCAGGAAGTTTAGACGCGATTGATAAAGTTGATGTTGAATACGAGCAAGAAAAAATAGTGATTGTGTCGCGTGAACCAGAAGTGGTTTATGTGCCATATTACGACACTCGTGTGGTTTATGGCGATTGGCGCTGGCGTCATTACCCACCTGTTTACTGGCGACACCGCTATAAGTTTCACCGCCATCACCATGATTATTGGCCTATTACATGGCACCGAGGTGTTCATATTGGTGTTGGCTTCTTTTTCAGCGCATTTCATTGGCATAACGGCTATGTGGTGATCAATCATCGTAGAAATTTCCACAATCACTATCGCCACTATTACCGCAAACGCCATCACATTTTATATAGCGGCTATAGCAAACGCTGGCACCATAAACCTTACCACCGTCGCAATGTTGCCTATCGCACGGCAGTGGTTAAAGAAAAATATCGCAGCCAGTACCCTCATAAGCGTAATCACGCGGTGCGTTATGTCAGCAAAAGCTCAACTAGCGGCAAGAGGGGGATAAAAACCCATAAGCACAATGCTCTGCAACATAACTACAAGCGTAAACATGACACTTTTAAACGTGTAAAAGGCGATTTGAATAAACGAAGCAGCAGTGCGTCAAAAACCAGTGTGATTAAAACCAGTGCGCCAAAACAGTATCAGCGAAATAGTGCGAAGCTTGTGCATAAACAAGATCGCCGATCAGCTAAGCGTGACAACTTTAAGCGCAACCAGTCAAACCGTCACACTACCAGCTCTAAAGCTGGCATAAAGCGTGTTCAAGCGAAACCTGCTCAAGTAAATAGCACCATTCGTCAACAATCAGCTAGTCGCCCAGCTAAGAAATATTTTGCCAGCGCCAATAACAAGAAAAAGCCAGTTGCCAATATCAATAGTCAATTGCGTCATCAGGCTGCTGGCAATGCTAACAAGAAGTATCAAAAAGCAAGTAAAAACGGCGGTTACAAAAACAGTGCTTATAAAAAGGTGAAACAAAGTCGAAAAAGCTATAGCAAGTCGGCAAGTAAGCCTGCAAAAAATTATGCGCGCAGTAATTATAAGAAACGCAATCATACGTCGAGCAGGCAAAGTGCAAGTCGCTCTCAGAGTCGAAAACAACGTCAGCATTAAGTAATGCCAGCATTAAGTTAATCTCGGGCAACTATTCTTCAGTTCAGGGAAGTAATTGGCGGTGTTTAGTGCAATTAAAAATGCAAACTAAGCACTAGGCACTCGCCTTTTGCTATCAACTCCTATAGCCATAACGCTTCGATAGCTTGATAAATATCAAGTAGTTAATAATTAGGGCTGAGCATGTTTATCCTGTGCTTGTGGTGAGATTTGTCTTCTTCTATAGTCAGTTTACTTGACCCTATTTATTTTTAGTTCCATGCATTTACCTTCTGACATCAAAGTCTTACCAAGCGAACAACTTGAAGCTGTAGATTTAACGCAAGCGATTGAAGACAAACCCAAGTACGAAAAGCAGCTTAAAAAATGGCAGCAACGAATGTTGCAAGTGCAACAAGCGTATTTTAGGCAAGGTAAGCGTGCTTTAATTGTTTTCGAAGGTTGGGATGCCAGCGGCAAAGGTGGCGCTATCCGTCGATTGACGGAAAAGTTAGACCCAAGGGGCTTTACGGTTTATCCCATTGCGGCACCGGATCCAATTGAGCAAGCAAAGCATTATTTATATCGGTTCCAAACCAAATTGCCAGCGCCAGGTGGTATTGCGATTTTCGATCGTTCTTATTATGGCCGTGTATTAGTAGAGCGGGTTGAGGAATTTGCTAAACCTAATGAGTGGCAGCGAGCTTATCAAGAAATTAATGAGTTTGAGCGTTTGTTGGCAGATGATGATGTGCGCATTGTCAAAGTGTTTTTGCACATTAGTGGCGATGAACAGCTAAAGCGCTTTAAAGAACGTTTGCACAACCCTATTAAGCGATGGAAGCTAACCGAAGAAGATATTCGCAATCGTGAAAAGTGGGATGATTATCATGTTGCCATTAACGATATGCTTAAATTTACCAATACAAATCATGCCCAGTGGCAAGTGATCCCAGGCAACCGGAAATGGTATGCGCGTATTGCGGTGCTAAAAGCAGTGGTTAAAGCGATGGAAGCGGGCGTTGATACGAGTATTCCTGAGCTTGACGAAGCCGTTGTTAAAGCCGCAGAAAAAGCACTGGGTGAATCGTAGTTATACTAGTAATTCACAATAGTCATTAGAAAAGTAATCACCTGAACTGGCCGATATAAGCTTAACTAGTTGCGCAGGCTAGGCTAGTTAGTCGTTGTTGGCTAGGTTAGGTTCAGGTTAGGTATTGGTGAGATATTGCTGATAGCCTTGGATACCAAAGTAGCGGATCGACTTTTTATGTTTCACTCGCTTCGCTATTAATGTTTCACCGCAGTAAATTCGCACAATTTGTTTATCGCCATTGCTGTCTGTGTCAAAGCAATGGGCGTCGTTAAGGCGCAAGTCGTCAAACTCGCTACGCATAATTAACTTCAATTTTAGACCTTTAACTGGTATGAAAACTCAATTTATTTCGATATCGCATTTGCAACGAGCTATAGCCCGTTGATTTCCTTATTCACAGTATAACCTTCATCAGTCACGATTTTTTCTAATACTTGTACACGCTCTTCTAATTGTGCGACTTGTGATTTGAGCGCAGCATTCTCTTTACTATTTTCCGCGTTGTATTTCAGTGACTTTTCTTTAAAACGTAGGTGCTTTTGATATATGTCGTACATTACACCAAAGCCGACAGAAATAAACACGATAAGCACAACCATAGTCGTTCCAGACATTCTTAGCCTCCATTACGTTGCCTGTTAATCAGCAGTATATCGGCTGATATCTAAAATTCATAGTGAGTAGGACTCTTAATGAGTGGAAGCAGGTAAATAGCCATTTTGCGGTAAAAAAAGAGCCACATTTCCAATTGGTAATGTGGCCCGAAGAGAGTAAAGGAAAAAATGTTTAGGTGGAATGCTTTAATCAATAAGTTCAATTAACAACACTGATTTAACAATTATTAAGCCAAGTTATTTTGCGATAGATGCTAGCTCTAGCGTAACTTGTGACAAACCTTGTTGTTGAATTTTACGATTTAGTTCTGCTTTTTTACTTTCAAGCAATGAGATACCTTCAACGACCATATCAAATGCTTTCCATTGGCCTGTTTTCTTGTTCCGACGCATTTTGAACTGAATCTCAATTTCAGGTGCATCCTTATCAATAATGCGCGTTGAAACCGCAACAACACGTTTGCCTTCAAAAGATTTTTCCGGCTCATAAATCACTTGTTGGTCGGTATAGCTGGCTAATGCCGTAGCATAAGTTCTAACTAAGTAATGGCGCATTGCGTCGGCAAATTTATTGCGCTCTTCTTTAGTGGTTTTCTTTAATTGCTTACCTAGAATGCGAAATGCTGCATATTTGTAGTCGACATGTGGCATTAATTCTTCTTCAACAATAGTGCGCATTAAATCAGGGAATTTCGCTAATTCTTGCTGTTGTTGGGCGATGCGGTTAAACAAGCTATTGCCTGTAGTCTCCAGTGTTTGGTATGGCGACACGCTAGCCGCTTGCACCGTAAACATACTGCTAATCAGCAATACGATAGTAGTTAATACCTTATACATAATAAAACCCTTAATATCAGTTAAACCGACCAGTTGGTCTGTTAAAAATTAGATACAAAAAATGACCACAGCGAGCAGTAAATTCATTGATCTTGTTTGTTTTGGTTAGTTGCTACGTCTAAGCGACTGAATATAATTGCAAAGTTCCGCCATCACGGTTTGGAACAATGCTTTTTCTTGCGTGCCTTTACTCAAACTTGTTGAGCCGTTAAACACCGAAACAATAAAATATGCGACCTGAGAATAATCAATATCATTTCGCAATTGACCGCTTATTCGTCTTAAGTTCTCAGAAATAAGCGTGTTTAGTTTTTGTTGCATCAGTAGAGTACGCAGTCTAAACCCTTCATCAACACTTGCCATTTCCAAGCATAAATTGTTGAGTGGACAACCACATACTACGTCTTCACAGCTCATATCGTTTGCTGAGTCATGAAAAAAATTACAAAGCCCTTGAATTGGATCGGCTTGTGTAACCGCAGGCTCCCATGAAGCAAGGAACATTGGTGTAAATATTTCTTCAATCACCGCATAACCAAGCTCGTGCTTGTTTGCAAAGTGATGGTAAAGCGCACCTTTTGAGATATGACAGCGAGACAAAATTGTCGATAGACTCGTCGCTTGAAATCCGTTTTTACGAATTTCTTCACCACTGACCTCTAGTATCAATTGCCGCGTTTGTTCTGGATCTCTCATGAGTCTCTACCTTGACTAGCTTGATAATATATTAACCGACCAGTCGGTCTGTTGGAAATGAAAAAAAGTTATAACCTAGTCAGTTTTGGACGAAATGTCGCTTGGGTGCAGTTTTCATATGCGGCGATTTCCTAAGTTAACCGCAGTCAATTAGCTTTAAGTTAATGATTAATAATGATTAATTGCGGGTGCTAGTTTAGCTTGTCGTAGTAATCACCATGTTTATGTCGAAAAAACACATTGCAATAAGTTAACTCAAGAGCAAGTGGTGATTCGGTAACAATGTTGAGGTAAGGGTTCAGCTCAAGTGTTACGCGAGTTGCCTCTTTTGCTTGCGAGAGCCTTTCAAACAAAGCTTTTTTCTGATGTGTGTTATTAGAGTAGGGCATACGTACAATAATATGTTCACGACAGTTTGGTGCGGGTATAGGGAATAGCTCCTTGGGAATAAATACTTCAAACTGCCCACCAGGATTAAAGCCATAACGTGTATTAATGCGGTACTGGTTAGGAATTAAATCAAACTGAATATGGTAGTAATTGAAGTACTTGCCGGGGTTAACGGTTATCTCTTGTTTGGGAGCGTTGGTGTGTGTTTGGCCGCTAACGCTGGTAACAATAACGAGTGCAACCAGTGCTATATATCTTACTAATCGAATTGGGTATTTCATTGATAATTTCAATTTAGTTTTTAATTTAGCAGTGCGCAGTGCACCTAGCGATAACTTAGTGTTGTGTGGCTAATATCTGCATTATTCTATCAGCTTATACGGCGTTAATAAGTTAAATAGTCAGATGCTTTACACAACTCAGTGCATCAATGCCGACTTTGCGCGAGCAGGAAAATCAGTAAAAACTCCAGTGATGCCCAGTTTC
This sequence comes from Thalassotalea montiporae, assembly GCF_053485855.1. Lineage (NCBI taxonomy): Bacteria > Pseudomonadati > Pseudomonadota > Gammaproteobacteria > Alteromonadales > Colwelliaceae > Thalassotalea > Thalassotalea montiporae. Next base: position 1,220,187 of record NZ_JBQRUO010000001.1, read on the forward strand.
TTGTTGGTGTACTGCAACCAATGTTCAAAACTCGCAAAGCGCTTAGGTGTATCTTCAACGCGAAAGGTATATGGGTGAATGGTCATATTCAGTCGCTGCGCCTCAGTTAACAGCGCGGAAGCTTGCCAGTTGTCATCGACAAGCATTGGAAACCACGGGCCGATACCATCGGCATAGCGAGCAACTTGCGCTACCCCTTGTGCTGAGAACATCCAGTCATAGCTGTAGTTTTGCCATTTGCCACCAACACGTTGTTTGGTTTCTTGCCAGTCAGTAAATGCGATAAGCTGCACTAAAGCAATGTCCATCTTTAATTTGGGCAGCAACTCACTATTGATGCGCATTAGCTCATTGGCATCAAAACTTTGCAAAAATACCTTGTCAGATTTTTGTGTGTAACCAAAGGCTTTTAACGTTTGCAAAACAGCAAGGCTGATATCTTTTCCGGCTTGGTGATGAAACCATGGTGACTTCACTTCTGGATATATGCCAACTTGCTTATTATGGCTTGTGTTGAGTGCTTGAATTAACGTTAGCTCCTCAGCCAATGTGTGTAGTTTGAATTCCCCAGTGTTAATTGGAAATCGATTAGGGTATTTGGCTTTGCCGGAAGTGGTGACACGCTCTGAAACTGACAAGGTTTTTAGCTCTGCTAAGGTGAAATCAATCACATAGAAATGACCATCTTGGCGGTGCCTATTGGGAAACTGTGCTGCGACATTCGTTGTGGCATCTAGGGTTAAATCGTGGTGAACAATAAGATGGTCGTCTTTACTCATGACAACGTCCTGCTCGATAAAATCTGCCCCCATACCATAAGCCAGTGCTTTACTTGCCATGGTATGTTCCGGCAAATGACCACTAGCCCCGCGATGCGCAATGATAGTCATTGGTACTCGCGGGAATGCAGATGGTTGCTGGGAGCTTGAGTGTGCCTTGTCTAATTTTTCAGTGCTTGCAGTTGACTGAAAACCCATCACTAGGGTTAAAAGCACAGTAAAAAACAGAGATTTTGATAGGGATAGTGAGCGGTATTTCATCATTTATAAGTAAGTATTTGTTAATCGTATACGTGTTTGTTGATTAGTTGAGCTAGCATTAATGCGACTGGAATTCTGCTAGCTAACTGATATACATAACTTACTAACCAATTATTGTGACAGGCTGATGAATTAAACTTCAATTGAAAATTGAGCTTGACGGCGATCGGTTTTGTTACGACTGTCGAGGCGGCGTTGGCCTATCATGTTTTTTTGGCGACGATCATCACCTTGACGGCGTTCTTCGCCGCTCCATTCTTGTCCATTACTGCCATCGTCATCTGCAAACTTATTTCGTAAAAAAGTTTGCAGTGATTTCCTTTTCTTATGGGTTTCCGATGTACCGGTTACCCTAGTACTAACAGTTTGTTCTATCGGATTAAACATAATAGTTACCTAGCGTCCTTACAGTTGATTAGCCTACATATAACTCTTTATCGGTAATGGCTGGTCAAACTTTAACCTGTTAAGCGTAGTGACCGTTAAATGGCATATCAACTGAGCCTTGCACGCGTTTATACAGCTCTTGTATATCTAATAAACGAGTGAATTAAGGTAAAAGATCTATGTCACAATTGCATCGCTCACTGCTATTGCTTCAATAGCTTCTGCATAGGCCGCAACCAGTTGGTCATAATTTGTTTGAACATTACCGAGTTCTTCGTCGTTATCGATAAAAAATGGCTCAGTAATAACACAAGGGGCGCTGGTATAACGAAGCAAGTATCCACCGCGATCTTCTGCACTCCGGGCTTTAAGGCCGCGATCTTTATTGCCAAGCGCTGTTTGTATTTTAGTTTGGAGAATGTCGGCCATGGCTTTGCCCTTTTGTGATCTGTGGTAGTACAGCATTTCGCAGCCACTTGCTTGTTGATTAAACGCATTACAGTGCAGGCTAACGATAAAGTCTGGGGCGAGTTCATCAATGTCTGATGGCAGCTGGCGGTAGGTACGTCGGTACACTCGTTGGACGGTGACGCTTGATACTTTTCTTTCAATATCAATCGCTAACTGTTCATTAAATTCAAACTCGCTAAGTCCTGCGCCTTGATTCTTAGCGCCAGGGTTATTCTTTTTATGTCCTACAACCAATGCACATAGTTTCATGGTGTGTTCCTTTATGCCGTGACGGTAATCGCTGTCCATTGAGCATAATCTATTTTCTTGTTTTTGCACGTCTAGCCCGCGTTTTACTTGCGTTATGGCGATATTGTTCGATAGTTAATAAAGCGACCGGAGACCATGCATGGAAGCCAACCAAGCAGCACAATCCTCAGGACAAGCGGCGAATGCCACATCTGCACCCTTAAAGCGGCCTCGTAAATGGTTGTTAATCCCCGCTTTTATCGTCATATCTGTCACACTTTACTTCTTTCACGATATCGGCCAGCGCAATAGTCATGTAAATAATGAAAACTATCGGCTTCTTTACGAGGCGTCGGTGGAATTTAACAACAACCTCAATAAACTGCGCAGCGCCCACCGAAATGGCGAGTCAGACACTGCGATTCGAGGCCTATTTGCCAGTTATAAAAGTCAAGTGGCTAATGCTAGCGATAGGAAGTCGGCGTTTAAAAATGCGGTTTATTTGTTAAAAGCTAAAAAGCTAGTGGTTCAAAAAGGTGAAGGGAGCGAGCAGAGTGAATTGGCAAGCCTAAGTGATAGTGACATTCTACCGAAAGCTGGCGCAGTCTTTAGTAAAATCTTGATCGTCAACGCTCAAGACAAAGTGCTAACCACGTTAGGTAATGAAACCAAAATATCTTTTAGCGATTTGAATTTTATTGCTAAGTCTTTTATTAAAAATCAGCAAAGTATTTTCTCGACAACTAGCAACAAAACTGCGCTGCAAAACAGAGAGAAAGTTAATTTGCCGTCACATTCTTCGCATATTGATGTTGAATTAGCGCACGGTGATTATCGGGTTTATGTCTTTCCCTTCACACTTGAGCAAGAGCTTGCCTATCCAAAGTCAGCGAAAGACAAGAACCAAGAAAACGACAATAATTATGTTCAAGCGACGACGTTAACGCTTGTTGGTTTTGTCGAAAACATCGAATTATCCAAGCGTGCCACTAGCAAGTGGAATATTCCGCTGATCGTTATCTCTGTTCTAACATTATGCGTACTAGTCGCCATTCTTCGCCTTTACCTGCAACCTAAAAACCAATCCACCACCAAATTCTTTCGCGGTTTTGTTGTGCTTGCCTGCTATTTGGCCTTCAGTGCATCACTTGCTTTGGTGTTGGCCAGCGTCGAAAGTAAGTATTTATCGCATGTAAAAGCGAATGCCACGCAAAAATACATTACGGCGCTTGCTGATCAGTTTAATACTGAAATATATGGCATATTTAATGCGGTGCACCGTTATCGGCCTTTTTATCAGAAATTAAGCCAATTGATTGCGCAGCCAAGTGAACTCGGCAGCTATTGCCTTGATTTGCAGTCTCCTAAGAATGTGAAAGACAGCCACTCTATTCCAATTTTCGTGAAACAAAGTGAGCAGGGGGCATATTGCCGCAACACATCACAAACGAGTCTACTGGTAAGTTATGCGGTAAATGCGAACCGAGAAAAGGGCGTATCTGACGATCTAAGTACCTGTTTAGCTGTTAGCCAACAGTCAGACAACTCAACTAATGTTACGCAAAATAAAGAAAGTAAAGACGAACAAGAGCAGCGAGCAAAATTACAGGCTGAGTACACGTCATTTGAACAGTTAAATAAAGATAAAGAAGGGCTCGCATATCAACAGGTAGTAAGCAATATTACCAATACACTACCGTGCCGCGTTGCAAATCTGCCATCTGTGGGAGTTTACGCTCAAAGTCTGAATCTAACGCGAAATTCAGACAATAAACCAACAGGTATTAAACTTGTCGATGAAAGGGCACCTCTAGCGCTGCCTAATGGCTTGATTTCCCTGTTGGCGGTGAACCGCTATGGCAACCCTGCGCTACCATCGCTTTATTATCGTGAAAACTTTAGTACGCCAAGAACTATTAACTTGTCGCACCGTCAATACTTTAAAAAGGTACGCGATCAGCAAGGCTGGCAGTTGCCATTGAACGAAAACATCACGGCAGCCTCCAGAACTATGCGTAATGTATACATGCAGCGGCTGCGCAACATTACTAATGGCACAACGGGCACCACCTTATCCATGCCCTTGTTCGAATATTTGGATGCGCAAAGCGAAGGTAGCTTAGTATTAATTGCCGATGTATTAATACCCGCAATGGAATATTTTCAATTGGCTGCGGTTTTCGATGAAGAAAGTGACAAGCAGGCTAAGGGAAAATACCTTAACTTTGAGCACCTAGCACAACTCACCCCCAGTCCATTATTTGCCGATCTTAGACATATGATTCTTGACCGAAACTCAGGGCAAGTACTGTTTCATTCACAGGCTGATCGAGCACTTAACGAGAACATCTTTTTTAGTGGCAATAACCAGCAAGGGTTAACAGAGTGGATAAAGTCTTCTGGTTATTCGTCATCAGCTGAAGAAAAGGCGGTAAGGGTATCAGGCAATTACCACGGGAAAGCGGGTACATTTTATTTGTACCCGACTGTTATTGACGAATGGGCACTGGTGGTCTTTGCGCCAAACGAGCTAACAACTTGGTTTCAAACGAATAAATTTATTTATTACATGCTAGTGATCACAACCTTGATGCTGGTCAGTTTTGCCTTAGTTAAAGGGTTAAGCATGGCGGTAAATAGCCGTGTCAAGGTTACAAATACTGAGCATTCAAATTCTTCAGCTAACGCTAGTACTAGAGTTCATACTAACGCCAATACTGATGTTAGCAGTGATGCAAAAGCGACGATGCACTCGCCAGTTATTATTAGCTATGAGTTACAACGCCGACTGGGTTTTATTGCCACTAATATTATCGTGATGGTCGTAACCATTAGTGCGGTTGTTAAGCTTTTACCGCTTGATGAAATGATTTGGTATTTACCATTAACTTTGGTCATTTTAGGTGTGGTGCTGTATGGCATTAGTCTTATTTGGCAGCGTTTACCGAATCATTTGTTTAAAGATATTCGCCGCTTAGCACGAGCGATGAAGTACATTCCCGCTAAGCTTTGGATAACCGTATCAGCGATTTTCGTCATTGTATTTTGGTACCTTTCAGCGACCAGCGAGGCATCGTTTCACGGTGTCGCCTTGCAACAACAAAATTACCAGTGTGCGCTTATTAACGCTAAGCGAGAGGAAGTCACTAAACAAGCGCTGACTTTATTTCCTAATTCCATTACCAATTACCAACAGCAACCCGCAATGTTGATGTTAGGAGATAAAAATTACTTAAATCATGCTAAATGCACCAACAACAGTGTAACTCCAGAGGACTTTCCAAATTTCGCAACAGCTGTGGGTAATCAGCAATTATGGCGTTGGCTACAAGCCTACATGTTACCTAAGCCAGCAGCACAGAGCGTACAGCTGAATTTAGAGAAGCCATTCTTAGCCATGCTTGGTTACAGTATGTTGATGATATGCCTTGTATTTTTGCTGAGTGTTATTTGGTATTTACTGCACAGTAAGGTGCTGTGGACGTTTATGTATTTCGGCATGGATTTTCTGCGCCATATTGAAAAATTAAGCCAAGACTTAGCAGATATTCCAACAGATAAGAGAAACGCTAACTTACTCATTAAAGGCGATAATATTCGCTTAAACGGGGTTGAATTGAATTTATATGCCAGCCTGCTCAAAGGCGATAAACTCGATAATCCTTTTGTGAAAAAATTAGCGGCGCTAAGCCCTGCGCTTACCGCCATTGTTGACCAGCAGATAAAATTACCTAACCTCAAAATTTGCGTTGATGGCGACGTTGACAATAATCAGAATGTATCAAACTTATCAGTGCAATTATGGGATTTGGAAACCTGTTTGGAGCAAAGAGGGCTGCGCCAGCATTTGCTCTCTATCATCATTGATCTAAAAGGCTTAGTACTGGATAAAAAAATTAACGATTTTTGCATGTACAGTGGTTTTCACTGTTTACAAAGGGTGGCTCTAAAAGATGCACTAGCACAAGCTGAAAGCGATGAAATGCGGCTCGAGCATATTGAGTATTTATCTTGGTCAGAATGCTTAATGGATTTTAACTTTAAATTGCCAGAGGCTTTCTCAACCGATGTTGACCAGACATTACTCGCGCGTGAGTTAGCACATTTTCCGGAACTTAAATCAATAGACGCGCTGGCTGAACTAGCCGATGAGCAAAATGCGGGAACAAAGAAATCCTATGTTTATCCGCAATCTCTCAGCGAAGACGTTTCACCGTTATTGGCAACTCAGAAAAAATGGGCAACGATTAATTTGATACTAATTCATGCAGAGGCTTTTTATCGATTTAAATGGGAATTGTGTTCAAATGCGGAAAAACTTGCCTTATTTAACCTAGCAAAAAAACGCTATTTAAATCCAAATAATAGTCAAATGGTTGAGCACTTGGCTCTAAATGGGCTTATCCGTGTTGATAATGACGATATTCGCTTGGTGAATGACAGTTTCGCTTATTTTGTCTTAAACGCTGAGCCGCCAGAGGTGATGGGAAAACTGTTCAAACTAAGTGAGCAGGGAGTGTGGAAGAATTATCGCGTGCCAATTGTGTTAAGTATTGCCTTGTTACTCGGTGCCGTCGCCTTAATTTCCGGTGAATCTCTGTTTATCATTTTCGGCTCAATTGCTGGGGTATTAACAACAATTGCGAGTATGACCAATAGCGCTAACTTAATTCGCAGCCAATTTAACTAGTGCGGTTATCAGTTAAGTTATTAGCGCAGGCTTTAGCCAGGCAGTGTTTGTTTTCAATGATTGAAGTGTTTGGCATAACCCTATGGTTAGGTTAGGCTAGATTAGATATCCAACTTACATTCAATAGACTGTTCTTATCGCGCTCAATTGTGATCTTGTTGCTTGTTAAAAAATTGTTACTCGCGATTGCCATCGTGTGGTGCCATAATCGAACTAACAATCAGTTTTTTACTTGTTAAGCAATGTGTTAAATAAAACGCTAAACAAGTCGAACTTTTTCTATTTAACCCATCTAAAGTCTCAAGCTTTTAATTAATAGCACGGAGTTGAGTAAATGTTGCAAAAAAGCATCCAATCTGAAGTCTACGTAGCCAAGCCTTTGGTTCTTCAAAGAATAAAGCAAACTGTTAAACACAGCATATTACTGAGCTTGCTTGCCATGCTGTTGGCTTGTAGCCAAGAAAGTGCGCAACCTTCGGCCGCGCCCAAACCAGCGGTTTCGGTATATCGTATTACTGCTGAACCTGTTGGTTTTGTGCGAGACTTTGTCGCGAGAACGCAAGCTTCGCAGCAGGCTAGTATAGTGGCTAGGGTAGAGGGTGAGTTAATTGCTAAACATTTTGAAGAAGGCAGCACAGTAGATAAAGATCAATTGCTATTTGAGCTTGACGATTCAACCTACCAAGCTTCACTGACCCAAGCAAAAGCTGAACTTGAAAGTAAGCAATCAGCCGCAGAGCGAGCTAAGCGCAATCTAGCTCGCGGTCAGGAAGTTGCTCCTCAGGGCTTTATTTCACAATCTGATCTCGACAAGCTGATTGCAGAAGACTTACAAGCAAAAGCGGCGGTGAGCTCTGCACAAGCGGCACTAGAAAAAGCAGAATTAGACCTTAGCTATACTCGCATTCATGCACCGTTTGCAGGGCAGATTGGTAAAATAGTCCAAGATATTGGCAATATTGTTGGGCCCGGTTCAGGTGAATTAGCGAGTTTGCAAGCGACCAACCCCGTGTACGTAAATTTCCAGATAGATGAGAGTGAATATATCACCTACTTGCAGTCACGCTCTGAAGCAACACAAGCACAACAAGCAGGCTTCACTCTATCGCTAAAACTCCCTAACAATACTATTTATCAAGGTCAGGGGCAGTTTGTTTTTGCCGATACTAAAATTGATGCAGGTATGGGAACCGTTGAATTAAGAGCTCAATTTGAAAACCCTGAAGGCCTTATTGTTCCAGGTTTATATGTCACCCTATTGGTCGAAGGAAATGCCAAACAAGCATTGCCCATGGTACCGCAAATTGCTGTGCAGTTAGGCCAACAAGGTGAGTCGGTGTTGGTCGTTGATAACGGCAACAAGGTGGTTCAGCGACAATTGGTTTTAGGGCGCCAAATAAACGCAATGCGAGTGGTTGAATCAGGCTTGGCCACTGGTGACAAAGTGATCATTGAGGGGCTGCAAAAAGTCCGCTCTGGCAGTGAAGTTACCCTTGTAGAAAAGCAGGTAGACCCAACCACCGGCGTGATTTCTGATTTAGCAATACAAGATCAGGTTAAGGAATAAATCAGGGCTTAGGACAGAACAATTATGATCAGTAATACTTTTATTCAACGCCCTAAATTTGCCATTGTTATTGCGATTGTTATTTCTTTGGCGGGTGTTATTGCGATGGGCTTGTTACCTGTCAACATGTACCCGCAGATCACACCACAACAAGTAGAAATAAGCGCTGTTTATCCTGGTGCTAGTGCCCAAGTGGTCGAGGAAGCGGTAATTCGCCCTATTGAAGAACAAATCAATGGCGTGGAAAACATGATGTACATTGAATCGACTGCCTCAAATAATGGCACTGCAGTTATTAATGTGTTTTTTAAAGTGGGTACCGATGGCGACATTGCCCAAGTCAATGTGCAAAATCGAGTTGCATTGGCAGAAAGTTCTTTGCCGCAAGAAGTCACGCGTCAAGGTGTTAGTGTCAAGAAAAAGTCTTCTAACATGTTGATGGCGATTAACCTTTACGCGGAAAATGACACCATAGACCAACTGTTTCTGAGCAACTACGCAACGAATCAACTTACTGAGCCTTTGGGACGCATTCCTGGCGTAGCGGCGGCGACTGTGATGGGGGAAATGACCTACAGTATGAGGGCTTGGTTAAAACCTGATCGCATGGCCTCTTTGGGGGTAACGGTTACTGAGATTAAACAAGCTTTACAAGAGCAGAACGTTATTGTTGCCGCAGGTAAGTTTGGCGCAAGTCCTGTTGCCGAAAACCAACAGTTTGAGTATGCGATACAAGCACAAGGGCGATTAAAAACGGCTAAAGAGTTTGAAAATACTATTATTCGAGCGCAGGGTAACGGCAACTTTATCCGCTTGTCGGATATCGCGCGCATTGAGTTAGGTGCAGAAAACTATGCAATAGAAGCGCGATTAAATGGCCAGCCAACTGCATTTTTGGTGATCTATCAGTTGCCAGATGCAAACGCTACGCAAGTTGCCGAGCTAGTAAAACAGCAAATGAATGTGCTCTCACAGCGCTTCCCTGACGGCTTGGCCTACGCGATTCCCTACGATACGACTAAATTTATCACTCGCTCTATCGATGAAGTTATTGTGACGCTATACCAAGCGGTAGGCTTGGTAATACTGGTTGTTTTCCTCTTTTTACAAAATTGGCGAGCAACCCTTATTCCTTCAATCGCTATACCTGTGTCACTAATAGGTACCTTCGCCTTTATGATGCTAATGGGATATTCGATAAATACCATTACGTTATTTGGGCTTGTACTTGCCATTGGTATTGTGGTTGATGACGCTATCGTGGTGATTGAAAACGTCGAACGTTTGTTAAAAGAAGAAAAACTGCCGATTAAAGAAGCTGTTGCTAAGGCGATGTCACAAGTGTCAGGGCCTATTGTTGCAACCACCTTAGTGTTGCTTGCGGTGTTTGTACCTGTTGCATTTATGCCGGGCATTACAGGGGAGCTCTACAAACAGTTCTCAGTGACAATTTCGTTTGCCGTGTTAATTTCATCGCTTAATGCATTAACGTTAAGCCCTGCACTTTGCACTTTATTGCTAGATGAAAAGCAAATGAAGCCTATTGGCTGGTTGCAGCCATTAGAGCGAGCAATTAACAAACTCACCGCAAGTTATACTAATGGTGTACAGTACATTTTAAAACGCAGTGCACGTGTAGGCATTCTGGTATTAGTTGGCTTTTCGGCGACTGGGTGGCTAACGACTAATGTGCCCACAGCATTTGTTCCCGGAGAAGATCAAGGTTATCTATTTGTTGATATACAACTTCCAGATGCTGCTTCGGCCAATCGAACTGAAGCGGTTATCGACAAAATTACGCCTATCTTGAAGGCTGATCCTGCTGTTACTGACGTTATTACGGTGGCTGGTTCATCTATGCTCGGCGGTGCAGGTGCGAATCAGGGAATGGCTATTGTTATGCTTAAAGACTGGGAAGAGCGCAACACGCCCGAGCTTGGTTTAAGGCAAGTGTTAGGACGATTAATGGGGCAACTTTGGGCGATACCGGATGCACAAATTATGATGTTCAACCCGCCACCTATTCCTGGGCTGGGCAATAGCTCAGGATTTGAGTTTAAGCTTCAAGATAGTCAAGGAAATAGCCCAGCAGAGCTTGCTCAGGTAATGAATGGGTTAATTTTTCAAGCTAATGCTCGCCCTGAACTCAATAGAGTTTTTAGTACATATCGCGCCAGTGTGCCACAGTATCAATTAGAGGTGGATCGCAACAAAGCCAAAGCGCAAGGGGTTGCACTGTCAGATATTTTTACGACCCTGCAAGCACAATTGGGCTCTTTATATATTAATGACTTTAGCCAATTTGGACGCACCTATCGCGTGACTATTCAGGCAGAAAGTAGCTACCGTGCGAAGCCAGAAGATCTACATTATTTTTATGTGCGCAATCAAGACGGTGAAATGGTGCCTTTAACAACGCTTGCGAAGTTAACACCAAACCTTGGGCCAACTAGCATTAATCACTTTAACCTTTATCGCAGTGCTTCGATTACTGGACAAGCTGCCGATGGTTACTCTTCTGGTCAGGCGATTTCAGTGATGGAAGAGCTTGCCAGCCAATTGCCTGACGGTTATGTATTTGAATGGGCGGGGCAATCAAAGCAAGAACTAGAGGCTGGTAACTTAGCCCCTATTTTATTTGGCTTAGCCATAGTGTTTGTGTATTTATTTTTAGTTGCTCAATACGAAAGTTGGACAATTCCTTTCTCAGTAATTGCAGCCGTGCCTATTGCGATATTTGGTGCTATGTTGGCCTTGTATACCGTTGGCATGGCGAATAATATTTATGCGCAAGTAGGGTTAATTTTGTTAATTGGTTTATCGACGAAAACGGCTATTTTAATTGTTGAGTTTGCTATGGAGTTGCATGCTAAAGGAGAGAGCGTTTTCAATGCGGCTTTGCAAGCAGCTAAACTGAGGTTCAGAGCGGTGTTGATGACGGCCTTGTCATTTGTGCTTGGGGTGCTGCCTTTGGTTTTCGCCTCTGGCGCAGGCGCTGGTAGTCGTATATCGCTTGGCTTGACGGTCTTGGCTGGCATGTTAGCCGCAACTATTTTAGGTACTTTATTAGTGCCATATTTCTATAGTGTTATTCAGCAAATGCGAATGGCAACGAAATCAAAAGCTAACAGGAGTGCTTAAGCGCACCTAATAAGCAAAAACCAAAAACCAAAAACCAAAAAAGCGGCAGATAATCTTTGCCGCTTTTTGTATTCAGACTTGACTCACAGCCTGGATAGTGTTTGGCAAGCCTAGTGTGTGGCAGTCGCCTAGATATTATTAGCTCCCTTAGCTGTAGCACCTTTGGCTTTATGTTAGTCATTAAGAAATACAAGGTTTAGTTGCCTTGCTCACCAACTTCTAAGAAACGTAGCAAGTCTTGCGCATCACTCTTACCTTTAAAATCTAGCGTACTACTTACGGCTTTTTTCAGCTCAAGCTTTGCTTCGCCATCGCGATTTAATTTATGTAAGGTATAGCCGATATGATAAGAGATGACAGGATCTTCAGAGTTTAGCGCATTAGCATTTCTAAGCTTTGTTAGTGCCTCAGTGTAACTACCTTGCTTAGCTAGCACCCAGGCGTATGTATCCATGATTGCCGTTGAATTTGGCATTAAAGATAACGCTTTATCGGCATAGGCTTTAGCTGTGTCGATATCTTCATCAAGGTAAATATTTGCCAGGTTGTTATAGAAAACCGCTTTGTTTCCATTGCTTGCTTCTGCGAGTAATTTGTAATGATGCTTAGCTTTATCAAGTTGTTGATGATTCAAGTAAAAATCAGCAAGAAAGTTTCGCATTAGCTTTGTTCCTCGCTTATTCGTTAATATTTTTTCCATCTGCTGGCTAAACTGCCTGCTATTAACTCCCTGACTTGCCAACACGTATAGTTGAGCTGCTGCTTGTTCAAATTGATTATCGAGTGAGAGTGCTTTGCGATAAGCAGCATAGGCCTGTTTTTGCTTTCCTTGCTTAAATAGCAAGTCGCCTTGCAACAGATATACATTGGCATCTTCTGGATAGTTCTGTGATAGCTTGTCTAATAAGCGCTGACTTTCAACAACTGGTTTCATTTCAATTGCTAGTTTCGCTTGTGTTAAGTGCAAAACAGGCTCAACTGGCGATTTCTCTATCGCTTGCTCGATGCTATGATAAGCGGCTTCCAAATCTTGTGCTTGGCTTTGTAATAAGCTCAGCTGATAGAAGTCATTTGCTGACTGAGCGAGCCCAAGTAGTACTTTCAATGTTTGTTGGGCTGCTTGATAATCTTGTAATTGAATAAGTATTTTCGCTTTAGATGCCAAATGATTAGGTTCAAGGAAAACTAAATCATTTAAGCGCTCTACGTGTGTTAAAGCTTCTTTAAATTGACCTGTACGATAATAAACCTCGACTAAAAACGCAATCGTATCAACGTTATTTGGCGAGGTTGTCAGCAATTTAAGTGCTGTTGTAATTGCAAGTTGCGGTTGATTGGTGTCACGGGCTAATTTGGCTTTTAACAGGAGTAATGCTGAGCCTCCGTGACCTTGTTCAGTCAATGAATTAACTATCCTCAAAGCTTCACTGTGTTCATTTGTTGCTGCTAAAGCGCTTGCGAGATTAAACTTAGTCGCATAATGCTCAGGCGTGCTATCAAGCACTTGTGTAAACAGCGATACTGCTTGGTCTGGTCTACCGGCTTTTAGTAAGGTGACAGCTTTAAAATTAATAAAGTCGATGTTTTCTGAGCTTATTGCAAGCAAACTATCTGCTACTTCGAGTGCTTGTTTAAAGTTACCCATTTCCAACGAAATAAGCCCCTTTGTAAGGGTGTAACTTGCACTCGGTGCATTTGGCTGTCGGCTATTAAGCAATGTCATCGCTTCTTCGTAGCGCTTACTTTTAGCAAGGTAATTAGCTTGGGCGATAAGAATTTGGCTGTTGTCTTTGAATGTACTCGACAAGCTTTCAAGGACACTTTTAGCTTTGTATATTTTATTGGTACTTAAGTACACTTTAAACAGCTTTAATGATAAGCCTAAATCTTTTAGTACAACTTTTTCATTGCGCTCTAATAGCTCTTGAGCCTTGTCGACTTTACCTAGCTGCAGATATATCGCACTTAGCATATTAAGCCCAGCAACGTCATTAGGTTGGTAACTAGTGTAGAAAGCGAGCTCATTTTGTGCGAGCTCCAAGTTACCTTGCATAAGAGCCGCAGCCCCTGAAATATAAGCTAAAGATGCATTACTGCTTTTTTGTGCTTCTGTTAGTAAAGACAGCTTTGCGCTGATATCTTCAAGTACTTGTTGTGCTTCATCGAGTTGATTAGTACGCGTTAACAGCTGGCTTTTCAATAAGCGGGCATAGGGGTCATTCGGTGTAAGCTCGATAATGGTTTCAACTAACTTTAATGCTTTTTCGTGTTGCTTTTCATCGGTGTATTTGTGCGCTAATGCGCGCATTACGATAGGGTCGTCAGGAGCCAACTGATGTGCTCTTTCTAAATTTTCTAACGCCTCGCGTGTATTACCTTTAGCTGTAAAATAATCAGCTCTAAGCTTCCATGTTTTATTATTCTCAGGAACAAGCGTTGTTAGTAGCGTGATATACTGCCAAGCTTGCTCAAATGAGCGCTCGGCAATGAAAAAATTAGCAAGAGAACTAATTACGCCTATATCTTTGGGGCTTAGCTTTTCAGCCTGCTTTAGTGCTCCTAATGCTTGCTCATATTTTTCTAACGCAATGAATGCATTACTTTTAACTTGCAAAGTAGCGACTTGATTTTTTTTGTTTAATGTAAGGCTACCTAATAAATCAATTAGCTCTTGGTTTTTACCTAACAGTAACATTGCTCTTACTTGCTCAAAGATAAACTGGTTCGCGTCAGCACCCGCAGCAAGTGCGTCATTAAATTCTTGAATACCTTCTAAATATAACCCCTTGCGCAAGAGTACTCTGCCCATAAGTACTTTGGCTGGCAAATTTTCACCATTATTATTTAGCGTGTTTTTTAAGTGGATGTATGCCGCTTCAATATCATCGACTTGATACGCGCTAATTGCTTTTTCAAGATCGTTTGATGCAAGTATTGAAAAACTAGCAAGCAAAGGTAATAGAGCAAAACTTCGGAGCATGGGATAACCTAACAATAAACAGCTAACTTAATATTAGTATGTGTGATTCTAACTTAAAATAAAAAAAGATGGCGTTAGCCATCTTTTGTCAAAGCATCAACCCAACGAGTTACACTGAGTTATATCTGCATTTATTTATTAATTTTTCTTCTGGCTAAAGCAACTAGCGCAACTATCATCAAAGCAAGTGGTGCTGGCTCAGGAATAGAGGTGCCTGGTTTGTTTGGTTTGGTTGTAGTAAAACCAAGGCTAGCTAATTTGAAACCATCATTACTTTCTAAGCTAGCATCACCACCAAAATGATGATTAAATGCACCTACGATCCACCTTGTTGAGCTGGCAGAGCTCAAATCTTCACCAGCTTCAGAAGTGAATGAGTTAACATAATAGCTGCCACTATTTCCCATAAATTGACCGTAGCCTGAACTTAACGAAAAGTTATTGTCTACCTGACTCCACGTTTTATCGGCTAAATCTCCTGTTGTAACTGCCGCCACAGATACCTGAGTTGAACTTGCACCATACTGCAAGTAGCCTGAAGTAATTGAATTCAACGTAACGCTCAAATCACCAAAATCAAGCAAGAAGAAATCGTAATCACGCTCGTTTGGATTGGATTGATAGTTATCGGCGGTGTGGCCATCCCCAGAAGTGTCATTAGAAATACCTAAGCCTCCTGGATAGTCACCAATTTCTGCAGCCTCTATCAGTAAATCAGTGGAAGAGCCATCAGCACTTTTTGTATCAGCCCATGCAGTAATTGTTAGTGTTTGAGTTTCACCATTAGCACTAAAATTCTTGGTAAAGCTATTGCCAAAACCCGAACCATTTTGTGTTGCGTTCTCAACGTTCAATGTTAATGTGCTCGCATTAGCGAACGAACTAGCTACGACAACTAGTCCTGAAAGTATCCATTTACTTGGCTTTAGAAACATACTGAACTCCGTATTCAGAAAACTTTATTTAGTTTTAATTAGCGCCGTTAATTTTTTGTTTAATGCAATTAATATGCAAATTATAAAAAATCTATATTTTACATAAGTCTATGTTTGCTTGTTAGCTAGCCACAGCATTAATTGTAAAGCACTTTGACACATAGTATGACAATTGCTTTGGCAACTAATGACGTAATATTAACATTGTTGTGACATTGTTTTAATAGAGAGAACTTACGATTTTTCATAAATTGTTTGTTATATGCATTTTCAATTATTTGGACGATCAATTTTATTATTGAAAAATACTTAATCCAGAAACACCTGATACAAGCCTATTTCGTGAAAACTGGTTTCCCAGCCACCCAAGTTGCAAGCACTTTGTTTTGCCAAATCGTACTAGGTTCCTGAGCAAACAAATCTTCTTTGATGAGAATAAAGTCAGCTTGTTTACCAGCTTCCAAGCTACCTAGCATAACTTCTTGATGGCCAGCATAAGCGGCGTCAATCGTGAAACTTTTTAGGGTTTCTACCGTGGTTAGAGCCTCTTCCGAAATCCAGCCTCCTAACGGTTGGTTGTTTCTGTCTTGACGAGTAATTGATGCGTGAAGGCCATAAAATGGATTGGTTGGCTCTACGGGGAAATCTGAGCCATTGGCAATACGAGCACCAGCGTTAAGTAAGCTGCGCCAAGCATAGGCACCTTTGAGTCGTTCTTTGCCTATTCTGTCTTGCGCCATATTTTTATCGCTGGTCGCATGAGTGGCTTGAATAGACGCAATAACATTTAGCTTCGCAAATTTTGGAATATCATCGAGTCGAAGTACTTGTGCATGTTCAATGCGATGACGCATTTTCTGGCTGCCGGATTGCTCAATCAGTTTGGCATAGTGATCAAAGGTTAAGGTATTGGCATGATCGCCGATCGCATGAGTATTTACCTGATAGCCTTTAGCCATAGCTGTGCGAATATAGTGTGCTAAATCTGTATCTTTATGCAGTAATATCCCTTTAGTTCCCGGTTGATCAGAGTAGTCTTCATGCAATGCTGCACCGCGACTCCCCAATGCACCATCAGATTGTATTTTTACGCTATTAAATTGAAAGAAATGATCGTCTGAGGCGTATTGGCCGTCACCCAGCTTTTGTTGCCAGCCAGGGCTTGGTAGGTAGAGCATGGCATTTACGCGAATGGGCATTTGTTTATTGTTTGCTAACTCTTGATAAAGCTCAATGTGCTCTGCGGTCACGCCTGCATCATGAACACTGGTCAAGCCAACTTTTGCTAGTGCCTTCATGGCTTTGACTAGAACACGCTTTTGCTCTGCTTTAGACAGGGGCGGAATTTTTTCTGTGATCAAATTCATCGCGTAATCAATGAATATACCTGTTGGCTTGCCTTGGCTATCTTTAATAATTTCGCCACCAACAGGGGCTTTAGTCTCTTTGGTAATACCAGCGAGTGCCATTGCTTTGCTGTTAGCCCAGCCAGCATGACCGTCGACACGACCTAAGAATACCGGAGTGTCTGGAAATAGCTTATCGAGTGATGCAGCCGTTGGAAATTGATCAACTGGCCATTGTACTTGGTTCCAGCCTCGCCCTTGTATCCAACGCTGTTCAGGATTTTTATCACGATACGCTTTAACGCGCGCAACAGCTTCTTGTTCACTTTTGGAATTGACCAAGTCCACTTGCATTAGGCTTAAGCCGTAATTTAAGACATGACCATGGGCGTCAATTAAGCCCGGCAATAGTGTATTTCCTTGCCCATCGATAAGTTTTACTGAGCTATGGATGATGCTTGGCTTAGCGGCATAAATATTGTCAATTTTATCGTCAGTAAACTCAATGGCAGAGAATTCTGTCAGCTTTCCATCGTTGATGGTATAGCCTTTAACATTGTGAATTAGCGTTGTGGTTGCGTTGGCTGATGTTACACCAGTCACTGACGTTAGCAGAGTTGCCGACGATAAAAGCAGGGCAGATAGACGGCGCAGATTAAACCTTGAGGTCAAGCTCATAGTGGCTCACTTATTGTTATTCCTTTTAGCGTTTCATCATATGATCAAATATCCATCAAGCAAAGAAAAAAGCAATAAGTGACTGTATTAGAAACTATGTTAGGAATAGCAGCAGCTTTTTGACTAAAGTTTTGTTTTTCGACTGACGCTAATGATAAGTAAAAATAAAAGTGTTGCCAGAATATAGGTTGGATAGCGCTGATATTGGCTGAACGGGGTGTAACCTGTTACTAGCGCTACATCGGCTTTAAGTACCTGTTCTTCAAACTGTGGAATGCGAGCAATAAACTGACCTTGATGATCAACCGCTGCGGTTACGCCAGTATTGGTTGAACGGACTAATGGGCGACCAAATTCTAAGGCGCGCATTTGTGCGATTTCCATATGCTGGTGTGGGCCGTGAGAGGTGCCAAACCAAGCGTCGTTACTAACGGTCAGCAACATGTCAGTGTCAGCTTTAAAATTAGCGTAAAGTTGCTCCGGGAAGGCAATCTCAAAGCAAATTAGCGGTGTAATAGATAAGCCATTCGCCTTTAAATTCGGTTGAATGTAATTGCCACGGTTAAAGGATGACATTGGCAGGTTGAAAAACGGTGCAATAGGTCGTAACCATTCTTGAAATGGCACAAACTCACCAATCGGCAATAAATGGTGCTTATAAAAGCGGTTGGCATTTGGGTAGAAATAACTGCCGCTGGTATCGGTAGCGCTTTCCTTACCTAAGACAATTAAACTATTGAAATACTCTTTGGTTTCAAAGTTGTAATTAATAATACCGGTAATAATCGCAGTGTCATTAAGCGCGGCAGCGCTATTAGCCATATCAAGAAATTCACCAGCTAGTGGCTCTACTTTGGGGATCGCCGATTCTGGCCAAACAATTAGATCGGCATCGTAGTTGGCACGTGTTAAATCTAAATACTTTAACATGCTTGGCCACTCTTGCTCTGGTGCCCATTTAAGCTCTTGCGCGATATTGCCTTGCACCAGTGCGACTGATTTCGTTTCACCTGAAGGTTTCACAAAGGTTAATTGCTGGCTGACAATAATACCTAGTACACAGCTCGCGAGCAGCGCACTTGCTAGTTTAATTTGTTGCTTGAAATACAGGCTAAGTGCACTGGTCACCAAGACCAGCATTATGAAGCTGATACCCACTTCGCCAATTATTGGGGCGAGACTTGCCAACGGAGAATTGAGTTGGCTATAGCCAATTGAAAGCCATGGAAAGCCAGTTAATACCCAGCCGCGCAGCCACTCGGATAGCAGCCAAATACTAGGGAACAGTAGTAAGTTAAGCTGTCGGTTGGTTGAGCATCTTGCACTAAGGTAGCCAGCGAGTGCTGGAAATAGGGCTAAATAGGCACATAGCAGCGCCATTAAGCCAAGCGAGGCAATTAATGGCAGACCGCCAAATTGGTCAATGCTAACATGTACCCAGCTGATCCCGGCACCAAACCAACCAAGGCCGAAGAAGTAGCTGCGCACGGCGGCGAGCTTCGGTGTTTGGCGATGTACTAGCGTGCCCCAGCAGGTCAGCACAATAAAACTTAGCCACCATTGGCTGTAAGGGGCATACGCGAATACCATGGCTAAGCCAGCAATAAAGCTTAGCCAGTTTTGCCAGACTAAGCTGGCCGATTTGACGCGGCTGGCAGTACCTTTGAGTGTGCTAAGGATCATTGATAGGCAATAGGTAAGTTAAACAGCTACTAGTCGGCGACTTTACCGTTCACTTCGTGATCTTTCGGGACGGTAACTTGCAATACCTGAAGGCGACGGCTGTCGGCAGACATTACTTTAAAGGCCCAGTCGCCAATGGCGACTTCTTCGCCTTTTTGCGGCATATGGCCAAATTGATGCAAGACAATACCACCGATAGTATCTGAATCCGCTTCATCGAACTCACAGTTAAAGTAATCGTCGAAATCTTCTAAGTCAGTTAACGCTTTTACTTGATAAACATTACCGGCTAAGTGTTTGATTTCTTCTTCTAACTCGTCGTCGGTTTCATCTTCAATCTCACCAACAATTAGCTCTAGAATATCTTCAATGGTTACAAGCCCAGAAACTCCGCCATATTCGTCAACGACTATTGCCATGTGGTAGCGTTTAGCGCGGAATTCTTTAAGTAGTGATTCAACCTTTTTACTCTCGGGAATAATCATGGCTGGGCGAATTAAATCACTTAACGTAAAGTTATCGCCATCTTCTTTAAAAGCGTGAGCAAGTAAGTCTTTCGCCAGCAGAATGCCTTCTACGTGGTCAATATCGTCATTAACGACAGGAAAGCGCGAGTGCGCCGACTCTAAGATAATAGGTAGGAAATCAGCCAATGGCTGGTTTATGTCTAATGAGACAATTTGCGAGCGTGGGATCATGATCTCACGGACACGCATTTCGGAAACTTCCAGAACCCCCTCAATCATTTGCTTGGTTTCTGGTTTGATTAACTCGCGATCTTCTGCGTCATTTATCACATCAACGAGTTCTTCTTTATTTTGCGGCTCTCCAGTAAATGCTTGAACGATTTTGTCGAGAAATGATTTACTTGCAGAGCCGTTGCTAGAGTGGGGGTTGTCTTCGCTCATGGAGCTGTTTAGTTTCCTATGTTAATTCGTAGGGGTTATTAAACCCAAGATTTTTTAGAATGTCTATTTCTAAGGCTTCCATTTCTTCCGCCTCGTCATCACTTATATGATCAAAGCCAAGTAAATGCAAGCATCCGTGAATGGTCATATGTGCCCAATGGGCAGCACGGGTTTTATTTTGTTCCTTTGCTTCGTTTTCAACCACTTGCGCGCAAATAACCAGATCGCCGAGCAAGTCCATTTCAATACCTTCAGGTACTTCAAATGGAAATGACAGCACATTGGTGGGTTTGTCTTTATCGCGATAGGTATGGTTGAGCGACTGACTTTCAGCCGCATCGACTAAGCGTATGGTAAGCTCAAATGGCTTGTTGTATTGAAGCAGCGCAGCTTCTGCCCAGCGCTGAAAGTCTTCATTACTTGGCAGTTGGTTATTCTCAACTAAGCCTGCGGTTACATCCGCTGCAACGGCTCGCTGAATATCAAGCGTTATCGTCATTAGATGTCTTTTGCTCTGTGTTTGGCCGTTCTTGGCTAGCGCTTTGCTGAGTATTCTCTTGTGCTGCAGTAACAATATTCGCTGCCGCTGCTTGTACGGCTAATTCTGCTTGCTTTTGCGCACTTTCTTGGGCTTTACGCTCAGCTTTTAACTTGGCCATTTTAGTGTCATGGGCGTCGTATGCTTCAACGATACGCGCAACGACAGGGTGGCGCACAACATCTTTTGACTGGAAGAAGTTAAAGCTAATACCTGGAATGTTTTGCAATACCTCAATGGCATGGCGTAAACCTGATTTTTGCCCGCGTGGTAAATCAACTTGGGTAATGTCACCTGTGATCACCGCGCGCGAATTAAAGCCAATACGGGTCAGGAACATTTTCATTTGCTCAACCGTCGTGTTCTGGCTTTCATCCAGAATAATGAAGGCATCGTTTAATGTACGACCACGCATGTAAGCGAGTGGTGCAATTTCAATGACATTGCGTTCAATCAGTTTTTCGACTTTTTCAAAGCCAAGCATTTCAAACAAGGCATCGTAAAGTGGGCGCAGGTAAGGGTCGACTTTCTGTGATAAATCACCTGGTAAGAAACCTAATTTTTCACCGGCCTCAACCGCTGGACGTGTTAGCAATATACGACGAATTTCTTGGCGCTCTAACGCATCTACCGCACAGGCAACCGCTAAGTACGTTTTACCCGTCCCTGCTGGGCCAATACCAAAGCTGATATCATGCGTAATAACATTTTGCACGTACGCCGATTGATTCAGGTTACGCGGTTTTACAATACCGCGCTTAGTTTTGATGGTGACCATTTTTTCATAGTCGACATCAACCTTACTTGGCGCTTGCTCTAACACATTGGCGTTAAGAATGCCTAAATGTACCATCTCAGCAGTAATGGTTTTCATCTTGCCTTTAACGGTTTCAGTTTCAACGTATAGCTCTTTGAGCAAGTCAGAAACCGCTTCCGTGTTGGATGGGCTGCCGACAATTTTAAACTCGTTGCCACGATAGCTAATTTCTACACCAAGGCGGCGTTCAATGGTTTTTAAGTTATCGTCTAGTGGGCCACAAAGGTTTGCCTGACGGGCATTGTCGACGGGCTCTAAGGTTAGCAAAGTGCTGTTATCTGTGCTCAAGAAATCTTCCGTTTGTCTTTTTGTGTTGTCTGTGCGTGTTAAAGATGAAAAGCCTGTAACTAAATAAAGTGCGGCATAAAAGCAAAGAAGCTTTTATGCCGATAGCATATTTACTAAGGCGTAAACGTGCCAACACCCAAGTCGTCGGTGCCATTGGTGCTTGCCGCTGCATTGGCTTCATGATGGCTGTTAGCCAAGATATCAGACGGTGAATGCGCAATGCGTAAACCCATGTCTTTTTCTTCACGAACCAGCTTACCGCGCAATGAGTTAGCGTATACGTCAGTAATTTCAACATCAACGAACTGACCAATTACGTGGTGCGGTGCTTCAAAGTTCACGATACGGTTGTTTTCGGTACGGCCACGAAGTTCCATTGGGTTTTTCTTCGATGGACCTTCAACCAAAATACGTTGCTCTGTGCCTAACATTTGGCGTGCAATGCGCAGCGCTTGCTGGCTAATGCGATCTTGTAAGATCTGTAGGCGCTGTTTCTTGGTTTCTTCGCTGATATCGTCAGGTAAATCAGCTGCTGGCGTACCTGGACGAGCGCTATAGATAAAGCTAAAGCTTAAATCAAAGTCGATATCTTTGATCAGGTTCATGGTTTGCTCGAAATCGAAATCAGTTTCACCCGGGAAGCCAACAATAAAGTCAGACGACATGCAAATGTCTGGGCGCGCTTTACGCAATTTGCGAATTTGCGACTTGTATTCAAGTGCAGTATGGCCACGTTTCATTTGCGTTAATATACGGTCACAGCCACTTTGTACTGGCAAGTGTAGGTGACTAACCAATTCAGGTACGTCTTTGTAGACTTCAATAATATCGTCAGTAAATTCTACTGGATGCGATGTGGTGTAGCGAATACGGTCAATACCATCAATGGTTGCCACTAAGCGCAATAACTCAGAGAAGCGACAGATAGTACCGTCATGGTTTTCACCGCGGTAAGCATTTACGTTTTGGCCTAATAGGTTAACTTCACGTACACCTTGCTCCGCTAATTGCGCGATTTCGTACAATACATCATCTAACGGACGGCTAACTTCTTCACCACGGGTGTAAGGTACAACACAGAAAGTGCAGTATTTACTACAACCTTCCATAATAGAAACAAACGCACTTGCGCCTTCTGCTTTTGGCTCAGGTAGGCGATCAAACTTTTCAATTTCTGGAAAGCTAACATCAACAACTGGCGCTTTTTCGCCAGATACTTGTTGGATCATCTCTGGCAATCGGTGAAGGGTTTGTGGACCAAAGACCATATCAACATAGGGTGCACGCTCGCGAATAGCATCGCCTTCTTGCGACGCAACACAGCCGCCAACGCCAATGATCAAATCTGGGTTGTCATTTTTCAGTAACTTCCAGCGACCTAACTGGTGAAATACTTTTTCTTGCGCTTTTTCACGGATAGAGCAGGTATTGAGTAAGATTACGTCGGCGTCTTCTGCTTCTTCGGCTAATGAGAAACCGTGTGTTGAATCCAGTAAATCTGCCATTTTCTGCGAGTCATACTCGTTCATTTGACAGCCCCAAGTTTTAATATATAACTTTTTACTCATAACTACGTGCCCATAAGAAAATTGATTCCAGTTTTTGCTGGAGAATTTAAGGTCGCGTATTTTACTCTTTATGAGGGTTCTAGGGCAATAGGCTTTCGTGTTAACTAGTAAGACGCATCGGAAAGCTAATCACTATTTGGCTGCCTTTATCGTCTTTAGGCTCAAAGGTATTAACAGATGCCTTGTACTTATTGGCTATTTGTCGAATGTAATACATCGACATATTAAACGTAACCTTGCTATTAAAATGAGTAAAGCTGTCTTCGTCGTCGCTGATGGTTAACCATAGCTTATCTTTGAATTCTTTTAGCGTTAATTGGAAGTGGCTGGAGTCACCATGCAGTATCGCACAGGTTACGGCTTCGTATATTAGTTTATAAATATTGGCTTGGAGCTCGTAGCTCAACTGCTCGTTTTTGGCATACAAATCGTACGTCATTTTGACATGATATTTACGATGTAAAAATTCAGCGAAATAGGGCACCGCGATATTCAAATTACTGCCGTAAAGAGCGTCTGGCGTTTCTTCAGATTCTTCATTAGCAAATTGGCTAATACATTGTTCGGCGATTTCAATTGCCTGTTCTTGCTTGTTTTCATGCAGCAAGGTAACGATTGATTGCAAGTTTCGTTGTGTTGACAATGCGCTTTTCCCTTTGCGCTTTACTTCTGTTTCGAGCAGCAAATAGATTTTTCGAATGGATTGCGTTCGTAAATAAAATGTCCAAGAAAACAATGCAATAAGACAAATTAAGGTAACAGCATATACAATGCGAGCTTGCAGTGTCCAATACCATGGGTAAGCAACATTAATATTGGCATAGGCTCGTTTCTCGCTCCACTGGCCTAAACTATTGGTTGCCATTATTTCGATGTTGTAGCGACCAGAAGCCAACCCCGTTAAGGTTAGTTGGTTACCATTAATATGATTCCAGGCGCCATTATTGAGCTTATACTTGAATTTTTTTGCTTGGCCTGGGCGATAATCTAAACTGACCAAATCAAACGACACCACGTCACTAGCAGATGAAATGTTAATTTCTTGGTTTTGTAGATATTGACGCCCAGAAACAATTGTTTTGCCAATATAAACATCGGCGCTATAAGTGTTTCGTTGCTCAATGGGGACTTCTAATATACCGCCAAAATGGGCATAAAACACTGAGTCACCAACTAAGCGAGCAGCATCAGAAAATGAATATTTTTCTGTTGTAGGAATTAGGGCGACTTCATGAGTGCTTGGGTCTATTGTGTATAGGCCAACCGCCGAGCCGATCCAAATTTTGTTTTTAATCGTTGAGCTGTAGGTAAATTCAATACCTTGAGCAATCACAGATAGTAAAGTCCCTTGACGGTCTAGTATGTTTATACCGTCTCCTAATGTGCCAGCAAATATTTTGCCGTTAGCATGTTCGAGTGAAATGACTTTGTTTGGGCCAAGATTTGGCACATTGTTAATGTACTTACTAAAGCGATTGTAGATTGAAATGCCTTTGGTACCCGCTAGCCATACATCACCATTGTCAAAAGGGAGAATGTCAATGATTTCAACTGATGTTAAGCCTTTGTCTTTATTGACATGATCTATGATTACCTGCTTTTCTACATCATAAATATAAAGACCATCAGAGTTACTACCTAAATAAAGTAGGCCATCTTGATATGCTAGTTTTATCAGTAGTTTATTGTTATTGGTAAATGGCACACGCTCTAGACTTTCATTTTTAGCACTGAACTGCCAAAGCCCATCAAATGTCGCAATGAACAGGTCGTCACCGACGGGTTGTAAATCCATGACTCGTTTTGCACTGGTCGTAAATGCTTCGTTAATGTTGGCTGGAAAAATAGTCGATTTCGGGTCAAAGGCATGCAAACCTTGACCATAACTACCAATAACTAACTCTCCGGAAAATACGGATATCTCATTAGAGTTATTAGCGACATCAAAAGTCACGGGATGATTTTGCAAAGAACTTTCAACAAGCCTTTGTATACCTAGGTTAGAGGCCAGCCATAAGACTTTAGAGCTATCATGATAGGCTGCTTTGACACGTCCTTTATCTGCGTGCTCGTAGTTATGTGGCAGTTCCGTAAGGTTCTCAGCTCTATAACGTTTGATTTCGCCTTCGTTTGAAATGGTAAAAAAGTTATTTGTATGGTGCTCTTTTGCTAAGCCATTAATGCCAGCAGTTGTAGGAGTCGAGGCGACGATTCGCTCACCGTTATACGTATATATTTGGTTGGGCGTAACTACGATAAGGTATTGGCCAACCGCGGCGATCGTATTTACTTTCTCGCTAATTAATTGGTTAAATTTCTCATCTTTTAGAATATAAGCACCCTCATAACCAGCGTCCATGTATAGGTGGTTCGACGTTTTGACTAAATGTGTTGGTGCTGTCCCCTTGAAGATGTCTTTGGTTAAGCTAGTGTTACTGTCATGTTTGTATACACGCTTACCAGATGAGATGTAATAGTTCCCTTTAAATTCGATACTATGATAATGGCTTGAGCGCTCCGTATTAATATTCAGTTGTTCAAACTGACCATTGCTAGGGTCGAAAAGCCAAGTGCCTAAGCTTTCTGAAGAAACAATAAACTTGTCACCATGTGGCTCTATTTCATGTGTCCAAGTGAAGGGAAGTTGCCAGTTAGGATCGTTGGCGGAAAACGTTATGCTGTTGGTGCCATCGAATCGCGTTAACCCTTGATGTCCAGCTAGCCAAACAAAGCCGTAACTGTCTTGGGTTATACTATAAACCTTTGCTAGGTTGTCTACTTGGGCATTCGCAGTTGATGGGAAAAGTAAAGATACGAAAATAGGCAATAGTGAAAGTGGCAGCAAGCGCTGCCACATAGCTTGTGGAAAATTAGATAATACTGTCCGGCGCAATGTCGTTTTCGTGCTTTTTCGTACCGCAAATCGCATAGACTTTTGGTAAAGCGCCTTCAGACTCAGGCTTTTGCACCAGTAAATAAGTTGGTTTTCTTGGATCATCTTGTTGTTGTTTTTGTTGCCAAGCTTTTGTTACAACGTCAGCTTGTTCTTGTCCATACTTCACTGCAAATGCTGTTGCTAGCATTTCGACACCAAAGTCATCCATTACCATCATCGTATTACCATGGTAGCCACTTGTGGTATCAAAATCTATATCAACGGTCATGATGTTATCTTCTGGTAACACTAAATCAAGTCGCATGTTGGCAAGCACAGCGCGATCAGGTTTCGCTTGTAAATTAGTAAGATTTGGTTTCTCTGTTAGGTCGTATACGAGTTTAATATCCGGAGCGACAATTTTTTCTTCTTTTAATGCAGACATAATCTTTCCTTAATTATTGAAATGGCAGAATTGCCAACTTGAGTATAATCGTTAATTTCAATTCTTGAAGAGATAACTCGCATGGAGTGTTAAATATTGATACTTATCAAATAAAAAGCGCTTTCAGTGCTGTGATGGTACTCGCCAAGATCGTTAATACCTTTTAAACTAAACACGATTTTTCTAAGTTAATTAAAACTAAATTATGCAACAGTACGATGTACTTATTGTTGGTGGCGGTATGATTGGTGCTGCTACTGCCTTATCTCTTGCTGAGCTTGGCCTCAAGGTCGTAGTGTTTGAGCAACATCAGCCACAAGAATTTTCACATGAACAAGCTTTCGATTTGCGCGTTTCGGCGATATCGGTAGCCTCTGAAAACTTGCTCAAAGATCTAGGCGCATGGCAACAAATACTGCAATGGCGTGCTTGCCCCTATCGTCGGTTGGGTGTTTGGGAGTCAGAGCTCGCTTATGCAGAATTCAATGCCGACGCGATTAATCAATCGCATCTTGGTCATATCGTAGAGAATCGATTAATTCAACTCTCACTATGGCAGCAAGTGGAGCAACATCAGGGGATTAAGTTAGTTTTGGGGCAACCAATAACTAATATTAATCAGCAAGTCGATAGTGTTTTAGTAGAAACTGCGAAGGAGAATTTTATCGCGCGGTTAGTGGTAGCTGCTGATGGCGCTAATTCGTTTGTTAGAAAACAAGCAAGAATAGGCTGTACTGGTTGGAATTACCAGCAATCAGCAATGTTGATAAATGTGAAAACTGAGCGGTCTCAGCAAGACATCACCTGGCAACAGTTTACGCCATCTGGACCATTAGCCATGCTGCCAATGCCAGGGCACAATGCCTCTTTAGTGTGGTACGAAGATAGAGACCGCATAAAACAATTAGCACAGCTTGATAATAAAGAACTAACTGCGCAAATTTCGCAATACTTCCCAGAGAAGCTCGGTAAAGTTGAAGTTGTTGATAAAGGCTACTTTCCATTAACCAGACAACATGCAAATAAATATGTGCAAGGCAATATTGTCTTACTAGGAGATGCTGCCCATACAATCAATCCACTAGCGGGGCAGGGGGTGAATCTTGGTTTTAAAGATGTGCTTGCGCTTCGTAATGCGATTGCAGATGCTATTGCAAATGGCACTAGCTGGCATGCTTCAAGTGTATTGAATCGTTATGAAAAAATGCGCAGAAAAGACAACTTATTAATGATGTCGGCAATGGACGGCCTATACGCTACTTTCTCTAATGACTCACCAGTTTTAAAAGCGGTTCGCAATATCGGCTTATTCACGGCGCAGCGTATTACGCCTGCGATTAAAAACAAAGTATTAGCGTATGCTTGTGGGCTTTAACCTAAAGCCCTTTGATTTACTCACTTCTATCTTTCATTCGGCGCTTTGCTGTTAAAACATCTTTAATAAAAAGTATTTAACGGCATTTATTCTCTCCCATCCAAACAAACTGCCTATAGTCATATTAAATTTTCCCTTCTGACTAAGAAGCGTTGATAAAGCATTATTCTTAAATAGGGAATCTGAGGCTTAATCGTGTACACTGCGATTCTTTTTCGTAAAATTCAATGAGATCACAGTTACAAGTAGCAGTTTCTTTGTAGATCTCAAAACAGATAGTTCAAAAATAACTGAACAAAGTTATCGGGTTAAACTTTAGCAATTATTTAACCGAGTAATTTTTTGGAATTTAAGTACTGAAAAGCACGTAGAGAAAGTTGGCTGGGGTATCAGGATTTGAACCTGAGAATGACGGGATCAAAACCCGCTGCCTTACCGCTTGGCTATACCCCAATTATATTGAGATGATTTGTAATATCTGAACGATATTACTAGTTTTCAATGGTACGGGAGGAGAGACTTGAACTCTCACGCCTCGCGGCACTGGAACCTAAATCCAGCGCGTCTACCAATTCCGCCACTCCCGCATTTAGTAATATTGTATTTTTATAGAGTTACCGCTCTCGCATAAGTACATGCTGTTTCTTAAGATTGGCTGGGGTATCAGGATTTGAACCTGAGAATGACGGGATCAAAACCCGCTGCCTTACCGCTTGGCTATACCCCAATCTTAAGGGCAAAACATCGATGATTTATACTCACCACAACTTTAGCCTAGGCTATGAAAGTGGCTGGGGTATCAGGATTTGAACCTGAGAATGACGGGATCAAAACCCGCTGCCTTACCGCTTGGCTATACCCCAACGATGTTTCATATTTTAATAACAGACAGCCTGTTATTAAAATGGTACGGGAGGAGAGACTTGAACTCTCACACCTCGCGGTACTGGAACCTAAATCCAGCGCGTCTACCAATTCCGCCACTCCCGCATTGTAAATGGTGGCTACACCGAGATTTGAACTTGGGACCCCATCATTATGAGTGATGTGCTCTAACCAGCTGAGCTATGTAGCCATTTACAATCTTGCCTCTCAGCAAGTGGCGCGTATTATGCAAATCTGATTGCAGCTCGTCAACCGTTTTTTTGCAAAAATATGACTACTTTGGTTTGTTTGGACAAATTACCAACAAGGCGTTTAATTACTACGCGAGAAGCATGTTTTTACGACCAATTTAACGCGTAATTTGTTTTTATATTTTAGAAGTATAACTACACAGTTAAAAGAGATGAGTTAAGAAGTTTGAGTTAATGCACCGGTATATTTAACGAAGTAATGGTAAAACTAGTATTAGAAGAGCAATAGCCGTATTAGCTATTTTTAACTATCAATAAATTATGTCTGCTGGCAGCTTGTTCTTAGCCAGTGATTTGTATTCATATACGCGGATGTAAATAAGCAGTTATATAAATAAGTATAAGCAGGCGCTTTGTTAGAACTGTCAGGCTATGGCAAATAGAGAGTTAATTGCTCAAATACTGAAAAGAAAAAAGGAGCCATTAGGCTCCTTCTTCAATCATTAAGATAAACGCTAGATTAAGCGTTAACTTAAACGTTAAATCTAAAGTGAACTACATCACCATCTTTTACTAGGTAGTCTTTACCTTCTAAGCGCCATTTACCCGCTTCTTTCGCGCCAGACTCACCATTGTTTTCGATAAAGTCGTCAAAACCAACAACTTCAGCGCGGATAAAACCTTTCTCAAAGTCAGTGTGAATTACACCAGCCGCTTGCGGTGCCGTTGCATTTTGCTTCACAGTCCAAGCGCGTACTTCTTTAACACCAGCAGTGAAGTAAGTTTGTAAGCTTAATAAACCGTAGCCAGAGTTGATCACGCGATTTAAGCCAGGCTCAGTTAAGCCCATTTCTTCCATGAAGATCTCGCGATCTTCTTCGTCCATTTCCGAAAGTTCACCTTCAATTTCTGCACATACAGGTACTACAACAGCACCTTCTTTAGCTGCAATTTCACGAACTTCATCAAGGTATGGGTTATTTTCAAAACCATCGTCATTAACGTTGGCAATGTACATAGTTGGCTTAACGGTTAAGAAGTTAAGGTATTTAACGGCAGCTAACTCTTCTTTTGTTAGCTCAAGTGAGCGGATCATTTCGCCCTCTTCTACGTGCGCTAAGATTTTCTCTAACACAGGTACTTCGAATTTAGCGTCTTTGTCGCCACCTTTGGCTTTTTTCGCTTGTTTTTGTAGAGCACGCTCAGCCGTGTCCATATCAGCAAGGGCTAATTCTGTGTTGATTACGTCAATATCGCTGCTTGGGCTAACTTTACCCGCAACGTGAACAATGTTTTCGTTTTCAAAACAACGTACCACATGGCCAATCGCATCTGTTTCACGAATGTTGGCTAAGAACTTGTTACCTAAACCTTCACCTTTTGAAGCTCCAGCTACAAGACCCGCAATATCAACAAATTCCATAGTGGTTGCGATAACGCGCTCAGGGCTAACAATCTTGGCAATTTGATCTAAGCGAGGATCTGGTACAGGTACCACACCCGTGTTAGGTTCGATGGTACAGAACGGGAAGTTAGCTGCTTCAATACCCGCTTTTGTTAATGCGTTGAACAAAGTAGATTTACCTACGTTTGGTAAACCAACAATACCACATTTAAAACCCATGATTTTTTCCTATCTCGTTATCGCCGATGTGCGGCAAATTAATTTTTGTCAGTGCTTTTGGCTAACACTAGAAAGCTGAGCTAGGCAGCTTTAAAGCTGTGTAAGCGATTTTGTGCTTTCTTTAAATCGTCTTTTAGCCAAATTTCAAAGCAGCGGCTTGCTTCATCAACCGCTTGATCAATTAACGTTTGCTCGGCAGCAGGTGCTTTGCCAAGTACGTGTCCGGTTACGCGATCTTTATGGCCGGGGTGACCAATGCCAATGCGCAAACGGTAGAAATCTTTATTATTTGCCATTCTGGCGATAATGTCTCGTAAGCCATTATGACCACCATGGCCACCACCCATTTTTATTTTACAAACTCCCGGTGTCATGTCCATTTCATCGTGTGCTACCAGCATTTCGCTAACGGGAATTTTGAAAAAATTCGCCAACGGTGCCACCGCTTGACCACTGCGATTCATAAAAGTGGTTGGAATAAGTAAATGAACAAGTTGACCCGCAATTTGCCCTTTGCCATACAGGCCAGCATATTTCTTTTCGGGTTTTAAGGAGATGTTATGGATGCGAGCAAGTTCTTCAACGAACCAGACGCCAGCGTTATGGCGAGTTTTTGTGTATTCGGGGCCGGGATTACCCAGCCCCACAACTAATTGAATAGTCATAAACGAACGTTATGATTACTCTTCAGTTGCTTCTTCTTCAGCAGCTTCGTCGTTACCGCCTTTAGGAGCGTTTAATGTAACAACAGCTTGGTCGTGGCTTTCACCTTTAGCTAATTCGTCAGAAGTAACGCCTTCTGGGAATTTAACGTCAGATAGGTGAAGTGTTTGACCAACTTCTAAGTCTGCACAATCAACTTCGATGAACTCTGGCAAGTTACCTGGTAAACAAGTAATTGCGATTTCAGCGATGTGGTGAGCAACAGAACCACCTTTCTTCGCAGCAGCGTCTTCGTTTAAGAAGTGAACTGGAACGTTAGTGTGTACAGCGTGTGTAGCATCAATACGCATGAAGTCCATGTGCATTACTAGTGGCTTGTACGGGTGACGTTGCATGTCTTTTAATAAACACTCAACTTTTTCACCGTCAACGTTTAACGTTAATACGTGAGAGTAGAATGCTTCTTCTTCTTGCGCACGGAA
Organism: Thalassotalea montiporae; assembly: GCF_053485855.1. NCBI lineage: Bacteria > Pseudomonadati > Pseudomonadota > Gammaproteobacteria > Alteromonadales > Colwelliaceae > Thalassotalea > Thalassotalea montiporae. Next base: position 1,251,992 of record NZ_JBQRUO010000001.1, read on the forward strand.
TACTTTGTTGTGAGCAAGTGTTAAAGATACAGGCTCTTTGCCTTCACCGTAAAGGATAGCTGGAACTTTGTTCGCGTGACGTAGGCGGCGGCTCGCACCTTTCCCTAGGTCAGTACGTACTTCAGCATCCAAAGTAAATAAATCAGTCATGATAAATACTCTATTAATAAGTCAAAAATTGTTGCTCTTTGCGACCAAGAACAACCTGAAAACCTTTTAATTTAACTAATTTAAACTTAGTGTTAACCAAGCTTAAATCTTAGCCAGAATAAAAAGGCGCGGCATCATAGCATTTTAGCCAATTAAAAGCCAAGGGATTATTGCCGCGAACTGACTGTAGAAACGGTGACTGTAAAAAACAGATAACAGTAAAACGAAAATCGTAACAAGGGTAATGACAATAACAGCGATTTTAACAAGAGTAAGCACATAAATTTAGTAAGTACATAAATTTGTACCAGCCATTCCTTTTATAAATGCTTGGTACTAGAATATACAGCGCTGTTATTTTGAGAATTTTATGTATTACCCGTCACTTAGAGCTTTTGTCACCTTACTGTTATTGTTTGCTTTTGTCGCTCAGGCGGCAGTGGTTGATGACATCTTAAGTGTTGATACCACTAATGCTGATCCGATAGCCACTGTTGATCTCATTGTCGCCCCTGACGAGACAGCAGGCGAAACACAAAATGTGCTAGCTTCGGCTAAGTTAAACGATGATGTAGCTCATACCAAAGAAGTCGGCACTGAACAACACAGTGACTGCTGCGACGGGAATTGTGAGCCTAGCTGCAATATCGATTGTAGTGACGATGCCTGTATTTGTGCTGGCAGTATGTGCTCAGCACCTCTTTATTTAACGGCTTTTATTGGCAACTCAGCAGCTATTTTTGCCGCTAACCCAATCTATAATTACCAGTTTACACATACCTATTTTATATCTAATTCGCTTTATCGCCCGCCCATAAGCGCTGCTTAAAAATTTCTGCGCAAGCTTTGGATTTTTTCCTGCATAGCTAGAATGAATCGCTAGAAACGGCGTTGCGCCTAAATCATTAAACACTACACACTAAAAAACGTGCCTTGTTGCCATGAGCAACTCTTTACACGTAAGCCCAGTTAAATACCTAAGCATTCACGAGGTAAAAAATGCTTTTGAATAAAATTAGCCTAGCCATTGCTGTCGCGATGTTGCCAGCCATATCAATCGCCAGTGAAAAACATGGCGAACACAATGAACATAACCGCCACCAAGAAGAGAGTGCTCATCATCATGAAGACCATCACGAGCATTCAGATAACGGCGTTGAACGTATTCAAGTGACTGCATCCCGCTTAGGGCGTATTGTCACTGAATCCGCCACTCGAACCGAAGTGATAAATGGCGAAGAAGTGCAAGAAAAAGCATTAATGCGTCCGGGCAATATTTCCATGTTAGTGGCCGAAACTGGGGGAGTGCGTGTGCAAACCACATCGCCAGCGCTTGGCAGTGCCAATATTCGCTTGCAAGGCTTGTATGGCCGTTACACGCAATTGCTCAGTGATGGTTTGCCGCTATATGGCGGTCAAACAGCGTCTATCGGGTTGTTACAAATCCCCCCAACAGATTTAGCGAACGTTGAAATTATCAAAGGCTCTGCGTCGTCGCTTTATGGTGGTTCGGCACTAGGTGGTGTGATCAACTTAATTTCACGAACGCCTAGCAACGAGGCTGAAGGAGAGGTACTGGTCAACTTAACCTCAAAAGATGGGCAAGATATTACTTCTTATTTCGCGTCACCTATCACAGATGCGCTTAGCGCTTCGGTAACCGCTGGCGTTCACCATCAAAAAGAAGAAGATCTCGACGATGACGGTTGGATTGATATGGCCGGTTATGACCGCGCGACAGTGCGTCCGCGTTTTTACTGGCAAGGGGAAGATGGTGCCAATCTTTATTTAACCTTAGGGGCGATGAAAGAGCAGCGCACAGGTGGCACGCGCGAAGAGGCGACTGCGCCAGATGGAAATCCATTTGCGCAAGATCAAGACACAGTGCGCACCGATCTTGGCTTTATTTATGATGCACCGCTAAATGAAACATTGAACTTAAATGTGCGTGGCTCGGCGATGAATCAAGATCATGAGCATCAATATGGCACTGTGTTTGAAGATGATTCGCATCAAAGCTATTTAATCGAGTCCAGCGTTTCAGGCTATGGCGATCAGGCGGCATGGTTAATTGGTGCGGCATTTCAGTCAGAGCAATTTGATTCTGAGACTTTTTCAGAGTTTAACTACACCTACGATGTCCCCGGTTTATTTACGCAACTAGATTATGATGCCAGTGACGAGCTTGCGCTATCACTGAGCGCTAGAGCAGATTGGCACAGTGAATATGGCACTCAATTTAGCCCGAGAATTTCTGTGCTTTATAGCCCTGATAATTGGACGATTCGCAGTGCTTTCGGTCAAGGCTTTTACGCACCAACACCGTTTATTGAAGATATTGATGAAACTGGGCTGTCGCGTTTAGCACCATTGACCGATCTTGAAGAAGAGCAAGCGTCAACTGCGTCAATAGATGTTAGCTATGCGCTTGGTGACGTCGAAACTAGCGTTACTTTCTTTGCTTCTCATATTGATAATGTTACTGAACTAGCGACGCTCAATAATTTACAAGACATTGTTGAAGGCAAGGCCGAAAGAAACGCCGCGAACATTGCTGAAGCTAATAGTGGTAAACAAGTTGCGATAGTTAATGCACAAGGTGAGAGCCGCATTAGTGGTGCAGAATTACTGCTGCGTTATCGCTGGCACGACATTAAATTTACAGGTAGCTACTTATATACCGATGCTACTAAACCTAATTTGTTGGCATCAGGCCGTTCACCAGTTACGTTAACGCCACAGCATTCAGCTGGATTAGTGGTGATGTGGGAAGAGCACGGCAGCCATTTACTCGGTTTTGAGGCATACTACACCGGTACGCAAGCGCTTGAAAACAACCCATATCGCGAGCGAAGTGATGCTTATTGGCACTTAGGTTTGTTGGGACAAATTACTATTGGTAAGGTGAGTTGGTTTGTGAATGCGGAAAATCTGCTGAATGTGCGCCAAACCAAAGAAGATCCATTACTGCTGCCAGCACAAGCACCTAGTGGCCGCTGGACAACCGATATTTGGTCACGCAACGATGGTTTTACCGTTAATGCAGGTGTACGCTTTCAGTTTGGTGGTTAACGCCATAGAGGAAAATAAAGTAAAGAGAAAAATTGATAATAAAAAGGGCATTCATTTGAATGCCCTTGTTCGTTATTTGCTAGCTAACTAGTGAATACATACCTAGCGATGGATTATTTCTTATTATCCCTATTTACCATTGCAAATAAGGCCAGCCAATCCTTTTTGCGCAAAGCTAGGCAAGGCAAAAGCGGCGCTGTGAAGTGCAGCGTTGTAGTAGTCAAACTCTAAGCCACTTGCTGCTACACGTGCTGGGTTAAAATCATTAACTGGGTGGTACTTTTTCGAAGCGAAGGTAAAGCTCCACAAACCGCCTGGATAGGTGAGGTTGCTAAAGCTATACAGGTAGTTATTTGGGAATACCGCGTTGAGCACTTTCAGTAACGATTGCTGAATTTCTAGGGCGTACCATGAAGACTCACCTTGTGAAACGACAATGCCATCGTCGGTTAAGCAGCTAAATACATCACGATAAAAAGCTTCGCCAAATAATGGCTGGGCAGGGCCGATAGGATCTGTGCTATCGACAATAATCACGTCGAACTTCTCGTCTGTTTCTTGTACGAACTTAACGCCATCGCCAATAATTAGGTTAATGCGCGGATCGTCTAATGCACTGGCTGTTTGTGGGATATGGGCTTTACAGGCGTCAACTACCATGCCGTCAATTTCCACCATAGTACATTTTTCAACGGATGGGTGACGGATCACTTCACGCGCGGTACCACCATCGCCGCCACCAATCACCAGCACATTTTTCGGGTTAGGGTGCACAAACAAAGGTACGTGGGTGATCATATCGTGGTAAGCAAATTCATCACGTTCAGTGACCATGATCAAACCGTCATTTAGTAGCATTTTACCGTGGCCTTTAGTTTCCACCACATCAACGGTTTGGAATTCGCTTTTGCCAGAAAATAGCACTTTCTCGACTTTAAACTTTAGCCCTAAAAAGTCTTCAAATTTTTCTTCTACCCATAAATTAGAGTGCATGATTTTCTCCTGAAATATCCAGTTCAATTGGCGCTGAAAATTGCTCGCTCGGTAAAATAAAGTTGGCGAAGTTAACTAGGTAGCCATTGGTTAAGGTTTTGCTCACCAGTGATTTACTCACGTATTGCGAGGGGATAGTTGTCTGAATTTGCTCGGCAAAATCAGCTTCATTAAAGCTCATTAAATCAAACGATGCTGGCGCTAATACCGCTAAAATTTGTGGCGCGAGTGCAACCAAATTAAGGTTTGATTCAAACGAGATATAGCTGCTATCGGCCTGTGGCGTGACATGAATGGTTAAATACTCACGGCCTTTAATGGCATTGAGTGAATAACCGTATGGTTCAAACACAAAATCGTCAATTGCAAAGCCCGGTAATAGTTCGTCTATTTTCAAATAAGCGCGGATCTCTTCAGCCGATAAATTTGGCTGGGTTAAATGCTGCGAGGCTTGCTCACTAATTTGATAAGCCAGCAACTCATAAGTTTTATCGCTTTTGTCGGCAACAAAGTCGTTATCGAGATGGAACACATAGTTATGGTGACTGTCCATCTCACCAAAGCGATAGGCTTTACCCGGAAAATGACTGGCAAGCAGCTTAATATCATCACCAAAACAGCTTGGCTGCGCCTGCGCAAAATATTCGTTTTTACGCTGGTAGATAAGATGCGTAATGGCGTCTTTGCCTTGGTGTTTAACAAAGTAATCCACCGAGTTAATTAGCTGAGTGACACCACAGGTAAGAATAAGCATGCGATCATGCCAAACAAACAAGCTGGACTCCGACAATAAGAATGCCTTGCAGTGCTCGTTTTCAATGCTTGATAAAATCTGCGCATGGCAGCAATTGACTAATGCTGCCCAAAATTCATTATCAATATCAGTTAACAAGTTTAATGTATTGGGGTTAACTAATATTTCGGCTTTTTTTTCTGAACCTTCAAAAAACACGACTTGCCCTCTAAAGCAACACGCAAAAAAATGGTGCGGTATTTTACAAATTATTTTGTGGTTTACAACTATGTTTTATCGCCCATTAAATAGCGCTATTGGGCTGTTATTTTAGCTACTATTTGGCGTACTAAAAAATACTATACTTATTCGTGAATTTTTGCATAATTGCGCAAAATTTTGTGAGTTAATATTTGGGTAGAATCAGTGACTAGCTTAAAAACGATCAACACCCCGTTAATTAAGGCACCTGTGCCGTTTGAATGGTCATCTACTGAGTTGGAGATCAATGCAAATACCACCCATTTAATTGGTTTTGAGTTTGATGGCACGGCATGTTTTCGCAAAGGCACTAAACATGGCCCCAATGCGCTACGAGCAGTTTCTGACGGCATTGAGTCATACTCGCCATATTTAGACGATGATTTGGAAAACTACCGCTTTAGCGACTTAGGCAACTTACCGATTGATATAAATATCACCGAAGACACAGATCCCGAGCATATTAAAACGCAATACCTGCAAGCCAACAGTACCTTTAATGAAGTGTTTGCGGATATTTCATTAGCTAAAGACAAGGTACGAGTAGTAACCCTTGGCGGCGAGCATTCTATTTCTTACGCGCCAATCACACGTTATTTACAAGAATACTCTGATCTTGTGTTGCTCCACTTAGACGCCCATGCTGATTTACGGGATGGCTATTTGGGCTATCACTACTCGCATGCTTCGATTATTCGCCGAGTGAGCGACCATTTCACCGAGCAAAACCAGCTGATTCAATACGGTATTCGCTCAGGTACTAAAGAAGAATATGATTGGATGCGTGATAACCAAACCATAATGCAAAGTCGCGCAGACTTTTTGTCGGCGGTAGAAGCGATAGCAGATGACAGACCGATTTATCTAACACTGGATCTAGACTATTTTGACCCCAGCTTTTTCCCTGGCACTGGCACACCTGAGCCGGGCGGTGAAGATTTTCATTCGTTTGTCAGCTTGTGCAAAATTTTACAGCGCAAAAATTTTGTGGGCTGCGACGTGGTTGAGCTTTCACCTGAAATTGACAGCACAGGTAACAGCGATGTGTTTGCTGCCAAAGTGGTACGTGAATTACTGCTTTGTTTAAACTCATGTACTAATTCAGCTGCTGAAAAAACTGTGGAGGCTAACTAATGAGTCGTGATGATTTAGCTACACAAGAATTGTCGAACACCATTACGCCTTGGTCTATTGATGACGCCGAGAAAATCTACCGAGTAAACCGTTGGGGTAACGGTTATTTTGCTATAGGTGAGCAGGGCGATTTACAAGTTACGCCGCGCTACGACCAACCCAACCTAAAAATTAACTTACGTGAAATCGTCGATGAAATGGCCGCAGAGGGCATTGAGTTTCCTGCCGTTATTCGTTTTCACGATATATTACGTTCACAAGTAGAGCGCTTAAATCGCACGTTTCGCAGCACCATTGAAGAGGCGGATTACGAAGGTCGCTACTTAGGGGTATTTCCGGTCAAAGTGAACCAAATGCGTGAAGTCATCGAAGAAATTGTCGATGCCGGTGCGCGTTTTGACTATGGCCTTGAAGCAGGTTCAAAACCAGAGCTTATTGCAGCGCTTGCTTATAACACCAATAAAAACTCACTGACGATCCTTAACGGCTACAAAGACGAAGAGTATTTGCGCCTTGCCTTACTCGGCTTAAAAATCAATCGCAATATGGTGATTGTGGTCGAGAAGTTCAGCGAACTAACCATGCTAATCAAGCTTTCCCAACAGCTTGGCGTTAAACCTATTATTGGACTGCGGGTAAAAATGATGGTGAAAGGTCGTGGTAAGTGGGAAAGCTCAAGTGGTGAGCGCGCTAAGTTTGGCCTGAGTATTGCCGAACTTTTAAATGCCGTGACCTTGCTTGAACAAGAGGGCATGGCCGATACCATAAAGTTACTGCATTTTCATATTGGTAGCCAGCTAACCGATATTCGTGCCATTAAAGAAGCGGTACAAGAAGCGTCTTTGGTTTATTCGCGGCTTGTTAAACAAGGTGTGCCACTGGAATATGTGGATGTCGGTGGTGGCCTAGCTATTGATTATGACGGCTCACAATCCACCAATGATTCCTCCTGCAACTACGGCTTAGAAGAATATATTGCCGATATTGTGTATGGCTTTAAACAAAGCTGTGACTTAGCTGGCGTTGCTCACCCGCATTTAGTAAGTGAAAGTGGTCGCGCCATGACAGCGCATCACTCGTGTGTAGTGACCAAAGTCATTGGTGAAATTCACCCACGCGGCGCCGAGTACAGTACACGTAAAGAAACGGGCGAACATATTATTGTCAGCAATTTACGTGATATCGAAAAAGGCTTAACACAAGATAACTACCAAGAAGCGTTTAATGATATTGCCCAGTTGAAAGAGCAGGCGATGCAAGCGTTTAAGCTCGATGTGCTCTCGCTTGAAGAAATGGCGAAAGTGGAAGTGATGTACTGGCGCACATTGGAAACCATTGATGTGCTGGCGCAGCAACAAGAATTTGTGCCAGAAGAGCTTAAAGAAATTCCAGAAATGCTCTCGTCGCAATATTTGGCTAACTTCTCGGTTTTCCAATCGGCTGCGGACTCTTGGGCAATTGATCAAGTATTGCCGATTGTGCCAATCTCTCGCCATCATGAACAACCCACTAAGCTTTGCAGCCTAGTGGATATCACCTGCGACAGCGATGGCAAAATTGACAAATTCATCGGTGATGAGGCGACAGGCAACCCAATTGCCAGCAATGTACCGCTGCACTCGCTTAACAAAGAAGAAGATTACTTTATTGGTATTTTCTTAACGGGTGCGTATCAAGATGTAATGGGTGATATGCACAATTTGTTTGGCCGTTTAAACGAAGTACATATTGTCAGTTACGATGACGATCCAAAAGACTTTTACATTGAAGAAGTGGTCAAAGGCACGTCAGTCAAGGGTGTGCTATCAACCATGCAATACACGCCAGAGATTATGGCGCAAACGATCAAAAAAGAAATCGACAAGCAAATTCAACGAGGCCAAATTAAGCCACGCGAAGGGGTGAACTGGATCGATTTCTATGAAGATTGTTTAGATGGTTACACCTACCTGAAATAACGTTTCGAGCAGTATTCTTACTTTTTCATGTCTTCTTATACGCCTTGTTCACCAGTTAATTCACTAGTTAAATTTTTCGGCAGTTAAAGAAGACATGAAAAACAATTGTCGAAGTAAAAGCAAAACCTAACCAACTGGTTAAAGAAAAATCTGCTGGCCGAGCATCAAATTATTTAATGTACAGAATTGGTTTGATTCCTGAACAGGCAGGGTAGTTTTTAGAGAAATGTCAGGGAGCATTTAATGCTCCCTTTCCATCGAACAGTTCTAATCGCAATCCCTTAATTTACACTTAAGCTTTTTACCCAAGTCACCACTTGTTCGGTATTGTTAATATCACCATCAAAGAAAAACGTTGGTTTATAACTTTGGTTGTGGGCTCTAAGCCTGTCTCGATACACTTTTTGTGCCAATGAAAATCTGCCTAGGCCACTGGGCAAGTCGATACTGCGTACATCCATATAAACAGTGTCGGCACTTGTTTCTTGACCTATATGGTAAACATTGGGAATGTTAAGCATAAGGTCTGCAAAGTCTAAACAGGCACTACCGCAGCTGCTATCGGTTAACAGTAATACTTTAGGATTATTTGCTGCTTCAATAGGGTTCACATTTTTATTAGTCACACTAGAAGCTTCACTCTCCTCGCTTTGTCTTAGCAATTTTTTCCCCTGTGTAAGGGCATTTTTCATTCTACTTGCTAGCCGCGAAAACTCCTTGTACATATCACTATCTTCACCAAATTGCTGCTTTAGCATTGGCTCAATCGAGGATAGGTAATTGGCGTTGTCTTTACTCACTCGCCAAAGGGCATAACTGTTATCTGGCTGTGCTTGCTGATGCTGCGAAATAACGTCGTCACCATAAATAGCACGCGCAACCTCTACACCCCACTCAGAGTTACCACCACCATTACCTCGCACATCTAACACGAATTGTGCGCTGGATTTAGTCACTAATTTTGTTCTTGCGATTACCGATCTTAGTGCTTCTTGCTCTTCAGCATTCGGGTAAAACTTTGGAAGGCGAAGCCAGTATTGATTATCGCCATATTGCTCAAAACTAAACTGATCAGGAACTAAACTTTTATTAGTTACGTGTTGAACATAGTCAGCGTAATGTGTGTTTTTCCAGCTCAGTTTAATCTCTTTCGCTTCACTTTCTTGTTCAAACTTGCATGAGCTAAAACGGGTTCTATGTCCGATACCATCATCGACTAAAACTTTGGGTGCAAACCAAACTTTTGGGAAATCCAACTTAGGGTTGTTAAAGCGATATTTTAAGACCTCATCGTTGACGATATTTTCAACGGGTATATTGTCACATGAGACCAGTTTTGCCATCTTTTGGGGCATAACTTCTTGATGATTCACATCGACATAATTTGCGCGATAGTCGTTACCGAATTTCTTAATTTGTATACCGGCCCAGCTAATGGTTTTAGGCTGATAACTTAGATTCAAATAGAGGTGGCCATCACTAAAACCAGCGATGTAAGTTTGAATAGTTGTCATTACATCATTAAGTGAAGACGCGGACTTAGAAGCCGTCATTGCTTCTTTATAGCCTTGCTCTAGCCAGTCTTTAAAGTAGGTGTTTTGATCGTCAATATAGCCAGGATGATTATCTTGAATGGTTTGGTAAATATACTTGATATCGGTTTGTAAAACATGAGACCAAAGGGTATCAGCTGAACTGTGAAATGATGCTATGCCGGATAAAAAAAGTAGGGTGTTCCTTATTTTCATTAACGTTAACTTCCTAAAACTAAACAACTTTGATAAGTAAACTACCACAGCCATTGTTAACTGTTAATGTTTGATTTATATGCGATTTGTAGAGAGAAGGTTTACTAAGTGAGGCTCCTTGCATTTAAAGGAGCCTTGAGAAATGTTACTTCATAATAATTTCACGCATTCGGTATTCGCCCGTTAGTGTGCGAACTTCAGGGTATTTAGCGGAAATTTGTTGGGATTTTTTCTGATTGGCTTCGCCCCATTTCTTCATAAAGGCATCATAGCGCTTTTTGTTAGGCTCCATGTCATTGGCTTGTTCAAACACCACCATTAATACCATGTTGAAATGACCACTTTGTGGCAGGTCGCTAGCGTATATTCGCCAATCTTTAATATAGCCAAGCTCTTTTTGAATTTTTACTGCCTTTACCCAACTCTGACTGAGCCCAGCTAGGTAAATATCTTCCATATTTGGGTCAATTTTAACCGTTGTAATTGAAAAAATATCAGTACCTAGGTCGTAGTCTGTAAATACTTTTAATCTCTCTTTGCTTACTGCGGAACAACTAAGCAAAATACTGGCGATAAAAACCATTACTTTTTTCATTGTTAGTCTCCGATTGTTTGAATTTTTGTTTGTTTTAATCTCCTTTACGACACAGCTTCGCCTATTACGCGATCGCGAAAATAGGTTGGAGCAAGTATAGAAGACAAAAATATTATTGCCCGATTGGTCAATATTTAGCGTTTTGATGGCTGGCAAGCAAATGATACGTTCAGTGTTTTTATCTCGAAATTACAGGAAAAGGCATCGATTTGACGGTTAATTGCTTGTTACTTGCTTATTCATAAATCCATATTTTGAACTTGTTGGTACAAAAAGTATTCAAGATGTAATTAAATTGTAACAAAAGGTAGCAATCTTTAATTTATATCAGGAATTTTGATGAAATTGTCTGTATCTTCTCATGCTCGCCCCGTGAGTATAATCATCAAGGATCTGTATGAACTTTTTTCCTAGAACTACAAAAAAAATTGAACACACTGTGACTGCTCAGCAACAAGCCGATATCAAGGCAAGATATATATTAGAGAGCATCAAGAGTTCAACTGCATTTATCGAGTTCACCCCACAAGGCACCATAGTGGATGCAAACAGTAATTTTTTAAATGCGATGGGCTACCGCTTAACTGATATAGTCGGAAAGCATCACAAAATTTTTTGTGAGCCAGCGTATAGCAATTCAAGTGAGTACAGAAACTTTTGGGAAAGACTAGCACAAGGGCATGCTTTTACTGATAAATTCCAACGCTTTACGAAAGACAACCAAGCGATTTGGCTAGAAGCTAGCTATAACCCCGTGAAAGACGAGCATGGCCAGATCATTTCTATCGTTAAAATTGCAACTGATATTACCGACTATGTGCTGGCTGCAGATATTCAAAATGGTGTGGTTTCGGCGTTAAATAGATCGAGTGCGGTAATTTCTTTTGCTCTTGATGGCACCATTCTTGACGCGAATGAAAACTTCCTTCAAACCGTTCAATACTCGCTTCAAGATATCAAAGGAAAGCATCACAAAATATTTTGTTCGAAAGAGCTTGTTGCTAGCCCAGAGTACACACAATTATGGCGACAATTGAACAGTGGGCAGTTTGTGCAAGGCATGTTTGAACGTCGCAATGCCGCTGGTGATGTTGTTTGGCTCGAAGCAAGCTACAACCCAATTTTTGATAACCAAGGCAAATTAATCAGAATTGTAAAATTTGCATCAAATATCACCGACCGCATAGCAAGCGTGAAAAATGCTTCGGAAGCCGTGCAGTCAACAGTTGCAGAAACAGAGCAAGTGTCAGAATTAGCCAAAGGGGTGCTAGATGATTCTGTGGCAACAATGGATGAAATAACTGCCAATGTTGAAAACCTTGCCACTAATATTTCAGGGTTATCGAACCAATCAGATCAAATCAGCGATATTGTTAATACCATTTCGTCGATTGCCGACCAAACTAATTTACTGGCATTAAATGCCGCAATTGAGGCAGCAAGAGCGGGAGATTTAGGACGTGGTTTTGCCGTGGTAGCTGATGAAGTAAGAAGCCTAGCAGCAAGAACAAGTGCATCAACCGCTGAGATCTCTGAAGTGGTTAAGAACAACCAAACAATGACGACTTCACTTTCTCAGGATATTAAATTAACGCAAGAAAAATCAGAAGCTGGCAGTGCATTGATCACGCAAGTAGATGGTGTGTTTAGAGAAATCAATGCTGGTATGTCAGGGATAGTTACAGCGGTGGAAAATCTTTCCAACTAGTCTGGTTAAGTTACGGAAAAATATCGAGCCACAAAATAAGACTTTTAAAAGCGACGATTTATAAAAACGAGAGAGCTTTTATGCTCTCTCGTTGCATTGAGTTTTTCGCTGCATTAAAAAATTCCGAAAATCGCTAAATGGTGGTTATTACTAATCTCCATTTAGCTTAAAATTGCTCGCTGCTAGTTACGAGGCTGCCCTGACATCATCAATTAGCTCAAGTACTTGCTGACCAATTTGGATATTGTTGGCAGAGCCTTGCACTGCTTTTTCCGCACCAGCTTTCATCATGTCAATTTGCTCTGCAACTTCGCTAAAGCGATCGCAGGCGTGTTCGTTTTGACAAATAACATCCGTTAATTGCATGTTGATAATTTCAATGGCAGAGAGAACGTGTTCCAGTTAGCGTATGTAAATCTTGCACATGTATGCCTAAATTTGTTCCCAGTGAAAGAACTAATTGTTGACTGCCTGCGTATAAGCTCAGTTGGAATGTTAAAGAAGAACCCAAGATATTCTGGCCTATGAAAACGGCCAAGCAATATGTTGTATAGGACTCTTCAATGGTTTGACCACCGCTAAATACTCTGCTTTGTCATAAATCTGTAACAGACTCGGTAGAGAATCCCGCGGTCATTTTTTCAACCAGTAATGCTATTTACTGCAATACTTCTTATACCGCTTATTCGTTCTAGGGGAATTATATGAATCTATTTTCTAAGTTTAAAAAAGTTGAACAAGAGATAGCTCCTCAGAATCAGGAAGATTTAAAGGCAAGAAATGTACTGGATAGCATTAAAGACTCAACAGCCTTTATAGAGTTCAAGCCTGATGGCACCATCATTGATGTTAACGATAACTTTCTAAACGTTGTTGGATATACCCGCAATGAGGTGCTTGGCAAACACCACCGCATATTCTGCGATAGGGCTTACAGTCAATCGAGTGACTATCAAAGCTTTTGGCAAAAGTTATCGCAAGGTCAGTCATTTACCGATAAATTCAAACGAATCACTAAGAACAATCAAGAAGTTTGGCTAGAGGCCAGTTATATTCCAGTAAAAGACGAGCAAGGTCAGGTTGATTCAATCGTTAAAATTGCGTCTGATATCACAGAGTTCGTTGAACGAGCGGACACGCAAAATGGCGTGCTTTCAGCGCTGGATCGCTCTACCGCGACAATATCCTTTGCACTTGATGGCACCATTCTCGAAGCGAATGACAACTTTTTGCAAGCCATGCAATACAGCTTGGATGAAATAAAAGGCAAGCATCATAAGATTTTTTGCTCAAAAGAACTTACTTCAAGCCCTGAGTATGCTGAGTTTTGGCGAAAGCTCAACAGTGGTCAGTTTGTTCAAGGCATGTTTGAGCGTCGCACAGCCAATGGCGATGTGGTTTGGTTGGAGGCGAGTTACAACCCTATTTTTGACAATACGGGTAAGCTAGTTCGAATTGTTAAGTTTGCGTCTGATATTACCGCGCGAGTTGCTAACCTGAAAAATGCGTCAGAAGCCGTGCAATCAACTGTTGTAGAAACCGAACAAGTCTCTGAAGTGGCGAAAGAAGTGTTAAATGATTCGGTGAACATCATGGATGAAATTACCGGAAACGTTGAAAACTTGGCTGCTAATATTACTGGATTGGCGAATCAGTCAGACAAAATTAGCGATATCGTCAATACGATTTCATCCATTGCCGATCAAACCAACTTACTTGCGCTAAACGCGGCCATTGAAGCGGCGCGAGCTGGTGAGATGGGGCGAGGTTTCGCGGTAGTTGCTGATGAAGTAAGAAGTTTAGCGGCGAGAACAAGCGCTTCTACAGCGGAAATTTCTGAGGTAGTGAAAAATAACCAAGCAATGACAACATCGTTGAATGAAGATATTCAATTGACACAGGAAAAGTCAGAAGCAGGCGCAGCGCTAATTGCGCAAGTTGACGGGGTATTTAAAGAAATTAATGCTGGTATGCAAGGGATCGTTAGCTCGGTTGATAATCTTTCTTGATGGCTTATCGATTAACCCTTTGCCTTCCTTGTCTTGTTTGTCTCTAACACGACTCCATAGTAATACTAGCGCACGATACCCTAAGTACAGCCATAGTAAAGCCTAATTGCAGCCAAGCTTGACGCAGTAATTAGGCACTTCACATTTTCAGCACTTAGTTAAGCGCTACCCACTTAGACCTTTATTGCGAAGATTACTCTTGGTTTTCAGCGATTAAAATTGCGCGCTTAGCTAAATTACCCAGATCATGTCCTAGACTACTAATAATAAAGATTTTAATCAGTTACCTATTCAATGGGCTGACAAGAAAAATAGTAATTAGGGCCGGGCTTATGCAGTTTAACGTAATTATCACTAGGTTAATGCGCGACGTTATGGCGTCCACGCTTGCTTTTAGCGTGCTTATGCTAACCACACATACACTTGCAATCCCTCTTAAACAAACAAATTCACAATCAAATAAAATTGCAAACGAACAGTCTAGCGAGCAGATAACAGAACGCGTAGATGATCTTCCCGATGATTCTTTGCAGCAGTCAAAAACACCAGTACAGTCGACCAAGTTAGCGCTTGAAATTGAAGCGCTGAAAGCCGAACTGATCGCCTTAACAGAAAGCTTAGGCCAAGCTAAAGGAGATGACTTTAGTGCTATTCAATTGCAGTTGTTTCATAAGAACCTTGAATTAAGGCGCGATATTGACGAAGCGATAAAAAGTGAAACTATTCCCACAGAAGCTCTTCAAGAGCTTGTTAGAAGCCAAGTCCAATATGTTGAAAGTGCGATTAATTTTCTGAATACCAAAACACAAGATGTTTCTGAAAACCTAAGCAATGCGCCTGCTGAGCAAAGATTACTGGTGCTAAACAGCTATGGTGAGCTGCAAGCACTGATTGACCTTATTTATCAGTGGAGCGCAGAAAACATTACTTGGTTAAATGCGTTAAAAGTGGCAACCGTGAATGCGCAAGGAAACTTCAATGTAAAACTGCAGGGTAGAATAAGAATGCTAGCGGCATCAATTAATTACTACCACCGTCAACGCCAAGTGCTGCAACAGCAAATTTCAGCGAGCCCATTATCGGAAAAAGCAAATCTTGAAGTGTCATTGCTAGCAGTGTCGCAGCGATTAACCATTGCACTAAAAAGTCTTAAAGCGATGATTAAATTGGCGAAAAATGCCGGTATTGAAACCTCACAGTATCAGCAGCTAATGTTTGAATCTACGGGGGAGCTAACCTACGAAATTCTCGACTTCAAAGTGCTAGGCGGTATTTTCGCAAACTTGGGAGAAAAATTTGTTAATTGGCTGATGAACAATGGTGTGCAGTATCTGTTTAAACTACTCATCTTCGCATTTATTGTATTTATCGCCAGTAAGCTCGCCAAACTAACCGCAGTTGCAGTTAACCGCGCAACCAGTGCAAAGCAAGTGAACATGTCGCGATTAATGAAAGATTTTTTCGTCAATATGTCGGGTAAGGTGGTATTAATTATCGGCATTATGATTGGCCTGTCACAAATTGGTATTGATATTACCCCAGTGTTAGCAGGTTTTGGTATTGCCAGTATTATTATTGGTTTTGCGCTGCAAGATACCTTGTCAAACTTGGCCTCTGGCATGATGCTGTTAATCTACAAACCTTTTGACGAAGGCGACTTTGTCTATGCAGGCGGCGTTAATGGCAAGGTTAGCCATATGAGTTTGGTGAATACCACAATACGCACATTCGATAATCAAATCATTATTATTCCAAACAGTAAAATTTGGGGTGATGTGATCAAGAATGTGACACAAGAGCGCATTCGCCGCGTTGATATGGTATTTGGTATTGGCTACAAAGACGATTTATTAAAGGCTGAACAAGTATTAGCGGAAATTGTGGCCAGCCACCCGAACGTGCTTAAATCGCCGGAAACTATCATTAAGGTGAATACCTTAAACACTTCGTCTGTTGATTTTATTGTAAGGCCGTGGGTGAAAACCGACTTTTACTGGGATGTTTATTGGGATATTACCAAAGAGGTCAAGCTGCGCTTTGATCGTGAGGGTATTAGCATTCCATTCCCGCAGCAAGATGTGCACTTGCATATGGTCGAACCCGAAAGTTCAACCATAGCGCAAGCACCTGAAACTTAAATGTTTTCCGGTATTATTAGCGGCCTTTAAATTCAGGTTTCGTTTTATTTAAGAATGCGGTAATACCGGCTTGGCCATCTTCAGTCACAGAATTTGCGGCTAACGCAATACCTTCTAAATGCATTTGAGATTCCATGGTTTGCGTGCTGCTAGCGTTTAACAATGACTTAATGCTCGCCAGTGCTAACGTTGGCCCTTGCGCAAGTTGACTCGCAGTTTTCAGAGCGACGTCGGCTAATTCATCTGCGCTAGTCACTTGATTGATCATGCCCCAGCTTTCAGCTTCTTGGGCCGATAGTTTACGATTACATAACAGCATTTCTTGCGCACGTTTTTTGCCAATAATACGAGGCAGCATATGCGTTAAGCCGCCATCAGGGCTAACACCAATCGCGGTATAAGCAGGTACGAAAACCGCTTTTTCAGACGCAATGGTGATGTCAGCAATTAATGCTAGGCTTAAACCAATACCTGCTGCCGCACCATTTACCGCCGCGATCACTGGCACATTGATACGGGCAATACTGGCAAATCCAACATGAAGACTATCGGCTAACTTTTTCAATGCTAGCTCAACGTTATCTTCGCCATTCACCATATAATCGAGATCGCCACCCCCACAGAACAACGGGCCATTGGCATTAATTAACACTGCGCCAATGTCTTTGTTGATTTGGCAAAGGCGAGTCACATCCTCAAGCTCTTTAGAAAACTCTAGGTTAAGGGTGTTACCCGCTTTTGGACGATTTAAGGTAATAGTGGCAAGGCGATCTTCGATGGTGAAGGTTAGGTATTGATAATTCATTATGGTCACTTGTTGCTCAGTAAGAGGATGATAATTATTTGTGTGTGACGTTACTGAGTCTATTAAGCCTTGTCAATTGAGACATAGGGTTGCGTTGTGATGATCAAAATTAGTAATGGTTATCTTGGTATATATTAGTCATGGATTACTGTATAATCCGCGCCCTAAAATCTCTGTATCACTATGACTTCGACACATAAGGGCACACTATGACTGTTGAACAATTCGATCCGAATAATCCAGCACCGACTGTTCAAACTGATATCAAGCAAACCACTACGCTAGATACTCCCAACCAAGTAATTGCTGAGCAAGCCAGCGAAGTTGACCATAGCCAAACACAGGGCTCGCGCATCGGTTTTGTTAGCCTTGGCTGCCCGAAGAACTTAGTTGATTCCGAGCGCATTTTGACTCAGTTACGTACTGAGGGGTATGACGTTGTGCCTAGCTATCACGATGCTGATATGGTGATTGTGAATACTTGTGGTTTTATTGATGCAGCCGTACAAGAATCACTCGATACCATTGGCGAAGCGCTGAAAGAAAACGGCAAAGTACTGGTGACAGGGTGTTTAGGAGCGAAGGAAGACGAGATTACGGAAATTCACCCAAATGTACTCGGCGTCACTGGCCCACACGCTTATGAAGAAGTGTTAACGCAAGTTCATGAGCACCTAGCTAAACCACAGCATAACCCGTTTGTTGATCTTGTGCCGGATCACGGTGTTAAGCTGACACCGAAGCATTTTGCTTATTTGAAAATATCGGAAGGCTGTAACCATCGTTGTACGTTCTGCATTATTCCGTCAATGCGAGGAGATTTAGACTCTCGCTCAATGGGCGATATTTTAGGTGAAGCACAGCGTTTAGCGAATGCGGGCGTTAAAGAAGTATTAGTGATTTCACAAGACACCTCGGCCTACGGTGTGGATGTCAAACACAAGATGGATTTTTACGAGGGTATGCCAGTAAAAACTCATCTTAAACAGTTATGTGAACAGCTTTCAAAACTCGGTATTTGGGTGCGTTTGCATTACGTTTACCCATATCCGCACGTGGATGACATTATTCCACTAATGGCAGAAGGTAAAATTTTGCCGTACCTTGATATTCCATTTCAGCATGCCAACAAGCGTATTTTAAAATTGATGAAGCGCCCTGGCAGCTCTGAGCGTGTACTTGAGCGTATTCAAAAATGGCGCGAGATCTGCCCAGAGTTGGTGATTCGTTCAACTTTTATTGTTGGCTTCCCAGGTGAAACAGAAGAAGAGTTTGAAGAACTATTGGACTTCTTACGTGAAGCGCGCCTAGATCGCGTAGGCTGTTTTAAGTATTCGCCAGTAGAAGGTGCAACCGCCAATGAGTTGCCTGATCATGTGCCAGAAGAAGTAATGGAAGATAGGCTACAGCGTTTTATGGCTGTGCAGGCTGAAATCAGTGCTCAAAAATTGCAAGATCGTATTGGCCAAGAATACCTAGTACTAGTTGATGAAGTAAACGAACTTGGTATTGTTGGTCGCTCATACATGGATGCACCAGAAGTTGATGGCAAGGTTTACTTATCAGACGATTACGATGCACAGCCAGGCGATCAAATTTGGGTGCAAATTATTCATGCCGACGAGCACGATGTTTGGGGCGTAAGAGTTGAAGACGAGTAACTAAAGTAAGCCGCTGAAAGCAAGTTATTCACGCTTTTCTATTACTTAAAAGAACTAAGCATTAGGGCTACGCCATTAAGCTAGATATTTGTTTTGAGTAGATAAAAAACGCCGTTATTGCTCCCAATAACGGCGTTTATAATTGTGCTTTCTTATTCCAGACTTTGGTTGCTAACCTCAGTAAAAAAACTAAAGTGAAACAAGCTTCGGATTCAGCTGTATATTAGGAGTAGTTGTACTTCTCTATTTGGTTGTCCATATCCACTGCTGAATCGGCAATGGTAACGGCAGCGACAGCAATTTGCTCAGCACCACTCACGTTTTCTGTGGCTTGTTGGAAGATATTTTCAATGTTAGTGTTAATTTCTTCAATAGACTGCGCTTGCTCTTTAGTACTCACGGTTACTGAATCGGTAACATTTTTCACTTCATCAATCTGAGTCGTGATCCGATCTAGCGCAGCTTTGATCAGCTCGGCTTGATGGGAAGCTGCCATGGCATTTTCTTTACCGTGGTTAATAATATCAAATGCCTGCGTTGAGCCTTTTTGCAACTCATCAACCACCAGCGATATTTCTTCGGTTGACTGCTGTGTGCGGCTGGCAAGCGAGCGAACTTCATCGGCGACAACCGCAAAACCTCGTCCTTGCTCACCGGCACGAGCGGCCTCAATCGCGGCGTTCAACGCTAGCAGGTTGGTTTGCTCAGCGATGCCACCAATCAGTTGAACCATGTCGGTAATACTACCAACGCGCTCATTTAATTGATTAATCGCTTCAGCTGATTTTGCCATATCTTCCGCGGCATTTTGAATAACGCTCACCGCTTCTGTTACCGTAATTTTGCCTTGTTGAGATTCTTCAGCCACTTTGTAGACAGACTCGCTGTTTTCTTGCATGGCACTCGCTATTCCCGCAACATTGCTGTTCATTTGCTCAGCAGCAGAAAAAATTAACTGAATGCCTGAGTGTTGCTCCGTTAAATTCACTTTGCTTTGCTCAATAGCCGAGGCAGTTTCGCTTGTAGATTGACTAATATCTTTTGCCGTACTTGAAAACTGTTTTAAATCCTTGGCAAACAACTGGGTCAGTGAATTAATACCTTGAGCAGCTTCACCCAGTTCGTCGTAGCTCACAATTTTAATCTCGTGCAGTAAATCACGGTGGTGCAGGGCAATGTCGATGCCTTCTTTAATCTTGGCTGATTGACGGTTACGCAGACTAAGAGAAATGTAAATACCAATGGTGGTTAGTGCGCCAATGGCCAGTACAATAAGCTCTACCACCAATACAACCACCGCCTCTTGTTGAACCTTAATTGCGGTTTTATCAACTACCGATAGTGCTTTTTCTTCCGCGTCTTTTAAGGCATTGATACGCTCAGTCGCATATTGAAACCAAAGCTGTGGTTGAATGTTAAAGTTACTGTCTTTATCGGCGACTGCCTGCCTAATTTGCTTAACATTTAGCGCTGCTGAACTACTCGTAGCTTGCTGGAAAAAGTTTAAAAGCTCTGGCGTTGCTGACTCAAACGCTTCGTATAAAAATACCTCTTGCTTGGTCATCAATTCGGTATGTTTTGCGCGTTGTTGCGGCGTAAACTGGTCTTTTGCTAGTACATTTGCCAGCACAGCTCGTTCTATGCCAGCCGATTCTTTGGCACTTGAGAAGTTGTAAATGCTAAAAAGTTCTGACGAGATGACTTGGTTAGAGCTCAGCTTTGAAGCCATAATCACCACGTGCAAACCTTTATTATTAATATTGGTGTAAAAACGCAGCGCATCAGCGGTTGGAATATTTAAGCTACTGACGGATTGGCGAGTTGCTTGCAGATTGGCAAAAGCAGCAAGAAAGTCATCATACGATGTTTGCATATCAGCACTGAGCGGCCATGCTTTGCTGTCGGTTTTAATTTTGGCAAGTGCGCTGTCAACTAAGCTTCTTTGCTGCCTTAATTCAGTGGCAAACTTTTGCCCTGATGAACCAATAAAGCCAGCAGTCATGCCTCGTTCTTTTTGAACCTCGTGAACAACACCTAAGATGCTATGCGATAGAAATGCATTGTATTCTGAATCGTACGCGTTATTCATGCGATTATAGGAGTGATAAACATCGTAGAAAACCACGCCACCAAGCAATATACAGGGAAGTATAATAAACAGATTCAAGTGTGAAGAAATGTACTTAAAGATATTTTTCTTGATCATAATTGCCCTTACCACGTGTTTCCTTTAACGCTTAAACTGCAAGCGGATTGAGTTACAACTTACACTTAGACATAACTTATTAATAAATAATTTCTATATATAGTTCAATAAATTAATGACACTAGTGTGACTAAGCGAACAAAGTTTACGCTGAGCTTTCAGGCGCTTAGCTAGTAAAAAACAATAGTTGAAAAGTCGACTTTTTGCTATTTAGATACACTTTACTCACTTATAGCCATGATTTAGCTGCAATATTCAACTAACTACTATTTCCTGAGTGTTCAAGGGCAGGTGAATTTTGATAATCAGCTACGATTCCTAATCATACTCAGTTCAACTTTAGGAATGGCTAAATTCCATACATAATTAAACAATGGATTTTAAGATGGCAGCCGTTGCTTCAAAATCATAACTACTGAGTTGTTGATTGGCTTGTTCTAATTTGGGGCGTAAAGGGCTGTCACCAATTTTCATTAACAATGCTGCCAATTTATCAACGGCGTCACTGTCAAATTCCTCAGCCAGATCAATGATTTCTTGCAGCAGTGCAGTTACTTCAACGTCTGAAAGTATGCTCGTTTGTTTAGTTGCAGGATCGTGGTGGTTTTCAGGCTGCTGATTTGCATTTGCTTGGTCAATAAGGTCAAGGTATTCAGTTATTGATGTCAATGCATGAGATAGATTGTTGGCAAGTTTAGTCGCGAGCAGTGATAACGCCTTAGTGTCTACTTCAGCGCTTAGGTCTTGTTCTAATTGCGCTGCTAGTTGTTGCACCTCGCTGGCGCCAATGTTAGCGGAAGTGCCTTTTAAACTGTGAGCAATACGGATTTTGGTTTCAAGATCTGCCTGTTGATAATCGTCAGGGAAGTTTTGGTAGCCATCAATAAATCGATGAAGCAATTTATGGTAGAGCTTAATATCGCCAGCAACCGTGGCTAACCCTTGTTTAGAATTAACACCTGCAATTATTGGTAGTGGTGCGTTTTGTTGGGCATGCGCGTCTTTTGTTGTAGCGGTTTTTACAGGTGTTTGCTCTTTATCCTGCGCAAGTTGCTCTGTCGGTGAATGAGTAGCTACTTCAGTTGGGAAGATACACTGAGATAATGTGCTAAAGAGCGCACGCACTTCAATTGGCTTGCCAATGTGTGCATTCATACCTACCGCTAATGTGCGCTCAACATCGCGCTGCATAACGTTGGCAGTCATGGCGATAATGGGAAGTTGGTCGTATGCAGTATTTTTGCGGATATGACTGGTCGCGGTATAGCCATCCATTACAGGCATTTGGCAATCCATTAAAATAGCATCATAAATATCGGGTTTAAGTTTGTTCAATGCGATTTGGCCATTTTCAGCAAGGTCAACAATAATGCCTTCGCCAGTCAGTAAATCTTTTGCCAACTCTTGGTTAAACTCGTTATCTTCAACCAGCAGTATTCGTTTACCTGAAAGTTCAGGCCAATGTTGCACCGCTTCTAGCGAACTTTGTTGCAGCTGTGGTGCAATCGCTTCTTCTTGGTGGTGGCTAAATGCCTCTAAAATGCTTTCATATAGATGGCTTGGGCTCGTCGGCTTGGTTAAGGATGCGTCATAACTTACTGAGCGTTGCTGCGCTTTTTCGGCCATATCCTGAATATCATACGCCGTCATCATCACCAGTTTCGGCAGTTTATTTGAGTGTGGCTGTTCAGCCAGTGCTTTAACAAAAGCAAGGCCGTCCATTTCTGGCATAACCCAATCAACATAAATGAGGTCAAACAAGGTTTTATTGTCATTAATCAAGGCGAGTGCTTGTTGTCCAGAGTGTACGGCTTGCGCCTGAAAACCCAGTTGATTGAGCATTTCTGACAGTATTTCTCGGGCACTTTCGTTGTCATCGATAACTAATACATGTAACTGAGACAAATGCGCAGGCACGACGATTTTTTCATCTAGTGTTTTGTCACTTAATTTGAATGTGCAGTTGAATTCAAATGTCGTGCCTTCAAGGCTTTTACTGCTCACCGAGATTTTACCACCCATCAACTCAACTAAGTTCTTAGTAATGGTTAACCCTAAACCCGTACCGCCGTATTTTCGTGTGGTCGAGCTATCCGCTTGTGAGAACGCTCGAAATAATCGGTTTTGCTGCTCGTCAGTCATTCCAATGCCAGTATCTGAGACACTAAAGTTAAGTGAGAGCGAGTCAACCGATGCGACATTAGCATTGCTTTTGGGTAGTAATTCACTGCTGACTTTTAGCTTAATTTCACCACTGTCTGTAAATTTAATCGCGTTGCTACCAAGGTTGATCAGAATTTGCTTTAACCTAAGCGGATCGCCAACCAAGCTAGTTGGCGTATTGCGCGGTAAATCAATAAGCAATTCGATGTTCTTTTGCGCAGCTTTTAGGGCAAAGGTATTGCTGAAGTGGTCAATAACCTCATTTAAGCTGAAGTCCACTTGTTCAATATCTAGCTTGCCGGCTTCAATTTTCGAAAAATCTAGTATGTCGTTAATGATGCCTAATAGCGACTGCGCGCTTAGCTCTACTTTTTGAATGTAATTTTGTGCTTTGGTGGGTAGTGATTGCTGCAATGCCAAATGTGACATGCCAATAATGGCATTCATTGGTGTGCGAATTTCGTGAGACATATTGGCAAGAAAATCTGACTTAGCACGCGTCGCTTGTTCGGCGGTATCTTTGGCACTGAGCAACTGCTGCTCGGCAAGCTTGCGCTCAGAAATGTCACGAATGGAAGCACAAATCAGCATATCTTCACCCGTGTTTAGCGGGCTTAAACTAATTTCAACAGGGAATTCAAAGCCCTTGGCGTGCAGTGCGGAAAGCGACATATTAGCGCCCATATCACGCACCGACGGATTATCCATGTACTTTTCAACGTGAAC
Source organism: Thalassotalea montiporae (assembly GCF_053485855.1). Classification (NCBI taxonomy): domain Bacteria; kingdom Pseudomonadati; phylum Pseudomonadota; class Gammaproteobacteria; order Alteromonadales; family Colwelliaceae; genus Thalassotalea; species Thalassotalea montiporae. The sequence continues at coordinate 1,276,052 of NZ_JBQRUO010000001.1, forward strand.
TTGATGTATTGGCCTTATTTTGTCGGGGATCAGCATATCGATAGAGCGACCCAAAAACTCTTTCTTTGAATAGCCAAACAATTCTTGCGCGAGTGCATTGACCAATACAATTTCTCGTTTTTGGTTGATGACCATCATGCACTCTGGTGCCGACTCAATCAGCGCGTGAAATAGCTCTTCTGACTCTTTGCGATCGGTAATATCGATAATGGTGCCATGCAATACTTTGGGTCGTCCGCCACAATCATACGATGCTTGACCACATTCATAGACCCAGCGCTGTTCGCCATCTGCGCGGAATAATCGATATTCAACGCTATACGGCTGATGGCGAGCAACAGCGTCATAAACCGCTTTAGTGATTCTGTCGTTGTCATCAGGGTGGATAATACTGGCAAAACTGACTTCGCCAGATAAAAATTTAATGGGGGGAATTTGGAGTAGCTGTTCAGTCATGTCGCTCATAAACAACATACTCCAGTTTTCGTCAAGGCGGCAGGTGTAAACAATACCAGGAATGGTATTGATGATAATTTCCCGCTCTTTTGCGACTTGCTCGGCAATCTCGCGTGAAGACTCAAGCTGCAATTGCATCGATTTAGCTTTGGTAATATCGACAATTAATCCTGAAATTTTTAACGCTTTGTTCTTCTCATTTCGAGCTAGCGCACTGCCGTTAACAAGAAACCAGCGCCATTCGCCTTGACGTGTTTTCATCTGGCACTCAACGCGCAGTTCATCAACCTTATTGTCGATATAGTCGTTGAATAATTGCTGTACTTCATCGCGGTTATCAACGTGGATTAATTCCACCCATTTTTCAACATCTTCCCCTAAAGACAAATTAAGCTGACGAGGCTCATAGCCAAGCACTTGCGTCCACGTTTCATTGGTTGTAAAGGTGTTGTTTTCGCCATCCCAAGTCCACATACCGGCGTTTGCACCATTAAGCACAATGTTCAACCGTTTTTGATTGTCTATCGACAGTTGCTCGGCAGATTTAAAACGGGTGATATCTTGGCTAACCCCAACCAGCTGGTAAGTGTGCGAGGCGGCTTTGCGCAATGTTGTGGCAATCCATCGATAGTCAGAGTCGCCAGCATGTTTAAGCCTTACTTCAAATTTGCAAAAAATATCATCGCCGGTTCTAAAGCGTTTAAGCCTGCGCAGTGCGCTCGCAAGGTCTTTTCGATTAACGAGCGGATATAGCACTTTGTTAACGTTAATACGACCAGGCTTTATCCCTACGATTTTGGCGAGCATTTCTGATCCGCTAAGACGCTTAAGCGATGGTGTCCACTCCCAATCAGCGAGTTCTGCCGCTTCTGCCGCAACTTTAAGGCGAATATCATTTTTACGGTTTAGTCGGTCGGCGAGCTTTTTGGCAGTAATATCGCGTACGGTGCATAAAATGCCTGCCTGTTTCTGCCAGTCGATAGGTTGCAGGTTTACTTCACAATAAAATCTTTGGTTACCAAAGCGAATATGCTCCCACTCAAACGAACTAAAGCCCGTTTCTTTGGCTTTGGCAATATTGATATCGACTATCTCTTGCGAGCTTGAACCGTCAGGTTGGAACTCTGGCGAAACGCCAAACGGAAAGACATTGGCAAGCTGCTCTTTGTCATCAATGCCATAAAGGGTAAGTGCCGCTTGATTACAATCAACCATTTTGTGTTGGATCATGACCATTAAGGCGACGTGGGAAGAGTCAAACAGGCCGCGAAAGTTTCGTTCGTTGTCGAGTAATTCAGTTGTGCGAAGTGCGACTTGTTGCTCAAGCGATAAATTGGCATGAATTAACGATTGCTGCGTTCGTCTATGGGCGAAAAGTAGCCAAGCCATAATCAATACTGCAATCCCGCAAAAAAGTGCCATTATCCAAAACACAGTGGCGTCTTTGCGTGCATTATGTGTAGAGCTATTTTCTGAACTGTTATTAGCGGGCAAAAGATCAGCGGCAGATGATGCTGAAGGCTTAAATCCTGCTTGTGCCATCTGCACATTGGGTGGAGCTGAATGACTCGTTGTTTCACCAGCGATAATGGTTGAGCTGGTAAATAGCCAAACAAGGATAGCTAACAAGCTTTTATATGTTGCGTGAGTGAATTTTGGGATCATTACGAAGCAATTAACCTGCAGCGCTAAATTTTTCGATGCTATTGAAAAGCTTAGTTTATATTTAGCCGTGTGTAGGGTTTATATCGCGTAATTTTTTAGGAATATGTTACGTGCTTTAAAGAGCAAGTAGCCTATGTTTGAACTTAGAGAGAAGTTCGCAGTTCGATACCCCTTTAGACATATACATCTGATTTACAAAAGTTTGTGCCAGAAATGCAAGTAGCTAGGCAAGCTTAAACCAATAAAGTGGGTAGAGCAGCAAAGCGGCGATATATCAATTGCTTTGCATTCGTTTTGGTATGACGAAATTTATTGAATTTACGCTCGTTAAGCAGGGTGGTTGTGAGTAAGCATTATGGTTCGTAAATTCGGTATTGATTACGGCCATTATTTTTTGCTTGGTAGAGCGCTTTATCGGCATCAGCAATTAAATCATCAATAGCCATGCCGGATATTTTACTGGTGGTAATACCAAAGCTTGCCGTAACTGAAAAATCATGGCCAGAATCACTGGTATCGATTGCTTCAAAGGCACGCATGCACTTTTCTGCGACATAACAAGCTGCGCTGGTATCACAGCCTGGGAGCAAAATTACAAATTCTTCACCACCTAAACGGGCGAAGATGTCGTTGTCTCGTACACACGAGTGCGCGGCGCTTGCCGCTGCTTTTAATGCAAGGTCACCTGCTGAGTGGCCGTATTGGTCATTAATCTTTTTAAATTTGTCTAAATCGAAAATAATGCAAGTAACAGTTTGTTTGGCTTTGGTAGCTAGCTTTAAGGTTTCTTCGGCTAGCGTCATAAAGTGTCCGCGATTATAAACCTTAGTTAAATAGTCAAACTCAGCTAGCGTTTTTAAGCGTCGTTGCGTGCGCCACGAACGATAACCAAAGAAGGCAAGCAGTGCGATAATGGCCATTAATAATGAGGCAATAAGTTTTGTGTTCTCAGCTTCAGTTCTGGCTAATGATTGCTCAACCCGCAACAACTCATTTTTATTGTTTAAGAGCTCATTCTGGTTGTTGAGGAGTTCTATTTGGTTTTTTTGTTGTATAGCTTGATGCTGTGCGAGCTGGAAAGCAACATTTCTAGCTGTAATATCGTTTAAGTAAGCTTTGTCTGCTTCCGCATATTTAATGTAGTAATCCAGTGCTGTTTCAAAATTTTGTGCGTCATATTCCAATTGGTATTTCTGGTGGTAAGCGTCAACTGTCTGTTTAGTGTTACTATGAGTAATATTCTCGATAGCTAAATCAGCATAATGGCTACTTTTTTCAGCTTTACCAAGCTGGTAATAGGCCTTAGCTAATGTGTTGTAAAAATCAATGATTGCTAATGAAAACTTAGTTGCAAGCACATCGTTAATAAAGGGGGTTAATGACAAAATAGCTTCTTGAGGACTACCGCTTTCAAGGTGATTTTTGGCTAAATAGGCTCTGACGACTGAAGCAGCAACAGGCCAATTAGCTTCTTCGCAAGTTTTTATAGTTTCTTCCATTTGAAATATCTGAATAACTGACGAAAAGTTTTTGTTTTGACTTGCCTCTAATCTCAGCTGCTCCACAAAACATTTGTTTTTTAGTGTTAACTGTTCTGTATTTAGCGTCTTGATATAACTTAGCGATAATTCAAATTGCTGAATTTGATTATAAAAAACAATAACAGTTAGCAACCCATAAATGGTATGAGGACTATTATTAACTTGCTTTATTTGCTGTAATGTTTTTTCTACAAATAGGAAACCGTTAGTCCAATCTTTTTTAGCTAGATAAACACTAATCAGGCCATAAGTTGCCCTTAATATTAGTTCATTGTTTGATGAATTCTTTGAGACGGTATCAAGAAGTTGCTCCGCTTCAGCGTAATTCCCCATTATGGTTAATTTGTAGGCCTTTAACACATAGTAATTCATCCTTTGTTCGTGAGAAAAACTTAATGCTTTGGACTCTAACAGGTTTATTGTTTCATTAAATTTTTTAGGGTTTTCTTGGCGCACGTTTTCAGCCTGCGCAAGCAACGCATTTATCTCAGGCGTTTTTCCCCAAACTGTAGAAACAGTAAATAGTGAAATGAAAGCTAGAATTTTAAATAAAATCATTAATTTCAATTGTTAGGCACTGCCACTGGGTGTCAGTGCCTACTGAGATTACCCGTTTGCTATTAAAGATAAACAGTTTTCTGTTTCTTTTTTATCATCATCTTCTTTTGGTGATTCTTGATTATCGTCATCATCTTCAGCTGGGGCAATGATAAAACACTTTATTTCAGGCTGGAGCGACTTTTCATTGGCAATACTTGCTAGTAGCTCTTTTTCGTTAGTGGAGAGCACATCGCTGTTTTGAACGCTTTCGATAATTGACTCTAGAGATGCATCACTCCCCAGTTTTTCTAGCAAGTTAATTATATCTGTCATTATTATTTTTTCCTTTGTTATTGAACTAGGGTTAAAAAAGAAGTTTTATCCAATTTATTCAAACTTTCCCGAATAGGTTTATTGGGTATTAGGTCTGTACTAGGTGGAATCACCAAAGTTGTTTGCATATTTAATTTGGCTTTCGCGAGTAAGCTCAATTTGACTTTATCTCTTCGTACTTTTTCAGTAGGTAAAGTGTTCGCTTCATAGAGTATCACTTGGTGGTCAGCAGGATAATGTTTTAACAGCAAATCCACCAATACTTGCGCGTATTCATCGCCCGTTGAATATTTGCTAACACTTACGTCACCCGCAATACCTACTTGCCATAAAACCATATGTGCAGCAGTGTCTACAGCCCTTTGGTAAAGCATAAATTGGCTAGCTTCGTAATGAATGCACCCGGTTTTACCTGGGTCTATGCCTAGATCGGCGTACAAACAGTCTTCTGCTGAAATGCCAGCTTCCATTTTTGCAGGAATATTTAGTTTGTCCAAAGCGGCGATAGCTTTGTGTGAAACGCAGGCAAAAACGCCTGGATGACCATAAAATGCGGCCACAACTTTTAGTCCTGACTGAGCGGCAGAAACTAGTTCGTTGGTCATTTCTTGATAGGTGCTATGCCTAGATTTACCTTCGTCATAAAAAGGTTGTAGGCTTTGGCAGTTGTTGTTCATTGAGCTAACCCAACTTTCAACAAAACCATCAGACATTAATAGATAAACTTTGTCGGCTTGTTCGATATGACTGCGACTAATAGGGCTGATATGTGCGCCAAGGGTAATACCAACTCCTACGCAAACTAAACTTCCAGACATCTAAACTGTAGCTTTTTATTATTTTTATGATTGTGTTGCGACTAACATAGCAGCTATCAAGAACTGTTTAAATAGTCACACTTAAGAAAGTGGAAATTATGAAAAGGTGTTATTAATAATTGTTTTTTTCCATGACTGACAATCGAAATAGGAATATCTACTATCGTCTTCTTCCAAATTGTCGTCGAAAACAAAGCCCAACTTTTTTACAAACCTCTTCGTGGCAATATTTTGCTTTGAAAAGCGAGCAATAATCTTTTGTATGTTTAAGTAGCTAAAAGCAAACTGCATCAAGCCGCCCATTGCTTCTTCCGGTATTTGCTTACCTTGGGCATGTCGCGCGATCATAATGCCAATTTCAACGGCTTGGTCATTTGGTAATTCGTCTGTTTTATACAGTACTTGAAAACCAATTGGGCTATTCGATTGTAAGGAAACTATTGTCCATGTTTTAAACTGAATATCTTTTATTTGATTAAGTCTTAACGAGGTTACAAACTTAGCATGTGCTGCCTCTGGTGATACTGCACCCCCTGTGTACTTCATGATCTTTTCATTTGTGTGCATTTCGACAAAAAGTGCCTTATCTTGGCTATTGAGTGGGCGTACAAGTAATCTTTTTGTTTCAAAACTATTCTTTGTCTTGGCTGACGTCAGTATAGTTTTAGCTTTGCTGTGCAAATCTAATCACTCCTGTGCCGTTAACACTTCTATCAAATACTGTGTAGTAGTTGGTAATTAGCGGTAAACCAATAATGCTTTGGTTTGGCCAGTTAGGTAACTGGCTGAGCAGTTTAAAACAGGCTTTATCTTTTTCTGGTGTATTAATTTGCCAATAGTGGCTAGGAGGGCAAACTAGCGCCACAAGTTCACTATCTTTTTCGTCTTCACCGATAAATCGAAAAGTTAAATCGGGCCATTGGGTTAGCTCTAATTGGTTAGCGTCAACGCCCAAGTATTGCTGATTGATTTCTGCAAATGGTGCTAGCAACTTAGCAAACTTAGGGTTCATTTCACTAAGCTGTTCGGTAACTTGTTGGAATAAACCTTGAGGCAATATCGTTAGGCTAGCACCAGTATCTATAATGGCGTTGGTAAAATAAGACTTCTCATCTTTAGGTGCTAATGGCTCGGCTAGTATCGGCGTATTATTGCCAACCTGCACCGAATGCAGTTTTACGTTGTAATAAACATCATGAAAAACCTTGATAGTTTTAAATGTGCCACGATAGAGGTCAGTCTGCGCTTCGCTGCCACCTAAGATTAATCGCCCTTGATTAAGTGGGTCTGCTACTAACTCTTCTATTTGCTTCGTGGTTGGGCTGACTGCACTGATATTTTCGCTTGCTACATGAACACTTGAGCGCTTGGCATAAAAACTAAAACGGTTATCAACTAAATGCTGATCGGCAATCTGAGTAAAAAACGGCTTAATATCGTGCTCAGGCTGCTGCCACAAAAAAGCTTTGAATGCCTTAAGGCTTTTAAATTGTGTTGAATTGTCAATTAACAATTGTTTACTCGATGTTTTAATATCTGCTAATTGGGTAGCTAGTGTTTTATCACCGATTGAAAACGGCCAAGGTAGGCTAAGTGCGGGGCTAATTTGTTTTTCGTTATAAAACTCTGTTAGATCAAAGCTTTTATTTAAGTGGTGATAGGCGAGCCCTAAAATGCCGTCGGCATCACCAAACGTTTTGGTTGGCTCAGCTTCAACTACTGCAATTGAGGTATTACATACCAGTGCTTTGTTTGTCTTTTGATTGCCAAGGTTTGAATGAGTGTTAGTTGTAGTTTTAGCTTTGCTAGCTTTAGCCTCGCTTGAGGTAAAACATAGCTGGCTATGCACGACGGCACCCGCCCAGCCTCCTAACCCATAATTAACTTCTTGTACGATAGGTGTCGCAACTAAATTCTTATCTTGAGCGGGTTGGTAATTATTTGGTTCGACAACTAAGGTACTGCTGCCGGTATCAATAATTAAATTGACCGTGCTTTGCTCGCTACCAAGATAAACGGTCGCGGTAAAGTCACCTTTGGCATATACATTGGTGAGTTCAAGCGTAATACTTTTCATTTTATTGTTGTTTTTTGTCGTTCGTTACTGCTTGGAAATAGCGCTTTTGGACGCTATAAAACCGGATAAGCATAGCGAGGTGACGTGCAAAAAGAAAGTGGAGTTAGCGTTAGTTTCTGCTTTGATAATGGTTGCTTTGTTAATAGTTGAACAAGCTCAATTCTTAATCTACTAGTTGCCGTTGGGAGAGCTTTTTAAGGCTTACAATGAGAAACGCCTCGATTAATTCGAGGCGTTTCTATTAATGTTTAGCTTGTTCTAATTAACTTAGGCTTAAGTCATTAAAAGCCACATTGGCGACCTTTGTTTTGGTCTTTTAACCAAGTGTGCAGTGGCGCAAAGTAATCAAGGATAGCGGTTGCATCCATTTGCTCATTGCCAGTTACGACTTTGTAGGCTTGCTGCCATGGTTGGCTCATGCCCATTTCTAGCATTTTGTTAAGCTTTTCACCTGCGTCTTTATTGTTGTAAATCGAACAACGGTGAATCGCGTCAGTATTGCCAGAAATCTCACACAGCGCACGGTGGAACTCAAATTGTTGAATATGCGCAAGGAAATAGCGGCTATACGGTGTATTCGCCGGTACGTGGTATTTCGCACCAGGGTCGAAAGCATCAGCAGGGCGCTCAACAGGAGCACTTACCCCTTGATACTTCTCACGTAGTTCCCACCAAGCTTGGTTGTAATTCTCTGGGGTTACTTCGCCCGAGAACACTTTCCAACGCCATTGATCAACCAATAAACCAAATGGGATAAAGGCAACTTTGTCTAATGCCATTTTCATCAATAGGCCAATGTCTTTTGATTCGTCTGGCACGGTATCAATTAGGCCAATCTCTTTAAGGTATTTAGGTGTCACAGAAAGCGCAATGGTATCGCCAATGGCTTCGTGGAAACCGTCGTTAGCAGAGCCTTGGAAGAATACTGGTTGGTTTTTGTAAGCGCGTTGGTAGAAGTTATGGCCTAACTCGTGATGAATGGTGGCAAATTCCTCACCCGTTTTTTGAATACACATTTTAATGCGAATATCATCGGCGCCGTCCATACTCCACGCCGATGCATGACACATTACGTCGCGATCCGCTGGCTTAGTGAATAACGAACGTGTCCAGAATGTTTCTGGTAATGGCTCAAAACCTAGTGAAGTGAAGAAGGTTTCTGCACCTTTCACCATCTGAATTTCGTCATAGTTATGCTTGGCAAGCTGCTCAGTAACATCATAACCAGGATCTGCATTTTCTGGTGCAACTAAATCATAAATATTGCCCCACTGCTGAGCCCACATATTACCCAGTAAGTGAGCTGGAATAGGTTGGTCTTGCGGCACTTTGTCTTCACCGTAATGTTCGCCTAATTCAGCGCGAACGTAACAGTGTAAATCGTCGTAAAGTGGCTTTACTTGACCCCATAAGCGATCTAGCTCTTTGGCAAACTCATCCGCAGGCATATCGTATTTAGAACGCCACATGGCGCCAACATCGGCATAACCTAAGGCTTGTGCGCCTTCATTACCCAGCTCTGCTTGACGCTCATAGAGCGGTTTCATGTCTGGGCTAACCGTACGCCAACCTTGCCAAAGCTCAAGTAATTCATCGTAATCGCGTGATGTTGCCATTTTTGATGACATTGCGACTAAACTTAATTCTTCACCTGCTTTGGTCGTATAGGTACCTTTACCATACATGCTACCCATTTCGGCAGCTAAATTAGCGAGTTCTTCTGTTTTTGCTGAATCTTGCGGCGCAGGAATAACCAGTGCTTGTTTCAACACTTCTAATTTGCGACGCTGCGCTGGGGCGACTTCCACACCATCAAATTTTGCCGCTTCCATTGCATACTTAACACCTGCTTCAGTTGAGCGCTTGCCCGCAGCAGAGGACAACGCAGCGGTGTCTTCGGTAATAAAGTTTTGGTAAATCCATTCAGCGCGTGCACCTTCAACGTTCAGCGTTTGAATTTCTTTCTCAACACGGCTTAAGAAAGCATCTACGTCTTTGGCATTTAATGCTTGAGTTTGTGTGGCAGTTTTTACCTGTTCACTTGCCTGTTGGTTCGATTCAGCTTGCTTTGAAGGGTTGCAGCCAGTTAAGGCTAATGCAAGTGCACCAGCAACAGCTGTGACTTTGAATAGTTTGTTCATAGTTTGAGCTTTATTATTTTAAAAGTAAGGCAAGTATAAAGCAGTGAGATTATTTTTAAAGAATCGCAAGCGCGCTAGAGGTTTTGTCGAGGCTGGTTTGAGTAGTCTTGAGCCAGCTATATTAAGCCAACTATCTTAAGCCAAGTATATAAGAGTAAGCTGTAAAATATAGGTAAACTATAAAGAACAACCGCGCAGTTTTTAGGCTACGCGGCTGGGATTTCATGAAACAAGGAAGTATTGCATGTCACTTAGTAGCGAACCCCTCAAGAATTTGTCTATAGTGAAAACTATTCTTCACTACTTTACAGACTTTCTTGTTTGATTTACGACTAAGTAAACTTAATTGTAGACCTTTATGCGTTAATTGGCTGAATTTTTATCATCTTTTTTCTATCTAACTAATAACCAAAGACAAAGTTCTCAACAAGCCTTGAGTTAAGGTCATAAAAATCAAAGTGTTAAAAATTTATTAGCGTGCTTTTAGTACAAGAGTTGTTTGAAAAATGCGCTGAAATGTCGAGCAAAAACGTTAACGCAAAAAAAAGCCCAGCGATAGGTGCTGGGCCAAAAGAAGGAGAGTATAACAAAGTCACTTAACAAGCTTCACCTTGAAAAGATGGTGATATATTAGCCATGTCTTGTGTTTTTTACTGTTGGTGATTTGTTTAAATGTGTAATAGTTGGTCGCCAGTTTGATACATTTTGGGTGAGCGCTAAGGGCGATTTTCGAATAAAAAAATGGCTCAGTGCCGATTGACAGATCAGGTCGCCGAGCCAGGGAGAAGTCATGTGTATACTGTTTGAGGTGTACACGCCTAAAAAGTTCCGCGGATATTTAAAAAAGTATTAGGGCGTGTTGATCTTTCAGGGTTGTTTTTGCAGCAGTCTGTTTGGGTTTTATACAAGGCGGCACTTGTGCAGTGTAGTCATTCTCCATAAATAAGTGCCAACACAGTAGAAAATTCAAACAGACGCTGCCCTGCCGGTTCACTTAAACGCTTCCTGCTCATTGTTGCTCGATTTTTACATAGAACGACTATGCGACAAAGCGAGCGCCGCGATCAGAAAGCGTTTAGATTGAACAAAATTCAATCTCGAAAGATCAACACGCCCTAAGTTTTTCGTAGAACGATTAACCCATTCTTACGCCCGTGTTATTTAATCTCTCCAATTAATTACTTCTAGTTTGTTTCAGTTCTTTTGTTTTCGCTATATTAATTGACGGCAGCGTCTTAGGTACGCTATTTTAAACGCACGTTTTAACTGTACGTTTAAACGGCATTTGTCTAAGCAGTAGGCGCGCAGGGTATGAGTACAAAAAATAAAATATTAGATGCAGCGGAAGAACTTTTTGCCATAAAGGGCTTTAACGGAACATCGCTAAGAGAAATTACTAGCCAAGCTGAGGTTAATTTAGCTGCGGTAAATTATCATTTTGGTTCGAAAAAAGAGCTGATTAAAGCAGTAATTTCAAGATATATGAATGAGTTGGCGCCGAAGCTAGAAAAAGCGCTAGTTGATGTTTACGACCAAGAAGCGCCAACACTGCACCAAGTGTTTTCTGCATTTGTTCAGCCCTTACTGTCGTTAAACGAATTAAGAGAAAACGGCACAAGCATTTTCTTGCAGTTATTGGGGCGTGGCTACACCGATAGCCAAGGCTTTTTACGTTGGTTTTTAACTACCCAGTATCCAAATGTGATTGAACGTTTTGTTCAAGCGGTGCAACGAGCCTACCCAGACTTGACTGCAGAACAAATGTTCTGGCGTCTGCACTTCACCATGGGCACTATCGTATTTACTATGTCTTCTAGCGATGCCTTGCTTGATATTGCGAAAAACGATTTTAGTAAAAACTTAGGCGTTGAAGATTTGATTCAACAAGTCATTCCTTATGTCGCTTCAGGCGTGGCGGCTCCAGTTCGTTAGACTCATTGTCGACTACTGATTATCGACTACTGACTGTCGATTATTTGTTGATGCTTAGTTGTTGACGCTTATTTGTTGACGAAAGTGCTGCAATAAACCCGGCATAACCCTTTTATTATCCAAGCGATATTTAATATGATTAAATATCGCTTTTTTAATGCCTTAAGAGCACCAAGGATATGATTGGACCTATCATGCTCGATGTCGAAGGGACATCACTCACTGAAGAAGATAAGGAAATTTTGGCTCATCCGCTCGTTGGTGGGCTTATTTTATTTAGCCGTAACTACGAGTCTCTCGCCCAAGTTTCCGAGCTGACCCGCGATATTCGCCACGCAGCGCAACATGATATTTTAATCGCTGTTGACCAAGAGGGGGGGCGAGTGCAACGTTTTCGCGATGGGTTTTCTGCTATTCCAGCCATGGGAAAGCTTTGGCAACAAGCTGGCCACTCCCTCGCGCAGGCATCAATGCTGGCCAATGCTTGTGGGCAGCTAATCGCATTGGAAGTGATGTCGGTTGGCGTTGATATCAGTTTTGCTCCTGTGCTGGATATCAATGACGTTAGCGACGTGATTGGTGATCGAGCTTTTCATTCACAGCCTGATGCTGTTTATCAACTCGCCGACGCCTTTATTCATGGTATGCATTCGGTAGGCATGAAGTGCACCGCCAAACATTTTCCTGGGCATGGCAGTGTTAAAGAAGACTCTCATATTGCCTTGCCGATAGATAATCGTGATCGTGCTGAGATCTTAGGTATTGATATGGAACCCTTTCGCCAACTTATCAACGCTAAAAAAGTTGATGCCGTGATGCCAGCGCATGTGATTTACCCAGCATTTGACGATAAATCTGTTGGTTTCTCGTCATTCTGGTTACAACAAGTGTTAAGAGCCCAATTAAATTTTGACGGTGTTATTTTTAGTGATGATTTGTCAATGGCTGGTGCTGGTTCAATTGGTGGCTTTGTCGAACGCACTGAAGCCGCCCAAGCCGCAGGTTGCGATATGTTGTTAGTTTGCAATGATCGAGCCGCAGCAGTTGAGGTTATCGATAAAGCCAATATTCAAGTGCAACAAGCCAGCCAGCCAAGATTGGCAAGAATGCTTTCAAAAAGCCCTGTTAAGTATGAGCAGTTAACGCAAATTAAAGAATGGCAGCAAGCCCGAACAGCGTTAGGAATTTCATAAAATGAACTTAGCATCTGTATTGACTAACAAGTATTTTTATTTGCTGACGGGTGTTGTGGTCTCGCTCGTCAGTTATGTGTTGTTGCTAGCCGCAGGTTTACCACAATTACCTGCAACAGCCGCTGCCATTACGTTATTAACCGTGATTTGGTGGGTCAGTGAAGCCTTACCTATTCCAGTTACATCGCTCGTACCTTTTGCATTGTTGCCACTGTTTGGCGTGATAGATCATAAAACTGCTGCATCAGCATTAGGTAGTCACGTGATATTACTGCTAATGGGAGCATTTATGCTGTCAAAAGCGCTTGAGCGCAGCAAAGTGCATGAGCGCCTAGCAATCTACATGATTAATATGGTTGGGCTAAGCAGCGGAAAACGCTTGGTATTTGCGTTTATGCTGTCAGCCGCAATGCTCAGTATGTGGATTTCAAACACAGCAACCACGTTAATAATGCTGCCAATTGCGTTAGCGATTATCAGCAAACTAGACAACAAAGTACTGGCTTGTGCGCTTATTCTTGGTATTGCCTATGCCGCTAGCTTAGGTGGCGTTGCAACCCCAATAGGTACGCCGCCCAATGTGATTTTCATGGGGGTTTATCAAGAAAATGTAGGTCAAGAAATGGGCTTTCTGGCCTGGATGAAAATTGGTGTGCCAGTAGTGTTGCTGTCATTACCTTTAATGGCACTCTGGCTGACCAGAAATGTGAATACCTCGTTAGATATCGATTTACCTAAACTAGCGCCGTGGCGTACAGAAGAAAAACGTGTGCTTTGGGTGTTTGGCTTAACCGCCTTAGCTTGGATCACTAGACAAGAGCCTTTTGGCGGCTGGACTGGCTTATTGGGGTTAAAAGGTATTGGTGATAGCACTGTCGCACTCGCTGCTGTGGTGATCATGTTTATTGTGCCAAATGGCCGAGTAGACCAAGAAACCGGTCAGAAGGGAAGGCTGCTTGATTGGCAAACGGCACAAACAATCCCTTGGGGGATGTTATTGCTATTTGCTGGTGGTATTGCGATTGCAAAAGGTTTTGTGAGCTCTGGCTTAAGTACTCTGATTGGTGAATGGCTATCTTCATTAGCAACTATTCCGTTGATCGCTATGGTGTTGGTAATTTGTTTAGTAGTAACTTATTTAACCGAAATTACCAGCAATACAGCCACGGCAACACTACTGTTGCCAATATTAGCGGCCGCGGCTTTATCGGTAGGTGAGGACCCACGTATTTTTATGATCCCAGCAACAATTTGTGCAAGCTGCGCATTTATGTTGCCTGTGGCGACTGCGCCTAATGCTATTGCGTACGGTACGAATATGTTGGAAATCAAAGATATGGTAAGGGAAGGCTTTGTATTAAGTTTGCTCACCGTAACAGTCACCACAGGTGTCTGTTATTGGCTGCTTGTCTAATTGCTGTTTAGTTCAAAGTGCAGTTAGTAAAAGAGCGCCGAAAGGCGCTCTAATTTTTTGTAAAGTAGCTTATTGACTTTAACTGTTTGTTTTTAATTAAAGATTTTTGGCAACGGCAATTCGTGTCGTTAGCACAGCTGCAAGCAATGCAGTATAAACACCGTAAACCACAACCATCCATTGCGGCATGCTATAGCCTAAAAATTGCCAGCTAATTTCACCACAATCGCCTGTTGCTTCGAACAATGCTGGTAACCATTCATGCAAAGGCGCCCAGCTTGGGAAGTTTGGTGTAAAGTCACAGGTAAAAAACAGTGATAAGGTTGCGCTTTGCATTTCGACATGTTCAAGCGCGATAATTAGGCCCCAAATTGCGCCTGTTCCCCACAGTCCATAGCCAGCTAGTCGAGCAACTAATTGATTAGGGGCGAGATAACCAACAACGCCAGCAAAAAAGATCGCCCAAATTGCCACCCGCTGATAAATGCACATAATGCAAGGTGCTAAGTCCATCACATATTGAAAATACAGGGCCGCGAATTCTAGACCCAACGCCGAAATGGCTAACAATCCCCAAGCTGGTTTTTTAGTGGCGAGATTACTAATAAAATTCACATAGTTTCCTTATAGTTATAGCGAATACCAATCGTTAAATAATCATTCAATTGGTCTAACGACATTTTATTGAAGGTGTTGTATTGAGGGCATTGTATCGAACAGGGCGCGAAAAAAAAGCACCGTAAAGGTGCTTTTTGTTAATAAGTTTTGCGACTAGTGTCCGCTAGGGACCTGCGCTTCCGAAGCTTTATGATGATGGATAATACCAGCATCGTAGAAGTCTTGTGTTTTTGACTCTAAGAAACCACTAGAAATGGTAATTAGGCCAACCGTTGTTAACACTAAGGTGTATGGCAGAGCCATGACCACCATACGACCGTATGATAAGCGAATCAGCGGTGCTAAAGCTGAAGTTAACAAGAACAAGAACGCAGCTTGGCCATTTGGTGTTGCAACACTTGGTAAGTTTGTTCCCGTGTTAATGGCAACTGCTAACATGTCGAATTGATCACGAGTAATGTGACCCGCTAGCAAGGCTTTCTTAACTTCGGTAATGTACACCGTGCCAACGAATACATTGTCAGAAACCATTGATAAGAAACCATTTGCTAGGTAGAACATCACTAGCTGCATATTACCTTCAAAGGTTAATACCCAATCAATAACTGGCGTGAATAATTGTTGGTCAATGATTACTGCAACCACGGCAAAAAATACGGCCAGTAGTGCAGTAAATGGCAATGCCTCTTCAAATGCATGGCCAATTTGGTGCTCTTCGTTTACCCCAGTAAATACTGTTGCGAAAATAATAACGCTTAAGCCGATTAGGCCAACGGCCGCAAGGTGAAGTGCTAATGCGATAATTAACCAAACACCGACGATACCTTGCATCACTAGTTTTACTTTATCGCGAGTCGTACGCTTTCTTGATTCCTCAGCATCGAAATCTTGCAAAATAGAACGCACGCTCTCTGGTAAATGCGCGCCGTAACCAAACCATTTTACTTTTTCGAGTAACACACAAGTGAGCATACCAGCAATAAATACAGGCGCAGTAACAGGTGACATACGAATAGCGAACTCAACGAATTCCCAGTTAGCTTGTTGACCAATAATTAGGTTTTGTGGCTCACCAACGATGGTACAAACACCGCCTAGCGCGGTACCGACACCAGCGTGCATTAGCAAGTTACGCAAGTAAGCGCGGAAGTCTTCTAAGTCGTTGCGTGACACGTCATGTACATCACCATCATGGGTGTGGTCATGGTCGTGTGCAATTTCTTTACCTGAGGCAACTTTGTGATAAACCGAGTAAAAGCCAACCGCGACACTGATGATTACCGCAATAACCGTTAGCGCATCTAAGAAGGCCGATAAGAAGGCGCTAGAAAAACAGAATAGTAAAGACACCATCGTTTTTGAGCGCACTGTCGTAATGATTTTAGTGAATAAAAACAGTAACAGGTTCTTCATAAAGTAGATGCCTGCAACCATAAAGATCAGTAGCAGCAGTACTTCAATATTGACAATAAGTTCGTGGAGTACTTGCTCTGGCGAGGTCATGCCAATAACTACCGCTTCGATAGCGAGTAAGCCGCCTGGTTGCAGAGGGTAACACTTTAGTGCCATTGCTAAGGTGAAAATAAACTCTAGAACGAGTGCCCAACCGGCAACATAAGGACTAACGTAGAAAAATAAGATGGGATTAATAACTAAGAAAGCAATAATGGCGTATTTGTACCACTCCGGCGAATTACCGAGGAAGTTTTTGAAAAACGCACTCATAACTGACTGCTGCATAACTAACCTTTTAGATATTTAGTTTGAAAAGTATCGCGCCTATAACAATAGGTTTATCGATACTTTTTTCGACAAAGTTGGCAGAATATATCATATAAAAATAGACATAATTAGGGCTGGCTACAATTTTTTGCAGTTTACTTGATCTGTCGTATGACTGCTTGCTAGTCAATGTATTTATTGGATTGTTTGTGTTTTCAGTAGCTGGCGAGTAAATACTCTAAAGCTTGGTTGTCGATATAGAGAGTGAGAAAGGTAAGTTTGTTTATGGTTAGTTGGTGAGTAAGCACTCTAAAAGTCTGGTTTATAGGCCGCAATTTCATTTTGACATGCTTATGTCTAGCTAAAGACTTCCCAAATAAACGTTTATGATGAAAACTCGTCGAACATTGTCGTTCGACGAGTTTATAGCGGGCGCTAATTGCAGGTTAATTTGTCCAAACAATTTTATCGCTGTGGGCGTGAGCGATGATATCGGCGAATTTCTCTTCTATCGAGTGCCTTTTAACTTTTAATGTTGGTGTCAGCAAGTCATTGTCAATTGACCACTCTTCGTTAAATACCACTAAGCGATCAAGTCGTTGATGGCTTTCTAGCGTTTGATTGATGCTATTTAAGGTCTCAAGCAAGCTTGCCTCGTTATCCGCCTTGCTTTCTTTTTTGGCATCTTCAGACAAGACAAGTAAGCCAATTGGTTGGGCTAAGTTAGTGCCAGTTACACAAACTTGCTCAACACTGGAGTTTTCCATAATTTTCGCTTCGATGGGGGCGGGTGTGACATATTTGCCTTTAGCGGTTTTGAATATATCTTTTAATCGACCTGTGATGCGGTAATACCCATCACTGTCAACAACGCCTTTATCACCAGTTCTTAGGTAGCCATCATTGGTAAATACGTCAGAGGTTTTTTCCTGATCCTTGTAGTAGCCAATCATGTTGCAAGGGGCTTTCAATTGAATTTCACCATCTTCGGCAATACGCATGTCTACACCGTCATAGGCTTTGCCGATTGAGCCGACTTTTTCTTTTCTAAACGGTATACAACTCGTGCCATAGGCTGCGTTCTCTGTCATGCCCCATGCTTCACAAATATCAATGCCGATTTTTCCAAACCACTCTATTGTGGCTGGTGCTAAAGGTGCCGAGCCAGAGGCATAGTGTCTTGCGGAGTCTAACCCCAATTGTTTTCTTATTTTTGACGCGACTTTCTTGCCAATAATAGGTAAGGCTAGTAAAAAGTTGAGCTTTTTCTGTGGAACTTTTGACAAAATACCCATTTGAAATTTTGTCCATAGGCGCGGTACTGAGACAAACAGCGTTGGCTCGCAATTTTTTACATCGCGCGTAAAAGTATCGAGTGATTCAACGAAGTACAACTTAATACCTGAGTAATACCCAGAGAGCTGTATCAAGGCTCTTTCGGTGATATGTGCTAGTGGTAGGTAACTCATGACGCGATCTTCGGTACTTACACCCAACACATGAATTGAGTTACTGGCTGCCCAGCTTAAAGTTCGATATGTGTGAACAACACCTTTGGGTTGCCCAGTACTACCAGAAGTGTAAATAATACTGAAAATATCATCCATATCAGGCACTGGGCTGTCAGCGATGGGGTCAACACTAGTGAATTCTTCCCAGGAAATTGGTACATCTGCACCTTCATACGGAAAAGCAACTTGTTTGACGTTGTCTGGAAGGTAACTAATTGAAGCTTTAGGGTCATCCAGTTTGCCAACAAAAATCATTTGGCATTCCGCATGTTCTAATACGTAATGTATTGTGTCTTTGCCTGCGGTTGAAAAAATTGGTACCGACACATGACCTGCCATTGCTATCCCCATATCAGCAATGATCCAATGGGCACAGTTTTTAGAAAGAATAGCAATGCGACTGCCTTTAGGGTAGTTACTGGCGCGCAATGCCGCAGCGACTTTCCGTGCTTCGGTGATGGCTTCTTTCCAAGTGAATTCGATGTATTCGCCATTAACTGGCTGGGTCATATAAAGCATATCAGGATGCTCGCTTTCCCAATGATAAAGCATCGATATAGGTGAAGTAACATTGCTTTGTGCGGTATTGTTAGAATTATCTTGTGACATGCCTACTCCATTGTTGTATAAATTTTGCTCGCTATATAGTAATAGTTATCTATGAAGCAAACGGCAAGAACTTTTTAAACTTAAATTCAATGGTTTAGGTTTGTCTAACAGGGTTCCATAGAGCTGCTTGATCTTGTTCGTAATCAATCAGTGCCTTGTCTTTAAGTGCTTTATTTCTCGGTACATTGTTTCTCCGTACCTTATTTCTCTGTACATTGTTTTTCGGTAATTGCTTTGACAGCAAATGCACATTGATAGTTTTAATGCAGACCTGATAGGTAAATTTCATTGCTTTAGCTTTTTAACTTCCCCACTACTAGCAATAGCATCTAGCAATTTACATTGAATTCACATTGCACCCGTTAACTTAGGCCACATAAAACAATACCTATAGGGAATTAATAAATTATGTTGTCGAAAAAGTTAAAGAAAGCACTATTAGTTGGCTGCGCGGTATGCTCAGTATTTTCGTTAGGCACGACTTCTGTGCACGCAGATCAAAATAATGTGTCTGGTGTTGGTGATTTTGAGCAGAAATTAAATGCTCTGATAGCCGAGCACCAGCTACCTGGGGTTGTCCTTCATATTGAGCATCAAGATAAACTCGTCTTACATCGGGCCTATGGCAAAGTGAACATCAATTATGAACGAAACATTGCTAAAGACGATATTTTTAGAATTTATTCTATGTCTAAGCCATTAGCTGCAGTAGCGCTATTGCAACTAGTTGATAAAGGACTTGTTAGCTTAGAGGCCGATATTCGAGACTATCTACCTGCATTTAAACCATTTGAGTATCAAGGCCAACGCCAAAGAGTCACGGTACATCAATTACTCAGCCATACTGCGGGGTTTGGCTATGGCGGCGGTATTAAAAATTGGGTGGATTTTCGCTACCTTATCGCCAATCCCTTGTCGAGGCGCAATGACTTATCTGACTTGATCAATGACCTATCAGGAATTGACTTGAAGTTTATACCAGGCAGTAAATTTGAATACAGTATCGCGAGCGATATTCAAGGTGCCATCATTGAAGCGGTCACCAATCAGCCACTTGAGGAATATTTCCAACATAACTTGTTTGAACCCTTAAAAATGATAGATACGGGATTCTATGTACCACAAGCAGATCATCGTCGTTTGGTTGACATGTATGAGTATGATGCAGGTACCTTTGAAAAGGCCTACACCTTTAACAAAGAGAACATTTTGTTTGTCGAAAAGGCGCAAGATTCTGAATTCTTAACTAAACCAAGATTAATTTCAGCGGGTGGTGGGCTAGTATCAACCGCGCAAGATTTTGCTAATTTCGCGGACATGTTGGCAAATGGCGGCGTGTTCGAAGGGCGGAGAATACTGTCAGAAGAATTAGTTTCTCGCATGGTTAGCTCTCACATCCAAGGCTTAGACAAACACTTTTTGCCGCGCGTATACCATGGTGCTGGTTTTGGCTACGGTATTGGTGTAAAAGAGGTGGCTGGTGACAGCCGAGCGCAAGGCAGCTTCTTTTGGTCTGGGCTTGGCGGTACGGTATTCTGGGTTGACCCAATAAATGAATTGCAAGTTGTCGTGATGTTTCAGGTCGAGGACGGCTGGGTTGGCATGGAAAAATGGATGATAGAGCACGTATATCCATTGATTGGCTCACTGGCTGATGCAAATAAGAAAAGTTAAAACAGTTAAGAACTAAAAATAATAAATAGGCATTAGATGACGGCAATACTAGTAATCGAAGATGATATTGATATTTCTCAGGGGATTGCTGAGTACCTATCGGTTAAAGGGTACGAGCTTGATTTCGCTTACAATGGAAGACAAGCTCTACACCTGATTGAAAGCAATCATTACGACCTTATTCTGCTTGATTTAAATTTGCCCTATGTGGACGGTTTAGATGTTTGCCGTTCACTATTAACTGAACACTTAACCGCGGTACCTGTCATTATTATGTCGGCGCGTTCAAAAGAAACTGACATCTTGAAGGGCTTTGATTCAGGGGCATGGGATTATTTAGCTAAACCCTTTTCCTTTGCTGAATTATCGGCGCGTATTGCCGTTTGTTTGGCAAAGGCGGCGCATGCGCACCAAAAGCTATCTGTTATCGAAAGAGCAGGCGTGACGCTAACACTTGATGACATGACGTTGTCAGTGGCAGGTCACTGCACACAACTACATCAGGTTAGCTTTGAGTTTGTAAAGTTGCTGATGGAGCAGTACCCGTCGGCGGTAAAAACGTCTGCTATTCATCGTTCCTTGTGGGGGGAAGAAACCCCTGACAGTGATCCACTGCGAGCACATGTTTATAAAATGCGAAAACAATTTAAAAGTGAGTTTGGCCAAGAATTTATCACCACAGTGCGCGGGGTTGGGTATAAATTTGATATAGACGAAAGCGCAATAGGGTAGATAGGGTAGATAGGGTAGATAGCTTATATGTCAACAGAAACTTGGATGAAAAAGGCTCGTACCAAAACCTTATTTAGTCGACTAGTCACTACTATTTCCGGCCTTACATTTAGCATTGTTTTGCTGTTTACGGCAGCGACACTGTTGATCACCTATTCATTCGAAGATGCCTTGTTTAATGACCGATTAGCGCTGGCCCATGCCAAGGTTATAGAGGGTGAGTCGCTGCCCTATGATATTCAGCTAATCGACAGCTTGGGAGAGTTGGCGCCGAATTTGGTTCAGCAGTTGCGATATTTTGAATTTGATCAAAGCAGCGAAGTTGGTGAGTTTAGTGTTGAGCAACGCCACTATCATTATTTGACAACGGCGCAAGGTACCCTGTTATACGATACCACTGATGTTTCTGTGGTGGATAAAGCATTAAACGATGTTCTGCTTATTCTATTGGTACTGCTTATCCCAACGGTGTTGTTAACGTTTTGGGTGGCAAATGTATCTGCACGCTACGCATTGAAACCCTTTTCTCAACTTAGCCATATCTTTACTCATGCAGAGTACTCCTCTCAACAAGGAAATGAGTTAATCGAAGAGCTTAAAGAACAAGACGTCAAACATATAGCGTTGGAATTGCAGCAGGCATTGCAACAAAAAGCAGAGCTATTATCGCAACAAGAATTGTTTAATCAGGGCATGGCTCATGAGCTTCGCACACCTTTGCAAGTGATTAAAAATTCTGTTGAGCTTTTAACTGCATCTTATCCTGATTTAGCAGGCACTGGCGCTGTACAAAGACTTGAGAAATCGATGAATCGAATGAATCGGCTTAGCAGTGGTTTATTATGGCTTACCTCAGAGCAGCCATTCAGCGGTACAACGAATGTCACCAAGACAATAAAACAAGCCATACTTCAGCTAGATGATGCATGTAAAGTTCACGGTATCTCTGTTGAACTGATATCAGACAACAACTATGACGTTGCAATGCCAGAAGAGGTACTAGAGCTCATTATTTTTAACCTGTTTAATAATGTAGTTCATCATGGCAAAGCAGAGGGAACAAACGTTATTTGGCATATAGAGGCTAAAAACAAACGACTTGTTTTTTCAAATTTAGCGGCAGATCAGTCTGAATATCAGCTGCAAGAGCGGCATTTTGGGATTGGATTAGCCTTAGTCTCACGCCTTACCAAACGCTTCTCGTTAGTCGCTTCTTATCAAACGAATCAAGACAAATTCAGCGCTATTATCTCTCTGGTTTAGTTTTGGCTTAGCTTTGGCTTAGATCAGTTTACTTTCAATTTACCTTGTGATGTTAAGCTAACAAGCGTAGTTAACTCTTCAATGAATGTTAAGACTTATCTACTTAAGTTGGCTGTAGATATTGGCAAGCACTGCAGCTAGGGGTTTAAACACATTAATAGGTAAATTATGGAAGCATTAACGGTGCATGATGCAGTGCAACTAATCAGGCTAAATGAGGATGCAGTTTCAACCCAGTTTCAAGTTTGGCTAACCATTACGTTTTCAACCATAGTCGCAACGTTTGCTGGCAGGAGTTTATTGACAAGGAAGACCAAATGGTTGGTAACGCTGCTTTATCTATTAGCTTCAATGGCAACGCTCTCTTCTAGTATATATTTAGCGGAAAGCAATGCGCGAATAGTCAGCACAGTTGAAGGACTAAGTAGTTTGTTTTCACCACCAATATTTGCCGGCACAGCTTACTTGTCGCTTTTTATCGCGGGCATAACGACAACCGTTTACTTTATTCATATGAAAATAGGTGAATTGCTACAAGCTCCTACTTAATGAATGGCATTGAGTAGGGTATTGGCTGGCATAGGAACGAAGTTGTTAGTTTCTCCATATTCACTCTAGGTCACGCTAGGTTGATATTAAGGAGATTAATTCAACTTATATTCGCTATCAAAAGTGGAGGGCAAAATTGCAACCTACCGTGAATCGCCATTCTAAGCGGCACTCGCCACACAATAGCTGATAACTTAACTGGTTGTACAAGTTGGATGTTCTGGTACAATCAGTCTGAATTAAAGAAGCAGGCAATTGAGGCTAAGAAAAAAATGGTAATAAAAGCACAGAGTCCAGCAGGTTTTGCAGAGCAGTACATTGTTGAATCTATCTGGAATGGTGGCTTTCCTCCTGGCTCAATTTTACCCGCTGAGCGCGAACTTTCTGAACTTATTGGTGTTACTCGTACAACTTTACGAGAAGTGCTACAGCGATTAGCACGTGATGGCTGGCTAACGATTAAGCACGGTAAACCAACAAGAGTAAATAACTTCTGGGAAACATCTAGCCTTAACATTCTTGAAACCTTAGCACAGCTTGATCACGAAGGTATTCCAGAGCTAGTTGATAACTTAATGTCAGCGCGCACTAATATTAGCGCAATTTATGTGCGTGGTGCGATTAAGAACAATCCTGAAAAAACTATTGAGCTATTAGAAGCTTATAAAGAAGTTGAAGATGACGGTGAAAAGTTTGCTGACTTCGATTATCGACTTAACAAAGAGCTGGTAATGGCGTCGGGCAATTCTATTTACTTACTGATCTTAAATGGCTTTAGAGGGCTGTATTCTCGTTTGGGTGGCTTATATTTCCAACACCCAAGAGGTCGAGAAATTTCTCGTGGCTACTACCAGCGTTTAATCGATTTAGCTAAGGCTGGCAAATTTGACGAATCAGTATTTGCGGTACGTAAATACGGTGTTGAATCTGGCCAGTTATGGCTTGAATTGAAAGATGAAGTGTTAAAAGAACTCGCTGAATAAAACACATTAGTTCGAAAAAAAACGGGTAAAGGCTTAGCCTTTACCCGTTTTTTTATGGGTAAATGTAAATAAATATTTCATTGTGATAAGTGGTTGGTTAATGGTGATAAACGGTGTTTATTTATGGGTATAGTACCTCTAAAGTTTAATGGAATGACTAAAATATCAACGATGAGCTAAGCTGTTAAAGGACTCTGTTGATTTAGTAAAGGAATGAACATGATTAAAAGAATCACCATCTTTGGCGCAGCATTTGTGCTTATGCAATTTCTCGGTGGTAGTGCACTTGCAGAGAAAATAGACGAGTGCAATACCGATACGTGTATCAACTACTTCGAACAATACAGAAAGGCCGCCAAGCGCGGACACTCACTGGCGATGCTGACCTTAGGTCAGTTTTATCATCATGGTTATGGCACACCTAAAAACGAAAAAATGGCGTTAAAGTTTTTCAAAAAAGCTGCCCGTGCTGGTTATACCTCTGCACAATTTAGAGCTGGTTATATTTATATGACTAGCAAGGACTTGCAAGATTTAGATAAAGCTCAAGATTACCTAGAAAAGGCAGCAAAATACGAGTATGACGGTGCCGACTTCCTCTTAGGTATGATGTACTTAGATGAAAAATACGGCGTTCAAGACTTGGCTAAAGCTGACAATCATTTCGCCAATGCTTATCAAAGAAAACACGAGCAACTACCTAATGTGGTGAAGTTTATTAATGCCAAATATGAGTCGCCGGATAAAGCCTTTCCTGAACTTTACAGTTTGTTGAATCAAAAGCCGCTAGTGACGAATGAAAATGGTGAATTGGCGTGGTATGACGATGGTGTGGAGGTTATCACCATTACTTCTCCGCCTTTGCAAACAACATTTAATCGACAACTGGTCACTTTTCGCAAAGCCATTAAATCAACAGGTACTCGCTTTAAAGGCAAAACCTGTGTCGAGCGCTTGACGTGCTTGCAACGTGCAGAGATTGCCGACGCAACTGATTTTAGGCACCTGTTTTTAGATGGTTTTAGCGGGAATGCTTATGCGCAATAGTAAACACCTAAACTTGCTTTAAAATGTTTACTTATGAGCGTGCAGGAACATAGAACTTTAAATTGTTAATCAAGGATAGGCATAAGATGATAAAACACTCACTCTTTATTGGCACACTGGTCGCCATTATGATGCTTGGCTCAACGCCGGCATTTGCAGAAAAAATAGATGAATGTAATACAGACTCTTGTATTAATTACTTCAAGCAATACAAAAAGGCTGCTAAACGCGGGCATTCTCTGGCAATGCTAACGTTAGGGCAATTTTATCACCACGGCTATGGTACGCCTAAAAATGAAAAAATGGCGTTAAAGTACTTTAAAAAGGCTGCTCGTGCTGGTTATACCTCGGCGCAATTTAAAGCAGGTTATATTTTTATGACCAGTAAGGAATTGCAAGATATTGATGACGCTCAAGACTATCTTGAAAAAGCCGCTAAGTATGAATACGACGGTGCAGACTTTTTACTCGGTATGATGTTCTTAGATGAAAAATATGGCGTGCAGGATCTTGCGCTTGCCGATGATCATTTCGCTAAATCATACGCTCGCAAGTATGAGCAAATCCCGAATGTTATTAAATTTATTACTGCCAAATACGAAACACCAGAAAAGGCCTTTCCAAAGCTTTATGCCAAGATGAACGAAAAACCGTTGGTGGCTAAAAAAGATGGTGAACTCGCTTGGTATGACGATAATATCGAAATTATTACTATTACTTCTCCTCCTCTGCAAACAACCTTCAATAAGCAATTGATGACCTTTAGGCAAGGAATTAAAGCGACAGGAACGCGCTTCAAAGGGAAGACTTGTGCCGAGCGTTTAACTTGTATGCAACGTGCAGATATCGCCGATTCAACAGATTTTGCTAACCTATTCTTACAAGGCTTTACTGGCAAAGAAGTCAACGGTGGTTAATGTTAACCGACGAAGAATAGGGCATCGCAGTCTAATGGCACTGCGATGCATCGATTTTGCGTGGTAATTTGAATTAGCGTTAATTTGCTCATTTGCGTTAACAGTGACTAAAAGGTTTGGATTCACTTTGCTAGTGATGGTGTTGAAGGGCTTTCTGATTACTCCTTTTTGTTCGTCAGCTATAGCAGAATAGGTAACGGCGGCGGCAATGGTCGATTGTAAAACGATCTTTGTTTAGCAAAATCCTTTGTGGCTTCTTTTGAGGTGTAAGTCTCTTAGGTATTGGTTTTATGTTTCACCTTCTTGCGCTAGTGGGCAACTCGCTAGCGCTATTTCATCACCAAACTCATCTTCTTGCACCAGCTTAACGTCGAATTGCCACAAGTAGTGTAAATGTTTAAGTACCTCATCTTTTGAGTCATCAAGTGGTACTTTGTTGTATGGCGTATGCTTTAACGTTAGTGAACGATCGCCATTAACATTGGCGTCCACAATCTGAATATTAGCCTCTAGATTACTTAAATTATATTGGTTAGATAGCGTTGAACGAATCTGCTGATAGCCCATATCGTTGTGTATTGCGCCAACTTCAATGTAATTAAATTTGTCGTTGTCATGAATATGGAATAACTTGAAATCACGGATGATTTTTGGGGAAAGAAACTGGCTAATAAAACTTTCGTCTTTAAAGTTTTGCATAGCAAAATGCACTGTTTCAAGCCAGTTAGTGCCCGCTATATCAGGAAACCAACGTTTGTCCTCAGTTGTTGGATTTTCACATATTCGACGGATATCCATAAACATATTAAACCCCAATGCATAGGGGTTAATGCCAGAGTAATAGGGGCTATTGTATTCTGGTTGCGTAACAACGTTGGTGTGACTATGCAAGAACTCCAACATAAATTTGTCGCTTAGTAACCCCTCATCATACAAATGATTCAGTATGGTGTAGTGCCAAAAACAAGCCCAACCTTCATTCATTACTTGAGTTTGCTTTTGCGGGTAAAAGTACTGAGATATTTTGCGAACAATTCGGACAATCTCCCGTTGCCATGGCTGGAGCAAGGGGGCATTTTTCTCGATGAAATACAAAATATTTTCCTGCGGTTCACTTGGAAAACGGGTTTTGTTTTTTTGTTTTTCCGTTGATTGAGTTGGCAGGGTTCGCCACAAGTCATTCACTTGTGATTGTAAGTAAGCTTCCCGCTCTTCTTGGCGCTTTAATTCTTCATCTAACGATATCTTTTGCGGACGTTTATAGCGATCAACGCCGTGATTCATGAGCGCATGGCAGGCATCCAATGTTGCTTCAACGTCATCAATGCCATATTTATGTTCACATTTGGCAACGTAGTTTTTTGCAAACAGTAAGTAGTCGATAATTGAACTTGCATCTGTCCATGATTTAAACAGGTAATTTCCTTTGAAAAATGAGTTATGCCCATAACAAGCGTGCGCCATGACAAGTGCCTGCATGGTCATGGTGTTTTCTTCCATTAAATAGGAAATACAGGGATCTGAGTTGATTACAATTTCATAAGCTAAACCCATTTGACCGCGCTTGTAGGTGCGCTCTGTTTGGATAAACTTTTTGCCAAAGGTCCAATGGTTGTAGCCAATAGGCATACCAACGCTAGCGTAAGCGTCCATCATTTGCTCGGCAGTAATCACTTCAATCTGGTTGGGGTAAGTGTCGAGTTGGTAATGCTCGGCAACGCGCGCAATTTCCGCTTGATATTGTTCGAGCTTTTCAAATGTCCAATCTGGGCTGTCGTCTAATGGTTTGCGTGTGGTCATAACGCTCCTTAATCACTTTATCTCGCTCTATCGCTATTGCAGCGTTGAGTTTGGTTATGCGGCAGATTTTTCGTCTTTTTTGAACAGCTCTCTAAATACTGGGTAAATATCTTCAACTGACTTTATATGGCGCATGGCAAAATAACTACATTGGCTAGCCACTTCTTGATATTGGTGCCACAAGGTTTGATGCGCACGTTGCGTGATTTCGATATAACTAAAATAACGAGATTTAGGTAAAATTTTATTCATTAATAACTGTTTACACAGCGGTGAATCGTCGGCCCAGTTGTCGCCATCAGATGCTTGCGCACCATAAATATTCCAATCGTTTGCGCTGTATCTGTCTTGTATAATTTCAGTCATCAGTTCAAGTGCACTCGACGCGATAGTGCCACCGGTTTCCTGTGAGTAGAAAAACTCTTGTTCGTCGACTTCTTTCGCTTGGGTGTGGTGACGTATGTAAACCACATCAATCTCTTTGTAGGTTCGTGTTAAAAAGAGATAAAGCAAAATATAAAACCGTTTAGCGATGTCTTTCGTTGCTTGATCCATAGAACCCGAGACATCCATTAAGCAGAACATTACCGCCTTTGACGTTGGAACGGCTTGTTTTGCATAGTTGCGATAACGTAAATCAAAGGTGTCAATAAAAGGCACTTTACTGATTTTTTCTTTTAACTCGTTTATTTGCTGCTTGAGTGCCTTTTCTTCTTGAATATGATCGTGTGGGTCGGCCTCGAGCTTAGCAAGCGCCGCTTGGCATTCTTTGAGCTCGCGGCGTTTACTTGATGTCATGGCGATTCGACGAGCAATAGACCCTTGCAGTGATTTCACAATGTCGATATTTGCTGGCACACCTTCAGCACAGAAGCCACTGCGCACAGTTTTATATTCGACTAACTTGTCCAGTTGATTCTTTTCAAGGTTAGGTAGTGCTAAGTCTTCGAACAGTAAATCAAGGTATTCATCTTTGGAAATCGAAAAGACAAAATCGTCTTCCCCTTCGCCAGAGTTACTCGCGTTGCCATTACCTGAGCCTTGGCCTGCACCTTGTGGTGGCCGATTAATGCGATCGCCGGGCGTAAATTGGTCATTACCGGGATGAACGCGGTCGCGAATACCACCATTGCCTTGATGAAATATAGGTTCGCTTAAGTCTTTTTTAGGAATAGTAATGCTTTCGCCACTATCAACGTCAGTGACACCGCGCTTGTTGATGGCATCGGAAACCGACTTTTTGATCTGGCTTTTATAGCGGCGAATAAAACGTTGGCGGTTAACCGTACTTTTATTCTTACTATTTAATCGTCTGTCAATAAAGTTCGCCATACTGCAACTCCTTAACGGCCTAGCTATTACATCTTTGCTAAGACGACTTTCTTACGCGCAAATACCATTCAGATAGCAGTCGCACTTGCTTCTTGGTGTAGCCCTTGCTCATCATACGTTCGACAAAATCGTCGTGTTTCTGTTGGTCGTCAGTTGAAGTTTTGGTGTTAAATGAAATAACCGGCAGCAAGTCTTCCGTATTTGAGAACATTTTCTTCTCAATGACTGTGCGCAGCTTCTCGTAACTTGTCCAATTAGGGTTTTTACCATTGTTGTTCGCTTTTGCGCGTAGTACAAAATTAACGATTTCATTACGAAAATCTTTGGGGTTGCTAATGCCTGCCGGCTTTTCGATTTTTTCCAATTCGTTATTTAATGCCTCACGGTCAAATAGTTGGCCTGTTTCAGCATCGCGATACTCTTGGTCTTGAATCCAGAAATCGGCATAGGTGACATAGCGGTCAAATATGTTTTGACCATATTCTGAATACGATTCTAAATATGCCGTTTGAATTTCTTTACCAATAAACTCGATGTACTTCGGCGTTAAGTAGCCTTTGATAAACTCTAAGTAACGCTCTTGGGTCTCTTTGGGAAGTTGTTCACGTTCTACCTGCTGTTCGAGCACGTAAAACAGGTGCACAGGGTTGGCAGCCACTTCTAAATGATCGAAGTTGAACACACGCGATAGAATCTTAAAGGCGAAGCGGGTTGATAACCCTGACATACCCTCATCAATACCCGCATAGTCGCGATACTCTTGGTAAGATTTAGCTTTAGGATCGGTGTCTTTTAGGCTCTCCCCATCATAAACTCGCATTTTTGAATAAATGCTTGAATTATCAGGCTCTTTCAAGCGTGATAACACTGAGAATTGCGCTAGGGTTTCTAATGTGTCTGGTGCGCACTGTGCCTCTTTTAACTCACTGTTTTCAATTAGTTTCCTGTAAATTTTAACTTCTTCAGAAATACGCATACAGTAAGGCACTTTTACAATATAAACGCGGTCGAGAAACGCTTCATTGTTTTTATTGTTTCTAAAAGTCTGCCATTCGCTTTCATTGGAATGCGCTAGAATCATACCGCTAAAAGGTAGCGCCGATAATCCTTCCGTTGGGTTGTAATTACCTTCTTGTGTTGCGGTTAATAGCGGGTGTAGCACTTTAATTGGTGCTTTAAACATCTCAACAAATTCCATCACCCCCTGATTTGCGCGGCATAACGCACCTGAGTAGCTGTAGGCATCTGGGTCATTCTGAGCAAAATGCTCTAATTGGCGGATATCGACTTTACCTACCAATGCCGAAATATCTTGGTTGTTATCATCCCCAGGTTCAGTTTTCGCGATGGCGATTTGATCCAAGATAGACGGGTATACTTTAACCACTTTAAATTGCGCAATATCGCCTTTGAATTCGTGCAGACGTTTAGCTGCCCATGGCGAAATAATAGACGTTAAATAGCGGGCTGGAATGCCATATTCTTCTTGTAAAATTTTGCCATCGGCGTCAGGGCTAAATAAGCAAAAAGGGTGATCGTTAACTGGGCTACGCTCACCATTAGCGCTTAATACGTATATGGGCTCTTGCTGCATTAGCGCCTTCAGCTTTTCTGCTAAAGATGATTTACCGCCACCAACGGGGCCAAGTAAGTAAAGAATTTGCTTCTGCTCTTCTAAGCCTTGTGCCGCGTGTTTTAGGTAGGAAACAATTTGTTCTATGGCATCTTCCATACCATAGAAATCTTTGAATGCGGGGTAGCGAGCAATAACACGATTAGAAAATATCCGGCTGAGCGTGGGCTCAGTGGAAGTATCAATCATTTCTGGCTCGCCAATGGCGCTGAGTAAGCGTTCTGCACTGCTGGCATAGGCCATTTTGTCTGAACGACAAATATTGAGAAATTCTTGCAGAGAAAATTCTTCTTGCTGCGCCTGTTCATAGCGAGATTGGTAGTGCGTGAAAATGCTCATAGCTGTCTCCCATACCTAAATTAAGGCAACAATAATTAAGACCGACAAAACAGGGGATATATTTATAAGCTTAGTTGGATTTTAGATTTCGGCGAAAAAAACTCACAGTTTTTTGTAATTTTCTTTGCTCACTAAGTGTATTTAAGACGCTGAATTTGCGACATAAAAAAAGCCGACAATGTCGGCTTTCGATAAATATTGTGTGTTAGTTTAGCTACGCTTGGTGGCTAAACCAAGATCAACTTACACAGGGTCAATTAAGCAAAGTTTGCTGAAGCAAATTCCCAGTTGATTAACGCCCAGAATGCTTCTAGGTAGCTAGGACGTAAGTTGCGGTAGTCGATGTAGTAAGCGTGTTCCCATAAATCAACAGTCATTAGTGGAGTTACGCCGTCTTCAGTTAATGGTGTTGCCGCATTTGAAGTGTTAACAATGTCTACACCGCCATCAGCTGTTTTAACTAACCAAGTCCAGCTTGAGCCGAAGTTGTTTACTGCTTTGTCGTTGAATGCCGCTTTGAATTCTTCAAAAGAACCGAATTTAGCGTTAATTGCGTCAGCTAGTGCACCTGTTGGTTCGCCGCCACCGTTCGGGCTTAAGCTGTTCCAGTAGAAAGTGTGGTTCCAGATTTGTGCAGCGTTGTTAAATACGCCGCCTTCTGAAGACTTAACGATTTCTTCTAGAGATTTACCCGCAAAGTCAGTACCTTCAATTAAGCCGTTTAATTTAACTACGTAAGTGTTGTGATGCTTACCGTAGTGGAACTCTAAAGTTTCTTGTGAAATATGAGGTGCTAATGCGTCCATTGCATACGGTAAAGCTGGTAATTCAATAGCCATGTTATTCTCCAGAAATTTATATTGATTAGAAAATTTTATTCTTAAACAAACTCATCTATAGGTTTGTTTTTCTGAAAAACCTAGTAAAATACTCAGGTTTTTTGAAGCCACGCATAGTGTACCGAAATTTATAGGTATTGCTAGCGCTATTATCAAGGCTTTAACGCTATAAAATAGATGATTTTTATTTGTTGGTAGGTTGGTGTTGAAAATATCGTTAACTGCCCATATCAATCATTGTTATCGCATAGTTATGTGCATAGTCAACGCGTAGTTATCACAAGAGGTTATTATGGAAACGATTGAACGCATTAAACAGCAAATTGCTGAGAACTCTATTTTACTTTACATGAAGGGTTCGCCAAAACTACCAAGCTGTGGTTTCTCAGCGCAAGCGGCTCAAGCGCTAATGTCTTGTGGTGAAAAATTCGCTTTTGTTGATATCTTACAAAATCCAGATATTCGTGCTGAACTTCCACAATATGCTGATTGGCCAACATTCCCTCAACTATGGGTTGAAGGCGAGCTAATTGGCGGTTGTGACATTATTCTAGAAATGTTCCAACAGGGTGAGCTGCAAACCGTTATTAAAGAAGCTGCGGCTAAAATGAATACCGAAGAAAACTCATAGTATTTTCTTGTTGTACTAATAGTTTATAAATAGAAAAAAGCCCGATTGAAACGCTCAATCGGGCTTTTTTATTGTCTGTTCTGTCATTAAGAGTTCAATAACAATTTGTATAAATGCTTTATACCAATTTGATTAATTATTTAGCCTCTCAGAATGACATAAGCAGTATTAGAACAAACGAAATTTATGACGATATAGTCGTTCTACATCAAGTGAATTTTGTGCAGTTATTATGCTGCTTATGCATTCCCAAGGGCGAGTTTTAAAGGCTCATATACTGCGTTATGGCGTTTGCTTTTCGTTCAAAAAAGGGGAATTACCATTCTCTGCACGCCAAACCTTGTCTATGAGCCTTTAAATTCTCGCTGAGTGATCAAATAATTATTCAATTTGGTATTAACCTAATGGCCAACCGCCTAAACTACGCCACTTGTTAACAATTGTGCAGAACAGCTCTGCTGTTTTTTCTGTATCGTACAGGGCTGAATGGGCTTCGCTATTGTCAAAATCGATTTGTGCGGCTTCACATGCTTTTGCTAATACGGTTTGTCCAAAGGCAAGGCCAGATAAGGTAGTGGTATCAAAGCTTACAAAAGGATGAAACGGACTGCGTTTAATGTTGCAACGTTCTACTGCTGCATTAAGAAAACCTAAGTCAAAGGCGGCATTATGGGCAACCATCACGGCGCGCTGGCAACCTGCTGCCTTCATTTTCTTTCTAACTAATTTAAATATTTCTTTGAGTGCATGCGCTTCTTGGACATTACCGCGCAGTGGGTGAGTAGGGTCAATACCGGTAAAAGCCAGTGCTGATGGTTCCAAGTTTGCACCTTCGAACGGTTCAATGTTAAAACATATGCTTTCGTCGATACTCAATTCACCAGTGTTTTCATCAAGTGATAATACGCTGGCTGCAATTTCTAATAGGGCATCTGTTTTGGCATTAAAACCTGCGGTTTCAACATCAATAACAACAGGGAAATAACCGCGAAACCGTTGCGCAAAAAGTGATTTTTCAGTGATGGGTTCGGCATTAGTGTTTACAACGTCTGACATGCTTTTTTTGATCTAGCCTAAATTGCGAGGCATTATCGCAAAAAATCATGTTAATCTCGACATTAGCAATTTAAAAATGCGTGAATTATCGCTAAAGTTAGTGAAATAAATGCCGATAAAAACCTGTCGGATAAAGAATGTAAGTTCCTGTTATGAATAATTTGTTGCTTTCCACGCTAGGCAAGGTTTCGCAAAAGATGTCATTTTTCAAATTAGATACAAGTTGTCGTTCAACAAAAGTAACTCAAAATCTAGGTACTATTTTGGGTACTGGCCTTGCTGTGGCTACCATCTTAACCGCAAGTACTGCTAATGCTGGTGTTCGTCAATATACTGCATCTTTGGAAAATTCACACTGGCAGGTTACCAATAATTCTCGATTAAATTGTACGTTATCGCACAACATTCCCAATTACGGCGAAGCTAAATTTGTCAGTAAAGCAAACCGCAATAATAACATGCTGTTTGAACTTGATATGCTGCGTTTGCCAGATAACTACTCGCTTGCTGAGTTAAGATCTGTCGCGCCGAACTATCGCCCTGGCATGAACAGTTACACTATCGCTGATATGAAGCTATACAAGCAATTTTCACCGAGTTTAGATAAGAAAGTTGCGTGGACTATGTTAAGCGAACTTGAGCAGGGCATGAATCCAACGTTTTACTATAACGATTGGTATAGCGAAAACGACAAAATATCTGTTGGTTTATCCAATGCGCGTTTTATGCGTGCTTACAAAGAATTTGTTGGCTGTGTTGGCAACTTATTAAATTATAGCTTCGACGATATTTCGTATACCGTACTTAATTATCAATCAAACAGTGACAAGTTTACCAAAGCATCAGAGCGCAGAATGGCGATGATCTCACAGTACTTAAAACTAGACACTGAGTTAGAACTGGTGTTGATTGATGCATATTCAGACAGCTACGGTGGCCGTTGGAATAACTTAGAGTTATCAAAACGCCGTGCGAATAAAATTCGCGAATATTTTGTAAAAAACGGCATTGATACAAGCCGTATCGAAGCCAAAGGCTATGGTGAAAAGCGCCATATTGCATCAAATGAAACTATCTTGGGTCGCGGCCAGAACCGTCGTGTGGTTATTCACATGGAAAAGCCGATCGAATTCTAATAGCATATACTGCTAACAAATATTGAATATGGCTGTAGGTTAGGGTTAACTTACAGCCATATTTTTTTGTCTCCTTCATTCACGAGAAAAACTAATGAAAAGAATAATAACGGCATTAGTGTTTTGTGCTGGGCTGGTTGGCAGCGCATTTGCACAAACGAAAGATGCTTATACTTACGCAAATTATGACCAAGTAATAACCACGCATACTTACCTAGATTTGGCCATTGATTTTGACAACAAGGCGTTAAAAGGATTTGCCGAGCTAGATTTAAAGTGGTTAGTCGATAACAAGCAGCCAATTTACTTAGATACACGTGACTTGATTGTTCATCGCGTGATGGCAAAGCGCACGGGTGGTGCTTGGCAAAAAGCTGACTATACACTGGCACCTCGCGACAAGGTTTTGGGCAGCAAATTAACAGTCAATGCGCGTATTAAAGCTGACAAGCTCAGAATCTATTACGAATCGACCGCCAAGGCTTCGGGTTTACAATGGCTAACGCCAGCGCAAACTACGGGTAAAAAACTGCCATTTATGTTTAGCCAAAACCAAGCAATTCACGCTCGTTCTTGGATCCCTGTGCAAGACACGCCAAGTGTTCGAATGACATACACAGCACGTATTTCAACGCCTGATAACGTGTTGGCGGTGATGAGTGCCAATAATGATCCAGACACTAAGCGCGATGGCGACTATTTCTTTGATATGCCACAACCTGTTCCGCCTTACTTAATTGCGATTGCAGCAGGCGATTTGGTGTTCAAACCAATGAGTGACATTACCGGTATTTACGCCGAGCCTAGCTTAGTTGACTCTGCGGTTGCTGAGTTTAATGACACCCAAGCCATGATTGATGCAACGGAAGCAATGTATGGTGAATACCGTTGGGGCCGTTACGATTTATTAATTTTGCCACCTAGCTTCCCGTTTGGTGGCATGGAAAATCCGAGACTATCTTTTATCACTCCAACCGTTATTGCCGGTGATAAAAGCTTGGTCAACTTAATCGCTCACGAGTTAGCACATTCTTGGTCAGGTAATTTAGTGACGAACGAGAGCTGGCGCGATTTATGGTTAAACGAAGGTTTTACCAGCTATGTTGAAAACCGCATCATGGAGCGTGTGTTTGGTCGAGATCGCGCTGTGATGGAGCAATCGTTAGACGCACAAGGCTTAAGCTATGAAATTGCAGAATTAGCGCCAGGTGATACCCAACTATACATTGATTTAGCGGGTCGAGACCCAGACGACGCTTTCTCTGGTGTACCGTACACGAAAGGTCAGTTATTCCTGATTTACCTAGAGCAAAAATTTGGCCGTGAAATATTTGATAAGTTTGTACGCAAGTATTTTGACGACCATGCTTTCCAACCGCTTGGCACTGCAGCATTCGTTAAATACATTGACGCTGAGCTATTAGCAAAGCACCCAGGTATTGTTTCTCAAGAAGAGATTAACGAATGGATTTTTGAGCAAGGTTTACCAAGCTACGTGCCAAAGCCAAAATCAAATGCATTTACCATCATTGACGCGCAAATTAATGACTTCATTACTGGAACATTGTCAGTAGACGCACTGCCAACAACTGAGTGGACTGTGCACCAATGGTTGCATTTCATTAATAACTTGCCGTTAACGATCAGCCAAGCGCAAATGCAAGCATTAGATAAGCAGTTCAACCTAACCAATAGTACCAATGCTGAAAAAGCCCACGCTTGGTATTTACTAGCGCTGCGTACGGGTTACGATGCCGTTTATCCCGCAATGGAAAAATACTTGGTGGGCATTGGTCGTCGTAAATTAATTGTGCCACTTTATAAAAAGTTAGCAGAAACCGAGCAAGGTAAAGCGTGGGCAACACGTGTTTATCAGCAAGCTCGCCCAGGTTACCATCCATTAGCCCAAGGTACAGTTGATACAATCTTAAAGTAAAAATTACTACTTTAACTAGTCAAAACCGCCACCTCTGAGCTAATTCGAGTGGCGGTTTTATTTTTCTGGACTAAAATGCTTGTTGTAAATGGATTACATCAACAACAATAAGGATATTAGTTTATGAAAACACAAGCTTTTCTGCTTGCACTTTGGTGCCTCATTTGTACCTTAACTGCAACCTCTGCCTCGGCTACATTAATTGGACGAGACCTATCTAACCAAGCCTCGGTAGGCCTAATTAGTTATCAAAATGCATTTACAGATGCATTTGGCTCATCAAGTGATGGTGCTCAAATTTATCGCCGGGGAGCAGGCTCAATACCACTTGTTTTCTTAGATGATTCATTGGCCTCAGCCAATGATAGTTTAGGCATCATTAAAGCAGCAGACGCTGTGCCATTTTTTGGCATAGTTGATACCACTAATCCCGATAATCTGAGTGGCGATGTTAATGCTATTTGGCAGTTTGATATTAATGGTTTTAATCAGTTAAGTTTGGCAATTGATATTGCCGCAATGGGAGATTTTGAACCAAGTGATATTTTCTCGATTGAATACCAATTAGATGGTGGTGCTTGGCAGTTAATGCTTTCCGGTACTGCTGACAACGCAGGCCAGCAAACTTATCAACTGGAAAATGGCAATACGACGACGTTGGACGATCCTATGGCTGTCAGCGGCGTTAACCTAACCAATAGTTTTACATCATTTAGCCAAATGATAGTTAACACTGGAAGCACGCTTGGGATAAGAATTTCTGCTAATACCAATGGTGGCACTGAAGCAATTGCTTTTAGAAACATCAGGGTTAATGGCACAGCACTATCAGCATCGCTTGTTGAGGTGCCAGAGCCAAGCTATTTAGCTGCGGGCTTACTATTACTCATGTCGGTTTCACGAATAAGACAATTAAAGCCTTAAAATAAGAGGCGAGAATATAAGAGTCGAGAAGAGTACAACAAGAGCGCGCTAATTAGTGATTTAGTAGCGCGCTGGGCTGTTAGCCTTTTGCTGTGCTGTGCTGTGCTGTGCTGTGCTGTGCTGTGCTGTGCTGTGTGTTTAGCCAAGCGACCAGGAAAACTTGTTTGTAGCAGAGGTTAATTTTACGCCGGCACACCACTATGGAATTTAAAGTCAGTATCTGGCGACGAAATTAATTCAGCTTCAATTTCACCAAAGAACTTAATTCGCTCTTCTACTTTATCTTCATTCCCTTCGCCAGCGATTTGTTTAGCAAGTGCTAGATAATCTTGGTAGTGGCGTGCTTCACTTCTTAATAGCGAGATATAAAAATCGCTAAGTCGCTTATCCACGTGTGGCGCGAGTGCGGCAAATCGTTCACATGAACGCGCTTCGATATAGGCACCAATAATGAGCTTATCGATTAACGTGTCTGGCTCATAAGTTTTCACGTTGCGGATTAGCCCTTTAGCATAGCGAGCAGGCGTAATGCTTCGATATTCAATATTGTATTCGTCCATGATTTCTAGCACTTGATAGAAATGATGTAGCTCTTCTTTAATCAATAAGACCATTTTATCGATTAAATCCTGGCCGTAAGGCGAATTAGATTTAGGCAGCACGGATTTAGATAATTTGTTTTTATCGGCGAGTTCGCGCCAATCGCCTTCTTTTTTATAAATTAAGCGTTCAAATGGTTCTAACCACTTAAGCAAAGCGTCGCCACTTTCTTTATCTACGGCATACTTGCGAATTAAGTACATCGCTTGCTGACCAGCTTTTAACTCACAAACCAGATGATCCAGTAGCACCATTGGTAAATTTTCGGGCTTTTTCGCGGCTTCGATCCACGCTTGAGGTGTTGAGCACTGTAAAAACTGGTTTATTGGTTCAAGTAATGCTTGGTGTTCAGCTTGCATAGAGAGTAATTCGTTGCTTGATCAGATAATAAAAGAGGCGGCATTTTACCTTGTTGGCTGCCAATAAAAAATGATCTGTGTCGTTTTTAGTTAAACGGCCTAAATTAAAGAAGCATAGTTAAAAAGCCGTAGTAAGTCTGGTTTACCTATCACGCTTGATTTTCTTCAAAGCATAAGTGTCTATATTTTCTTGCTAGGCGTTTAAAAAGTTGGCTATTATCAATAGCTAACAATAAAACGATAATAACGATATAGGGAAGTCAGATGCGTACCTTTATTTTCACTGCCTGTGCTGTCGCCGTATTGGCAGCTTGCCAACCAAGTAATAACACTGGTGAAAACTCAAATGCTCAAGCCATCGCCCAAAATGCCGCAGAAAATCCATCGAGTATTGCTCAGTCGGTTATGACGGAGTCTGAAAAGCTAAATATATGGTTCGATGAAAAATACGAACAGCAATTACAAATGAACCCGTTAATGATGACCTTCCTTGGCCGCAAAGATCGCTATGACGAATTTAATGCCATGACTCGTGAAGAAGAACAAGCGTTATTGGATTGGCAAGCGGCGAGTGTGAACGAACTAAAGGGGAAGTTTAATTACGAAAAATTAGACGATGACGCAAAAGAGTCTTACGACTTATGGCTTTATCAATATCAGCAAGCAAAAGAAGCGGCTGAGTTTCCGAAAAACGGTTATGTCTTTACTCAAATGAATGGCGCACAAGCGTTTTTAACCCAATTTATGATTAATTTTCATAAAGTTGAAGACGTTAGTGACATGCAAGCGTACAACAAACGCATTGTTGGCTTATCAAGCGCATTAACAAGTTTGCTTGCGCGCGCCAAAGAGCATGCTGAATATGGTGTTAGACCTCCAAAGTTTGCCTACCAAGGTGTGATTGAACAATCAAAAAACGTGATCACGGGGCTACCTTTTAGCAATGATGAAAACGCACAGGATGCGCCTCTTTGGGCCGATGCAAAAGCAAAAGTAAAGGCATTGACCGAAGCGGGTAAGCTCGATGAAACACAGGCAGCAGAGTTGCTAGCGAAAACCAAAGCCGTGCTCGTTAATGACTATTTACCTGCTTACCAAGCCTTAGTTGCTTGGTTTGAAAAAGATATCGCCAATGCTGATGAAATCGCCACTGGTGTCGCTAAGCAGCCAAATGGCGTTGATTTTTATAATATGCGCCTCATGCATTCCACCACCACAGATTTAACCGCAGAAGAGATCCATGCACTTGGCTTAGCTGAGGTTGAGCGTTTAATTGGTGAAATGAAAGCGATTAAAGAAAAGGTTGGTTTTGAAGGAGATTTACAAGCCTTTTTCCAGTTTATTAAAACCGATGATCAGTTCTTTTACCCCAATACTGATGAAGGTCGCCAAGGTTATATTACCGACTCCGAAGCGTACTTAGACTACATTAAAGGCCAATTGCCGAATTATTTCGGCATTTTGCCCAAAGCTGATTTAGTGGTAAAACGTGTTGAACCTTTTAGAGAGCAAGATGGCGCTGCTCAGCATTACTTCCCAGGCACCGCTGACGGCTCTCGCCCCGGTGTTTACTACGCTCACCTTTCAGACATGCGCTCTATGCCGAAAAATGAAATGGAAGCCATTGCCTATCACGAAGGTAATCCAGGTCACCACATGCAAATTTCTATAGCAAAAGAGCTAACCGGTATTCCAAAGTTCCGCACTAATGCGCAGTTTACCGCTTATGTAGAAGGCTGGGCACTATACTCTGAGCTGTTAGCGAAAGAGATGGGTGCTTATGAAAATGACTACTCTGATTTTGGCCGTTTGATTACTGAGATTTGGCGCGCAGTAAGGTTAGTGGTAGATACAGGCTTGCATGCCAAGGGGTGGACAGAGCAACAAGCGATTGATTACTTTAAAGCTAACTCTCCAGTTGCTGAAGATGCGGTGACTTCAGAAGTGCGTCGTTACCTTGTTTGGCCGGGGCAAGCGACAGCCTATAAAATTGGCATGCTAGAGATTCTAAAGCTGCGTGAATATGCCAAAGAGTCGCTAAAAGAGCGTTTTGACATCAAAGGCTTCCACGATACAGTACTGGGCGGCGGCGCGATGCCACTGCCACTATTGGAAAAACGCGTTAAACGTTGGGTAAATAACGTGAAGCTAAAAGGCTAGTTTATTAGTGATTAATAGCCCGCAAGTTGTTATTACAAATACAGTTTTGGCAATGCGCGGGCTTTTGTCTTTTATCAGTGCTTAACTACTTGCTGTTCAACAGTTAACTGTTCAACTATTTGCGGTCAAATGGCTGGTTTAGTAACTCGTACCCTTGTGGGGTAAACTTAAGCCATGAACCTTGGTCGTACCAATCACCCAACACAACACGCGTGCGTGCCACATTTTTGCTGGTAAAGTGGTGCACATCAGGGCGATGGGTATGGCCGTGGATCATCAAATCAACCTGCATATCTGCCATGACGCGTTCAACTTCTTGTTGAGTGACATCCATAATATCTTGAGATTTCATCGCAGTGGAAGCGGCACTTTTCTTGCGATAATTTTCAGCAATACGTTTGCGTAAAAACAAGGGCAAGTTTTTCATAATGCCTTGCCACCACCAACTGCGCGATTTCTTTCGAAACGCTTGGTAAGCAAGATCGCGAGTACATAAGGTATCGCCATGTAAAATAATTAGCTCTTGCTGGTAAAGTGAAATTTTTTCAACATCCGGCAGCAGTGTCATACCACTGCGTTTAGCAAATGCTTTGCCCAATAAAAAGTCGCGATTGCCTTGGATAAAGAAAATATCCGTTTGTGTGCTAAGTGTTTTTAACGCGTTTGCTATCGTTTCGACAAAAGGACTATCGTCATCGTCACCGAGCCAATACTCGAATAAGTCACCCAAAATAAACAGCTTTTCAGCGTTAGGTGCTTGGTTTTGCATAAATGATAAAAAACAAGCGGTAATATCTGGCCTGTTGTCAGCGAGGTGCAAGTCAGCAATAAAGTAGCTGACGGGGGAGGTGGTGTTTGAACTGCTCATCAATTATAAAAAGTGGCTAAGTGTTTAACTTAACCACTCTCATAGGTACTTAACCTATCGAATTATTCGACGATGGTTTCTTCAACGATAATTTCATCTTTTGGCACATCATCGTGGAAGCCAAAACGACCTGTTTCAACTGTGGTCATTTTATCAACCACTTCCATGCCTTCAACGACTTCACCAAATACACAGTAGCCCCAGCCTTGAATG
Source organism: Thalassotalea montiporae (assembly GCF_053485855.1). NCBI lineage: Bacteria > Pseudomonadati > Pseudomonadota > Gammaproteobacteria > Alteromonadales > Colwelliaceae > Thalassotalea > Thalassotalea montiporae. The sequence goes on from NZ_JBQRUO010000001.1 coordinate 1,317,613, forward strand.
TCTTCACTCTTAAAGTCTAAGAAGCCGTTGTCAACTAAGTTGATAAAGTACTGAGCAGACGCTGAGTGTGGATCTTGCGTACGTGCCATTGCTAATGTGCCACGCTTGTTGCTTAGGCCATTGTTTGCTTCGTTTTGAATTGGCTCGCGCGTTGTTTTTTCGTCCATACCTGAAGCGAAACCACCGCCTTGCGCCATAAAGCCTTTAATTACACGGTGAAAAATAGTGCCATTGTAGAAACCGTCTTCAGCGTATTGTTGGAAATTTTTTGCGGTAACAGGAGCGTTGTCAAAGTCTAATTTGATTTTGATATCGCCTAAATTTGTTTTAAAAGTAATCATGAATTTATCCTGTTTTAAAAGTGTTGGCAGATTGTAGCGTAATTAATTCGCTTTTTCTCGTTTTGTCTAAGCTAGGCTGTGGTTTGACTATAAATGATACGTTACAATGGCGCGCTGGGCTGAGGCATGATGAATTGAAAAGCTTGCTTCTTGCCACCAAGGTTATGTTTATTAATTTGTTTGTACTAAAGGAAACCAAAACACAATGTTGCAAATATACAACACCCTAACTCGACAAAAAGAAGTGTTTAAACCTATTGAAGCCAACAAGGTGGGGTTATACGTTTGTGGTGTTACCGTTTACGACTTGTGTCACATTGGCCACGCTAGAACCTATATTGGCTTTGACAACATTGTTCGTTACTTAAGGTTTTCTGGTTACGATGTTAACTACGTGCGCAATATCACTGACGTTGAAGATAAAATCATCAAGCGCGCGAAGGAAAATGGCGAGCAGCCGCTAGAGCTAGTCGAGCGTAATATCGCGGAAATGTATCAAGACTTTGATGCCTTGAATTTACTGCGCCCAGATATCGAACCACGTGTTACCACACACATGAACGAAATTATCGAGATGATCGACACACTTGTTGCCAAGAAACACGCCTACGTGGCTGGCAGTGGTGATGTGTTGTTCGATGTTTCAAGTTTTAAAGATTACGGTAAATTAAGTGGCCAAAATTTAGAACAGTTGCAAGCCGGCTCGCGTGTAGATGTTGATGAAACCAAGAACAACCCACTAGATTTCGTGTTGTGGAAGTCGGCAAAACCTGGCGAGCCATACTGGGAATCACCTTGGGGCAATGGTCGCCCAGGCTGGCACATTGAATGTTCTGCGATGAATGCGAAAGAGCTTGGTCACCATTTTGATATTCACGGTGGCGGCTCTGACTTGTCATTCCCACATCATGAAAATGAAGTGGCTCAAAGCTGCTGTGCATTAGACACACCTTATGTGAACTACTGGATTCACACGGGTATGGTACAAGTGGACCAAGAGAAAATGTCTAAGTCACTGGGCAACTTCTTTACCATTCGTGAAGTATTGGAAAAGTACGATACTGAAACAACGCGCTTTTTCTTAACTTCTGGTCAATACCGTAGCCAGTTAAATTACTCGACGGAAAATCTTGATCAAGCACGAGCTTCTATTGAGCGAATTTACACTGCGTTGCGTGATGTTGATGTGCCAGCAGAGTTTGTGCTTGATAAGGCACATCCACAAGTTGCGGAGTTCTGTGCCGCGATGGATGACGACTTCAACACGCCACAAGCGATTGCTGTGTTATTTGAGTTGGCAAAGCAGCTTAACGTTGCCAAGCAACAAGGTGAGCAATCATTAGCGGTAGAGCTTGCTGGAACCCTAAAAGGCTTAGGTGGCTTAATTGGCATTTTACAGCTAGACCCTGCTGAGTTTTTACAAGGTGGCGGTGATAGTGACGAAGTCGCCGAAATTGAAGCTTTGATCGCTCAACGTAACCAAGCGCGTGCAGATAAGAACTGGGCGCTTGCCGATGAAGCACGCGATAAGCTCAAAGCCATGAATATTGTGCTAGAAGATAGCGCTGGTAAAACGACTTGGCGCAAAGCTTAACAAAAGAAAGCTATTAGCTTTTGCGAAAGTAGCTATTGCCAGAGGCAGAAACTAAAAAAGCCGCAATTACTCAAATAAGTAATTGCGGCTTTTTATTGTTCGTGTATTCGTGTTTTAACTTGTTAGCTATAGATAGGTTAAAGCTACAGTGCTGCACTCTCTTGCAATACATCCACTTGGCGACGATTATCTTGCTCCGAAATCACCACACGCGTCGCTACATCTTGCAGGTAAAAGGTAACATTTAAGCGACCACGCTTACGTTCTTGCTCAACAGGCTCACCATAGTTTTCGCTGTAAAAAGCAATAATTTCGTCTTCGCTAGCCATCGTAAAAAAATTCACTACAGCAGGTAGTTCATCGATAAACTCCGCAAAGACTTTTGCATCGGAGAGCACAGGAATAAAAACATCGCCTTCTTCAGGGACAGGGCGAACAAAATTGTAAGGTGTATCGTCTACATAACTTTCGATAGTGGCTTCTTCAGCTTGAACGTCACTCGACAGGTCATCTAAGGTGGCTGATAAATCTGTTTGTTCTTCGTCACTGAGCACTTCAGTGGGCATTTCAGCTACTGAGGATTCAAATTCTTCTGTTACCTCAATTGCTACTTCAGTCGTTTCTTCAGTAGGAGGCACAGAGCTATCAGATGGAGCCTCTTGCTCTTTTGATTCTTGCGCTAAATCAATCATTTTTTCTTCAACGGCTTGTGGCTCGTTTGCTACTTGCTCTACAGGTGTTTCTGCAGTTTGTAGTTCAGTAGAATTTGCATCCGTGTTTTGCGCGCTAGCCCAAGCCAGAGGACATATTGCTAACAAGGCGCCAACGGTTAATTTAGCTTTCATCAAAAATTGCTCCATCACTTTTATTTAACTGTAAAAGTTAGCGATATAAGGGTCAACCTTTTTGGGCAAAATAGCTGAAATGAAAAAGAATTCTCGTTGCGACTTCCTTTTTACATTTGCGTGTCACGGGTGTTAACTTGCGCCTTCATTTCTTGTTTATGGTGATCAACCCATAGTGCGGTAGCACCGCAAATTGCCACCGGCATGACAATTAAATTAACAAAAGGGATCATTGAAAACAGCGCCGTTGTTATGCCGAAACTGTAGCTTTGACCTTTATGCTCATTGAGACGGCCACGCATTAACTCAAAGTTAATTTTGTGATTATCGAATGGGTAGTCTAAGTATTGAACCGCCATCATCCATGAAACAAACAAAAACCAAATTATTTGCCCAATGAACGGCAGAATCCACATGATAATAAAAAAGCCAATAGCGCGTGGCAGATAATAACGCAATTTGCACCACTCTCGGCTGAGCGTTCGGGGAATATCTTTAAACACATCTGATAGGCCACCGCTGTTATCTTGCTGCCCCGTTAATTTTGCTTCTACTTTTTCGGCGAGTAGGCCATTAAAAGGCGCTGCGAGCCAGTTAGCAATAGCGCTAAAAATAAAGGAAAAGCCGATTAAAATTGCGACAACAGCAACTGGCCACACCATATACTCTAGCCAAGCTAACGCCTCTGGTAGCCAGCCTAATAATTGTGAGATGTAATCATTGAGTTGCAGCAGTAGCCAATAAAAAGTGATCCCAAAAATGACCAAGTTGACGGCTAGGGGAATTAATACAAAACGCCTTAACCCTTTGGAGTTAATCAAGTTAAAACCTTGAAAAAAATAGCCGGAACCGCTGTTTGCTAACATATGTGCCTTTAATGTGTCATACGGGCAAAGTGCCGCAGTGATAAATGTGATATTTCCGATTATAAGAAAATTTCATTGCGAGCCAAGGGCTAAGACCACCTTTAAGCGCAATTAGGTGTGACAAAGTATGACAAAATTTGATAAATTGCACCTATAACAAGAACAACTCGGCATCGCCTTAATTTCACCCAGATATGCGTTTAAAACAAATCAAACTTGCTGGTTTTAAATCGTTTGTCGATGTCACAAAAGTTCCTTTTCCTCATCAAATGACTGCGATCGTTGGCCCTAACGGTTGTGGTAAATCAAATATTATCGACGCTGTACGTTGGGTACTTGGCGAAAGCTCAGCTAAAAATCTGCGTGGCGATGCGATGACTGACGTCATCTTTAATGGCTCAGCTGAGCGAAAACCTATAGGGCAGGCGAGTGTTGAACTCATTTTTGAAACACAGGGCGAAGGCACGCAGGACTTACCTACCAATAATTTTCATCTGGCGGCTAATCTTGCAGAGCGAAATGAAGTGGCGATCAGACGCACGGTAAATCGCGATGGCCAAAATCTTTACTACCTAAATGGCAGTAAGTGTCGAAAAAAAGACATTACCGACGTGTTTCTTGGCTCAGGCCTTGGTCCAAAAAGCTACGCGATTATTGAACAAGGCATGATTTCTCGGCTGATCGAGTCGAAACCTCAAGAGTTACGCGTTTTTGTGGAAGAAGCCGCAGGCGTTTCAAAATACAAGGAGCGCCGCCGTGAAACCGAACTAAAACTCGGCCATACCAGCGATAATCTGTCGCGCCTTGCCGATATCAGTCAAGAGATTGGCATTCACCTAAATGTTTTAGATCAGCAAGCGCAGCAAGCAGGCCAATATCGCAAGTTAAAAGCACAAGAACGTGAACTGAAATCGATTATTGCAACGGTAAAATATCAATCTGCACAAAAGCAGCTAGATAAGCTCAATACCGTGATTGCTGAGTTAAACCTGCACATGGCAGAGGCGAAAAACGCACTAGGTGAACACAAACTTGCCCTATCAATACAAGAACAAGCGATAGAGCAAGATTACAAAACACTTAGCGACGCTCAACATACGTTAACCAGTACAAATCAAGAACACAGTCGTTACCAGCAAGAACTCGCCACCGCTCAGCATTTATTGAGTAATAATGAAAAGCAAGTCGCCCGTTATCTGCAAAAGCAGCAAGATATTGTCGCCAAAAGCGAACAGTACCATCAAGAAATTGCTAGCTGGCAGGAAAAACTAGCGGCACTTGCCCCACAAACATTAGCGGCAGAGCAAGCACTTGTTAGCGCTAAAGCTGAGCTGTTGAGCCTTGAACAGCAAGTGGCATCACAAGAACAGCTTGTGCAAACGCAAAGCCGAGAGCGCCTAGCCGTTCAAGAACAGCGTTTGGCGCAGCAACAAGCTCAACTGGCGAGCCAAGAACTATTGGCTAAGTTAACTGCTCAATTAGAAGCAAAGCAACTACAATTCAAAGAGCTTAATGAACAGCCACTAGCAGACCTGAGCGCGCTAACAGAGCAAATTAAGCGATTAAAAGACCAAATTACTAACAGCCAAGCTCAATTAAACGCGAAAGCCCAAAGTGACAAGCTGCTTGAACTGGATATTAAACAAGCTGAGCTAGCCTTAGCTGACAACAAGCAATTGCAATTGTCTTTCAACCTGCAATTGGCACAATTAACCAAGCAACTTGCGGTAAAAGAAGAGTGGCAAAGCGAATGTGAGCACTGGCTTACGGCGCAAGGCATCACTGAATTTAATAGTTATCGCGAGGCGATTTCAGTTGATAAAAATTGGCAGGCCGCTGTAGATAAAGTACTCGGCCAATGGTTGGACGCTTATTTACTTAGCGCTAATGACTACCAGCTTATATCAGCTAATATTTCGAATTCGCTAGAGAGCGGCGCAGGCGATTCTAAAAACAATTCTCGAAACAGTTCTCAAAACAATGAGAAAAAAACTGCTGAACGATTTTGGTTAATTAACCAAGAAAACCTCGACCAACATGCCAATATTGGCTGTCTAGCCAGTAAAGTAACGACTCAACTCGGGTTCGTGCCTTTGCTCAACCAAGTTAAAGTCGCAGAAGATGAAGCCTCGCTACAAGCCATGTTAGCGTCAGTGGATACGCTAACAGATGAGCAATACATCATTAGCACTGATGGCACCATGTGGTCAAAGGCGATATTGTCAAAAGGTCGAGCTTCACAAGGCATTAACCGCTTAGCCTTGCAATGCGAGTATGATGAGCTTAACCAGCAAATGGCTGAGCTATCGCCAATTGTTGATGCACAGTCAGAAAAACTGAAACAGCTACAAGGTCAGCAACAGTCACTTGCACAGCAAAACACCATTGTTGCTAATCAGCTTGCTGAGCAAAAATTAGCGCTACAAAAAGCGCAAAGCGAGTATGACTTTGCTCAATCACAAGTTGATCAACGAAATCGCCAGTTAGCTCAGGTTTCTCAAGAGCTTGGTGCGCTAACGCTAGAACAACAAAGTGCTATTTCAACATTAGAAAAAAGCAAAGCAGGGCAAGCTAGTGAAGCGCTAAGCGCCGAAGCTATCGAGCAAAGTGAACAAGCTTTACGGACGCTGCAAGAGCAGCTAGCTGCGCTAGTTGCGCAAAAACATGCGAAGCAACAAGCACTCAATGATGCGCAGCAACAATTGCAGCAGTTGCAGCTTCAACACCAACAGCACTCGTTAAGCCTTCGACAAAGTGAATTGCAATTGGCACACACCAGTGAGCAGCGCCATAGTACGGATGATCAGTTAGGTCACTATCAACAAGAATTAGCACAATTGCCCAAAACGGCAGCGCTTGAGCAACAAGTCGTTACTGCCAACGAAAGTGTGGAAAAAGCCAAAGTAAAACTTGCTAGTGCTGAATTACAATTGGATGAAAGCAAGGCTAAGAAGTCGCAGCTAGCGCAGCAAATTGCCCAATTGGAGACAAAAGTTAACCAGCACAACGATACGGCTCATCAACAAGCGTTGAAAAAAGAGCAACTTGTTTTTGAATTAAACGCTGCAAAAGAATCACTAAGCGAGTTGAAAGAGCTTAATCAACAGCAAGTGTTTGGTGAGCCAACAGGTTCACTTACTAGTTATCAGCAACAGCTAAAACAAGTGCAACGCCAGCTCGGAGAGCTTGGAGCGGTTAATTTAGCAGCGATTGATGAGTTTCAACTGCAACAAACGCGAAAAAATCAAATAGATTTACAAATTGAGGATTTAACTCAAGCAGTTGCCACGTTAGAATCTGCAATAGCAAAGATTGATAAAGAAAGTCGGCAGAAGTTTAAAACCACTTTTGAGCAGATTAACCACGGATTTTCTGCACTGTTCCCAAAAGTGTTTGGCGGCGGGCAAGCCTATTTGGCATTAACGTCAGATGATTTGCTTGATACTGGCGTGACCATTATGGCGCGTCCTCCTGGCAAAAAAAATAGTACAATTCATTTGCTCTCAGGTGGAGAAAAGGCGCTAACGGCATTATCATTAGTGTTCGCCATTTTCCGACTGACACCAGCGCCATTTTGTATGCTGGATGAAGTAGACGCACCGCTAGACGACGCCAATGTTGAGCGTTTTTGTAATCTGGTTGGTGAAATGTCTAAAACTGTGCAATTTATATATATCAGTCATAATAAAATCGCGATGGAGATGGCTTCTCATCTTACGGGGGTAACCATGATGGAACCCGGTGTGTCTCGCATGGTCTCAGTAGACATAGATGAAGCAATCGCCATGGCAGAAGTATCATAATAAACAGGCTCGATGATGGAAGATAATTTTCGAAACGCATTAATCATTATCAGTGCAATTGTAATTGCCGCCATTTTTATCCACGGTTTGTGGACTATTCGCAAAAACAAAAATCCGTATAAGTTAAAAACAAGTGACACCAAAGTTGAGCCGATGTCGCGCGACTTTGATGGCAAAGGGTTCGATCAAGATGGCGTAAGCGAGGCGAGAGTTGTTGCCGATTCTGCGCTAACTGGCGAAATTGAACACCCGCCAGCAGACGAAGAAATTCCTAATCAGCCAGCGCCTGCACCGGCATACAATGATGAACCTTTGCCGGTGGATATTGCTGAACAAACTGTTGCTCCTGAGTTGCCAGAGGAAGAAAAAGCAGCACCAGCGGCCGAAGAGCTGGTTCTAGAATCTGAGCCTAGCGTTTACCAAACTCCGGTCACTCAAGCTAAACCGAAAGTTACCACACCTGCTTCTGCTGCCAATGTTGCCAAGGCACCTAGCGGTGCGGCGCTCAAGAAAAACCAAATTGAGCTAAATTTTGATGACAGCATTGACACTGCAGATGCGGGTGATCGCAAAGAGCCAACCTTCGGCGCTCAGCCAATTGACGAAGTTGAAGCGTCTGACAATACGCCAGAGCTCGAGCAACCAGAAATTGAAACAGAAGTTATTGTGTTATCTGTGGTAATGCCGCAAGGGCAATTAATGTCTGGTGCTGCATTATTGCCAAGCCTGCTGACACTGGGTATGAAGTACGGTGATATGAACATTTTCCACCGCCATCAAGACAGTGCAGGCAACGGAAAAGTTACCTTTAGCCTTGCGAATATGATGAACCCTGGCACCTTTGATTTAGACAATATGGAAAACTTTACGACGCAAGGGGTCAGCATGTTTATGACCTTGCCCAATGCGGGTGATCCATTTGAAGTATTTGAACAAATGTTAGCGGCCGCTAAACAGCTTGCACAAGAGTTTAATGGTCAGATCCTTGATGACAAGCGCAGCGCGATGACCAAGCAAACTGAACAGCATTACTTGAGTAAAATCAGAGAGTTCGACCGCAAACAGCGTATTGCGCAAAGTTAATAGAATGAGTTAGAAAATAAAAAGCCTCCAGTTGGAGGCTTTTTTCACCACGCTTATACCAAAGAATAGAATTGAATATGTCACTAGAAACTGCACAGCAGCAAGTGGAAAAAATTTCCGAGCAACTCCGCCAATATAATCACGAATACTACGTGCTAGATCAGCCTTCGGTGCCTGATGCCGAGTACGATCGACTAATGCGCGAACTTATTGCTATCGAAACAGAATTTCCGGCGCTAAAAAGTATTGATTCACCGTCGCAAAAGGTAGGTGGAGAGGCGCTAAAAGCCTTTACGCAAGTGACTCATCAATTACCTATGCTATCGCTTGATAACGTCTTCTCCCAAGAAGAGTGGCAGGCTTTTGTTACCCGTATCAATGACCGATTGGCAAGCAGTAAAACACTAGCGTTTTGTGCAGAGCCTAAACTTGATGGCCTAGCGGTTAGTTTACGTTACGAGCAAGGTGTGCTCGTACAAGCGGCAACGCGAGGAGACGGGACAACAGGTGAAAATATCACGGAAAATATTCGCACGATTAAATCAATTCCCTTAAAGCTGATGGGCACTGATTATCCAGCGGTGTTGGAAGTGCGTGGTGAAGTATTCATGCCCAAAGCCAGCTTTGAGCAGCTTAATGAGCGCGCCAAAGCGAAAGGTGAAAAGGTATTTGCTAACCCGCGTAATGCCGCTGCTGGTAGCCTACGTCAGCTAGACTCTAAAATTGCCGCACAGCGTAACCTTGCTTTTTATGCCTATGGTATTGGTTATGTCAGCGATGAAGGTCAAGATTGGTTAGCTGACTCTCATTTCGCTCGTTTAAACCAGCTTAAAACGGTTGGTATGCCAATGTGTCCAGAGGTGAAGTTCTTAGCCAATGCTAGCGAATGCGAGGCGTTTTATCAGGATATTCTTAATAAACGCGACGCTTTAAGCTATGAAATTGATGGCACAGTATTAAAGGTTGATGATATTGCGCTGCAACAGCAACTAGGTTTCGTTGCTAGAGCACCGCGCTGGGCAACTGCTTATAAATTCCCAGCCCAAGAGGAAATTACATTACTTGAAGATGTTGAGTTTCAAGTAGGGCGCACTGGCGCAATTACGCCGGTAGCTCGCTTAAAGCCAGTATTTGTTGGTGGGGTAACGGTAAGTAATGCGACCTTACACAATCAAGATGAAATTGATCGCTTAGGACTACAAAAAGGCGATACAGTGGTCATTCGACGTGCGGGCGATGTAATACCGCAAGTGGTTAGCGTGGTTGTTGATCGCCGCCCAGATGATGCCACGCCAGTAGTGTTCCCAAACACTTGCCCTGTGTGCGACTCTCCGGTCACTAAACCTGAAGGTGAAGCGGTGCTGCGTTGTACTGGTGGCTTAATTTGCGGTGCTCAGCGCAAAGAGGCGATCAAACATTTTGCTTCGCGTAAAGCATTCGATGTGGATGGTTTAGGTGACAAGCTAGTTGAGCAGTTGGTAGACGAAAACCTGATTGCAACCCCTGCTGACTTATTTGATTTAAACGAACTACAAATTAGCAGCTTAGAACGTATGGGCAAGAAGTCAGCAGAGAAACTCGTTGCTTCATTGGAAACAGCGAAAAAGACCACGCTTGCTAAATTTATTTATGCGTTAGGTATTCGTGAAGTCGGCGAAGCGACGGCTGCGAACCTAGCTAATCACTATCTAACATTAGAAGCGGTGCAGCAGGCTAACCGAGAGTCTTTGCAATCGGTATCTGATGTTGGTGAAGTGGTTGCCAATAACATCGCAACTTTCTTTGCTCAAGAAACGAACTTAGCGGTTATTGAAAAGTTGCTAAATGCAGGTGTAACTTGGCCAGCAATAGCCGTTAAATCGGCAGATGAGCAGCCACTTACCGACCAAATTTTTGTCTTGACTGGCACCTTGTCGCAAATGGGGCGAAATGAGGCTAAAGCAAAACTTCAGGCCTTGGGTGCAAAGGTTTCTGGTAGTGTTTCTGCTAAAACGCATTATCTTGTTGCAGGTGAAAAGGCTGGCTCAAAATTGACCAAGGCACAAGATTTGGGTGTAACGGTATTAACTGAGCAAGATTTAGTCGATTTGCTAGCTAAGCACGAGGCTTAATAGTGCAAGCGCAGTTAATTGAATTGGCGGGTCAGTTAGGCCAGTGGTTTCGACCATATCAAGGGCAATGTGCAATGGCGATCATTGCGACATTGCTGGTACTATTTGGCGGTGAAATTTCTCAATCCATTCGCCAACTCATTAAAAACCAGCACTTGGTAGTGCGCACATTAATTTTTGTTCTAGTTTGTGCATTTGGTTATGGTGCCGCAACTGTATGGCTAAGTGGATTCTTAGCTGAGTTATTGGCGCAAATTTCTGATCTATACCTAGTACCGGTTGTGGTATCTGTGTTTATTGGACTAGGCATGTACGCACAAAAACAGCGGCATATATAGGTTTTATACACAATAGTTTAGCCCTAACGTAAAATAAAAATAATGGGCTAACGATAACAGCAAAGCGAAGAGAATAATGAATGTAAAAGCGATAGGTATTTTAGTTGTTTTATGGGGTTCAACACTGGTGAGCAGCGCTATGGCTGACCAGCATAAGGTACACAAAAGTGAGGAAGCTTTGGTTAAATCAATTACTGTCACTGCTAGCGAACTAAGTGATAGTGCGGGTTTAAATTACGTCGGTGGCATAGTTCAACAAGACATCATCGCTGGCTATTTGCAACAGTTACAGGCTATTGAAACTGATACTTTCAAAACACTTAGAGCTGGCCAAGCCAACCGCGACCATGGCAAGTTTCACGTCACCTTAATTAACCCTTATGAGATCAAAGAGGTTAGTGAGCAGCAAGTTAACGCGTTATTAGCCAGTGGTCGTCAAATTAAATTTCAGGTGAAAGGGTTAGGGCGTGTCATAAAAGACCAAGGGAAAGCGTATTTTGTGGTACTTAGTTCGGAGCAAGCAGATGACTTACGTAAGGCATTTGGCTTAGCGCCAAAAGATTTTCACATTACCTTGGGCTTTTCGCCATCAGACATTTACGGGGTTAGTAAAGACGAAAGCACGCTTGTTAAAGTTTTGCCCTAGTTAAGATTGCACCGTAGCAAGTTGTTTAAGCTAGTGAGTAGCCTCACAACAATACACAATAAAAAACAAATGATAACGTTAGGTAGAAGGAATTCATATGAAACGTAGTTTGGCAGTAGTCTCATTGGCCTTGTTCATTAATGCTTGTTCTACATCATCAACGGGACGCCAGCAGATCACCTTATTTTCGGCTGGTGAGCTCAATAAAATGGGTGCATCTTCGTTTGAGCAGTTAAAAGAAAAAGAGAAAATCTACCAAGACAGCAAGACTAATCAATATGTTCGCTGTATTTCTGACGACATTATTCAACAATTACCAGGCCAGCCTAAGGCTAGTGATTGGGAAGTGGTGGTGTTTGACTCTGAGCAAGTGAATGCTTTTGCGCTACCGGGGGGCAAAATTGGTGTTTACACTGGTATTCTAAAGGTTGCTGAAACACCTGCACAGTTAGCAGCCATTATTGGTCACGAGGTTGCCCATGTTATTGAGCAGCATTCTAATGAACGTATGTCTTCAGGCCAATTGGCGCAAATTGGTTTGCAAGCTGCTGACGCCGCACTGGCTAGCCAAAATGTGCAAAATCGAAATGCATGGATGGCTGGGTTAGGTCTGGGTTTACAATATGGCGTGTTGATGCCTTATGGGCGCACGCATGAGTCAGAGGCTGATATTGTTGGTCAAAAATTAATGGCCAAAGCCGGCTATGATCCAAAAGCGGCTATTCAGCTTTGGCGTAATATGGCAAAGGTGAGCAAGGGCGCGCCGCCAGAGTTTTTATCAACTCACCCGTCAAGTGATACACGAATTCGTCAGTTAACCAATAATTTGCCTAATGTTAATGGAGATTATCAAGCATCTGTTAAAGGGCAATGTCGCCGTTAATAAGCTTTATAGGCTCGTATTGGCCTTAGTTAGTTTTAAGCCCAGTATTGATTCTACTGGGCTTAAATTGCTAATAACATCAGCCTGAAAAAACATGATTGCACAGCGTTAATTGTAGATTTTGTCGTTAGCTTTCTTGTCACTGTCTCGGTAAAGAGTAGGCTAAATGAGGAATTGAAGTATTATTTTTAACTCACAAACGCTACCAACTAACATAAATAGCTCAGTAACTTAGCCTGCATATTAACTGCCAACATGTTGGTTATAAACTTGATCTAGATCAAAATCTCTGTTCATAAAATCAATCATCTATTATAATGCGCGACGTTTTTAACCTGTGTAGGAAGTAGAAGATGTCTCACAACGAGAATTTCAAAGATAGTGCGTCAAAGCGTCATTTGTTTTTAGCTCTAGTTGCCCTAGTTTCAATGCCTTTATTACCTATGCTAATGGGCTGGTACACTTACCTAGCTTAATAGGTTCTGCTGGATCACAGCATATCTCGATGAACATTTTAGTGGTAGATGATAATGCTGCCGTATTGGCACAAATCAATTGCTTACTCGCTGGCCGTGGACACCATGTGACCAATGCGAAAAATGGCTTAGACGGTTATAAAAAATACCAAGAGCAGCCTTTTGATTTGCTTATTATCGACCACTTAATGCCATTAATGGATGGTGTTAAGCTGCTAAAAAACATCAGTCAAGACGAGCACTTGATCCCCATCATTTTTATGACCACCCAAGGTCGTGAGTCAATGAAGCATTTAATCGAACAATCGCTTTGTGATTGTATTCTCGACAAGCCCATAGATGATGTTAAATTCCTAACATTAATCGCCCAACTGAACAAGCAAAATACTCGCGTCGCCTCTCTGTAAAAATTGTTTAAATTCATTTATCCTTAACCTCCAAGATTAAGACTCAAATGAAGCAATGACAGAATCAGATATTTCACTTTTAAAAAGTGCCATTCACACCATCGAAGATTACCCAAAACCAGGCATTATGTTTCGTGATGTCACGGGGATTTTAGAGAACCACCAAGCTTTTTCGTTAACAATTGAACTGCTTAAAAATAAATATGCAGACCAAGGGATTACCAAAATAGTTGGTACGGAAGCAAGAGGCTTCTTATTCGGTGCGCCATTAGCTTTAGCATTAGGCGTTGGCTTTGTGCCAGTGCGTAAACCAGGCAAACTACCTCGCGAAACCTTCGCACAAGACTACGAATTAGAATACGGTACTGATACCTTAGAAATTCATCAAGACGCTTTACTACCAGAAGACAAAGTACTGATTGTTGATGACTTATTAGCAACTGGCGGCACTATTGAAGCAACTACCGCGTTAATTCGTCGCGTAGGCGCAACAACACAAGATGCTGCGTTCGTTATTTCATTACCTGACTTAGGTGGTGAAGAAAAGCTAGCTGCGCTTGGCTTGAACATTACTACGCTAATTCAGTACGAAGGCGAATAATACCCAATGAGCTATCAAGTGCTGGCGCGCAAGTGGCGCCCAAAAACCTTTGCTGAGTTGATGGGACAAGAGCACGTTGTTTCTGTGCTTGTTAACGCAATTAGCCAGCAACGCTTACACCACGCGTACTTATTTACCGGTACGCGCGGTGTTGGTAAAACTACGATAGCTCGAATTTTTGCTAAGAGTTTAAACTGTGAACAAGGGGTTAGCACTGAACCTTGTGGCAAGTGTGATACTTGCTTAGACATCGACCAAGGGCGCTTTGTTGATTTATTGGAAATTGACGCAGCTTCGCGAACAAAGGTTGATGATACGCGCGAAATTTTAGACAACGTGCAATATGCGCCAACACGTGGTCGTTACAAAGTGTATTTGATTGATGAAGTGCATATGCTGTCGAGAAGCAGTTTTAATGCGCTGCTTAAAACACTTGAAGAGCCGCCTGAACACGTTAAATTTATCCTCGCTACAACGGATCCACAAAAACTACCTGTAACCGTGTTATCGCGCTGTTTACAGTTCCATTTAAAAGCCTTGTCTGTTGTACAAATTGAACAGCAACTAGAGAAAATTCTTAACGCCGAACAAGTGACATTCGAAGCTGAAAGCTTAAATGTGCTAGCGAAAGCCGCTCGCGGCAGTATGCGTGATTCACTTAGTTTGACAGATCAAGCCATTGCTCAAGGGCAAGGCCATATCAGTGTTGATAATTTGCAGCACATGCTGGGTGGTGTGGATCAGCATTGGCCTTATAAAATCCTTATCGCCTTGGTTAAGCAAGATACCAGTGGATTGATGGCGTTGTCGCAAGAAATTGCCGCTTATGCGCCGAGTTACCAGCGCTTGCATGCTGAGTTGTTGCAGTTGTTGCACCATGTGGCGATGTACCAAATTACCGAGCAACATTTTGATCTTTCGTCAGAGCACAGCAAGCTAATCAAAAAATTTGCTGGTGCGATGTCTGCACAAGATATTCAGCTGTATTACCAACTCGTGCTTAATGGCAGAAAAGACTTACCTTATGCAGGAGATGAACAAGCTGCATTTGATATGACTTTGCTGAGGCTATTAGCCTTTAAGCCGATGGCAGATGCCGATATTGCTGCGCCAGCTATTAGCCCGAAAAAAACTGAAAGCTACGCAGAGAAAGACACCACTGTAACAGACTTTGATGAAGTCACCCTACCTGAGACACAAGTTACCCAGACTGCTCAAGTGGCTCAAGCGACTCACGTGAGCCAGGTGGCTCAAGAGAATGAGCAAGAAACGACAACTCACCCTGAATCTATTTCAGTCGCAGAAGGCGACAGCAGTGCCAATCAAACACATGCCGAAATAAAGGATGAAGAGGTAAGTGAGCAGCAACTTGCTCAAGAGTTGCTGGCAATAGAGCAACAAGCTCAGTCACAAACAGCAAATATACAAAACACACAGTTGCAAGAACAGCAACTACAGGAAGTGGTTGTCAATCAGGCGACATTCGAAACTACTGCAGATGCAACAGCGAACATTATGCAAAATGTTGCGAAAGATGTGTTGCCCGAAGCAAGTAAGCCTGCAACAGAAACAGCCAAAGCTTCTTCAGAAGATGGTTTGTTAAGTGCGAGTGTGGAATCGGCATTAGCGACTCGAAATATGCTTCGAAGCCGTAAGAAAAAGCTGGAGAGCAAGTCGGTAAAAAAGCCTGACGACGCGACTGAGCGTCAGACTCTTGCAGCACAAGCTAAGCCCAAACCTGATGTTCCTGCACCTGAAACTTTACCAGAGCAGGGATTCGCGATAGAGCAGGTTGATCCTTCAATAATCAAAAAAGCGAACCAGGTCGATAAATGGGCGAATATGATTGACGCCATGTCGCTCAATGGCCGTTTACGAATTTTGGCTCAGCAGTCAGTTATTGGCAAAGCAACCACTGACAATCATCTGGTACTAGAGTTAAACCAGTCAGCTAAGCATTTGATCACTGATTCGGCATTAACCCAGCTGCGCAGCTTTGTGTCTGAGTATTTTAGTCAGCCAATGCAGGTTGATTTGGTTGTTGTAGACGAAACTATTGACGATCCACTGCAAATTCAAAGTCAAATCAATGACAAACGATATGATTACGCTAAGCAAGTACTAGCCTCTGACCCTATCGTTAACTATTTACAAACAAACTTTCAAGCGGTGCTCGATGAATCGAGTATCGTGGCAAGATAGTGCAAGCATCGATCAACAAAACCACTTGGTAAATCCTAATTCCCTTGAATTGTTTACCAAGAGTCACTATCTTTGGCAACAACTACGTATTGGAGACATATTATGATGAAAGGTGGCATGGGCAATTTAATGAAGCAAGCCCAGCAAATGCAAGCAAAAATGCAAAAAGCACAAGAAGAACTGGCAAATATGGAAGTTGTTGGTGAATCAGGCGCAGGTATGGTTAAAGTAACTATGACGGGCTCTCACAGTGTACGCCGTGTTGAAATTGACGAGAGTTTAATGGAAGACGACAAAGACATGGTTGAAGACCTTGTTGCTGCTGCATTTAACGATGCTGTGCGTCGCGTAGAAGAGCAAAACAAATCTAAGATGGCAGACCTTACTGGTGGTATGCAGATGCCTCCAGGTTTTAAAATGCCGTTCTAAGTAAGCGATTAATTCGTAAAATAGCGCTTCATCTATCATTAGGTAAAGCGCTATTTTTTTATCTGTAAATCACTCGGTTCAAAGGTAATGGGGCAATTTAGCAGATACAAAAAAGCCCGAACTAAATCGGGCTTAATCATATTTCTGGCTTAACCGTCTTTCTGGTTTAACCATAGCTTAGTATTGAGTGGCTAATACAGCCTAGTGCTGACAATTAGTCTTTTAAATGATGAAAGTCGATATTTTCAATATCTTTTCCAGCATCTAAGTTGTGGTAAGTATCTGATTCGAATTGTCCCTCAGATTTCCCTACAACAAGCGATACCATACTGTCACCTGTCACATTAACGGCTGTACGTGTCATATCTAGTAGTCGGTCAACACCGATTATCAATGCAATACCTTCTACAGGTAAACCAACTTGCTCTAGCACCATCGCTAACATAATTAAGCCAACGCCTGGCACACCTGCAGTACCAATAGACGCTAATGTTGCTGTTAGTACTACCATAAGATAATCAACGAGTGTTAAGTCTTGGTTAAACACTTGCGCAATAAATACTGTGGCAACACCTTGCATAATTGCAGTGCCGTCCATATTGATGGTGGCGCCAAGCGGCACAGTAAATGAAGCGATAGAGTTTTTCACCCCCATCTTTTTCGTAGCTGTTTCAAGTGTAACAGGAATTGTGGCATTACTGCTTGATGTAGAAAAAGCAAAGATAGCGGCTTCGCGCATTTTCTTAAGGAAAATAATTGGGTTTAAGCCGGTAAATGCTTTTAGCAAAATAGGGTAGGTAAGTAAGCCATGAATCACTAGAGCGAAGAATACAACCATAAAGTAAACAATCAAGTTACCAAAGGTTTCGATAGACAAGTCGGTAAACAGGCCTGCCAATAAACAGAATACGCCGTATGGCGCGATGTTCATTAGAATGGTCACAAGGCGCATAATAACAACATTTAAGTCTTCGAAAATTCCTGCAATACGTTCACCCGCTTGACCTGAAAGGGCTATCGCAATACCAAATAGCAATGCGAAAACGATCACTTGCAGCATGTTGCCTTCGGCAAAGGCCGCAAACGGATTGCTTGGGAACATGTTGATAATGGTTTGTGCAAGCGATGGTGCTTCACGACTGGCAAAAGTGGTATCTGCCGCCATATTAACCCCTTCACCTGGGCTAATTACCATGGCTAAGGTCATCGCGAAGCTAATCGCGATTGCTGTAGTAATAAGATAAAGGCCAACGGCCTTACCGCCTATTTTTCCAAGCTTAGAGGTGTCCTTTAATGAGCAAGTTCCGCAAATTAGCGATACAAATACCAAGGGCACAACCAGCATTTGTAAGCTGGCAATAAAGATTTTACCGACAACTTCAAAAATACCATCCACTAAAAAGGCGCGAAGTGAAAAATCAAAAAGGCCGAGTGGAATAACAAAATCTTTGCCGTTGGGCATTAACCATTGCAACAGGGCGCCAAGTAAAATGCCTGAAACCATTGCGGTAACAATGCGGCGCGTTAGATTTGAACTTTGATCTGACGACATGGTATCGAATACAACCAATTATTGTTATAGAAATTTGGCTGTAAGAGTAACAGTTAAATTTAATTGAAAAAACTAAATTAATTGCTGAACTGGTCTGGCTTTTTGCATTTAGGTAGTGACCTTTTCGATCTTTATCAGTTAAGATGGGATAGATCTATAATAAAAATGTACATGGAGATGACAGTATGGAGCTGTTTCGACGCTTAAGTTTTGCCATGGCGCTTATGACCTTGGTAGGTTGTGGCGGTGGTGATGGTGGTCTAAGTTCAGAAGGAAACCCAGATCCTGATAATGGGGGCGGAAATCAAACGACTCCTATTGTGATAAGCCTTGCCCTTGATAACGATATTGTCTCTGCTGCAGCGCCAATTGAACTAACGGCAACTGTGACGCAAGATAACCAACCGGTTCCAAATAAACTCGTTTCTTTTATTGTCAGTGAAGCAACGCTAGCTTCATTTAATCCAGAAAATGGTGCTGCATCTACTAATGCAGAAGGTATTGCGACCATACAGGTTGTTGTGGGAACTCTTGCTGGTGCTGGCACAATCACCGCGTCTGTATTA
Source organism: Thalassotalea montiporae (assembly GCF_053485855.1). Lineage (NCBI taxonomy): Bacteria > Pseudomonadati > Pseudomonadota > Gammaproteobacteria > Alteromonadales > Colwelliaceae > Thalassotalea > Thalassotalea montiporae. The sequence goes on from NZ_JBQRUO010000001.1 coordinate 1,336,356, forward strand.
AATGATGATGATTCCCAATCAACAGCAGACATAGTGTTCACTAGCCAAGGCGATAGTATTGGCAACGAAGGACCTGAAGTAACTAGTTTAACTTTGTTTGCCGACAGTCCTCAGATAGCGTCAAGCGGCGCAGGGGAAGTACAATTAACAGCCCTCGTTAAAGACAGTCGAAATAATTTGGTTGAAGGTGCGACGGTAAGCTTTGAAGTATCATCGGGCGAATTAGAAGTTGAAAAAGCAGAAACAGAAACCGATGGTCTTGCATCAGCTAAACTAACAACGCGAAACCCTGAAAATAGACTCGTTACAATAACAGCTTCAAGTGGCAACATAACTGATAGCGTATTGGTTCAAGTTGTTGGTACGGCCATTCAACTAAACGGCTCATCTGCATTAGCAATTAACGACTCTACCGATTATGTTCTAAATCTTAGAGACAGTGACGGCAATGGTATTGCTAACCAAGTGGTTGATTTGTCAGTGGCAAATGGTTCATCTGCACAAATAGATATACCGTCAATGGTGACAACAGACTTTACCGGACAGGCTATATTTACCGCTACTGGTTTATCTGGCGGTACAAATTCAATTGTTGCAGCGGCATTAGGTACGACTGAAAGCTTACAAGTTTCAGTGCAATCAGACTCATTTTTATTTACAGCCTTCGATAATAACAATGGTTTAGTTGTTAATCCGAGTAATTCCTTAGCCCCTGATGTTGGACTGTCAAAATCGGCTGATATAACGTTAACTTGGTTAGATAACGGCACACCTGTTGCTGACGGCACAAGAGTTGATTTTACCAGCACTCGTGGAACGCTTTCAGCATTAAGTGGCACTACAGTCAATGGCCAAGTATCTGTTAGTGTGCAAGCAGACAATGCAGGCCCTGCTGTTGTTACTTTTACTGGCGGTTCAGGTGATACGGCATTAAGCAATCAAATCTCATTTGAGTTTGTTGCTGAAACGGTTGAAACTGTTGTAGCGCAAGCGTCTCCAGCCTCGGTAGAGCCAAATGGCGAGACTTCAGTTATCTCAGTCACACTGCGCGACCCTAATGATAACTTGGTTAAAGGTAAGCTAGTTGACTTCACGTTGGACGACACCAATGGTGGCTCAATTTTCCCTGCTAGTGCAATTACCGATAGCAACGGCAGTGCTTCAACGGTATACACATCAAACGCGGTTTCTTCACAAGAAGGAGTCTCGGTGACTGCAACCGTCAGAGATCAGCAAGACAAATCTGATACTGTTAATTTAACGGTTGCAGGGCGTGAGTTGTTCTTAACTTTAGGTACAGGTAACAATATTGAAGAATTAGATATTACCACCTATAACAAGCAGTACACGGTTTTTGCTACGGACGCAGATTCAACGCCAGTTGATAATGTGACTTTAACTGTTACGGCAATTCCGGTTCGTTATTACAAAGGCTATTGGGCTCAATTATTTGACGAGTCAGGTAGTTTTGTATCTTGGGTAACAACGGGCCGTCAACCTACTGAGGATGATCCAACCTTAACCTCGCCAATTTCGTGTATAAATGAAGATCTCAATCTCAACGGTATCTTAGATCCAGGTGAAGATACCAACGGTGACGGTATCCTAACACCAGGTAATATTGCTGCGGCGACGGGGCAAGTTACAACTGACGACCAAGGCCGAGCATTAATTGATGTGCTCTATCCACAAACTTATGGTTCGTGGGTTGATATTGAATTAGCAGTAACTACCCGAGTAACAGGTACAGAAAGCAGAGAATTCACTATCTATACGTTACCGACATCTGCCGAAGATTTAACCGAAGAAGATGTCGTGCCACCTACGCAGAATGTTGGACTTAAAGGCCCGTTTGGTGGCGTACAAAGCTGCTTTACCGACCAATAGTGCCAACTTTTGATTGAAGTTAAAGCCCCAATAGGGGCTTTTCTTTTAACTAACATTACGAAGTTATTTAACACAACGAAAATTTCGACCATCCAAGCTTAGTAACTTTAAAACTTATTGTTTGCTAAATTAGTACTTTAATTTATCGATAAGTTTTTAGAACTACACTTATTAACAAACTACAGTCCGTAACAACCTTGCTAAATTACTTAGTCTCTGTATAATGCGCGCCTCAATCTTTACCGCATTCGCTATTAACGATAACTAGCGCAGAAGACTGGTAGAGATTCCAAATTTCGTAGGGGTTATATCCGCCCAATAGACTTGCCTTGTTCAGCGAAAACGCTGTCCTTTCGAATGTGCCTCAAGTCTTCTTGGTGGTTTCCTCAAAGTTGTATCGCAGGACTTCCTGCCAAGAGATAAAAAATTATGAGTGAACAGAACAATGCCGTCACTGGCTTTGATGCGTTAGGCTTGCCTGAAAATATTCTTTCAGCCTTAAACAAGCTTGGTTTTGAATCAGCTACGGCTATTCAAGCCCAAACTATTCCGCCACTTTTAGATGGGCGTGATGTACTTGGTGAAGCACAAACAGGTACGGGTAAAACTGCGGCATTTAGTTTGCCTGCACTTGCTGCCATTGACCCAAGTATTCGCAAGCCACAATTAATGGTGCTTGCGCCTACTCGTGAATTAGCTATCCAGGTGGCTGAGGCGATTGAGTCGTTCTCTGCCAATATTAAAGGCTTACGTGTTGCTACTCTATACGGTGGTCAATCATATGGCCCGCAATTCCAACAATTAGAGCGCGGTGCGCAAGTTGTTGTTGGTACACCGGGTCGTTTAATGGATCACTTACGTCGCAAGAGCCTAAAACTTAACGAGCTTAAGCTTTGTGTGTTAGACGAAGCTGATGAAATGCTTAACATGGGTTTCCTAGAAGACATTGAGTGGATCCTAGAGCATTTAAACGATGATACGCAAATGGCGTTATTCTCTGCGACAATGCCACCAGCAATCCGTAAAGTGGCTAATCGTTTCTTAACTGATCCTGAGCACGTAAAAATTGCGGCAGTGAAAAAAGCGAAAGCAAATATTGAACAGTTTGCTTGGAAAGTGAGTGGTATTAACAAACTAACTGCACTAGAGCGTATCGCTGAAACCTTTGATTACGATGCCATGATTATTTTCGTGCGTACCCGTAACGACACCGTTGAAGTAGCTGAAAAACTTGAGCGCCAAGGCTACCCTGCAGTAGCGTTAAATGGTGATATGAACCAAGCACAGCGTGAACGTACGGTTGATCAAATTAAAAATGGTCACTCTTCCATTCTGATCGCAACTGACGTGGTAGCACGTGGTCTAGATATTCCTCGCATCGACTTAGTTATTAACTACGACTTGCCGGGTGATAATGAGTCATACGTTCACCGTATTGGTCGTACCGGTCGTGCTGGTCGCAGTGGTACCGCTATTTCTTTTGTTCGCCCAAGAGAAATGTACCAATTACGTCATTACGAGCGTTTAACTTCTGGCGTGATTAATCCATTTGAACTTCCTAGCATTCAAGAAATTGGTAAAGCACGTATCGAAAAAACTCAGCAACAATTGTTAGAAGTTATTGCGTCGAAAGAGCTTGACGGTATGCGCGCTATTATCGAGCAGATGGCAGAGACATCAGAAGTTTCAATGACGGATTTAGCTGCAGCATTGCTTTACTTAAAGCAATTAAAACAACCGCTTCAGCCAAAAGAAGATCCAAAACCTCGTCGTGAATTTGACCGTAATGATCGCAATGATCGTGGCCGTGATGGGCGTCGTCGCGATATGCGTGATGGTCGAGGTCAACGAGGTGAGCGCGATGGTCGCGGTGAACGTGCACCACGTAAGGCAAAACCAGTACGTAATGATATTGACTGGCAAACATACCGCTTAGAGGTAGGTAAAGAGCACGGTGCTAAGCCAGGTGATATCGTTGGTGCAATTGCTAACGAAATTTCTTTGGATAGCAGCTACATTGGTGCAATTAACTTGCATGAACGTCACAGCTTTGTACAACTACCAAAAGGTATGCCGACTGCTTCATTTAAGCAATTAAAGCGTGTTCGCATTCGCCGTCAAGCGTTAGAAATCTCAGTTGCTGATGCGCCAGTTGTCACTGAACGTCCAAAACGTCGTGAGCGTCGCAGCAACGGCTAATTAAGATTAAGGCTTAACAAGAGCCTTATATCACAATAGAATCAAAAAGGTGCTGCTAGCTAGGCTACAGCGCCTTTTTTAATGCGTTTCTGTCACGTTCAGCAATAATACCAATTTCAATAAATACTTGCCCTTTCTGGCTGGTTAAAACACTCATTAACTGCGTTGTTATTTCTGAAATTAGAACAACTAGTTACTTAAAAATAACACCTTGCCTACATGGATGTAGGTACTTAGGTTTTGCTGGGAGTATAAAACCTGTGTTTCTGAGCGTTTTTCCTGCGTCATAATTGATCAACTAATTAATTCAATTGGTATAAGAATCCTGCCTTTACTAACGCGATTTAAGCCATCTTAAACGCTCGTTTGTTTACTTTCTTCAGTTAACTTATTTGTTCACTTCCTGAGCTTGAACGGTGACCAGACATATGAGCGTAAATATAACCTTACGGTGCCGCTGCAGAGCCTATCAAGGCTGGCCAGATGTTAGCCAGTTTTTTTGCAAAACAAACGTATCACATGATTTACATCACTAGATTTCGCTTAGCGACTGGTTATCTTCTCACCAGGGTTTTTCCATGAATAATAAAAGGAAAGGTACAACAGGTCACAGAGAGATAATAATGAATGACGTTGCTAACCCACTAAAATTGTGTGGTATTGAATTTACAGAATACGCGACACCTGACAGCGATTTTATGGAAAAAGCTTTTTACGGTTTTGGCTTCTCGAAAACCAAAAAGTTTAAAGGGCGTGATATCGACTACTTTAATCAAAACGATATCCATTTTTTACTGAACAATGAACAGTCGGGTTTTTCTAAAGAGTTTGCGAAAAGTCATGGGCCTGCAATTTGTTCTATGGGGTGGCGAGTAGAAGACGCTGAATTCGCGTTTGAACAAGCAATTAAACGTGGTGCTAAATCAGCAGAAAATGCCGCGAACAAGCTGCCATACCCTGCTATTTATGGCATTGGCGACAGCTTGATTTACTTTATTGATCGCTTTGGTTTAGGCGGCTCAATTTACCAGCAAGATTTTGAAGATCATCCAGAGCCCGTTGAAGTTGAAGACAAAGGCTTTAAAGCGGTTGATCACTTAACCAATAATGTTTACCAAGGCACAATGGAAAAGTGGGCGAACTTTTACAAAGAGGTATTTGGCTTTACAGAAGTGCGTTACTTCGACATTAAAGGCGAGAAAACAGCACTTGTCTCTTACGCCTTGCAATCCCCTTGCGGTAATTTTTCTATCCCAATAAACGAAGGTAAGGGCACCAATAATAATCAAATAGATGAATACTTAGATGAGTATAATGGCCCAGGCGTGCAACACTTGGCGTTTATTACCGATGATTTAGTGAGTTCGTTAGATAAAATAGATAGCGATATTATTGATACCTTGAATATTGTGCCTGAATATTACGATGATGTGTTTAAGCGCATCCCTTGGGTAAAAGAAGATCATGAACGTATTCGTCAGCACCAGATTTTGGTAGACAGTCAAAAAGAAAACTCATATCTATTGCAAATATTCACCAAAAATATTTTCGGCCCGATCTTTATCGAAATGATTCAACGAGTTGACGATAAAGGCTTTGGCGAAGGTAACTTTACTGCGTTATTTAAATCGATTGAGTTAAACCAAATGGAGCGAGGGGTGCTATAGCTGTTTTCAGTTGAGCCTTTCCAAATTTGCAAAAGCTGGCCATGCCAGCTTTTTCTTTTTTATAGCTAGTCTTAGCAACTTACTTCACTATTAAATTAGTCGTAATATCTAAACTTGCTGTTAATTTTTTAGTGATACATTTAGCCATTTTTTACGTTATTTCAACTGTGGCGTTTTAAAAATTGAAATCTAGCTTAAACGTTAAGAAACCTTAATTGGCTGGCACTTGGATAATGTTTGTTGGTTTTCTGGTTAGAAATCTTACTGATTCAATTTTATTATCGATAGCCTCTTAAGTTTTTCGGCAAAGTCGATTATGATGCGCGAAAACTGGTGGATATTATAGCTAAATAAGGCATTTACATAGGTCAAGTTGAATAAATGCTTGTCACCTTGCATATTTATGGATATATCTACTAATAATTATTTACACGATATTTAAGACAAACTTTATCTGCCTCGCGTCAAAGTTAGTCCAGTTGTAGCTCGCACACATCTTAACTTTTTCGACGGCGTTAAATCGCTTATACATAAAAATGTCGGCTGTCTAAGCAGGAATTAAAGAACATATGGCAAAATCATTGGTAATTGTCGAATCACCAGCCAAAGCAAAGACAATTAACAAATATCTTGGTAAAGACTTCGTGGTTAAATCGAGTGTCGGTCATGTACGTGACTTGCCTACGGGCAGTACCGGGAAAAAAGTCGCTACTAAGCCAGCGGCCGAAGTACGAAAAATGTCGCCTGAGGCCAAGGCTAAATACAAAGCCAAGCGTGACCGCCAAGCATTGGTTAATCGCATGGGTATCGACCCAGAAAAAGACTGGCAAGCGTCTTATCATATCTTGCCAGGTAAAGAAAAAGTGGTCAGTGAATTAACTAAACTAGCCGACAAAGCTGACACCATCTACCTCGCAACCGATTTGGATAGAGAGGGAGAGGCAATCGCGTGGCACTTAAAAGAAATCATCGGTGGTGACGATGATAAGTTTAAGCGCGTTGTATTTAATGAAATTACAGAAAATGCCATTCAACAGGCGTTTGCTACGCCTGGTGAGTTAAGTATGCCAGGCGTTAATGCTCAGCAAGCACGCCGCTTCTTAGATCGCGTGGTCGGCTTTATGGTCAGCCCACTCCTGTGGAAGAAGGTCGCTAGAGGCTTGTCAGCAGGTCGTGTACAATCAGTCGCAGTAAAGCTTGTGGTTGAACGTGAGCGCGAAATTAAAGCCTTTATTCCAGAAGAGTTTTGGGAAGTTAGTGCTGACACAACTACAGCTGATGGCACGACATTAACCCTAGCGGTTACCCACGAGAAGGGTAAAGCGTTTAAACCAACCAATGAAACGCAAACCATGGCAGCAGTTGCGCTACTTGAAAAAGCGCAGTTTGCGGTTGCCAAACGCGAAGACAAACCATCGAAAAGCTCGCCTTCAGCGCCATTTATTACTTCAACATTGCAGCAAGCAGCGAGTACTAAACTAGGCTATGGTGTTAAGCGCACGATGGGCTTAGCGCAGCGTTTGTATGAATTAGGTCACATCACTTATATGCGTACCGATTCAACCAACTTAAGTGCTGACGCTGTGAAGATGGCGCGTGATTTTATTGCCGATGAATTTGGCGCAGATTACTTACCGGAAAAACCAAAAGTTTACGGCAGTAAAGGTAATGCGCAAGAGGCGCATGAGGCAATTCGTCCATCGAACGTGAAATTAGAAGCAGCATTGTTAAACGGTGTTGATGCTGATGCAAAACGCTTATATGAATTAATTTGGCGCCAGTTTGTAGCTTGTCAAATGACCGCAGCACGTTACGACGTAACGACCTTGACCATAGGTGCAGGTGATTTTGACCTTAAAGCAAAAGGCCGCGTAATGCGATTTGACGGTTGGACAAGAGTTCACCCGCAACTTAACAAAGGTGATGATAAGCATCTACCAGATTTGGCGGTAGGGGATACGGTTAATCTTGATAAGCTAGACCCAACGCAGCACTTCACAAAGCCAGTAGCACGTTTTGGTGAGGCATCGCTAGTAAAAGAGCTAGAAAAGCGCTCTATTGGTCGCCCGTCAACGTACGCATCCATTATTTCCACCATTCAAGATCGCGGTTATGTGCGCTTAGAGAAAAAACGTTTTTACGCTGAAAAGATGGGTGAAATCGTCACTGATAGCTTGTCAGAAAGTTTTGAAGATCTAATGAGCTATAACTTCACTGCGAATATGGAGCAAGAGCTTGATGATATCGCTGAAGGCTCAGCGCAGTGGAAAGCGGTACTTAACGAGTTTTACGCCAACTTCAAAGGCCAGTTAGAAAACGCAGATAAGCCATCGGAAGAAGGCGGTATGCGCAGCAACGAACCGGTACTGACAGATATTGATTGCCCAACCTGTGCTCGCAAAATGGGTATTCGCACGGCATCTACCGGTGTATTCTTAGGCTGCTCTGGCTATTCACTGCCTCCAAAAGAACGTTGTACCACCACCATGAACCTTATTCCAGGTGAAGAAGCGGTCAGCGTGCTGGCGGAAGATGAGGAAACTGAAGCGCTACGTGCGATGCATCGCTGTCCAAAATGTTCAACGGCGATGGACAGTTACTTAATCGATGAAAAGCGCAAGCTACATGTTTGTGGTAATAACCCTGTTTGTGACGGCTACGAGCTAGAGCAGGGCGACTTCAAGATTAAAGGCTATGATGGCCCAGTTTTAGAGTGCGATCGTTGTAGCTCTGATATGGAGCTAAAATCAGGGCGATTCGGTAAGTACTTCGACTGTACTAACAGCGAGTGTAAAAACACTCGTAAGTTGTTAGCTAACGGTGAAGCAGCGCCACCGAAAGAAGATCCGGTACAGTTACCTGAGCTTCCGTGTGAAAAGTCTGAAGCACACTTCGTGTTACGTGATGGTGCGGCGGGTATTTTCCTTGCAGCGAGCACTTTCCCGAAATCGCGTGAAACACGTGCTCCTAAAGTGGCTGAGTTAAAGCGCTTTAGAGATAGAATTTCATCTAAGTTTTATTACTTAGCAGATGCGCCAGAGCAAGACCCTGAGGGCAATTTAGCGATTGTTCGCTTTAGTCGTAAAACTAAAGAGCAGTACGTCATGACAGAGGTCGAAGGTAAAGCGACTGGCTGGGTGGCCAAGTATATTGATGGCAAATGGCAGGAAGAACAGACTAAGAAAACCGCTGCGAAGAAAGCTCCAGCTAAAAAGGCGGCAACCAAAAAAGCACCCGCTAAGAAGAAAGCTTAATATCGACAAGTGTTAAGAGTTTAAATAATTAAAAACGGCCTCAAGTGAGGCCGTTTTTGATCGTAGACATAAATTACAAAACATTAAGTAAGCCACTAAGCCAGTAAGTCACTATGCCTCGGAATGTTTACTGCAAATAGATTGCTGGGTTAACGCAATGTATTGAAGGCTGTTTTGTGCCTATTCTAGATTGAAGCGGTAAGGTGTAGACACAAAAAAGCCGCGCTAAGCATTTGCTTGAGCGCGGCTTTTAAAGTCTTTAATGTTTACTGCGATTAAGCTTCAAACATTGCAGAAATAGATTCTTCGTTGCTTACGCGGCGAATAGCTTCAGATAGCATACCGCTCAACGTTAGTTGCTTCACACGGTCGCCTAACGCTTTAATTTCATCTGATAATGGAATTGAGTCAGTCACAATAACTTCATCAATCACAGATTCACGTAGGTTCTGCGCTGCATTACCAGAAAGTACTGGGTGTGTTGCATAAGCGTAAACATTTTTTGCGCCGTGATCTTTAAGTGCTGCAGCAGCCTTTGCTAATGTGCCACCAGTATCAATCATATCGTCAACGATAATACAATCACGACCTTCCACATCACCGATAATGTGCATTACTTGTGCAACATTGGCTTTCGGGCGACGTTTATCGATAATGGCTAAATCAGCGTCATCAAGTAATTTTGCTACTGCGCGAGCACGCACAACACCGCCGATATCAGGCGAAACCACAACAGGGTTTTCTAAATTGCGGGTTTTCATGTCTTCTAACAGAATAGGTGTACCAAAAACGTTATCTACTGGTACATCGAAGAAGCCTTGAATTTGCTCTGCGTGTAGGTCAACAGTTAGGACACGGTCAACACCAACGCTTGAAAGGAAGTCTGCTACTACTTTAGCGGTAATTGGTACACGAGCACTGCGTACACGACGGTCTTGGCGAGCGTAGCCGAAGTATGGCATAACAGCGGTGATACGACCTGCAGAAGCGCGGCGCAGGGCATCAACCATGACAATCAATTCCATTAGGTTATTGTTAGTCGGTGCACAGGTTGATTGGATGATAAACACATCGGCACCACGAACATTTTCAGTGATTTCAACACTGATTTCCCCGTCACTAAAACTACCTACTTTCGCTTCACCTAAACCGATATATAAGCGATCGGCAATTTTTTTAGCCAGTTCAGGGGTGGCGTTACCCGCAAAGATCTTCATGTCAGGCACTGTAAGTTCCTCAGAAGCTTATGACATTAAACGTAAACACTGATAGCCAGCGTGATTTAACTATCAGCAAACTATTCATATTTCGCCAGTTAATTAACCCAGATTTTTGCGCAGTGTTTCTAACGCAGAATGGGTAGGCGATTGGTTGACACCTTTAGCGACAAACGACTCAATGTTGTTAGGCAGTTGAGCTTGAATATCGCAAGCCTCTTGCTCACTGGTACAAGTGGTAAAAATACATGCCCCTGTACCCGTCATTCGAGACGGCGCGTATTCTAACAATGTCGCCAACAGCTTGGCAACCTCAGGGTAGTGTTTTGTTACCGCCACTTCGCAATCATTTTGACGGTGATCAGTGTTTAGCTCAAAAGCCGAAATTTTCTTAGTATTTCTAGGTAAATCATCACTTTGGAATACTTCTTGAGTGGAAATGTGCACATCGGGCTTGCTCACCAGGTACCAGCACTCTGCAGGCGCTGCGGGTACTAATTGTTCGCCAACACCTTCCGCAAAAGCAGCAAAGCCGCGCACAAAAATTGGCACATCAGCCCCTAGTGACAAGCCCAACTCAGCAAGTTTTTCCAGAGGTAAATTAAGCTGCCAAAGCTCATTCAATGCCAACAAAATAGTCGCGGCATTTGACGAGCCGCCACCCAAACCGCCACCCATAGGTAGCACTTTGTTAATGGCAATATTGATTCCTAAACTATTACTTTTTAGTGGCTCAAGAATTTTAGCGGCTTTAACAATTAGGTTATCTGCTTCGGCGACACCATCAATTGGTGTCGCTAGGGTAATTTTATTATCGTCAGTTAGCGTCAGTGAAATGGTGTCGCTGTAGTCGAGAAACTGAAATAAGGTTTGCAGTTCGTGATACCCATCTGGTCTGCGACCGTTAACGTGCAAAAATAAGTTAAGCTTGGCCGGAGAAGGTAATGTGTAGGTTGTATTTATCATTTAACGGGTGGCTTTCGTTCGTAGTTAGAAGTTAATACTGAGTTTGGCTTTCATTCATTGAAGCAAGCCGCTTAGCGGATTGATTATGGAAAAGCTTTAGCTGCACAATCAAATTTGCCATTGTCTTATTGCCAGTTTAATGGTTAAGCCTTGCTGTTTAATTAAGATGCTAGTTGGCAGTTGTACGCCTTGAAACTCTTTGTAGCGACTGTATTGCACTCGCCATTGCTGATTATTGTAATAGCTAGTGATGGTTGCAGGTAATTGGCTTTCAGTCGATAAGCTTATTTCATCGCTGTCTGAATAAGGTACGGCCTTGATCCAATGTGTTAACGCATCGCTAGGAAAAGTAAGGCCAGTAAGTTGCCAAATAAGTTGGTCAAGGTTACGAGTTTGATAATCTTTGCCATCAATAGTGAGTTGATGTGAACCGTTGATACTTTCCAGTGACATCACATTGATGCCTAAATAAGTGGTTAAATTAAGTGATTGGTTATCTTCGCCATGCTGCCAAAAAATACTGGCCTTTTCACGTTTACTTGGCTGAATAAAGGCAATTTGTCCTTTTATTTGCCAGTCATTAATACTGCTTAGTAGCTCTGTGCGATCTGAGCTTGGATCATAGTTTTGTTGTTTGCCAAAGCTACCTAGCTGGGCGCAACCCCCAAGCATTAGCGTTAAGCACATTATTAACCCCATTAACAACTGACTGTTCATCGTCCTAGCTATCAATAGCTCTAAATTTAATGGTAGTGTTACTGGCGAATATTGGCGAGACATAACTAATCGCAAAGCTTGTTTCATGGAATGTATAAGTGACTAAATGATAAGTTTACTTAGCCGAAATGGTAGCGCAAATAGCTAGCAACTAACACCAATGAATTGAGTTTGGTAAGTAAAGCGGGGTTTGAAAAGTAAAGTGGATTAATTCTTCACCTAGTAAATAAGAATGCGGTTAGTTCTTATTTTTAAATCAACGTCAAACTCCTTGTTACCTTAAGTGATTATTCGTTTTTTTCGATAGTTTTATACCCAAACCATTTCAAGATACGTGCTTCAGCGCTAACACAGGGGCTTAGTATCAAGGCGCAGCTAGCAGGAATGGTACTCCCTTTCAATTAGCTGCAACGATGAGAGTAAGTTCCTGTGAAGCGCCCAAAGGGTTGATTTAAAAACGATTTATACTGCGTTATTGATTTTAATAAGGGGGCAACCATGATTGGCAATCAATGCCTTGCCTAAATCGTTTTTAATTTCAACTGAAGCGAGCATCTTGAAGTGGTTTGGGTATCTATAAATATAGTGTTGGTAAGCCACTTTCAATCACGAGCAATTTTCCGTAAAATTAGCGCCAAATTTTTTCTGGGTATTTTTCCTATACTTAAGTTAGTTCACTTTACAGTCAACGCTGATTTGGCTGAACCTTTTGAACTTAGCTGAGTAAAGAAAAACTCTCGCTTACCCAATATTTGGTTTGAACGACCAAATTTACATTCTGCGTTAGGCTGAAATTACGAAATATGTCCATAGTTGCTGTTGGTATCAATCATAAAACTGCACCCGTGTCGGTTCGAGAGAAAATCTCGTTCAACCCCGACCAATTAAGCTCAGCTTTGCAAGAGATGCTGGCGCAAGTGGAATGTAATGAAGCGGCAATTTTATCGACCTGTAACCGCACTGAACTTTATCTGGTTCAAGACGCTAGCCTAGAAGCAACGCAAGCGAAAGTCGTTAACTGGCTAGAGCAATACCACAATATTCCAGCTAGTGCGATTATTCCAAGCCTATATTGGCATACCGACAAACAAGCCGTGAATCACATGATGCGCGTTGCTTGTGGTTTGGATTCGTTAGTCTTAGGTGAACCACAAATTCTAGGTCAAATGAAACAAGCCTACTCGCAAGCAAAAGCGGCGGGTTCAATGGCTTTAGTCATGGATCGTTTGTTCCAGCGGACTTTTGGTGTCGCCAAACAAGTGCGCACTGAAACGGAAATTGGCGAAAGCGCGGTTTCAGTAGCTTTTGCAGCAGTAAACCTTGCAAAACATATTTTTGCCAGCCTGAAAAATGCGCGTGTACTGCTTGTGGGTGCAGGCGAAACCATTGAGTTGGTTGCCAAGCATTTATACGACAATAATGTTGGTAGCATCACAGTAGCGAACCGCACGATTTCTCGCGCTGAAAATATGGCAAAGCAAATTGGCGCAGATGTCATCACCCTGGCGCAAATTCCTGACTACTTGGCGAAAGCCGATATTGTCATTAGCTCAACCGGCAGTACTTTACCTATTATCGGTAAAGGTATGGTGGAAAGCGCACTAGAACAGCGTAAGCATCAACCTATTTTTATGGTGGATTTAGCCGTACCGCGTGATATCGAAGAGCAAGTATCCGATTTAGAAGATGTATTCTTATACACGGTTGATGACTTGCAGGGCATTATCGCGAAAAATATTGAAAACCGCCGTAAAGCCGCAGTGCAAGCGGAAGGTATCGTGACTGAGCAATCGGGCGTGTTTATGTCATGGTTGCGCGGTTTAAATACTCAAGATGCAGTATTAAGTTATCGCCAGCAATGTATGGCTGAGCGTGACGTGTTGTTAGAAAAGGCGCTTTCGCAGCTTAATAACAATAAAAACCCAGAAGCGGTGGTGGCAGAACTTGCCACTAAGCTGACAAACAAATTAATGCATGCACCAACCAGTGCATTGCAATCTGCTGCTCAGGGCGGCGAACTCGATAAACTCATTTATTTACGCGACATTTTTGATTTGGATAAGCCAAATAACTAAACTCTCGCGATATCAGAAAAGACAATTAACAAAATGAAAGAATCCGTATACCGCAAGCTCGAAGGTTTAGTTGAGCGTTTTGAAGAAGTGCAGGCATTATTGTCTGATCCTGAAACTATTGCTGATCAGGAAAAGTTCAAAGCCTTGTCAAAAGAGTTTTCTCAACTGGAAGGCACCACTAAAGTGTTCCAGTCATTCCAAACGGCTGAAGATGATTTGGAAATGTCGAATGAAATGCTTAAAGACAGTGATCCCGACATGCGCGAAATGGCGCAAGAAGAGCACAAAGCGGCAAAAGCAGCCATTGAAGAGCTAGAGCAAGAGCTGCAAATTTTATTACTGCCCAAAGATCCGAACGACGATAACAACTGTTTCGTTGAAATTCGCGCTGGTGCTGGTGGTGATGAAGCTGCCATTTTCGCTGGTGATATTTTCCGTATGTACAGCCGCTACGCCGAGAAAAAAGGCTGGAAAGTGGAAGTGATGAACATGAATGAAAGCGAGCAGGGCGGCTACAAAGAAATTATCGCCAAAATTAACGGCGAAGGCGTGTACGGCGAAATGAAGTTTGAGTCGGGCGGTCACCGTGTGCAACGCGTACCTGAAACCGAATCACAAGGCCGTGTACACACCTCAGCGTGTACTGTAGTTGTGATGCCAGAAATTCCAGAGTCAGAGGCGATTGAAATTAACAAAGCGGACTTAAAAGTTGATACTTTCCGCGCCTCAGGTGCTGGTGGTCAGCACGTTAACAAAACTGACTCGGCGATCCGTATTACCCATATTCCAACTGGTTTAGTGGTGGAATGTCAGGATCAGCGTTCACAACACAAAAACCGCGCTCAGGCAATGTCGGTACTTCAAGCGCGCCTACAGCAAGCAGAAGATGATAAGCGCCGCGCTGAAGAAGAATCTTCACGCCGTAGCCTAGTGGCCAGTGGTGATCGCTCTGAGCGCATTCGCACTTATAACTACCCGCAAGGCCGGATGACAGATCATCGCATTAACTTAACCTTATATCGCTTAAATGAAGTGATTGAAGGTAACTTGCAGTTAGTGATGGATCCAATCCTTCAAGAAAACCAAGCAGACTTATTAGCGTCACTTGCTGATCAAAACTAATCTGTTGAGTTTTGGTTTTGAACAGTGAAGTACTTCCTACTATAGAAGTCGTTTTAACATCAGCAAGCAAGCAGCTTGCTGATGTTTCAGACTCCCCCTTGCTTGATGCGAAAGTACTACTTGCCGACGCACTTGAGCAAACCTTAACTTACCTTATTACTTGGCACGATAAGCCGCTCACCGAAGCTCAATTAAGCGCATTTCAGCAAATGCTCGATAGACGTTTAGCAGGCGAGCCAATTGCTTATATTGTTGGTGTTAAAGAGTTTTGGTCTTTGCCATTTTTTGTTGCACCTTCAACGCTCATTCCGCGTCCAGATACCGAAACCTTGATTGAGTTGGTTTTAGCTAACCATTCGTCAAACCATGATACAGGCAACCTGCGACTATTAGACTTAGGTACAGGAACAGGTGCAATTGCCTTAGCATTGGCCTCAGAAAATCCTAGCTGGCAAGTGCACGCAGTTGACTTTAATCCTGATGCGGTAAAACTGGCACAGCGAAATGCTGAAAATTTAGCGCTTAATCACGTTAAGATTTATCAGTCTGATTGGTTTAGCGCGGTCAATGCGCAAAGCAATGAAGATAAGTTTGATATCATTGTGAGCAATCCACCGTATATTGATGAAGCTGATCCACATTTAGTGGCCGGTGATGTGAGATTTGAACCAAAATCTGCGCTGGTAGCTGATAATCAGGGGCTTGCTGATATTGAACATATCGTTTGTGAAGCGAAAAATTACCTTGCTAGCGGCGGCGCAATATATCTCGAACACGGATATCAGCAAGGAGCAGCAGTAAGAGATATTCTGACCGCTAACGGCTATCAAAATGCACTGACTGAGCAAGACTTAGCTGGCAATGATCGAATAACTTGGGCATGCTTAGCTTAAGTTAGCAGAACTTAGCCTAGACCAATTTAGCATAGTCAGGCTGGGTTTCGCTGTTTAACCTATTACCATAACAATAATTTTCTAGGGCACACCATTAAGGTAGAAATATGAAACACTTACACATGACGCTGGCAATTATCAGCGTAAGCTTTTTTACATTGCGCTTTTTCTGGTTACTGAAATCACCGCAGATGCTGGACAAAAAATGGGTGAAAATCTCACCGCACGTCATTGATACATTTTTACTTGGTATTGGTGTTGTGATGGCGGTAAAACTCGCGTTGAATCCAACAGAGCAATTGTGGTTAGCTGAAAAGCTAATGGCGATAGTCGCTTATATTTTTACTGGCATCTACGCCTTAAAATTTGCCCGTAATCGCACCATGCAAATTTTCGGTTATGTTGGTGCAATGGGCTGGGTTATGCTGGTATTTAAAATTGCTCATACCAAAGAAACCTTCTTCTTTTAACTGTTTTTTTGACAGTTAACGTCTAGTAAATAAGCAGTTGGGCTGAACAATTTTATTCAGCCCTTTAATTTGCCGTTTTCCATCCCCATATTGTCCCTTTAGTTTTTATTGGGTCTAATTTTTCTTTTCATGAATGATTTGTTGTTGTCTGAAATAAATACCGAACGAGAAGACTTGCTGCGTGCAGTTATGCTTGTTGAAGAATTTATCTTTGAACATAAGTCATCGGTACTCCCTCTGATTGACGAAATGGTGGAATATTGCGAGCAAGAGCTGGCGGATATAGAAGAGCCGTTGGCACAAGCTGAGCATTTCATTAATTTGCTGTTTCTTGATTTATTGTTTATTGAAAAGAAAAGAAATAGCTGGCCTGTACCTGCATTAAAACTTGCTGAAGCAGTTTCACACCGTGAGATTCACCCCGTACTAAAAGCCGTTGTATTTAAAACGATAGGCGAACAATGTGGCTTTGAAATTGACCTCGTTTTTGTACCAGAAAAGGTCATGTTAAGGCTGATTTGTGATCAGCAGTTTGCCATTATTTTCGATCCGCTTAATGGTGAGTCACTCAACTGGGAAGAGTTAGACACTCGCCTAGACGAATTACCGCAAGAACCTTCAGAATATCTTGAATCCATGGACACCAAAGCGGTGTTGGTGGAGTACCTTAGCGCGTTGAAAAATGCGCTAATTGACGCGCAACAATACACAGAAGCGCTGCGTTGTGTTGATGTGTTAATTACCTTAAAGCCTGATGATCCATTCCAGCGTCGCGATCGCGGATTTTTGCTTCATCAACTCGATTGCTTTAAAGTGGCGTACGATGATTATCAATATTTTGTAAATGAATGTCCGCAAGATCCAGCGGCCCAAATACTAAAAATACAATTAGATAATATAAAAATTTCCAATACAATTTTACATTAGTTCACGGAGCCTTAATGACTCATAACCCATTAATCACTAACGATGCGGTGGTGCTCGGTTTGCTGACCTTGATTTTAGGTGCAGTATTCAAAACCGCGCATAGCAGCCATCCGTTTTGGCGTAAGTTTTACAAGTATGTACCAGCCTTATTGCTGTGCTACTTTATTCCTTCGCTACTTAACACGTTTGGTATCGTTGATGGCCATAGTTCCAATGTTTACTATGTTGCCTCTCGGTATTTATTGCCAGCCTGTCTAATACTGCTCACCATTAGTATCGATATAAAATCTATTATTAATCTTGGCCCTAAAGCCTTAATTATGTTCTTAACAGGTACGCTAGGTATTGTCATTGGCGGCCCTATTGCCATTTTAATTATGAGCGCTGTTGTGCCGGAAGCAATTGGTGGCCATGGACCTGATGCGGTATGGCGCGGTATGACAACTGTTGCGGGCAGCTGGATTGGCGGCAGTGCTAACCAAGCTTCAATGAAAGAGATGTTTGAAGTTGGTGGCGATATCTTCTCAGCGATGGTAACCGTTGATGTCATTGTTGCCAATTTATGGATGGCGGTACTGTTGTTTATGACCGCTAAACACAAAGAAATTGATGCTAAAACTGGTGCCGATACCTCAGCTATTGAAGAGCTAAAAGTTAAAGTAGAAGAGTACCAAGCGCAAAACAGCAAAACGCCGCAGTTAAATGACTATATTCGTATGATTGCGATTGCCTTTACCATTACTGGTTTTGCGCATTTCTGTGCTGACTTTCTTGGCCCGTACTTTGGTGACACCTTCCCTTGGGCAAAAGAGTTTAGCTTAAACAGTAAGTTCTTCTGGTTAATCGTTATTGCAACAACAATAGGTATTAGCTTGTCATTCACGCGCGTGCGTGAAATTGAAGCTTATGGTGCTTCTAAAGTGGCGCAAAGCTTTATTTATATTTTGGTCGCGTCAATTGGCTTGCATATGAATGTACTCGCTATCGCTGAAACGCCAATTTACTTTGTGATTGGTGCGATTTGGATGACCATTCACGCAACACTGATGCTGACAGTAGCCAAGTTTATCAAAGCGCCACTCTTTTATATGGCTGTAGGTAGCCAAGCAAATGTTGGCGGCGCGGCTTCTGCGCCAGTGGTGGCTTCGGCATTCCACCCGTCATTAGCGCCAGTAGGCGTGCTGCTTGCAGTATTGGGCTACGGTGTGGGTACTTATATGGCGTACATTTGTGGTTTGTTAATGCAAGCTGCTGCTGGTTAAATTTTAAGGAAAACTTATGACAATTGAAAAGGTTGTTGTCTCGGGTATTGAAGTTGCAAATGACAAGCCCTTTGTGCTTTTTGGTGGCATGAATGTGCTTGAGTCACGCGACTTGGCTATGCAAATTTGTGAGCACTACGTGGAAGTTACTCAAAAGCTGGGTATTCCTTATGTGTTTAAGGCATCGTTTGACAAAGCTAACCGCTCATCAGTTAACTCATACCGTGGCCCTGGCCTTGACGAAGGTATGAAAATTTTTGAAGAAATCAAAAAGACCTTCAATGTGCCAATCATTACGGATGTTCACGAACCTTATCAAGCGCAGCCCGTAGCTGATGTAGTAGATGTTATTCAGCTACCAGCGTTTCTTGCTCGTCAAACTGATCTTGTTGTTGCGATGGCAAAAACAGGAGCGGCAATCAATGTTAAAAAACCTCAGTTTTTAGCAGCTCACGAAATGCGTCATATCATCAAAAAGTTTGGCGAGGCAGGTAACGAGCAAATTATGTTGTGTGAGCGTGGTAGCTGTTACGGTTATAACAATCTTGTGGTTGATATGCTGGCAATGGATGAAATGACGCAACAAGCGCCTGTAATTTTTGATGCGACTCACGCCTTGCAAAAACCAGGTGGTCGTAGCGATTCTGCGGATGGTCGCCGCGCACAAGCTGCGCAGCTTGCTCGCAGCGGTATGGCATTGGGTATCGCAGGCTTATTTATTGAAGCACACCCGAATCCTAATGAAGCGAAATGTGATGGCCCTTGCGCATTGCCACTTGATAAACTTGAGCCTTATTTAGCACAGATGAAAGCGATTGATGACTTGGTAAAAGGTTTTGAGCCGCTAGATACTGCGAGCTAAACCCCTTAATTTGCTTTTGTAGCATCCGTTGGTGCAAGCTAAAAAATAAAAGCCACTTGTTGTTAAACAACCAGTGGCTTTTTTGTTTGCGACTCGTTTTTGCGAAAGTTGTTTCTTGTGAAAATTGTTTGTTCAGAATATTACGTATTGAAGAAATTGCTCTGATCTATTGAACTGAATTATCAATCGGCTTAGCGGAGTAATTTCAATGGCTATAGGCTCTATTGGTAAGCCAACACCAGTACCTAATTGAACCATTACCCAATAGAGAAACTGCTTTATTTAGCCCATTAACTTTAATTTAGCCCATTAACTTTATAACGCCCTTGCGCTAATAACAAAAAAGGCTAACAAAGTTAATTTATTAGCCTTTTTCAATGTATATGGAATAAGTGTTTAGCTTATTTTTAACTTATTATCGAGTGAGAATTTGCCACCGCCTAGTAACATCACGGCTGCTAGTGCTAATCCCCAAACAATATGCATGTTAATTGCTGCTAATGAGATGTCTAAGTAGGCAATAACAGCAACTATATTTACAATTGTTAGACCTGCTGCAGCAAAGCGTGTAAGTAAACCCGCCGCGAGCAATACAGGTAATACTAACTCACCAATCGTTGCCATGTAGGCTGCGACTTCATAGGATAAAAACGGCACAACATATTCATATTCAAACAGAAATAATGTTGATTCCCAGTCGTCAATTTTGCTTAAGCCGGCTTTAAAGAAAATCCAGCCAATGTAGAGCCTTGCAAATGCCAAGGCTGGCGCCTGCAAGTAATCAAATAAGCCGAATAAAAAGTTGTAGTAGTCCCTTAGCAGGGTAATTTTGCTATTCATAATTTCCTCATTGTAAAATTTTGTTGGTTTGCAGTGTGACATTAAAACTTAGTTAGCCTTGTATCACAGTGCGTTAAAGTTGTTGCGGTGATTAACTTGTATTGCTGGCAGTACTTGAACCATTGCTAACATCACTCAGTTCATAAATGCCCAGTAATAGTTGATGTTTAATGGCGTCGGCAAGCCAGTGCGATAAGTCAAATTCATCAAGGCTGTGCTCATTTTTATGCTCATTGCCTTGCTCAGGGCTACGCTCTGCTTGCGAATTGGGCGCTTCGATAGCGACGAGTGCATCATTGATGGACTCAGACGAGCTGAATTTTTCATAGCCTAGGTAATCAACGGCTGATAGCGATAGTGATTTCGCTTGGTAGCCAACGCGATATATAGCGAAATAATGTGTTTGCATCGGCTGTTCAAGTAAGGCATTGAACGCTTGGTTTATCGCCTGTTCAGCTACTTGTTCGGCATCTTGCTCATTACCATGCTCTGCAGTGAGCAGAGAATGGAGTTCAGCAATCGGGAAAGGTGAATTTAGCAAGGCAAAACCAGGTGCAAAATTCATCTTTAAGTGTTGGCTATCCACTTTTTCAAGCAATGACAGACTGCTAAGTGCTAGTGCTTTATCACCGGCGCGCTCTGCAATAAACATCGCATACTCAAACTCGGCGAGATCGCCAAGATATGGTAACGCGCGTAATGCTGGTTCATTGGCTAAATAGCTGGCAAATTGCTCACCAATCAAGGCCCAATCGGCGTTTGTTTTTAAGTGAGCTCGTAAGTAATGATTAACAGCGACATCAAAATTTTCTTCTAACAAGGCTTTTACAGCGGGAAAACTGTTAGCAAGTGAACGTTTGGCACTCGCTAAAAAGTTGTTTTGATAAATCGTTAATCCAACGTTGTCGAAATCATTGTTGTCAAAACCATTGCCGTCAGAATTTGGCTGCATAATTGCCGCCAATAGATCATTTTGATAATGCTTTAACGCGTTGCTTGATTGTTTACTTGATGGTTTAGTTAATGACATGGCAACACCTGCTTGGCAATTTTTCTCGCTAATTGGGCTTGTTGGCATAACGTCTGCCAGTCAGGTAAGTCCATATCCCACTCAATCAAGGTTGGCACTGCGCCAAAACGCGTTAATGCCGTTTCGTATAATCGCCAAACATCGCCAGACACTGGCTGACTATGGTCGTCAATCATTACGCCTGTTTCGCCAACTGGGCTGCATCCCGCCAAGTGAATTTCACCAATCACATGACTTGGAAACTCATATAACTGTGCCAAGGCAAGATCAACGGGTTTTGTTGCTTTGTCGTGGGCGCCATTTTGTTTCGAATTGGCAGCTTGAGTGTTAATTGCGTTAACCATTAAATTGTTTAAATCTAACAATAAACGACAATCTGTTAGTCGGCAGAGCTCAATCAAGAACTCACTTTCACTCATGGTCGAATTTGCTGGAGTGATATAAGCAGACAGGTTTTCTACGAGAATACGACGGCCAAGTTGTTGCTGAACTTTGTTTACATTGGCCACCATAATAGCCAAGCTTTCTTGATTAAATGGCACAGGCAGTAAATCACCAGCGTGTACCGTTAAATCGTTTAGTTGTCCCCAACTAAAACAAGCATGATCTGATACCAGTATTGGCTGAACTTGCTCCACTAATTCACCAAAGCGTTTTAGGTGTGGTTCAGGTACAGGCTCGGTTGAACCTAGTCCAAGTGAAGTTGCGTGTAGGCTAACCGCGTATTGCGCTTTGATATCGTTGAGAATCGCTTGGGTGATCCCTCCTTTTGCAAAGAAGTTTTCCACGTGCACTTCAACGAAATCAATATTAAAGGGGGAAGTCAGCGCGTCTTGATAATGAACATGACGCAAACCAACACCAATAAGAGGTAGTACTTGCGATTGCTCGCTGCTGATGCTTTTATGGTTTTGACGTTGTGTTAATTGATAAGACATCGCTTCCTTCCCAACATGATGAACTGTCTTAATTGAACCTTTCTGGTGGCTACCCGAGGCAGCCACTTGGCTCGGCTAGCTGTTTTGCATCGCCTTAAATTTAGCTTTCGCTTCTTTACGTAGCATGCCACCTAATGACTCACAGCTACCTTTATTCACTAAGCGCCACTCGCCTGGATCGTTGTCAATGGTTGATTGACCCGCACAAGAGTGGGTACCTGCTAAGTTACCGCAGTCATTTTGGCCAGCAGGGCTAATGCCGTAGCAACGCTCTTTGGGAGCGCGTTTACGCTCGTTATCAGCAGCTTCAGCGCTGTTGATGACACCCATAGATACGACCGCTGCAAGTGCCGCTGAAAGTGCTAATTGATTTTTCATAAAAAATCTCCTGTTAAACGTTAATGCTTAGGCTGAACGGCTAGGCGACAAGGTCGCGCAAAGCCTGTTCGTTCATTAGACCCGAGCTTTGGGTTTTTACTTCGCCATTTTCGATAACAATTATTGCGGGTATAGAGCGAATGCCGAATTTTTGCGCCAACATTGGCAGTTCATCTACATTTGCTTTAACACCTGTTGCTTCGATGGCATCACCACTAAATACTTTTTCGAATACTGGCATCATGGCGCGACATGGCGCACACCAGGGTGCCCAGAAGTCAATTACGATTTTGTCATTGTTAGCGATTAACTCAGCAAAATGATCAATATCGGTTACTTCAATTGCTGCCATTATTAGTCCTCTGCAAGCTCTTCTAATGT
The DNA here is from genome assembly GCF_053485855.1 of Thalassotalea montiporae. NCBI lineage: Bacteria > Pseudomonadati > Pseudomonadota > Gammaproteobacteria > Alteromonadales > Colwelliaceae > Thalassotalea > Thalassotalea montiporae. The sequence goes on from NZ_JBQRUO010000001.1 coordinate 1,359,441, forward strand.
TTTATCTTTGATATCGCCCCAAATATCGTCTGACTTATCAATGTTACCTTGCGTGTCTTGCACCCAACGGTTTTGTACATTTTTGTTCAGGTTAAGGTAAAGTTTGTTATCAACGATTTTCCAAGCTGTTGGATCAGTGTCGAATTTCTTCTCCATCGTCACACCGAAAGCACAGTAACCGCCGTATTGTGGTGCGTATTTATCAGGGTTTGCTCTGAATTTGTCGCGGTTAGACTCTGAGCTAAAGCGGTAGATGGCACCTTTATGCGTTGCAGTAAAATTGATGTCACCTTCAACCGGCTTATTCATTGTGAAGTAAGCCACTGGATCAAAACCTTTAATGGCTAAGTCGTTAGCATCTGCGTTCATCTCAACATCAGCGGCGAAGCTGAAGCTAGAAGCTGCTAATAAAAGGCTGGCAGTAATTGATTTAAGTGCAAAGTTTTTCATTTTGTATATCCTCATCATTTTAAATTCGATTGCAGCCAATTTGCTGCTGCGTCGTAGTGATGAAAATAGTACTGCCGAAATGAAACGGCTTGGGCTACAATCGTCCAAAAAATCGTGCAAATCGTCCAAACCTAAACGGTTTTCAGTTAAGTGATTGAAAATTAAAGATAAAGCAAGTCAATGGATCAACTATCACAAATTATTCAAGATTTTAGTATTCAAGCTGGGGTGTTTTACACTGGCCAATTGTGTGGTTTATCGGCGTTTGGTGATGAAAGCCATGTTGAAGGCCATATACATATATTGCATAGCGGTACCCTAACTCTTGCTGATGCAGACGGTAGCGAGCAGTTGCTTGATGAGCCAAGTATTGTATTTTTCCCTCGGCCTAAACAGCACCGTTTACGCGCAACTGAGTCTGACAATGCTGAGGTGATATGTGCAACCGTACAATATGGTATTGGCCAGCAAAGCCCGCTAACCCAAGCATTACCAGAGGCAATCATTCTTCCCTTGCGTCAAGCAACGGCACTAAACGATAGCTTTGCGTGGATGGTGAACGAAGCTTTGTCAGAGAATTTAGGCAAGCAAACTATTTTAAATCGCTTGATGGAAGTTTTTATAGTGTGCCTATTAAGGCATTTAATTACTGAGCGTAAAATTGAGCAAGGTTTGCTTGCGGGTTTATCACATCCATTTTTATCTAAAGTGATTAGCGCTGTGCACAATGAGCCTGCTCACCCTTGGGGACTAGATGAAATGGCTGAAGTGGCATTGATGTCGCGCTCTAAATTCTCTCCCTTGTTTAAGCAAGTATTAGGTGAAACACCGAACGATTATTTGACTCGCTGGCGTGTTTCATTGGCACAAAAGCATCTGCTAAGCGGTAAAAGTGTTGACCATTGTGCTCAACTTGTCGGTTATGAAAGCCCGTCAACATTGTCACGCGCCTTTAACAAAACGTGTCAACTATCGCCGAAAGCTTGGTTGAAAAAAGCCTTGGAAGAAGCACAGCAAACCTAGTGTGAAAAATACTGTTGCACAATATGCTTTGCGTTAACTGTTATTACTGGAATATGCGAAATTAACCTCTTTAGTGAATTAGAATGAACCTGATAGCGTGTCCGATTTTCGATAGTCTTTCTTCGTCAAGTATGAGTCTTGTTAAAGAGCAAGCCAGCACTTTTAGTGTGTCTGCTGGTACTCGTTTATTTGAAACAACCAATGAGTGTCAAATGATGCCAATTGTCACCAGCGGTACAATAAGGGTGTTTTCGCAAAGTGATACTGGCCGAGAAATTACACTATATCGCGTTAGCCCTGAGCAACTATGTATCTTAACAATCAGTTGTTTACTTAGTGGCGATCGCTATCCAGCTAGCAGTATTGCCGAAACAGAGGTATCAGGTATTAGCGTACCTAAATCGCTTTTCTTAGAGTTGATGGCGAGTGAGCCGAGCTTTAGCGCACAAATATTTCATACTTTTTCATATCGCATTACCCATTTAATGCAATTAGTTGATGCTGTCGCGTTTAAAAAATTAGATAAACGTTTAGCGTACTACTTATTAGAGCAAGGCCCGGTTATTACTTGCTCGCATCAGAAAATTGCCGATGAATTGGGTAGCGTTCGTGAAATCATCAGTCGTTTATTAAAACAGTTTGAAGACAAGGGAATAGTTGCCTTGTCGAGAAAACAAATACAGCTTATTGACCCAGATCAACTAAGGTTGTTTGTCGATTAGCTTGTGTGACATTAGTCACTGAAACTAATTTTTCCCGCCATATACTCGAAGCCAGCTTTTAAGAGTTTTTGGATAACAAGAGGAAAAATCAATGACGTTAAATATTGGCACGATCGATCGCATATTACGGGTTTTATTAGGTTCATTACTTATTATTTGGGTGATTATGGGCGGGCCGCTATGGGCTTGGCTTGGTGCTGTTTTAGTGGCAACTGGTCTTGTTAAATTTTGCCCAGCGTATGCAATATTCGGTATTAAGACCAGCAAAACCAAAGGATAAAAACTTGAGCCTTGCTCGTTTTGCCATGCGCTTTTGTTTAAAGACGCTGCTTAAAGACGCTAAGACAAGAGCGCAACGCTCAAGCTCAATTAAACTTCAACTCGCATTTGCACTAGGCTTTTTTTAAAGCCTAGTTTTTCATAGGCTTTAATGGCAGGGGCGTTGTCGTTATAAACATCGAGCAGCACTTCAGTAATTCCTTGCTGTTTAGCCCAATCAAATAACGCTTTTATCACTTGTTGGCTAATGCCTTGGCCGCGAAATTCAGGTTCTACATAAATAAAACCAATATAGCCGTGGTTTGTGTATTTGTGGTGAGCAGGCGAGGGTTTAACTTTAATGTAACCGCTGGCAATTAGCTTGCTGCTAGTTTCAGCTACCAATAATTGGCATTCGTCGCTTGTGATAAGTGCTGCTAAGTCATAATAGGTAATATCACCACTGCGCAAGTTGTCAGCCACAGGGCGCTCCGCGCTGATGACCCCTTGCTCGAATAATTCAAGTGTAGCTATATCATTGAGCGTTGCTGGTCGAATAGTTATTGAATTCATTATACTCTCTTTGGGCTTTGGGCTTTGGCTAAAGGTTGGTGTTTGATGGTTCTATTTTGTCGTGAAGTAAGCGAATAATATCTTTGGTGGTCACAATACCCACAGGTCGTTTGTTGTCATCCACAATTGGCATGCAGGTTACTTGGTGTTCATGTAACTGCTTGACGACATCGGTAAGACTGGCACTTGTTGGTAAGCAAATGGGATTGCGAGCAGCGATTTGATGCACCCGCTTATTTAGCGTCGCCGCGTCTCTTGCGGTTTCAGAAGCAAGGCCAACATTAGGACTCAGTGCTCTGAATAAGTCGCGATCCGAGAGTACACCACATAGCGCATTGTTGTTATCAACCACAAGTAAGTGGTGGAACTTATATTGGTCAAAGATCTCTTTAACTTTGTTCAGGCGCTCATCAAGATTAATTTTGATGACATCGCGAGTCATGAATTCTGCAACACTAAGCATTCGTCTACGTTACTCACTCTGCTATCTAATAGAGGCTGTATCTGTTTTGCCATTGTTTGGCACAATACCACTGGTTTACCCGTACAGGAAGTTTTTCAAAAGGCAGACATAAACCGCTGTTAGCAATAACTATTTCGCCGATTATAGCGCAAAAAACAAAAAAAGCAGCCGAGGCTGCTTTTTAACTTTTCTCAATTTGGCGATAACGCCGTATTTGGCTTTTAAATGAAATTAAGCCACTTTTTCAACTGATTCTTCGCCTTTTTCATCGACCTGGCGAATCAAGTAATCAAACGCTGCTAAGCTAGCATTGGCGCCGTTACCCATAGCGATAACGATTTGTTTGTAAGGTGAAGTGGTTACGTCGCCTGCCGCAAATACACCTTCCATTGACGTTTCACCACGCTCGTTAACAATGATTTCACCACGGTTAGTTAAATCAATGTCGCCATCTAACCATTCAGCATTCGGTACTAAGCCGATTTGAACGAAGATACCTGCTAGTTCAAGTTCGTGACTGTCACCTGTTGCACGGTCTGTGTAAGCAAGGCCAGTTACCTTGTTACCGTCGCCTAATACTTCGGTAGTTTGCGCTTGGGTAAGAATTGTAATGTTACCCATAGACTTTGCTTTGCGTTGCAATACATCGTCAGCACGTAGTTTTGAATCAAATTCTAGTACAGTAACGTGCTCAACAATACCTGCTAAATCAATCGCCGCTTCAATACCTGAGTTACCACCACCGATCACCGCCACTTTTTTGCCTTTAAATAGTGGGCCGTCACAGTGTGGGCAGTAAGCTACACCAGATCCGCTGTATTCAGCTTCACCAGGTACGTTCATTTTTCTCCAGCGTGCACCCGTAGCAACAATGACACTCTTACTTTTTAGTGTGGCACCATTGTCTAGCTCAATGTTGACTAGCTCGTCTTTGCTTAACTTAACGCCTTTTGCACCTGTCATAATGTCAACGTCGTAGTCTTTTACGTGCTCTTCAAGGCTAGCGACTAATTTAGGGCCTTCGGTTTTCTTCACTGAGATAAAGTTTTCAATACCGACAGTTTCTAAAACTTGACCACCGAAACGGTCAGCAACAATACCCGTTTTAATGCCTTTACGCGCTGCGTAAACAGCAGCTGAAGCACCAGCTGGGCCACCACCGACGATTAATACGTCAAATGCTTCTTTTTCGTTAAGCTTTTGTGCTTGCTTAGCACCTGCGTTTTTATCAACTTTCTTTAAAATGTCGGTTAATGACATACGGCCTTGACCAAAGCTTTCACCGTTTAGGTAAACACTTGGTACCGCCATAATGTTGCGCTCTTTTACTTCGCTTTCGAACAAGCCACCATCAATCATAGTGCTGGTAATTTGCGGGTTAATTGCCGCCATAATGTTTAAGGCTTGGACAACGTCTGGGCAGTTTTGACAGCTTAAAGAAATATAAGTGTCAAAGTGGAACTCGCCTTCTAACGATTTAATTTGTTCAATTTCTTCTTCCGATACTTTGATCGGGTGACCACCTGAGTGTAATAGTGCTAACACTAGTGACGTGAACTCGTGGCCTAATGGGATACCGGCAAAAGCTAATTTAGTGCCAGTTTCTGAGATAACATTCATAGACGGCTTACGTGCTGCTGCGTCTGTACTGTTTTCAATTTTGATAAGTGTTGATAGCGATGCAATATCGTCTGCCAACTGCTTTAATTCTTGTGATTTAGCGCTGTCATCAAGGGCAAGGCTCAATGTTACTTGCTTTGTGATGTTCGCTAAATAAGTTTTCAACTGCGTTTTTAAGTCTGAATTTAACATGATCAACTCCTGCGCTCACATCAATTGATGCAGCAATGCTAATAAAATTGGGATTATGGTGGCTTAGCTTAAGTCGTGACAGTGAGAACTACTGTTACGCTTTGTTATCTAGCTAAGCCATTTAGAAACTCTTTGAGTCAGCAGATAAGGCTTAGGCCTAAGCCTTATCTGCAAGTAGAGCTTTTCTAGGCGTTAACCTAAAGGCTAGCTTAGATTTTACCTACTAGGTCTAATGAAGGAGCAAGTGTCTCTTCACCTGGAGTCCAAGCTGCTGGACATACTTCACCGTCGTGCTCAGCTACGTATTGTGCAGCTTGAACCTTACGAACTAGCTCAGATGCAGAGCGACCAATACCTAAGTCGTGAATTTCAGCAACTTTGATTTCGCCTTCTGGGTTGATTACGAAAGTACCACGTAATGCTAAACCTTCTTCTTCGATTAGTACGCCGAAGTTGCGAGAGATTTTACCTGTAGGGTCAGCAAGCATTGGGAACTTGATCTTGTTGATTGTGTCTGACGCATCGTGCCATGCTTTGTGAGTGAAGTGAGTGTCAGTTGATACTGAGTATACTTCAACGCCCATTTCTTGAAGCTTAGCGTAGTGGTCAGCCATGTCACCTAATTCAGTAGGACATACGAAAGTGAAATCTGCTGGGTAGAACATTACTACAGACCATTTACCTAGTAAGTCTTGCTCAGTTACGTCAACGAAATCACCGTTGTGGAAAGCTGTTGAGTTAAATGGTTGTAATTTTGTATTGATTAATGATTGAGTCATTTTCGTTCTCCGTATAGTTGTTCTGTAATGAACTAAAAAAGTCTGTTTGTTTGTTACGGGGAGAATGATAGGGGAAGTTGTGTCTAATTCAAAATTAATTGAGTAGATTGTTGCAATCGAAAAAAGTGAACGATGAACACTTGTTTATTAACATACTGAATAATAAATAGTTATTAAGTGTTTTTGATTGGTTAACTATCGGTTGTCATCTAATTGAATTAAAAAATTCATAGTTGATTAATGAACCGTTTTTCTAAATGATGGTTTAGTGCTCAATTATTGGCACAAAAAAACTATAAAATTGAGCCTCACCCAAGCATTAACTACTTTGCCGTATTAGATTTCAATCGCTTTGTTTTGCTGCGCGCTAGAATATCAATAAATGTAGGCTACCAACTTAAATTGCAGTAGAAGGGGGTTAAGGCTACCATTGGTTGATTCTTGGTTGGATTCTTTCCTTTATTTGTTTGAGTGCAGTACCTTTGCCATTGACCATTAAGCTGTTGAAAAAGTTATTACGACCGCTGGTTGTTTTCACCATTTTACCTGCATCTACCGCCATCTATGCGACACCTAAAGTCACGTTAATTGGGGCGGAAGTTCCTCCGTTTTCATGGCAGCAGGAAAATAAGGTTGTTGGTATTAATATGGATGTTGCCGCACAAGCAGCGCAAAGCATAGGTTATCAAGTTGATCGTAAAATTTTGCCACTAAAGCGCGCGCTATCAACCCTATCACATCAACCAAATACCTTGATGGCGGGCTTAGCGCGCACCCCAGAGCGCGAGCACCTATACACTTGGATTGGGCCCGTTGTATCAATAAAAGTGGGCTTGTTAAGTTGGCAAGAACATATAAAAGCTAGCCAAGGCAAGCAGTTAATGGCGGGCAGCGCAATCGAGTCAGATCAATTAGATTCAATCGCCTCTGAAGCGCCGCATTATCGTGCAAAGCTTTGTGTTCATTACGACACGCCAATGGAAGCGTGGCTGAAAAACCATGGTGAAACAGACTATATTGCGGTAACCAGTGAACAAGCCTGCTTAAGCTTACTGGCAGAAAAATTGGTAAAACATTGGTTTACTGAATTCCACTTAGCCCGTTATTTAACCTCAAAGTCTAGTTATCCAGTAGAAAACTTAGTTGAACATGAAGTGCTAATTAAACCTGAATTGTATTTAGCTGGTGGTTTAAACATGTCATCAACAGATATTGAAGAATGGCGTATGGCACTGGAACAGATGGCTGAAGCTGGCGATATCGATAAGATTATTAAGCAATATGTAGACAATTATTAAGCTTGCCGCTGGTTTGATTAAAGAACTGTCTGAGGAATGTAGTGCTTATTAAGTAAGCACTGTAAAAGCAATATGACAACGCCTGCTATGCAAGCATTGTCATACCTAAGATTATGCGGACTGGCATCAATACGTTATATAACTACTTTACTTTTCTGCGATATCCGATGCCAATCAGGCCAGCTAACATTAACGCAATAGCTGGCGGCGCATCAATTGCCGTAGCCGCACTGATGGGCGCAAAATCATTGCGAAATTCAAAGCTAACAATCTCGTGTAAGCCGCCACCAGCTGCGGTACCAGAGGTAAAGCCAAAGAAAGCATCGCTACTGCCCAGTTCATTAGCTAAATCAACATTTAGTGATAAACCTGCATCGCTAGAGCGGGTTCCTGTATTAGACCACCGTACTTCCAGCAAATCATTAATACCGTTGTAATCAATCCATGCGGACCAAATACCACCGGTATTAAATGCATCGCTTTCAGATGCTTGTGCAACTGATTGGCTGTTACCGCCAAGGTTGATACCGACATGGTTGCCATCAATATCGTTTAGCGTTGTGTTTGTCCAAGTGTCGAACTCAATGCCTAAACTATTGGCAATCCCTTGATAGCCAATGCCTAAACCTTGACTCCCCACATTGGTGTCATTTGTTTGTACGACAAACACTAAGCCGTCAGCACCTTGTATGCCATCAACGTCGGTTAAACCCACTGGTTGAGAAATTTCAAAGGTAAAAAACGCACTAAATGAGGTGTCGTTCAACAAGTTAATCGATGAACTTAAAAAGGCGCTACCACTTTGTGAGAGCCCTTGAGTGAGTACCAAGCGATCATTATTTTGCGTTGCATCGCCATTAAGTTGCCATGCTGAGGTGTCGGAAAAATCCGTTTGGCTTACGATCATACCAGCTGTTGCTGGTAGGCTAAGCATCGTTGCGGTAATGAAACTAGCTAACTTCTTCATACTTCATCCTTGCATTACTAAAGTTTATAACAACATTGCCAGCAAATATCGCTAGCGTATTAAACAGGGCGAAATTTAATCGAAAAATGCCATTTAGTAAAGCATTAACATGTTATTTACAATAGTTAGCCGATACACCTAATAGGCGAGCAACTAGCTGTTCGATTTTTGTCAAAGTTAAATGAGGGTGGTGAGAGAGCTAAAAAGGTGAGACAAGTGATAAAAATGGGAACTGTGGGGCGAAATTACCGTAAGGGTTAAAACTGGAGTAGTAGGCCAACTAAGTCAGCATAAACCTGAATTAGTTGACCTATACGTTATGGTTTTACTACCAAATTTTCACGCGTTGTTCCGGCGCGATATACATCGCATCGCCTTCTTTTACATCAAACGCTTCGTAGAATTCATCCATATTCGAAAGTGAACCTAACGCACGGAACTCACCCGGTGCGTGAGGGTCAGTCGCTACGCGATTACGCATTGATTTTTCAACGATTTTCGAACGCCAAATTTGCGCGTAACCCATAAAGAAGCGTTGGTCGCCTGTTAGACCATCAATCACTGGCGCTTCTTTACCGTTAAGCGACGCCTTATAAGCTTTGTAAGCGATAGTCACACCTGATAAATCACCAATGTTTTCACCTAGCGTCAACTTACCGTTAACGTTTAAGTCTTCAAACACTTGGTAACCATCGTACTGCTCAACTAAGTTTGCAGCGCGCTTTTGGAATTCCGCTAAATCGTTTTCAGTCCACCAGTTACGCAGGTTGCCGTCAGCATCGTAGCGGCTACCTTGGTCGTCAAAGCCGTGACCCATTTCATGACCGATTACTGCGCCAATACCACCGTAGTTTACGGCATCATCAGCACTCATATTAAAGAATGGCGGTTGTAAAATTGCCGCAGGGAAAACAATTTCGTTAACGGTTGGGTTGTAGTAAGCATTGACCGTTTGCGGTGTCATACCCCATTCCCAGTTGCGAATTGGACCGCCTAACTTTTCGACTTCTTTTTGGTGCGATACTTTACCTGAGCGAATAATATTGCCCACTAAGTCATCGCCTTTGATCATCAATGATGAGTAATCTTCCCACTTGTCTGGGTAGCCGATTTTTGGGGTAAACGCCGCAAGTTTAACTTGTGCCGCTTGCTTGGTTTCGTCAGACATCCACGCTAGGTTGTCAATTGATTTACCGTACGCGCTACGTAAGTTTTCCACTAGCTCGCTCATACGCGCTTTGGCTTCAGGCTTGAAGTGGCGTGATACGTAAACTTTACCGATCACTTCACCTAAGTTGCTGTTTACCACGCTAACGCCACGTTTCCATTGAGGACGTTGCTCTTTACGACCACTTAACTGTTTTGAGAAAAACTCAAAGTTTTCGTTGTCTAAATCGGCCGTTAAGTAGCTTGAGTAGGCACTTAGCGTGTGGAATTTTAAGTAGGTTTGCCAGTCAGCAAGTGGCGTTTCTGCTAATACTTTACCAAAACCTTCGATAAAGTCTGGTTGGTTAACAATTAAGTCTTTTTGCGAAGCAACACCTTGAGCTGCTAGGTATGCTGACCAATCAATGTTTTCTGAAACACTCTTTAAGTTAGCTGTTTCAAATTTGTTGTAGCGCTTTTCACTGTCGCGTGATTGCACACGTGTCCAGTGGTATTCAGCCATCTTGGTTTCTAATGCTAATACCGTTTCGGCCGCTTTTTCACCATTGTCAAAACCAGCTAACGCAAACATTTTCACGATATGAGCTTTGTAGCCAGCGCGCAAATCAACATAGCGCTCAGCATCGTTAAAGTAGTAATCTTTGTCAGGTAAACCTAAGCCACCTTGCCACACATGGGTTGCATAACGGCTAGAGTCTTTGGCATCAACGCTAATGTATAAATACATTGGGCTAGTTACGCCAACTGATTGGTACTGACCAAAAAACGCCATTAAATCAGACTTGTTTTTCAAAGCCTTAATGTCATTTAAAATTGGTTTAATTGGCATGATGCCTAAACCATTACGCTTTTCTTGATCCATATAAGCGCGGAATAAGTCAGCAACTTTTTGCTCATCTGAACCTGCTTGCAAGTTAGGCGTAGCAGCTAGCTCTTCGATGATCGCTTTAACGTTTTCGTCAGCTTCATCGCGTAAATCGTAGAACGAACCAATAGCCGTTTTATCGCCTGGAATTTCAGTTGCTTTCAACCAGCCACCGTTGACGTAACGGTAAAAGTTATCTTGCGGGCGAACACTCATGTCCATATTGGCTTGGCTAATACCAGAGGCAAGTGCGGTTTGTTTGAAACTTGTTTCAGTAGTTGCTGATTCTGATGTGGCGTTACAGCCAGCTAGCAATAGCAATGATGAACAAATTGCAGAAGATAGAATTGTTTTCATATAGTGACTCTACATTTTCTACTTGGAATGTTTTAACGCACCAGATAGTAATGAATCTGATCTGGAAGCGCTATCAAAAGTTAATGGTGTGTTAATTTTGTATGTGCTAATTGTGTTACAAAATATGTAAACTTATTGGAAAATCAGGTTAGCGCATTGACAACGACGCTATTTATTTTTTGGCAAGAAAGACATTGACTGCGCACTCACACATTTCTTCAATGCTATTAGCGTCAGCGTATATACCATCAATTAGTAGTCGTGCAATGCCATGCATAGTGCCCCATGTTACTTGGGCGAGGCGCAAGGTATTTTCCTCTTTCGGTAAAATGCCTGCCTGCTGCCAAGCTTTGGTCATTTCTACCTGATGTTGAAATACTGGATAAGCGATGTCGCGCAGTTCTTGGTTGGAATGATCGTTTTTCCACAGGGTATGGCCAAACATCAAGTCGTAAATTGCTGGGTTGTTGGCAGCAAAGTCGATGTATTTAAAGATAAATTGACGATACCTGTCGTTAATTGGCCGCTCTGTATCGTTGAATATTGCTTGTTCTATGGCTTGCCAGCGCAAAAATCCTTCTGCCGCAACAGCACACAATAAGTCGTGTTTGTTTCTAAAATGGTGGTAAGTGGCGGTACGCGACACGCCAACTTTCTCTGCTAGTTTACGTAACGACAGCGCTTCAACTCCGCCCGCATTAATCATTTCTGACGCGGCTTGCAATAAAGTAGGGCGCAAGTCACCGTGGTGGTAGCTACCTTTGGCTGAAGTATTGGTGCTCGTCTGACTAGTCAGTGGCTTAGTTTGTTCTTTGTCAGTGATTGATTTAGCAGTCATTTAAATTACAAAGCTTTCTTGTTTACAACGTATTGCGTGAACGTACCGCAACATTAGCGAAAATTAAGCCTGCAACAAGCGACATAAAAATCAAAAAAGTTTGCGAGGCGGTATCTGGCGTATTCAACATATTTTGGCCGGAAACAGCGGAGTTTAATCCGATATACACTTTACTGCCAGGTACCAATACAACCAGACCAAGTAGCATAACAATACTGCTTGGCAAATTCATCACGCGTGAGAATAAGTTGCTGTAAACGCCTAAAGCAAACGCCCCAGCAAAGGCACCAAGCGCATAGCCTAAATAAGGTGTCGCCCAAAGTGTCGCGCCATAAGCAATATAGCCGGATATTATCCCCCAAGGTGCATCTTTTTTGCGCACTTGGAACATGATGACAAGGGTCATGGATAAAATGGTTACCGCAACCCAAGAAGTCCAATTGGGCATAGCTGATGGCTGGATAAATTCAGCGGTTCCCCAAATTAAGTTACCAATAGCGATACCCAAAACGGCGCCAAAATACAGCTTAAAGAGCACCATAATGGCATCCATTATGCGAGCGGTTCCCGACACAAGGTGCCGAGCAGCAAGTTCAGACAAGCCCAGTGTTAACGACAAACCGGGAATAAACACGATAATGGCCGACAATATCACTAGCGCCATGTTGATGTGGGGATCGTAATTAGTCACAGCAGAGGCAATTAGCGCGCAAACTAATGCCGATAAAGGCTCTAGCGACTCTGAAATTCGCTGTGAGCGCTCAGACCAGAAAACAAATAGGGCAACCACCAAACCGAGTAAGCCTGACCAAAGTACGTCATTCCAACTGGTGTGCATTAACATGGCAAAGGCACCACTTGACGCACCAAATGCTAAAAATGTGATGGTTTTGCCGTATGGGTTGGGTTTGTTATAGATCTCTTCAATGCGTTCAGTTGCTTCGGCTAAGCTGCGTTGACCTGAGCTTAACTCGTCAACTAACTCATCAGTTCTTGCAAGCGAGCCAAGGTCTAAATCACCGGGTTTTACTCGCACAATATAATTATGTTCGCGATGTTCATCATCAATTAAGACAAAAGTAAGCGAGGTCGGTGTAATAATAAAAGATGCTTTGACGCCAAGAAAATTGGCGACGTTTTGCAGGTGTGCTTCAGAGCGAAAAGAGTTAGTGCCAAACTTGTGAAGCGCTTTACCTAAACTAATGATAAATCTACGCTTTTGTTTGAACTCTGCACTTTGTGGCATGGCTGGTTAAACCCTGATGATTCTTGCTTTGATACTTATATCAAGTTGATTAAGTTGTCGCTGAGTGCTCAAATAATTATTCAACTTAGTATTATTTAGCGTATGGTAAACAAATCTTGTTAGTTTTACAGTCAAAACTTGATACTGCGTATGCCTAACGGCGCTAAAGTAACCAATTTACGTATTTTTACCGTAAATTAAGCCATTTGCCGCTAATCAAGTATTTATTGAAATTGGTATAAATATAGGATGCATTAATCAGGATTCCACATGACGTTACTTATTATTCTTGCCCTTGTGTTTATCAGTGTTGCCATTATGGTGGTATTAGGGGAAAAGTTTGGTAAACCGCTCGATCAGCCGACACAACAAAAGTACAGCAAAATTTTAATTGTGCTGGTGTTTGCTTCTTTATTTATCGCAATTCTAAAAAATGCCTTTGGCTAACGGTTAGTGTTTTAACTTAGCAGCGATTTAAGTTAGTTATTTTCAGTTTGCCAAGAAAACTCAACTTGGCTGTCAACATTGCCACTCGTGTTATAGGTCACTTCGGTTACCTGTGCCATGCCGTCAACGCGCAGCGTATAAACACACGAAGAGCGAGTACCGTATTCCTCGCCGCGAATAAAAATAGCGCTTAATTGCTTTTCCCATTCATAGGGTAAGCCAGTTTTGGGTAATAGATTATCTGGTGCGGTTTGGTTATCTTGCAATAAAGCGAGCAAGTCTTGGTGGTTAAGCTCCCCAGTGTTTTGGCTTTCGATAAAGCGCTCAAGGGCTTGCTCACCACGTGCCATTTTTGGCCAAATGTCGTCTAGTGCACCATTGCACAAGCTAAAAAATCCAGCCTTATTCTCAGTAAATTGATCATTAACGCTATCAAAGCAGGTTAAACCATGTTGATCGCCATATAGTAAGTTAAAACCTTGATATTGCTGGTACTGCGTGCTTAGTAATTGGGTTAGCTCAGCTTTTCCCAATTGGTGCGCTTTTAATACAAGTTCACCGCGACTGGTGTATTGACGTGAATTATCAATTGGCAGCTTGCGAAAGTTGGTTAGTGCGGCAAATTTGCCTGAGCGGGCAATCGCCAGCCAAGTGCCACCTGCGCTTAAATCTTTACCTGCGAGTACACAAGGTTCAATGTCAGCTGTTGGTGATTGCCACCAATGCATGGCCGCTGTTGGGCGTTGCCTAAATTCGTCACGATTTGCCGCAATGATTAACGGATATTTAGGATGTTGATGTAAGGCAATAAACAAAATGCACATATTTGTTAAAGTCGGCGGCTAATTTATGAGTAATCGCTATAACTTAGCGGATCACAGCCTTTAACAAAAGTCTGGGGTGCGTTAAAGTTGTCGCCAGCACGATATAGTGGAAAACAACATGTTCGAACTTCCTCAACTTAACCTAAAAGATAAAGTTTCAGATGCCGAATGGCAGACTCGTATAGATTTGGCGGCTTGTTACCGTTTAGCCTACTTGCACGGCTGGGATGATTTGATTTATACCCACATTTCAGCACGTATTCCCGGCACTGATGAGTTTCTTATTAATGCCTTTGGCTTAGCATTTGACGAAATCACCGCGTCTAACTTGGTGAAAATTGATCTGCAAGGCAACATTTTAGATAAAGATTGCCCGTTTGAAATCAACCCAGCAGGCTTTACCATTCATAGCGCAGTGCACGAAGTGCGCCACGATGCTATGTGCGTTATGCATTTGCATACTAATGAACTCATTTCGGTGGCAACGTTGAAAAATGGCCTACAGCCACTTAGCCAATATTCGGCATTTGCGTTGGCATCAATGAGCTATCACGGTTATGAAGGTTTAGCGGTAAACGAAGATGAAAAAGCACGCCTACAGGCAGACTTAGGCACGGCTAACTTTATGTTACTGCGCAATCATGGTGGCTTAACTTGTGGTAAAACCATTGGTGATGCGTTTATGCACATGTATGACTTAACGCGTGCTTGCCAAGTACAGTTACAAGTTCAAGCGACGGGCCAAGAAGTGATTGAAGTTGACCAAAGCATTGTCGACAACATCAAAGCACAAGCGAATGTCGTACATACAGGTTTAACTGGTGGGCAAAAATCATGGCCAGCAATGTTGCGCCGTATTTATCGCCTTGACCCTAGCTTTGCAAGTTAATAACTGCACGACAGCGTCTTGCTTCAGTTAAAATAGATAAATTCAGATAAATAACAGAGAATCCCCAATGAAAATTACCCACGTAGAAATTTTTGATATCCATTGCCCTGAGCGTCCACCATGGAATCCGGTATTTGTTCGTATTCATACCGACGAGGGGATTCACGGAGTAGGTGAAGCTGGTTTGGCTTATGACTGGGGTCATAGCGCTGCAGCTGCGATGATCAAAGAAATTGCCGAGGCGGTATTAATTGGCTTTAACCCGTTTCAAACCGAACTATTGTGGTCGCGAATGTTACGTGAAAGCTTCTGGGGACTTGGCGGTGGACCTGTGCTTTATGCGGCGATGAGTGCTATTGATACCGCGCTTTGGGACATCAAAGGTAAGGCATTAGGGTTACCGGTTTATCAGTTACTTGGTGGTAAAACGAATACCAAACTGCGCACTTACGCGAGCCAGTTACAATTCGACTGGGATAAAGAATGTAAAAAATTGATTGAGCCTGCCGAGTATGCCGAAGCTGCATTAAAGGCGATGGCCGAAGGCTATGACGCAGTAAAAGTAGACCCCATTGTTTATGACGCCAATGGCGAATCTTCGTTTGATCGCACTAAGTTATTTACTAAGCCACAAATGCGTTTATTTGGTGATCGCTTGCGCGCTATTCGCGACGCTGTGGGTGAAGACGTTGATATTATTTTTGAATCACACTCACTAATGGGCGCCGCTTCTGCAATTCAAATGGGTGAAGTGATCGAAGAGGTTGGTTGTATGATGTACGAAGAGCCAGTGAACTACTTAAATTCAAAAGTGCACAAAAAAGTGTCTGATCGCGTCAATGTGCCAATTGCTGGTGGTGAACGTTTGTACCACCGTTGGGATGTCCGCCCTTATTTTGAAGATCAAAGTATTGATGTATTACAACCAGATGTTGGCTTGTGTGGTGGTTTCACCGAAGCGAAAAAAGTGTGTGACTATGCCGACACTTACGATATTCGCGTACAAGCGCATGTTTGTGGCGGGCCAGTAGCAACGGCTGCGTCATTACACTTAGAAACGGCTATTCCAAACTTCTTGATTCACGAGCATCACACCTACGCCATTAAAGCGTGGAACCGTGAACTTTGTATTCAAGATCCACAGCCAGTTGATGGTTTCTTTGAAGTGTCTGAAACACCGGGTATCGGCATTGAGCTTAACGATGAAGTTGTTAAGCGCTCACCGCACGTTACGGTTAAATAAGCACTTAGCCAGCAACTCTTTAGCATTTAATTAGACACTTTATTTGTAAACAGACCGCGGAGCTAATATGACATTGATTGGTGAGAACAACTTTGGCCGTATCAAGCAAGAAAAGCTAGGGGAGTCGCTAGCGCAGTTAGTGATTGAACATCAATCTTGTCGTGCCCGCGTTAGCTTGTATGGCGGCCAAGTACTTGCTTGGCAGCCAAGTGGGCAAGAAGAAGTCTTTTGGCTATCGAATTCGTCTGATTATTCACAAGGCAAGGCGATTCGCGGTGGCATTCCGCTGTGTTGGCCTTGGTTTGGTGCACACCCTAACGTTGAGGGGGCTGGAAATCATGGCTTTGCTCGTAATGTGGTCTGGCAACTAAGCAGTTCAGAAATTACTGAAGCAGGTGTAAAGCTTGAAATGGTATGGCAAGGGGAAAACCAGCACCCACAATGGCCTTTTAAAACCAAAGTGGTGCAAAAACTTTTCTTGGGTGAAACGTTTACGCAGCAACTAACCATTGAAAACCATTCGCCAGATACGATTGAATTTACCGGCGCATTACATAGCTACTTTGCTGTTAGTCACCCTGCTCAAGTGACTATTCCAAACCTTGATAATGTGCCTTTTGATTGCAAACTTAGCGAACAAAAAGGCCAGCAAGTCTCGCTAGAAAACGCAGTAGGGCCGCTGGATCGCATTTACTATTCTGAACAGCCAATGAAGATTATCGACGCTGGCAAGCAGCGAGTAATTAATCTAATGCCTAATCAGGTGAACAATTGGGTACTATGGAACCCTGGGCAGAAAACGGCGGCAGGTATGGCAGATGTTCATGCAGGTGGCGAAAAAGAGTATGTTTGCCTTGAAGCGGCGAATACTCAGCCGGTTACCGTTGCATCGGGAAAATCGGTGACATTTGGTCAAGTGATTAGTGTAACCAAGTTATCGTAAGCCTTGATTTAGCAGCAGCTAGCCAATAACAACACAGTTTCGACCATTTTCTTTGGCTTGATAAAGGGCGCGATCAGCGCGTTTAACAATATCATTTAGCGATTCTACGTTTAAATCACCTTCTGCTAAGCCAAAGCTCAATGTTACGTTAACCATGGGCGATTGCTTTTCTAGCCTTATTTGTCGGCTCGCTATGGTTTGGCGAGCGCGTTCGGCAATTTCAAATGCCTGCTTACGCCCTGTATCGGGTAGCATAATAATAAATTCTTCACCGCCCCAACGAGCCACGACATCAAATTGTCGCAGTGAGTTCGACAGCTCAGTGGCGATGACCTTTAACACCTCATCGCCAGCCAAATGCCCGTGCTGATCGTTAATACTTTTAAACTTATCAATATCAGCAATTACCACAGACAAAAAACGATGTTTACTGCGAATATCTTCTGCTTTCCAGTTAATAAAGCTGCGATTGGGGAGTTTAGTTAGAAAGTCAGTTTCAGAGTCTTTGACTAAATCATGCTTAAACGCCGTATTTTTATATTCAAAGGCAAAATACAACGCCAATACCACCAGCAGAAAGACAAAAACCGTACTAACGAGTTGCTGCCAGTAAGTACTTTGTTTATAAGGCGGAGGAGCGACAAGATAAAGGTGCCATTTAAGTTCAGGAATCGCAATTTTACTGATCACGTATTGACTGCCATTGACCTCAACCATATCGCTTGAACGCCCTTGTTTTTCTTGTGCAGCAAAAGAGTCGAACCAAGGCAAACTGGTTAAATTTACAATTTCGTCTTTGCGGTGGTGGCTTTCGGTTTTCATCAGTGATGATGAGGTGATGGTGATATTATGCTGCTGATCAGCAACATATAATTCGTAGCCAAATTTATCGCGAAAAGTGCCAAAACTCGCAGAGAAGTGGTCAAGATCGACCCCGACACCGGCAAAGCCTAGAAATGTGCCCTGTGCATCGCGCAGTTTTACATCAAAATAAAGGTGTGGGTTTTCTACATTGCCGATATCGGCAATTTGCTCTTGCTCTGAGTCTTTCAAACGGTGAAACCACTCGGCACGATCGCTGGTCAGTGGCGATTGCTTGTAGTCTGAGTCAAGCATGAAGTTATGCTTTTCAAAAGCAACAAATGCCAACAATCCGTAGGCATCGCTAATACCCTTAAGGTAAGAGCCAAGTTGTTCGATATTAACCGTGTCTGCCTGAGCCACTTGATTAATAAAGTGATTTTTGGCGATATGGTGGGAAATCGTCAGTGGGCGAATAATTTCATTGGTTGCAAGTGACAATAGCGGCACTACCGCTTGTTGCTGATGATTAAAGTGATCACGAATCACTTTATTAAAGGTGAAATACGAGGTAATTATCAGCACGATAACGGTGGTGATAAATATTAAGGTTACATGTCGATCAAATCGCTTTGTTAACCTCATCTAACGCACCCGCACTTACCGCTGTTTAAAACTAGACCTCATCATATTGGGGATACCTTATGGTTGCAACTATACATAAACATGCGCTCGCCCACAGTAAACGGTATTTTCAGCCATAAACCGTTGACTATTAAAGCTAGCCAACCCTTAAGTACTTTTTAATTAAGCCGTGGGTAAAGGGTATTTTAAGATAAAAGCCTCGCGGTAGTGTTTTAAAGCGGCGGCCATGTTTATCAAAGGCATCAGTTTTGGCTTTGCTGTTAGCGGCTTTTGGCCTTAGCTGCATCACTTGTCCGTGTTTGCCGCTAATATTTTCTACTTCACCGAGTACTATCATGTCGATTAGTTCTTGCCAGTCGTTAGCGAGTAACGCTTCTTCTTCTGGTGATGGCGACCATAAAAAAGGCATGCCAACAATGCGACCAGGGACTGGCATTTCACGTTCAGCCACAATTGGCACCCAAAGTACGCGCTTTAATTTATTTTTTACATGGCTATTTTGCCAATTCGCACCCACTAAGCCGGTGAGCGGGGCGACGCTTACAAAGGTGGTTTCTAGTGGTTTGCCTTGGCGATTAATGGGAATCGTTTTGAGTTCAATGCCAAGTTCTGGAAAATCAGGCTCTGGTTTTGAACCAGCGGTAGCACCCAAAGTATATTCCAGTAACAGCCCCGGCCAACCTTTATCGCGGCGCAAATTAGCAGGTACTTCAATGCCAGCTTGTGCTGCAATTTCACCTAGGGTAAAGCCCGCAAGGCTTTGTGCTTTGGTTATTAATGTGTGCTCAGAATCGGGAATATTTTCTTTTGGGGTAATCATTTAGTGACGTAAGGTACAACAACGAGGTTAAGTTTGCCGACATTCTAACCTGATTATTCAGCGGCAAAAAATAATCTGGCAAATAATTTGCTCAGGCCATGACTTTGTGGAAGAATCAAAGCATAACGAATTTGTTGCTGGGAGTTCCTGTGATAGATGCCGAAGGCTATCGAGCCAATGTCGGCATAGTAATAATCAATGACAGGGGACAGGTATTTTGGGCAAGGCGTTTTGGGCAACATTCATGGCAATTTCCACAAGGTGGAATTGATGAGGGCGAGTCTGCTGAAAAAACACTTTATCGCGAACTATACGAAGAAGTGGGCTTAAAGCCAGAACACGTTAAAATTGTTGCAACAAGCAAGCATTGGCTAAGGTACAAATTACCAAAGAGATTTATCAGACACGATAGTAAACCCGTATGTATTGGCCAAAAACAGAAATGGTTTTTGCTAAAACTCGTAGCAGATGATTCTGCTGTGAATTTAATGCACTCATCACACCCCGAGTTCGATGATTGGCGTTGGGTAAGCTACTGGTATCCTGTCAGACAGGTAGTATCTTTTAAGAAGGATGTTTATCGCAAAGTGATGAAAGAATTTGCCTCAAGCGCAATGCCTTTTCATCGTCATGACCGTAGAAAACGTCGTAGCTGATTGTCGTAAAAGATTATTATTATGTGTTAATCGCCTGCTTATCGCGGGCGATTTTATTATCTTCTGCCGTATCTTCTGCTTAAGATTCTGCAGCAATGTGGAGCCATCACCACGACTTCATTATAGAGAAACATTAGAGCAAATATATCTGAGCAAATTGCGCAGTAAGCGCTTAGAAAAGGAATTGCATGTTAACCACGTTACGCCGCATTGTGTTGGAGTTTGGCCGCGAACCGGAGTTGGAAATCGCGCTGCAACAGCTTGTGACGCAAGTAAAACAGGCGATGAATACCGACTGTTGCTCTATCTACTTAGCTGACTATCAGCATCAGCATTTCTTATTAATGGCCTCAGATGGCCTTGCTAAAGGCTCATTGGGTTACACTCGTATCGGTTTCACTGAGGGCCTTGTCGGCTTAGTTGGTCAACGTGAAGAGCCGCTCAATATCGCCAATGCTCATGCGCACCCTCATTTTAAGCAAGCACCAGAAGTTCAAGAAGACGACTTACGGGCGTTTCTGGGCACACCGATTATTCATCAGCGTAAAGTTATTGGCATTTTGTCAATTCAACAAAAGCAATCACGTAGCTTTAACGAGAATGAAGAAGCCTTTCTAGTTACGCTCTCGGCGCAGTTAGCGACGGTGTTAGCGGATGCTGAAAAGCATGGCAAAGCGGCACAAACAGGCTTGCAGCCGTTTCAACAGTTGTCGGGTATTGCGGGCTCTGCCGGTGTTGCCATGGCGCCAATGCGAGTGGTGCAGCCCAGAGCTGATTTAAAAAAACTATCGCTGCAAAAAGTGTATGCCAGTGCCGAGCAAATTGAGCGTTATCACAAAGCGGTGCTAAAAACGCGCGTTGATTTTGAAGCTATGAGCTTGAAACTCAACCACATCGTCGCGCAAGACACGCTTGATATTTTCGAGATGTACAAGCAAATGCTCGACAACGCCAGTATTGGCAAAGAGGTTGAGGCCAAGATAAAAACAGGTTGGTGTGCTGAAAGTGCGTTAAAGCTGGTAATTGATCACTATGCCTTACAGTTTGAAGCGCTTGAAGAAGCCTATCTGCGCGAACGTGCGAGCGATATTCGCGACTTAGGTAACCGTGTGCTGTTTAACTTACAGCAGCTATCGTTGGAAAATGAAAAATTACCTGAGCAGTTTATTTTAGTCGCCGACGATGTAACCGCCTCTATGATCGCTGAATACCAGCAACGCGGTCTGCAAGGGATTGTTTCGGTAACAGGATCTAACAATTCACACGCAGCGATTCTAGCGCGTGCCATGGGGCTGCCTGCGATAATGGGTATTAGCTCATTGTCGCTTAGCCATCTTGATCATCAACAAGCGATATTGGATGGTTACAGCGGCGATTTATTTATCTCGCCCGATGCCACGTTAGTTCAAGAATATCGTCACCTGATTGAAGAAGAAACGGCATTAACCGAGAAAGTAAAGGCGGTAATAGGTTTACCAGCGGTAACACCAGATGGTCGGGGAATTGAACTGGTACTTAATGCCGGTTTGAGTGCTGGCTTTGAGCATTCGCAAAAGGTCGGAGCGCTAGGTATTGGGCTTTATCGCACTGAAATCCCTTTTATGAATCGCAGTTGTTTCCCGTCTGAGCATGAACAAACGGTGTGGTACCAAGAAGTTTTAAAAGCCTTCCCAAGCCATAACGTGACCATGCGTACCTTAGATGTGGGCGGCGATAAAGCATTGCCTTATTTCCCCATTCAAGAAGACAATCCATTTTTGGGCTGGCGCGGCATACGCATTACGCTCGATCACCCAGAAATATTTTTACTGCAAGTACGCGCCATGATACGCGCCAACATTGGCTGCAATAATTTAGAAATCATGCTGCCGATGATCTCCAGCGTTGGCGAAGTTGATGATGCTGTGCGCTTAATTAATCAGGCGTATCACGAGTTGTGTACTGAATATGATCAAAAGCTGACTAAACCGAGTGTCGGTATTATGCTGGAAGTGCCGGGGGTACTTTATCAGTTAAAAGAGTTAGCCCAGCGCGTAGATTTTTTCTCGGTTGGCAGTAACGACTTAACCCAATATTTGTTGGCCGTAGATCGCAACAATTCGCGGGTTGCCAATATTTATGATTTCTATCATCCAGCGGTGCTTCGAGCGCTCAACTTTATTGCGCAAGAATCAAATAAGTATCTGGTGCCGTTAAGTTTATGTGGTGAATTAGCCAGTGAGCCTGCAGGAGCTCTGCTATTATTAGCGATGGGGTACGATAAATTAAGCATGAATTCGTACAACATTAGCCGCGTTAAATGGGTGATCCGCCACGTTGAATTGCAACGCGCCAAAGTCATGTTGTCACACGCATTAACCCTCAGTAATGCTCAACAAGTTCACAATTACCTGAGCGAACAATTGGAGTCACTTGGCCTAGGCGGGTTTGTTAGAGCGGGTATGTAGCTTTCGTTGCGTTATTGCATGTTGCATATGATAACTGGCATAACGTAGCAATCACACAAACTAAAGAGCTGAGATGCTAACCACGTTTTTTATTTCTTGTTTGGTATTAGGTGCCCTCGTTGGCCTGCTAGCGGGTTTACTTGGCATAGGTGGTGGCTTAGTGATTGTGCCAGCACTCGTCTATTTACTGCCCATTGCTGGCGTTGACTCATCGGTTGTTATGCCAATTGCGCTGGCAACATCGCTGGCAACCATCGTATTAACTTCTATCTCTGCGGTTCGTGCACATCATAAAAATCGCAATATTCCTTGGGAATTGGCGCGGCAAATCATGCTCGTGGTCGCTGTTGGCGCCTTACTTGGCGCTTTTATCGCTGATACCTTGTCAGGCCAAACATTAACCTACATTTTTGCCACTGCGGTTAGCTTGTTAGCGGTTTACATGCTGGTTTCCATTAAACGACCTACCTCTAGAGCGATGCCAAGCGCGTTTGTGTTTCAAGTTTCAGGCTTAATTACTGGCATTATGGCAAGTTTGATGGGGATTGCAGGGGGGGCAATTTTAATTCCATTACTGAGTTATTTTGGCGTGCAAATGCGGCAAAGCATTGGCGTTGCGACTGCCTGTGGTTTAGTGGTCGCGCTGTTTGGCTCACTTGGCTATATCGTGACAGGGCTTGAACAAACTAACTTACCGAGTTGGAGCTTAGGCTATATATATTTGCCCGCACTGGTGGGAATCAGTTTAACGTCATCTTTATTCGCGCGTTATGGCGTAAAACTTTCAGCGAAATTACCCGTGCGAACCTTAAAAAAAGGGTTCGCGGTATTTTTAATTCTCGTGGCGATAAGAATGGCATTTTAGCTGTCGTTGAAACCTTGCTAAGTAATAATGTTACAAATAACCGATAGCAAGCACAGAGCAGTGCTAGAATTTGCCCGTGGAACTAGGCATAATCTAATCAAATTTTAACAACCTATCGCCAATGCAAAGTTGGTGGAATTATAAGAATTTTCATGTCCTCTGAATTTATTCAATTTCCGGCTATAGACCCGGTAATTTTTAGTGTTGGCCCGGTAGCAATCCGCTGGTATGGGTTGATGTATTTAATTGGCTTTATTGCCGCTATGTTTATCGCTAATCGCGCTGCTGATAACAGCAAAGGCGAATGGACACGTGACCAAGTAAGCGATTTACTTTTTTATGGTTTCCTTGGGGTGATTTTAGGTGGTCGTTTAGGGTATGTATTTTTCTACCAGTTTGAATATTTGCTGGTTGAGCCGATGTACCTCTTTAAAATTTGGGAAGGGGGCATGTCGTTCCACGGCGGCTTGCTAGGCGTAATTACCGCAATTTTCTTATTTGCCCGCAAAACCAATAAACGCTTCTTAGCAGTTGGCGATTTTGTTGCGCCGCTTGTGCCAATTGGTTTAGGTATGGGGCGTATTGGTAACTTTATTAACGCTGAACTTTGGGGGCGCCAAACCGATATGCCGTGGGGCGTTGTCTTCCCAAATGATCCGCTAGCAGTGCCGCGCCATCCTTCGCAGTTATATGAGTTTGCACTTGAAGGCGTGGTGTTATTTACCATTCTTTACTGGATTGTGCGCAAACCCCGAACGCTTGGTTTAGCGTCAGGGGCTTTCTTAATTGGTTACGGCGTATTTAGAACCTTTATCGAGTTTTTCCGCGAACCGGATGCACACTTAGGCTTTATTTTTGCCAACGTTACCCAAGGCCAAATTTTGAGTTTCCCGATGATCCTAACAGGCGTTGCCATTATTTTGATTGGTCGTAATATGCAAGCAAAAGCGGCGATTGCTGGAGTAAGCAAATGAGACAGTATTTAGATTTATGCCAGCGCATTGTTGATGAAGGTGTTTGGGTTGATAACAAACGCACAGGCAAACGTTGCCTAACCGTTATTGATGCTGAACTTAAATATAATGTTGGCAACAACGAGTTTCCGTTAATCACCACTCGCAAGAGCTTTTGGAAAGCCGCGATTGCAGAACTGCTTGGTTATTTGCGCGGTTATGACAATGCTGCCGATTTTCGTGCCATTGGTTGTAATACGTGGAATGCCAACGCCAATGATAACGACGCTTGGTTGAACAACCCTCATCGCAAAGGCGACGATGATATGGGGCGTGTTTATGGCGTGCAAGGTCGCGGCTGGGCAAAGCCAGATGGCGGCGTGGTTGATCAACTAGCGAAACTGGTTAATGACCTGAAAAACGGTATTGACGATCGCGGTGAAATTTTATCTTTCTACAACCCTGGTGAATTCCATATGGGTTGTTTACGCCCATGTATGCACACACACAACTTTTCTTTGTTAGGTGATACGCTTTACCTCACAAGTTATCAGCGTTCGTGCGACGTGCCGCTAGGGCTCAACTTTAATCAAATTCAAGTGTATGTGTTGTTGGCGTTAGTGTCGCAAATTACTGGTCACAAAGCTGGTATGGCGTATCATAAAATCGTTAACGCACATATTTACGAAGACCAGTTAGACCTAATGAAGAATGTGCAGCTTAAGCGTGAGCCGTTTGCAGCACCAAAACTCAATATTAATCCGGATATTAAAACCCTAGAAGATATTGAAACTTGGGTGACGCTAGATGACTTCTCAGTAGAAGGTTATGAGCATCACGACGCTATTGCATACCCGTTCTCGGTATAGCAGCAGGGTAATTGACTAGTTGAATTTAATAGGAGCATAACTGCTCCTATTTTTTTATCCGCTGAGCTTGGCTCCTAGTCTCGACTATAGTTCGCTCGATTCGTATGATTTAGCTTGCTTTTACTGTAGTAATTTCAATAAGCTTTTAATATTAAATAAAAAAACATAACAACAATAAGGATTTCACTATGAGTATCTCAGCAGAGTTAGCAATTACGGGTTTGTACACCAGCTTGCTAGCAATATTATTTATTGCCTTGTCATTCAATGTCAGCCGATTGCGCTTAAAGCATAAAGTGAGCATTGGCAGTGATGGGGTAAGAGCATTAGAAAAAGCCATTCGTATTCAAGCTAATTTTACTGAATATGTGCCGTTGGCATTAATTATGTTAGCCGTACTGGAATTGGCTGGCTTGGCTGAAATGTGGCTACACATTTTTGGCTTAACCATTTTGCTAGGACGTGTACTTCATGCCATGGGCTTAACTAAAACTTTAGGGGTTTCTCTAGCGCGCCAAATCGGTACCTTGGCAACTTTTATTGTCTTGCTTGTAATGCCAGTTACTTTCTTGGTGATGACTTACGTATAAGCGTTTGAGGCACAGGCTTGTAACTAATAGTCTATTGACTATTACCGCCAATTGCCTTCTGCAACTCCTTGGTTATCGTCAGTAAATAGGGCATAGCGATAACAATTAGTTATACAGAAAAGTATCAAGCAGTGAATATCATATAGTCAATATCAAGCAATAAATGTTAAAAAACGCGCTTTATGCGCGTTTTTTCATGGCTAATATCTAATTAGTATCTAGTTATCACTTAACAGCATACCGATATGTGGAATATCATCTTCTAGGTACATTTCGGTCACTTGTTTAAAGCCATGTCGGCCATAAAATTTTGCCAAATGCTCTTGCGCTGAAATTTTAATCACCTTTTCATTAAAGTGCGCTTGGCAAGTGGCGATGCCTGTTGTTAATAGCTCATGACCTAAGCCTGTGCCACGGGCGCTATCAGCAATAATCACGCGGCCAATGCTGTTGTATTTTTGATAAGTGGTTCCTTTAGGAAGAATACGTAAGTAGGCCACAATGTTATCGCCATTGTACTGAAATACATGCAAGGTTTGAGGGTGACGATCTAGGTCGTCTAGGTCAGGGTAGTAGCAGGTTTGTTCAACAACAAACACATCTATTCTAAGTTTGAGAAAGTCGTACAGCTCGTTGGTGGTAAGCTGCTCAAAAGACTTAATTTGCCAGTTCATCATAATTCAATATCGCCAAAGAATGGCGATATTGAATCACAGTTTTGCTTGTCTTAACAACTAGCTGGCTTGTTTTAATACTTGCAGGTGTCCTTCATAACTTTTGTTAGCTAAATAACTAATAATTTCCTGTTTGTATTCCTCAATGTTCATCTCAGGAAACTCTCTTGCTAACACGTTATCAAGCTCACTGGGCTCTAGAAAAAGCAAATACCCGAGCGGAAGGAACTTAGGGTTAAAATCTTTTTGATAGACGGTTGCACGTATTTGGTGGGCTGAGTAGAACTCTTGTTTACCGTAGCGTTTTTCAAGTGTTGGCTGCAACTTAGTGCCGTACTTTTTTAATGACCAATATCTAAACATAGCTATTCCTTAGCGTTTACAACGCGGCAGACGTCATATTGCCGCCCATAATTCAAGGTCAAGAATTATACAACTGTATTAGGCGTTTGCAACGATCAAATCAAAACAAATTGGTAACAAATTGATTACAAAATGAATAAAGTATTCAATTTAACGTTAGCATTGAGTTTTTACTTGGCTAGCCCTTGTTTTGTTAGTCAGGCTAGGCGTTATTCAGAGCAAGCGTTAGCCAGATCATTAGCTGTTCAGAGTCAGTATCAGCCAGCGCATATGCCTTTTAGCGCGTAAACGAGATGTAGGTTACCGTTGTGGCTCTATCTTGTTCGTCAAACTCAATCGTGCAGCCAATGCTATTAAAATTGAGCCAGCTACTGTGCACAATACGTTTACCTTGATCGCCAAGTTCAACTTGATAACTCGATAAACTAATAGTGGCCAATTGCCGCTCTACGCTTTCAATTGAAATGCCTTGTTTAAAGTTCCCACACAAAAAGTAAACTTCTTTTCTCGCTTCGTTTGCAAAGAAGGCAAATGCGATAAATACCGATATTAGAACAATAAGTAGAATGTATTTAGGGTTTAGGAAGTGGGGTCTAGTCATATTAAATGCGACTTTATTTGGATTGAGTCTCTATGGCATTGCTACCAGTGACGTGAAACACACGTAAAATTAGCGAGACAAATCATTCAGAGTAGAGTGTCACTCCAAATGCTTAGCCAGCCATATGGCTCAGCTAATTCAGCTTAACTAATTCAGCTCAGCTAATTTAGCTCAACTAATCCAGTTCAACTCATTCAACTCAACTAATTCGTTTCAACCCATTCAGTTCAACTATGGCCACTAAATTCTTCTAACGCTGAAACTGCTGCTTCCGCCTTACTGCTTTGCACAAAAATATGGTCGTGATAATAAGCGGCGATAACATTAGCACTTATGCCCTTTGATGCTAACTTGCTGGCAACTGCTGCGGTAAGGCCAACAGCTTCCAAACTAGAATGAACCGTTAAGGTAATTTGGCGATATGTGCCATCAAACGACAAACCTGCGGCTTCTGCCGCTGACTTTTCTAGCACCAAAGTTAACCCTTCAGATTCAATAAAGGTAGCAACTGGGTTTAGCTGAGCATAATCTGCTAGCACACCAGAAACCGTGCAGAATACAAATTCTGAACCCACTAGTTTGGGGCGCATAGCGCGTAATAACTCGTCTAAATCAGTGATGCCAGACATAGTTGTTTCCTGTTATTTTGCTATAAGTGCTGTCAAACATAGTGCTAAAATTATGTTTACTAGTAAACCTTTACAACTTTTCTTTTAGACTTGAACAAAGTCCAGCCTTTGATGCTGAGAAAATACGTGTTGTTAGGCTCTATTTGATGGTAAATATCTTTTGATGTCGTAAAGTGCTCTTCCAATGTAATAATGTTGAACTGCGGAGATTCAATGCATTGGTACTCGCCACAAAACTCTGTCCATGTAATATTTTTTGAGAAGATTTCAACTTCAATAGTGTCAACGCTAAATCGATATTGTTGATAAATTAAAGCGCTCAAAACGGCAATTGATGAAAAAAAGATTTTAGCGATTAAGCCCAATTTTTTCGAATTTTTCTCGTGTTCACATTGTTGATGAGAGCTTTCCATTGCCACCTAATTCTTGATATTGATAACCCCGCGTTAAACTGCCAATAGCACTTGGTTAAACTAACGAAGAAAGAGCAAAAGCCAGCGGCATTTGCTCTTGTTAAATTGCTGATTAGCTAAGATTTAGGCGTACTATTTTCTTTAGGCGTTTTTTTATTAGCTTTTGCTCACAATAAAGGCCAACAAAACTACCAACTCCAAAGGAACAAAGTACTAAGAACCAGAACAAAATACTGTTATCAGATTTAATACCAGAAATATAAAGATATAAATTAAACGGCACAATAAAAAATAACGCACCTAAGACTTTTAAAAACTCTCTAAAAAGCTCAGTACCCGATATCGCTTCTTCAACATAAGCGTCAATCGTTTCCTTTGGGGTCTCATTCAATTGCGGAAAGACTTTTTGTAACCAATTTGAATAATTCAATGATGTTTCCTTAGTATGATGTGATTTCCTTGTTAGGTATTTAGCTTTGCTCTAGGGGGCTTCGGTGAGACCTGAGCAATTAGAAAAACACCTAAGTTTAAATGTGTAACGATACTTAAAAGGTTAACAAGCTAATGGGAAGTAGGGCGTTGAATTAATCCATTAACGCGAAAGAAAACTCCCTCTAAGTATGCCTGTATTTGATATTACAAATTGTGTGAAAGATTCACAACTTCAATGCAATACGAAAGACACCCAATGCAGCAAGAAGAGGCGCGCTTCAGCGCGTCCTTCTTGCTTGCCTTTTTATGCATTTATGGCTGTGCTTTTTTGGAAAGTTTTTCTGTTGCTATTTTACTGACTTCTTGAGCATCCTTTGAATCAACCTTAGCCAAGCCTATTAGGTATGGCTCTAGTACAGTCTCATCAAGATTAAACATTACTTTTGTTTTAGCAGATGCTTCAAAAGCTTCTTGAATCGAGCTGAGATCTAAAGTCTTAGGAGATGGAGCGGCAACAGATATCTTGTCATTGCTCATGCCATAAACGTAATATTCTATTTGGCCTGATACTTTGTTGTCCTTTGCAGCTAGCCCGATGGGTAGAAGGCCACTAACATCTACTTCTTTGCTGGATGTATCTAAGGTTGCAGTTACCCTTAAGCCAACGCCTACTCTCCCAATTGCAGTAGTCGTCTCATTAATGTCGATATCTCGATTCATATAGTTTGTATAGTCAAAAGTAACTCTATACGTACCTTTTGAAACTTTTCCTCCAGCTCCAACATAAGAGAATCCGCCACTTGAGTCACGCTTCTCAACAGAGATAAATGTTCTTGTACTGGTTAAGCGCCTACGAATTGTTTTGGATTCTAGTGCTAATACATCAGCTTCAATTCGTTTCTTCTGCGCCTTATCATAGACCTCTATAGTTTGAACCGCTATCGGATTCTTAACAGGGATCATATCTGCTTCTGAAACAGCCACGCTAAGTCGAGCAACCTTTTCTGCTGACATATTTGCACATGCACTTAGTGTGAGCACAATAAATGCAGTTGCAAGTGTTTTTGACTTACTTTTCATTTTCTTCTCCTTGGTTTAGGTTTACTGCAATTAGTGATTTGATGCATAACGCTTTAGTTAATCAGCTTATAATGATTGGCTTGCGTTTTTGCTTCTTTTGCAAAAACCGAGACAAGCGTTACGAGTCCGATTGAACTGCTTGTTAGGTGTTTAACCCTGCTCTCCGGACTTCGTCGCCAACACCTGAGCAAATGGAAAAACACTTAAGTTAAAAATTTTAACAATACTTGAAAGGTTAACTGGCCAATGGAAAGAGGGCGTTGAATTAATCCATTAACGTTGAAGAAAATTTCTTTTAAGTTTACCTGTCTTCGATATTGCAAATTGCATGAAATATTAACGACTTCAATGCAATACGAATAATATGGACTCCTCGCTCGGCATCTTTCTCTAGCTAGTGTGCCATAGTCAAGTTGATTATTCGCTTCAATTGAGGAAAGCCCATATGTCACTAATTAAAGCAATTGGTATCGATTTAGCCAAATCTGTTTTCAGTACCCACGGTGTCGATAGTCATGAAAAGTGTCAATTACTAAAAGCAGTTAACCGAAACAAGCTGTTAGCACAAATTGTTAAGTTACCACCGTGCCTGATTGGGATGGAAGCTTGCTCTGTTGCACACTGCTGGGCGAGGGAGTTTATTAAGCTTAGGCATGAAGTACGTATTATGGCCTTAAAGTTAGTTATTCCTTATCGCCACAACGAAAAAATGATGCCAACGACGCCGAAGCCATTTATGAGGCGGTTACTCGTCCCAAAACGCGGTTTGTCACGATAAAAAGCGAAGAGAGACAAGTAGTTCTTTGCCCGAGTGAATCGGTGTTTTAAGCAATCTATCAACGATTGCTCGCTGCGGGAAAATCTAAAAAGTGGCGATTATTGCATGTATCAAAAAGATGATGGCGATAGAAAATTGAAGCACGTAGGCGTTGTTATGTGGGAAGCGCCAGCGGCTAAAAGTTAGCTATTGACGCCATAGCCTCTAGTTAGCTCTACAAGTCAAGCGTAATGCTTTCTAAAGAGGTTACTCTCGAAAGCAAAACTTTAACATCAGCTGACGGGTATTCATCCATTTCAGATTGGATAAAGTTAATAATTGCTGGAATATCACTGTCATTTTTTACAAATACATACCTAATGTCTTTGGGTGTAAATTTAAGCATGGAATGCTTTTTAGTCTCGGCATTTCGATCAGTAACAAACTCTTCTGACTCGTAATGATTCTTATCGAGA
Source organism: Thalassotalea montiporae (assembly GCF_053485855.1). NCBI lineage: Bacteria > Pseudomonadati > Pseudomonadota > Gammaproteobacteria > Alteromonadales > Colwelliaceae > Thalassotalea > Thalassotalea montiporae. The sequence continues at coordinate 1,390,676 of NZ_JBQRUO010000001.1, forward strand.
AAGTCTCGAACATTTTCATTCTTAGCAACGTAACGCCACTCCGATTCTTGATGAAATGATTTTTCGACTAATTCTTGACCCATTAACATCTTTCCCTTTAAAGGTTTTGTATGGGCAAACATATACCTTAAAGAAACCCAGCCTTCTATATTTGCATCACTTGTACCGTCATCTAAAAGCTCAACTAAATGTCTGTAAGCTTCGGGAATTCCACTAGTAGAAGAAACGTATTGAATAGGTGTTAATCCGTTGCTAATTGCCCACTCTTTTGTTAATCCGATACCGAAGTTGCCATAAAAGTCGACATGTTCATCAACCCTTGATAATGGAATGTCACAAAAGCAAACCATAGGAAATGCTACAAACTTAGCATCATCAATGTCTACCCAATCAACATCTTCTAGGCAATACCTAGGCCAGAAGCCATTTTTAAGCATCAACTTTAATGTATCTAAACTCTTAGTGAAGTGAAAAAGTGTGTCTGATTTAGGTTTCATAAAATATACCGGTTTATGTATGGTTCTGACAGTATAATTGAAAGCATTGCATGCTTTCTGCATCTAGCTTTTAATACTTATTTAAAAGATACGTACTTTAGCGAATAGGAATTTTTTTTGCTATTCAGTTGCTTAATTAACTCGCAAAAGTGTGTGTTAGATCAAAGCGCGCTATTGTGCGCGCTCATTTTGGAAGGGGATAAGGTTTCTATATGCCACTACAGTTTGTTGTTAAGGAGCCTAAATAGAAGTTTACTAGCTAATGCACGCTTACGAACTCTACATACCGTATTACGCTTGATAAGAAAAAGTAATAGCTTGTTTAAAACCTACTTACTATGGCGTTTCTGAAGCACTTCCATTACTTCGTTTAGCTCAACGCCTTTATCTTCTAGTAATACTAGCGTGTGGTAGAAAAGGTCGGCGCATTCGCCCAGTAAATCTTCTTTGGTTTCTGCCACAGCGGCAAGGGCAACTTCTACGCCTTCTTCTCCCACTTTTTGTGCGACCTTTGTTGTGCCTCTAGCGAGCAGGCGAGCAGTGTAGCTTTCTTCTACGGGGTCGTTTTTACGTTCACCAATAAAGCGCTCTAGGTAAGACAGGAAGTTTTGCTGGCTGAGCTTTTCTTCAGGAAAACAAGATGTTGTCCCCAAGTGGCATGTTGGGCCATGCGGTACTGCTGCGATTAAAATAGAATCTTGATCACAATCGGCTAGCACTTGCTTAACCGTTAGCACGTTGCCAGAGCTTTCACCTTTCATCCACAGGCGCTGTTTAGAGCGGCTAAAGAAAGTGGCATTGCCAGATTCTAAGGTCACTTTAAGCGCTTCTTGGTTCATAAAGCCTTGCATTAATACCGCGCCGGTTGCGCTGTCTTGAATAATAGCGGGCAGTAGGTTATCCATTTTCTGCCAAGCCAATTCATTAAAATTTTCGAGTGTCACAATCACGGTTAAATCCTTATTTCTACATCGGCAGCTTTTAGTGTTTGTTTCAGCTCTGCCATATCAATAATGCCTTTGTGGAATACGCTAGCGGCGAGTGCGCCATCAACATCTGCTTGTTTAAATACTTCAGTGAAGTGGGCGATTTCGCCTGCGCCACCGGAAGCGATTAAGGGGATATTGGCAACCGCACGCGCTTTGCTTAGTTGGTCAATATCGTAACCTTGGCGCACGCCGTCTTGGTTCATGCAGTTTAAAACAATTTCACCAGCGCCCAATTGTTGCACCCGTTCAATCCAATCAAAGGTTTGCCAGCTGGTTTTTTGCGTGCGGCTTTCATCGCCGGTAAATTGATACACTTGGTAAGCGCCCATTTCCTTGTCGAAATAGCTGTCGATACCCACCACCACACATTGCACGCCGAAACGGTCTGCTAAGCGTTCAATTAAACTTGGGTCTTGCAGGGCAGGGGAATTAATGCTGATTTTATCGGCGCCCATCATTAAAATTTCACGCGCATCTTGCTCTGATTTAATACCACCCGCGACACAAAAGGGAATGTCGATCACTTCGGCAATACGGCTCACCCAGCTTTTATCCACTACGCGACCATCAGAACTGGCGGTAATGTCATAAAACACCAGTTCGTCGGCACCCGCTTCGGCGTATTTTTGCGCGAGTGGCACAATATCGCCAATAATTTCGTGGTTACGGAATTTTACCCCTTTCACTACTTTGCCATCACGCACGTCAAGGCATGGAATAATACGTTTTGCTAGCATTATTGTGCTCCTTGTGTGGCATTGCTTTGTGAGGCATTGTCTTGTGAGGCACTGTTTTGGGCAAATTCAGCGCTGTTAAAGTCGTTTGGCCATAACGCTAACGCTTCATCTAAGGTGAATTTACCCTCTAGTAATGAGCGACCTAAAATTACGCCACTTACGCCTGTGGGTTTAAGTGCTTCAATATCGGCTAGCGAACCAATTCCGCCAGAAGCTTGCCATTGAATGCTAGGGTATTGGCTGCAAAGTTCGCTGTACATGCCAACATTGCTGCCTGAGAGCGTACCGTCTTTGCTGATGTCAGTACAAAGTACATGAATCAAGCCTGCGGCTAGGTAGTCGTCTAACAATTCTTCAAGGTTAACGCCGCTGTCTTTAATCCAGCCGTGGGTTGGTAGTGTTTTGTTGCCTTGCTCGTCAATTTTTACATCAAGCGCAAGTACAATTTTCTCGCCGCCAAATTCGATTAGCCATTCGCGCACTAGTTGCGGCTCTTTAATGGCAAGGCTGCCAATCACCACGCGATCTGCGCCTAGTGCTAATAAATCTTCAACGTCTTGCTTGGAACGCACGCCGCCACCGACTTGAATAATCATGCTTGGGTGATTCACTAAGGTTTTTAGTAAGGTGAGTTGGCGTTTAGTGCTGTCTTTCGCGCCGTCTAAATCAACAAAGTGCATTACTTTCGCACCCGCTTGAGCATAGCTGGCTTGGCGCTCGGCGGCAGAGGTTTGGTAACTGGTTTTTTGCTCGTAGTCACCTTGGTATAGGCGAACCACTTCGCCGTTAATTAAATCAATTGCAGGGATCAGCACCTTACATCTCCAAAAAGTTTTTAATGATTTTGCTGCCGTTTGCGCCTGAGCGCTCAGGGTGGAACTGACAACCAACAAAATTGTCTTTAACAATCGCCGCTGAAAACGCGCTGCCGTATTCACAGGCCGCTGCAGTGTAATCACTCACTGGTGCAGCAAAGCTGTGTACGAAGTAGAAGTAATCACCGACATTGATGCCAGCAAATACGGGGTGGTCAATTACTGACGTTAGCGTGTTCCAACCCATATGCGGTAATCGCAGGCCGTTTGCTTCAAGCGGAGCAACTGAGGTTGGGATTAAATCTAAACAGTCGATAATTTCCACGCCATCATCAGCACCTGACTCACTGTAAGTTAGGGTATGGCTCAGCGCTGAACTTTCACGAGAGTCGCTGCACATTAACTGCATACCTAAACAAAAGCCTAAAACAGGTTGCGTTAACCCTTGAATACAGGCCACCAAGTTTTTCTCGCGAATGTTTTCCATTGCATGCTTGGCATTACCTACACCAGGTAAAATCACTTTTTCTGCGGCTTTAATCTTGGTTAAATCGTCGGTAATTTCGGCGTCAAAGCCTAGGCGCTTAATGGCGAATTTTACCGAGGAAAGATTGGCACAGCCGGTATCAACAATCACAAAACGGCTGTTTGCTTGCTCTGGCATTACAGCGCTCCTTTGGTGCTTGGTAATTCGCTACCTTGCACAGTAATCGCTTGGCGCAGTGCGCGGCCAAAGACTTTAAACAAACTTTCGACTTGGTGGTGACAGTTACCTTCTGTGGTAGAAAGGTGCAAGGTTACCGCCATGCTGTCGGCTAATGAGCGGAAAAAGTGGGATACCATTTGCGTTGACATCGTGCCGACGCGGCTGTCGGTAAAGTTAGCATCGAATTCAAGCCAAGGGCGGCCAGATAAATCAATCGCACATTCGGCTCGGCATTCATCCATCGGCAAGACAAAACCAAAGCGACCAATACCGCGCTTATCGCCCAGTGCTTGTTTTAATGCACTGCCGAGCGCTAATGCGGTGTCTTCTACGCTGTGGTGCTCGTCGATGTGGTAATCGCCGTCTACTTTTACTGTTAGCGCAAAACCACCGTGCGTAGAAATTTGCTCAAGCATGTGGTCGAAGAAGCCAAGGCCGGTGTTAATGCTGTTACCTGTGCCATCAAGGTTAACATCAATAGTGATATCGGTTTCTTTGGTGGTGCGAGTCACGGTTGCTTTGCGCGGCTGGGTTAATAGTTGCTCGGCAATATTGTCCCAGTTTAGGGTGTCACGGTTGTAGCGCAGCCCTTGAATCCCCATGTTGGCGGCAAGTTGCATATCGGTTTCGCGATCGCCAATGACATAAGAGTTGGCAAAGTTAACCTTACCTTGCTGCAAGTAGTCAGACACCATACCAAGCTTTGGTTTACGGCAGCTACAGTTGTCTTCTTCAAAATGCGGGCACAACAGCACATCGTCAAAAATCACCCCTTGTGAGGTGAAGAAATCCATCATTTTGTTATGTGGTAAGTCAAAATCTGCTTGTGGGTAGCTGTCGGTGCCTAAACCGTCTTGGTTCGATACCATGACAAGGCGAAAGCCTTTTGCTTGTAGGGCAAGCAGTACAGGGATAACTTTTGGCTCGAAGACCAATTTTTCTAGGGTATCGACTTGAAAGTCTACTGGCGGCTCTTCAATTAACGTGCCGTCGCGGTCGATAAATAAAATATTTTGTCCACTCATTAATTTGTTTCCTGTACTGATAACGCAGAAGTGTTTGTGACCAGATTTGTCATTGTTTTTTGTACTAAGTCCATCTCGCGCGCACTGCCAATAGAAATACGTAGGCAGTTTTCCAATTGCAGTTGTTTTGATTGATCGCGAATTAATATGCCTTGTGCTTTTAGCCCATCAAAAATTTCGGTTTTTAATGGCGTGCGAAACAGTACAAAGTTGGCGTCGCTGGCAAACACTTCATCAACCCAGCTTTGCGTTTCTAACCAGCTAACTAGGCTTTGGCGAAGTATTTTTGTTTCTTCAACGCGCGCTTTCATCAGCTGCAAGTTATCACCCGTTAACGCTTGGCTGGCAATTTCTGCAACTGGCGCTGAAATAGGGTAGGGGGCGATCACTTTGCTTAGTAGCGTGATAATTTCTTTTGAAGCCAGCGTAAAACCACAGCGTAAACCGGCAAGCGCAAAGGCTTTAGAAAGCGTGCGCAGCACTACTAAGTTAGGGTAGTCAGCTAACCAGCTTTGCGCTGAATCTTCCGGTGAAAATTCAATGTAAGCTTCATCCACCACGACAATGGCTTTGTCTTGCGCTGCCTTTAACACGGCTTTAATTTGCGCTTTCGGTAGCAAGTTGCCCGTTGGGTTGCCCGGTGAACATAAAAACACTACGTTGACGTCATCTAGTTGCTCGATGATGCCATCAACATCCAACTGATTATTCACTTGTGGTACTTTAACAATACCTGCACCGTGATTTTCGGCGCTAATGGCGTACATGCCGTATGTCGGCGGACAGATTAAAATGCTGTCTTGGTATGCCGTGCAGAAGGTGCGAATAATCAATTCAATACCTTCATCAGCACCGCGTGTTGCTAGTAACTGTTCAACAGGTAAGCCGCTATAGTCGCTGTACGCTTCCATCAAGTTTTCTGGTTGAAAATCAGGGTAGCGGTTAATGCAATCTGCGCTTAGCTGGTATTTACCAGGCCCCGACGCTTCATTGGCGTTTAACCAAATTTTGCTATTAAAGGTTTGCTCGCCACTGTCTTTTGCTCCGGCATCTGCATCCGCTTTTTGTAAGCGTCGTGCCGACTGATAAGGCACCATCTCGATAAGCTCGGAACGTGCGAGCTTTTCTGCACTAGATAGATCTTTCGTTGCCATTAGCCTTCACCCTCTAATCGTATGGTTACCGCTTTTTGGTGCGCCATCAAACCTTCCGCATCGGTGAGCTCGATGATTGCGGGCGCTAAATTTGCCAAACCTTGACGGGTAATTTGCTGCACCGTATAACGGCGAGAGAAATCAGCAAGCGATAAACTACTGACTACTTTTGAGTAGCCGTAAGTGGGCAGCACGTGGTTAGTACCACTGGCGTAATCACCGGCAGATTCTGGCGTGTAAGCACCTAAGAAAATAGAGCCAGCATTACGCAGTTTACCCACTAGGCTTTCAGGTTCAGCCGTTTGTACAATTAAGTGCTCTGGGCCGTAAAGGTTTGAGACTTCAACTGCCATCGCGATATCGTCGGTTAAAATCAAACGACTTTTTGACAGCGCTGCACGGGCAATGTTGGCGCGTGGTAATTCCGCTAATTGGCGATCTAGTGCTTCGCGCACATTGGCAATTTGTGTTTCGCTATCTGACAGTAAAATCACTTGGCTGTCTTCGCCGTGCTCGGCTTGCGACAGTAAATCAGCAGCAACAAAATCAGCATTCGCACCACTGTCCGCAATCACTAACACTTCAGATGGGCCGGCTGGCATATCAATGGCAAAACCGGGGATTTTTTGGGAAAGCTGTTTTTTCGCTTCGGTTACAAAACGGTTACCTGGGCCAAACACTTTATTGACGGGTTTGATTGACTCTGTGCCAAGGGCTAGTGCTGCTACTGCTTGCGCGCCGCCTACGGCATAAATTTCATCAATGCCACAAAGCTTTGCTGCTGCCAGTACTTCGGGGGCGATATCGCCGTTTTTATTTGGTGGTGAGACTAATACTTTGCGCGGGCAATTAGCAAGCTCTGCTGGCACACCTAGCATCAATACTGTAGAAGGTAATGGCGCGCTACCGGCTGGAATGTATAAACCCACCGCTTCAATGGCTTCAGTTTTTAATACACAAGTGACACCGGGGCAGGTTTCTACCACGATATCTTCTTGTTGCTGTGCTTGGTGAAAGCGTTTGATTTGGCCGTAAGCGGTTTCCAACGCTTCAAGGCGGGCTGGTGATAAGCTATCAACTGCCGCTTGTACTTGCGCTGCGGTCACTTTCAGTGCTTCAAGGCGAATACCGTCAAAGCGCTCTGTTAGGTTGATGAGCGCTGCGTCGCCTTGCTCAGCCACTTGGTTAACGATGTTATCGACTTGCGTGGCAAGTAAGCTGCTTTCAGCAATCGCTGGCCTTGCCAGCGCGTTTTGCTGCTCTTGAACAGAGATACTTGACCAAGTTGTCGTTGGCAGTAATGACAATAAAGATTGTGTGCCCATGGTGTTTGCCCTTAACCCATCATTTTTTCAATTGGCATGACTAAAATTGAGTCACAGCCCAGTGCTTTTAATGCTTCCATGGTTTCCCAGAAGAAAGTTTCGGTGGCAACGACGTGTACTGCCACTAAGTCATCGCGACCGGCTAATGGCAATACTGTTGGCGTTTCTTTACCTGGCATTAAGTTGCTGACTTCTTCTAGTTTGTCTTTTGGCGCGTGCAGCATAATGTACTTGCTTTCTTTGGCCTTCATTACCCCTTGAATGCGCGGTAATAAGGTATCGAGAATCGCTTGTTTTTCTGGCGCAAGTTCAACGCCTTGGATAAGCGATGCCTTCGAGCGGTAAATCACTTCCACTTCTTTTAAGCCATTGGCTTCAAGCGTTGCACCCGTTGATACCAAGTCACAAATACCGTCGGCTAAACCAACACGTGGCGCAACTTCTACAGAGCCTTTTAATAAACAAAAATCAACGTTAATGCCGTTTTCTTTAGCAAAGCGCTTCATTAATTGCGGGTAAGTAGTGGCAAAACGCAAACCGTCGAGTGAGGCAAGGCCGGTGTAATTAAATTCTTCTGGCATCGCAAGTGATAAACGACAGCCGCCGAAGTTTAAGCCTGTGGTTTTAGTGTAAGCAGAGTTTTGGCCTAATAACTCACGCTCTAGTGCGGTTTCTTCAAGTGTGTTGTCGCCAACAATACCTAAGTCACACACACCGTCCATCACTAGGCCAGGAATATCGCTAGAGCGAACACGCATAATGTCGATAGGCATGTTAGTGACATGTGCTAACAGACGACGATCACCGACATTAAGTTTTAAACCACAACGTTTAAGTAGTTGCTGTGTTTCGTCGCTCAGGCGACCTGACTTTTGCATGGCGATGCGTAAGCGTGTTTCTGTAGTCATTTTCCCTTCCTAAAATAATTATAAATTTAAAATGCTTTGTAAGTTGTCAATTTTGTTTAGTGCTAATTCGTTAGGCCATAAAACGTAAAAAACCCCGAGAGAGTTTGACTCTTTCGGGGTTTTTAGAATTCTTCAATTCGCATGCCGCTGAAAGAGCCATAGCCCTCAGCGAATAAACCTGAGCGGCTAATCCGTGTGATGGTGATGATGATGGATTTTGCTGAGGTTTAATAACATCTAATTTGCCTTTGTTTAGCTTGTAAGTAGCTTAGTATTCGTTTCTGTCTTTTAGTGCATAACTGTTCGTATGCGTCTTGCAAATAACAATACTGGCTAAAGTTGCGCTTCGCAACCCCTAAAAATGATTCTTTTATGACAAAAAGTTGTTAGTTATTGCTGCTAGCGCTAATGTTGTAGAAAAACCAGCCGATACAGGGGGAGAATTTCTAGCTTTTATAGTGGTCATAAATAGTAGGCATTAGCGCTGACCAATATGAAAACATCATCAACGATATTCTCTTTCATTATATTAGCTACATAAGCGGGAGAAGGTGCACAGTAAACAATGGATATTTTTACGACTCAGCTTGCAAAGCTTGCTCCAAATCGATTGCAACCGAAAAAACTCAAAGTCAATCGCTTAACCAAGCAAAGCCCATCTAAAAATATTGATGAAGAGCATGAACATCTCGATGCTCACGATACAACTACCACCACATTCCAACACGCGAAACAGCAATTCTCTGAAGTAGTTGATGCTGAGTTAGCGCACCAACAAAATGCTAATACGGATAATGAAGGAGTAGTAGATAAAAAACAAAGCTCTGTAGCATCGGAAAATGCCCAACATACTAATTCACCTGTAAATGCAGCAGCCCATCCTCATACCATTCAGCCGAAAATAGATAGCAACATCCAGAAACGCGTTGAACAAGAAGGTGTCGAAGTGCCAAGCGATGAAGCATTAGCCCAGGTTGTTTACCAGCGGCCAACAGTTGGTAACTCTGTTGCTAGCGAAAAAACCGATGAAAACGCCAGTGATGACGATGACCACGACCAGCATTTAGATATTTTTGTTTAATCCTCACAATCTACCGATATAATAGCGCCTTTGTTATTTTCTCGGTAATTTTGCGCAGATGAGCACAGTTGCACAGGCTTTTTCATCAAGTGGTTTATTGGCAAAAGCCATTAATGGTTTTTCCCCTCGCCAAGCACAACTTGATATGGCGCTAGAAGTTGAACAAGCGATTGCCAAGCAACATACCTTAATTGTTGAAGCGGGTACCGGAACCGGTAAAACCTTTGCTTATTTGATCCCTGCTTTGATGTCGGATAAAAAAGTGATTGTTTCTACGGGTACTAAAACGCTACAAGAGCAGCTGTTTCACAAAGATATTCCGGTTATCCGCAAAGCGTTAGCAACGGGCGCGCAAATGGCGCTGTTAAAAGGGCGTGCCAATTACTTGTGCATCTACCGAATGGAGCAATTTCAGCACACGCGTGGTGTATTGGATGCGCAAGGGTTAGCTGACTTTGTGCAGGTCAAACATTGGGCGAATAGCACGCATGCAGGCGATATCGGTGAGCTAGACTCAGTTGCCGAAGACTCAAGCATATTTCCACATATCACCAGTACCGCTGATAATTGTTTGGCGCGAGATTGCCCTCATTTCGAAGATTGCTACTTGGTTAAAGCTCGTCAAAAGGCGATAGAAGCCGATGTTGTTGTGGTTAACCACCATCTGTTTTTTGCGGATATGGCTTTGAAAGACACTGGCTTTGGTGAGTTAATCCCGAAAGCCGATGTGGTGATATTTGATGAGGCGCATCAAATATCCGATATTGCCAGCGAATATTTTGGTGAGTCGTTTTCAACAAGGCAAGTACAAGAGCTATGTAGCGACGTTATTCAAGCCTACAAGACTACCGTTACGGACGTGAAACAATTGGGTAAAGCCGCAGAAAAGCTTGAGCGAACTTGCCAAGATTTTCGCTTGCTGTTTGCTCACGATCCTGAGCGCGGCAATTGGCGAGAGAAATGGCACAATGCCCGCATTCGTCAAGCGTTTGAACACTTAAAAACGGATTTAGACTTTTTATATCAAGTGCTCAAACTGAATGTCTCGCGTAATGAGCTGGTGGACAATTGTTTTGAGCGAGCCGTTACCCTGTTATCTAAGTACGACATCGTTGCTAATATCGACGCCTTTGAAGTCAGCCTTTGGTACGAAACAACACGCCGACATATTACGTTGCATCAAACCCCGTTATCGATTGCCGACAAGTTTAGCCAAGTAGTGAGCGAGTCTGGCGCTGGTTGGATTTTTACCAGTGCGACACTGGCGGTAAATAATGGTTTTGAGCATTTTGCTAAGCCACTGGGCTTATCACAAGAGCATACGCTAATGCTGGATAGCCCATTTGATTATCTAAATCAGTCTCAGCTTGTGGTGCCACGCTATTTGCCTGAACCTAATGATAGGGGCAGGGCGTTGGCGCTAGTGGAATTAGCTGTGCCGTTAATTAACAGTGCTGCGGGTGCCTGCTTTATGCTATTCACTAGCTATCGCATGATGAACCAAGTGGCAGAGCTACTGGAAGATAAAATAGATAACCCGCTTTTGGTGCAAGGGCAAATGGCTAAGCGCAACTTACTGACCGAATTTATTGCCCAGCCTGATGCGGTATTGCTAGCAACGGCAAGTTTTTGGGAAGGGGTTGATGTTAGAGGCGACAAATTAACTTGTGTTATCATAGACAAATTGCCGTTTGCCTCGCCTGATGAGCCGCTGTTACAAGCTCGAAGTGAAGACGCCCGAAGGCAGGGTAAAGACCCCTTTGCTGAAATTCAATTGCCCCAAGCCGTTATCGCCTTAAAACAAGGGGTTGGGCGATTAATTCGTGATGTAAACGATCGCGGCGTACTGGTGATTTGTGACAACCGCATTGTTAATCGCCCATACGGGCAGGTATTTTTGTCCAGTTTGCCGGAAATGCGACGCAGCCGAGATTTAGACAAAGCGGCATCTTTTTTAACAACTATTCATAGTGAGACCCAATCAAGGTGAATTTACTAGCTATTGATGCATCGACTGAAGCATGTTCAGTCGCAATTTTAAAAGACGATCAAGTATTTAGTGATTTTGAGTTATGCCCGCAATCACATAGCATTGTGTTGTTGCCGATGGTAGACAATCTACTTGCCAAAGCTGACGCGAAATTAACTGATTTTGATGCCTTAGTTTATGGCCGTGGCCCTGGCAGTTTTACTGGTGTTCGCATTGGTATTGGTGTTGCTCAAGGGTTAGCGTTTGCAGCCGATTTACCAACCATTGGTATCTCGACCATGCAGGCAATGGCACAGCAGGCATATGAACAAGAAGGCAAAGAGGCCGTTAGTATTGCTATCGATGCGCGAATGGCGGAAGTTTATTGCAGTAACTGGCAGTTAAACGAGCAAGGGCTAATGGCACTTGTAGGAGAAGAGCGAGTACTTCCACCGGAGCAATTTGCCCAATCCCTTGAGCAAAGTGAATATAAATATGGCGCAGGCACTGGATGGCAAGCCTATCAAGAAGCTTTTCAGCCAATTTGTGCTAACCTAGAAAAGATAAGTGTGATGTATCCTAACGCCCAATTTATGCTGGCGCTTGCCAAACAAGAATTTATTGCAGGCAAAGCGTTACCTGCGGAGCAAGCACAACCTGTTTATGTGCGTGATACCGTGTCATGGAAAAAGCTACCAGGGCGAGAGTAGTCTGTTATATAACGACTGTAACGCTATTGTAAAAGAAGGTATTAGTTAAGTGGTATAACACCCATTGCGTTAGGACATCTTGTGAGAATTGATGCCAGCTTAATGCAATGGAAATCTATAACACTAATACTGCGATACCTCTAACACGCCAAAGCCGAGCTTTTGCTACTAATCAGCAGCGTGTTACTGGCAATAACGAAACCGATAACGGCAATCAAATAGAGCAGATACGTCGTGCTCGTAATACTGAGCGAGTTGATCAAAACTCGCCACAAAACCTTCCTGCCTCTCAACCACAATCAGCCCAGCCACAAAATCAACCGCAAGCGCGGCAAAATCGTATAGACTATAGCGAAGCGGCGATTGCCCTTTTAGAAGAGCGCAATCAGCGGCAGAGCCGTCAGCAAGGCATAAGCCGTCAGCAAGAGATAAGCCGTCAGCAAGATTTAGCGAGTGAGCGAGATGCAGGCCTTCAGCGAGAGCTCGACTTTGAGCAGGAATTTAATCGCCAACAAGATGTTAACCCGCAGCAGGGATTAAACCTTCAGCAAAGAAACCGCCAACAACAAGACACTTCATCGGGACAATTTGCGGGGTACGACCGGCCATCTGCCGCTAACCGCACGGCTATTTCAGCCTATCAAACAGTTGAAGGCCTAGAAGAAAGGGATAACCTTGAGCAAATTCTTGGCGTAGATTTATACGCTTAAAAACTTTCTGCACGCCTCCGAATATCGTTAAATATTACCAATTTCAGTTACATAAACGTGCTTGCCAAATAATGGCTTAACCTCCACTATGATCTGCAAACTAATCTATCGAGCCAGTCGTGACTAGCCCGCTTCATCAACCTTCTTTCTTTTATCGACACCGCTTTTGGTTATTGTTATTAGCTGCTGCAACTTTGCGTCACTTGCCAATAGTCTCTCTGCCATTTAATTGGTTAGAAAGTTATTTCCACGAAATCAGTCATGGTTTAGCGGCAATTATTGCAGGTGGAAAAATTATTCAAATAGAGCTTTTTCCCAACGGTGCTGGCTTATGTTCTACTCAAGGCGGCAGCCGATTACTAACAGCGTTTATGGGGTATAGCGGGGCGGCTATTTGGGGAGCGGCAATTTATTCCTTGTCGTCAGTTAATCAGCGGGTCACTCAATTAGTGACCGCTAGTATTCTAATACTCTTGGTATTGAGCTGTATTTTTTGGGTCAGAGATATACTTACGCTCATTATACTCGCTGTTTTAATTGCGCTTTTTGCGCTCAAAGTGAAGTTTTATCACCATCCTTGGTTAAATGTTAGTGTGCAACTAGTCGGCCTAACAGTGCTGCTAAATGCCTTGTTTAGTCCATTGTATTTGATAGATGGCCGTCATCGCGGCGATGGTGCAACGCTCGCGGGCTTAACTGGCGTGCCAGAAATTTTATGGGTTGCAATCTGGCTAGCAATCGCTGTAGTTTTGTTATATCGACTGGCAAAACAATCCAATAAGAGACCGAGTTGAGAATAACAACAGAAGAAATATGTTACGACATTAATGAAGTGTCACTGCATGGCTTAACCACAGGCGATGACGAGCAGCCAATCACTTTATGTTTGCACGGTTGGCTTGATAACGCCGCCAGTTTTTTACCACTCATGCCATATTTGCCAAACCGTAAGCTAATTGCCTTAGATTGGCCAGGGCATGGTTTTTCGTCGCACCGAAGCTTAGATGCCCACTACCATTTTATTGATTGGGTTTATGATTTAGTTCAGTTATTTGATGTAACGCAATGGCCGGCTGTCGATATTGTGGCTCATTCGATGGGCGGCATGGTAGCTACAGCGTTTGCAGCTGCATTTCCTGAAAAAGTAAAATCGTTAACTTTGCTTGATTCAATAGGGCTTATTTCAGACAAGCCGGAAAATACCACAGAGCAATTGCGAAAAGGTTTAACTAGCCGCCTTAAAGGGTTGTCGAAGCAAAAAAATCAACATCCGTCGATAGAGTCAGCTGTTAAGGCAAGAGTCGCGGTGTCAGATATGGCGTATGAGCAAGCACAGTTAATTGTGAAACGCGGCTTAGTGCAGCAAGGTGGTAGCTATATTTGGCGTGCTGATAGCCGATTAAGAAATGCCTCGCCATATCGGTTAACCGTAGAGCAAGCCAAACAACTTATTTCAGATGTGCAGTGTCCCGTTAATTTAGTTTACGGTGACAAAGGGTTGGAAATGGTGCATTTAGGCATCAAAGAATTCTCAGCACTATTCAGTGATTTAACGGTACATAAAGTCTCTGGTGGGCATCATGTACACATGGAAGCGCCCGAGCAGGTTGCTGAAAAGATAACCGCATTTTGGCAGCAAATCGCGACAAAAGTACCGTAAAATTTACAAAATTCGGGAAAATTGTCGCTAAGTTACTCCACAAAAAACTAGGATTTTTAGCCAAAGTGTGGAATCATCTCTAACTTTCGAGTAAAAGCTCAGGTAAAAGTAGACCGTAAATCTTTACGCAAACCGCCTGACGAACGCATGCCAATTCATATTGGTATTACTATAAAAATTATAATTATCACGCGTGTCTAAATAGAATTGAGGAGATGACTGTGGAAAAAATTTGGCTTGAAAAAAGTTACCCACCCGGTGTTCCACACGAAATAGACCCCGACAAATACTCATCAATTGTCGAAATGTTTGACAAGTACGTTGGCATTTACGCGCAGCGCACCGCCTTTATTAATATGGGCGCAGAAATCACTTACAGTGAATTAGCCGAACAGGCTAGTGCGTTTGCAGCATACCTGCAAAAGGAATTGGGTTTAGTGAAAGGTGACAAGTTTGCCATTATGGTACCGAACACCTTGCAATACCCTGTTGCTTTATTTGGTGCGCTAAAAGCAGGCTTAACCGTTGTTAATGTTAACCCGCTGTACACAGCACGTGAGCTTAAGCATCAATTGAACGACTCTGGTACTAAAGCCATGTTGATCGTTGAAAACTTCGCTCATACCTTGCAAGAAGTTATCTCAGATACGCCTGTTGAAAAAGTTATCTTAACTGGTTTAGGTGATCGCCTAGGTGGTTTAAAAGGCAAGTTAGTAAATTTTGCTGTGAAGTACGTGAAGAAAATGGTGCCGAGTTACTCACTGGCAAACACCGTTAAATTCAACCACGTTATTGCCAAAGGCGAGAGCTTAACGTTAGACCCAGTTGAGATTGCTGGTGAAGACTTAGCTTTCTTACAATACACTGGTGGCACCACGGGTGTATCAAAAGGGGCAATGTTAACGCACCGCAATATGGTGGCGAACTTAGAGCAGGCAAAGGCCGCGATTCGTCCGGTATTAAAAGATGGCGAAGAGTTGGTGGTTACCGCACTGCCGCTTTACCATATTTTTGCACTAACGGCGAACTGCCTAACGTTTATGACATTAGGTGGTACTAACCTGTTGATCACTAATCCACGCGATATGCCGAGCTTTGTTAAAGAGCTAGGTAAATACCCATTCACCGCGATTACAGGTGTAAATACACTGTTTAATGGTTTAGTGAACACACCGGGCTTTGCGCAGTTAGACTTCTCAAAACTGAAGTTATCGCTGGGTGGCGGTATGGCTGTGCAACGTCCAGTTGCAGAGCGTTGGGAAGATGTTACAAAAACGCGTTTGCTTGAAGGTTATGGCCTAACAGAATGTTCACCTATGGTGACTATTAGCCCGTATAACCAAACCGCATTTAATGGCTCAATTGGCTTACCTGCACCGTCTACTCACATTAAAATTGTGCGTGAAGATGGCACAACTGCTGGCGTGAATGAGCCGGGTGAAATGTGTGTTAGTGGCCCACAAGTCATGAAAGGCTACTACAATCGCCAAGAAGCTACCGATGAAATATTAACTGACGGCTGGTTAGCGACAGGTGATATTGCTGAGATGGATGAGCAAGGCTTCTTTAGAATTGTTGATCGTAAAAAAGATATGATCTTGGTCTCGGGCTTCAATGTTTTCCCTAACGAAATTGAAGAAGTGGCAATGATGCACGAAGGTGTTGTTGAAGCTGCTGCGGTTGGTGTGCCTCACGAAGTTAGTGGTGAAATCATTAAACTGTTTATCGTTAAGAAAGACGATTCACTTACGCAAAAGAACATTATTGAACACTGTGCTAAGCACTTAACAAATTATAAAGTACCTAAGTTGATTGAATTTAGAGACGATCTACCGAAAACCAACGTAGGTAAAATTTTACGTCGTGAACTAAGGTAGTTCTCCCACAGTTAGTTAACTTCGTAATAAAAAAGCCGACATATTGTCGGCTTTTTTGTGGCTACTATGAAAGGCGCAGATAATAGTTATAAATGCAAAAGTACTTAACGTAAAAAGTACTTAACGCAAAACTAAGTGGCGCAAAAGTACTTAGCGCCTTAACTCCCTATACCTTACAAACTCTAGCTTACAAACACAAACTCTAGCTTACAAACGCTATTGCGCTTTTAATACTTGGCCATTAACTGCTGCGCTATCGTCTGACATTAAGTAAACGTATAGCGGCATAATGTCTTTCGGTGTTGCCAGCGTGTCTGGGTTTTCACCTGGGTAGGCTGTTGCACGCATCGCTGTGCGCGTACCACCTGGGTTAATTGCGTTAGTGCGTAAATTCGTCCCTTCGAACTCGTCAGCAATTAACTCCATCATTCCTTCAGTGGCGAATTTCGACATACTGTAAGTCGCCCAAAATGCTCGGCCTTTGCCACCAACGGTTGAAGTAGTAAATACTAATGAAGCTTTGTCAGCTTTTTGTAGCGCTGTAATTAAGGCTTGCGCCATCATCATTTGTGCTTTGACATTAATTTGCATGACATCGTCAAACGTTTGTTCGTGAATGTTCACAAATGGGGTTAACTCACCCAGCACTGATGCATTAAGTAGTGCACCATCGAGCTTGCCAAATTGGTCAACAATAGTACTGGTCATGTCGATATAGTGTTGCTTTGTCGCACCTTTCATATCGAGTGGAACGATAGCTGGCTCAGGATTACCTGCGGCAACGATTTCATCGTAAACGTTTTCGAGCTTTTCAACCGTTCGGCCAAGCAAGATAACAGTCGCGCCGAGCTCGGCATAAGTTAATGCTGCTTGCTTACC
The DNA here is from genome assembly GCF_053485855.1 of Thalassotalea montiporae. Lineage (NCBI taxonomy): Bacteria > Pseudomonadati > Pseudomonadota > Gammaproteobacteria > Alteromonadales > Colwelliaceae > Thalassotalea > Thalassotalea montiporae. The sequence continues at coordinate 1,407,718 of NZ_JBQRUO010000001.1, forward strand.
AATACCGTCACCAGCACCAGTGATCAAAATTGTTTTATCTTTCAAACAGCTATTTTGAATTGTGTAGTCAAACATCGAGTAATTATCACATTGATTTTAGTGCTGTAATTTTACGCTTCCTAAGCAGATATGACGAGTGAAAATTCCCAAGATTCAGCAGATTTATTGAAAAAGCGAGATAAAAACAAAAAAACGCTAGCGCTCTTGTGCAACTTTGTGTAGCTTAAAAATTGTCTAATATGTTGGCGGAAGTAGTGTAAAAGCTCTAATTTTTTTGGGAAAAAAGCTAACAAAGTCAAATGGATAAAAGCAAAAAATAAATAGACTAGACTCTGGGGAGATGCAATGAAAAAGCTAGTACTAAGTATCGCTATCGCTGGTGCACTTGGATTAAGTGGCTGTGATGATGAAACCATTCGCGATGTAGAACAAGAGGTCGCAGAAAACGGCCCTGTAACCACACCAACAGCCCGTATAATTTTTGATCCGACAGCGGGCGATCTTTCAGTTCCAAACGATTTACTTTTCTTAGGTACCACTGATGGTACGTTAAACCCGCCGGTTAGCGATCCTACTGATTCTTCAGATCCGTTTTTTGCGCTTAGTGCGCTTGATGGTTGGTCTACCGTTCAACCATTTAGAATTGATGTTGATTTACCGCCAGGCGTCAGTTTAGATGCAAACAGTGTTGCTAACCCAGCATCTGTACGTATTTTTGAAACAGAATTTGGCGGCCCAACTGCATCATCAGCAGAGTGTGCTGCATTGCCACAAGGCGCTGCTTGTCAGGTAGTTGGTGAACTAACGTTTGGCGTTGATTTTATCTCGCAAATGTCTGGTGATGGCGTAGCTGTTGTACCATTAAAACCGCTCAAAGCTAAAACGGGTTACCTCATTGTTTTAACAAATTCACTACAAGACGATACTGGTAAGTCAGTTGCTGGTTCCTTTACTTATGAGCTTGTCCAGCAAGACTTAGCGACTAAGCCGCTAGCAACTGACTCTCAGTTAGCACTTCAAGGCGCAGTAAATAGTTTTGAGAATGCCGTAAGTGGTGCTGGTGTTGATAAATCTAGCATTATTTACACCGCGGCAATGACCACACAATCAACGGTTGATGCGGTTGCAACGGTTAAACAAGTGATGGCTGCGGGCTTACAACTAGGCAACGTGCCGACTATTGCTATTCAAGATACCTCAATTTCGGTATTTGACGCATTAACATCGCAAGGTGTAACGCTACCAGCTGAATTGGCGCCGGTTTATCAAGCAGCTAACCTGATGCAAGGCTCAATTACTTTGCCATATTACTTAGGTACACCAAGTGCTGAAAACCCATTGGCACCAGTAAACGATTGGTGGAAAGCACAATGTGACTCAGGTGCTATGCTAGCCGGTCTTGCTGCACAAAACCCAGGTGCAATTCCGGCTGACGCAGTGAGTGAAGGTGACGGCCTATGTTTAGCAATTTCTGCAGCTGCAGGTTTAGCAGCACCAGGGTTACGTGATTTACGTGGCGTATTAGATTTAGATACAGAGCGTAACATCACAAAATTCAACCCAATGCCAGAAAAGCGCGCAGATATGACGCTTGATGTGCAAGTAACTACGCCAGACATGGCGGTAGCTAATGCGGTCCGCGCAAGCTTAGGTTTACCAGCGTTAACACAACCAGAAGCAGGTTGGCCTGTTGCTATTTTACAGCACGGCATTACTTCTCGAAAAGAAGACATGCTAGCGATTACCGGTGCATTGGCAATCCAAGGTATTGCAACGGCAGCGATTGACCATCCAATTCACGGTAGCCGTGGTTTTGATCTAGATGGTGATGGTGTTGACGATTTGAATGCTTCAACCGTTTCAGCAACACACTACATGAACCTAGGCAACTTGCTAACAACGCGTGACAACTTGCGTCAAAGTACTATTGATACACTTGGTTTACGCTTAGGTCTTAACTTTGCTGGCGGTGTTGACGCGGCTGGTGCTGCTATCTCACTAGACGGCTCTAAAGTGTACTTCTTAGGCCACTCATTAGGTGCTATCTCTGGTATCAACACAGTTGCATTAGCAAACTTACCGTTAGATCCTGCGGTTGACCCGTTATTTAAGGTTTCGGCAACTTCGTTTGCGATGCCAGGTGTTGGTGTTGCCAACTTATTGCTTGAATCACCGGCGTTTAGCGGTCTTATCAAAGCAAGCTTAACGCTAGCAACATCAGAAGAGTTTGCAGCATTTGTTGCCGCAACTTTCCCTGGTCAGCCAAGTGAAGCTGAGCTTGTGCAAGCGTTCAATACCTTCTTTGCAGCGTTAACACCAGCACAACAAGCTGAATTAAATGGTGCGTTTGCACAATTTACCTTTGCAGCACAAACTGTGACAGATGCTGGCGACCCAGCTAACTACGCAGGTATGGTGGCGATGACACAAACGCCGACACACTTAATTGAAGTGGTTGGTAATGGCGCTGATAACTTATCAGACCAAGTTATTCCTAACACAGTGAGCTCAACACCGTTATCAGGTACTGAAGCTGCGATTGCACTACTTGGCCTACCAGGTGTTAGCGAAACAACGGAAGGCTCTGGTGCGGTTCGCTTCACTTACGGTCACCATGCGTCAATTCTTGACCCATCAATTCGCCCAGAAGCAACTAACCCTGCACAAACAGCGGCAGCAACTGCTGAGATGCAAGGTCAAGTGGCTACCTTCTTTGCGACAATGGGACAGTTAGTTTCAATCACTAACAGCGATGTTGTGATGTAAGCAACAAGAAGAAATATTGCTAAAAGCTCCCAATTGGGAGCTTTTTTTTTGCTAAAACATCCATATATAGTAGTAAAGTCATTAGTCAAAATCATACGGCCATGGCAGGCTGTTGCTAGAAAAATTGGAGATAGCATTGGAATTTTTATACGAATACGGTTTGTTCTTAGCCAAAGTAGTCACTTTTGTGTTGGCGGTTGTGGTGATCGTCGCTGTCGGGGCTGGTGCTGCGATGAAGCAAAAGGGTCGTAAAGGTGAGCTGGAAATCGAAGATTTATCAGAGCATTTTGAAGACGTTGAACTAGAGGTTACTCATGCACTTTTAACTAAAGACGAGTTAAAAGAAAAAGAGAAACAAGATAAAAAAGTTGAAAAAGAGAAAGCCAAAGCAGCGAAAGCGAACAAGGGGAGTGACGAAGCCGCTAAAACTAAACCGAGAATGTTTGTATTAGACTTTAATGGCAGTATCGACGCAAAAGAAGTATCGGGTTTACGTGAAGAAGTTTCAGCCGTGTTAGCCGTTGCTAAGCCTGAAGATGAAGTGTTTGTAAAATTGGAGTCAGGTGGTGGCATGGTGCATGGTTATGGTCTTGCTTCATCACAGCTAGATCGTATTCGCCAACGAGATATTCCTCTCACCATTTCAGTTGATAAAGTAGCGGCGAGTGGTGGTTACATGATGGCCTGCGTTGCCAATAAAATTATCGCCGCGCCATTTGCGATTTTAGGTTCGATTGGTGTGATCGCCCAAGTGCCTAACTTTAATAAACTACTGAAAAAGAATGATATCGACTTTGAACAGTTAACCGCTGGTGAATTTAAGCGCACGCTTACTATGTTTGGTGAGAATACAGACAAAGGTCGTGAGAAGTTTGTTGAAGAGCTAGAAGAAACGCATCAGTTATTTAAAGACTTTGTTAGCGAACATCGTCCGTCACTAGATATTGCGAAAGTAGCTACCGGTGAACATTGGTTTGGAACAAAAGCCAAAGTATTGGGTTTAGTTGATGATATTCAAACCAGCGACGATTATTTATTTGCAGCAGCAAAAACTCATAAGATTGTCGGCCTAAAATATGCGACTAAAAAAGGCTTAGCGGAAAAACTATCAAAGGCTGCTTCAATGTCAGCAGATAGCTTTATCTCGCGATTAATCCAGCGCAATCGTATCTTCCCGAGTTAATCGAGCAGTCAAACTTATATTGATTAGCTTGAAAGGCGTTTAGTGCTGATGTACTAAGCGCCTTTTTTATGTTTTCAATTAGCAGTCCTAAATGGAAATAACCTAAATGATGGGCTGAAATCTTTCAAAAAATGCTTTTTGACTTGGATTAACTAAGGCTTTGGGTCGAATAGTTTGCACCATTTCCACAACCTCAGATTTGTTATAACCGAGCTGCAAAAGTAATAGTGCGATTACAAGCCCTGTGCGGCCTGAGCCGCCTTTGCAGTGAACTGCAACTGCCCCTTGGTTGTTGAGTATTGAGCTTTCATGTCCCCAAAAAGGTTTTTCAAATTCGGCGTACTGCAGTTGTTTTGTTAAATAGATGTAGCTAATCTTTGCCTCATTACAAATGTTGCCTAGCTGCTTTGCAGACTTGGACTTTGTGAAATAGCTATTGCGGAGAGAAAAATGAAAAACTGGAAGAGCTCACTATTACCGATTTTATGCGTGCTGGCGCTAACAGGTTGTGGTGATAACGCAAATCATCAAAGTCAAAACGCTGCTAAAGATGATGTTGAGTTAGCTACTCGAGTTAAACATTGTGGACAGGATAACCAACAACTCGCTCAATGTTCTGATGGTGCCTTTCAGTTACAGCTATTGCATTTCGCCGATATTGACGGCGGCCGCGATATTCTGAACAATGCCGTTCGTTTTTCTGCACTTTTAGATTCGTTCCGCTCTCAATACGCTAACACACTGGTACTTAGTTCTGGCGACAATTGGATCCCTGGCCCCGAATACAATGTTGGCGGGGATGACTCCTTGGCTCCTATTTTAGGCGTGGCTGCAAATGGGCGAGCACATGTGGCTTACCTTAATGCTATGGGTGTGCAAGCAACTGTTGTTGGCAACCATGAACTTGATTTAAATACAGACGAATTTGCCGAGTTAATTGCGCCTGAAACGCACGACAGTAAAGTGTGGCAGGGAGCTCTATTTCCTTACCTATCGGCGAATTTAGACTTTTCTACCGACAAACACTTAGCGCCTTTAATTGCTGACAATGGCCTAATGAATACCGATCAGACAGGACAGGTAGCTGCCAGTACGGTAATTCAGGTTAATGGCGAAATGATTGGCGTTGTTGGCGCCTCAACACCTGCGCTTAGCAGTATCACGAAAACAGGCGGTATGATTGTACTTCCGGCCGATGAAGATGATATAGCTGGGCTTGCAGCCGAAATCCAACAACATGTCGAGCCATTGAAAAAGCGTGGTATTAACAAAATTATCTTACTGGCACATATGCAGCAAATTGCCATTGAACAGCAACTTGCGCCTTTACTTGACGGTGTCGATATTATTGTTGCTGGCGGCTCTAATACCATTTTGGCTGATGAGAATGATAGGTTACGCGACGGTGATGTAGCTGAAGGCGATTATCCTCTTGTTTATCAAAGTGCGTCAAAAGAACCTGTTGTGGTAGTTAATACCGATGGTGACTATACCTATTTAGGGCGTTTTGTGGTGACATTTGACCAGCACGGCGTGATGGTACCCAGCTCGCTCGATACCACCATTAATGGTGCTTACGCGACGGATAAACAAAGCTTAATCGAGCATAACTTAACGCTAGCCGACGCCATTCCACAAGTACAAACAATCACCAACACCTTAAACCAAGCATTGCAAGCAAAGCTAGGCACAGTTTTTGGCAATACCTCGGTATATTTAAATGGTGATCGGGTGTCAGTAAGAACTCAAGAAACGAATCTGGGTAACCTTACCGCGGATGCAAACTTAGCCTATGCACAAAGCATTGATAAAAGTGTCGCAATTTCTCTTAAAAATGGTGGTGGTATCCGAGCGCCAATTGGCTCTTGTGTTGTGCCGGCTGGCTCTACTGACGCTAAGGTCGTATGCAGTCCACCAGCAGGTGTACAGGGTATTAATAAATCAGGCGATGTTACCCAACTCGATATGGAAATTGCACTGCGATTTAACAGCGCGCTAAATAACTTAACGGTAACTGGTAGCCAGCTAAAGGGGATTATTGAATATGGCGTGTCGGCAACCAGAGCTGGCGCAACCCCAGGCCGTTTTCCACAAGTGGCTGGTATACGGTTTAGTTTCGACCCTGCCAAAGCGGTTAACTCGCGCGTACAAAATTTAGTAGTGCTAGATGACAATGGCGCATTGCCCGGCGGTAATATGGTAGCTGTTGTTCAAGATGGCCAACTTAATCCGGTCGCTGCTGAGCAAACATTTCGTTTAGTGACGCTTGATTTCTTAGTGGACGGCGGAGATGGTTATCAATTTCCAACAGATGCGCCAGCGAACCTTGTGAACCTTAAAGTTGCGGGGCAAAAATCAGGCATGGTTAAGATAACGGATGATGGTACAGAGCAAGATGCATTGGCGGAATACTTATCAAGTCACTACTTAAAAGCGGGTACCGTATTTGGTAAAAAAGATTTGCCTGCAGCGCAAGATACGCGAATTCAAAATTTGTCAGAAGTGGCTTTAGATAGCGTGCTAAAGCTAAAATAAAGTTGAATTAAGTCCAATCAAAAATAGCGGCGAAACACAGATTATTGTGATTGTTTTGTGCCAATTAAAAGCAAAAGCAAAAGCAAAAAGTAAACACAGAAAATAACAAAGGCTTGCATTAGCAAGCCTTTTTCATGGAGCTGTTTTGTACAGGTTCTTTGTCTAGGTTAGTTTTCGAGAGACAAGAGAACATTAGTTTCTTGTAATGCGCCAGAATGCAATCAACGCCGTAAAGAATAAAATCATTGGGTAAAACGAGTAAACCACCACATCCACTGGTGAAATTCCAATAGTTGCGCCAAGCAATAATGCTTGTGCGCCGTAGGGTAATAGGCCTTGGTTAATACAGGCGAAAATATCCAGTAAACTAGCAGATTCTGCTGCTTTGATGTTGCCATCCTCGGCGAGCTCTTTAGCGGTTTCACCTGTGATAATAATTGACACTGTATTATTGGCGGTAAAAAAGTTCGCACTAAAAGCAAGGCTAGCAATACCTAAACCAGCGGCGCGTTTAGGGTTATTGGGGCTAAGTTTACCTGCTAATTTTTTTAAGCTTACCGTAAGTGCTTGCAAACCACCTTGGCGGCGTACTAACTCGCTTAAACCACCAATAAATAGCGCTAAAATAAATACGTCTTGTACGTTAGCAAAGCCTTTGTTGATATCAGACGCGAGCGCAGACAGTTGGTAGCCATTGCTGACAAAGCCTGTTGCTGCGGCTAATAATATACCGACCAGCAAAACCACAAACACGTTCACCCCCGACAATGCTAAGCCAAGAATAACGACATAAGGTAATAGGCCAATTACGTCGATCGCTTGCTCGCTTTGATAGTCAGCACTACCTCCTAAGAAAGTGAATAGCACGAGAGAGATAAGTGCGGCGGGAAGAGCAAATTTAAAGTTCACGCGGAACTTGTCTTTCATTCGCGCCCCTTGCGTGCGCGTTGAGGCAATGGTTGTGTCAGAGATAATCGATAAGTTATCACCGAAAATAGCGCCAGAGATGATACTACCTGCAACTAATGCAGGGCTTAGGCTCGCCGCTTCAATAAAGCCTGCGGCAATCGGGGCAATAGCGGCGATGGTACCAACCGATGTCCCCATGGCAGTTGATAAAAATGCGGCAACAATAAATAGCCCAGGAATGATTAAATAGTCGGGAAATAGCGCTAACCCCAGCTGCACACTCGCATCAACACTGCCTGTTGCTTTCGCAACCATGCCAAACGCGCCTGCCAGCAAATAAATCACCCCCATGGTAATAATATTGTTATGGCCGGCACCTTCAATAAACTGATTAACTTGCTCGCTGATCGTTTCCTTCCCCATCATTATTGCAACGATGATGGCAGGAATGATGGCAACGCTGGCTGGCAGCTGGTAAAACGCAAACTCAACACCTTGCAGGGTTAGGACAATCCCCGTACCAATAAAGAGCGAGAGGAATACGCCAAACGGCAATAGGCTGAGGAGGCGGGGTGGTGAGGTTTGTTCAGTCATATAATGCTCTAATTCTTATTGTTAATGGTTGTTACCATTCTCTTTAAGCGCTGAATTTTAAACGCTTGGTTTTGACTTGCTTGCTCTGCCTACGTAAAGGTCATGTGTGGCAAACGGTGATGCATGAATGCAACTATAAAGTGTTTAAATAATAAACTTTTATATCATTCCACTCGATCAGGGGAAAGGCAAAACAACAGTTTGAAAAATTAAATTTCAGGAATAACGCAAATTATAAAGTGATTTGCATTATTGTCAATCTAGATGTTTAGATGGCTAAAAGTATATAATGTTAAACTGATGCTAGTAATGAACCAAATTTCGTTAAAAACTGGGTTCAATAATTTAGCGACATAATCCCTCTATTTTTATCAATCGTAGCGGAATTAGCTCTACTTTATGGTGGCGCTCTGTGCTATTCTTGCCGCCAATTTTTACAATGAAGAAGTGCAAATGTCTGATAACAAATTTGAATCAATCGAAGCACGCGTAAGTTACGGCGTTGGCCGTCAACTGGGCGACCAATTACGCAACAACCCATTTAAAGAGTTTGACGTAACCGCAGTACAAGCTGGTTTAGCTGACGCATTAGCAGCTGCTGACAGCCAAGTAAGCGAGCAAGACTTAAACGAAGCATTTGCTGTTGTTTCTAAGAAACTACAAGAGCAAGAGCAAGCACAAGCCAAAGAAAAAGCGGCTGAAGGCGAAGCTTTCTTAGCAAAAAATGCTGAGCGTGCAGAAGTAACTGTGACTGAGTCTGGTTTACAGTACGAAGTATTAACAGACGCAGAAGGTGAAAAACCAACTGCGGCTTCAACGGTTCGCACTCACTACCACGGTACTTTCATTAACGGTGAAGTATTCGATAGCTCAGTTGATCGCGGTCAGCCTGCTGAATTCCCAGTTGGCGGTGTTATCGCTGGTTGGACTGAAGCATTACAACTAATGAGTGTTGGCGCAAAATGGCGTTTATACATTCCTTACAACTTAGCTTACGGTGAGCGTGGTTCGCACGGTGCGATCCCTCCATACTCAGCGTTAGTATTCGATGTTGAACTATTAGACATCCTATAAATGATTAAGCCGGGCTAGCCCGGCTTTTCTTTGCCTGGAATTCTTTTAATTCGCATCATAACCCAAAGCAAACAGCACTTTTTACTACGCACCTTTACTACGCAAGACAAGAATGAACGAACAGCGCCAAGAACAAGACAACCCTAACAAAGCCCAGCAGCTGGCTACCTTCTACCAAAATTACATTCACGCTTTCTCTACGGCCAGTATTACTTCGGTGGCTAAATGCTATCAACTCCCTTGTGTATTAAGCACACCAGACAAAGTACTCGTGCTTGATAGCGAACAAAGCTTCAATCAAGAGTTTAGTGGCATTTTTGCCATGTTAGCTGAACATAACATCACAGGATTTAAGGCCAGTAATGCCAGTTATCAGCATATTAATGAAACACTTAGTTTAGTGAAAATTGATTGGCGCTTTTATGACCAAGCTAATAACCTTTTTAGCGAATTTTCGGCAATTTATCATTTAAGCTATCAACAAGAAGCCTATAGAATCATTAACGTTATTTCTCATGATATGTGTCAGCTTGCTGACTTAGCTCATGAGTTAACTTTAACCCCGAGTGCTAACGATACAAATAATAAGGAAACCGATAAATGACCACCAAAGTTGCAATTTTAGGCTGTAGCGGCCGCATGGGCCGTAACTTGATCAAAGCAGCTGTAGAGCATGATGAAATTGAACTTGTTGGTGGCACGGTACGCGAAAATTCTTCTTTTGCTGGTTTTGACTTAGGCGAGTTAGCAGGTATTGGCAAACTTGATTTGGTGACAAGTACCTCGCTTGAAGCGGTAAGCAGCGCCGATGTCTTTATCGACTTCACTTCGATTGAATCTACGTTGAGCAATATTGAGTGGTGCAAAGCCAACGATAAAGCGTTAGTGATTGGCACTACCGGCTTTGAAGATGCGCAAGTTGAGTCGATCAAACAGGCTGGCCAAGACATGCCAGTATTATTAGCGCCAAATACCAGTGTTGGTGTTAACTTGCTATTTAAACTCTTGGAAATTACCGCTCAGGCCATTGGCGACTATACTGATATAGAAATTTTTGAGGCGCATCACCGATTCAAAAAAGATGCACCATCAGGTACCGCGATGAAGATGGGGCAAGTGATCGCTGAAACCTTAGGCCGTGATTTAAATGAATGCGCCGTTTATGGTCGCGAGGGCATCACTGATGAGCGCGATAACAAAACAATAGGTTTTGCAACGGTTCGTGCTGGCGATATTGTTGGTGAACATACGGCATTTTTTGCTGATTTGGGCGAGCGTCTCGAAATCACCCATAAAGCCAGCTCGCGTATGACCTTTGCCCAAGGGGCGATGCGTGCAGCACTTTGGTTAGCAAAGGCTAAGCACGGTTATTACGATATGCAAGATGTTCTGGGGTTGAAATAACACACCCGAATGTAAGGCATAAATTGATTAAATAAATCATATAAAACAGCTTGTTAGTTATTTTTGTTAGCTTGATTTTCTAAACAAATTAAGTGGTTTTAAGGTTAGAAAACATAGGTTTTTGACCGTTTGGTCATAAAAATCATTTAAAAGCTAAATATTTCTAATTTTACTAGACGAAAAATACTAATGGGCGTAGAATGCGCGGAATTTGTCAAAAATTTGCGATTCGCAAGCCAAAAGACGGATTATTGAACAATTTTCGCGCTTAGTGCTTTTAACGAGAAATACGCAAAAAAACGTTAAAAGCGATTAAGTTTACTTTCTTCTTTTCGGAGGCTAAATTGACTAAATCTGCCATTTTGGTGCTAGAAGACGGCACTATATTTAACGGCACCGCCATTGGTGCAGAAGGAATGGCGGTTGGTGAAGTGGTGTTTAACACTTCCATGACCGGTTACCAAGAAATCCTGACTGATCCTTCCTACGCAGAACAAATTGTTACCCTCACTTATCCTCACATTGGCAACACTGGTACAAACTCAGAAGACGAAGAGTCTGGCACCATTTGGGCTAAAGGCTTAGTGATCCGCGACTTACCTTTACTGGCCAGTAATTTTAGAAACGAAGAAAGCTTGAGCGATTACCTAGCGCGCAACAATATTTTAGGTATTGCTGATATCGACACGCGTAAACTTACACGTATTCTACGTGAAAAAGGTGCTCAAAACGGCTGTATCTTAGCGGGTGATAGCCTAGATGAGGCAAAGGCACTAGCCGAAGCAAAAGGCTTCCCGGGCTTAAAAGGTATGGACTTAGCAAAAGTCGTATCGACTAAAGAACAATACCAGTGGACAGAAGGTAGCTGGCAGCTAGGCAAAGGCCACCTTACGCCGGAAAACTTCGACTTTCACGTCGTTGCTTACGATTTTGGTGCCAAACGCAATATTTTACGTATGTTAGTGGACCGAGGCTGTAAGCTGACGGTTGTGCCAGCGCAAACTCCAGCGGCTGACGTACTAGCGATGAATCCAGATGGCATCTTCCTATCTAATGGCCCAGGCGATCCAGAGCCATGTGACTACGCAATCGCAGCAATTAAGTCTTTCCTTGAAACTGATATTCCAGTGTTTGGTATTTGTTTAGGTCATCAGCTACTTGGTTTAGCGAGTGGCGCTAAAACGATTAAAATGAAGTTCGGTCACCACGGTGGCAACCATCCGGTGAAAGACATTGACCGCGATGTAGTGATGATCACGGCGCAAAACCATGGTTTCGCCGTTGATGAAGACAATATGTCAGACAACCTGCGCGTCACTCACAAATCACTGTTTGATGGCACAATTCAAGGTATTCACCGCACTGACAAGCCAGCCTTTAGCTTCCAAGGTCACCCCGAAGCAAGCCCAGGTCCACATGACGCAGCACCGTTATTCGACCACTTTATTGAACTCATTAATGAAGCTAAAGCAGCTAAGCCTAACGCAACCAAGTAACAGGGTAAGAGAGAACAAGACTATGCCAAAACGTACTGACATAAAAAGTATTCTAATCTTAGGTGCTGGCCCAATTGTTATCGGTCAAGCGTGTGAGTTTGACTATTCAGGTGCACAAGCCTGTAAAGCTCTGCGCGAAGAGGGTTACCGCGTTATATTGGTGAACTCAAATCCAGCCACCATTATGACTGATCCAGAAATGGCTGATGCAACTTACATCGAGCCTATTCACTGGGAAGTTGTGCGCAAGATCATTGAAAAAGAACGCCCAGACGCGATTTTACCAACCATGGGTGGTCAAACTGCACTTAACTGTGCACTAGAGCTTGAATCAAACGGTGTACTTGCTGAATTCGGCGTTGAGATGATTGGTGCAACTGCTGATGCTATCGACAAAGCGGAAAACCGTGAACGCTTCGACCAAGCAATGAAAAACATTGGTTTGGAATGTCCACGCGCTGAAATTGTGCACTCAATGGAAGAAGCGAAAGAAACAGCTAAGCGCATCGGTTTCCCATGTATTATTCGTCCGTCTTTCACCATGGGTGGTACTGGTGGCGGTATCGCGTATAACCAAGAAGAATTCGAAACGATTTGTACTCGTGGTTTAGATTTATCACCAACGAACGAGTTACTTATCGATGAATCGTTAATCGGTTGGAAAGAGTATGAAATGGAAGTGGTTCGCGATAAGAACGACAACTGTATCATTATCTGTTCGATTGAAAACTTTGACCCTATGGGTATTCACACCGGTGACTCAATCACAGTGGCACCAGCGCAAACCCTAACCGACAAAGAATACCAAATCATGCGTAATGCATCACTTGCGGTACTACGTGAAATTGGTGTGGAAACTGGTGGTTCAAACGTACAGTTTGGTGTTAACCCGAAAGATGGTCGTGTTGTAATTATCGAGATGAACCCGCGTGTATCGCGTTCATCTGCATTAGCATCAAAAGCGACTGGCTTCCCAATCGCTAAAGTGGCAGCAAAACTAGCGGTTGGCTTCACGTTAGACGAGTTACAAAACGATATCACAGGTGGTGCAACACCTGCATCGTTCGAACCGACGATTGATTACGTGGTAACGAAAATCCCACGCTTTAACTTCGAGAAATTCGCCGGCTCTGAAGATCGCTTAACGACGCAAATGAAGTCGGTAGGTGAGGTGATGGCAATTGGTCGTAACCAACAAGAGTCAATGCAAAAAGCACTACGTGGCTTAGAAGTTGGCGCTAGCGGTTTTGATCCAAAAGTAGATATCAACGACAAAGACGCACGCTCTGAAATTATGCACGAGTTGCAAGAAGCGGGCGCTGATCGCATCTGGTACGTGGCTGATGCCTTCCGTTTAGGTATGTCGGTTGATGATGTATTCAATGCTACTAAGATTGACCGCTGGTTCCTTGTACAAATTGAAGACATCGTTTTAGAGGAAAAAGCATTAGCCGAAAGTGGTATGGCGGGCTTAAACGCTGCGTCATTAAAACGCTTGAAGCGCAAAGGTTTCTCAGACAAGCGTCTTGCTGATGTGATTGGTGTTAATGAATCTGAAATTCGCAAGAAACGTCATGCGGCTGACATTCGCCCAGTTTACAAGCGCGTTGATACCTGTGCGGCAGAGTTTAAATCTGATACCGCTTACATGTACTCAACGTACGATGAAGAGTGTGAATCTGCACCGTCTGACAAAGAAAAAATCATGATCATTGGCGGTGGTCCTAACCGTATCGGTCAAGGTATCGAGTTTGACTACTGTTGTGTACACGCAGCCCTTGCGATGCGTGAAGACGGTTACGAAACCATTATGGTTAACTGTAACCCAGAAACGGTTTCAACTGACTACGACACGTCTGATCGCTTGTACTTCGAGCCGATCACTTTTGAAGATGTATTAGAAATCGTCAACGTTGAAAAACCTAAGGGCGTTATCGTGCAGTACGGCGGTCAAACACCACTGAAACTTGCTCGTGCATTAGAAGCGGCTGGCGTACCAATTATCGGTACGTCACCTGATGCGATTGACCGTGCGGAAGACCGTGAGCGTTTCCAACAAGCAGTTGAGCGTTTAGGTTTATTGCAACCAGAAAACGCGACAGTAACTTCATTAGAAGAAGCGGTATCAGAAGCGAAAACGATTGGCTTCCCATTGGTTGTTCGTCCATCTTACGTATTGGGCGGTCGTGCGATGGAAATCGTTTACGATGAAGACGACTTACGCCGTTACATGAACGAAGCGGTAAGCGTGTCAAACGACTCGCCAGTATTGCTTGATCACTTCCTTGACGATGCCGTTGAAGTAGACATCGATGCTATTTGTGACGGTGAAAACGTAGTGATTGGCGGCATTATGCAGCACATTGAACAAGCGGGTGTTCACTCAGGTGACTCAGCCTGTTCATTACCGGCTTACAGCCTAAGCCAAGAAGTGCAAGACGTGATGCGTGAGCAAGTGACTAAACTTGCGTTTGAGCTAGGCGTTGTTGGCCTAATGAATACGCAAATGGCGGTAAAAGACGGCAAGGTTTACTTAATTGAAGTTAACCCGCGTGCTGCTCGTACTGTACCATTTGTTTCAAAGGCAACATCAGTTCCATTAGCGAAAGTTGCGGCACGTGTGATGGCTGGTAAGTCATTGACTGAACAAGGCATTACTAAAGAAACGATTCCACCGTTCTTCTCAGTAAAAGAAGTAGTGATTCCGTTTAACAAGTTCCACGGCTCTGACCCATTAGTTGGTCCAGAAATGCGCTCAACTGGTGAAGTTATGGGTGTTGGTGAGACGTTTGAAGAAGCGTATGCCAAAGCGAACTTAGGCGCGAACGTAGTGGTACCGAAATCAGGTCGTGCGTTAGTGTCTGTGCGTAACTCTGATAAAGAGCGCGTAGTTGAGCTTGGTAAGCAGTTGGTTGAACTAGGCTATGAGCTAGACGCCACTCACGGTACTGCGGTAATGTTAGGTGAAGCAGGCGTACCATGTCGCTTAGTGAATAAAGTACACGAAGGTCGCCCACATATTCTTGATAGAATCAAAAATGGTGAGTACAGCTACATTATCAACACTACTGAAGGTCGTAAGGCGATTGAAGACTCAAAAGTGTTACGTGGCGGTGCGTTGCGCTATAAAGTGGCTTATACCACAACCTTGAATGCGGCTTTTGCAGCATGTCAGGCGCACGCTGCTGATGACCGCGATAAAGTAACTTCTATTCAAGAGTTACACGCTCGCTGTTAGTCGTTAATTTAGCGGCATAACGTAAGATTCGACAAACTAGGCTAAAGCCTTGGCTGAGAAAGATAGTTTTGTCGAATCATGACAGTTTTGTTATGCTTATTCGCATACGATTATTTTATAAAGGTGGTTAGTAGCCACCTTTATCTATTTTAGGAACATACACCTCGAATGAATCAAATTCCAATGACGGCAGCAGGCGCAGAAGCATTGCGCGAAGAGCTGACCCATTTAAAGCAAGTAAAGCGCCCAGAAATTATTGAAGCGATCGCCGAAGCGCGTGAGCACGGCGATTTAAAAGAAAATGCTGAATATCATGCCGCACGTGAGCAGCAAGGCTTCTGTGAAGGCCGTATTCAAGAAATTGAAGGTAAGCTGGGTAATGCACAAATCATTGACGTCACAAAAATTCCTAACACAGGTAAAGTGATTTTTGGTGTCACAGTCGGTTTATTAAACATTGATACCGATGAAGAAGTGACTTACCAAATCGTTGGTGATGACGAAGCGGATATTAAAAATAACCGTATCTCAGTCAATTCACCGATTGCTCGTGGGTTAATTGGTAAAACCGTTGATTCTGAAGTGGAAATCAAAACTCCAGCAGGTTTAGTGGAATACGAGATTATTTCTGTAGATCACAAGTAAATAGAGCTTAAGTTACGACTTACTTAATAGATTCTGCATGGTAGATTCTTATTAGCTGATTTTACTTAGCAAATTTTACATAGTAAGTAAGGTGATATTTGAAAAAGCCGAGCACTTAGCTCGGTTTTTTTATGCCGGCGTTTTTTGATTTTAATCTTGTCGTAAGAGGTGTTAAACAATTGTAAATATTAAATTACATTATACTCGCTTAAGCGGTATGACTAATGTAAATAACCTCAGCTCTGGATATCTAATGTGCTTCTAGCGGCTATTTTTACTGCTACCTGCGTTAAATTTACTTGCAATAGACTAGCTATTGACGCGCAAATTTGCCTTGATATCAGCAAAAATCTCTCGCTAGAAGACAACAATTTACATAAGTGTTTGAAGTGATTTGTTATTCACTATTTCTTATCCAAACCTGAGGTTAAATAAATTGGTTTACTGTCACTAATTAGTCACCAAGTTTTGATACGATAACAATTCTCAAGCTATTGGCGATATTGATCTAATATCAGGTTCAACCCAAAGCCAATGCCACCTAAAAATGAAAGTTATATAAGTCATAAAAGTTGTAAATTGTCATGCTATTCAACCTTCCTTCAATTACTCTAAAGCTTTTTCCCTGCTCTTTAGTTCCTCGCTTTTTAAGCGATCAGCGTCGACATATTTCACGTAGTATATTGTTGCTATTTGCCATGTGTCACTTTAACGCCATAGCAAGTACGCCAATTCCTTTTTCCGCGAAAAAATCAGGAGAAACGTCTGCTAATTACGAGCATACAAACAGCTCTATGGCTCTAGCACCTGTATACATGCTAGAGCGCTTGCATAACACTAGCCAGTTATCAAAACAATCGAACATCAATGCTATTAGTGAGTTTGGTGAAAAGGCGAATAGTGAACCTAATCAGCATGTTATCGAAATTGGTTTTTTCTACACGGAAGATCTGCTCGCTCAAATTGGACGGGCGGAAATAGACCGTTATATTGACGAGCAAATTAGCGCGGCGAATCAAGTAATGATTAATAGCGGCTTGGCGATTCGCAGACAAGTTTCTTACGTGGGACCGTTTCCTATGGCCAATGAGCCAGATACCGCGATCAATTTGTTTCTCGCGAATGTCTATTCAGACCAAGCATTCTCAGCGTTATCAAATATTCGCGAGCGATTTGGGTTAGATTATTTGACCATTTTACGCCCACAAACCGACAATAATTTCTGTGGCTGGGCGTATTACGACAACCCTTATGCCATCATGGAAGTTGGTGGGTTTTGCACCAGTGCTACTTTAGGCGCTCACGAATGGGGGCACAATGATGGTGCCGATCACGATATTGCCAACAGCTCTGATACTCCGGTACGAACAGACGCACGAGGCTATAACTGTGCTGGTGAAGGCACGATTATGAGTACCTCAAATAACTGGAATACTCGTCATAACATTTATTCTAGCCCTGATATCTCAGTTAATGGCGAAGCTTGCGGCAAAGTAGGTGAGGCCGACTTCATTAGCGTCCTAAATGAGTTAGTGACGTTGCCTAACCATTTAGGCAATAAGCAGGCTGCAAGCGAAAAAATAGCATCTGTTGCAGTGAGCACAGATAAATTAAGCATTGCCGAAGGCGAGTCGGTTACAGTGACACTTACTTTAGTGGATGGCGATAATAATGTTATTACCTTAGATCGTGACGTCAGCGTCGAACTATATACCTACGGAGATGCAGGCAGCGATGGTGATATTCGTTTCAATGGAGCACTTGCTGATGTTGACTTTATCAATGCCACACAGCGGATAAGTTTCTCAGCAGGTCAGTCAACCCAGTCCATTACAGTAATAACGTTGGGCGATAATGAACAAGAGCCGACCGAATTATTACAAATTGGTGCTCGCTACGGGGACTATGTCAACGGAAGCGCTAACGAACTGACGGTAGAGATTAATGACGCCGCTGGCCAAGAGAACCTGTCTTTTTCTCTTGAAAGTGTTGAACTAGAAAGCAATCAGTCGATAGCATTAACAGTGAATCGTGCTGCTGATTTTGATATTCCCGTTTTATTGGCACTCGCCTTTGATTCTGAATATTTGACGATAACACCAGAAATAATGGAATTTACCAGCGCAAATGCCAGTGAAAATGTAACTATCACAGCTGGAAATATTAACACCGCTGAAACTGTCATGCTTCGATTAGAAGCAATTGATGGTAGCCAGGTTTTTGATCAGCTTGCTATTCAATTGTCACCTGTAGTGATTGAACCTGAAAAGTCATCAGGTGGTGGTGTGAACTTTTGGTTGGCGTTATTAGCGGTGCTGGCGTTTGCTACTCGAGAATTGACTCGAAATCGCAGGGAAAGTTAATTACAAAAGTAGCCTTGGGTAGTATTAATTATTAAAACAGCGAAAACATCAAAGGATAAAAGCCTGAATAAAAATTGTATAACTCTGCTGTGCGTATTACGCTGAATTATAAATAGTTTTAGATAAAGGCTGACTTGTGCAAGCGATAGTTCATTTGTCAGGTCTATGTTCATTCAAAGTTAAGATAAGCCTGTGAAAAGCCGTTGAGAAAGCCGCTAATTTAATAAGCGGCACATAATTGTGAGAATGACATGAGTGGATTGCATAAATGGATATTAGGCGATAGCTGCCAATGATGATTATGAAGTCTGTAGTGTTTTTGATTTTGGCACTGATAACATTGTCAGCAGTCGCGTTAGATGTCGTTAATTACTCGTCTCATGGTCGAGACAATTTACCCTATGATAAGTATTATCGAGAGCTACTAGCACTTGCGTTGAACAAGTCATCATCCCGATTCGGGCCATATCAACTCAATGGCGTTGATGCAGGTAAAACGCAAACCAATATGATCGAGCTCATCAAGCATCGCCATATTGTCAATGTCGCTTGGACCATGACTTCAAAAGCTCGTGAGCGTGAGTTGCTGCCGATTCGTGTTCCATTGTTCAAAGGCTTAGGTGGCTGTCGTATTTTCTTGATCAGACAAGGAGAGCGAGAGCGATTTAGTCAAATAACAAAGGTGTCTGATCTACAAAATCTGCTTGCTGGTCAAGGAGCAGACTGGCCAGATACCAGTATTTTAAAAGCAAATAACTTTAATGTTATTACCGCGAAGCAGCACAATAGTTTATTTTCGATGCTAACCAAGCAGCGATTTGACTATTTTCCTCGTGCTTTACACGAAGCATATAGCGAAGCCGCGCGCTTTCCTGAGTTAATCGTCGAGCAATCGTCGTTACTTTATTATCCGGCACCATTTTTCTTTTTTGTCAGTAAAGAAGATAAGCGACTCGCTGAACGCATTGAGTACGGGCTAAATAAAATGATGGCTGACGGCAGCTTCGAACAATTTTTTAATCAAAACCCTTACAGTAAGAGTGTGCTCGCTAAAGCTAATATTAATAACCGACGAATATACACACTCAAAAACCCACTACTTACCGCGCAAACTGCGCAAGTAATAAACTCCAAGCAATATCAAACCAGTTGCCGTCAGTTCCAATAACGATAGATTTTGCAATTCATCGCTTAAACCGCAATATTTATCGTGTATTGAATACATTCATCATGTTTATTAGCTATATTCAAAGGTTGATAATTTTGTGTTTGCAATGAATTACTTGGCGCAAGAATCGCTAGCAAATTGATTTTTAGTTGTTGAATCAAGTGATTGCGCATTGTTGGCGTGTTGTTCGTGCAATGCTAGCTTAACCGTTAACCAAGTAAAGAAAGCAAAACAGATAACGCATTAATACAAAAACAAAAATTACTTTTTGAAGTAGCGACCTTTACGTGGCTGCTTTATATTCGTTTAGTTAACTCACTCATTACTTTAAGGTTATAAATTCTAATGAAAAAATCCTTAACCTCACTATTTGTCTCGGCGGCGTTATTTGCCTCAAGCAGTTATGCAGCTATCGACACCGATTTATTATCAGGTATTAAAGCACGCCATATCGGCCCAGCGGCAACCAGTGGTCGTATTTCAGATATTGAAGCCGTGCCTTCTAATCCAAATATTATTTATGCCAGCGCAGCATCAGGTGGCGTATGGAAATCAGAAAATGCTGGCCTTAACTGGCAGCCGATTTTTGATGACGAAGAGTGGGCGTCAACGGGGGCGCTAGCAGTACATCCAGCCATCCCTGATATTGTTTGGTTAGGTACGGGTGAGGGTAATGTCCGTAACTCAACGTCGATTGGCGGCGGTATTTA
Organism: Thalassotalea montiporae; assembly: GCF_053485855.1. Lineage (NCBI taxonomy): Bacteria > Pseudomonadati > Pseudomonadota > Gammaproteobacteria > Alteromonadales > Colwelliaceae > Thalassotalea > Thalassotalea montiporae. The sequence continues at coordinate 1,427,803 of NZ_JBQRUO010000001.1, forward strand.
CAAGTCAATGGACGGTGGTAAAACGTGGCAAAACATGGGCTTAAAAACTACTGAGCGTATTAACCGAATTGCGTTGCATCCAACTAACCCAGATATCGCCTATGCCGCAGCTATGGGTACACTTTGGTCAAAAAATGAAGACAGAGGTATCTATAAAACCACCGATGGTGGTAAAACGTGGCAGAAAATTTTATACGTAGATAACGTCACGGGTGCGTCTGATATTAAAATGGATCCTAGCAATCCAAACAAGCTATACGCGTCAATGTGGCAGTTTCAACGTTGGCCTGATAAGTTTGAGTCAGGTGGTCCGGGCTCTGGCATGTATGTATCAATTGATGGCGGTGAAACTTGGCAACGACGCACGGCTGCTGATGGTTTGCCAAAAGGCGAATTAGGCCGTATCACGTTTGATATTGCGGAAAGCCAGCCAAGCACGGTTTATGCGTTAGTTGAAGCGGAAAAAAGTGCGTTACTACGCAGCGATGATGGTGGCGATAGCTGGAAGACAGTGAACAGCGAATACAATGTTGCCGATCGCCCGTTCTATTACTCTGAAATTGAAGTAGACCCAACCAACCCAGATATTATCTACAATATCGCGACCTTTATTCGCCGCTCAATTGATGGTGGTAAAACCTTTAGCAAAATCGATAAAGTTGATTGTTGTGCAACAGGTAACACTATTCATATTGATAACCACAGTTTGTGGATCAACCCGAAAAACCCTGAGCACCTCATTTTAGGTAATGACGGCGGTATCGCCATCACCCAAGATAAAGGTGATAGTTGGCGCTTTGTGCAAAACTTAGCGGTTTCTCAGTTCTATCATATCCGTGTTGATGATGCTGTGCCTTACAATGTGTATGGCGGCTTACAAGATAACGGCTCTTGGCGTGGCCCTGCGGAAGTTTTCCACACTGCAGGTATTCGCAATGTGCACTGGCAAGAAGTCGGCTTTGGTGATGGTTTCGATACTATGCCATTCCCAGATGATGTCACCAAAGGCTATGTGCAATCACAAGGCGGTTACTTAAACCGTTACGATTTAGTGACTGGCGAGCAAAAGCTGATCCGCCCAGCAGCACCTGATCACGACACAGAATTGCGTTTTAACTGGAATGCTGGCCTAGCCCAAGACCCATTTGATGCTGACACCATCTACTACGGTAGCCAGTTCGTGCATAAATCAACAGATCGTGGCGAAACCTGGCAAGTGATCTCAAAAGATTTATCGACTAACAATCCAGACTGGCAGCGTTACAAGGAGTCAGGTGGTTTAACGCCAGATGTTACCGCTGCGGAAAATCACACCGCAATTATTACTATTGCACCGAGCCCAATTAAACAAGGGGTAATTTGGGTTGCAACGGATGATGGTCGTATTCATGTCACACAAGATGGCGGTGACACTTGGAAGAGCGTAGAGAAAAAAGCGCGCAAAGCGCCGAAAAATGCGTTTGTGCCACATATTCAACCATCGCTACACAACCCAGAAGAAGCCTTTATTGTGTTTGATAACCACAGACGCGGTGATATGAAGCCTTACGTGTTCAAAGCGTCTAAGTACGGTAGCAAGTTTACCAACTTAACGGCTAAAAACATTCGTGGCTATGCCTTATCAGTTGTACAAGATCACGTTGATGAAGACTTATTATTCTTAGGTACAGAGCTTGGTTTATACGCCTCAACGGACGGTGGTGATTCTTGGTTCAAGTACGATCAGAACGTACCAACCGTCTCTGTGATGGATATGGCCATTCAGCAACGTGAAAATGACTTGGTATTAGGTACACATGGTCGCTCTGTGATTGTGATTGATGATTACAGCCCGCTACGTGGTTTAAATGAAAAGTCGTTTAACTCATCATTAAAACTATTGAGCGTTGGCGATGGACAGCAATACGTATCTAGCCGCGCACCTTCAACCCGTTTCTGGGGTGATGCTGCTTATGTGGGTGACAATGAAGTTTACGGTGTCACCATTAATGTTATGGCATCAGGTGATCACTTAGCTCACCCAGATGCAGACAAAGAAAAAGCTCGTCAGTTAGCGAAAGCAAAAAAAGCCGCTAACAAAGATGCCGGTAAAGGTGAAGAGAAGGATGAAAAACCGCTTTCAGAAAAGGCTCGTGTCACGGTTAAAGATGCAAATGGTGAAGTGGTTCGTACTTTTGTCACTAAACTAAAACAAGGGGTTAACCGCATTGTTTGGGGCTTGGAGTCGGACGGTCAAGGCCGTATGCCGGGTCAAGAGCCAAAAGAAGATAAAGACATCAAGCCGGCTGGCCCTGAAGTGGTGCCGGGTACATACACCATTCATGTAAAACTTAACGATAATGAGTTTGAAACCACGGCTAAGGTGTTAAAAGACCCTCGTTTTACTGATGTCACAATGGCGGATATGAAAGCGCGCTACGCACTTGAGCATCAAGCAGTTGCTATGTACGGCACGCTAACTAAAGCGGTTCATGCTTTGCACGACAGCAAAAAAGATATTGAAGTGATTAAAGCCATGGCGGATAAGGCTCTCGAAGACCTTGGTAAAGCTGAAAATAAAGACGAGTTACCTGCGAGCAAGTTAGCGAAGTCTGCCGATGAGCTGATCAAGAAAATTGGTGAGTTAGATAAAAACCTACGTTCTATTCCAAAAACCACAGGCATAGTTGATGAAACTTATAAAGTAACATCACATGTCTTTATGGCTTGGGGTTATGCAGGTGGTCGCTACGGTAAGCCATCACCGACTGCTGAAATCTACCTAGAAAAAGCGAAAATTGAGTTAGACAAAGGTGTAGGTAAAGTGAATGAGTTTATTCAACAAGACCTAACTGAGTTTAAACAGGCGTACCAAGCATCTGGCTTAGGCTTGTTATCAACCACTCAACCAATCGCGCTTAACTAGTCATTAGCTAGATAGAATTAAAAATCAAAAGCCCAATAACAATTTGGGCTTTTTCGTTAATCACCTGAACAGAATTTACAAACACTAAGGAAGTGAAATGAGATTACTACCTTCTTTACTCGCAGCGTCAATTGTGCTTGGCTTATCGGGCGCATCAAGCGACGCATTCGCGGCGAAAGGCGATAAGAAAGCAGACGCTAGCATTTATAGCAGTATTAAATTAAGAAACATGGGGCCAGCAGTTACTGGTGGTCGAGTCAGTGACTTTGCCTTTAATCCAGAAAACCCAGCAGAATACTTTGTTGCCACTGCCTCTGGCGGTATGTGGAAAACAGACAATGCCGGCGTTACTTGGCAAGCAGTTGCTGACACTATGCCAAGCTACTCGTATGGTGATGTCACCATGGATCCAAACAACAAAAATGTGATTTGGGCGGGTACTGGTGAAAATAATTCACAGCGCTCAGTTGCCTATGGTGACGGGGTATATAAATCGGTTGATGGCGGTCAAAGCTGGGAAAACGTTGGCCTGAAAAATTCAGAGCATATTGGCGAGATCTTAATTGACCCAAGAAACTCTGACGTTGTTTATGTGGCCTCGCAAGGCCCATTGTGGAGCAAGGGCGGCGATCGTGGTTTATTTAAAACCACGGACGGCGGTAAAACGTGGGAAAACGTGCTAGAAATTAGCGAGCACACCGGGGTGAGTGATATCGCCTTTGACCCACAAAACCCAGATGTGATTTACGCTACTTCGTACCAGCGTCGCCGCCATGTTTGGACGTTGATCAATGGTGGCCCAGAATCAAGCATTTATAAATCAACCGATGCCGGTAAAACGTGGAACAAGATTGAAAAGGGCTTACCAAGCGTTGATAAAGGCCGTATCGGTATTGATGTAGCGCCTACCGATGGCAATATTATCTACGCCATTGTTGAAGCGGCAGATGGGAAATCAGGCTTTTATCGCTCAACCGACGCTGGTGCTAGCTGGCATAAGCAAAGCAGTTATGTGTCGGGTAGCCCGCAGTACTACCAAGAAATTGTTGTTGACCCTAAAAATCCGCACCGTGTTTACTCGCTTGATACCTACTTAATGGTTTCAGAAGACGGCGGTAAAAACTTTACTCGCGCAGGCGAAGCACACAAGCACGTTGATAACCACGCATTATGGATTGACCCGAACAACACCAATCACTTGATCATTGGTAGTGACGGTGGTGTTTATGAATCGTGGGATCGCGCCAAGAACTGGACGTTTAAAGACAATATGCCGTTAACTCAGTTCTATAAAGTGACGGTGGATAACGACTACCCGTTCTACAACGTGTTTGGTGGTACGCAGGATAACGCCTCTCTAGGCGCTCCGCATCGCACCACAACAGAGTCGGGTATTCAAAACAGCGACTGGTTGTTTACTCAATTTGGTGATGGTTTTAAAACGGTTATCGATCCGAAAAATCCAGATATTATCTACTCGCAATACCAATACGGCGGTTTAGCCCGTTACGACAAGCAATCAGGTGAGCGTGTGCAAATGCAACCAGTTACGCCAGATCCAGCTGTTGCCCAACGTTTTAACTGGAACTCGCCGCTGCTGATTAGCCCACACAACAATGAACGTATTTACTACGGCTCACAAACCTTGTTCCAATCAGATAATCGCGGTGACGACTGGCGTACCATCAGTGGTGACTTATCACGTAATATCGACCGCAATAAGTTAGAAGTGATGGACACAGTTTGGGGCGTTGATACGGTAGCGAAAAATACCTCAACGTCATTCTACGGCTCGCTTATCGCGCTAACAGAATCACCATTGCAAGAAGGCTTGCTATACACGGGTAGTGATGATGGCGTAATGCATGTCACCAAAGACGGCGGCCAAGCGTGGACAAAATTAGACTGGCCTTCAAAAGTGCCAGACAACTCTTATGTTGCAGATATGGAAGCGTCAGTATTTGACAAAAATACCGTATTTGCAGTATTTGATAACCACAAGCGTGGCGATTTCAAACCATACGTATACCGCAGCGACAACAATGGTAAAAGCTGGAAAAACATTACAGGTGATTTACCTGTGCGTGGCTCAACTTACACCATTGCTCAAGATCACCAAAATAAAGACTTACTTTTCGTCGGTACTGAATTTGGTGTCTTCTTCACGCAAAATGGCGGTAAAAACTGGGTACAGTTAAAGTCGGGTATTCCTACAATCGCCGTGCGTGATATTGAAATTCAACGCCGTGAAAGCGATTTAGCGTTAGCAACGTTTGGTCGTGGTTTCTACATCTTAGATGACTACTCACCATTGCGTGAAGATGCCAAAGCGGTGAAAAAGCAAGACGCAACACTATTCCCAGTGCGCCGTGCTTTCCAATTTATCGAGCACAGCCCACTAGGATTGCCAGGTAAAGCAATGCGCGGTGCTGATTTCTACTTTGCCGAAAACCCAGAATACGGTGCAGCGTTTAGTTTCTACATTAACGAAGAGTTCAAATCGTTAAAGGCGCAGCGTCAGGCAAAAGAAGCCGAACTACGTAAAGATGAAAAGCCAGTTTACTACCCAAGCTGGGATGCACTCAAAGAAGAAGACTTTGAGCAAAAGCCAAGCCTGTTGCTAACAGTACGCGATGATGAAGGCAATATTGTTCGTCGTATCAAAGCACCTGCGAAAAAAGGCTTTAACCGCATTCATTGGGATTTACGCTACCCAGGTTTTGAGCCAATTGATGCCAGTGGCGACCAAGATGCAGGCTGGTTAGTGGTGCCGGGTAAATACACGGTTTCGCTATCTAAACTCGTAAAAGGTGTTGAAACGCCATACGATCAAGAGCAAAGCTTTGAAGTGGTTTCTATCGATAACCGCACCTTCCCAAGCACAGATCGCAAAGCCGACTTAGCCTTTGATATGAAAGCAGGCCGATTAAGCAATGCGATTGCTGGCGCGCGTAAATACCTAGGTGAGCTGGAATCACGTATTAAGCACATCAAGGTTGCAACCACAGAAACACTGGCACTTGACCAAGCAACGCTTGCACTTGCTCACCAAATGCAGCGTGACTTGCAAGAGATCAAGCTCGATCTAAACGGTGATTCAGTAGTAGCAAAACGTTCTGAGCCAACGCCAACGTCAGTTAATGGCTATATTGGTTATCTTATGTGGTCACGTAGCGAAAGCACCAGCCCTGTTAGCGGCCAGCAAAAGCTGCGCTTTAAGCGTGCGAGCGAAGGCTATGCTGATATATACCAACGCATTGCCCAGTTAGCTGAATCTGTGAAATTGACAGAAGAAGCAATTGCCAAAGCAGGTGGTAACTGGTTACCGGGCACTATGCCAGCCGATGGGAAATAGGCACTGAGGTAACCCTGATAGGCTAAGTGGCTTATTAAGTTAAGCCATTCTAGCCTTATATACCAATTCTCTGTTCTTTAGATGGTTTATATTAATTTGAAGATCGAGACAGGATTATTAAAAAAGCGCTAAACATTGTTTAGCGCTTTTTGAGTAGTAAGCCTAAGTTTATTAGATTCAGAGCCAAACCAAGCTGGTTGGGGATACTTGGTCTGACTCTAACTCCTAAAATCTAGACTGAAAAACGAGCTTACATTTAGCTAATTAACTTATTCGCTTTCGATTAACTGATTTAATGCAACGGTTTCAGCTTTTACTTTTGCCGTTTGCTTACCGTGCGTATCGGTTTTTTGTGTGACTAGCACGTTGTCTAACTTAATCGTCAGTGGTGCTTGATTGTTTAAGCTCTGGCGAAGATAATCTTGCGCCACAACTTGTAGTTGAACTGGGTTAATTGCAACTGCAGCTTCAGCAGCTGTTGAATTGTAGACACTCTCTGCATTTGCGGTAAATGCGAGCGCGCCAGTGATAAGTGCAAGCAGAGTTGTTTTCATGATGGTACCTTTATCTTACATACATAAGTTACGTCAATATTCCTTATAGATGTCAAAGGACCAATCTCTATCGCGCTAAGTTGTGGGTTGGGAACACAACTAAAGTTTTATAGCCATATCTATTGATATATAAGGCCTAGAGATGTTGTCCTTCATCTACGGTGTATATTCTAAGCAAGGTGGTTAAAAAATAACACTGACATAAATTCACGTTATTCATTAGAAAAACTAATGCAAATCATTGCTGAATTTTCATTTGTTTGTCATAATCTCAGGCTATAGTCTTTCACTTTGAAGCGAATTTATTTTGGCCTCTCGTTTACCTCCATTAAACGCACTTCGCGCCTTTGAAGCAGCTGCCAGGCACCTAAGTTTTACCCGTGCGGCAGAAGAGCTTTTTGTGACGCAGGCGGCAATCAGTCATCAAATTAAATCATTGGAAGAGCATCTTGGTATCAAGCTCTTTATGCGTAAAAACCGTGCTTTACTGTTAACAGAAGAAGGGCAAGCGTATTTTCTCGATATCAAAGATATTTTTACCGCCCTGCATGATGCTACTGAGAAGCTGCTTGCCCGTGGCGCCAAAGGTGCGATCACCGTAAGTTTGCAGCCAAGTTTTGCTATTCAATGGCTAGTACCGCGTTTAAATGCGTTTAATATTTTGCATCCAGATATTGATGTGCGAATTAAAGCGGTAGACCAACCAGATAACTCATTAACGGAAGATGTTGATGTCGCGATTTATTATGGTCGTGGCCGTTGGACCAATGTGCTGGCGGAAAAGCTTCATACAGAATATTTGATCCCTGTCTGTTCGCCGCTACTGGTCAATGGTAAAAAACCGCTATTTACCGTAAACGATTTAGCCCAACACAACTTATTGCACGATACTTCCCGTCGTGATTGGAAGCGCTGGTTTAAGGAAGTGGGGGTAAAAGGGGTGAATGTGAATCATGGCCCGATATTTAGTCACTCTTCGATGGTTTTGCAGGCGGCAATTCACGGTCAGGGGGTGGCGTTAGCACATAGTGTGCTAGCCAAGCCCGATATCGACTCTGGTCGTTTGGTTACGCCGTTTAATGATGTATTGGTCAGTAATAATGCCTACTACATTGTTTGTCGAGAGCATCAGGCTGATGTCGGTAAAATATCTGCGTTTCGCGATTGGGTATTAGAAACCGTGGAAGAAGAGCAAGACCAAATTGAAGATGGACAACTGTTATAAGCTGTTCAATCAAAGTAACACATTCAAGCGAGAAAAAGTTGTCAAAACAAAAACCTACTTCTGAAAAAGCGGGTGTTGAGCAAACATCAGTGATTATTGAGCAGGCAGCAAGCCCCAAAGCCATTGTGATTTTTGCCCATGGTGCTGGTGCCGATAAAAGCCATGAGTTTATGGCAAAGGTCAGCCAGCACCTAGTTGAGCGCAATATTTCGGTATTGCGTTTTAACTTTCCTTATATGGATAAACGCTTGGCGGATGGTAAAAAGCGTCCGCCGGATCGCATGCCAAAGTTATTACCTTGTTTTCTTAATATCATCAATCAGTTGAGCGAGCACTTCACTGACGTTGATGCCAATGAATTGGCAAAAATTCCTTTGTTTATTGGCGGTAAATCTATGGGGAGTCGCGTCGCGGCAACCATCACCAGCGAAACACTAGCTGGCGAGTTAAAAGAAGATATAAAGCTAAATCGAGACATTGCAGGCACGTTTTGTCTAGGCTATCCGTTTTATCCAATTGGTAAGCCTGAGAAAACTCGTTTGGCGCCGCTTACTGAGCGCCACAAAGATAACTCGATATTAATAGTGCAGGGCAGTCGCGACAAGCTTGGTGACAAGCAAGCGATTGAAAGCTATCACTTACCTGCTCAATGCCAAGTCACTTTTCTCGAAGACGGCGATCATGATTTGAAACCTAGGGTAAAATCAGGCTTTACGCATGCTGAGCATATCCAAACGGCAGCTAATGCGATTAGTGAATATATTGATAGTGTTGTTTTGCCTTAAGCACAAGCCAATCAGTTAGGCTTCGCTAATTAGCTGATTCCTATAAATGGAGAGCACATATAATGTTTACTTGGCAACATCGCGTTTTAGCGGTTTTTATTGGCGTTAGTGGGTGTTTTTGCGTATTATTCGGCGCTTGGCTCGCTCACGCTGGCGGGCATTTATCGCCAGAGGTGATAACCCGATTGGAAACAGCTCACCAATACCATATTTTACATACCTTAGCGCTGTTAGGACTGTTGATTTGGCGTCAACAAGCTAAATCGAGATTATTAGCGGCAAGTAGTTGGCTAATGGTGGCTGGCATGTGTGGTTTTAGCGGTAGTTTATACTTTAAAACCTTACTAATGATGCCTGAGCTTGGCAAAATGGCGCCTTTTGGTGGCGTAAGTTTAGCGCTGGCATGGCTGTGTATTGCTATTTATGGTGTTACGGGTGCAGCAAAAAGCCAGCGTATTGAAGAATTGAAATAGGTCGTAATAAATGAAAACCTCCATTGTATTATATTGCCGCCCAGGCTTTGAAAAAGAGTGTGGTGCGGAAATTCAGGAAAAAGCGGCATGGAACGAAATTTACGGCTATTTGGAAATAGTTAAAAAGCAAGGCTTAGTATTTTTCCATCTGCATAACGCAGAAGACGGCGAAACCTTAATGGAAAAGCTGCCATTAAAGCGTTTGATTTTCACCCGTCAGTGGTTTGTTACCTTAACGGAAAAAATTGAACTGCCTGACTACAACCGCGTTGAAGCCATTGTTGAAGCCCTAGGCACCGATTGGCAATATGCCGATTTGCGAATGGAAACGCCAGACACTAATGATGGTAAAGCGCTAACTAAGTTTTGTCGTAAATTAGCAGTACCACTGCGCCAAGCGCTAAGAAAGCAAAAAGTATTAACTGAGCAAGGTGACGATGACGGCGCTGTGCTGCACGCTTTGTTCTTATCTGGCAAAGAAGTGATTTTAGGCTTCTCGTTAGGCACGAATACCTCACAACATGTAATGGGTATTCCACGTTTAAAATTCCCATCACAAGCACCAAGTCGCTCAACCTTAAAACTTGATGAAGCGTTTTTATACTTCGTGCCGAAAAAAGATTGGGAATCACGTTTAACTTCTGGTTTAAATGCGGTGGATTTAGGTGCTGCGCCAGGCGGTTGGACATACCAACTAGTGCGTCGCGGTATGATGGTATCAGCCGTCGATAATGGCCCAATGGCTGAATCTTTAATGGAAACAGGGCAAGTTAAACATTATCAAATTGATGGTTTTAAATTTAAACCGGCCAAGCAAAATGTGTATTGGTTAGTGTGTGATATGGTGGAAAAGCCACATCGCGTTGCTTACCTTATGACTGACTGGTTACTACATGGCTTTTGTAAAGAAGCGATGTTCAACCTTAAGTTGCCAATGAAAGGGCGTTATCAGCAAGTGCAAAAAGACCTGCAAATGATCAAAGACCGATTTGCTGAACACGATGTTAGGTACGAGATGTACGCAAAGCATTTATATTACGATCGTGAAGAAATCACGGTACACGCTCGTTTATTGTCGCCAGCACCACTAGCGCGCTAAGTAGTTAACCCTAGGCGTTTAGAACTACGTCATTAGACTAAATAATTGGCCTGAAAGTAGATATAAAAAACCGACAATTAAGTCGGTTTTTTTGTTTTTGTGCTTTTAGCTATTTAGATAAGCTAGAGCACTCAATCTATAACAAACAAGCGTTAATTATAAACGCTCTAGTACTGCGTCAGTGAAGTCAGTTGTACCGTGAGAACCGCCTAAGTCGCGGGTTGTACGGTCGCCTGATTCAATAACTTCAGTAATTGCGTTGCGAATAGCTTGTGCTTTGTCACCCATTTCTAAGTACTCAAGCATTTGGATAGCGGCAAGAATAACTGAAGTCGGGTTAGCTAGGTTTTTACCAGCGATATCTGGTGCACTGCCGTGAACCGCTTCAAAGATTGCACAGTCGTCACCGATGTTAGCACCAGGAGCCATACCTAAACCGCCAACTAAACCTGCACATAAGTCAGATAAAATATCACCGAAAAGGTTAGTGGTAACAATAACGTCGAACTGCTCTGGGTTCATTACTAACTGCATACAACAGTTATCAACGATCATTTCTGCAGATTCGATATCTGGGTAACGCTCACCAACTTCACGAGCAACTTTTAAGAATAAACCAGAAGTTGATTTAAGAATGTTAGCCTTGTGAACCGCAGTTACCTTTTTACGGCCCTCTTTGCGAGCAGTTTCGTAAGCAAATTCAACAATGCGCTCAGCACCTTCACGAGTGATTTGGCTCATCGCTTCTGCTGTTTCACCGCAGTCAGATACGTTTTGACCTAAGCCAGAGTACATACCTTGAGTGTTTTCACGAACGGTAATAATGTCGATGTTTTCGTAGCGAGCTTTAGTGCCTTTGAACGAAATTACAGGGCGCATGTTTGCGTATAGCTGGAATTGCTTACGTAATGTTACGTTGATTGACGTAAAGCCTTCGCCTACAGGTGTTGTTAATGGGCCTTTAAGCGTGATTTTGTTCTTTTTAATTAGCTCTAAAGTCTCTTCTGGAACTAATTCACCGTGCTTTTCTAGTGCTACTAGGCCTGCATCAGCGTATTCATATTCAAAATCACAACCTGCTTTGTCTAATACTTTGATCGTTGCGTCGATAATATCAGGACCGATACCGTCGCCAGGAATTACTGTGATAGTTTGCTTAGCCATTTATTGTACCTTTAAAGATTTGTCAGAAGTCTTTTCAAAGCATAGCCTAATCGTTATTTCCAGCATCAAATTGGCAAGAAATAAACGCGCGCTTGGTGCGCTAAAGTAAGTATTTAGTTAGGCTATGTGAAAAAAAGCGCGCCTTTATACCATGGCTTAAGGCTGTAAGCTAGTGTGAAAACTTACGTGGTGAGTTTTATGTGGGCAAATTTTATATGAGGGCGTTTTATTAGTGAAAATTCAGCAGATAAATAAATTAGTCTTTGCAAGTGAGCAGCTTAAAGGGATTTAAACTGCTCGTAAGCGACATTGCCAATGGCAGTAAGTAGGCCATTGCTAAACAGGAGTGGCGTACACTCTTCTTGCGTGGTAATACCATCTGATTTCACGTGTTGAGTGCGGTAGAACATCACTTGATAGTTCACGTTATCCACTTTTTTCGCTTCAGTGATATCTGGGCTGCCCAAATTTTCAAGTGCCTGTTCAAAAGTAAAGTTATCAAGCTGTAGCTTTGAAATGTATTGACGGTTGAACGCTTCGCGATCTTCCCATTTCATATTGGCGGGGTCGTCGTTATAAAAATTGACCACTAACAACACAAAAATGCCGTAAGCTGCTAATGCCAATAAAATACGGAAGATAACTTTTTTACTCATAACTCTAGAAGAATTTGCTGGAATTTTGATTAGTAATATCAGCCACTGTAACCGCCACTTACTAACCTTAATATTTATTGTAGCTGACTCTTAGCATAGCGAGTTATTGGCAAGTTTTAAATAGCTTGTTGATGATTTGCAACAATTTTTATAGGCCAACCAATTCTTACTAAATTGTCATTAGCCGAATGTCTTTGAGGTTAAAACCTAGGGGAATATTTTGCTTTAAAGTGAGCAGTTGATGGCTCAGTTTGAGCATGTCCTTCCCTTGATCTAGCTTTTGTTTGACCGACGATTTTATTTTATCTGCAGCCAAAATAGCATTGACCGAACCATAGTCTTTAATTAACTCCGCAGCGGTAATTTGGCCAATGCCAGCCACGCCTGGAATTTTATTGGTGCTATCACCAGTTAATGCCCATAAATCAATTAGTTGATTCGATTTTACACTGAATTTTTGTTCGATATAGTTATCGTCTAAGAAGCGGCGGTTAAAGTAATCATAGACTTGAATATTTTCATTAATCAGCGATAAAAAGCACTTATCGGTTGAGACTATGGTGACTTTTTGGTTTCGCAGCGCCACTTTGATCGCCAGGGTCGCAATCACATCGTCTGCTTCGTCTTCCTCGGGCTCAATAGAATCAATACCTTTGCTTAACAAGGCATCTTGAATGTCACTTAATTTGGCTGCTAAATGCTCAGGCATTTTTTTGCGGCCTTTTTTGTAGTCGGGGTAGAGTTGATAACGCCAACAGGGTTGCTCGCTGTCAAATACGGCAACCCCATGCGTTGGTGTTAAAAATTCCAAAATATTGGCAACAGCGGTCGCCGACGCTTGCGCTGTGTTGTGAAGCACTTGCTGTTTCGTGTTTTCCGACAACTCATTGTTGAGCAGGAATGGTCGCTCTTGAACAGCATAAATGCGCCTAATTAAATTAAGCGCATCAATGAGTACAACATGTGCTGTCATGCAGGCTGACCCTGAATGGTTGAAGCGGCATCAGCGCCTTGTGCAACGCGATAGCAAGGAATGTATTCACTACCCGGCAGCTTCATACGCTGCTGTTTTACAAATGAATCTAGCAATTTATCCATTAACGACATAATTTTCTCTTCCCCAGAAATTACAAACGGGCCATGTTCCCTAATGGCCTTAATACCGTTGGCTTTGACATTGCCAGCCACAATACCGGAGAAAATTCGGCGCAAGTTGGCGGCTAAAGCAGCGGTATCCATATCTGTTTTTACCGTTAAGTTTGCCATGTTCTCATGGGTTGGTTCAAATGGTTGTTGAAATTCCTGATCAATTTCTAATGACCAATTGAAGTGAAAGGCATCACCTTTGGCTTTGCGATAGGCGAGCACTTGCTCCACTTCTTCGCTTAACGCGCGGGCAACACTTGGCGCATCATCAACAATAATTCGATAATGCTTACGCACTTGCTCGCCAAGCGTGGCAACGACAAATTTGTCAATCTCTTGGAAATAAGCTTCGCTTTCTTTCGGGCCAGTTAAAATAATGGGTAAGTGTTGCTCTTTGTTTTTCTCGTTGAGCATAATGCCAAGAATATAAAGAAATTCCTCTGCAGTCCCAGCGCCGCCAGGAAAGATGATAATGCCATGCGATAAACGAACGAACGCCTCTAACCGCTTTTCGATATCCGGCATAATAATCAGTTCATTTACGATAGGGTTTGGCGGCTCGGCAGCAATGATACTGGGCTCGGTTAGCCCTAAATAGCGGCCAGTAAGGTTGCGCTGTTTGGCATGGCCGATAGTCGCGCCTTTCATTGGGCCTTTCATGGCGCCCGGGCCACAACCTGTACAAATATTAAAGCCGCGTAGGCCAAGTTGGTAGCCAACTTCTTTGGTGTATTTGTATTCGGTTGTGTTGATTGAATGTCCGCCCCAGCAGGTAATTAAACCGGGCACAGACTCAGGTAAAATGGCATTGGCGTTGCGCAAAATATCAAAAACAATATGCGTCGTTTTTTCACTTTCGCAGCTAAGGTTATCGCACAGTCCGTCGTACTTATCATTGATAAATAGAATGTCACGCAAAACGGCAGATAAGTGCTCGCGAATACCACGGATAATTTTGTTATCGACAAAGGCATCTTGTGGCGGGTTGGTTAGCTCTAATTTTACACCGCGTTCGATGCGCAATACATTGATGTGAAAGTCCAGAAATTGCTGATAAATTTCTTCTGCATCATCGGTATGGCTACCTACATTTAATACCGCTAGTGAGCAATTACGGTACAGCTGAAAAAGCTTACTTTCTGCAGATTCTTGTAATTGATCAATCTCTATTTGTGACAATAAATTCATGTTGCCAACAGGGTTAATTAAAGTTTTCATCCTGATCCCCTTATTCAATTGGTCATTGAAAAGCAATGACGATCCCACTAGTGCCATGGCGATAAGCCAATAGCAGCTAGCGCCTGTTTACTTATTGTGCGTAGATTATTCGGTTTTTACCTTGATGTTTTGCTTGATATAACGCCTCATCGGCGCGTTCGAAGGCAAGGTGAATATTGTCACCATGCTTAATGTGAGTAACACCAATTGACGTGGTGATATTGACTTTGTTATTTCTGAACTTAAATGGCAGTTTAGCAATCGTTTTACGGAAGTTTTCCAGCGCAGCCATTACTTCCTTTTCATTTAACTCGTTAAACACTAAAACAAACTCTTCACCGCCATAGCGGGCAATGAATACATTCTTGGTTAGCGCTTTGGTCAAGGTAGCAGCAATGACTTGCAAGGTTTTATCACCGGCAGTGTGGCCATAGGTGTCATTAATTTGTTTAAAGTCATCTAAATCGATAACCGCCACTGCGAGCTCAAACTGTTTGTGATTGAAACGCACCATTTGCTTAGCAAAATACTCGTCAAAAGCGGCGCGATTATTTAGCTTTGTTAATGCATCTTGCAGGCTAATGCGCTGTTGCTCTAGCATGCGTTGTTCAAAGTGTTTACTTTGTTTTTCCAATTCACTGACTTTGGTACGCATGGCTAAAAGCTGTTGCTCTAGCTGTTCAAAATAGCCAAGCTCTAAGCTATTTTTTTGCTCAATTGTTTGTGTGATGGTTTCAAATTTTGCCATCAGCTCCGCTTTGGCTTCAGTGAGGCTCGGCGCAGATTCGATCATCTCAGCGATATCACCTAACTGGCTGTTAAGTGATTCATTAATACTTTCTTGTTCACTGCGGTGGCCTTGAGAGTTTGACAGGGTAGATTTAACCGCGCGCTGCACTTTGGATAACGCACCAGAGAGCGTTGATAAAAAGGTTTTAGCCGTTTTACGCTCTTGTTCCATATCTTCAGCAACAAGATTTAATACTGCCACTATGTTGTTGAGCAAGCTATCATCGATATGCTGTGTATTTCCAAGCTCATCTTTTAAGTGATTCAGCTTTTGTTGCAGCTGCTCAGATAACTTAATGTTGCTTAGAATTGAGGTAATACGCTCAATAAAGCCCTTGGCACTTTTAGCGGCCTCCGGCTGGTTACCATTCGGTTGATTTTTCGGCGACGCCGCACTAGATTGCATTGCAGCATGAGCTTGTCCGCTCACTTGAATACTGTCTTTTGCCGCCAACACTTCGCCATAGATTGACAGTAGTTCGCTTAACTGCGGGACATATTGAATAACCGTGTCTTTAGTGTCTGAGTTTTCGGTTAATAAGCTTCGTAAACTGCGTCTTGACTGCGGTGGCAACCCTTTCGCTTTTTGCAGTGTCGTACCCGCGCCGTGGAACTTTTGGTGTAAGTCGCGAATATTAAGCTCGTTTTTACTGGCTTGTTTGTTTAACAGCTTAGAAACGTTTGCGAGTTCTTTTTCAACATCTGCTAGCGGCGCACTCTTTTTTAGCATGGCGCGTAGCTTTGCCATACGGTTGTCTAATTCAAGATCTTGTCCTTTACACAAACGCGACAGCTTAACCAAAAAGTCGGTTAACAAGGTTGAACGTTTATTAAAGTCTTCTTCTAGCGTTGAACGCGCTTGAATAGAGGCATCAAGTTTGGCTTTGAGTTGGCGAAGTTGACTCTGAAAAACAGACGTTTCACTCATGGGTAAATGATTTCCTGAATAAAATGGGCTTTCAATATGTTGGTTAGCAATAAAATTGCTCGTACCTGAAAATGAGTTTGAAAATTACGTTATAGCCTGATGAATTTCGACAGCAGTTACTTTCACTATAATAGTTCAATTTATAATATCACTGTATATAAGAACGGTTAATAAAACTATTTGTCCCACTGAGATTTTGTAAAAATTTAAGATTTTTCGACCAAGCCCCGAATTTTCAAGCGCACTAACATGGTAATCATTGGCAAAGCAGGTAAACTTACGCCATCGAATGATTCGACACATTTATTTAACATCTTATTTTAAGAATATAGTTTGATTATGAACAAAATTACTAAGCGTTTGTCACCCATTGCTTTATTTTTGACCTGCGCCTTTTCTCAATCTGCATTGGCCGATGTTAAGGTCAACATTGATTTATCAAAAGCTGAGCATCACTACGCTAAAGTTAAAATGGCGTTACCAGCGTCAACACAAGCGTCAATTGACTTAAAACTGCCAACATGGCGCACAGGGCGTTATGAAATTTTAAACCTTGCCAATGGTATTCGTGAATTCAACGTAAAAGATAGCGACCTTACTTGGCAGAAAATCGACAAAGATACTTGGCGTATCTCCGGTGACTTAAGCGACGGCGTTGATGTGAGTTACCAAGTGTATGCCAATCAACTGGGTTACCGCACACGTCACGTAGACGACAGCCACGCGTTTTTAGATGCCTCCGGTGTTGTTATGTACACCGATGAAAGCCGCGACGACAAACACGTGATTCAACTGAAAGTACCGAAAAAGTGGCGCAGTGTGTCAGGTTTGAAAAAAGGCCGTAACAAGCACCAGTTTATTGCCGCCGATTACGATTTGTTGATCGACTCGCCGATTGAAACAGGCATTAACGACTTTTATAAGTTCGATGTTGATGGTCGCGATTACGAGCTGGTGATTTGGGGTAAAGGAAATTACGATGCTGAGCAAATGGTTGAGGATTTGGAAAAGATCGTCAGCCATGGTGACACCATTTGGTCTGACTTCCCGTTCGATCGTTATGTATTCATGGTTCACGCCACAAGTGGTGCGCGTGGTGCTACTGAGCATATTAACTCAACGATTATTCAGCGTGATCGCTATACCTTTGCTGAGCGCAAAGATTACCTTAGCTTTTTAGGTACTGCCGCACATGAGTTTGTTCATACGTGGAACGTAAAGCAATATCGCCCAGAAGGGCTAGTGCCGTACGATTACCAAGGTGAAAACTACTCTAACTTACTGTGGTTATCTGAAGGCTCAACCAGCTACTTGCAAAATCAACTGCTGATGCGCGGTGATATTATGACTAGCAAAGAATGGCTAGATCACCTTGCTCGTCGTATTAATAGCTATTTAAGAAAGCCGGGTCGTGACAGCCAATCAGTGGCTGAGGCAAGCTTTGATAAGTGGATCAGCGAAGGCGGTGATTACCACAAAAACCATAGTGTGAATATTTACTCAGAAGGTTTCTTGGTGTCTTGGATGTTGGACTTCGACATTCTAGAAAAAACGGGCTTAAAACAGAGTTACCGCAATGTTCACGACATTTTATACAAAGAGTTTAGTATTCCTAAAACTTTTAACGACCAAGACGTTCGCAATATCCTACAACGCGTGACTGGTGAAGATTATCAAGCGTGGTGGGCAGAAAATATCGACGGCCATGCCAAGCCAAGCTTCGACAAGTTACTGGCCAAAGCCGGCTTAGAGATCAGCTATGGTAAAACGGATAAAACTAAGGCGTGGTCAGGTATTGCTACGAAAGCCGATACTAATGGCTTGAAAATTACTAGTGTTGAAAAAGGCAGCCCTGCATGGCGTGCCGGCTTAACAACCGATGATATTATTGTTGCCGTTGATGGCTTGCGCATGAAAGATAAAGACTTAACTAAACGCTTAAGCAACTTTAAGCCAAAGCAAAAAGTAACCTTTACTTTCTTCCGTCGTGATCAGCTTGTCACTAAAACAGTTAAACTTGGTGAGCTACCAGCAGGTAAGCTAAAAGTGCAACCTATGGCTGACGCGAGCGAAGCACAAAAAGCCTTCTATAAAGCCTGGACAGGCTTAGCATTTCCTGAAAAATAGCGTTAACTTAAACGTTAAGTAAACAAAAAAGCACCCTAGGGTGCTTTTTTAATGTATCAAATCTGTTGAACTTGGTGTGTACTTTAAGTTTTAAAAGCCACCAGAGGCACTAATACAGTTCGTTTAGCAGGATTAACATGCGATAGATACTTTGCTTGTTCTTTCGCTTACTTTGCAGCTGTCTTTGTCGCTAGTTGCGTCAGTAAAAGGCTGATAACCATTACGACCATTTTGTTTGGCTTCATATAGCGCCGTGTCCGCTTGAATATATAGCTCTTGGGGTGTTGTTGGTTGCTCAACATTGTCACTAAATAGCTGTGTTACACCTAAGCTGATGGTTACATAGTCACACACTGATGATTGTGGATGTGTAATATTTTCTTCTCTAACCGCGTTGGCGAGTTTGTCAGCCAACTGGCAGGCACTAGCTTTGTTTGTGCTTGGTAAAATTATTGCAAATTCTTCACCACCAATTCTCGCTACTATGTCGGTGTCGCGTTTAGCCACACGCGATAAAGTGCTAGCAATTATTTTTAAACATTGATCACCAGCTGGATGGCCGAGGGAGTCATTGTATTTCTTGAAGAAATCAACATCTAAAATAATCAATGACAATGGCTGTTGGTTACGATGATGCAGATCGACCAAATAATTGAGCTTGTCATCGAAAAAGCCACGGTTGTTCAACTGTGTGAGCGGGTCAGTGTTCTTTAAATGTGTCAGCTCTTTGTTCAACCTTTTTAATTCTTTGTTTTGCTTGCTTAGCGTTTTACTAAACCTGAATTTAGTTGAAATTAGAGCCGCTAATATTAAGGGGTAAAAGGCAAGTGCTACAAAGAGCTCCAAACCTGCGGTATTCAGATAAAACACGTGATAGAAAACGCTAGACGCAATAACAGGCACAGTGCTGATCACTAGCAACCGCAAACTTGTGGTTATGCTTATTGCTAAACTGAAAAAGGCAACTAATAGAATATTTTCGGCCGCGCTGTATACCGACCATAAATTCGCCAAAGTACTAGCAATAAGTAACCAATTAATAACGGATAAGCCAACAGTGATATTGGCAGTTGTTTTATCTAGCTTATCTAGTGTTTTAAATTTATACGCAAAATGGCTAATACCAATTAAATAGCTGGCTAAACTCGTTAAATACGCAGGCGCAGTAATTAGCTGGAACTTGTAAACAAACGCGAAAACAGTCCAGTGGACAATCGAAATAGACAGCCATAACCAACTGTACGATCGCCATTGTGAATTGAGGAAATTTGGGCTGATAGCACTAGGTAAACTTTGATTAGTCAATACACCCTCCGCTTTACGCGTTGATTACTTCTATTGAAAAGATGCCATAGTGGTAAGCAGCGCAGATCACTATGGCAAAGTTTAGCTAGGCGTAATAATAGACTAAAAGTTAAGCTATTTATGGGTGATAATGTTAACCAAAGGTAAAAGTTTTTTATTGTCTTAGCGAGCGTGAGCTCGGCGCGTTTGACGGCAGCGAACTGCGATAAGGGTTAATATCTAAGCCACCTCGACGGGTATAGCGAGCAAAAACCGTTAAATACTTAGGGTTACAAAACTGCTGGATATCACAATAGATGCGTTCGACACATTGTTCGTGAAATTCATTGTGATCACGAAATGAGATGAGATATTTCAGTAGCTTTTCTTTATTAATTTCATTGCCCGTATAGCTAATATAAACACTGGCCCAATCTGGCTGATTGGTAATTAAACAATTCGACTTTAATAAATGGCTAACCAGCTGTTCGGTCACTTGTTTTTTGCCCTTGTCTGTCGCATCAGCTAAAAGTGTTGGCTGATATTGGTATTGTTCAATCTCGACATCTAACTCATCAATACAAGTGGCCTTGGTCGCTGCGATAGCCAGAGGTGGGCAGTTATCGACAGGAAATAAACGCACGGTGGCATGAGCACCTGCCACTTTCGATAAGTCATTGGTCATATGCTCAAGCACTTGTGCTTGGCTATCAAAACGCGTTTGATTGAAGCTGTTTAGGTACAATTTGAACGACTTAGATTCGATTAAATTATCGCTTGAACAAGGAAAGTGGAATTCTGCAACCGCAACGACTGGCTTACCTTTAGCATTCAGCCAAGAAACTTCGTAGCCATACCAGATATCTTCACCAAAAAACGGTAAGTTACTTTGGTCTATGTCTAAATCGTCGCGATTTAAACTACGTGGCACTCCTTGCAGCAAGCTTGGATCATACTGGTCGCTATAATCTGTTGCTTTTCCTAACGTTAAACCTTCTAATAGGCCACTGTTTTGATACTTTGCCATGAACTGCTTAATAAAAATTGAAATGTTAACGAATTAATGGCGCTATTTTACTAGGATTTTGACCAAGATGACACGCCCAGACAATGAATTAAGCAGACAATTACACGCCTTAGCATCAAGTTTTGTGTCGGCTTTTCAAGACAAACATGGTCATTTACCTGTTATTGAAAAAGACGAAGAATGGCCATCTCCATGCTTGGCAGGGGAATACTCAACTGATGCTAACTTTTGGCAGCCGGCAAGTGTAGAAAGCACAGAAAGTCCATTGTCTTTTGATAATGTTGAGCAGGCGCTTGAATTGTCATTACACCCCGATATCAAAACTTATTTCACGACACTTTATAGCGAAAGTTTCGATCTAAGCTGTGATGATGGCAACTTGACCTTATTATTTCCTTGGAGCGAAGCCGACTTTGGTCGTCTACAAGAGAACATTATTGGCCATGTGCTAATGAAGCGTAAGCTTAAACAAGATGTGACTATATTTTTTGCACTTACCGATCAAGACGACTTTATTTTATCGCTTGATAACCAAACAGGTGAAGTGTGGGTAGAGCAGGTCGGTAAAGCGCCCCATAAAAAACTTGCAGACAATTTAACGGAATTTCTAAGCCAGTTAACACCTGTGATTTATGATTAATTGCAAAATATTGTTTTTGTGACGCTACCTAGGCCAGAGGTTATTTAGCTTTAAGTAGCTGTTGTATTTCAGCAAGCTCTTCTTGCAGCGGCTTAACCGCTGCTGCAACCGCCTTCTCGATATGACTTTGTAGCTTATCTTGTAACAGTGCCAATTGCGTCTCTGATAACTCCACCGTTTGAATATTTTCACTACTTTTATCAGCACTATTTGAATCCTTATTCGCCTTATCAACACTGATGTTCTCTGGCTGATGTTGCCAGCTTTTAAGGGTGTTAATAATCGTGGGTAATGGCGCCGCTTCGCTGAGTTTTGCCTTCACTTTCGCGACTGTTGGGCTTTGTCCATCGTTGGCGAGTTGGTTAGCGATGGCTAAAATTTCGTCTTTAATCGTCATAATGCTTAATCGTGTGAAAAAATTAACAAGTATTAGCAAATATGACCAAGTTCTAAATTTCAAAGCTCTGATGAATTCATTAAAAAATTAACAAAATCAACACCTTGAAATCTTGGTGCATGACTTGCTGAGTGGTAAACAATAATAATCAAACTTAGGGAATTATAGAAGATGAAAAAGTCACTTGTTTTATTATTAACTGCATTACCGCTAACAATGGCATTGAGTGGCTGTGTAGTTTCAGTGGGTGGTGACGATGGTCACTACGGTTATGATTTAGGTGATCGAGAATACGAAAACCGTAAAAAGATCGCGCGCTTACAATTGAATGCGTCTTTTGCTGATGTGCAATCACGTTTAGGTGTGGCAGATTTTAATGAGGTTTACCAAAAAGACGGTGAAAATGTGCAAGTACTTTATTACCGCACTAACCGTAAACACAAAGACGGCATCACCACGAAAGACGAATGTACACCACTCATTTTCCGCGATGGTTTGTTAGTTAGCTGGGGTGAAATGGCTTACGCCCAACTTTAAATCGACAAACTAGCTAACCTTAAAGCCGAAGCGCTAACCTTACCGTTAGCGCTTTTTTGTACTTGTTTTTCGGCTATTTTGAATTGGTATTTCAGTTAATTAAATTGATATCAGAAGTTAAAGCTACCTTAGCTGAGAATCTAGGCTATCAACAATTTCAGCCCAATCAGCGTCTTCCGCAATCGCTTGCTCAAGAAAATCTTGTTGTGCTTTACTCCAAAAACTTGCCTGCGCCAGCCTAACTGAACTGGGTATGCCTTTATGTTTGGCTATAAAGGCATTGATTTCAGCGGGTGAATTTGCAAGCCCTAATTGTGCAAACAGCGTATTCGTTGAATGTAAGGAAGTGTCCATAAATAGGCCTTTCAAAGCTAACGAGATTGTGTTTTTTATTATTTAATTATAGTGGAGCTTAACAAGGGTGAGAGGAAAAGTAATAAAAGCGAACACTGATTGTTTATTGACCTAATTCTTCGCTTGTTGCTATGGTGGTATTGCAAACAAGAAAAATAAAAACGATTAGCGAATAGTGCACGTACTACTACAATAAATTAACAACAGGTTTGTACGCTATTGCCGTGATAAAGATGCTTATTTTAATTGGTATGAATATAAAAGCACAAATCACACGCTATCAAGCAATTAAAAAATGGGGGAGTCTATGACGCAAACGGTATCCGCACCACAAGATGTAGATATTCGAGCAACTTATTTAGCCGCAGAGGATCTTAAGCTTGCCGCTTCTTTACTGTATCAAGCCTACCACGATGACCCTGTCTTTTTAGAAATTTTCCATGGCGACAAAGAAGATTACGAACAACGGCTGCGTACGTCAATTCGTGAAGAATTAGGTGCGTTTTGGCAAGCTAAACAGCCGATGGTTGGTTTGTATCTCGGTGAGGCCATGGTGGGCGTTGCTTGTTTAAATGGGCCAGATGATGGCGTTGGCTTTGAACGCTTTTGGCATTGGCGCCTAAAAATGCTGTTAAACGCAGGGTACTTCTCTACCAAACAAATGATGGAAAAAGAAAAGCTGATCATGTCGCAAGTGCCCTTAACGAAATTCCATATGCTCAGCTTTATTGCTATTCATCCTCTGCATCAACATCACGGTTTTGGTCATTATTTAATGGCTGCAGTTAATACCGTGCTTGAAGAGCACCCTGATAGCCAAGGTGTTGCCGTATACGCCACTAATGATAAGTATCGAGAGTTTTTCAAAGACGTAGATTACGAGCTGATCAAAGAAGTGCAAGTGGGTAAAGTAAACGGTGCGCTCATGGTGCATCACAGAGAAAATACACTAACGGGGAGCTAAGCATGGCAACGCCCAAAAAATATCAAAGTTTTGAAGAATTTTACCCGTTTTACCTTTCGCAGCATCAAAATAAAATTTGCCGAGGTTTACATTACATCGGTAGCGCAGTAGCACTTGCATTACTCGCATTAGCCTTTGTTAAGCAAACTTGGTGGCTGGTATTGCTAGCCCTTGTATCCGGCTATGCCTTTGCTTGGGTCGGACATTTTTTCTTTGAGAAGAATCGTCCGGCAACCTTTACCTATCCTTGGTACAGCTTTATTGGTGACTGGCGAATGCTTAAAGAGTTTTTAACGAACCGCCAAAGCCCAAAACAATAGTGTTATAAATTGCGAATTTAGTGAAAGCACCAAATTGATGGAATCAATTGGTGCTTTTTTATGTTGATGACGTTCATTTACTTAGGCTCTGTGCTAATAGATGTCAATGCGCGTGAATAGGCTTGATTTATATTGTATTGCTGACGTTTAGCTTGCTACACTTTGCCCGTTTTTGACCTTAATGACCTAATTTATATCTCTATGAAGTTCAGCCCACTTGTCCAAGAATTAATTGAATCTTTTCGTTGCTTACCCGGTGTCGGTGCCAAAACTGCTCAGCGTATGGCGTTTCACTTATTAGAGCGAAACCGTCAAGGTGGTGCTAAGCTGGCGGAAACGATGGCAAAAGCAATGGAGCAGGTCGGGCATTGTCAGCAGTGTCGTAACTTTACTGAACAAACCTTATGCGATATTTGTGAAAGCCCGCGTCGCCAGCATGCTGAGCAATTATGTATTGTTGAAAGCCCAGCAGATGTTATTGCCATCGAGCAAACGGGTGAGTTTCAAGGTCGATACTTTATTTTAATGGGGCATCTATCACCAATCGACGGTATTGGCCCAGAAGACTTGGGGTTAGACTTGCTTGAAGCACAACTACAACAGGGCGGTATTAAGGAAGTGATTTTAGCCACCAACCCAACAGTTGAAGGGGAAGCGACTGCGCACTTTATCGCTGAAATGGCAAAGTCATTTGAAGTCAATTTATCGCGTATCGCTCATGGGGTGCCAGTAGGCGGCGAGCTTGAGTATGTTGATGGCAATACTTTGTCACATGCATTGTCAGGTCGAAAAAGCTATCAGGTTTAGTTCTATTTGGTATAGCTCCATTTAGCATAAGTTAACTTCGGTATGGGTTAGCTTTGGTATAAGTTAGCTTTGATATGGGGTAGCTTTGGTATGGTTTAGATTGGACATAGTTCACTATAGTATTGCGGTGGCGTGTGGCTAACTCGACACCGCAAATCCTTGTTACCCCATAGCCCTTAAAGGTTGGCGTGAGGGCCAAATACCTCATAATGAATACATGACTCTTCTACACCAAGTTTGAGTAGTTGCTGTTTGGCAAACTGCATAAATCCAACTGGCCCACAAAGATAAAAATCACCATTATTATCTAGCGGTAAATCAATTACTGAAAAATCCATTATACCTGTGAAGATGTTTGGTTGATCAGCGGCTCCTTCTCGATACCAAGTATACGCTTGCCAACCTTGTTGTTTACATTGCTTTGCTGTGTGATTGGCAAAAGAGTGTTGCGCCTTGTTTTCACAGGCATGTAAATAAATAACCTGTTTTGAATAGTTGTTCTGAGCGAGCGTATCCAACATGGCTTGCATTGGGGTAATGCCAACACCAGCTGAAATTAGCACTACAGGTCGTTGACGATCTTGCCAATAAAAGTCGCCAGTAGGGGCGTGTAAATCAACAATGTCACCTAGGTTTAAATGATCGTGTAAATAGTTCGACATCACACCATTGCGCTCGCTTACATTGCTTAACTCACGTTTTACCGAAATGCGGTAGCTCTTACCATTTGGGCTAGTTGACAGCGAGTATTGACGAATCTCGTTGTAAGGTGATGTAGTCGGCTTTAACTCAATGCCTATATACTGACCGGGACAGTAGTTCATTATAGGCTGCTGATCAATCGGTTCAAAAACAAAGCTTGTGACTAACTCAGATTCTTGAGTTTTCTCTACTAGGCTGAAGGCACGTTTACCACGCCAACCACCTGTCGCAGTTTCACGGTCAACATATAATTCTTCTTCAAGGTTGATAAACAAGTTGGCGAGTACTTGATATGCGGTTGACCATGCTTTTTCAATCGCTTGTGTGAAATGCTCGCCCAGCAGCTCGCGCATGGTTTCAATAAGGTGATGACCAACAATTTTGTAGTCGTCTGGTTTAATATGAAAGCTCACGTGTTTATTGGCGATACGCTCAACGGCATGTTTTAACACGCTAATGTTATCTAGGTTTTTCGCATAGGCGACAATCGCCTCGAACAATGCCGCCTTTTGTCGACCGGTTTCTTGATTGGTTAAATTAAAAATATCTTTCAGCTCAGGATTGTGGTGAAACATTCGTTGATAAAAGTGCGCTGTTACAGCATCACCGGCCTGCTCAATAAGCGGTAAGGATGATTGCACTAGGCTAATATCTTGAACGGAAAGGGCTTGATTAGATTGCATGTCTACTCCAACAAACTATAACGTTAAAAATGAGCTTACTGACGAGGTTTAGTAAGTATTGGCCAGTAAGTGAAGAAAAATAAGCTAAACGCGATAACCCATAGCAAGGCGCTAAGCTGCCAGCTCAGCAGGGTGTGGCCTAGGTGTGGCAAGATAAAGCGAATTAGTGCGGCGGCAGCTACCAAGGAAAATGTCAAATTGACACGGCGTTTTGTGATTAACGCACGCCCCGTGTGACCTAGTGATACTCGACTCATCATAGAAATGATCATCAAGCCTATTGCGCCAATAGTGATTAAATGTAGTGCAGCGCTAAATTGAACCATTGGGGTAAGATAGCTCAAACCCAGGGCGATAAGGCCCAGGCTCATTAATAAGTAAGCTAAGTGCAACGACCAAAGCAGTGGTACATTCAACGTTTTTCTGCCTGACCAACGAGCACCACGCACCAGATGCAGTATGCCAGCAGATAGCATGAATAGGGCTGGCGTGATTGGCAGGGAGATAAACTGCCCAAGGATGAAAATAGTGATGCCGACAATGGCGACTGGCAGTAACGCCATTTCCAGCCAAGGTAGCGGCTGCGTGGGCTCAGTACCAGTGCCGCGAACTGTAAAAAACGGGATTACACGGCCACCAACAACTGCCATCACTAGGGTAAAAACGAGTACAGCAGAGCGTGCAAAATGCAGTGCTAAATCAGTTTTCCCTGCTAAACCACAGCCTAATACGAGCAAATTGACCGTTGCTAGCGCACTCAGTAGAGGCATAAACAAGTAGTTTCGCTTGTTCTTCGCGCGCAACACAATACGCGTATAGCAGCCAATAATAGCGAGCCACCAAAGGCTCTGTAGTGCAATGGCAAAAGCTAGACTTGTTATTGTGTTGTACCAAAGAAGCGCTCTCACCATGACCCAAATAGCGATCAATAGCATTACTGGACGACCGCTAATGCTTGGCGAACTTGTCCAAGTTTGCACCGCGGTTAAGATAAACCCAATGGCAACAGTGGCGGCAAAACCAAAAATCATCTCATGAGCGTGCCAAACTAAGCTGGGTAAGTAGAAAGCTTTAGTAGTAATTGGACTCGACAAACTGAGACCTGATAGCGATGCCACCCAAAGCGCAACGGCAACTACAGAAAAAAAGCTTGCCGCTAAAAAGAAGGCGCGAAATGACAATTGCCATAGTGGATGGTGATCATTAAATATGGATAAAGTTGAGGTATTGTTTTCAGCATTTACAGGTGGTTCAGATATCATCATCTTAAAACACCTTGTGACCTAACCCGTGGACACCAACGCAGCGTAAAACGTAACCCACTTTTAAAACACCTGCGAAAACGATTGTCGCGATATGCGCAGTGACTTGGCTTGCAATGGAAAAGTAATGATCAAAACCAAAAGTAATGGCAACGCACATCAAGGTGACAGTTAACGAAGTAAGCATCATCCAATTGCCAATAAGAATGCATTTTTGAAAATTCAGTTGTGCTTGTTCAAATTGACTGCCATCAGCAATTAGAAAATTTGAATATGGTGTTGGGTACATAATGGCTCCGACGTTTCGTGTTTAATGCTTTTGTTAAAATCTGTAACTTGCGTGGCCTCATTACTCTAAGTGTGCTAGCGGGGCTTATCTGCGCGCTATTGACCTTACAATGGCTTTTTGAGGCTTTGTTATCAAAGCGTTACCTATATGAGTCATATCAAGACTAGTGCCAATCTTTTAATGTATTGAAATATATATAAATATCTAAACTTAATGATTTTGTAGAGTCAAAATGACACAGTTTATATTTGAGTCATAAAGACATGGTTGTGTGTATTTGATATAGTTAAATTGAGTTAGCTTAAAGCTGCTAACGGTTTAACTAGATACGTTGATAGTTAGGTAGTTAAGTAGGTAGTTAATTAGAAAAAAAGTTAGAGAGAAGCTAGTTAGTCGTTTCCATACGGACATAATGAACACAGCACAAAATTAAAAATACAATAATCAAAAAAACAGCATTCAAAAGAACAGCAATCAAAAGAACGACCATCAAATGAACAATTTAGCTGACAATCAATTATTAGAATTATCTATTGAATTGGCACAGAGCGCGGCAAACGAGCAACGCTTTGATGATGTCCTAACGGCAATTCGCAAGGTTATTACCTGTGATGCTATCGCTTTGCTCGTTATCAAAGGTGATTGCTTGCAACCGATAGCTAGCCAAGGGTTAAGTGCTGATACCATGGGGCGACGTTTTGTCATTGATGAGCACCCGAGGTTTAGCCAAATTTGCAACGCAAAAGAAGCGATACGATTTGCGGCTGACTCGCCACTTCCCGATCCCTATGATGGCCTGCTGAGTAGCAAAGAAGGCGATTTACCGATCCACGCTTGCATGGGGTTGCCGCTTTATTTCGATGAAAACTTAATTGGCATATTAACGCTTGATAGCTTAATGCCGAATATATTCAATGGTTTATCTGAGCGTGCGCTGTCTTTGGTAAGTGCAATGGTCGCGGTTAATTTGCACACAGCGCTTACCTTAAACTCTCTCGAATCGAACATTAATCACTCTAAAGCGGTAATGCGTGCCATTAACGAACCAAGCATGTCGGGTGCTCATACCGAACTTATTGGACATAGTGTTGCGATGGAAAAGCTTAACCATGAGATACGTATGGTAGCACCTTCCAATTACTCAGTGCTGATTGAGGGAGAAAGTGGCACAGGTAAGGAGCTTATTGCCCATAGTGTTCACCAGCAATCGAGTCGGTCTGAAGCAGCAATCATTCACGTGAATTGCGCTGCGTTACCCGAAAATTTGATTGAAAGTGAGCTATTTGGACATGTTAAAGGCGCCTTTACTGGTGCCGATAGTAAGCGTGCTGGTAAGTTTATTATTGCTGATGGCGGCACTATTTTTCTTGATGAAGTGGGCGAACTGCCGCTTGCTGCGCAGAGTAAGCTACTGCGAGTGCTACAAAGCCAAGAGGTTCAGCCAGTCGGGCAAGATGAAGTTATCACTGTCAATGTTCGCGTGATTGCGGCAACAAATCGCAATTTAAAAGATGAAGTCGAAAATGGCCGTTTTCGCGCTGATTTATATCACCGACTAAATGTTTACCCGATCAAAGTACCTGCATTGCGCGATCGCCATGGTGATGTCGCCTTGCTGGCTGGCTTTTTTATTGAACGTGCAAAACGCAAGCTTGGTGTCGGCCAGTTAAAATTATCAACCAAACTTATGCTGCAGCTAACGCATTACGCTTGGCCAGGTAATGTGCGGGAATTAGAACATTTATTAAATCGAGCGGCATTAAAGGCGTGTGCAAAAGTGCCAGCTGCTAATCGTTATGAGTCGATAGTAACGATTACGGATAACGATAGTGAATTAGTAGCCCCAATTGGTGGTTTTAGTGGTTCGAAACAAGCAACAGAAGAGGACTTGTTAGCAGTTTCTACTCAAACAGAAATTGGCAATGAATTTGCCAACAAGCACTTTGAACAAGGGCACTTTGATTACAAGCAATTTGACGATACGCCAATAAACTTAAGAGAAAATGTTGATGCTTATCAGCGTCAGCTGGTGCGTCGTGCGTTATCCTTCTATCAAGGGAATTGGAGCAGGGCTGCTAAGCACCTAGGGGTTGATCGCGCTAACTTAACACGCCTTGCAAAACGGCTTGATATTCATATTGATAAAGTTGTTCGTTAGTCTACCAGTTAAGCTAAAGTAATGATGTGCCAAATTAAAGCACACAATTTACGCATACTATGCCTCACTGGATGTATTGGTTTTACCGCTGTTAGCTGCAAAGTGACTTTGATCATCAGAGTTATTGGTATTGTCTCCAGATAAACCGCTTTCTTTCTGGCGACTATCATTACCATCATCACTTAACGTTTGTGTTGCAGACGCATTTTTTAAGATCATAAAGCCAAGAATGGCAGAAATAAATGACGCTAATAAAATACCAAGGCGTTCATCAACAATAATGTTGCTCCCTGTGGTTTCAAAGGCGAGCGAGCCGATAAACAAACTCATGGTAAAGCCAATACCACAAAGCACTGATACACCGAAAATATGATACCACCCAATACCCTTAGGTAGCCTTGCAATACCGAGTTTGATGGCAACAAAACACATCGACATAATACCCAGTGGCTTACCTATTACTAATCCAAGCGCAATACCTAAGGTGATTGGATGAGTTATCGCCTCTGAGGTGAGCTCTCGAAAGTCGATGCCCGCATTGGCAAAGGCGAAGAGTGGCAGAATAACAAAGGCGACAGAGCTGTGTAGGCTAGATTCTAATTGCTTAACTGGTGAGTGGTCGGGATTCTTGCTATCGCGCATTGGGATAAAGAAAGCGAGTAACACCCCAGCTAAAGTGGCATGAACGCCAGACTTCAAAACAGCTACCCAAAGAATACCGCCAATTAAAATATAGGCGGGTATGTCAGACACCCCTTTCTTATTCAGTAAAGTTAAGATCACTAAACATATCGCGCTGATAAACAGCGGTACGGTTTCTATTTGTTGAGTGTAGAAAACCGCGATGATAATAATGGCGCCAATGTCATCAATAATGGCAAGGGTCACTAAGAATATTTTAAGTGCGGCAGGAACTTGCTTGCCAAGTAACATTAAAATGCCGAGTGCAAAAGCGATGTCGGTTGCCGCTGGAATCGCCCAGCCAATGCGGTTTACTTCATCGTGATAATTAAGCGCTAAATAAATGAGCGCTGGTATAACCATACCGCCGATAGCGCCAAAAATTGGAAGTAGGGTGTTTTTAGGTTCAGATAAGTGTCCTTCTAGCAGTTCACGCTTTAACTCTAAACCGACCAAAAAGAAAAACGCTGCCATTAAGCCGTCGTTTACCCAAAGTAAAATGGGCTTATTTATCGCTAGACCACCGATATGAATGCCTGCTGGAATTTGGATCAGCATCTCGTAGTAAACAGACAAAGCGCTATTAGCGACTAATAACGCCAACAACGTTGCAAATAAAAGAATCAATCCTGCGGCAGCTTCCAGCTGCAAAAACTTCTTAATCGTGGTCATAGCTTAACCTGTTGTCGAAATTACCCTTTAGTTCCGGTTAGGAAAGATTTGTTATCACGAGAAAGCCCTTAAGCGCGATAAGCGAGTTAATAGCTTATGGACTTATACTAATAAATATAGTGCATGGGGCTGATAGGCACGTTGAACGCAGTTGTGAAGTTAGTTGGTGGCGCTAACGTGCTATTTATTAACTGCGTGCTATTTGCAACTGTAGTGTCGCGCCAAAATGTCGGTGACTGATTCCACATCAAGCTGAGCGTTGTAATTAATCGCAGCTTTCTTTAGCACACTTTTGAATGTCTGATAGTCAATGTCGTCAGGCAAACATACTTGATCCATACCATACTTACGTGTTTTGACGACACTGTAGTTACTGGTGCTGGTTCTGCTGTTGTAGGCGCGATCGACTAGGCCCTTTGATTTTACTGGTTCAAGCAGTGCTTGCTTTTTACTGATAAGGCCATAGAAAAAGCCCTGACAACCTACCTGTTGCTGCTGCGATATATTGTCGGATAAACATTCATTTATCATCGCCTCAGCTGAGAATTTAGCCGCTAGAGAAGGCGCTGAAAAGCTGAACAATATCGTTAAAACCACTACAATGGAAATACGCATAAATCACCTCATTAATTGACCGATAGAAGTGGTTAACCAATTCTCAGACCAGTCAATTATTAGCCATGTGGTCTTTAAAGTTAATTTAACTCTCGTTAAGATAAAATCTGAATATTTCTGACTATTACTTCGTAATTTACGAAATAGTGCCGATTAATTAGACTGGATACGTGGAACAGCGAATGCAGATAAATTACAACCATCTCTACTATTTTTGGGTGACAGCAAATGAAGGTGGCATCTCGCGAGCTGCACAAAAACTTAACCTTGCGCCCCAAACGGTGAGTGCTCAAATTGCTGCTTTAGAAGGTCGATTAGATCGACCGTTATTTATCAAGCGTGGACGTAGTCTTGAATTAACAGAATTTGGCGCCCTAACTAAATCTTACGCAGACGATATGTTTGCTAAGGCACAAGAGTGGTTGCACACAGTGGCGTCGGGAGAGAAACACGTAACGACCATGTGCCGAGTTGGCGTGACAGATGGCTTGCCTAAAACATTAGCCAGTAAATGGTTATCACCAGCTTTAACGGGTGAACAACATGTAAAGTTAGGCATTCAAGATGGCAACTTAGATGAGCTTATTGGTCAACTGGCACTGCACAAGCTTGATATGATTTTGACGGATTTACCATTGATCGCCGATGTAGATCTACCGCTTTATTGTCAGCATATTGGTCACAGCGAAATCGGTTTTTTTGCCTCACATAGTGATGGCGATATTGATGAGCTTATCGCTAATTTTCCTTACTGCTTGGATCAAGCTCAAGTGGTAATGCCTGGTCAAAACAGCAGTTTAACCCGCAGCTTAATGCAGTGGTTTGATGTGAATAAAATAGCGCCTGATATTACGGTCTATGCTACCGATATCGCATTAATGAAATCACTAGGACGGGATGGTTTTGGTATATTTCCCGCGCCACTGATGATTAAAGAAGAGATTATGGGTAAATTTAATGTTGCTTACATTGGTAAAGCGGAAAATATCTCTCAGGAATATCAACTCATTACCCCTCAAGGCAGTATTGTTCACCCGCTAGTGTCAAATATTGTTAAAATTGCCGCAGGTATTAATAGGACTGATTAGACCAACAGATTTTATCTTCTTTAAGTTATGCAGCTATAAATACAGGACTATGAAAACAGTAAACTTTCTTATCAATGTCATCTCTGTACCAGCGGATCTTCTCGCTATCGCTGATAAACCTGAACATGAGCTATATGCTACCTACCAGCTTTATCAATACTTAGCGGACTCTAATTTGCTGCATAAAGTGTGGATGATTGATGAGTACAACGAACTA
This sequence comes from Thalassotalea montiporae, assembly GCF_053485855.1. Taxonomy (NCBI): domain Bacteria; kingdom Pseudomonadati; phylum Pseudomonadota; class Gammaproteobacteria; order Alteromonadales; family Colwelliaceae; genus Thalassotalea; species Thalassotalea montiporae. Next base: position 1,460,924 of record NZ_JBQRUO010000001.1, read on the forward strand.
TGGTTAGAGATTAACTTTGTCGATGAAGAGGGTGAACCAGCGTTTCATACCCTCAAGCTTGATGATGGTAGTTATGCAGAAGTTGAATTTGAAAGTTACTCTGTACTGACGGAATAATACCTGTATTGGCGAGTGCATGCCTGCTTGTTTTTACCTCAATCAAGTTGATGTCAAAGCCCACGTCAAAAATCTCTCATAAATTTTCTTGAATTCAAAAACACTATCCCCATATCTCCTGTTAAGTAAAAAGTAGCGTAGCGGCTAGCTTGCCTAAATTAGCGCTATATTGGTTATTTTGAGTTCAGATAGGAGATGTTTCAGATGTCTGAGACAGGTCAAAAAGAAGTTCATGGTTTTCAAACTGAAGTAAAGCAACTACTTCAACTAATGATTCACTCACTTTACTCTAACAAAGAGATTTTTCTACGTGAGTTAGTATCAAACGCGGCGGATGCGTCAGACAAATTACGTTTTAAAGCCTTACAAAACGCTGATCTTTTTGAAGGTGACGGTGAGTTACGCGTACGTGTAAGTGCCGATAAGGAAAACAATACGGTTACTATTTCTGATAACGGTATTGGTATGACAAGTGACGAGATCATCGCTCACTTAGGTACTATTGCAAAATCAGGTACGGCTGAGTTCTTCTCAAAACTATCTGGCGACCAAGCGTCAGACTCACAGTTAATCGGTCAATTCGGTGTGGGTTTCTACTCGGCGTTTATCGTTGCTGACAAAGTCACTGTGCGCTCTCGTGCCGCGGGTGTTGCTGCGAGCGAAGGTGTAGAGTGGCAAAGTGAAGGTGAGGGTGAATTTACCACGCGCCAAATCGAAAAGTCAGGCCGTGGTACCGACATTATTCTTCACTTAAAAGAAGAAGAAAATGAATTCCTTGATGATTGGCGCTTAAAGTCAATTGTCACTAAGTACTCAGATCACATCTCAGTATCGGTTGAAATGCTAACACCAGAAATTCCAGCGGTAGAAGCACAACCAGAAGAGAAAGATGACGAAGGTAATGTGATTCGCCCTGCCATTGAAGCGCGTGACGCCGAGCCTGCCAAGTGGGAAGCAGTGAACAAAGCAACAGCGCTTTGGACACGTGAAAAAGCAGATGTTAGCGATGAAGAATACAAAGAATTCTACAAGCATGTTTCGCACGACTACGCAGAGCCAATGCTTTGGGAGCACAACAAGGTAGAAGGTACAACTGAGTACACATCACTACTTTATATTCCGAGCAAAGCCCCATTTGATTTATACAATCGCGAAAAGCAACACGGTTTAAAACTATACGTTCAACGCGTTTTCATCATGGATGACGCAGAGCAATTTATGCCGACTTACCTGCGTTTCGTAAAAGGTTTATTAGATTCAAACGATTTACCACTAAACGTATCGCGTGAAATCTTACAAGACAACAAAGTAACGCAAGCCATCCGCAAGGGTTGTACTAAGCGCGTACTTAAAATGCTTGAGAAGTTAGGTAAGAAAGACCAAGAGCAATATCAATCATTCTGGAACGAATTTGGCCAAGTGCTAAAAGAAGGTCCAGCGGAAGATATGGCTAACAAAGAGCAAATTGGTAAGTTATTACGTTTTGCGTCAACTAACGAAGATTCAAGCGTGCAAAACGTGTCACTACCTGACTACGTTGAGCGTATGAAAGAAGGCCAAGACAAAATTTACTACGTAGTTGCAGACAGTTTCGCTGCAGCGAAAAACAGCCCGCACTTAGAAGTATTCCGCAAGAAAGGCATTGAAGTCTTATTGCTGTCTGATCGTATCGATGAATGGTTAGTAAGCCACTTAACTGAGTTTGACGGCAAGCAGCTTCAATCTGTTGCGCGCGGTGGTGTTGACCTAAGCGGCATGGAAGATGAAGAGTCAAAAGAAGCACAAGAAAAACTTGAGCAAGAGTTTGATTCAGTAGCCAAGCGAATGAAAGAAGCATTGGGCGACAAAGTACAAGACGTTAAAATTTCTAACCGCTTAACTGATTCGCCAGCCGTTATCGTAACTGCCGAAGATGATATGAGTATTCAGATGCAAAAGTTAATGGCATCTGTAGGTCAAGAAGTGCCAGAAACTCAACCAATCTTTGAAATTAACGCTGAGCACGAGCTAGTTAAACACGTTGCCGATGAGCAAGACGATGACAAATTTAACCAGTGGGTTGAAGTGTTATTTGAGCAAGCGACACTAGCAGAGCGCGGCAGCTTAAGCGACCCTGCATCATTTGTTGCTAAGCTGAATAAACTAATGATGAGCTTAGCTAAGTAACCAAGCTGAAAGCGCGAGAATAATCGCTCTTTATGAAAACACTAAGGCGCCATTTGGCGCCTTTTTTATATTGGTGACCCGCCCTAAATAAGGCTAACAGCCACTATTTAAAGTTGTGGCAGCTTAATCGGTGGCTATTCGCAGAGCAACTTATAGAACAATATTTTACTGTTATCAGGCGTACCCTTATCTTCATATCCTTCAATGCGATAGCCGTTTGCTATTAACAGCTGCAGCATGGCCGGGAACCGATTCATTGATTTTACCCGCAGGTAACGATATCCATTTTTACTTGCCCATTTTTCTTGCTTGTCTCTGAGCTGGTTGGCAATCCCTAATTTTCTATACGCGGATACAACGCCGCCTAACCAACTGTAAAATTCGCTGCCGCTGGTGGCGTAGCCAATTTTATAGGCAACTAATGCTTGTTTATCTCGGTCAGTGATACTCGCGCGTGTTTGCATAGTAGCGACCAAAATTAAGCTTGGCGTATGAGCCAGTCGGCTTGATAGCTTCTCATTGGTTAATTTAGCGTCAAACTCAGGAATTTGACTATTAATGGTAAGCACCTCTTCGATGGTGCCAGTGCGGATATTAACGCTCATAAACTCTGTTCTAATTAGACTTGTTCTAAACCTGAACTAAGCCAGAAGTTAGCAAGCGCTCAGTTTATCAAATTAGCTAGCTGGCGATAAAGAGAAGCAACTTGCACCTTGTTTACTAGGTTAGTTGTGTTAGCAAACCTCTCTTACTCGTTTTCTTTATGAACCGACTTGCCACCAGCTCTTACCTTCCACAGCCAATACCCTAGTCGACAGACGCGATTGATGCTGTTGAACATGTTATTTGCGGGCTGGTCATAGCAGCTATGAAAAACGGCTATAAAAACAACTTTGTAAAAATTTCAAATTAGTTATTGATGATCTAAATGATAACGATTACTATTTAGGTGTTGGCACTGTGCATAGAGACCAAGAGAAGATAAGTCAGTGCCTGATATTTCGATAAGTTATTTTTCAAAGCGTCAATACGTGAATCGTGACGCGACTATATGTGAAACAACATCAGACAAATACGAGAACCACTATGAGAACCAAATTAGATTCTGCGCGTGATTTAGCCACCCAATTCTTTACCTTTATCGGGCTATGTGCGCTGCTTGCATTGTGTGCCAATAATGTCGCTGCGGCTAAAAACCATGAGGTACAGTTGTTAACTGCCGATGGTAGCGGTCAAACCATGGTGATGTCTCCAGGTTATTTAAAAATTGCGAAAGGCGATACGGTGACCTTTTTGCCAGCCGATGTAACCCATAATGTTGAATCTGTTGCCATTCCTAGTGCTGCAAAGAAGTTTTCTAGCACTATGGGGCAGAAGTTCACCTACACATTTAATGAGCAGGGTGTTTACCTCTATAAATGCACGCCGCATTTTGTCATGGGCATGCTAGGTGTTATTCAAGTTGATAGTGCAGACAATTTAGGCGATGTGAAAAAACAATGGGAAACGGTTGGTGCTGGCGTCGTCATGAATAAAGAACGTGTGGCAAGTTATTTGGCGCAAGTGAAGTAGGAGAGGGCGCATGGAGCACAGTCATAAAAATCACGATTATCAAGACCTAAGCCAGTGGCAATCATTGTTGAAGCTGGGTAACGAATCTTTTCACGAACAGCAGTTTCAACAAGCAGAGTTTTTTTACAGTGAAGCGTATGACTTGCTCGCCCACCAATACCGCAACTCGCCAAAGTGCGCTGATACCCTGATGGCTTGGATATGCACTTGTCACAACCTGTCATCACTGTATGAAGAAATGGGCAAATTAGAGGTGAGCTTGCGATTTTTGATGGTGCCACATGAGTACTTAATCGAAGTTACTGAATCAGAAGTGCAAGACGAAGACATCAAGCTTATCGCGTTTAAAGGTTTAAGTTTGACCTTAGCGCCAATAATGCAATTCGCACAAAAACATCCAATCTGTGAAGGCTGCAAGGATAAGCTGGAATCGATGGAGCAATTGTTAAATCAAGACGCTTCGCAGATTCATTAAAGCGGATTTAATGGCAGGCTTCGCGACATTTCTTAGCATTTCATAGCTCATATAAGTAGCTCTGATAAGTAGAACAGATAAGCAGCTAAGCGAATCAACTAAGCCAGTAAACTGAGCCAATCAATACAGATAGTTAACATAGCTAATTAGTACGGAGAACAACAATGATAATGCGCATTTTATGCTTATTAATCGCGGTAACCTTTTCAAATTTATCTTTCGCCCACCCAGGTCACGATCACAGTGACCCGATGGCGATGTTAATACATTTACTATGGCTAGCACCAATTGGATTGGCTTTCGCCATAGCGTCTCGTATCAAGAAAAAACACGCAGGTAATCCGAAAGAGCAAAAGTAACGATGCTTGATTGATAGGAGATAATAAAATGATTTTTGAAATACTAAGCCAACTTGATAAGAAAAATCCTTTTGATACCGCGTCTGCGCATTGCGATATACCTTGCAAAATTTATGACCCAATGTCGGCTCAGCTAGCGGTATTAACCATGATTCGTATGGTTGATTTGCTGGAAGAACTAAAAGCTCATGAACAGCTAAGCTTTGAGCAACAAGCAACATTCAATCGACTAGTTGCCGAAAAAGAAAGCCACGGCAAAACTGTTAAGGAAGAAATTCGGGTTATCTGGGGCGACTATATCAAACAGCCGCAACTTGATGCACATCCCCAATTGCACCAGTTAACCCACGAAATTATGTTAGCGGCATCATTCGCTAAACAACATATTGATCGCACGGCAACGTTGAAGTTACTAGACAAGGTTAATCAATTTGCTGATATTTTTTGGCAAACTAAAGGCGTAGCAACTTACACGGCAAATTGCCCTTATCCGCCAAGTGAGAACTTAGTTTACCCAGACCTAAAGGCTGAAGGTTAAGCTTTGGCTCTAACTCTGGATTAGATCACTATGCTTGGATTAAAAATTTGGAAAGTTAAAGGCCATAGTATGGCGCCCGTTATTCCGCAGGGGTGCTTTATTTTGGCCGCCAAATGGCTCAACTTTATGCCAATAAAGCCTGGTCAACGTTTGCTTATAGATCATCCTGAATACGGGATTATTGTGAAAACCGTTGCTGTGGTTGATCACAATGGCTTGATTTGGAGTAAAGGAGAAAATGCTGCAAGCGTGCCTGTAGAGGTGCTTGGCCCTGCAAATAAAACACAAGTATTGGGCCGAGTGATCAGAATATTTAAACCCAAAAACTAACTATTGTGTATCATTCTGCATTCTTACGCCAAAACCGTCAGCGCACGTTCACTGCCATCTATAAAAAGTCCAGCCATAACTACGCAAATTTGCTTTGCTTGCTTGCCCATATCGCCACAACATAAGTACCTTATGCCATTTTCTTTATCAGAAAAATTAAATGTATTCTCGCTGCGCTCGCTAGTGCCTCACTACCGCCGTTTGTTAATTCCAGTTGTAATTATGGTGTTATTGGTTAATACCGAGACACGTTCACTCACTCTTTCCGTGTTAGCGGATGCTTTCTGGCAAGTAGCGGTTTTTGTCGCAGCAACACTTGCGGTTTATCACCTATTCGCTGATAAAATTTATCAGCTCACCATTGCCAAAAATAAGCGCCATCAGGCGACACGACAAGTGGTTATTGCCAGCGTTTTAGGGGTTTTACCGGGGTGTGGCGGTGCAATTGTTGTCATTACTCAATACGTTAGTGGGCGAATGGGATTTGGCGCTGTTGCCGCTGTACTCACTTCAACGATGGGCGACGCGGCATTTTTGCTTCTAGCCGCCGAGCCTCCCACTGGGCTAGGTGTGGCATTAATGTCTTTAGTTGTCGGAATTTTATCGGGACTTGCGGTTAACCGTATTCACGGGCCAGATTTCCTTCGCAAGACGGTTGTCGATAACGCCATTAGTGATCAATGCTCACAATGCTCAAGCAGCCGAGGCTCAGCTCACAGTCAAACTGTGCCTCGTCGGTTGCGCTACCAAGGCCTTGCTTGGCAGTGGTTAATGCTGCCAGGCGCAATTGTCGGGCTTATGATGGCTGCGCAAGTCGATGTGGCCAGTGTATTTAGCGTTAGCGATATCCATGTAACAGCATTAGGGGCGCTATTTGCACTCACTTTTATTTTTCTATGGTCAGTTACTCGTGAAGTCACTAACTTTGAATCAATAGTTGCAGAAGATAAAAAGCTAAAACAGAGCAAAGCTTTTCAAAAAGTGGCGCTTGATACTAACTTTGTCACTAGCTGGGTAGTAATGGCGTTTTTGAGCTTTGAATTAGTGATGCATTATGGCCAATTTGACTTAACCAATGCTTTTAAGCTTTTTGGCGCTGCTGCGCCTTTGATGGGCGTATTAGTGGGTATGATCCCCGGTTGTGGCCCGCAAATTATCACCACTTCTTTATACTTATCTGGTGCAATTCCACTGTCTGCTCAGCTTGGTAATGCCATCAGTAACGATGGTGATGCACTGTTTCCAGCGATTGCTTTATCACCAAAAGTTGCCATTGTCGCGACGCTATATTCGGCTATTCCTGCGCTAATTGTTGCCTATGGTTATTATTTTGTCTTCGAATAAAGGTATTTAGCGTATTTTTTATGATATGAACGCATAAACTAATCGAATTGAAATTGCTTAATATTTATTTAAATCAACGAGTTGTTATGGAACTAAATAAATACGTTGGTTTTTTGATCTAAGCAATGAAATGCCACTTGTTTGCGTAGATACGAAAATGTATAGTGTCACCCCGTATTTAGGCAAAGAATAAATAATCGCTTACTTATATCTAAGCAAGAATACAAACGTAAATTAATAACGATTCAAATTTTGATACTTATTTGCTTGGTTAATGTTTAACTAAGTTACACAAGCAAATAAGTTTTTAACTCTAAGGGCAGATTTATATGCGCATTATTTTGTTAGGTGCTCCTGGTGCAGGTAAAGGCACACAAGCACAATTCTTAATGTCAAAATACGGTATTCCTCAAATTTCTACTGGCGACATGCTTCGTGCGGCGATTAAAGCAGGCACTGAGCTGGGTAAGAAAGCAAAAGAAGTGATGGATGCTGGCCAATTAGTTTCAGATGAATTAATTATCGGTTTAGTGAAAGAGCGTATTGCCCAAGACGATTGTAAAGCTGGTTTCTTATTAGATGGTTTCCCACGTACAATTCCACAAGCAGACGCAATGAAAGAAAACGGTGTTGATGTAGACAGCGTTATCGAATTCGACGTTGCTGACGAAGTGATTGTTGAGCGTATGGCTGGTCGTCGTGTTCACCCAGGTTCTGGCCGTGTTTACCATGTGGTATACAATCCGCCAAAAACTGAAGGCAAAGATGACGAAACAGGTGAAGACCTAGTTGTTCGTCCAGATGATGAAGAAGCGACTGTACGTAAGCGTTTAGCAATTTACCACGAGCAAACTAAGCCACTTGTTGATTACTACCAAGTAGAAGCAAATGCTGGTAACTGCAAGTACTTAACTATTGACGGTACGCAACCTGTAGAATTGGTGAGCAATACTTTAGCGGAGCAGCTTGGTTAAGCTTATTTAAAGCTAATCATTAATATTCTAAAACGGTTCTATATGAGCCGTTTTTTTATGTCTAAATTTTGAGATTAGTTTGCAAAATCGAAATAGATTTCGATGAGCGGCTAAGCAAAGGGGAGAAAGAGATGAGAAAGAGGAGAGAAGGGGGAGTCGCCCATTTAATGCTACATCGGCAATAAATGAGCAACTGAGATGCAATTACTTAGTCGGTGTTAACCTTTAGGTAGTTGAATCTTCTTGTCTTCAGATTGGCGGTAGATAATTAGCGTTTTACCGATAACTTGTACTTTTTCAGCTTCAGTTTCGCGGCAAATCGCTTCAACAATTAACCCTTTTGTTTCACGGTTATCTGTTGGGATTTTTACTTTAATTAGCTCATGGTGGCTTAGTGCGAAGTCAACTTCTGCGACAACCGCTTCAGTTAAACCATTGCTGCCAAGCAACACAACGGGTTTTAAGTCGTGTGCTAGGGCTTTTAAATGTTGGATTTGTTTTTTATTTAGGCTCATTAACAATTTTCGTTACAGTTTGCTTGAATTCGCATATTTTACCCTTATCTAGACTGTATTACTATGTCCGCACTTTGGTTTTTGTGTACGGATTTGTGTCCTCGCACTTCAACTTAAAGTAGCAAAAAAGGTTATTTAGTGAGTAAGAAAAAACACAGTGCCAGCAGTAAGCGCTGGCTAGATGAACACTTTGACGATGAATACGTAAAAAAGGCGCAAAAGCTTGGCCTTCGCTCAAGAGCGGTATTCAAAATTGAAGAGATTAACAATAAAGACAAGTTGATCAAAGCCGGTATGAAGGTCGTAGATCTTGGTGCAGCGCCCGGTGGCTGGTCTGAATACGCCGTTAAGCAGGTTGGGGATGGTGGACAGGTTGTCGCGTGTGATATTTTGCCGATGGACCCGATAGCAGGCGTTGATTTTCTGCAAGGTGACTTTCGTGAAGAAGCCGTACTTGAGGCGCTTTTAGAGCGTATCAATGGTAAAGATATTGATGTTGTGATGTCTGATATGGCCGCAAACTTTACGGGTAACGACGCTGCAGACTCGGCTCGCAGTATGTACTTAGTTGAGCTGGCATTAGATATGTGTCATCAAGTTTTGAAGAAAAACGGCGCTTTTGTGGTCAAAGTATTTCAGGGAGAGGGCTTTGATCAGTTTATGAAAGACGTTAAAGCCGTTTTCAAGGTAGTTAAAACTCGTAAGCCTGATTCTTCTCGTGCACGGTCAAGAGAAGTTTATCTAGTAGCTACTGGTTTTAAATTGTAGTAAATTAATGAACAGTTTGGTCGCACCATTTTTATAAACAGCAAGAGGTTGTTAAGTTGAGCGATATGGCAAAAAATCTTATTTTATGGTTGGTAATAGCCGTCGTCCTGATGTCTGTATTCCAGTCTTTTTCTCCGGGTGGTAGTAATGAACAACAGATGGACTATACCCGTTTCATTCAGGATGTTAGACAAGGTCAAGTGCGCGAAGCGAGCGTTGACCGCAACGGTGTTATCGAAGGCACCAAACGCAGTGGTGAGCAGTTTGTTACTGTAATCCCTGGCGGTTACGACCGCGACTTAATCAATGATCTTGTTAAACAAGGTGTACGTGCTAAGGGTCAGTTACCTGAAGAGCCAAGCATTTTAACCTCTATTTTCATCTCTTGGTTCCCAATGTTACTGCTGATTGGTGTATGGATTTTCTTCATGCGTCAAATGCAAGGCGGTGGCGGTAAAGGCGCAATGTCATTTGGCAAATCAAAAGCGCGCCTGTTAAGCGAAGATCAAATCAAAACCACTTTTGCTGATGTTGCTGGTTGTGACGAAGCGAAAGAAGAAGTGGCAGAGCTTGTTGATTACTTGCGTGACCCAACCAAATTCCAAAAACTAGGTGGCCGCATTCCATCAGGTATTTTGATGGTCGGTCAACCAGGTACTGGTAAAACATTACTTGCGAAAGCAATCGCTGGTGAAGCAAAAGTACCTTTCTTCTCTATTTCTGGTTCAGATTTTGTTGAAATGTTTGTTGGTGTGGGTGCATCACGTGTTCGTGATATGTTCGAGCAAGCGAAGAAATCTGCACCTTGTATCATCTTCATTGATGAAATTGATGCCGTAGGTCGCCAACGTGGTGCAGGTCTTGGTGGTGGTCACGACGAGCGTGAGCAAACCCTTAACCAAATGCTTGTAGAAATGGACGGTTTCGAAGGTAATGAAGGTGTTATCGTTATCGCGGCAACTAACCGCCCTGACGTACTAGACCCTGCATTACTTCGTCCTGGTCGTTTTGACCGTCAAGTAACGGTTGGTTTACCTGACATTCGCGGTCGTGAGCAAATTTTAAAAGTTCACATGCGTAAAGTACCGTTAGCGGATGATGTCAAAGCATCAGTTATCGCACGTGGTACACCAGGTTTCTCTGGTGCAGACTTAGCGAACCTAGTAAACGAAGCCGCACTATTTGCTGCGCGTGGTTCACGTCGCTTAGTGTCTATGGAAGAGTTTGAAAAAGCTAAAGACAAAATCTTGATGGGCGCTGAGCGCAAATCAATGGTCATGAGCGAAGACGAAAAAGAAATGACGGCTTATCACGAAGCGGGTCACGCTATCGTAGGTCGCTTAGTGCCCGAGCACGATCCAGTTTACAAGGTGAGTATTATTCCTCGCGGTCGTGCGTTAGGTGTGACTATGTACCTACCTGAGCAAGATCGCTTCAGTCACAGCAAGCAGCATTTAGAAAGTAATATTTCATCGCTGTACGGTGGTCGTATCGCTGAAGAAATCATCTATGGCCCTGATAAGGTATCAACAGGTGCTTCAAACGATATCGAACGTGCAACTGGCTTAGCGCGTAAAATGGTCACCCAATGGGGTCTATCTGAAAAAATGGGTCCTATGCTATTCGCTGAAGAAGAGGGTGAAGTGTTCCTAGGCCGTACATCAGCTAAGTCAATGCATATGTCTGATGAGACTGCCAAAGCTATCGATGACGAAGTAAAAGACTTTATTGATCGCAACTATCAGCGCGCTGAGCAAATCTTAAAAGACAATATGGATATTTTGCACGCGATGAAAGATGCGTTAATGCAATACGAAACCATTGATGCAAATCAAATTGATGATTTGATGGCGCGCCGTGAAGTTCGTGCTCCAGCTGACTTTGATGACTCTAATTCAGGTTCAAAGCCAAGCTCAGGTAGCAAGGTGGATGAAAAGGAATCGGTTGAGCCTAAATCACCTGATTTAGACGAGCCGTCTGATTTACCTGCTAAGTAAATTGATCTAGTATATTGATTATTGCTTTGCAATCGATACAAAGCACTTTGTAATTGATATAAAGCCCCGTTTATCGGGGCTTTATTTTTAGTGGCAACAAAAAGCGACTAAAGGTTAGACTTAAAATACTAATAACAATTAATGAATTTGAACGCTATGACGCCTACGCATCTATCATGTCCCAACAAGCAGCTTTCCCTGGTTCATCCGCAAGTGATGGGGATCTTAAATGTCACGCCAGATTCATTTTCAGATGGCGGCCGTTTTGCTAACTTCGATGATGCATTATTTCAAGTTGAGCAAATGATTAATGATGGCGCCGCCATTATTGATATTGGCGGTGAGTCTACACGACCCGGTGCGGCAGAAGTTTCAGTGGATGATGAGTTAGCACGCGTAATTCCTGTGCTTGACGCCATTAACCAGCGGTTTGATACCATAGTGTCGATTGATACCAGCAAAGCACAAGTTATGAGCGAAGCAATTGCTCATGGCGCAGGTATGATTAATGACGTCAGAGCGCTTCAAAATGAAGGTTGTTTAGCAGCCGTTGCCAATAGCAATATTCCAATTTGTTTAATGCATATGCAAGGCTTACCGCGCACTATGCAAAACAACCCGCACTACCAAGACGTGACAAAAGATATCGTCAACTTCATTCAACAGCGCATTGAAGCGTGCGAACAAGTAGGCATTGCGAAAGAAAGGTTACTGGTTGACCCTGGCTTTGGCTTTGGCAAAACACTTGAACAAAATTATCGCTTGTTACATGAACTAAAAGCTTTTCAAGCTTTGGAGTTGCCAGTGCTGGTCGGGATATCACGTAAGTCGATGATTGGTAATTTGCTAAATGCGGACGTTAATGAGCGATTAGCCGGTAGTTTGGCAGCTGCGATTATCAGCGCCCAACAAGGGGCTAAAATAATTCGCGTTCACGATGTTAAAGCAACCGTGGATGCACTAACTGTATTAAGGGCTGCAGAGCGGCCAGAACTGACGCGAGGATAAGTATGTCAGAACGTAAATATTTCGGCACTGATGGTGTTCGAGGCTTAGTAGGTAAAGCGCCAATTAGCCCAGATTTTGTGATGAAACTAGGCTATGCCGCGGGCAAGGTAATGGCCGCGCAAGGCACTAAGAAAGTATTAGTCGGTAAAGACACGAGAATTTCAGGCTATATGCTTGAGTCTGCGCTGGAAGCAGGTTTTTCTGCTGCAGGTGTTAACATTGGCTTACTAGGCCCAATGCCGACACCGGGTATTGCTTATTTAACCAAAACATTTCGTGCCGAAGCCGGTATCGTGATCAGCGCATCACACAACCCGTATTACGACAACGGCATCAAATTCTTCTCGCAAAGCGGTGAAAAGCTACCTGATGCGGTGGAACTAGCCATAGAAGCAGAAATTGATAAGCCGATGACCTGTGTAGCGTCAGACAAACTAGGCAAGGCTACCCGTATTGATGACGCCGCTGGTCGCTATATTGAATTTTGTAAAAGTAACTTCCCAAGTCAGTACTCACTTGCAGGCCTAAAAATAGTTGTCGATTGCGCCAATGGTGCAACATATCATATCGCACCTAATGTATTTAAAGAGCTTGGTGCTGAAGTTATTGAAATTGCGACGAGTCCGAATGGCACTAACATCAACGACAAATGTGGCGCTACTTCAATGGGGCAAATCCAAGAAGCTGTGGTTAAGCACGGTGCCGATTTAGGTATTGCACTAGATGGTGACGGCGACCGTTTGATGATGGTTGATCATACCGGTGAAGTGGTTGATGGTGATGAGTTAGTTTACGTGATCGCCACCAGTGACTTAGCGGCAGGTTCATTATCTGGCGGTGTTGTTGGCACGTTAATGAGCAACATGGGGCTAGAACTTGCGTTAAAAGAGCTGGATGTGCCTTTTGTTCGAAGCAAAGTGGGCGACCGCTATGTGATGGAAAAGCTACTTGAAAATGGCTGGCAGCTTGGTGCTGAAAATTCAGGCCATATTATCAACCTAAATCATACCTCAACAGGTGATGGTATTATCGCTGCGCTTAATGTACTTACCGCGATTTGCCGCACCGAAAAATCATTATTTGAATTGCGCCAAGGCATGACCAAGTTGCCACAAATATTGGTGAATGTGCGCTTTGAAGGTGATAACGATCCGCTTGAATCCGCTAATGTGATTGCTGCAGTTGATCAAGTAAATGAACAACTTACAGGTAAAGGCCGCGTATTATTGCGCAAATCTGGTACAGAGCCGCTTATTCGTGTGATGGTGGAAGGACCAGATCGCAAAGAGGTCACTCAGCTAGCAAACGATATTGCAGAACAAGTAAAATTAGCTTGTTAGGTTGAATAATCGCCAAACAGTCAACATATCGTTGGAAATACTTGTAAGTTAGCGGCAGGTTAGTTACTATCTCGCCGCTCTAAAATGGGAACCCAAGATGAAAAGACAAGCAATTGTTGCAGCCAATTGGAAAATGAATGGTAGTTTCGGTCTTGTAACTGAAATGAGTCAAGGTTTAGCTGATTTAGGCTTGTCGAACGATGTTAGCATCGTTGTTTGCCCTAGCAGCCCATTTTTAGCAGCATTAACAGATGCTTTCGAACAAGAAAGAGCTTGTGAGCATATTAGCGTTGGTGCACAAAACGTAAATGAATTTGAGCAAGGTGCTTACACAGGTGAAATTTCTGTGAGCATGTTGCAGGCCTGCAAAGTACAATATGTTATTGTAGGTCACTCAGAGCGTCGCAGCTTGTTTAAAGAGACAAGCACACAAGTGGCGCACAAGGTAAAAACTGCGTTAGACGCAGGTTTAGTACCTATTTTATGTATCGGTGAAAGCGAAGCAGAACGCACTGCCGAGCAAACCGAAACAGTGTTAGCAAGCCAACTTCAACCGGTAATTGATGAAGTAGGTATTGAGCGTTTTAGTCATATTGTTGTAGCATACGAGCCTGTTTGGGCAATTGGTACAGGCAAAACAGCTTCACCTGAAATGGCACAGCAAACACACGAATTTATTCGTAAGTTTTTAGCAAATGCGAGCGAAGACATCGCAGCAAAAACACCAATTTTATACGGTGGTAGTGTTAATGCTAAAAACTGTCAGGATTTGTTCGCACAACCTGACATTGATGGTGGCCTAATTGGCGGCGCAAGTTTAAAAGTCGAAGAATTCAAAACGATTTGTTCGGCGGCAAAAGGAACTCGTTAGATGTTGTATGAAATTTTAATTGTTATCTACTTAATTGTAGCGCTTGCATTGATTGGCTTAGTGCTAATTCAGCAAGGCAAAGGTGCAGATATGGGTGCTTCATTTGGCGCTGGTTCATCTGCTACTATTTTTGGTTCAAGCGGTTCGGGTAACTTTATGACCCGCACAACGACTTGGTTAGCAGTTGCATTCTTTGCAATCAGCCTTGTTTTAGGTAACTTGACAGCTAACCGTATTAAAGCGACTGACGAGTGGAACGACCTATCAACACCAGTTGAGCAACAAATTCCAACTGATGTACCAGCAGCAAGCGCTGAACCTAAAAACGCTGACGTACCAGCGGCTGACGAAGACAAGAGCGACAGCGACGTACCTAACTAGGCTATTCAGCCAGAATTAAATTTCGCGGATATGGTGGAATTGGTAGACACGCATTCTTGAGGGGGATGTGCCGTAAGGCGTGTGAGTTCGAGTCTCACTATCCGCACCAATACATAAATAAAGGGCTGCAGTAATGCAGCCCTTTTTTATTGCCTAAATTTCCTAAGTAGTGCAACCTTATAGAGTAGTCAAAATCCCTATAATTAGGCACAAAAAAGCCGCACAGAGGCGGCGATAGCTTAATCTAGTGAATATTATTTTAATTGGTGCTCGCCAAGGCACCAGTCCTTTATCAGCTCAGCATATTCATCGCCTGCGTCTTCTGCTGAAAAGTGTGAGGCATTTTCAAATATCTTTACTTTATTGTTAGGTAATTGAGAGCCTAAGTAATCGGCGTTGCTTGCTAGCACAAAGGGATCGTGCTTGCCCCAAGTGATTAATGTCGGGGTTTGAATTTTTGTAAGGTTCTCTTCAATCCATGGCAAATCACGCTGGTAAGAGCCGAAAAACGCAATCGAATTCTGGTGCGCCTGTTCGTTATGGGTGATCTCATAATATTCTTTAATCGCGCGCTCGTTCGGTTGGTAATGGTGATAACCGTCTTTTACCGCAGCATTAAAGTTAGTTTTCATAATCGCTTTTTTGTTTAGACCTGCTGCTAACCATCTGACCAGTCGGTAGTTAATTACTGCCTTAAGAATGGGGGACATCGCAGGTGGATTACTGCCTGGACCGTCAAATATGTTAATGCTAATTAACCGTTCGGGGTAATTGATCGCCGTTGCTAAGGTAACTGGTACACCAACATCTGGCCCGACTAAATGGGCTTTATCAATATCGAAATAGTCAAATACTTCAATGATTTTAGCGCTTAATGCTCTTGGCGACATATCTATTTTATCAGCTGAGCTCAAGCCAAAACCTGGAATATCAAAGGCTAGTAGATTGAAGTGCTTAACGAGTTCCGGCCATGCGCTTTCCCACATGCGAATACTTTGTGGGAAGCCATTAAGCAATACTAAGTTGGGTGCATTGGCTTTGATCGACTGTGCGTATCTAACCTTGTGTTTACCTATCATGGCATAGCTGGGCGTAAACATATCTTTAGCAGTAGTGCTTGTGTTTGAAGTTGATGAAAAATTTGCTATTGCAGTATTAAGAAGTACCTGAGTCATAATAGTTTCCATATTTGATGTTGGTTACTGTTGTATACTAAGGTACGATAAATTATATTGGCTAACAAGAAGGCAGTTTTAGCTTCGCTAGTTACCTTTTGGTAACCGTATCATTGGCTGTGGTGGGTGAATTAGTTAGCAAATTATGGATTTGCAGGCTAGCAGGCTTAAGAAAAGCGAAGAGATGGATATAGCAATAGTCGTGAGCTAGAAAGCAAAAGAAAGTCTTAGCAAATAATAGGAAAAAATGAATGAATGCAAAAACAAAACAACAAGATCGCCGAGTCTTTGTGCAAGACGAACATTGTCCTATCCGAAATGTTGTTGCTCATATTGGTGATAAGTGGTCATTGTTAATTATTTTTAGCTTGGTGGACGGGCCAGATCGCTTCAATTCGCTGAAATCTCGTATTGAAGGTATTTCGCAGCGCATGCTGACACAAACACTGCGCGATTTAGAGCGTGATGGGTTCGTTGAGCGAACCGTTTACCCTGAGGTGCCAGTAAAAGTGGTTTATGAGTTAACCGATTTAGGTAGAGGAATTGCTAAACCGGCATGGGGGCTTGTGTCTTGGGCAAATGACCACCTACAAGATGTTTATACTGCCCGTAAAAGTTATGACGACAGACCTTAAAGTATCGAACTCAGTGGTCATTGCATTTGGCAATGAGTAGCTGGATTTAGCAATTTTTAGTTGATTCGTTCGCTTAAGATAGTTTTGTGTACTGAATTTGCAATTAGGCTGGCTGCTTTTCTTGCTCTAACGTTTTTATTTCACTCGCGATTTGCTCTGCCTCTGCGGTTAGCATGGCGTATGATTTCATGTCGCCATTGCGCTGTGCATGCATAGCTTGCTCAAGCTTGATTGCGTGCTGCTTAGTCAGCTTTTTAATCGGGTCGCGTTTAAAAATAGAAAACATATTAATTGCCCTTTCTTTAGTCGTCTTAAGTCGTGTTATCTAGTTGTACATCACTGCTTTAGATTACCGTCAGTGTGTAAACTAATATCGAGTGTTAGAGGTTACGTTGAAGTAGGCTGTAAAGATTTGTTCTTACGGTGTTTAGTGCTTGATTAGTGGCCTGACTATTTTACCTCAAGTAATCATTAATCAGTTTTTGCGCCTAATCAATTTTAACACTTAATCACTTTCAACAATGCTTACGTAATCCTAATAAATTGAATTATTTAGGATAACAAAATGATAAATCGCTCGATAACTTCACCATCCATCGCCGCTTCTAAACGCTATGTTCTTGCGCTTGGTATTACGTTAGTTACTTTGCTAAGTGCCTGCTCTTCACCTATTGCCAATCGAACACCGATTAATGAAACTTTTCCTACCGTTACTGGCGAGAACTTAAACCAAGAGCAAGTGTTAATGCCGCGCGACTTAACCGGCGAGCATCGCCTGCTATTAATTGGCTATGTGCAAGATTCACAGTTTGATATTGATCGCTGGCTCATTGGTCTTGATATGACACAAACGCCAGTAACGGCATACGAACTACCCACCATCAAAGGCATGTTACCGCGCATGTTTGAAACCTTTATCAATAACGGTATGCGTAAAGGAATTCCAAAACAATTGTGGGGTGGGGTGATCACCGTTTATCAAGAGGCAGAGAAAATTACCCAGCTTACGGGTACTGAAAACCCGAATAACGCGCGGGTTATCTTGTTAGGTCGCAATAATGAAATTCTCTATTTCTACGATAGAGGTTTTGCTGTTGATGCGCTTAATGATCTGCGTGATGTTATTGCTAATAATGAGCAAACTGCGCGGCAATAATTGCAGCCATATTGATGTTGCATTCAGAAATAATTTGTTACGGCAAATAGTTTGTGGGACAAGATAAAAAGTAATCTTTGGCAAAGGCAAGCCCGTAAACATGAATAACCGCAGCGGCAACAACAAAGGGCGAGGGAAGAGTTCTTTGTTGTTAACACAATTTGTCGAAACGAAATTATTTAATCAACGGGAAATCACAATGATCACGTTACAAAAAATTTGGGTTAAAGCTGTATCTGTTGTCATGTTACTTTCTGCATTTGCGGTCTCTGCTGGTGGCTATGGCTACAAGAAAAATAAAGATATTGTTGATGTTGCTGCATCAAGTCAAAGCTTCACCACGCTTGTCGCGGCAGTCAAAGCTGCAGGATTGGTTGACACACTCAAAAGTAAAGGCCCTTACACGGTTTTTGCACCTACAAATGAAGCTTTTGCAAAATTACCTGCTGGAACAGTAGAAAGCCTACTTAAGCCAGAAAATAAAGATAAACTGATAGCAATTCTGACCTATCACGTTGTGCCAAGTAAATTTTACGCCAAGCAAGTAGTGAATATTGACGCAGCGAAAACGGTACAAGGCTCAAGCATCGACATTACTGCGATGAACGGCAAAGTGATGGTTGACAATGCTAAAGTTATCAAGACCGACATTAAAGCATCGAATGGTGTGATTCACGTTATCGACAACGTAATTATTCCAAGTGACAAAGCCACAGTGGCGAGACACCACTAGACAAACACACATGCAAATAGCGTGAGGATGAGAGCACAGATAATAATTTAGCAGTAGCAAAGCCAGATAACGCTTCATCCTCTGCTGCATCTCGCCGCTAAAATCAAACACATTGAAATTGCCCACTAAGCGCTTATGCAGAGTGGGCTTTTTATTGCCTTACGCAATGAAACTTTACGCAATGATACTTTACGCATAAATACTTTGCGGAAAGGTACTTTATGCAAAGATACTTTACGCAAAGGTAATGTGCGCAGGTATATCTAATTTAAGCATTGTTGGCAAGTTTGGAGTAAGGCATAAACAGCGCTTTAACATTCACTTTGGCACCGAGTTTCGCCGCCAGCAAATAAATGCCTGCCAATTTGCGATGAATGAAAATGGCGTCAACTGGTGGGGTATGCCACTGATCTTGCTGTCGTTGAATATTCATCCCTTGTGTTTTAATACGTTGCGCTAAATTGCTATTGGCAAAGTCATAGCTGTTATCGCAAGTTAGTGGCTCGCTGGCGAGTTTAAAAATCGCCAATATTTGTGCAAGGTAGTCTGCGCTAATGTCGTCGGTAAAAAAGCCAAGCTGTTTAGCTGATGCGATAATTTGCGATTCGTTAACCTGCATCGCTGCATTGATGAGTGATAAATACCCTTGGCTAATATGCGTGGGTATATTTCGTGTTGCCCCAAAGTCCAATAAAGCAATTTTTTCGGTGTCTTCTTGGTATAAAAAGTTAGCGAAGTTGGGGTCTGTTTGCATCAAGTTAAAATCAAATAACTCGCGAAAGAATAAGTCAATCAATTGCTCAACGGCTTTATCTCTCGCAGCTTGTGGTGCGTTTCTCAATTTATCAATTGAAACACCTTCAATAAAATTCATCGAGAGGATTGAGTCGGTGCTGAGCGGGATAAATACTTCGGGCAGACAAAAAGGTTCGCTTTTTAAATGGGTTTTATAACGCCCAATAAAGTCAGCTTCTTGTCGATAATCTGCTTCAACCAACAGTTGCTTTTTAGCTTCAGCAATTAGGCCATCTATTTGAATGTGCTGTGGAAATAAACCAGAAAGCTTAAGCAAAGTAGCGACATTATCCACGTCACTTTCAATGGCTTTAGCAACCCCTGGGTACTGCACCTTTACTGCCAGTTTTTGACCATTTTCCAAATACGCGAGATGGACCTGGCCAATAGAGGCTGAGGCAAAAGGTTGAAGCTCAAAATGACTAAAATTATCGAGCCAATTATCTCCCCAATTCGCCTTTAATACCGATAAGAGTTGTTTGTGTGGCATCGCTTTGGCATCGGCGCGAAGTCTGTCTAGTAATTGACTTAGCTCTGGTGGCAACAGATCGCCGGCATCCATTGACAATAACTGGCCAAGTTTCATTGCGGCGCCGCGCATTTGTGCTAATTTGTCCGCCAGTAAAGCAATATTTTTGGGGTGCAATACCAAGCTTTTCATTGAGGTGGTTTCGCCTTGTGCCCATTGCCTAGCGCCGTCTATAACCGTATTCGTAGCAACTTTCGCTACTAGGCCACCAATTGCCGTTAATCTGGAAAAACGTGACGTCGGTACTTTTTTAGCATTTGATTTGCTGGAAGTAGTTAACAATGAACTATTCTGTGGCCTATGGTTCGACATATAAAACTTACGCTAAATTACATGATGAAATTTACTGTTTTATACGGTTTCGCATTGAGAAGTGATCTTGCTTGCGTTAACAAAAAATTATGGGTCACACTTTTAGATACAGAGTTCAGATGTGAATTTAATTAACACAAAAGCATACATAAATAATAATCATTATTGATTGTGTTTTGTCGCACCTCTAGAATAACCTCCTTTTTTCATCTCTCGTATTTTTCTTATATCCAAGTAAGGAGCTTTAATTGAACAGAGCACAGTGGTTTAAAGTGCACAGTTGGGTCGGTTTTAAACTCTCGGTTTTGTTAAGTTTTACTTTAGTTACTGGCACCTTAGCGGTGCTTTCACACGAGCTCGATTGGCTAACTAATCCTGCAATGCGTGTTGACTCCGATACTGTAAAAACAATGGAATGGACGAGAATCTATCAATCAGCGATAACACAGCAACCGAATAAACACTTGTTACATATTCGTGCGCCAATTAACCCATGGTTTGCGGCTGAAGTGGTGTTTTTTAGCCAAGACAAGATCAGGCATCGCATGTTTTTTCATCCGACTACCAGTGAGTACTTAGGTGATGGGCGCTGGTATAACTGGCAGCGTTTTTTGCGCATGAGCCATCGCCACTTAATGGTGCCCACTAAAGTTGGCGTGACCATAGTCGGCGCATTGGGCTTTTTATTGGCAATTGCATTAATAACCAGTTTGGTGGTTTATCGCAAATGGTGGACAGGTTTTTTCCGAATGCCACGGCGTAGTCATCGCAAGCTATTCTGGGCAGATGTTCATCGCTTGGCTGGTGTTTGGAGTATTTGGTTTATTGCTGTGATTGCCATCACGGGGATTTGGTACTTTGCTGAAGTGTGGGGGCTGCGCGCGCAATATCCCGACCGTGGTAAAGCGTTATCTGAACAAGCACTCGATGCCAAAGTACTGCCTACTGTGGCAGTATTTTCCGAGATGATGGCAAGTGCCAAAACCTTGTACCCAGAGTTAGCTGTAGAGCGCGTTTTTTTTCCACAGCGCAATGGCAACGGTGTGCAATTGCAAGGGCAGGGGAAAGCACTCCTCGTTAGAGCTCGCGCCAATATGCTTAGCTTTGATCCCATATCAGGGGCACTGTTAGCTAAAAATAAAGGGGAAGATTTATCAATACATGCCCGCATCTCCGAGGCAGCAGACCCCTTGCATTTTGGTACCTTTGCGGGTTTACCATCTAAACTAGTATATTTTGTGTTTGGCATTTTACTCAGCACATTAGCGATTACAGGTACGTATATTTACGGTATGCGTATCGCCAAAGTTGGAAAGCATGAGCCTAAAGTGCGCCGCCAGTTTTGGTTAGCTGCAACTCGCACTATGACATGGGGAAAGTGGTTTTCCTTAACAGCAATAACAATCTGCCTAGTGATCACAGTGTTATTGTTCGGTGGCTTTGTTAGTGAATAATTCTTTGCGTGTTGAACGCTCGGTGCCTTGCTCGTTACCGATAGAACTTTTTTAGCAGAACTCAATGTGGCACAGCGGTTGTGCCGCTGACTAATAGATGTACTTATCTGTCTTTATTTACTTTTCTTTATTCTCTTTACACAGTTTAACTCAACCCAATTCAATCCAGTCGTTTTATTTACATTCATCAAAATTAAGTGATGAGCTCACTTGTTTAGCTACAATTTTATTCCATTCATTAGAACTAGTTACAATTACAAATACTCATCACTTCAACCATTAAAAGTATTTACATTGTATTTACAATCAAAATGCAAATCATTATCATTGGCGTGCGATTGGGTGAGCTACTTGTCTGTCTGGCAGTTGTGTTAAGGGAACAACCGCTGAATTAGTGCAGGTACAAAGCATTCGCTAGGGGATACCCTATACAGCCGCGATAAGGAAATCATCTAACTCTCCTTTACTGGCTAGTTTCCGTAGCCGCCATGATTATGCTTGCGGCTTAATTTCATCTCATATCAGTAAAAAAGTAAGTAAAAATAATGAAATATAACAAAGTTGCAATGGGCCTAATGTTGGCCTGTAGCACATTCTCTCATGTTACATTCGCCGAGGAACTGCTCGACGAAAACGTTGAAAAAATCGTGGTTACGGGTCAAAAAATTGATCGTTCATTAAAAGATACCGTTAATAGTGTTGCCGTTGTTACGTCAAAAGAGTTCGAGCGTTTGAATATTAAAACGGTTAATGATATTTACAACGTGGTGCCAAATATCTCTGGTGACTTTGGTCAAGGTTTCAGTATGCGTGGCATTAATGCCTTTAACGTATCTGGTGGCGGAAATAGCTATTTAACTAGCATGTACTTAGATGGTGCGCCTTTGCCTTTCCGCTTACTTCGCAGCGGTGCAACATCGGTTTGGGACTTAGCGCAAGTCGAGGTATTCCGTGGCCCACAATCAACACTGCAAGGTCGAAATGCGCTCGCAGGAGCAATAATTATGCGCACGCAAGATCCAACTTACGAGTGGTCTGGCAAAGGTAAATTAACTGTCGGTGAACACGGTCAACAAGAGTTTGCTGTCGCTGGTGGTGGTGCGTTGGTTGACGATATGTTGGCATTTCGTTTGAGTTATGAAGACAAACAATACGATGGCGATATTTATAACGTTACTCGTAAAGAAGACGCAAACTTCGAAAACACCGAAACGGTGCGCGGTAAATTGTTATTTCAGCCCACAGAAGATTTTACCGCACTGCTAACGCTATCAAATATGGATACGGAATATGGTCCGCAGTGGTCACTGTATAATTACGGCGGTTCCCCATTTGATCGCACATCGTGGCAAAACTCTCCTGTTTGGCAAAAAACAGATACCGATTTGTACAACCTAGAACTGACTTGGGATTTAACGGATGAGCTGTCGGTATACTCAGTCACCACCTACAGTGATTCTGAATATGGCTATAACTGGGATGGCGACTTGACTGCTGAGCAATTGGTGCTCGATCAGCAATATACCCGCAATGACGAGACTGTTAGTCAAGAGCTGCGATTTACCTATCAAACTGATGAAGTTCAGGCGGTGGTTGGTGCTTATTATTCGAAACTCGATGTTGATGATATCGCTTCAGGCGAGCGTCTTATTCACTTTAGCAGTATCGGCTTACCGCCATTAGCAACATTACTTGGTGCGCCGCCATCGCTGGGAGGTTTTGGCTTACCAGCTGAACTTATTGGTGCTGTTTTACCATTGTACCCTGACATTGACCCGGTCAAGCTTGGGTTATCGTCTACTTTAGCGCAAGAAGTTGAGACCATGGCGATTTATGCTGATGTAACTTGGCATATCAACGATCAGTTTGACCTACTTGCAGGCCTTCGCTACGACGAAGAAGAGCAAAGCAATGCGTCAACAGCCTTGTACCGAATAAACAATACATTGCCCGATCCAGCTGTGCTGCCAGCACCATTGAACCAAGTTGTTGGTGCGATTAACAATACCTTAAACGGTTTAGCGGCGAATGCTTCAGGGGTAGAGCCACCTTCATCAGCTGATTTTGATGCTTGGTTACCTAAACTTGGTGTTAGTTATCATGCCAGTGACGATGTAACGGCAAGTTTTGTCTACCAACGCGGTTATCGCTCTGGCGGTGTTGGTACCAATATTGCGCAATCTCGTCTTTTCACATATGACCCAGAATATACTGACAACTATGAATTATCGATTCGCTCGGTGTGGCAGGGCGGTGATTTAATGTGGAATACCAACTTTTTCTACACAGATTGGACAGATCAACAGATCAGTGTTCAATTATCTACGGGAACATTTGATAGGGAGACAGTCAACTCGGGCGAATCAAATGTTAAAGGCTTTGAAACCGAAGTTTACTACTACCCAACTGATCAGCTAACTATTACCGCAGGCCTTGGTTACGCTAAGTCTGAGTTTACTGATTTTGAATACATATTGCCGTCGACAGGAGAAGTGATCGATTTATCTGGTCTTGCTTTTGCTGATGCGCCCAAATGGACGGCTAATGTAGCCATTACTTATGACTTTGGCGAAGGGTTCAGCGCAGGTATTAATGCCAATTATCGCGATGAAAGCCCAGCTTACTTAAATTCAGCAGTTTCATTAACACCTCAAAAGTTAGCGCTTGATGCAGATCCAACGAACGACAGTAGAGCGTTACTCAATGCTAATGCCAGCTACGAATGGGATAACTACACTATAAGAGTTGATGTTAGTAATCTGCTTGATAAAGACTATATCGCAACGCACTTCTCAGGCGCAGACCGCCTAGGCAATAGCGAAAGCTATGGTCAACATCAGCTAGGCCGTTCGCGACAAGCCAATATTAGTTTCTTAGCGACGTTTTAATCTCGTTAAACATACTTAATGTACTTTTCATGGGAAAAGGTTTGCTCTTTTCCCATGCTATTTTTCATACCTATTTTGCGATTAATGGCAGCCTTTTAAGCTAAATCAATCGATAGCGGAAATAGGCTATGTTGGAATTGCACTGCGACGAAGCTATCTAAAATCGAAATTGACTTGAAGCGCTTTGCTCCTAGTTCGCAAACCTTTTTATTCTCAAAGTTCACCTCACTAAGGTGTATAAAAATGACAATGATTAGCATTTGCAATAATGGATTTGTCATCATATCATTTGTTGCTAATTTGTTAATGGTTAAATCAACTATAAAAATGGATGCTGAACTAACTGAGTCAACTCGCAAAAGTGTTTTTACGAGCATAAAAAGTCGTAACTTCGCTGGTGTGTTAATGGCTTTTCTGACCTGCGTGATGTTAGTACCTGGGATGACGACTTACTTACCTTTTAGTGCTGCCGACCAAATCGGTGTGCCAATTCTATTATTTCCTTTTATTTGGACTGGCCTCTGCCTATATAGCTATATGGCCGAAAAAGCGTGGCAACCATGGGCATTAATGATCACCTTATCGGTCAGTCATGGTGTGCTCTCTTATCTCGCCTTAACAGGGTAAACAAGGGAACAGGAACCTCAGTAAATGAAAAGTAAATCAATCAAAAAACTCTACACCTTACACAGTTGGGTTGGCATTATCACAGGCATTCTGTTGTTTGTTATTGCCTTTACTGGCGCGGTTTCGGTATTTGGTCGACCTGAAATTAAAATTTGGGCGAATCCTGAAATTCGTACTTTAGCTCAAGTTGATACGGCAAAAGTTGAACAATTAGTCGCTGAATATGCGACCCAAGTACCCGAACATTACCAAGAAGAAATACTAATATTTCTGCCACGAGTTGGCGGTAATAAGCATCTAGCGATTATTTTTGAATCCCATCATGGTGAGCCAATTACATCAGATGACGCAGGTATCGATGGCACCAAAAGCGAACAAGGTGAACAAGCCAAGCAGAAACATAGCCCACCTGTCGGCACTTCATTTGAATTCGATCCGCGTAGCTATGAGCTGGTGCGCGAAAAGTCTGGGTTAATGTCGGAGATTTTCGCCACCTACGAATCAGATATGGCAGATTTTATTGTCGATTTTCACGCCGACTTACACCTTGGTCGCCCCATTGGCTTATTAACCACTGGTGTGCTTGGCCTTACCATGATGTTATCTATCGTTACGGGAATATTTATTCACCGTAAAATTCTTGGTCAGCTTTTTACGTTTAGACCAAGAAAAAGCTATAGCTTGATGCTTAATGACGGCCACAAAGCGATTGGTGTGTGGGGGCTGTTATTTAACTCTGTGATCGCATTTACAGGCGCATTTTTAGGCTTAGCTGTGGTTGTTTTAGTACCGGCTGCGGCATTTGTGTCATTTGGCGGTGATCAAGAAAAGCTCGTCGAAACCTTTACCGCTATCCCTGAACCCATTATTCAAAATATTGAGCAACCAACGGCGATTGGTTCAGCATTTGATCATGCCTTTGAACTACACGACGAAGTCATTGTCCGTTCAATGACCGTAATGGGCTATGGTGATGCTAGTGCCAAAATGTATGTCGGTATTGCTGGCGGGCAGAATATTGCCGCGCAAACCGCTGTTTATCAAGCTGGAGGGGAGTTTGTAGAGCGCTATAGTAACTTTGGCCGCATCGAAGGGGTTACAGGCAAAATACTCGATATTATGTACCCACTACACTTTGGTAATTTTGGTGGCATTTTAGTGAAAGCAATTTGGGCTGTACTTGGTTTAGGAACAGCGTTGCTGCCGTTGACCGGATTGATGTTGTGGATGGAGCGTGGCGTTAATGCGGCTAACCCTCGTTGTTCAATGAAAACTTACCAACGCTTTAATCGATTAATTGTCGGCAGTTGTGGCGGCCTTGTGGTAGCGACTATGTTGTTATTCCCAACTCAAATGATGATTAAGTTTGGCATGGGGAATAACGATGTTGGTAGCATCATCGGCTGGCCATTTTTTATCAGTTGGTTAGCAATTATAGTGGCGGCATTTCTGGTACCTTGTGAAAAGCACTTTGCGCGCCAGCTAGCTTATGTAACCGCAGCATTGCTTATCGCCGTATTACCGATTGATTTATTGGTCACAGGCACCAAAAAAATCAGTGAACTAGCGGCAGGTCATTACTTAAGTTCTGGTATTGATCTAGTTTGCTTAGTGCTCGGTTTATACCTGTTTAAGCTGATGAAAAACTTCCCTAAACCACAAGCTAGCACAAACGCAACGTTGATTGACCAGATTGTTGCTAATCGGGCTAGTGCTAAGGAGACCGTTTAAATGACGATTATTGCAATATTAGTCACGTTTTTTGGCTTATTAATGGCAGATGAAAGCGGTAAGTTAACAGCGAACATCGTTAAGCAGCTAGTGTCTGTGCTAGCTTTGGTAGTGGCAACTGTATTGCTTTGTTATCATTTCGGCACATTGCGCGGAGTGTTTGTTTTCCTTGGGGTCGCAAGTGTATTGGGCACTTTATTGACCTTATTTAGAGCAAAACTCATCAATAACTCAGCACATATTTCGTAATACTTAGCAGGTAAATTTACTAAACCTGCTGATACTCAAACAATATCTGCATCATAAACCACAGCAACATAAACGCCAGTAACATAAATGTTACTGGCTATCTTTCCAAATAATCACAGCGAGCTTATCGCTTTCTCATTGTGAACATTGGTCGATAATCACTCGCCGCATACCTTTATTGTTAACAATAACCTATTGATAATTATTGTGATATTAGAGGTCAGATGTGAATTTAATGTTATTCATTGAAAATAGAATGTAAACTTTCAGTACTGTTTACGAAGAATAGTCACGGAAGGTTTAATCGTAAAAAAATGTAAATAAATTGAAATAAAGTGTATTCATTGCCGTTCAATTTTCACACATGTTAAAAAGTTGAGTAACGATTTTGCAGTTGTACCGTGTATTGTTGACTAGTGTTGTATCTATCAGTATCACACTGTCGGGTTCTTTACTGGCGAACCCATTGTTGAAAGAACAATTTAAACGTCCAGACACCATTCCATTTCCTGCCGATAATCCTTACTCAGTGCAAAAAGCCGCGCTGGGCAAAATGCTTTTCTTTGATCCAAGGCTAAGTAATAACCGCAATATGACCTGTGCAACTTGTCATAATCCTAGCTTTGGTTGGGAAGATGCAACAGCGCGTTCAGTTGGGGATCAAAACACTCAACTTGATCGTCACTCTCCTAGCATTATCAATGCCGCTTGGGGCGATCGATATTTCTGGGATGGCCGAGCGGCATCGCTAGAAGAGCAGGCCAAAGGGCCAATAGAAAGTGCGGTTGAAATGAACTTGCCATTACCCGAGGCAGTCGCACGCTTATCGCAAGTGCCGCAATACCGCACTTGGTTTGGTCGAGTGTTTGGCAGTGAAGGTATTACCGCAGATACGATCGCTAAAGCAATCGCAACATTTGAGCGCACCATTGTTTCTGGTGAAGCCCCCTTCGATCGCTGGGTAAATGGTGATGAATCAGCCATTAGTCCGGCTGCAAAACGTGGTTTTGACTTATTTGTTGGTAAAGCAAAATGTGTTGATTGTCATTCCGGTTGGAATTTTACCGATATGCAATTTCACGATATCGGCCTACCAGGTAATGACTTAGGTCGTGGCCAATTAACTGGCAATGTGCAAGAGAATTTTGCGTTTAAAACCCCTAGCTTACGCAATATAGGTCAACGCGCGCCATACATGCACGACGGTCGTTTTGAGAATTTAACAGGCGTTATTGGTCATTACATCCCTGGTGGTGTAAAGCGTCCAACGCTGTCGACAAAAATGGTGCCTATCGCGCTGTCAGCTCAAGATATTACCGATCTTGAGGCGTTTATGCTGACACTCACCGGCGAAGATACCGCCGTTAGCCTTCCTACCTTGCCTTATTAAGACGTTTTCACGGAGCAATCATGACAATTAAATCGAAACTGCTATCGAGCTTTATCGTGATAATTATGGCCTTTGGTACGCTAGCGGTCTATTTGGTTTACCTACTATTCCAGCAAGGCCAACAAACCATATACGCGTTCCATCAGCCACTTCAAGCGGTAGTCAGTAGCCAGACCGCTGCCGATAAATTTAAACAAGCGGCGGCGCTTGCGGATAATGTGCTAGCGATGACAATGCCAAGTGATAGCAATTCAGTTATCACTAAGTACCAAGCGCTCAAACAAGAATTTAATCAAGCGGTTGATAACGCTCAAGCAAATGCATTGACCGATAATACACGTGGACTTGGGCAATCATTACTCGCTTCATCACTCAATTGGTTTGAGCAAACTGAGCTGCATTTATCAGCCTCAGGTCACCAATCATTGCAAGACATGCGACTGCTGCGTCAGCAACAAACCGAAATTGCGCAAATGTTAACTGAATTTGCGCAACAAACGCTTGAAGATGCTGCGAAAATCGCTGATGACGTTGAGCAGGCGACTGAGGGTGAAGTACAAGGCTCGATAATCGTTTTATTAGTGTTCACATTGGCAGCCTTGTTTGTTTCGTTTTACCTAACGAAAAATCTACTTCGCCCGATTGATGGCCTTAAAGACGCGGCAATTGCGTTATCACGTGGTGATGGCGACTTAACGCGTCGCCTCGTTAACAATGATAAAGACGAAATCGACGCGCTCAGTAAAGAATTTAATTCGTTTATTGATAAGGTGCAGCATATTGTCAGTGAGATAGCGGGCTCAGTTATTCATACTCATGGCAAGTTATCAGAATTTTCTCGCATTTCTGATAGTACCCAACAAGGCACAGAGCAGCAAAAAGTAGAAATTGAACGTGTTAACGAGTCGATTAGCCAAGTGCTGACGCTCGGTTCACAAGTCACAGAATCAAGTGAGTCGGCGCAACGTCAATCTGACGAAATCGTTGATTACACCAAACAAGGTGTTGAACTTACTGAGCAAAGTAATGAACGCATGGCCTTGCTGACCGAAAAAGTCGAAGCTGCCAGCGACGTTATTTTCTCCTTGAGTAATTCAAGCGGCGAAATTAACTCGGTCATCGAAGTTATTCAGGTTATTGCCGATCAAACGAATTTACTTGCACTAAATGCTGCGATTGAGGCTGCGCGAGCAGGTGAAGCAGGGCGAGGATTTGCTGTGGTTGCAGAAGAAGTACGCGCGCTGGCGATAAAAACGCAAGAATCTACAAGTAGCATTCAACAAACCATTGCCAAAGTGCAAGGTATGGCGAATGAAGCTAAAGACTTGATGGAAGTTGGCCGTGATCAAGTTCATTCTTGTCGAGAGGTGAATTTGTCACTGACGGATTCGTTATCACAAGTGCTCGACAAACTAACTGAAATTCAACAGGTTAATGGCGAAGTAGGGCGCTTTACCCAAGAGCAGGAATTGGCGGTGAAAGAAGTTAATGAGTTCTTGAATCGCATTACGCTGATAGCCAATGAAACTGCGAAAGACAGCTTAAGTTTGAAAGATAATAGCGTTGAAGTATTAAGTGCGATTGAGCACGTTAATGCCAATGTATCGACCTTTAAACTAGCCTAGTTTAAAGCGTTTCAATATTTATAACCTGTCATATTAACCTAACTAGCCAACCCAGCTTACAAGGCTGGGTTGCTCTACTAATTTAACCAACTCAACTGATTTTCGAAAATCCAACTTACGAAAATCTAATTGATAAAAATCACTCGTTACAAATGCTGTGACTAAGCCTTACCTTCCTCTTGAGCTCGGCGCAACACTTGCTCTATAAATTGCCACTTACCTTGCGTGTAACGCTCTCTGTCTTCTGGATATTGTATGGCTAACTGTCGCTTTAGTTTGGCGTATTCAATTGCTACTGACTGATGTGCTCGCAGGTAATCGCGAAAGAGGGTGCGCTCATGCCAAAGCGGACTTTGATAGGGGACTAAGTGTAAATGGTGGGTGCGAATTTCTGGCGATGGCTTGCAAAACCAATGCATCACTTCAGGCTTGTAAGGGTAATAGCAGTAGCCGCTGTCGACTAATACTTGAATAGCATCTTGAGCATGATTTAGTGACTTCACACCAACCATGATATCAATCACAGGCTTGGCCGTTAATCCAACGATGGAAGTGCTACCGACATGTTCAATGGTGCCGCAAAGCCAATGGCTAACAATGCGCTCGATATGTTGTTTTTCGACGCTAAATAATTGTGGCCAGCGAGCGTCGTAATCTACTATTTCAATCAACTAAACCTCTTGTCATGCTAAAAAATTCTTACTAGCTTGTATGTGCTACCGCTTATGATTTTTGCCGCATTTGTAGCGAATCACAACCGTTATTGTTAAACGCACCTTACAAAAAATGCAGATAAATTACACAAATTTTTAAACCTTTTTAATTCGCCCCGCTACTTACCCTTTGATTGTTCTTTTTAATTCAAATTTCGGGAAAGCGTTGTGAAAATTGCAGACACTAGCGGACAGGATGTCGTCCTGACGCCAAAATCCAGTAAAAAAACGTGGTTAGTAAGCGGTTTATCCGTTGCCATAATTCTTGTTTTATTTTTCTTAGCAGCTCCTGCGATCAGCAGTTGGTCATCAGGTGAAGCCAGTATTGCGCGCGACAGGCTGCGTATCGCCACCGTTGAACGCGGCGACTTGGTCAGAGATTTATCTGTGCAAGGGCGAGTCGTTGCCGCGGTTAGCCCAAGGCTTTATGCAACAGGGCAAGGCACAATTACTTTTTCTGTTGACGCCGGCGATGAAGTTTCTAAAGGTCAAGTATTGGCGAGTATCGACAGCCCTGAATTAACCAATGAGCTGAAACAAGAGCAAGCGAGCCTAGAGCAGCAAAAACTCGAACTCGAACGACAAAAAATTCAGGCAAGAAAGCAGGCGCTAGAAGACCAAAAGTCAGTAGACATGGCTAAAGTCACCTTAGTGGCGGCAGACCGAGAAAAGCGTCGTGCAGACAAAGCCTACGAATTTAAATCCATCAGCCAAATTGATTTCGAAAAAGCGCAAGACGATCTACAAAACGCGCAGTTTGTTTTTCAACACGCAGAGCAAGACGCTGCGCTGAACGCCGAAAGCTTAGCGTTTGAGATTAAAACCAACCAACTGCAAGTTGACCGCCAAGCGCTTTTGGTTAAAGAGCTGCAGCGTAAAGTTGATGAGTTGATACTGCGCTCCCCCGTAAGCGGCATCGTGGGTAACTTGGCAGTAAAACAAAAGAACCAAGTTAGCCGCGACCAACCTATTCTAAGCGTTGTTGATTTATCTGAATTTGAACTCGAAGTGTTTATACCCGAAAGCTACGCCGATGATCTAGCCATTGGTATGGCCGCTGAGGTAACAGTTAATGGCGAAACGTATGCGGCTAACTTAGTTACTATCTCGCCCGAAATCGAGAACAATCAAGTAACTGGGCGTGTACGTTTTGCCGCCTCCGATACTTCACAACCACCTGGCCTGCGCCAAAACCAGCGCTTAACCACTCGTATATTGATGGAGCGAAAAGCTGATGTGCTAATGGTGCGCCGTGGTCAATTTTTAGAAAGCTCAAGCGGACGATTTGCCTTCAAAGTTATCGGCGATAGCGCTGAAAAAGTGGCAATTGTCACCGGTGCACGCAGTTTGTCTATGGTGGAAATTAGCAGCGGCCTTGCTGTTGGTGACCAAATTATTGTTTCCAGTACTGACCAATTCAACGATGCCAGCAAAATTCTGTTAACGAATTAACTACTTGTTATAACAACAAAAATATTACGCAGGCTGGTAATACGCTTATCAGCCACTGCTCAAAAGAAAACGACATAAGAAGGAAGAATATCATGCTCACCATGACCAATATAAAAAAGGTATTTCGCACTGAGGTAGTCGAAACACATGCACTTCGTGACTTTAATTTACAGGTAAATGAAGGTGAATTTGTCGCCGTAACTGGCCCGTCAGGCTCAGGTAAAACAACCTTTCTCAACATTGCTGGCATGTTAGAAACCTTTAACAGCGGAAGTTATGTGCTTGATGGCGAAGACGTTAGTCACCTCAATGACAATCAGCGTAGCAAACTGCGTAATGAAAAAATTGGCTTTATTTTTCAAAGCTACAATCTGATCCCTGATCTTAACTTGTTCGACAATGTCGATGTACCGTTGCGTTATCGCGGTTTTAACGCCAAAGAGCGCAAGTCGCGGATTGAGGAAAGCCTTGAAATTGTCGGTTTAGCGAGCCGAATGAAGCACCTGCCTTCGCAGCTATCTGGTGGTCAACAACAACGTGTCGCAATTGCCAGAGCTTTGGCTGGTAAGCCAAGATTTTTGCTGGCTGATGAACCAACCGGCAACTTAGATTCTGCGATGGCACAAAGTGTGATGGAGCTACTGAAAAATATTAACAAAGCAGGAACCACCATTGTCATGGTTACCCATGATCCGCACCTAGCAACTCAGGCTACGCGCAATATTTTTGTTAAAGATGGCCAAGTGAGCGATATCGATACCGAGCAAGTTGTGGCAAGTGCGGCAGATGTGGTCGCTATGCCAGCTGCACAAGCTTAGCGGTAGAAAAAACATTCACTAGAGAACATTTACTAAGAAAAATAACAGGAGGCAATATGTTTGGTTATTACCTAAAACTTGCCGTGAAAAGCATTAAAAAGAATGCACTGCTAAGCATGCTAATGGTGCTTGCTATCGCCTTAGGCATAGGGGCGAGCATGACCACGATCACCGTAAACTATTTAATGTCGGCCAATCCCATTCCAGATAAAAGCACTCAGCTTTTTTACGTGCAGGTTGACAGCTGGGATCCGCACAATGCATTTAATGATGACAATGGCGATCCACCCAACCAAATTACTTGGACAGAAGCCAATAATTTGTTCAACGCGCAACAAGCAAGCAAACAAGTCGTGATGGCAAAGTCAGGCGGAATTATTGTTCCTGAGAATCAAGATATTAATCCGTTTCAAGCATCAATTCGTCTAACCACTGGTGACTTCTTTACCATGTTCGACACACCGTTTTTGTTTGGCGGTGGTTGGCAACTTGCGAGTGATCAGCAGCGAGAGCAGGTGATTGTGTTAACTAAGCGCATTAACGATAAGTTGTTTGGCGGTGAGAACTCGATTGGGCGCACGGTATTGCTTGCGGGGCAAAACTACAAAGTTGTTGGTGTGCTTGATACTTGGCAGCCCATGCCGAAGTTCTACGATGTTAACAACGGCGCATTTGATGAAAGCGAAGAAGTGTTTATTCCATTTTTCCTAAAGGAAACCTATGAGCTGCCTAACTGGGGCAACACCAACTGTTGGAAAAGCCCAGAAGGTGAAGGGTTTAAAGCGTTCTTGCAATCTGAGTGTATTAACTACCAGATGTGGGTTCAGCTAAATAGCGAGCAAGAAAAGTCAGATTATCTGGCGTTTCTAAACAATTATGTGAGTGAGCAAAAAGCATTGGGGCGTTTTCCAAGAGACATGAATAACCAATTGCTAGATGTGATGGGCTGGATGGAAAACCAACAAGTGGTAGAAGACGACGCCAAAATGATGATGTGGATGTCGTTTATGTTTTTGGTGGTGTGTTTGCTTAATACCGTAGGCTTGCTGCTTGCCAAATTTATGGGGAAATCAGCCGAAATTGGCTTGCGCCGTGCCATTGGTGCGTCGAAACGCGATGTATTTATACAGCACATTATTGAGGCCGCAACTATAGGTTTGCTCGGGGGCTTGCTGGGCCTAGCGCTGGCAATGTTTGGCTTAGTTGGTATCAAGACCTTATACGGTGACTTTGTCGAAAATTTAGTGTCGCTTGACTGGGTGATGGCATTTACTGGCATTGGTATTGCCATAGTTGCCAGTGTATTAGCGGGTTTATACCCAACTTGGCGAGCATGCAATATTGCACCTGCGACGCAGCTAAGTAGCCAATAGTTGGCCAGCAACATAGAAGCATAAAATAGGAGCAACACAATGCTTACATTAGGACCTATATTTCGCGCCTTGTTGCGCAACAAAGTTGGCGCACTGCTGATAGCGATACAAATCGCCTTTACCATGGCGATTATAGTCAACTCTGTATTTATCATTATTGAACGCAGTCAAGAAACTAAGCGACCCAGTGGCATTGACGAAGCGAATTCGTTTTTCGTGAACAGCAGTGGATTTTCTGAAAACTTTAGCGCCAAAGCGACCATTGAAGAAGACTTAGCCAATATTCGCGCGCTACCTGGGGTGATTGATGCAATTCAGATCAATGCGATTCCGGTGAGTGGCAGTGGCTGGTCAATGGGCTTACAAACCGAACCTGGCGCCGAGCATGACGGCGTTGGTACTGCGGTTTATATGGTTGATGAACGCGGTATTAATGCGCTTGATGTGCAGTTACTCGCCGGTGAGAATTTTAGCGCATCTGATATCCGCTGGCGTGGCAATAGCGCAAGCGACTGGCCGGATAAAATTATTGTGACAGAGGCAATGGCAAAGCGTTTGTTTCCCGATCTAGATTACGCTCAAACTATTGGTAAAACTGTTTATATCAATGACACTGAACCAATGATCATCACTGGTGTTATCGATAAACTCCAAGCACCGTGGGTGGGTTGGAATAACGTTGACAATTCATTCTTATCGCCTGAGTATTTAGAACGCGACTCAAGCACTTATTTTATTCGCACGGAGGATGGCCAGCGAGATGAAATGATGAAGCAAGTTGAGGAATTGCTATCGGCCAATAAGTCTCGTGTCGTGCAAAATATGCGCAGCGTAGACTACGTGCGAGAGCGCAGTTATCGCGGTCATAACGCGATGATTAAAATTCTGAGCACAGTGATCATTACGCTGACCATAGTGACCAGCTTAGGTATTGTTGGTTTAGCTAGTTTTAGTGTTAATCGCCGTAAAAAGCAGATCGGTATTCGTCGTGCGTTAGGGGCGACGAAGGCAGATATTTTACGCTACTTTATGACGGAAAACCTGATCATTAGCGCTTTCGGTGTATTGCTTGGGGCGGCATTAACTATTGGCCTTAATATGGTATTAGTTAACGCTTTGTCACTGACCCCCATGAGTTGGTTCTATATTCCTGTGGGTATGTTGGTGCTTTGCCTTGTTGGTCAAGCCGCAGTATTTGGGCCAGCCCGAAAAGCAACAAGTATCGCTCCGGCAACTGCGACTCGAACGGTTTAATTCGCCAAGACAAAAGTGAGTGCTCGTGTTCAGCGGGTACTCACGCTCCACCTCTTGATATACTTTTTGACATCTAACCCGTATTTTTACGAAATTTTACACGCCAACGCTTATCTTCTAACGCTAATTTATTTATATTGAGGCTCGTTCATTTAGGATTCATGAATTACTCGTTAGAGTGGTTGATATCTTCTCGGTAAGGAATTGTTTTTTCTATGCTTGTGCTTGCAAAGCGACTTTTTATTGCTTGCTCTTTGTTGGTTGTTTCTGGTTGTGCGACATTGCAGCTGAATAACCTATTTCAAGATTACGCGTCACAATTCCAACCTGTTCGGGCAGCACTGTCTCAAGGGAATGTTGCGAGCGCTATTCAACAGGTACCCAAAGCGCATGCAGGCGATACTAATTATCAATTATCGTTAGTCGAACAGGGGCGATTGGCCTTTTTACAAGGTGATATAAACCAAAGTCGTTGGTGGTTTGAGCAAAGCTATCAAGCACTTGAGACACAGCGAAATCAAGCAAAGTTAAGGTTAGGTCAAGGTCTAGAGCGTGTGAATACCTTAGTGACTAATGACAATGCTATCGCTTATCAAATGCCTGCTTATGAGCAAAGTATGATGCATGGTTATCAAGCACTTAATTATGCCTTAGCTCATGACTTGGAAGGTGCGCTGGTTGAAGTTCGTCGCGCCAATCAGATCCAAGAAGCTGCACTAGTCCAATATGAAGATGAGCTTATTGAGGCGAATGCTGAGCAGCAGAATGTTGATTTTAGTTACCTTGATAACACTATGTCGGCATTAACAAGCAAAGCTGGGCAGATAAAAAATGGTTTTCAAAATGCCTACACATTTTATTTATCGGGCATTTTTTATGAAGCGGCTGGCCAGCTTAACGATGCCTATATTGACTATAAAAAGGCGTTAGAAATCTTCCCGGATAATCAATATTTACAGCGAGATGTATTAAGGCTTGGTTCAGTATTAGGGATGAATAATGACCTTGAATACTACAATCAACAGCTTGGTAAAGCTTATGTTAACCAGTTATTAAGCACTAGCGTCCTTGGCAGTAAGAAAGGCAGTAAGAAAGGCGGTCAGAAAGGCAGTGAGAAAGTCGGTGAGCAAAACACTAAGCAAGGCTCGTTAGGTCATAAACAAGGGCAGCTAGTTGTTGTTTATGAACAGTCACTGATTGAAGCTAAACAAGAGCAAGCGGTGCGTTTACCGATTTGGACGAGCGGAGGCGACCCAAGGTTTTACAGTGTGTCGGTGCCTAGCTATGTAAAAGGCTATTCAAATATAAGCGATGGGAATAATAGTGCGTCATCTCGAGCAATTGAACTTCAACTGGGCAAAGAAACATTAACCGCTGAGACCATCGTTAATTTACAAGCGTTAGTTGCTAAACAATTAGCAGAGAGTTTGCCGTCAATCGTGAGTCGTCAAGTGTTGCGTTTAGTGGCGAAAGAGCAAGTGCGAAGAAAGTTAAGCAAAGAGGGCGGTGATGTCGGTAATATTTTGGCTGGGTTGTATAACCTAGCGTCTGAGCGTGCCGATACACGCAGTTGGCTAACACTGCCAGGCGATGTTCAAATTATTAAAGCTGGCCTGCCAGCTGGTGAGCATCAACTTAGCTTTAATCGCAAAAATTTAGCGGCTAATGACACTATGGTCACTATAGCGCCCAATAAAATAACCTTAGTGGTGATCTCAGAAATTGGGCAAGTATGGCAATTCAAACAGGCTGTGCTGTAGCGAGTTTAACTGTTTACCAAAGCTCAAGAAGAAATTTTAAGAAAAACGGAAAGGAATTAACTATGAAAAAAGCATTATTTATTGCATCAGCGTTGTCAGTAATGGCGTTAGCAGGTTGTTCAAGCAAGCAAGTTGTGAGCTATGGTGATGCAACCGCTGTTGAAACAACAGATATCAATTTTGGCTCAACTGATTTACAAACTGTGGCTAATCAGATGACCGACTCTCTCATTGCCTCGCCGATTATTGGTTCATTAACTCAAAACAAACGTCCAGTGGTATTTATTGAGCGTTTAAAGAACAAAACCAGCGAGCATATTGATACGGAATCCATTACCGATTCAATTTCTACTAAAGTGCTGCGCTCTGGCAAGTTCCGTTTTGTTGATATGAGTCGTGTTGAAGCCGTGCGTAAGCAGTTAGATTTCCAACAAACGGGCGGCTTAGTTGACCCAAGTAAAGCGATTCAGTTTGGTCAGCAAGTAGGCGCTGAATATATGCTATATGGCAACTTATCAAGTATTGTTAAAACTAACGAAGATAAGAAAGACGTCTACTATAAATTTACGATGCGTTTAATGGATCTAAAAAGTGGCATTATTGAGTGGGCTGACGAGACTGAAATTCGCAAAACTCGCGAGAAAGCTTCAATCGGCTGGTAGCAGCAGCGTTACTATAAGCTTTAATATGTTGAAAGCATACATCATTGAAAAAGCTAACTAATTAAGAGGTGAGCAAATGAACAATAGTGTGATAATTCGATTTCAGGCATTGTCTTTGTTATTGCCACTGATGTTCGCTAGCATTTTGTTTGTTAGTTTAACGGGAATGGCAAAGGCGAGTGAATACCAACGCAATCAGGCGGTGCCTGTGCAGCAAGTGCTGTTTGGTGAAGTACTCTCGACGCGTCGAATTACTGAGCGGGAAATTCGCGAAGACCAAGCCAATGGTTGGCAGGTATTTGGTGGAGCACTCATTGGTGGCGCGATAGGTTACCAATTTGGCGATGGCTCAGGGCAAGCGATAGCGACCATTTTAGGCTCACTATTAGGTGCCGCAGCTGCTGACAACAACCACTCTCGTAGACAAGAGCGTGTATTAGAGTTGATCGAACTAAACATTCGTTTAGAAGATGGCAGTCAATATATGGTGATTCAAGATTATGATCGCCGTATGTTATTTAGTGCTGGTGATGAAATACGGATGATTTACCTAGCTAACGGCAGTGTGAGAATTGATAAGCAGTTGTAGCTGTCATTATACGAGTTTCACTAATCCTATAGGCTCTCCTAAACCTATTGCGCATAAAAAATAGTGATTAAAAAGTAGCGAATAAAAGCTTTAAGTAAAAAAGCCAGACTAAGTAATTAGTCTGGCTTTTTGCATTTTTTGTAAACTACTACTTTCTAGCGAGATTAGAATACCGTGACTAAGGCAGTGCGTACTAAGCTAGTATCTTCATTAGTTAGCTCATTGTCTTGAGCGCTAAACTCTACTTTAAATGCCGCAGATTCGTGGAAGTCCCAACGCGCACCAATTGTATAGTAGGTGTTGTCTTGCATACGGAAGTTTAAGAATTGACGAGTTAGATCAACTTGTGAAGCTAAAGGCTCTGCGGCACCAACAGGTAGCTGGTCAATAACAGAGTTAACTTCGTTTTCGACCATGCCGTACGTTGCGTGAACTAAAATATCATCAAAACGGTAGCCAATGGTGGCATACATGGCTTCTTCGTTATCGATGGTCATGGTTTCGTAGTTTTGACGTGAGTATTCTGCAATAACTAACCAATTGTTGTAGTCAATTTGAATGCCCACTTCTGCGAAGTCCATGGTATCGTCTTCAACAGTAATCTGCTCAGCAACAAATTCAAACCCTGGTGTGGCGAGCCATGCATTGCCTAAACCATCGGCACGAGAGTTAGGCACGCTTACTTTAGCGGATAAAAATGCTGTATGTAAGGTTAGCCAATCGCGAGTTAAAGTAAGGTTAGCACCGTACATATTGTTGAAATCAACATCGATAAAGTCACCGGCAATATTCATTTCTGTTGTTTCAGCACCGCCAATTACTTGGATGCTTGATTCAAACTCTCCGAATGAGAAGTTGTGGCTGACACTAACACCGTCGTAACTTGAAAACTCGGTTGCGTAAAGTCCTTCTGGTACGGTAATCCAAGGCATCGCATAAGATACGTCAAGGTATTCAGAGTACATAAACAGTGGCGCACGTTGACGACCTACCATTATTGTTGTTTGGTCATTTAAGCTGTAGCTTAAGTATGCCCACTCAAAATCAGTTTCCCAGTCGTCTTCACCACGAGCAATGATTTGAGCTGTTACACTAAGGCCATCGCCTAAATCTGCAGATGTTTGAAGGGCAAACAATGAGTCTTCTTTGAAGTCGACATCATCGTCATAACCCCATTGTGTATCACCACTTGATGCTTTACCTGCAACAATATTGGCAAAACCGTTGAAGGTTAATTCAGCATGCGCTGATGACAGAGGAAGTGCTGCTGCTAAAGCAAGCGTAACAAGAGACTTTTTCATGATATTCCTTTGAATTACATTTATTCGCTCAGTCGCCAATTGAATGGCTGATATTTTGAATTGAGCGATAAAATTAGCTAATAAAATTACTACTTATTGCCAGCACTTAGCTGGCAAAAATTTGTTCGCGCTTTGTGTCGCTTGTTGTTGATAATTTTGTTTTCAATATTTTTGTATTTTCAGATGTCGCTAAGCTATACCGTCACTCAAAACTAATTGTTTTACTGCGCTTTTTCCTAACCATAACCTCTCTTCTGGAGGTTAGCTTGAGCACTTCAATAGTACTTTTATGGTTAATTTTGGCCGCAAGGATTCTAGCGAAGTCATAATGTACTTCGCTGATTTAGTAGATTTAGCGGACTTTGCTAATGCAAGGCAAATTTGTACTAGATTTTGCTAGAAGCTTTTAAGTACTTTGACTGAGCCATCAACACTGCTGGCATCAACATAACCTATGGCATTGGGTGTTGAAGCAACAAAGCTGATAACGTCGGCATCTGAAGCAAGCTCTTTCAGTGGCTTGCCTTTACCCGTGAATAGGCGTTTAGACCAGTAAGCTTTAACTTGTGCGGAAGACTTTTTCAGTACTAGCTTTTCAAATTCGCCACGTGCTTGATTGCCAGCTTTACTATTTACTGCGTTAATGGTTTGGCCATCAGCAAAGGTTTTTAATTTACCAAGGAAAGCACGAGAAATATCACTATCCGATAAGCTATTACCATTGGCAGAATTGACAATAACGGCGACTTCAGCTGAGGCCGCTGCACTCAAACTTAACAACAGTGATAACGATAGGGTTTTTAATAACTTCATAATACTTCCTTAAAATACAGTTACTAACGCAGTGCGAATTAAATTACTGTCTTGATTAGATAAGTCGTTTTCCAAGCGGCTGTATTCAACTTTTAGTGCAGCTGAACTGTGGAAGTCCCAACGCGCGCCTAATGTGTAATAAGAACTGTCTTGTTCGCGGAATCTAAACACTCGCTCAGTCACTGCAGACAAACCATCAAGCTCAGGCGCAATAC
The DNA here is from genome assembly GCF_053485855.1 of Thalassotalea montiporae. Classification (NCBI taxonomy): domain Bacteria; kingdom Pseudomonadati; phylum Pseudomonadota; class Gammaproteobacteria; order Alteromonadales; family Colwelliaceae; genus Thalassotalea; species Thalassotalea montiporae. Next base: position 1,501,928 of record NZ_JBQRUO010000001.1, read on the forward strand.
CAAAAGGCAATTGGTTAATAGCATTGTTAACTTCGTTTTCATCTTGACCGTATGTTAGATGTACCAGCAGGTTGTCGAAACGGTAGCCGCCAGTCACGTACAATGACTTTTCATTTTTTAACGGCATGCTATCGTATTTAACGTGTGTGTATTCACCAATAAACAGCCAATTATTGTAATCGATTTGGATACCAAATTCGGCAAATTTCGTTTCGTCTTCCACTAAAGTGACTTCATCGCCAATAAATTCGAATCCTTGGATTGCGCGCCATGCGTTGCCTAGCTCAGTGGCGCCCTCATCTGGCAGTGAAAAGTCTGTTTGTACATAGGCGCTGCGCAGTGTTAACCAGTCACGTTGCAACGTTAGGCTGACTCCATAGATGTCTTCAAATTCAGATTCAACCATGTGGTCGATGACTTCCACATCGTTTGTCTCTGAGCCAAAGAATGCTTGAACGCTGCTGTCAAATTCGCCTAGAGTAAAGTTGTGGTTAACGCTTAGCCCGTCAAAGCGAGAAAGTTCAAGGTCGTAAACACCCTGTGGTGGCGTGATCCACGGGTAAGCGTAAGAAACGTCTAAGAAGCCTGAATACATGTAAAGCGGTGCACGTTGACGACCCGCTAAGATACGTGTGTTTTCTGTTAGGTCATAGCTTAAATATGCCCATTCGAACTCGGTATCCCAGTCGTTTTCACCACGAGAGATAATTTGTACTGTCGCGCCAATACCTTTACCTAAATCTGTTGATGCTTGCAGCGCAAATAAAGAATCTTGCTTAAAGTTAACATCATCGTCGTGGCCCCATTGGCTATCACCACTTGAGGCTTTACCTGCGACAATATTTGCAAATCCGTTAAAACTCAACTCTGCTTGAGCAGAGGATAATGGCAGGGCAGCGGTTAACGCTAGCGCGAGCAAAGATCTTTTCATAATTTACCTATTTACTTCTATGCCACAGTAAATCAATTAAAGTGTTCACTTGTGGCAAAACTAAGTGAGTTAGAGAAGACAGGTTATTTGTCTTCTCTGGAATTTTAAGGAGGTGAATTATACTGAAAGCGCTTTCTAAAAATAGGGCTAAAATGTTCAAAAATTGATTTAAAACAATGTAAATCAATGACTTGTTATGGCGTTGTTAATTTTGTGCGGTGGACTTGTAAAATCTATGTATCAACTTGTAATCGACTAGTGTCAAAATAGCTAAGGTAATTATTATTTATTCTTCTCTTGTTAGAGGAATATTGAAGTTGATATGAACTTAACTGCTAAATTTGTTGTAATTGCTTATTGGTAGGGAGTTTGTGCTGCTCTAGCTGTGAAATTCTACTTCAACTAAATTGAATTTAATTTAGTACAGAGAATGCTAAAAAAAGGGCATAAACTAGTGTAGGTTTATGCCCTTGAATTTAAGAAACTCTAACGTTAACTCAGTTAGTCGTTAAAATGTTTTAAGTACTTTTACCGAACCGTCAACCGCACTTGCATCAACATAACCAATGGCATTAGGAGTTGAAGCAACTAGCGATAGCACTTGTGCGTCTGCGTCTAACTCTTGAAGTGGTTTGCCTTTACCCGTGAATAAACGCTTAGACCAGTATGCTTTTACTTGTGCCGGCGACTTCTTCAGCACTTTTTTCTCAAATTCTACGCGTGAGTCGCTATTTGCTTTACCGTTAACGGCTTTAATAGTTTGGCCGTCTGCAAAGTTTTTTAGCTTGCCCAAAAATGCGCGTGAGATATCGCTATCTGACATAGTATTTGCATTCGCTGGGTTAACAATTACGGCAACATCAGCAAAACTAGCATTGCTTGCAAAGAGTAGCGCCGCGATAGAAAGTGGTTTGATAAACTTCATCATCGTATTAACGTCCTATCTTAAAATACTGTGACAAGTGCAGTGCGCACTAAGCTGGTATCTTGATTCAATAAATCGTTGTCAAAACGCGTGAATTCAACTTTAAATGCCGCAGAGTCATGAAAGTCCCAACGAGCGCCTAGTGTATAGTAAGAAGAATCTTCGCGTTGTGCATCAAGTACTTGATTAGTAAAACCTACTAATTGATCAAGTTCAGGAACAACACCTGAAGGTACACCATTGGTAACGCTTGCTGGAGTTTCTTCATCTTTACCGTAAGTTAGGTGTACTAATACATCATCAAAGCGGTAACCAATCGTCGCGAACATTGACTCTTCATCACCTAGTGGCGTGCCTTCGTACGTGTTATCAACGTATTCTGCGATAAATGACCAATTGTTGTAGTCAATTTGAACGCCAAATTCTAAGAATTCACCTCTGTCGTCATCTAGGGTTAAGTCAGCGACGACTTGCTCAAAGCCTGCGTTAGTCCATGAGTTGCGCAGTGGGTCTAAAATAGGTAGCGAGAACGATAAGTTAGCGGTAAAGTAACCACCACGTAGGGTTAACCAGTCGTTATTAAAGGTTAATGCCGCACCGTAAATATTTTCGATTTGTGTATCAGTAACTTCAACACCACTTACCACTAAATCTTCTGAATTAGAGCCGTAAATAGCGTGAATACTTGAATCAAACTCGCCTAATGTGAACGAGTGAATTGCACTAATACCGTCAAAACGCGTGATTTCAAAATCATAAACGCCGTTTGGTGGAGAAATCCAAGGGTATGCGTATGACACGTCTAAATAGTCAGACAGCATGTAGATCGGCGTGCGCTGGCGACCGGCAAGGATACGGGTATTGTCATTGAAGCTGTAGGTTAAGTATGCCCACTCAAAATCAGCTTCCCAATCATCTTCACCGCGAGCAATAATTTGTGCGGTCGCAGAAAGACCTTCACCTAGGTCTGAGCTTGCTTGTAGAGCGAATAGTGAACCTTGTTTAAAATCAACGTCATCGTCATAGCCCCATAGCGTGTCGCCGCTTGATGCTTGACCAGCGACAATGTTGGCAAAACCGTTAAAACTAACTTCTGCTTGCGCAGCATTGGCAGATAAAAGGGTGCATAGCACACTGCTTAAAAGTGCTTTTTTCATGAGTACCTTTGTGTTGTATAGCGTTGTAAAGAGTTGTAATTCGAGTTTTCGAATGTGCCGTTTAACTTGGCGTTAAACGCATGATTATTGAAGAGTTGACTTCAGCAGCTTAAAAGAGCTGTGATTTAAAGAAAAACTTTCAAAAAAAATCGCCCCTTGCACTAAAAGTGCAAGGGGCGATTCTCAATTAATATGATTTATATTGCAAGTTAAACTGTAACTGAGTTGTTATATACCATTAATATTTGTTATTTAAAGCCAACTAAAAGTATTAACTCTTGTAACTTGATCAAGCTGCTAGGGTTTAAATAATAGCTAAACGTTAAATTGCTTAGTCACACCTTCCAGTTCGCCTGCTAAATCAGCAAGTTTATCACTTACTTGAGCGACATCGTTTGATACTTGCGTTGCTTCGTCAGCACAGCTTTGAATATCTTCAACATGACTTATCATCAGGCTAGATACTTGATGTTGTTGCTCAGTTGCCGTTGCGATTGCACCGTTCATATCGTTAATAATGTTAACTTTATCATTGATCGCAATTAAGCTTTCGCCTGCCTGATGAGCAGAATCAACACTAGTATTAACGCTTGCACAGGAGCTTTCCATTTTAACAACCGCTTCACCCGCAGCAGATTGCAACTGTGCCAGCATTTGGTTGATTTCCTCCGTAGATTCTTGCGTACGTGATGCCAGGCTGCGAACTTCATCAGCAACTACCGCGAAACCTCGACCTTGTTCACCAGCACGAGCAGCTTCAATTGCGGCATTAAGCGCTAGTAGGTTAGTTTGCTCGGCAATTCCTTTAATCACATCAAGCACTACATTTACACGCTCTGTATCTTGTTGCAGTTGATTGATGGTTACCGCTGAGCTTTCAATATCAACAGCTAATGTTTGAATTTGCTTAACCGTTAACTCAACGACTTTGCGACCATTTTCTGCCTCATCACTTGCTAATCGTGCTGCTTCAGCAGCGTCGGCAGCATTGTGGCTGATGCTAGCAATGCTTTGGCTCATTTCTTCTACTGATTGGCGAGATTGAACAACACTTTCTGTTTGGCGAGAAAACGCTTGTAATGACTGATCTGATAAACCTTGAATTTGGCTTGACGTTTGCGCGACAGGTGTAGCCGTATCAACTACATCTTTAATAACGGTTTGCAGTTTCTCGATAAAACTATTAAACCAAAAAACTAAATCACCAATTTCATCTTTACTACTGGTTGATAAACGCACGGTTAGGTCGCCGTTTTCTTTGGCAATATCCTGCATAGATTCAATGATGCTGTTTAAGTTGCGGTAAATCGCATTAGCAATTGGGACAGCCACAAGGAAGAGTACAAAAATGGTAATAGCACCGACGATTAAACCCATTGTACTTGTGGTGCTAGCACTTTTCGCGGCACTATCAAACGCATTGCTAAAGCTGTCGTAGCGTTCGCTTTGAAACTTCTCTAATTTGGCGTGAACAGTATCAAGTTGCGCGGTCATTTGCTTTGATATTTCGCCAATTTTTTCAAAATCTGCGCTGCCATCCACTAGCTGGCTTGATAGCTTGTGGCCAGTGGTGAAATAGGCGTTAAAGTCGTCAAGAATATTGGTCAGTTCTTGTGCAGATTGAGGGGCAACTCTTTTACCCTCATTGATACCCGCTCTGAATTCGTCAGCAAGGCTAGCAGCAGTATCAAGTAATTCTTCTTCGCCTAAAGTAACCGCGTTACCCAGATTTTCTGTGATTTTATCTAATTTTACTAAGTTGCGGTCTGCACCTTGTAACAGTTGATAATCAACTTTATAGGCTTGCTCCAACTGATCAACAGTATTATTCATCGACAATATGCTGATTGCTAAATACAGGCAAAATCCAATCATACCCACTAATGGGATAAGTAAGACTTTTGTTCTTATAGAAATTGATTTAATTGAAATCATATTTTTTTGTACTGCCTTGTTATTGTGTTTAATTCTGACAAAAATTGGCTAAGGTTAAATAATAATCAAATAATTAGAGTAATTACGTAACAAAGTGTAGTTAGGCGAACTATCCATGAGGTGAAATGGCAAATGCAGTTTAACGTAAGCGCTTACCATCTTTGCTTGATCTACATCATCTATCAAGAACGATATTATACGGATAACATTTCATTGCACGATAAATTTTATAAAATAGAATAACTTGGGTGAATAATGCACATTTCGACTGATTCTTGGTCAGTGTTAATTGGCAGAGGATACAAGGTATTAACATTAGATTAAAAATAGTGCATTTTACGGAAAATCGTCCGATGGTTAGGTTTTTGTTAATGAGATGTTGTAACAATATTGCTACTTTGTGTTTAGCCAATTTGACGAAAAGGTTACTAGCAGATTAGCTCTTTGGTAAACAAAAGGCTCTTATCGATTGGATTGTAAGATGGTGTGATTAGCGAAAGGGGATAGCAACAAAGATTAAAGTCCCGTGATGCAACTAGTTGTAATGTAAAGAGCTTATGTAATGATGAATGCGGCTGTATTGATAAAATGAAACCTAATGGGGTCACCATTAACAATACAGCCGATTATTTTGGCCAAATTACTTTGGCAGATTAAGTCGATATTAGAATACAGTTACTAGTGCAGTGCGCACTAAGTTTGTGTCTTCGTTGGTCAAGTCACTTTCTAAACGGCTGTACTCAACTTTAAATGCAGCCGATTCGTGGAAGTCCCAACGTGCGCCTAAGCTGTAGCTTTTTGAATCTTCAGTACGGGCATTGAATACACGCGCAGTTGTTGCTGACAATTCGTCAAGTTGCGCGTTAATACCGTAAGGTAACTCGTTAACCGTTGGGTTGGCGTCATTCTTATCACGACCATAAGTTGCGTGTACAAGTACATCATCAAAACGGTAACCTACGGTCACATATAAAGACTCTTCAGTATCAGATGCTGATTCATCAAAATCAGTGTGGGTGTATTCACTGATAACAAGCCAGTTGTTGTAGTCAATTTGTAAGCCAGCTTCAACGAATTGTGCTTGGTCATCTTCAAGCATTAATTCAGTACCTACATGTTCAAGCCCTGGTACTTGGTTCCATGCTTCGGCAATTGCTGTGCCGATCGGGTGAGGCATAGAAATGTCAGTTGAAATATAGGCAGCGCGAAGTGTTAACCAATCGCGGTTAAACGTCGCATTAAAGCCGTGAATATTGTCAAAAGTTGAGTAAATGTCGCTGTCTAATACCAGTACATCACGGCTTTCTGAACCGTAAATTGCTTGTACGTTGGTGTCGAATTCACCCAGGCTAAATGAGTGGCTAATACTCGCACCATCAAAAGAAGTAAACTGCAAGCTGTATACGCCTTCTGGTGGTGTAATCCAAGGGTAGGCGTAAGACACATCAAGGTAACCAGAGTAGATATATAAGTTGGCACGCTGACGGCCAAGAATGACGCGGGTCTCTTCACTGATATCATATGCTAAGTAAGCCCATTCAAAATCAGTTTCCCAATCTTCTTCACCGCGAGAGATTAATTGCACGGTAGCACTAAGACCTTCACCCAAGTCAGCTGTTGCTTGCAAACCAAATAATGAATCTTGTTTAAAATCAACATCGTCATCATAGCCCCATTGTTCGTCGCCACTTGATGCTTTACCTGCGACAACATTGGCAAAACCGTTGAAGTTTAATTCTGCGTGAGCGGAAAGTGGAAGTGCTGCTGCTAGAGCGAGCGTAACAAGCGTTTTTTTCATGTACTACCTTACTGCTTATCTTGTTGTTTATTGAAAATGCAAAATGATGCTTGAGCTTGAGTCGATGGCTGCGTAAAAACGGGTATGCATCTGCGCGATAAACTGGTGACTTGTTACGTTTTATAATCTTTGTGAATGAACTAGAACAGAATATGCTATGCGCTCAAAGCGGAACGAATTCTAATCGAATTAAGATATGGCGATGTAATAAAATGTAACCGTTGAGTTACGCTTTTGTAACTTTATAGAAAATATGAGCAGCAATACGAGTACTTGTGTTGCTGAAGTTTTTCAATAGCTTAAAACGCAAAGTGAGGCCAGCTAACTAAGTTAGTGACAGTAGAGTTAGTAACAATAAAAATGCCAGTGAGTTAGTGCTGAACCTTAACTCACCGGCATTTGCAATCAGGCATTACTTCCAGGTTTTCTTTTTGCTAATGGTTTAGCAAGTGTCTTAGAAAGTAAATTTTACCCCCGCTTTGTAAATACGGCCTAGTGCGCTGTATGTGCTTGGGAAAGTGTTACCTGAGTTGAAGGTTGTAGAACCTGCTTCGCCGCCAACAACGGGTGGATCTTCATCCGTTACGTTATCAACACCCAAGGTTAACTTGATGTGCTCGCTGATGTGGTAGCTGGCAAATAGGTCAATGTAGTCATAAGCATCAATAGATCTAAATGCTTCAAATGAGCCTGCCGCCTGTGCTGGCTCCATATCGATACCACTTAAGTGACGCCACAACATTGAAACAGTGAAGTCTTCCATATCCCAAGTAATACGTTGGTTCCACGTTGTTTCAGGCGTTGGCGAACAGTTGTTACCGTATGCACCTAAACAATCAATCACAGGTAGTACTTCTGAAGACTGGCGTTCATTCGCGATATAATGGTTAATATCGGTGTTAAAACGCAATTCACCCCAATCCTCAAGACCGATAGCGAAGTTAATACCTACTTCCACACCTTCGGCTAATCGATAGCTTAAGTTGGTGGTAAAGGTTTGAATGCCAGAGCCTGCAATGGTCAAGTCACCACCAATACGAACGATTTTTGCACACTCGCTGGCGATGCCAAATTGATAACAAGCATCTAAGGTTTGCTGTGCAGTAAATTCACCAATACTGTTGTCGACTTCAATGTCGTAGTAGTCAACAGAAACTTCTAGATCCCAAAGTTCTTCATTGGTGTAGACAAAACCTGCCGTGAAGGTTTCAGCTTCTTCAGCATCTGGCAGTTGGCTTGGGTTAGTACCTTGGAAAGCATTAACTTGTCCAGAGATAACATCTTGAACACGACCTACTTGCGCGTCTGTCATACCTGTTGAAATACAAAGCTGACGCAACGTACTGTCAATGTTTGCGGCATTAGCAACCGAACAAGGATCGATTAACGCATTGTCTAAACCCGTTACTGATGGCGATGCAATTTCACCCACGTTTGGTGCACGTGTTGCTTCTTGCTGCATCACACGAACTAGCAAGCTATCAACCGGACGCCAGCTAAAACCAAGTTTCCAGGTTTCGTTGCTACCTACTGAGTCGTAGTCCGCTGTACGGAATGCAAATTCCATTTCCAGAGATTCAGCAAAGCTTTCACCTTCAACAATAGGTAACACACCTTCGACGAAGAATTCTTCGACTTTGAAACCACCAGCAATCGGTAGAGTGTTACCACCAGCACCACCTAAACAGCTAGTAGGTGCTTCTTTTAAACACTCATCCGGAATAGTTTCACCAGTTTCACGGCGATGCTCATAACCAAAGCTAAGTGATAGTGGTGCGCCTGCCCAAGGCAATTCAATCGCATCGACAGGGCCATTAACACTCGCATTGAATACTTCTTGTGAATATTCTTGCTTAATCAGTGCCGTAGCTGATGAGTAGGCTGCCATTGCTGGCGTAATAGTGCCAAAACCACCGAACAAGTCGATTGGAACACACGTCGAGTCACCGTTATTACAAGTGACACCATCAGTACTGTCTAAGGCATTTTGTATGTTGCTTACATTCGTGTAGCCCGCACTAATATTGGTTCGGTTAGACTCACCGTATTGGAAAGATACATTGTATTCCCAATCTTCATACAATACCCCTTCGATACCAGCAACTAATTGGAATAGCTGAGTTTCAAAGTTAGTGGTACGAGGGCCTAGCTCTAAAGTACGACGGCGAAGTTGAACTAACAAATAATCTTCTTGGTCTACAACCCCGTTGCCATTTACATCTTGCCAGTTTTGCACGCCATCATTCAGTAAGCCGTTGGCAAGTGCTTGGTTACCTGCATCAATGATCCATTGGCGTGCTTGATCGCCAATAAATGGGTTAGCAATTGGTAAATTAAAGGTTGAACCAAATGTACCTGATGGTGCAACTTGTTGTCTTACCTGTGTATTGGTAAAGGTCGCAGTGGTGTAAACAGTGTGTTCTTCAGCTATATCGTAGTGGGCAATAGCTGTTGCACCGTAGCGCTCTTGCGGGGTTTGATAGAAGTTAAACGGGTTGAAGTTAAAGCGGCTACAATCATCACCTAACGTTCTATCCTCTCTAAATTGGCCTGCAGCATCTGCTCCACCGCCAACGATGGCAAAACGTGTAGGAATAGAGGTCGTAGAACCACCGCCACTTTCAAAGGTAGTTACATTCGGGCCGCCACAATTATCTAACGGTGGAACCGGGCCTTCACCATCTAAAAAGGATTGGTAGCCACCGCCAGATGCGGTTGCAATACCTAGTAAACCGAGTGGACGATCACCCAGCATTACAGGCTTTCGATCAGTCCAGTTCATAGAAAGTGCAACGTTACCGCGACCATCACTCAGCGAAGAACCAAGGGTTAGTGAAATATTGTCGGTATCGCCATCACTATCACCTGTTTCTGAATGGTTAATAAGTAGCTCTACACCTTCAAAATTATTCTTCATTACGAAGTTAACGGCACCTGCAATAGCATCAGAACCGTAAACCGCTGACGCACCACCAGTGACTACGTCAACACTTTCAATCAGTGATACAGGCACTGATGCGGTATCAACAATACCGTTGAAGTTAAACGGTATCATTCGGCGACCGTTCATCAACACCAAAGTACGCTCGGTACCAAGAGCCCTTAAGTCGACCGTTGCAGCACCAGCTGTACCGTTATTTACACTGCCGCCATCGCCTGGAATAGTTGCTGGCAAGTTACGCAGAACTTCTTCTATTTGTGGGGTTTGTATCATCTCAATTTCTTGAGCACCAACAGATACGATAGGACTAGCAGATACCGCACCTGGTCGCCTAATTCGGCTACCCGTCACGGCAATTCGTTCGATCTCTTCTTCAGCATTTTGTTCAGCTTGTTGGGCAAAAGTGGTTTGCGGAAGGAGGAGAGCGCTTGAGGTTGCACCAAACATCAGCGCAAAGCGAACTGACTTCGCTACGCTTGTTTTTGTAAACATAATATTCTCCCTGATTTTTTATAATCGTTGTCGAGACGCACGTTTAGCAGCACCACTTACGAAGCTAGTAGTACGAATGAACAGAGCCACGTTACTCCTGTCGCAATGCACAGACATTAGCCAATCCATCAGTGGCGCAAATAAAGTGATTATTGGCCTCATAGCTGATTTAAACGGTAGCTTGATTTAAATAGGCGAAAATTATTTGCTTTCTGAAAGGTAGTAACCACATGATTTTTAATGTAGTTTTAAGATGGGTGTTGAAAAATTTATAGGTGCGCAGGTGGTAAATTTGCAAAAAGTGACAGCGTCATTTAAGCCTTAGTGTGAGAACTATATAAATAAAGTATGTAATTAACTGTTTAACTAACTGTTTAACTAACTGTTTAGCTAACTAATAGGCGCATGAGATACAAAAATCAGGCGAGCGTTAATTACAAGGAAGAATCATCCGCGTTATAGATTATGTTTAAAACCTTTATCGACAACTTACCATCTAAATATTTTTGGCTAGCTAATGCCTTGTTTTGGCTGTTATTAAATTCAATGGCGGCAACCAATAGCTACCGTATGAGCCTACACTTTAACAGGCCTGTAGAGTGGTTCGAAGTGTGGTTAGAGTATTTACCATGGTGGGGAAATTGGGCGCTATTAGCGCCGTTAATTATAGCCAGCACGCAAATGATTTCGTTTGATGTAGAACGATTGGTGACCTTTGTTGGCAAAACCTGTGCAGTGATGTTGCTGTTTTTCACTTTATATTGGGGTTTAACCATTGTTGAAGTTTCGCTAATTAATAATGGTTACATTAACCCAACCGTACTTGCCGAGGCATTTTCGCAACTCCTACTAAGTCCTTTGCATATGGACTTTCTCGTTTATTTAGCGGTGTTGTGCTCCGGCTATTCATATACTTATTACAAACACTCACGAATTCAAGCGCGCCGTAATCAAGAGCTCAGTGAGCAGTTGTTGCAAGTGGAGTTGCAGTCACTGAAATCTCAACTTAATCCACACTTCTTATTTAATACTTTGAACACAATTGCCAGTTTGATCCGCCTAGATAACAAAAATAATGCCATCAAAGCCTTGAGTGAACTCAGCTTTATGTTGAGAAAAGTATTAGAAAATCAGCGGCATCAACTGATTTCGCTTGAGCAAGAAGTCGAGTTTATTCAAAGCTACTTAACCATTCAGCAAATGCGTTTTGCCCATAAGCTGAAAACATCGGTTGAAGTTGACGATCAATGCTTGCCACTCGATGTGCCTTTTATGCTGTTGCAACCCTTAGTTGAAAACGCTGTTCAGCATGGCTCTCAGTTAGAAAGCGATCAAAATGAACTAAAATTGTCTGTGTATTGCCAGGATGAATATTTACACGTCAAATTGATCAATAAAATTCCAGAAAAAGACGAACACAAAGGCTTTGGCATCGGCCTGAGTAATTGTCGAAAGCGTTTGGAAAAGCTCTACCATTTGGATTTTCAGCTGAGCCTGACGCCGATGGAAAATGGTTATTTTGAAACTTATCTTTGTATGCCGATTGGAGTATTGGATGCTTAATATTTTGGTTGCTGACGATGAACCGTTAGCACGCGAAACAATAAAATTGTTACTGGCGAATCAAACCGACGTTGGACACGTCTACGAAGCGCAAGATGGAAATCAGGTACTGGATGTATTTAGTGAGCATCACCCAGATATAGTGTTTCTTGATATTCAAATGCCGGGAAAAACGGGCATTGAGCTAGCCGAACAGCTGCCTAATGATACTGTGATTATTTTTGCTACCGCCTATGATCAGTTTGCTATTACGGCATTTGAGCTAAATGCTATTGGTTACTTGTTAAAGCCATTTGATGATGACAAATTCTATGCAGCACTCGATCGTGCCCGCCAACAAGTGGCGAGTAAGTCGCCGACGAACTTCAAAAAAGTTGGGCAACTTATTCAGCATATGGTTGACGAGCAAGACCGAGCCTATAAAACACGTTTAGTGGTGAAAGATCCCGGTCGTATTCGACTCGTCGATGTTGATCAAATTAACTTTATTGCAGGAGCTGGAAATTATGCCGAAGTTCATTTGTTTGATGACAAGCCTGTGCTGCACCGAGAAACACTAACCAGTTTAGAGAAGCAACTCGACCCGAATGTGTTTGTTCGGATTCATCGTTCAACTATTGTTAGGCGCTCAAGTGTTATTGAGCTTAGACCTAATGAAAATGGCGATTATAGCGTGATTTTAAAATCAGGAGAGCAGTTAACGCTTTCGCGCAGAAACAAAGGTAAACTAGAAGCATTGATTGGTGAACAGTAGTCAATTGGTTCAAAGGTGCAAAAGCGAGAAGTTTAGTTTTTAAATGTTGGTTAAAAAGCGCTGAACTGTAAAAAGCATACCTACAAACTAGGCATAAAAAAGAAGGGGGCAAAACTTCACCCCCTGTAAAGTCATCATCGTGTTTAAAATTGACAGATCATAAACACAAAACTACATGCCTCAATGTCATCGAAAATATGTATCCAGAGAGTAGTTGAATCTCATATTTCTCTTTGACGTTGTCAGTATGGCAAAGAGCTATCCTTATCAACAACGGCGTTGGGATAAACTGATTGAAATTTGGGACAAGTGGCAGACATGGATGGAAAACAGGCCTGAAGGATTGGTATTGATGTCTTTCAATATCGCCAGAATCAGATGTTTTTATATGCAGAACAACGACTTGTTTAGAATTATACCTTATGTTCTGCTTGATATATAACGTTGATAATCAGGGACTTTACGTTCAAATACTTGGCTAAACAAGCTAGAGGTAATGAGTAAATCTGCACTGGCAATATTACAGGCCACCGGAATATTCCAAACAGCGGCAAGTCGCAATAAGGCTTTAACGTCAGGGTCGTGTGGCTGCGCTTCTAGCGGATCCCAAAAGAAAATTAACACATCGATTTGTTGCTCTGTGATCAGCGCGCCAATTTGCTGATCGCCGCCAAGCGGGCCGCTGATGAGTTGGCTTACACTTAGGCCAGTTTGTTTAGCTATTAAGGCGCCTGTCGTTCCGGTTGCGTATAGCTGGTGATTTCTTAACTGTTCAATGTGAGTATTAGACCACTCAATTAAACTGGCTTTCATGTTGTCGTGAGCTACCAGCGCCACGGATTTTTGTGCGTTAGATTGGATTGTTTTATATTCCATCGTTTTATTTTCCCTGATGAGTTCTTTAATAAGCCAACTGTGATGTAATTTTTTAGCTGTAACACTTGTTTTAGCGCACTTATGAACAGAAAGCAGTTATAAAATATTTCATCAAAGGTTTTAGTTGGCTATTTAAAAATAGCGCTATCTAAAATTCACTATTCGGGTAAAATTGTGGGCTTTCAAAAATAAAAATAATCTCCGCTTTTGATGAAAATCCTTCACACTTCTGACTGGCATTTAGGTCAACACTTTTATGGCAAAAGCCGCGCCAATGAACACCTGCAATTTCTCAATTGGTTGCTTGAACAGGTTACTGAACACAGCGTTGACGCCATCATTTTAGCGGGTGATATTTTTGATACCAGCGCACCGCCAAGCTATGCTCGCGAGCTGTATTTTAACTTTATTGATAAGTTGAATACATTAGGCTGTCAGTTGATTGCACTAGCGGGCAACCATGATTCTGTTGCCATGTTAAATGAGTCGAAACAATTGCTAGCAGCACTGAATACGCAAGTGATAACAACGGCATCAGCCGACAGTGATCAGCAGTTAGTCACGATTAAAAATGCCAGTGGCAAGGCGCTAGGCGTTGTGTGCGCAATCCCTTTTTTACGTCCTCGTGATTTAGTGACAAGTCAAGCGGGGCAAAGCGCAACAGACAAGCAATTGCAACTGCAAGTAGCAATTACCGAGCATTATCAAACACTTTATGAATCGGCGAATGCATACCAACTGCCCGTGATCATGACAGGCCATCTCACTACAGTGGGCAGCAAAACGTCTGATTCTGTTCGTGAGATATACATAGGCACCTTAGAAGCTTTCCCGGCAAATGCATTCCCCAAAGCCGACTATATTGCACTTGGTCACATTCATCGCCCGCAAAAAGTTGCTGGTAATAACACGATTCGCTATTCAGGTTCACCTATACCGCTCAGTTTTGATGAAGCGTCGCATGATAAAACGGTTAATTTAGTAAGCGTTAATGACCAATCAACGGTTGTAGTCGAAGCGCTGACAATTCCTCGCTTTCAACCAATGGCAATGCTCAAAACCAGTGTTGACGAGCTGGCGACAAGCATTGAACAGCTAGCGCAAGAGTATAGTGAGCAAATCACAACCGATTTACCTCTGTGGTTAGATATTGAAATTAGCGCACAAGGCTACTTGGCAGATTTGTCTGGGCGTGTGCAAGAATTAGTGAAAGATCTACCGATAGAAGTGTTGCTCATCCGTCGCAGCAAACAAGAGCGTCAGCAAATACTCGCCGAGCAGCGTACCGTCACGTTAGAAGAACTTTCTGTGAGTGATGTTTTTACCGCTCGCCTAGCACAAGAAGAGTGGCAAACAGATGAGCAAGAGAAGCAAAAAGAACGGCTAACCGAGCTCTTTAAGCAAGTGCATCAACAAGTGCTAGCTGAAACTAATGCTAATCATGTCGAATCGAATGCGGTAGGCAAAGCCTAATGCGTATTTTGTCACTGCGATTTGAGAACTTGAACTCGTTAAAAGGGCATTGGTTTATCGACTTTAGCAAAGAGCCCTTTGCTGGCAATGGGTTATTTGCGATCACTGGGCCAACAGGTGCAGGTAAAACCACTATTTTAGATGCGATTTGTTTAGCGCTTTATCATCAAACTCCAAGGTTAACTATTTCTGATAAAAATAACCAATTGATGACTCGACACACCGCTTCTTGTTTAGCAGAAGTTGAATTTGAGGTGAAAGGGCAGGGCTATCGTGCATTTTGGAGCCAGCGTCGCGCTAAAAATGCCGCAGACGGCAAACTACAACCTGCTAAGGCTGAATTAGCCACACTATCGGGCGAAATACTTGCTGAAAAGCTGCAAGCAGTAAGGCAGAAAATTGCCCAGTTAACTGGTTTAGACTTTGGTCGTTTCACCAAATCAATGATGTTATCGCAAGGGCAGTTTGCAGCCTTTTTAAATGCTTCTGCTAACGATCGTGCTGAACTACTTGAAGAACTGACCGGCACTGATATCTATGGTGATATTTCTAAAACGGTTTTCCAAGAAGCAAAAGCGAGTGAACAAGCATTAGCACTGCTAAAAGCTAAGCTCGATGGCGTTGAGTTACTAAGTGATGAGCAAGCGGAGAGCTTACAAGCTGAACTTCAATCGTTAAATGCTGTTGAGAAAGAGCAAACAAAGCGCGTTGCTGAGCTACAAAAAGATATTCAAGTTCGCCAGCAACGCATGACATTACAAGACAAGCAAAAACAATTAGATGCCAGCCAAACCGAGCTTGCAGCGCAAAAAAAACAACACGCTGATGAGCTAACAGCCTTAGCCGCTGCAAAGCCTGCGATTGCCATTCAAGACAAGTACCTTGCAAAACAGCAATTGGTTGAGCAATCACTACATAGCCAACAGCAACTCACAGCGAGTGAATCGAACCTTGCTCAAACTGAGCAGCAGCTGGCTGAGCAAACTGCATTGCGTGCAAGCGCTCAAGACAAGTTAACTGAGCGGCAAAACAACTTAAAACAGCGTGTCGCAAGGTTAAATGAGCAAATTTTGCCAACGTTGCAAAACCAACAGCATATGATTGAGCAACAAAGTGATAAGCAAAGTGCTATAAAAGAAAAAAAATCCAGCTTAGCTAAAGTTGAAGTTTTAATAACAGGCAAAAAAGCCGAGTTTGACGCATTAACGGCTGAGCACAGAAACATTCAGGCTTACTTAACGGAGCATCTGTATGTTAAGCAACTACCGAGTTATCTTGGCCGTTGGCAAAGCGATTTCAATCGTTTGCAAACGCTGGAAGTAGAAAAGCAAAATACCGAGCAGACGATACAAGAGCTCAGTGCTCAGCAAGCTGAGGCTGAAAAAGCAGATCAGCAACTTAGCCAAACACTGGAAAACTTGGCCAAAGAGAAAGCGGCATTTCAAGTATCGCTGCAAGAATTAAGTCAGCAAAGAGCAGAAACCTTAGCGGGTATTAGGTTACCTGTGTTAGCCAAGCAGCCAGTTTTACCTGTGACGGAAGCGAGTTTACAGGCATTTATTCAGCAATTGCAGCAGCACCAACAAGGGCTTAATCAACTTAAATTAATCGCGCAACAATTTGCCAATTCCAGTCAGAGCCTGCACGATAAACAGCAAACAAATGCTGAACTCAATCAAACCATTAGCCAGCAAGAGTCTTCATTAACTGCTAAACGTGAAGAGTTCAAGGCGGCTAAGCACACCTTAGATTTGTTAGAAAAAGTAGTTGCTCAGCAGCAAACAATTAAGCAGTTATCGGATCACCGTGCTGAGCTTCAAATGGGGCAAGCTTGCCCATTGTGCGGTGCTACTGAGCACCCGGCAATTGCAGAGTACCAAGCGTTAACCAGCTCGGCAGAGGAACAACAGCTAGCAGGTCAAAAAAACCTAGTTGAACAACTAAAACAGCAAGGTATTGAACTTAAAGAACA
Source organism: Thalassotalea montiporae (assembly GCF_053485855.1). Taxonomy (NCBI): domain Bacteria; kingdom Pseudomonadati; phylum Pseudomonadota; class Gammaproteobacteria; order Alteromonadales; family Colwelliaceae; genus Thalassotalea; species Thalassotalea montiporae. The sequence goes on from NZ_JBQRUO010000001.1 coordinate 1,518,745, forward strand.
ACTTCATCACCAGCAACGCACGCTAAGCCAAGAGCAAAGCCAGATAGCGGCTCTACAGCAAGAATGTCATCAACTCACTGAGCAATGGCAGCATGTTACTCAACAGCTTGATGCCACTATTCCAAGTGCAGTTAACCAAGCGCATAATGCCGTAAATAGTTCGCCTAACGGCTGTGCTAGTAACTCAGTTAATGAGTCGGCTAGTGTCTGTTCGGTTGCACAACTTGATGGTGAGCTAGAAAGTGTTCAACAACAACTGTCGCAAACCATGAATTGCCAGTCGGCGTTAGTCTCGCTAACAGAGCAAGAGAATAACTTGCAAAAGCAATTAGTCGATATTGACCAAGGTATTGCTCAGTTAAATCAAAGTGAGGCGGTTAACCGTCAGCAAGCCAGTCATCGAGTGGCTGAGCAGCAAAAGCTTAGCGAGCAGTTATCGGCGGCCGGCGCAGAGGTTGGCCAACTATGGCAAGGCATCTCTAAGCAAGTTTCACAGCTTGAATTGCCAATGCCGCAAGCAAGCGAGTTTAGTCAATGGTTGCTGCAACTAGAGCAGCAAATACAGGATTATCAAACGCAGCTAACCGCTTCTGAGCAAGCTCAACTCAATATTCAATCAGTAGAAAAATCCTTAATTAGTTATCAGCAACAGCAGCTTGCTGAGCAGCAACAGGTCACTGCACTAATCGAGGAAGGCAAAGTGATTGATAGTCAGTTGCAAGCATTAGCGCAACAACTGCAACAATTGCTTGGCGAGTCAACCCTTGAACAAGAGCAACAGCATATTGCGACGGAAGAGTCAGCCATCGCAGGTGAACAACAGCAGATTGAAAAAGCCTACAACGAGGCGGCCAATGCACATCAACATGCACAAGGGCAGCACACATCATTAGCGAAGCAAGTGCAAAGCTTGAACGAGCAAGTTAGTCTTGCCACAGCGAAGTGGCAGGAAGTACTCGTGGCGAGCGAATTTAGTGATGAAACGGCTTTTATTAATGCCAACATGCCAGCAGAGGAATTTACCCGCTTAACGGCTTTGGCAGACGAACTCAACGTTAAAGAGCAGCAACAAAGCGCACTTGCACAGGAGTATCAATCGCAATTGGCTAGCTTGCCTGTTGAAGCTGACAGCAATACTTCATTGTCTGAGATGACAGAAAAGCTAGTGAAAGATGAAACTGAACTCAAGGTACTGCAAACGAAGTTGGCGCAGCTTGATTTTGAACTACAGCAAGATAAAAAGCGCCGTGACGAGCAACAAAGCTTAATGGCAGATATTGCCAAACAGCAGATTGCACTTAACGATATTAGTCACCTAAATGGCCTGATTGGCTCGGCAGACGGGGCTAAATTTAGGCGCTTTGCTCAAAGCTTAACCCTAGAGTACTTGGTTCATTTGGCGAATAAGCAATTAATGCGACTACATGGCCGATACCAGCTAACGCGACAAACAAATGAGTCGCTTGCACTCGAGGTGGTTGATACTTGGCAAGCGGACTTAACCCGCGATACGAAAACTCTTTCCGGTGGCGAGAGTTTCTTGGTGTCACTTGCATTGGCGCTGGCGTTGTCTGATTTAGTGAGCGCGAAAACGCAAATCGATTCGCTGTTTTTAGATGAAGGCTTCGGCACACTTGATAATGATACGCTGGAAGTCGCTTTAGACGCACTCGACAATCTAAACGCGGCCGGCAAAATGATCGGGGTCATCAGTCATATTGATACCCTAAAAGAACGTATCGCTACGCAAATCAAAGTGGAAAAAATAAGCGGTTTAGGGGTTAGTAAACTGGCATCTCAGTTTGCTTATTCGCCCAACGAATAACGAAACTACGCTCATACCAAAGTTGAACCTTTCGCCGTCAATAACCGTGATAACGTCAGGTTATTGGTGGCGGTAGTTAATTCCGCCTAACATGTTAATCACAAGTTTGGCGAGGAACATCGCCAAAAGTGCTCGCTCTGACTTGGCACATCACTGGAATTTTTAATGGAAACTTGGATAGCCTTCACTTTATTAGCCGCTTTTATGCAGGCGATACGAACCGCTGGTCAAAAGCAATTATCGGCTCAGTTATCATCACTTGCTACAGCCGGCGTTCGCTATATATTCGCTTTACCATTTGCATGGCTGTATTTGTGGTGGGCGCTCAATCATTACCAAGTAGCCTTGCCTGCGCTAAACCCAACGTTTTTACAGTATGCCATTATCGCCAGTTTTGCTCAGCTAATCGGCACAGCTTGCCTTGTGGTTGCATTTCAATATCGAAATTTTGCCGTTGCCACTAGCCTTGCTAAAACCGAGGCTATTCAAGTGGCGGTGATCGGCGCTTTGTTATTTGCTGCACCTTTGTCAGGCTATGGTTGGTTATCGGTAATTCTGGGTGTTGTTGGGGTTATTTTGCTGTCGAAAGTAAAATTTCACCTTAAAGATGTATTAACCAATCCGGGCGCAGGCTATGGTTTGGCCTCAGGCCTTGGGCTAGCGATTACCACACTACTGATCCGTGAATCGAACTTAGCGCTTGGCAGTCACCCTATGGTTAATGCTGCTGTAACGCTGGTGTTCTTAATTAGTGCTCAGTCATTATTAGCAGGTTTGTATTTGTTAATGCGTGACGCGAGCCAGTTCAGAAAAATGGTGATTAATTGGCGTCTTGCCTTGTTTGTTGGCATTACGAGCTTACTTGGTTCAATTGGTTGGTTTACTGCCGTTAGTTATCAAACCGCGGCCTACGTAAAAGCACTAGGGCAGGTGGAATTTTTTATCACGCTGGTGCTGACTTATCGACTTTTTAAAGAAAAAACCACACCCGCAGAGATATTGGGCATGTTGTTGATTGTTGTTAGTGTTGTTGTACTTTTGCTTTTAGCATAGGTGGCTTTAGAGGAGTAAAGATAGCACTGCTGTCGTTCGCTATTATCTGCTAAACTCCCCGCGCAATTTTCAAAACTAGCAATAAACATCATGCAAATTACCAAAGATAAAGTAGTGCAATTTCACTACACCATGAAAGACGAAACTGGCGAAACGGTAGAAAGTTCTACTGGCGGCGATCCAATGGCTTACTTACACGGCCACAATAATATGATTGTCGGTGTTGAGAACGCATTGGCTGACAAAAGTGCAGGCGATAGCTTTACAGTGACTGTTGAACCGCAAGATGCCTACGGTGAACGCCAAGAAGACGCCGTACAACGTATTCCTACCAAGCACTTGCAAGGCGCTAAAGTATGGAAGCCAGGCATGGTAGCGGTTGTTCACACTGAACAAGGGCAACGCCAAGTTACCGTATTAAAGGTTGGTCGTTTTATGGTGACATGTGATTTAAATCCACCTCTGGCTGGTAAAACGTTAACATTCGATTTAGAAGTGGTAGACGTACGTGACGCCACTGAAGAAGAAATTGAGCATGGCCATGCTCACGGTGTAGGCGGACATCAGCACTAAGGCTTGCTTTTAGGCTTTATAAGTTCCTCTGTGAATGCCTCTTAAAGCCTGTTTAAGTTAAGCCTAGGCAAATCTGTACTAGGCTTAACTTTATTTCTATTGTTTCCATTCAATCCACAATGTTAAAAACATACTTGGTATTAGGTAACTGATTTTAATTACCTTATCTAAATGTTGTTTTTAAAAACTCAAACAATTGTAACTTCTTGCATAGCACTAGGTTGGTTATCACAACCTGCACAAGCAAATTTCTATAATCTAAGCCATCTCAATATCACACCGAAGCTCGTAATTTCGCTCCCTTCCTTTCGATAAATGGTCTCTCTGCGAACGGTAAAAATAGTCGACAAAAGTGCATTAGTCATTTACCGCTGAAGTGCTTTAGCGTAATGATTTTTTATCCGGTCTTGCTGCCGAGTAAAACAATTGTTAAGCATGCTTATGGACTAATGCGTATATTCTAACCTGCTTGTTTTAACAGCAAAAATTACGTATCCGTAACAAAAGTGTTTACTGTGTTTTACCTTTGTTAATATTTCGATTACAAAACGTGAAAAAGTAAGGGTAAACCCTGATAAAAGTTCAGTGTAACTACGCCTTACTTAACTCACAATCTTCACGTAATTTTCACACCCGTTTTACGGTGGTGTCACTTTGTATTAACAAGTGTGAAAACCCGCTTAAAAAGCATCATCAAGGTAGTGTTATGAAGAAGCCTCTTGCCAAGGGTTTGGCATGCTCATCTCCGAACAGAGTTCGACTTTTATATAGTTTTTAGAGTGTTACAGCTAAGCCATTAGCCAAGTAAAGCACTAGCCAAGAAAGCAACAAACCATATCAACAAACAACAGTGCTTACTGAAGCATCAGTTGGCGCTTGTAGTGCACATTTTTCTCAACAAGCATCACGAATTTGAAGAAACATCATGAATTTTACAATCAAAACTAAGCTAATTTTACTAGCTAGCATCGCTTTATTTTTAATTGGAGGGATTTCTATTGTCGAAACACTAGTTACTAAGAATATAGTGTTGACGGCGGAATCTGAAAACGTTGGCAATTCGGTAAAAAAAACATTGCAAGAAAGCTTACAAGCACAAATTGACACGGTTACGCTTTCGACCGAACTTTTTTATCAGCAAGCCCAGCAAGACCAGATTAAAAAAGAGCTAGCTGAGGAGCTGACGGTCATCTACCAAACGATGTCATCAATCTATCAAAATACATCATCTAAATCAGCGGCAAAGGCTCATATTTATAGCTTTTTAAACCACTATACGTGGGGTAACAATCGCTATGTATTTAGCTATGACAAAGACTCTATTAACTACGTAACTCATACGTTAAAACCTGCATTAATTGGCACTTCTGCGAAAGATTCACAGGATAAAAACGGTGTCTACTACGCGCGAAATATCGTTAACGTTGCACTAGAAAGTGCCATCGGTTTTACTAAATATGCGTTTGTTAATCCAACGACTAACCAAGTAGAAGATAAGCTCACGGCGGCAATGTTATTTGCACCTTTGAACATTGTTATTGCTACCGGTGAGTACATTTCCAGCTTGCAAGCTGAAAAGCAAGCGAATGCACTTGCGATGATCACACATGCAAAATACGGCAAAAACGGATATTTTTGGGTGCAAGATAGCCATGGTGTGATACTTGCTCACCCGAAAGCGTCTATTGTTGGCAAAGTGATTGGTAACACAGAAAAAATTGCCAAACGTGTCAGCACGCAAAACGACGCTTATATCGACACAACGTTTAATAACCCGGCAACGGATAAAGTTGAAAGCAAAATTAATTATGCGCGTAATGTCTTTCCAGACTGGGGTTGGACTATTGTAACGGGTGCCTATGAGAGCGATATTATTGAAGCTCAAGAGCAATTAACATACGCGACGCAAGAAATCTTTAACAGCCAAACTGTGCAAAATATTGTTCTGCTATTAATTGCAATTGGTGTCGCGATCGGCCTGTTTATCTACTTTATTAATCGTGTAACGTATCGATTGTCATTGCTGCAAGAGCGAATTGCGAGCCTATCAAGTGGCGAAGCTGATTTGCGCTCTCGACTAACAATGAATGGCAAAGATGAAATTAATGACATAGCCAATGCCGTCAACGCTTTTATTGCATATTTGCAAAAAATGTTACGAGAGCTAAGCGCATCTTCTCACCATATTACTGACAATATTAATAGTCTATCGGCTCAGTCAGAGCAGAATCATATCGCCTTAAATAACCATGCAAACGAAACAGAGCAAGTGGTTACCGCGATTACTGAAATGAGTGCGACTGCCAATAGTGTTGCAGACAGCGCTAATCAATCAGCGCATAGTACTAACCAAGCGGAACAAGAAGCGAATGAAGCACAGCAGCTAGTTATCTCAACAACCGAAAGTGTTGAAAAGTTGCAGCGTGAAATTGAACAGGCAGCGGCTAATATCAATACCATGAACGACAATACTCAAGAAATTGTCAATGTACTGACTGTAATTGGCGAAATCGCTGATCAGACAAACCTATTAGCGTTAAATGCTGCGATTGAAGCGGCGCGAGCAGGTGAGCAAGGCCGAGGTTTTGCGGTGGTTGCTGATGAAGTTCGAGCACTGGCTTCGCGCACGCAAACAAGTACCGAGGAAATTAGCCAGATCCTTGCCAAAGTCCAAGGTGATGCTGTTAATGCTGTTGCAGCTATGCAGGCAACGCAAGCGAGCTGTGCATTGGCCTCTAACAATACTGCGCAAGTATCAACGAGCTTAACGACCATGACCGATGCAATTGTTCAAATTAATGATTTAAACAACCAAATTGCAACTGCTGCTGAGCAACAAAGTGCGGTAACAGAAGAGGTTAGCCAAAACATGAACAACATCCAAACCGTTGTCCATGATCTTTCTCATGGCGGTGAACAAACGATGGCGAGTAGCCGTGAATTAGCAACGACCAATGAACAATTGGCTGGGCTTATTGGCCAATTTAAGGTTTAAGAAAACATTAATGCAGCCGAACTATGAGTAAAAATCACAAAAGGCTATCTGTGATGTTCGGCTGTATATCCTAATACACTTATGACAGCTTATTATCGGGTTGGTTGATAGCAGCCCGTTTAAATTAACCGCTAACCGCGCTTATACTGTGTTGGGCAGTATGCGCGCAACACATTGCTGGGCCTAAGCTTACTATGTTTTGTTACTCGGCCCGATACACGCGCTCGCCATAGTTTAAAGGTAGATGGCTTCAATTGCCGCCTCATAAATTTGATGAGACTAGTTTCGTTTAAACCATAATTTTCTCTGATCGCTTCAAAAGGGGTTCTGTCTTCCCAAGCCATTTCAATAATTCTTGAGGTATCTTCATTAGAAAAATTCATAGGTTTCTTAACACACGTAAAAAGGAGAAATATTGCATTTGGCTTATTACGTATGTCAGGAAAAATAAGAACACAAAATCGTTAACTTACCATTAACAAACCCCACGAAAAAACCAGCCAATTATTGGTTTTTAAAGCAAAAATATTCAGTTTGCTTGTTGCACCAATCTTGATCAGTTACTATCGATTGCAACTAATAAAAATTAGCAACGCTATAGCATGGAAGCCAACGCGTGAGTCGTACTGTGACAGAAAAAATAAAGCAACACCCCATCATTAAAATAAACTACTTGCCGCGCATTATTGCGGCTAAGTTTATGTTGCTAATTTGTGGTTTAAAACTGGGCTGGGATGTTCTTCAAGTACAGTATCTTTGGCTATTCGTATTGGGGGTTTTGTACCCGCATATCACTTATTGGTTGGCGGCGAAAAGCAGAGATGGAAAACGTCAAGAGCATATGAATATGAACTTTGACGCGTTTCTAACGGGCATGACTGTATCCATTCTGCCTGATTACTATTTCCTTTCAACAGCAACCATCGTATTAATTGCAAATGCCTTGTACATAGGCGCGTTTAGGTTGCTGTTAAAGAATATGCTGGCGTATGTTACAGCGCTTGTTTTTGCCATGGTTTACGTGTGGCCGTTTGCCGGATTTGTGCAAACTGACTGGCCAGTAAAAATTGTTAATACGCTATTTATTCTTATTCACTTCGGCACATTTGCGATTCTAAGTTATTATCTGACGCGCCGCATGATTGCGTTGACCAAAGAAGTACAAAGTTTATCGATTACCGACCCTCTAACGGGCGCGTACAATCGCCGCTATCTTGACGCAAATTTGAGCAAAGAAATTCATCGTAGCCAACGATTAAATTATCCGATAACCGTTATCTTTACCGACTTAGATCATTTTAAGTCAGTGAACGACAAATATGGTCATCAACTAGGTGATAAAGTACTGGCTGACTTTGTCAGCATTGCACGCAAGTGTATTCGAGAAGATGTTGATTGGATTGCCCGATTTGGCGGTGAAGAATTTATTGCTGTGTTACCTAATGCTGATGCCGATTACGGAGCGCTTATTGCTGAACGTATTCGTCAAGAGGTGAGTGAGCACCTGTTCGAATTTGAAGGCAAACAGGTGTCTATATCATCAAGCTTTGGTGTTGTTGCAATAGACAACAACGACCATAATGCTTCAGCAGAGTGCGTGATCGCCAGCGCTGAAAAGCTAATAGCTACGGCTGATGATGGCCTTTACAAAGCAAAAGAGAAAGGCCGTAATCGCGTGGAAGTGGTCAATCTGCATGCTCAAGAAAGTATCTAGCAATCATCGAAAATCTTGAGTTTCAAAATATAGTGATTGCTTAAACACTAGCTGGCCTTGATGTTGCTCTAGGCTCGTTCCTAGTTCTGATTGTACGTTTAACGAAGCCTTATTTTGGGCTGATAGCTTTTCTCCATCAGTCGTGATGGAAGTTAGCAATGCCACTAACTTCTCACTCGTAGAGGTTAACCACACCAAATGATCAAAGCTGGGCTTATCACCAATTTGATGCACAGCCAAGACATCACCTCCGCCCATGTTAATTAAATCATACTCGCCATTACTAACACCTTTGTTTGACAATTTTCGCTGATAAAGCATTTGGTCAATCGCAAAGCTCACCTGTTTAGCGATAGGCTTTCCGCCTCGCTCAAAATGCCCTTGATAAATAGTCGCGGTAAAGTCGGTTAACTCACCATTTCGTAGTTTTTTCAGTGAAAACACTTCAGGTAATAGTGTGATTAATTGGCCTTTAGCCAATGCTGCTTTCATCGAGGCTACTATTTGGGGCAGCTGGTGTTGCTTATTTTGGTTTTGGCTGTGCTTTGAAGTGGCAGGGCGTTCACTGAGTTTTGTGGTAAAAATTATCTGGTGTTCATGCATCGATTTATGTAGCGGTAAGTGCGATGCAATCAGCTTGTCTCCCAACATTACTAATACCATGCCATGCACACCAATGTCGTGGTGTTGATGTTGTTTATGTTCTCCACCTTTCTCGCTTGCAAGTGCAAAGTGTTGGCAGAGAAACAGTGTTAAAAGGGCACTAGTGATAAATAGTCTAGTGCGATGCAATAAGGGATGTTTGGTAATCAAAATTAATATTTCTCGTAGAGTAATGATGTGTTGATTATAGTGAACTTTTGCTGAACCATCGTTTACGATGTGGTTAATTTGTTTCCTATTTGGAAATGATGTTTTTGCATTAAAGGTGAATTATTTGTTCGGTTAGTTAATACCTAACGCTAAATAATAGAAACAAAAATAATGGATACAGCGGATTTAGAAAAATTTATAGTGCTTGCTAACAATCAAAATATGCAACAAACAGCTGCGCATTTTCAAAGTTCACCAAGCGTTATTTCTAAGGCATTAAAACGCCTTGAAAGCTCTTTAAATACTCAGTTGTTTGACCGCGTTGGCAAGTACATCCAACTGAATTCGCAGGGAGCGCAGTTGTTACCTAAGGCAGTAGAATTAGTAACAAACGCTAAGCAAATACAAGGCTTGTTTGACAGTGAGTCTAGTCGCCATATTCGAGTTGCAGGTCCCGCAATTATTCTCGCGCGCTGGGCAAGTGTTATCGCGAGAAGTAACCATCAGCAAGAGAAGCAGCAAAAGAAGCAACAAAACCAGCTACAAAATCAGCAGAACAACAGTGAGGTAAAGCGTGAGGCTAATTCACCTAACCTTATTTGTGAGTCGATCACATTTGATACCTGCTTTGAGCAGCTTGCGGTTGATAAAGTTTTAAAAGGCACAGCTGATATTGCCTTAGTTACGGAGCAAGTGGCTGAGGAAATCAATGGTCAATTACCGAACAATATTTCCCGCTTATCATTAGGGTCTCTAGATATGGTTGTCGCCTGCGCAGTAGGGCACCCATTGGCAAAAACGAACCCTTCAGTTAACGAATTAAGTGAATATGACTTTGTTGTGCCGCAACGTTCCCCGTATTGCGGTGAACTGCGTGGTATCGGGTGTGATGGTTGGAACGAACAGTTGGTTCCACGAAACAAACCTGTGATTGCTGATGATCTGAGTGTCTTAGCTCAGCTTGTTAAAAGTGGCTTGTATCTTGGCTATGTACCTAGTTATTGGGCGAGGGAGCAGCAGCTTATTGCGCTTAATATTGCCGATGTAGCAACGGAAGCTGAGCAGCAAATAGCGATTAGCTGGCAACCCGAATTACTTAATATGTTAGGCAGCGGCTTTAACTAGTAATAACTTGTGTTGCTTAATTTGCTTTTATTACCAGTGAAAATCATCACCAAAGTAAACGATATGCAATGAATTTTAAGCTTCCAGCAGTCGCTAATTGACCAGTGGCAGGATAATTAGGATGAACTAACATTACGATAATCTGCGAAACTGCTATCTTACGTGTTACGAATAATTGCGCCTTATCACCTAGGCAATAGTTACGAAAACTTCAAGCAGAAAACCAGAAAAACAAAAAATAGAAAACAGAACAAATAACAAAAACAATAAATCAGTTGGTGTAAACCAACACATCTTCTTCAAGGAAACTTCAATGTTCAACTATTCAACCTTTCAGTCAGTCGCTTCTATCGATGGTGCTGCTGTAAATAAAACCAAATCTAAACCTAAACCGAAAGTGGCTTCACGCTCATTGTTAGCACTGGCACTAGGTGCAGCTATCTCATTGCCTGCGTTTGCTGATACTAAGGTGATCCATGCTGGTCAGTTATTGGCTGTACCGGGTGAAAAACCGCTGTCTAAGCAAACGCTAGTAATCAAAGACGGTGTGATCTCAGCAGTGAAAAAAGGTTTTATTGCAGCTAGCCAATTCGGTGAAAGTGCTCAATTAATCGATTTATCTAGCTCGTTTGTTATGCCAGGTCTGATGGATATGCACGTGCATTTGCACGGTGAGCTTGGTCCTAACAACCACAAAGAAACGGTGCAAATGTCAGACGCCGACATTGCCATGAAAAGTGTTTACTTTGCCAATAAAACACTAATGGCGGGTTTTACGACAGTGCGCGATTTATTAAATCAACCAGAACAAATTAATGCGTTACGTGATGCGATTGACAAAGGCTGGGTTGATGGCCCGCGCATTATTGCCGGTGCTGGTGTGTCAGTAACGGGCGGTCATTTGGATGTCGATGGCATGGCGCCTGATATCTTAAAACTTAAATCGCCAGAAACATTATGCGATGGCCCATACGAATGCCGAAAGGCAGTGCGTCATGCCATTAAATATGGTGCCGATGTTATCAAGATAGCGTCTACTGGCGGTGTTTTATCTGACACAACCACAGGCACTGGCCAGCAAATGGCTGATGATGAAATGAAAGCAATTGTTGATGCGGCACACGTGCTTGGACGCAAAGTTACCAGCCATGCACACGCCGCAGACGGTATAAATGCCGCGCTTCGTGCTGGCGTTGACAGCGTTGAACACGGCAGCTATGCCAATGAAGAAAGCATAAAGCTATTCAAGCAAACCGGCGCTTATTTAGTGCCGACGCTGTTGGCGGGTGATACTGTGGTGAATATGGCAAAAACATCTGACTTTATGTCAGCGCCAATCAAAGCCAAGGCCATTCGCGTTGGCGCCGACATGCTGAAAAACTTCACTCGTGCTTACCAATCGGGCGTGAAAATCGCTTATGGTACCGACAGTGGTGTGTCTAAACATGGTACTAACGCTAAAGAGGCGGTGCTGATGCATCAAGCAGGCATGACAACGCAAGATGTACTAAAAGCAGCCACAGTTAATGCCGCGGATTTAGCCGGTATGAGCAATAAGCTAGGCACACTAGAGGCTGGTAAATACGCTGATATTATTGCCACAGACGCCAGCCCGTTAAAAAACATTGAAGAGTTAATGGATGTTGACTTTGTGATGAAAGGCGGCAAAGTATATAAGCAGTAACTATCGCCGTTAAATTGAATTAGGCGATTGTCTTACAGAAGCTATACCTGCAATGTTAGCCAAATAAGTAAACTATGTTAGCTATTTGGTTAGTAAGCTAGATGGGCAAAATCAAACAATAAATCGGTTTTGCCCAGTTTAACTTAGCTTCACGTTTCCATTTAAAAACCAAGTTAATGAAGTTATATCCGCAATTTTTCACCAGTTGCGCAGCAATAGACGAGTTCGATTGGCAGCGCTGTTTTCCATCTTCGCAGCCCTTTACGCAGTATAATTTCATTTCGACATTAGAATGCACAGGTTGTGTTAGCAAGCAAACCGGCTGGCAACCTTGCCACCTTGCACTGAGTGACGACAGCCAGCAAGTCGTTGCTATTGTTATCCTTTACATTAAATCTCATTCTTACGGTGAATATTTATTCGACTGGAGCTGGGCTGATGCGTTTTATCAGCACGGAATTGAGTACTACCCGAAAATCGTCTCGGCGATCCCGTTTACGCCAGTAACTGGCGCGCGCTTTGGTATTGCTGAGGAGTTCGCAGAGTATCAAAACGATATATTGTCGCAGGCAACACAGGCAATTAATTCACTGGCTAAGCAAATTGATGCGCAAACCGCTCAGTGCTTGTTTTTAACCCCGCAGCATGCAGAGGCCTTAGCAGACAATGATTGGTTAAAGCGCTGTGATGTGCAATATCATTGGTTCAACCGAAACTACGGTGATTTTTCAGAGTTTTTGGCGCAACTAACGGCGCGCAAAAGAAAATCACTAAGCAAAGAACGCCAAGCGGTTGTTGACCAAGGTATTGAAATACGTAGCTTTGTCGGTGAGCAGTTAACTAAAGATCATTGGCGAGAGTTCTATCGCTTTTATCAAGCAACCTATATGAAGCGCTCTGGTCATCAAGGGTACCTAACGCCCGCTTTTTTTGATGCCTTAGCCCAACCAACGAGTGGTATGAGCGAAAACAGTGCGATTGTTTTTGCTTATCGTGATCAAAAAGCGGTAGCTGCTGCTTTGTTTTTTTATGATAACGAACAACTTTATGGCCGTTATTGGGGGGCAGAGCAAGCATTCAACAATTTACACTTTGAGCTTTGCTACTATCAAGGCATTGAACTTTGTATCAAACTTGGTTTGTCTCGCTTTAACGCTGGTGCGCAAGGTCAGCACAAACTAAAGCGAGGCTTTGAACCTGTTTACATCTATGGTAGTTATCAAGTCTATCAACCCGTATTTCATCAAGCGATTAGTGACTTTATCGCGCGCGAGCATGAGCGCCTTGAGCGCTATACTAAACAGGCAAAAACCGAGTTGCCGTTCAGAAAGCATCAATAACGTTTCTTACTGAATAAGTTTATGTTAGTTGCTTAGGTTATCTGCGGCGTGAGAGTAACCCTGTGGTTAACCCAACGCCAACTAAAATACAGCCACTGCCTAATAGCGTAGTCAGCGTAATTGGCTCACTTAAGAATAAATAGCCCCAAAACAAGCCAAACACCGGAATTAGGTAGGTTACTGAAATCGCTTTTGTCGGGCCAATTGTCGCTATCAAGCGGAAGAACATAATGTAGGCGATACCCGTGCAAAATATGCCGAGCGCTGCAACTGAGTAAAATGCCTGATTGCTTGGCATTTTTTCAGGCAAAAACATCAGTGCAAATGGCAGTAGCATTATGGTGGCACTGATCTGGCTTCCGGCAGCCAGCGCCAGTGGCTTTAAATCATGCAAATACTGTTTGGTGTAGTTAGTGGCAATTGAATAGCACAAGGTCGCGCCAAGCGCAGCCAATGTGGGCAAAATAAGCGCCTCACCACCATTTGCTATTTTGCCTGACATCAAGACATACACGCCGAAAAACCCCAGTAACAAGCCAAATATGCCAGCGAATGATATTTTGTCTTTTAGCCAGAAAAAGCCAACGATGGCGGCAAATATTGGCGCGGTTGCATTGAGCACTGAACCAACCCCGGCTGACAACGACAACAAGGCGTAGCCAAATAACGCAAATGGAATGGCGGTATTGAACGCGCCCATGATAAAAATTTGCGTCCAACGGCCAGTCAGTTGATGGTGTTGGCGCTTGGAAACCAAAATTGGCAGTAAAAATAAACTGGCGGTTAGGGTGCGCAGTGCAACTAATAAAAACGGCCCAAACTCTGGCGAGCCAATACGCATAAATAGAAACGATGCCCCCCACAAAGAGGCTAAAAATAGTAATTCAAAAAAGGCGCTGGTTGACATAAATCAGGCTAAACAGCTGTAACAGGGGTGATATTGAGGACTTGCACTTGAGTAAGCGAGCTACAATGCCACGTAATATTGTAGTTGTATAAGCGCATACCGTAAGTATTGTCGTCAGGCTTGTTTTGACGATAAGCAGGGCGGGGGTCTTGTGCCAGTACTTGCTCAATTAACACGGCTAACTCTTGCGCTTCACTTTGCTGCTGCGCCTGCAACATCGCTTGTGCCTCTGTCGAAAAATTCACACTAAGTTTGGCTTCGGGGGCTTGCTCAGCAAAACCTGCCTGAGCACCTTCGAGGCTGTCAGAGTATGGGATGTAAGGCTTTATATCGATAACAGGTGTGCCATCAAGTAAGTCTAAGCCCGATACGTAAATGCGAGTTTGCGTTTGATTGTTTTTTAGCGTGATTGACTCGACTTTCTCGACTGGCAGCACCGACATGCCAATGCCATTAGGGCGAAATGTGGAGCGTGTCGCCAATACACCCACTTTTTTATTGCCACCAAGGCGTGGTGGCTTAACTTTGGCTTTCCAGCCATGGGCAAGGTTTTGATGAAACATAAAGAGCACCCAAATATGGCTGTAACCTTCTAATCCTTCCACCATGCTTTTGCTATCGATGTCGCTTACCAGCTCAATATAGCCTTTTGCCGCGGTAACCAGCCCAGGCTGGCGCGGAATGGCAAACTTTTCTTTGTAAGGTGAGCTAACTGTGCCTATCGAGCTAATGCTGAACCTGCTTGAACTTGTATTCATTAACGCTGCCTGACTAGTTTAGATTTTCGACTTGATAGGCTTTGCCATAACAAATAACACTGGCATGACATTGTCTATTATCGCCTTGATTACCAACTTCAGCGCAACCTGAAAAAACAATGGCATTGGCACCTAGTTGAAATGCGCTGCGGCGCGCCTCAGTGCGCGCTTCAATTTTATCAGGAGACGCTAAGTGTGCTTTGGCTTGGCAATGCGCTCCCTCCACCATACCTAGCATTTTGTGCTTACCGGGAAATTCTTGCTCAGACTCAAATATTTTCACTTCAGCAGGGGAAAAATAGTGGGCGAAGTTTTCGCGATCTAAATTGGTATTGATGGTGCTGATTTTCGCACAACTACTGAGTAGCAAACTACAAGTTACAATGCTGGTTAGCGCTAGTATGCGATTCGACATGCTATTCGACCAACGGTTCGATAAGCAATTCGACAAAAGATTAATTAGTTTCATTAAATGAGTCTTGGTAAATTTGAGTTATATCAAGTTGTAACTAGGGCGCTTGATGCTTATCACGAGCAGCAGCTATCAACCAAAATAAGCTGGTGTAAGCGATATATTGGCCCGACATAAAAATCACCATTTTAGGCCAAAATGGTGTTTCTTCGCTAAAAAAACTTAATGCCCACATCGCTGGCGCAGCGATGATTTCATAACCGGGTAAAGATGTTGGCACCATATGGTAATTAAATAAAAACGCGATGGTACCCAAAAGAATACCCAACAACCCCCAACGGGTCGCAAATTGTAACCTGCTCATCCTAGTCCTTGATAGTAAAATTATTTATCGACTCGCCCATGGCAATTTAATTAGTGGCAACTTCATTAAAAGCGTTTTTACTAATTTGTGTGACAGTCTACCGATAAATTGGCCGCTAAGGTAACCGATACTCGCTTATGATATTCACTATGCGTTACATAGCCGCACTCGCCAGCAATTTCCCTCGCCAATGGCGCGTTCAGCGTAAACTGATACAAATAGCCACCATCTTTTTGGTCGAGAGCATAGTAGATGGTATTAGTGTTATTCGGGGCGATGGTGCCAAAATTCAAGTGACTATTTGGTAGCGTAACACTTGCTTTTTCAATCACATATGGAGAGTTATTGGTAATGGTGACACTTGGCTGTATGAAAAAATAAGTTTGATAGACAATAGCAAGTAGTACAAGTATTGCGGAAACTTTTAAAACTATTCGCCTAACACTCGCAATACTATATTTTTCTATATAAGACACTAACTATAAAACGCTTACTATTGTTTACAATGGCAGTCACTTTATCATCTCTATTGGTTTTATCTAAGAGTTTCAATTTCAGTTATTAGTAAAGCTACGGCTACTTACTAAGAAACTCTTTAAATACCATTACAGTTTCCAATGGTGCTTCTTCATGCGGCAGGTGTCCTAGCTCTTCAAACATCACCAGTTCACTATCAGGTATTTCGCGATGGAAATGATCACCAAGCTCAGGTGGTATTAAGCGGTCTTGGCCGCCCCAGATAATAAGTGTTGGCTGGGTAATGGTACTGATTTTATCGGCGTAAGGGCCGGGTTTGGTTTGGCGAAATCGTTGCGCTAGCGCTTGGCGGTTCCCAGCTCGAACGGTCAGGTCAAAATAGCGGTCAACGAGTTCAGGAGTGATAATGCTAGGATCGCCATATAGGTTGATAATACTGCTTTCAATCATGCTACGCGGTAGCACTTTTTCCATCAGCTTGTTTAATACTGGGGTATTGGCAACGATAAAGCCAATTGGTGTGGATTTAGGGGTAAATGGATAGCCGCTGGTGTCAACCAGTGCTAGTTGGCTTACACGCTCTGGGTAGATAACAGCGGTTGCCCAAGCCACATAGCCACCGAGTGAATTACCTGCTAACACCCCTTGTTCGATATTTAGGTGATCGAGCATCGCAACAATAAAACTGGCGTAGCTTTCGATGGTGTAGTTATTGTCGGGAGATGGCCCGGTTAAGCCAAAGGCTGGAATATCGAAGCGCACCACGCGGCGTGTTGATTTTAATTCGTCTGTCCAGCCATCCCATGTGTGCAGTGATGAAGAAGTGCCGTGAATAAGCACAATAGGGTTTGGATCATCGCGCGGCCCTTCATCGCGCAGGTGTACTTGCATTCCTTGTACATTAACAAATTGTGAAGGTGATGGTGCCCATTTGGGTTTGAGCTCTTCAAGCGATTTGTCAGCTTGCCAATAAACCGCAATTAAAATGATACTAGTCACAAGAATGACAAGCAGTAGCCAGCCCAATACCTTCATGTTGTTACCTTATTGTTGTTATCTAACTTAATGATTATGAGGTGTACAAAGATTAACCTACTGGTAAAACGTCACTTTATCAATTGGTTAATGAGTTATGTTGCAAATAAGTATTGCTAATCCCTTTAGCTAGAAACTTCCAACCATTCTTTTTATGGCATTACGGAGATTTGGCTAATTTGGCTTAGCCATAGGATCATTTAAGCCATATAAGTTCGGTGCTACCGACAAAAATAGGAATAATCAGGACATAAAAAAGGCGCTTAGCTCGTGCTATGCGCCTTGTAATATTTTTATTGGCTTGCGCTTGTCTCTAATTGAGACAGCAGCCACAGATTAGCCTTTATTAACTTTTAGCAGCTTCTTGTTGTGCTGCGATGCGTGCTTTTTTCTCAGCTTTACGTTGCTCTAAAATTTTTGCAGCGTCTGAACCCACGTGCGTTTCGCCACGTTCTTTTGCTAATTGCATTTGGCGTTCGCGTTCAGCGTAACGAGCGCGTTGCGCTTCGGTGGTTGAGCTAAAGCAGTGGTGACAGCTAACGCCTTTTTCGTATTCTGGCTTTTCTTTGTCTTCTGCTAAAATCGGCATACGACATGCGTGACATTGGTCATATTTACCTGCTTCTAGGCTGTGATCTACGGTGACGCGATCGTCGAATACGAAACATTCACCTTGCCACATAGTTTCTTCAGCTGGTACGTCTTCAAGGTATTGTAAAATACCACCTTCAAGGTGGTAGACTTCTTCAAAGCCTTGCTCTTTCATATAAGCCGTTGATTTTTCACAGCGAATACCGCCAGTACAGAACATCGCCACTTTTTTGTGCTTGGTCGGGTCCATGTTCTCTTTTGCCCAAGCTGGGAATTCACGGAAGGTTTTGGTGTCTGGGTCAACCGCGTTTTCAAACGTACCAATTTGCACTTCGTAATCGTTACGGGTATCAACCACGAATACTTCTGGATCAGAAATTAGTGCGTTCCAGTCTTTTGGTTTAACGTAAGTACCTACCACATGGCGCGGGTCAATGCCTTCAACGCCCATAGTGACGATTTCTTTTTTCAGCTTAACTTTGGTGCGTTTAAATGGTTTTTCTTCGGTGAAAGATTCTTTGTAAGAAATGTCGGCTAAGCGCTCGTCGCTTTTTAGCCATGTAAGTAAGGCGTCGATGCCTTCACGAGAGCCTGCGACTGTACCGTTGATGCCTTCTTTGGCAAGTAAAAGGGTACCGCAAACTTGGTTGTCTTCCATTGTTTTTAACAACTTAGGACGGATAACTTCAAAATCTTCAAGCGCAACAAATTTGTACATTGCGCAAACAACGTATTGCATATTTACCTCGGCTGGCGGGAGCGTAATTCCCGTGCTTTGTTTATAAAATTGCACGTGTATTTGGCGACTTTAGCTAGGCAATTAACTACTAAATTAGCACACCAGGTACATCGTACTTACTTCGATAAATTCTGTGGCAAACCGACTATTTAACGATCAGCTAAGAATATTTGCGCGCAATTATATTGATCTGGATCAAGAAATGGAAGCCAATGAACAAAGTATTACAGTTAGAAAAATACTAGTTATTGAATCGCTGAAAGCGTGAATCAGGTATTAAAAAAGCAGCATTACGCTGCTTTTTATGCTTATTTGTGCTCACTTTTTGTTGAGCGTTTGTAACTTAAGAAAGCGCCGACTATTTAAAACGATGCAGGGCGCAGATTTTGTTACCGGCAGGATCACGCAAGTAGGCAAGGTAGAGTTTAACGTCAAAGCCCTCGCGTATACCCGGAGGCTCTTCACACGTGGTGCCGCCATTAGCGATACCTGCGGCATGCCATGCATCGGCGATTTCAGGCGATTTAGCGAAAAAGCCGATGGTAGAGCCATTGCCATGACAGGCAGGCTCGCCATCAATGGGTTTTGATAAGGCAAAAATACCTTTGTCGGTGTAATAGAAACAACGGCCTAGTGGGTCAATAACTCCTTCTTTGTGCCCCATTGCGCCCAATACGGCATCGTAAAACTTTTTAGACTCTTCAATATCATTAGCGCCGATCATAATATGACTAAACATAGCTTCTCTCTTATTATTTTCGTTAGTTGTGTATGTGGTTATTTACTTTAATTTTGTGACTAATCGTTTGTTTTTAAAGAGTTAGTACTGTTGTGGGTAATATTTAGTTTTCTTGGCCCCGGAAAAAACATATTTGTTTCTTGTTGATACTGGCGGTAAGCAGGGCGCTTTTGCACTGAATAATATTCAGCAGGTACAGCACCTGTGTAAGTCACCAGCGTGGTGTACATAACTCTTGAAACAAATAGTAAGCCCAAGCCTAACAGCATGTTAGTGATTAACTTTTCTTGGCCAAACAAGGCTAACCACGCAGGAATAGTGGCAATCAGTAGTGCATTCCATACCATCCATTCAGCGAAATAATTAGGGTGCCTGCTATAGCGCCAAAGTCCAACATTACACACGCTACCTATTGCTCCGCTCGTTTTGGCAGCTTTTAAAAATGAAAGTTTTTGCATATCAGCCACCGATTCCATCGCAAATGCTGCCAACCAAAGGATGATGGCGACAATTTCAAATGGGGATATTTGCGGTGACGTATTAGCGGCAATAATAAAAGCGGGAAACGCCAAGAAGGCCGCATTAGCAAAGCCTTGTAAAATGGCTTCAATTTGCATGGCAAGTGCGGTATTCGTTTTACCTTGCTTATGCCAACGACGCTTTTGAAATTCATAGCGCGGTAGCTCAGTGTTTAAATGACCTGACGTTAATAGCTTGATCGCACCTAAGCCCATGCGACTGCCAGCGAAAATGTACGCGATACTGACCATAGCAACACGCACAGGCTCGCCATCGCTATACAGCCAAGTGACAATACCAATCACTGCTAGCCCCCAAGGCCAGCCGATATCAACATATGACATGCGGCCTGTTTTCCAAGCTGGAATGCAAACCACCAAGGCAAACAACAACATTTGCAGGGCGCCATTGATTAACGCCATTTGGCTAAAGTTAGCCGTGTTCATCAGCAACAACCAACCGCCGATAAACGGTACGAGCGGTGCGAAGTATTTCATTCTATTTTCCCTAATATCTTGTGCGCTACTTTTCTTTCTAAGCGGCCCGAATGGCGACAGGTGTGCCATTAAACGCGGCATTGCCAGTAAGCACGTCAACACGATCTGCACCGGTAACATCATTAATACTGACCCCCGCTTGTGTAGCGGCAGTGGTCATTTGCGTATCTGCTTGATTATGCCCCCAGCCTTGCGGCATCGACACAACACCGGCGAGCACATCGTCAGTGACACTGGCGGGCAAGGTAACTTCACCAACAGGCGATGACACCACCACAAGCTGGCCTTGGTTAATGCCTAGCTTATCCGCATCTATGGGGTGAATTTCCAAAGTCACTGGGTTTTTACCTTTGATTAAACGGGCAGAGTTTTGTGTCCAGGTATTATGGCTTTTTACGAGGCGGCGGCTGATCAGTTCAAACGGATATTGTGGGTTAATGGCAGGTGATTGAACTAGTTTGTTTAATCGAGGTAAGTCATTGATAAACAAGCTAGGAGCGAGCTCTATTTTACCGCTGGCAGTTAATAATCGCTCTGGCAGGCTTGGCTGTAATGGCCCTAAATCAATACCGTGTGGACTTTCTTTAAGTTTTTCTAGATCTAGTGCTTGCTTGCTATCACTTTCCTTGCCGTAAGGACCGGCTTTTAGCTCCATATCTAAGATCATTTCTGGCGCATAAGGCAGGGCAGGTTTACCGGTAACGGCTTCGGCAATACCGTTAAGAATCTCCCAATCTGCAAGTTGGTGTTCAGTTTTTTCAAACAAAGGCGCTGAGTACTTAGCCGTATTACGCACTGCAAAGCTATGGAAGAAAATGTCGTAATGAGAATTTTCTAGCCCCGTTGTTGCTGGCAAAATAATATCTGCATGCTTAGTGGTTTCATTAAGGTAGATATCAACGGCCACCATAAACTCTAGTGACTGAAACGCTTGACCGAGTTTTTGCCCATCAGGTGCAGACAGCACAGGGTTACCGGCGATGGTGATCATGGCTTTAATTTGGCCGTCACCTTCAGTCAGTATTTCATCGGCTAAAGTTGCGGTCGGGAATTCACCATTAAAAAATGGCATCTTCTGAACGCGTGATTGGTATTTGCCAAAATTCGTTGGGTGACCAGCGGTTTTGCCTCTAAGCAAGTTAAAGGCAGGAAGTGGGAACATGGCACCACCTTCGCGATCGAAGTTACCTGTGAGCACATTGAGGACGATTGTTAACCATTGACACAGGCCACCGAAACTTTGAGTAGACGCGCCCATGCGGCTGTAGCAAACAGCAGATTTAGCCCCAAACATTTCAGCAGCTAAAGTTGTAATGTGATCAACACTAATACCAATGTGCTCAGCGACCACCTCAGGCGCATAGTCTTTTGCTACTTGTTCAATTTCAGCTAAGCCATTTACATAGTCGCTTAAATGACCCAACCGCACTTGGTTATTAGCAAAAATACAGTGAATCAGTGAAAGTAGCAGTAGGGCATCTTTTTCTGGGCGAATAAACAGGTGCTGATCTGCCATTTTTGCGGTTTTAGTGCGCTGTGGGTCAACAACAACGACTTTACCGCCGCGCTTTTGAATCGCGGTTAAACGGTTTAACACGCCGGGCGCGGTCATCATACTGCCGTTGGAAACTACAGGGTTAGCACCGATAATCAGCATAAAGTCGGTGCGGTCAATATCGGGCACTGGGATCAGCATACCATTGCCAAGCATATAATTAGCGGCTACGTGGTGTGGCATTTGGTCGGTTGATGCCGAGCTAAAGCGATTTAATGTGCCCATGGCTTTAGAAAATGGCTTCAACACCAGTGAATTGCCAAAATTATGGGCATTGGGGTTACCAAGGTAAATACCTAATGCATTTTTGCCGTAAGCATTTTGAATGGCGCTGAACTTCTCGCCAATCTCAGTAAATGCTTGCTGCCAGCTTATTTCCTGCCAACCATTCGAGGTGCGTTTTATTGGGCTTTTTAGGCGATCTTTATCTTCGTAAAAGTCTTGTAGTGCAAGGGCTTTAGGGCACATATGGCCTTTGCTAAACGGGTCGTTCTTATCGCCTTTAATGGAGATAATCTCTTTGCTTTCGGCTTTGTACTTAATCTCGATACCACACATGGCTTCGCAAATATTACAGTTGCGATAGTGGGTTTTAATGTCGCTCATGGTTTGTGCCCTCGTTCCGGCGCTGGATGAGTTAACGCCTGCCTGCAATTTTTATTGTTGTGTTTTCGACTATGTATTTTAGGTAACGGATTTAGTGTGACAGTAAAATAAGCCAAGACTAACGGTAATAATTGACATATATTGGGTGAAATTAGCCATTTTTTAACCGTTTAAGGTGTCAAAGCAAAGGGATGATCACAGTAACGATACTAGCGTTTGACTATGTGCTTGCCAGTGCACTTACAGGGATTAACGATTTATTTAATTTGGCCGGTGTTTCTTGGAATAAATATCACCAACTGCCAGTTGATAAGCGTTTTCAGGTGAGAATTGCCAGTTGGCAGAAAAAACCGATTTACACCATGAACGATGTGATTATTAGCCCGCACTGCGCAATTAGCGACACCATCGAAAGCGATATTTTTCTGGTACCGAGTATTGCAGGCGATATAGACAAAACGTTAGCGCAAAATCCAGAGTTAATAGCGTTTTTACGTCACTTAAAAGGCAGTGACGCGATAATTGGCAGTAATTCTACAGGGTCATTTTTTTTGGCTGAGGCAGGCTTACTTGATGGTAAAAGTGCCACAACTCATTGGGCATCAGCTGAGCAATTTAGTCAGTGTTATCCTAACGTTTCGTTAAATAGCGAGCAGCATATTACTCATGATGGCAATATTCTTTGTGATAGCGGCGGTATGGCTTGGTTCGACTTAGGGCTGTACTTGATTGAGCTTTTTTGTGAACACGAGACTGCGCAAGGCACTGCGCGCTCGTTTGTACTTGAGACTGGCCGAACAGCGCAGCTTACTTACTCACCGTTAATCGCAAAAAAATATCATAACGACAAAACCGTGAAAGCGGTGCAAGAATGGTTAGAGAGCCACTATAGTCAAACCATTGCTATTAGCGAGGTGAGTCAACAATTTGGTGTGTCTAATCGTACTTTGATAAGACGCTTTAAAGAGGCTGCAAAAATAACCCCCTCCGAATATTTACAAGCGATTCGTATTGACGCCGCGAGTAAGCTATTGGTGCAATCAAACCAGCATATTGATGAAATTACTCATGCAGTCGGGTACAGCGACATTAGCTCATTTACCAAGTTGTTTAAGCGCAAAACTGGGCTTTCACCCAGTAACTATCGTGCCCGCTATAAAGCTAATCTGCTTTGACTATTCCTTCTTTATGAGCCCGTTTTTTATGAATCAGGCTATCTCTTGCCATTGGAAGTACTTCTTATTGGCAAGGGCGAGCATTGGCATATCTTCTTGCGTGTCACCGTATGCATAAATATGCGAGTAGTTGGCTAACTCATAGTGAGATTGGACCGCGAGTGCTTTCTTTTCATTGCTGCAATCGCCATTAAGGTACTTGCCAGTGTAACGTAGGTTTTTCCAATGCTTTTGAACGGCTAGTTCGCTGCTAATCAAGTTTACTTGATGGCGGCGACACCAAGCTGCTAAGTAGATATTCACGTTGGCAGATACCACCGCTATTTCATGGCCTTGTGTCTGATGCCAACGAATTTCGGTAAGTGCTCTGTCAAAAATAACGGAATCCATAAACTTGGCGGAAAAATTATTAGCTTGTTGTTTAGTGCTTGCGACTTTTCTGCGCCAAAAGGCAAAAAAAGTGAGCTTAGGCCTTAGTTTAGCGGTCGGATAGCGGCCAAGCTTATGCAGTAAAATAAAAGGTGACAGCACAAGTGCACCAACGACAATGCGATAGAGTGGCGTGGTATTAAGGAGAAATTTGGTATAAGTATCTACGGTGGTAATGGTACCATCAAAATCAAAAAGCGCGAGGCCAAGGTTAGGGTTGTTTACTGCTTTCATTTTATGGAGTTAACTTTTAAAGACCTTACTTTTTAAGATCGGATAGGAACTAAGGAGAAATTATTTCATTCAGAAAGTTCGCTTCTAAGCCAATACCCGCAGGTGAATGGAAAAACACTTGCGTCATGCCAATATCAGGCAGTGAGTCAGTGCGGTAGATTATCCCTAGCTCATCGAGCTTTGCCAGTAATCGAGCTAAGCCTGTTAATTGAAATGCTACATGGTCAAAATAGTGCTTTACTGGGCTAGCTGAATGCTCGTCGCTTTCAGTTAGATGAACTAGGGCACAACTATCTTTGTTGTCAGTTTGGGCTGCATAAAGCCAATAGCCATTTCTGGAAAATTTAGGGCGATCTCCAACGGTTAACTGAAACACCTCACAGAAAAAGTCTTTTTCAATGTCTAATACCGCCTTTGGGGCACTGATATTAATATGGTCAATATGCATGCTTTCTTTGCTTTTTTTACCGTTATTATTGGCAAAGCCTACGGCGAATATAGCAATGTTTCAATGGCTAATTTTAATAGGGTGCTGAATAGTAAGCATAAAAAAGCCCATCGCGGAGATGGGCTTAAAATAGTTAATTGGGTTGAGGCTAGCGACTATTTTACTCGCATACCCGGCTGGGCGCCTTCTTCTGGATTAAGAATCCATAAGTCTTTGCCGCCAGGACCAGCAGCCAATACCATACCTTCAGACATACCAAAACGCATTTTGCGCGGTGCTAGGTTAGCTACCATCACCGTTAGCTTACCTTCTAAGTCTTCCGGTTGGTACGCTGATTTAATACCAGCAAACACTTGGCGTGTTTCGCCGCCAAGGTCTAATTCCAAGCGAAGTAATTTATCTGCTTTTTCAACGTGTTCAGCTTTTACGATTTTGGCAACGCGCAGGTCGATTTTGGCAAAATCGTCAAACTGAATTTCTGGTGCAATCGGGTCATCAGCTAATGGACCAGCAGGCGCAGGTGCTGCTTTTTCCGTTGCTAATGACTCTTTAGAGGCTTCAATCATTTCGTTTACTTTATCCATTTCAATACGTTGCATTAACGCTTTGAATTTGTTGATTTGGTGATTTTTAAGTAGGGCTTTATGGCCGTCCCATACTAATTCGTCGTTTAAGAAACCTTGCGTTTTTTCTGCTAGGGCAGGAAGCACTGGCTTTAAGTAAATCATTAAGATACGGAATAGGTTAATACCTAATGAGCAAATATCTTGAACTTCTTGCTGCTTGGTTTCGTCTTTAACTAGCTGCCATGGCTCTTTAACTGCAATGTATTCATTCACTTTGTCAGCAAGTGCCATGATTTCGCGCATTGCCTTACCAAATTCACGGCCTTCGTATAGCTCAGCGAGCTTGTCACCAGCGGCCATTACTTCATCAGCCAATGCTTGGTCTTCAACATTGCTTGATAACATGCCGTCAAAGCGCTTAGTGATAAAGCTAGCACAGCGCGAGGCAATGTTAACAACTTTACCAACCAAGTCAGAGTTTACGCGTTGGGCAAAGTCTTCTAGGTTTAAGTCTAAATCGTCGATGCGGTTGGTTAATTTTGCTGCATAGTAGTAACGTAAGTACTCAGGGTTTAGGTGATCTAAGTAGGTACGGCCTTTAATAAAGGTACCTTTTGACTTAGACATTTTCGCGCCATTCACCGTCACAAAACCGTGTGCGTAAACAGAAGTCGGCTTACGGTAACCTGCGCCTTCTAACATGGCAGGCCAGAATAAACTGTGGAAGTAGATGATGTCTTTACCGATAAAGTGGTAAAGCTCGGCATCTGAGTTCTCGTTCCAGTAGCTGTCAAAATCAATGTTTTCGCGATCACATAAGTTTTTGAAGCTGCCCATGTAACCAATTGGTGCGTCTAGCCATACGTAGAAGAACTTACCCGGTGCACCCGGAATTTCAAAACCAAAGTATGGCGCATCGCGGCTGATATCCCACTGTTGTAGGCCAGATTCAAACCATTCATTTAACTTGTTAGCCATTTCTTCTTGCAATGAACCACCAGTCGTCCAATCTTTTAGCATTTGCTCAAATGCTGGCAGGTCAAAGAAGTAGTGCTCTGAATCGCGCAATACAGGTGTTGAACCTGATACCACAGAGCGAGGGTTAATGACTTCTGTTGGCGAGTAAGTTGCGCCACAGTTATCACAGCTATCGCCGTTTTCGTCTTCACTCTTACACTTGGGGCATGTGCCTTTGACGAATCGATCTGGCAAAAACATGCCTTTTTCTTCATCGTAAAGCTGTGAAATAGTGCGCGTTTTAATGTGACCCGCAGCGTTTAGCTTATTGTAAATTTCACTGG
Organism: Thalassotalea montiporae; assembly: GCF_053485855.1. Classification (NCBI taxonomy): domain Bacteria; kingdom Pseudomonadati; phylum Pseudomonadota; class Gammaproteobacteria; order Alteromonadales; family Colwelliaceae; genus Thalassotalea; species Thalassotalea montiporae. The sequence goes on from NZ_JBQRUO010000001.1 coordinate 1,545,219, forward strand.
CAAACTCACGGTTCTCATCACTGTGGGTTGAGTGATAGTTGTCAAAGCTGATCAAGAAGTCGTTGAAATCTGCCATGTGCTCTTCGCGCACACCGTCAATCATTTGCTCTGGCGTAATGCCAAGCTCTTGCGCTTTAAGCATTATCGGCGTGCCGTGGGCGTCGTCGGCACAAACAAAATAGGTTTCGTTGCCGCGCATACGTTGGAAACGCACCCAAATATCGGTTTGGATATGTTCAAGTAAATGACCTAAATGAATAGAGCCATTGGCGTAAGGCAGGGCACAGGTCACTAAGATTTTACGCTTGTCTGCGGCAGCAGTTTGGGCGTTAGCTTGAGGTGTAGATTCTGACATTTTCTTTAGATACTAGCGTGCTAAGCACTTTAAGGTGGAAATCAATGGCGCAATGGTACAGAATTTACCAGCTATTTTCATTAACAATTCTGGGCTATTTTCAATTAACTCGCCCTAGTTACTGTTATTTATACAGGTGTCCATTTGAGTCGCTTAAGTCAATTTTTTAGTAAGAAGAAACCCATTAATCCCGAAGACCTTTCACTTATTGAGTCAGTGCTTGATGCCTATCGCTCTGATGCGTTTCCGTATGGTGTATTAGCTTTAGCCAACGAATTAGCTGGTGAACAGCAAAAAGATAAGTTGCTTATTGCCATAACACTACCTTTTTATGCGGGCGATGAGTTAACAAGTATTGCACACTCCCTTTCTGATGAGCTTGGTAAAACCGTTGAGTTTACTACCTCAACCAATATCGAAGCGGTGCGCAAGCACGACATAGCAGGCGTAAAAAACATTATTGCTATTGCCTCTGGCAAAGGTGGTGTTGGAAAATCGACAACGACTGTCAATATTGCCCGTGCCTTGCAAAAAGAAGGGGCGCGAGTCGGTATTTTAGATGCTGATATCTATGGTCCGTCAATTCCGACTATGTTGGGCTGCCAAGACGATAAACCGAGCTCAGTTGATGGTAAAACTATGATCCCCATTGACGCTGATGGTATTTATTCAATGTCAATCGGCTATCTAGTGCCAGACAGTGACGCTGCAGTCTGGCGTGGCCCAATGGCGAGCACGGCGTTTAGTCAGCTGTTAAATGAAACCCAATGGCCAGAACTTGATTATTTGCTGATTGATATGCCACCGGGAACAGGTGATATTCAGCTAACGCTTTCCCAAAAAGTACCGGTTGCGGGGTCTGTGATTGTGACCACGCCGCAAGATATTGCCTTAGCTGACGCGCAAAAGGGCATTGCCATGTTTGATAAAGTGAAAGTACCTGTGCTTGGCGTGGTCGAGAACATGAGTTATCACATTTGTGAAAACTGCGGTCATCATTCGCATTTATTTGGCCTTGATGGCGGCAAGGATATTGCCGAAATTAATCAGATAGACTTACTAGGACAATTACCACTCAATATTCAAGTTAGGCAAGAAGCGGATTTAGGCGAGAGCTTATTTAATAGTGAAAGCGCTAGTGACATCTGTGATCAATACCGTAAAATAGCGCGCAATATAGCGAGTAAAGTATTCCATTTACTTGATATGCGCAGCCCTGCGACACCTAACATTGAAGTGCTGGATTAGCTACAAAGAACAACCAGCAATTCGATGTATACGCACAAGAATAAAAAATAAACGAAAACCCAATAGACACAACAAAATAAGAAGAAGCGCCATGAGATTATGTGATAAAGATATTGAACGCTGCATTGCTGACGGCAAAATAGTCATTGAGCCACAGCCAGATGCCTCGATGATCTCAGGTGTCAGCGTTGATATTCGCTTAGGCAATGAGTTTCGTGTGTTTAAAAACAATACCGCGCCGTTTATTGACTTAAGTGGCCCACGCGAAGAAGTGCAAGCGCAAATGAATGCGGTGATGAGTGAAGAGATTGTGATTCCAGACGGCGAAGCCTTCTTTTTACACCCTGGCGAACTTGCACTAGCGGTGACTTTTGAATCAGTAACCTTACCAGCGGATATTGTTGGCTGGCTTGATGGCCGTTCATCATTAGCGCGTTTAGGCTTAATGGTTCATGTTACCGCTCACCGTATTGACCCAGGTTGGTCTGGTCAGATCGTTTTAGAATTTTATAACAGTGGCAAGTTGCCGCTTGCACTTCGTCCGGGGATGAAAATTGCAGCTTTAAATTTTGAAACCATGTCAGGCGAAGCTGATCGTCCTTACAACAAACGTGTAGATGCTAAATATAAAGGGCAAACGGGGGCTGTAGCCAGTCGTATTAGCCAAGATGATGCGTCAGAGTAGGGAAATGCTGTTATAGCGTTATGTGACAATAGCCAATGCTAGTTAGCATTGGCTATTTTTAATGGGGCAATAGGCTCAATACCTTCTATGCACTTATTGAGTGCTTCAATAAGCTTTGCTTTATCATGATGATGTTTCACATCATTACTTGCCATATTGTGCGTTATCACTTTGATTTTATCTGATGTCACCTCTTTATGATGGCAAATTGCACTATCAATTGGCAGACAACCTATATTTTCTTCAATCCACGTCAGTTTTTCGTCTAGGCTAAGCGCGGCGGCAGGGCTGTTTTCAGCAACAATATTTTCGACAAATACACAGTGACCTTTTCTTTGCTTAAGTGCATTCGCAATATCACGTACTAAGAGTGGCGGAACGACACTTGTTAAGAAACTGCCAGGGCCGAGAATAATTAAATCTGCATTGTTAATGGCGTCTACACATTGCTGAGGAGATTTAACCAAAGGTGCTAGCATTAAGTTCTTTGGCATAATTGGCATGTCATCTACTGAAAGCTCACCGACACGGCAACGACCTTCTGGGTAAAAGGCCATTAAGTCAGTAGGGGACTCAGACATTGGCAATACCGGTGTTCTAACACGTAACAAACGACGCACTAATTTAATCGAATCGATAGGGCTCGATTGAATTTGTCCTAAACCATAGAGGATCAAGTTCCCTAAATTGTGACCACCTAGCTCGTCTTCACCGTCAAAGCGAAAATCAAATAATTGACTACCGACCGAGTTTTCATCCACTAACTGGGTTAAACAATTGCGCAGATCGCCCCATGCAATGGAAGAGCTTCTTTTTCTTAAGCGACCCGTTGAACCACCATTATCGGTTGTAGTGACAATACCAGTGAGTTGATCTTGCATAAAAGAGAGAGTGGAGAGAACACGACCTAGGCCATGGCCACCACCAATAGCAACAATATTTAGTTTTTTTAGTTGCATAGTCATGTGTGTTTCTTAACCAATTAGTTAAACCTTAACGTTAAAGCCTTTAAAAATAAAGTTTTGACTCTTTACCAAGGTCAAAGTGGGCGCGAATACTAGCACAATTCAAAATTTGTTCAGCAAAACCACACTCGCTAACTAGTTGAATACACAAAAAATAAGCAGATTGATTTCAATGTGAACGATCAAACAAATAATTCGATTCTTTTCGAGTTATTTTAAAATTAAGTGTTGACACTTATCAGGGGCATGCCTAAAATGCGCCTCGCTTTCGACGAGTACTAGGTCGCTTGTCTAAAGGCTGGTTTAAGTAAGGTGTTTTACCGAACTAAAACTGGGGCTATAGCTCAGCTGGGAGAGCGCTTCGCTGGCAGCGAAGAGGTCTGCGGTTCGATCCCGCATAGCTCCACCATTTTCTAGAATGTTGGTAATTAAAGGTGTCTTTTAAGATAAAGGTTACGAGCATGAACAGTGTCCCGTTCGTCTAGAGGCCTAGGACACCGCCCTTTCACGGCGGTAACAGGGGTTCGAATCCCCTACGGGATGCCACATTCTGGGAGCTGCCTTCTAGGTCAGGCAGTTGACCAAGTGAGCATTAA